>CAVWYW010000001.1:0-45492 GCA_963759345.1 uncultured Alphaproteobacteria bacterium
CTGCTTGATCCAGATCAAGCTCGATAGAGACGAATTGGCCTAAGCAATCACGTGGATCCTTAAGAGGCGCCGTGCCATGACCAAACCAGTTCCTGACAAGGCCGAAGTAGCAATTGAATATCCGGACAAGCTTTATATTGGAACGTTCGAGCGGACGGCGCGTTTCGACGCCCATCTGGATGAAGTCGGAATTTCGCTCAGCCTGCATCGCGAGGGCGCGGCGGATACGCGTAAATCCGTTCGCATGCATTTCCACTATGCGCTGTTTGCCGAAATCCTGCGCGACCTGGCGAAGACTGTTGCCGCCATGCCCCCGGCCGATGACGCGCACCGCGATGCGTTGCGCGACGCCGCCAAGGCTCTCTATCTTGCGCTCAGGACCGAAGCGCAGAAAAACAAAGATAAGGACGATATCTCCAACATGACGCCCGACCAGGAAGTACGTCTTCTGCATATCATGGAATAGCCGCCGATCGTAGCTTCCTGTCAGCGAGTTGATGCGGATAACGCTTATGAGGCCCGGCACGCTTCTCGGATCCTCTCAACGAGCGCGTTGCCGAGCAATGGCTTCTCCACAATAGGTACATCTGCCATCGCCGCGCGGGCGGTCAGCGCAGGATTGGCGTGGCTGATGAGCAGGATCGCCGGCGTCCGAACCTTCTGATCGCGCAATTTTCCGATCAGTTCCATTCCGGTCATGCCTGGCATTCTCTGATCGACGACAAAGCAGTCGCAGCTACCAAAGTCACCGGCATGGAAAAGCTCGGCGGCGCTGCCGTAGGCCCGCACCACAAAACCCTCTAATTCCAGCGAAAATTTAAGCGAGCCGCAAACCGCCGAATCGTCGTCAACTATTACAACCACCGGGGAGCGCCCCTGCATTTCGGACCGCAGCGCCGTTTCTATCGGTTGCACCTATAACCTCGCATCCTACGTTCGCTTTTATTGAAGAATGCAAGAATATCCGAGGCGCTGCATTGATATGCCTCAATTCACGGCAGCGTGTCCCGGGAGCAATTGCGGCGATGGCCCGGCAACCGGCCGCTCGCCGTTTCACTCGGAATTTACCATCCCGACGATCAGCGCCATGCGCACGAGATCGGACAGGCTTCCCGCCTGCATCTTGTTCATCAGATTGGCCCGATAGATCTCTACGGTGCGCGGGCTGATGCCGAGGTCGTATGCGATCTGCTTATTGGCCCGGCCCGCCACCAGCCCGCCAAGCACGTCGCGTTCGCGATTGGAGAGGGCTGCGAGTTTGTTCTCGATCTCGGCTCGCTCGGTATGGCGTTTGGTCTCGCCGTCCTGCCTCATAAGGGCCGAGCGCACGCTTGTCAGCAGGACTTCATCGTCGAACGGCTTTTCCAGGAAATCCAAGGCACCGATCTTCATAGCCTCGACCGCCAGCGGCACATCGCCGTGGCCGGTGATCACAATCACCGGCATGGCGATCTTGAGCTCCTGCAAGCCGCCGTCAACAACTCGATCCCGCTCATGCCCGGCATTCTCACATCGGTGATAACGCAGCTTGCCCGCGCGTCGGGAAGCGCATCGAGGAAGGCCGCGGCCGACGGGTAAGTTCGCACCTCGATGTTGGCTGTGCGCAGCAGGAAAGCCAGCGATTCCCGAAGGGCCTCATCGTCATCGATGACATGCACAATGCCCTTTTCAGACGGCATCGCCGACCTCCTCCTTGGTCACGGCGGGCAGCGTGAGGCCAAACACCGTACCGCCTCCGGGATTGGGCCGCGCGGTGATCGAGCCGCCATGCGCCTCGACGATGGTGCGCGAGATCGACAGGCCCACGCCCATGCCCTGGCGTTTCGTGGTGATGAACGGCTGGAACAGTTGCGCGCTGATTTCAGGGGCAATCCCGGTCCCGGTGTCAGCGACGGCGATCTCCACCATGTTGTCCGCAATGACCGTCGCCGAGACGACAAGCTCGCGCCGCTCGGTGTCTTCCATCGCCTCGATGGCGTTGCGCATCAGATTGAGCAAGACTTGCTGGATCTGCACCTTGTCGGCCAGGACGGCATCGGCTTGCGGGTCGAACTCGAAGCGCACCCGTTCGCCCCGGTCTTTGGCCCCGACCAGCGCCAGCGCGCTTGCTTCTTCCACGAGTTTCTTCACGTCTTCAATCCGCCGCTCGCTTTCGCCCCGGGCAACGAAATCGCGTAACCGGCGGATGACCTGCCCTGCCCACATCGCCTGTTCGGCCGCCTTATCCATGGCTTCGCGCAGGATCGTTGCGCGCTCATGGGACTATCTTCGAGCAGCCGTCGCGATCCCTTCATGTAGTTGGCGATCGCCGACAGCGGCTGGTTAAGCTCGTGAGCAAGCGCGGATGCCATTTCTCCCATGGCGGTCAGGCGTGAAACGTGGACGAGTTCGGACTGCAATTCCTGGAGCCGCGCCTCGGTCTTCTGGCTCTCGGTGAGATCGCGGATGAATCCGGTAAAGAAACGCTGGCTGCCGGTTTTCATTTCGCCAACGTTGAGCTCGAGGGGAAACGTCGAACCGTCCTTGCGTTCGCCGACGACAACCCGGCCGATGCCGATAATTCGCCGCTCGCCCGTGCTCATGTAGCGTTGCAAGTAGCTGTCGTGACTTCCCGATACGGCGCCGGCATCAGCATTTTGACGTTTTTGCCCAGAACCTCCGCAGCGCTATGGCCGAATAGCCGCTCCGCGGCCGCGCTGAAAGATTGCATAGTGCCGCGGTCGTCAATGACGATCATGGCATCAGGGATGGTGTCGAGAATTGACTTCATATGGGCTGCGCGGGCGAAAGCCTCGTCGGCGCTTGCCGCCGCTGCAAGACGCGAACGGCGCAATAAATCGCCGCGCCACGACGCACCGCCGCCGACCAGTGCGAATACGAAAGCATTGACGATGTCGGCGCTGACCAGAGCGCGATAATCGGCGACGAGAAACAGCCCGAGCAGCAGGCCAAGAATAGTCGCGAAGGCGCCCGGGCCCCACCCGCCGAATGCCGAGGCGATCAGAACCGCCGGAACGAAGAAAAGGTAAGACGCGGTACCTTCGAGCACCGATTCCAGCGCTATGCGAACGACCAACGCCAGCACAATCGCAAAAGCGCAATACCATATTGCCTAATGCTGCTGCGCGGAGCCGAGATGCTCAACGCCACCTTGGCGGCGTACGAACGGGGATGAGGCATTGCTTCAGTCATCACAATACCGCTGATCGCTGCATTTTTGGGCCGCTTTTACGGCCCTGCATGCGATTGCGGGCTGTTTTTGCCCTACGGGATATCCCTTATGGACAATATCTGAATTTCTCAACTATGGCGCGCCGATTATCGATACCTCCAGACGCTCACGGAGGAAGACACCCATGCTCGCGCCAGCCCCCATCCGAACCAGTCAGTTCCGCCCGTTTGTGCCGGCGGCCCGCAATCCCGCACCGGTTTCAAGTGATACCCTCGACAGTCACGAGCCCCTCGCCCAATCGATGCAGCTGATGGGCGCGGTGATGTCGTATCCGCGCAATACCGAAATTTTCGGCGAGAACGAGCCTGCCGATTACGTCTACAAAGTCATCAGCGGCGGCGTGCGCACCTACAAAATCCTCAGCGACGGCCGCCGTCAGATCGGCGGATTTTATCTGCCCGGTGACGTTTTCGGGCTCCAGTTTGCCGACGAGCACACCTTTTCGGCCGAGGCCATCAGCGATACCAAGGTGCAAGTGGTCAAGCGCAGCGCACTCACGGCGCTCGCCGGGCGAGATGCCACGATTGGCCGCGAACTCTTCGATCTCACCAGCCGCGAGTTGCGGCGGATGCAAAACCGCGTGCTGCTGCTGGTCAAGAGCGCGCAGGAGCGCGTCGCGAGCTTCCTTCTGGAAATGGCGGAACGCGCTGCCGCCGGCAATATCGTCGAACTGCCGATGTCTCGGCAGGACATCGCCGATTATCTCGGCCTGACCATCGAAACCGTCTCGCGCACGCTGACGGGTCTGGAAACCGCCGCGGCGATTGAAGTACCGACATCGCGGCGCATCGTGCTGCGCAATCGCTCGGCGCTGAACCGCCTGAACGGCTGACCGGCCGCGCTGTACCTACCCAATTGTTCGATCTTGTAATGGAGAAGACCATGCAAGTCCGTGATGTGATGACGCGGAACGTCATTTCCATAGCGGCCGGTGAACCGGTCCTGAATGCGGTGAATACGATGCTGCAAAACAGGATCAGCGGCCTGCCGGTCGTAGACGCGCAAGGCAGCCTCGTTGGTATGGTGACGGAGGGTGACTTTTTGCGGCGTGGCGAGATCGGCACGCAGCGCCGGCGGCCGAAATGGCTCGAATTTCTGGTCGGTCCAGGGCGCCTTGCCGACGAATACGTCCACGCCTCAGGACGGAAGGTCGAGGAGGTGATGACCGCCGATCCCGTGACCGTTTCCGAGGACGATTTGCTCGAGACAGTGGTCGAGTTGATGGAGCGCCGCCGCATCAAACGGCTTCCCGTCCTGCGTGACGGCAAAATGGTTGGCATTGTCAGCCGCGCCAATCTCATGCACGCTCTGGCGAGCCTCGCACGCGATATGGAAACACCCGCCGGCGGTGACTCCGCGATCCGCGACCGGGTTTTGGCGGCGTTCGAGAAACAGCGGTGGGCGCCCCAGGTCAATGTCGTTGTCAAAGACGGAGTTGCCGAATTGTGGGGCACGATTATGGATGAGCGCGAACGTCGCGCGTGCCTGATCACAGCGGAGAACGTCGCCGGCGTCACCGAAGTGCACGATCATCTGGTTTGGGTCGAGCCGATGTCCGGTATGGCGTTTCCGTCGTCCGAGGACGAAGCTAAGCTGCAAGCGGAAGCACAAAATGCCGTCCACTGAAGGCGGGCGCCGCCTTTTACGCCGCTTTCTGACCTTAGGGGCAGCTCATGTCTTTCACTTTTGCCAAACGCCGCATCGCTTGCTGCATACTCGGGGCGATGGCGCTCTCGATTTCGCTGCCGCAGTTCGCGATAAGCGCAGAAGCGCTCTCGCCCGCTGCACAAAGAGGCCAGGTCTTTGTACTTACCCATTGTTCGCGTTGCCACTCGGTCGACAAAGTGACCGAAAGCCCGCTCAAGATCGCGCCGCCGTTTCGCACCCTGCATCAGCGCTATCCGGTCGAAAGCCTGCAGGAATCACTCGCCGAAGGCATTGTCACCGGGCATCCGACGATGCCCGAGTTCCGGCTTGATCCAGGCCAGATCGCGGACGTGATCGCCTATTTGAAATCGCTAGAGTGATGAGCCGGGACTGTGTTCTCCGCCTGGGCGTTCCAATGTGCGCGCGTAAGCGCTGCACCAATCAAAGGATCAGGAGGAAGCTACAAGAGCGGCTGACGTATTAAAAATGTCCGCCTATCCACGAGCAGCCCCCGACATTGATCTGCATCAACGCGGCGAACCACTGTTCGTGTTCGTAAGCACGTTCAGCTCGTTTAAGCCTTCGGGGTGACTTATGGTGCAATCGCACACACAACCAACAAAATATATGAGCTTCGGCGAAGGCGGCACGGCCGCAGCCTTCGCGTTACTCGCGATTTACGCGATTGTGGTGGCGGCCAAAGCCTACACACCGGAATTTGCTTTCCACGCCTATCTGTTCGCCGCGGGAAGCGTGGCGGCCGTCTTTGCGATCCTTAATCGCTACTTCGATCCCGGTCATGGACCGGCGCCGCTCACGATCGATGGCAGGCCTAACTACAATATGGGGCCGGTCAAGCTGGCTACCATCCTGGCGGTGTTCTGGGGCATTGCCGGATTCACGGTCGGCTTGTGGATCGCGCTCGAACTCGCTTTCCCGGCGCTCAACTTCGATCTCTCGTTCATCTCGTTCGGGCGGCTGCGGCCGTTGCACACCTCCGCGGTGATCTTCGCCTTCGGCGGCAACGTGCTGGTCGCTACGTCGTTCTACGTGGTGCAGCGCACCTGCCGCGCGCGGCTGGTCGGCGATCTGGCGCCCTGGTTCGTCGTGCTGGGTTACAATTTCTTCATTATCATCGCCGGCACCGGCTATCTTCTTGGCATCACCCAATCCAAAGAATATGCCGAACCGGAATGGTACGCCGACCTTTGGCTCACCATCGTCTGGGTCGTGTATCTCTTGGTTTATCTCGGCACCCTGATGCGGCGCACCGAGCCGCACATCTACGTCGCCAACTGGTTCTATCTCGCCTTTATTCTCACCATCGCGGTCCTTCACCTCGGCAATAACGCCGCCCTACCGGTGTCGATGTTTTCGCCGAAGTCGTACATCGTCTGGTCGGGCGTGCAGGATGCCATGGTGCAGTGGTGGTACGGCCACAATGCCGTGGGCTTTTTCCTCACCGCCGGCTTTCTCGGCATCATGTACTACTTCATCCCGAAACGCGCCGAACGGCCGATCTACAGCTATCGGCTCTCGATCATTCACTTCTGGGCGCTGATCTTTCTCTACATCTGGGCGGGGCCGCATCACCTGCATTACACGGCGTTGCCGGACTGGACGCAAACACTCGGCATGACCTTCTCGATCATGCTCTGGATGCCGTCGTGGGGCGGCATGATCAATGGACTGATGACGCTCTCAGGCGCGTGGGACAAGCTGCGCACCGATCCCGTGCTGCGCATGATGGTGCTGTCGGTCGCCTTCTACGGCATGTCGACTTTCGAAGGTCCGGTGATGTCGGTGAAAGCGGTGAACTCGCTGTCACACTACACTGACTGGACCATCGGCCACGTTCATTCCGGCGCGCTCGGCTGGGTCGGCTTCGTCTCCTTCGGCGCGATCTATTGCCTGGTGCCGTGGCTGTGGAACCGCCCGCTCTATTCGCTCCGACTGGTCGGCTGGCATTTCTGGATCGCGACCATCGGCATCGTCGTCTACATCACGTCGATGTGGGTTGCGGGCATCCTCCAGGGATTGATGTGGCGCGCCTACACCCCGCTCGGCTTCCTCGAATATTCGTTCATCGAGACCGTGGAGGCGATGCATCCGTTCTACATCATCCGCGCCATCGGCGGCGCCTTGTTTCTGGTCGGCGCACTGATCATGGTCTTCAATCTGTGGCGAACGATCTATCAGCGTGAACAGCTCGCGCCGGTCGTAAGCATGGCCCCGGCCGAGTAGGAGCATCGCTCATGGCAACTTACACATCGCTGTGGCAGAGACACTGGATCCTCGAGCGCAACTCCATCCTGCTCCTGCTTGGCATCCTGATCGTGATCGCGATCGGCGGCCTGGTCGAGGTGGTGCCGCTGTTCTATTTGCGCAGCACCATCGAGGCCGCGCCCGGCATGCGGCCGTATACGCCGCTCGAGCTCGCCGGCCGCAACATCTACGTGCGCGAGGGTTGTTATCTGTGCCATTCGCAGATGATCCGCGCGCTGCGCGACGAGGTCGAGCGCTACGGTCACTACTCGCTCGCCGCCGAGAGCATGTACGATCACCCGTTTCAGTGGGGCTCAAAGCGCAACGGCCCGGACTTGGCTCGGGTTGGTGGCAAGTACTCCGACGACTGGCACCGTGACCATTTGATGGACCCACGCTCGGTGGTTCCAGAGTCGATCATGCCGGGCTATCCGTGGCTGTTCACGACCGATCTCGATTTCAGCCATATCGCCGAGGACTTGAAGGTGCAGGCGTTGCTCGGCGTGCCGTACACGGACGAAATGATCGCCAATGCGCTTGCCGACGTGCGCACGCAAGCGACAACGGACGCACCCGACGCCGCCGCGCTGACAATGCGCTATCCGAAAGCGCAGGCGCGGAACTTCTCCGGCAAGGCCGGCCGTGTGACCGAAGCCGATGCGCTGATCGCGTACTTGCAAATGCTGGGGACGCTGGTCGACTTCAAGCTTTACGACGACAAAGCCAATATCCGCTGAGGAGAGAACCGTGTCGCCGACTTACCAATTCTTCTCAGAAATCGCCCAGACGTGGGGACTGGTCTACTTTGTTATTCTCTTCATTATTGTGCTGATCTACGCGCTATGGCCCTCGCGCGCGCGCCAACAGCAATTTGATAAATCGGCGCGCATCCCGCTGCGAGAGGACTGAACAATGGCTGATGCAAAAAAATCCGAGCACAACCCGGCGGCAAAAGTCGGCACTACCGGCCACGAATGGGACGGCATTCAGGAGCTGAACACGCCACTGCCGCGCTGGTGGCTGTGGCTGTTCTACGCGACGATCGTGTGGGCGATCAGCTACTGGATCGTCTATCCGGCGTGGCCGCTGGCCTCCTCCTACACTAACGGTGTGTTCAACTGGCACACCCGCAGCGCCGTCGCCGAGCAACTAGCCGCACTCCAACAGGAGCGCGGCCCGATGGTGGCGCGGCTCGGGGCGTCTTCGCTGCAGGAGATCGAGTCGACGCCGGACTTGCTGGACTTTGCTCGTGCGCTTGGCCGCCGCGCTTTTGCCGACAATTGCGCGCCTTGCCACGGCGCCGGCGGCGCCGGCGCCAAAGGCTACCCGAACCTCGACGACAATAAGTGGCTCTGGGGCGGCAAGCTTGCCGACATCGCGCAGACGATCCGTCACGGCGCCCGCGCCGGCGACGACGACGGCCATCAGGGTTCGATGCCGGCCTTCGGCCGCGACGGCATGCTCAAGCCGGTTGAAATCTCGACGGTCGCCGATTACGTCCGCTCACTATCCGGCCTCAAGACCGAGCCCGGCGCCGATCTTGCACGCGGCGCCAAAATCTTCGCCGACAATTGCGCCGTGTGTCACGGCCCGCAGGGCAAGGGCAATCACGAACTGGGCGCGCCAAATCTCACCGACAATATCTGGCTCTACGCGCCGGACAAGAAGACCATCATGGAGGGAATTTTCAACGGACGCGGCGGCATCATGCCGGCCTGGGGCGGCAAGCTGGACGACGTCACCATCAAGGCGCTCGCCGTCTATGTGCACACTTTCGGCGGCGGGGAGCAGTAACGAATGTGTCCCGATTCCGATATCGCGCTCGGAATGCAAGACCCAGCCGCGCAGCAGGGGCAGCATCCACTCACTGCGCTGGTCGATGATGCTGCGCGCACGCCGCTCGTCCCGCACTTCGAACCGGAGCATTCGGACGACGACGAGCCGCTCTACGCCGCACGCAAGAAGGTCTACCCGCAAAGCGTAAGCGGCACGTACCGGCGCGTGAAATGGGCGGTGCTGTTCGTCACGCTCGGCATCTATTATCTGCTGCCATTCGTACGTTGGGATCGAGGACTGAACGCACCGGGCCAGGCGGTGCTGATCGATTTTCCCAACCGTCGCTTCTATTTCTTCTTCATCGAAATCTGGCCGCAAGAATTCTATTACCTTACCGGCTTGCTCATCCTCGCGGCGATGGCGCTGTTTCTGATGAATGCCATCGCCGGACGCCTGTGGTGCGGGTATCTTTGTCCGCAGACGGTTTGGACCGATCTCTTCCAGACCATCGAACGCTGGACCGAAGGTGATCGGCGCGAGCACTTGCAGCGCGACCGCCAGCCATGGACGATGGAGCGTCTGGCACGCGCCGGCACCAAGCACTTTCTCTGGCTGATGGTCGCGTGGTGGACTGGCGGCGCCTGGGTTCTTTACTTTGCTGACGCGCCAAGTTTGGTGAAGGACTTGGCGACATTTCAGGCACCGCTGATCGCTTACGTCTTCATCGGGCTGTTGACATTCACGACCTACGCGCTGGCCGGATGGATGCGCGAGCAGGTCTGTGTCTACATGTGTCCGTGGCCGCGTATTCAAGCGGCGCTGACCGACGAATACGCGCTCAACGTCACTTACCGCTACGACCGCGGCGAGCCGCGGGCGTCGGTGAAAAAGGCCGCGGCCCTGCATGAGCAAGGCCTTCCCGCCGGCGACTGCATCGATTGCCTGCAATGCGTGCACGTTTGTCCAACCGGCGTCGATATCCGCGGCGGGCCTAATCTCGGT
This sequence comes from uncultured Alphaproteobacteria bacterium, assembly GCA_963759345.1. Lineage (GTDB taxonomy): Bacteria > Pseudomonadota > Alphaproteobacteria > Rhizobiales > Xanthobacteraceae > BOG-931. The sequence continues at coordinate 9,923 of CAVWYW010000001.1, forward strand.
TGCATCCAGTGCGGCCTGTGCATCGACGCCTGCGACGCGGTGATGGAGAAAATCGGTCGCCCGGCGCGGCTCATTGCGTTTGACACCGATATCAACATTAAACGCCGCCAAATGGGCGAAAAGCCGGTCTACAATATCGTGCGGACGCGCACGCTGCTGTATGCCGCCATCATTGTCCTTGTCGGCGCGGTGATGGCCTACGCGTTGGCGACGCGGCGCAACGACGCCATCAACGTCCTTCACGATCGCAATCCCCTGTTCGTGCACTTGTCTGACGGATCGCTGCGCAACGCCTACACCGTGCGCATCCTTAACAAGAGCCTGGAGAGCAGAGCCTTCATGCTCAAGGTCAGCGGCCTGCCGGATGCCGATGTTGACGTGATCGGCGGTTCGTCTTTCTTTGGAGCAGATCCGCTGATTGACGTCGGTGCCGATCAATCGCGCGAAGCGCGCGTTCTGGTCACCGCGCGCGAGCGGGTGCCCGCCGGAGCCTCGATCCCCATCACCTTTACCATTGTGCCTAAGACCGGCGGAACGCCGGTCAGCGCCAACGATCATTTCTTCGGACCGTGAGGCAGGTCATGGCCACAACTGAGCCGCGGCAAGTTACAGGGCGAATGGTCCTGGCGATGATAGTCGCGTTCTTTGCCGTTATCATCGGGGTCAATGCGTTTATGGCCCATGAGGCGCTGTCGACCTTCCGCGGCGTCGACGCCGATAGCGCCTACCGAGCTGGGCAGCTGTTCGAGCACGAAGTCGCGATGGCCAGGGCGCAGGACGCCGAGCACTGGCAGGTCGACGCCAAGGTGACGCCTTCAGCTGACGGCACCGCCCTCCTCGATGTCGTCGCGCACGATGCGTCAGGCGCCCCGCTCAGCGGCATGACCGCGACCGCCGTGTTCGCCCGCCCGACCGACCGGCATCTCGATCGGACCGTCATCGTCAACGAAGATAAGCCCGGCCATTACGCGGGCAGCGCCATCGTCGCCGCCGGCCAATGGGACCTCATTCTCGAACTGTCACGCCAGGGTAACCGGCTGTTCCGCTCCAAAAACCGCGTCGTAATCAAGTGAGCGTCGGTCATGGCCGAGACTGTTGACCTTTCGCTGTTCGTTGAGCCGGGTGATGCCGGCGCATCGCATATGACGCTTGCGGTGGACGGCGTCGCCTGCGCCGGGTGTATCCGCAAGATTGAAAGCGGCCTGACCAAATTGCCCGGCGTGATCGACGCCCGGCTCAACTTCACCCAGCGCCGGCTGGCCGTCGATTGGCGCAACGACAAGATCGACGCCGCGCAGATCATCGAGGCGATCGAAGCGATCGGCTATCACGCCCATCCATTCGCGCCCGAACGCGTTGAAGCCGACGACAGCGCGCATGCCAAGTGGCTGCTCAAATGCCTGGCGGTCGCCGGCTTCGCCGCGATGAACGTCATGTTGCTATCGGTCTCGATCTGGGCCGGCAACGTTTCCGATATGACACCGGAGACGCGCGACCTGTTCCATTGGCTCTCCGCCCTGATCGCACTCCCGGCGGCGGCTTATGCCGGCCAGCCGTTCATTCAAAGCGCGCTCCGGGCGCTGCGGGCGCGGCAGCTCAATATGGACGTGCCGATTTCGCTCGGCGTGACGCTGGCGCTGGGCCTGTCTCTGTTCGAGACCGCAACGCACGCAAGGCACGTATATTTCGATTCCGCGATCATGCTGCTGTTCTTTCTGTTGTGCGGCCGTTACCTCGATCTGGCCATGCGGCGAAGAACGCGCCAGTTTGCCGTCAACCTCGCCAGCCTGAAGGCTGAATTCGCTCACCGTCTCGATGTGAGCGGCGAACTCGTCCAGATACCGGCGGCCGCGTTGCATCCGGGCGACCGCATATTGGTCCGGCCCGGCGAACGCATTCCCGCCGATGGCACCGTCATCAACGGCGCTTCGGATATTGATGAGAGTCTGGTTACTGGCGAGACGCTACATCGCGCGGTGCGCGGCGGTATGACGATCTACGCCGGCAGCATCAATGTGTCCGGCGCTTTGACCATACGCGTCACGGCCTCCGGAACCGGTACACTGGTTGATGAGGTCGAGCGGCTCCTCGACAAGGCAGTCGAAGCAAAGTCGCGGACCGTGCGGCTCGCCGATCGCGCGGCGCGGCTTTATGCGCCTGTCGTGCATGCAACGGCGGCACTGACAGCGATCGGCTGGCTCGTCGCGGGAGCCTCGCTGCACGATTCGATTGTCATCGCCATCGCGGTGCTCATCATTACCTGTCCGTGCGCGATTGCGCTTGCCATCCCTGCCGTGCAGGTGGTCGCCGCGGGCTCGTTGTTTCGCAGCGGCGTCATTCTCAACGGCGGTGACGTGATCGAACGCCTCGCCGAAGCCGACACGATCGTGTTCGACAAGACCGGCACGTTAACGCTGCCGGATCCGCGCGTGGATGAGACCGCTGCCATCGACCCCGATGTGCTCGAACGCGCGGCGCGGTTGGCGCTCTCGAGCCGCCATCCGCTCGCAGCGGCGCTGGCGCGGGCGGCCCGCGAGCGCAGTCCTTATCCGGGCGCCGTCGAGGAACCCGGTCAAGGCGTATGCGCGACCATCGACGGTCTGGAAGCCCGCCTTGGCAGCGCCAAGTTCTGCAATGTCGTCGAAGATCATCAGTCCGCCACGCGCTACAACACTGCATCGGCCATTACCTTCGCGCATGGCGACACCATTGCAACCATCCCGATCCATCAAGCCTTGCGGCCTGACGCCGTCGCGGTGATCACAGCGCTTCGCGAGCGCGGCGTCGATCTTGTCGTACTTTCAGGCGACCGGCCGGCCGCCGTGGCGCCGGTTGCCGGCGAGCTCGGCATTCAAGATTGGCGCGCTGGCCTGACGCCGGCCGAAAAGATTGCAGCCATCGAAGTTATGCAATCGCAGGGCCGCCGCGTCCTGATGGTCGGGGATGGATTAAACGACGCGCCGGCGCTTGCCGCCGCCCACGTCTCGCTGTCGCCAATCACCGCCGCCCACCTGACCCAGGCGCATGCCGATGCACTGTTTCTCGGCAAGCGGCTGCGGCCAGTGCTGCGTGCCGTGGTCGTCTCGCGTAAGGCACGTTCGCTGATGAAACAAAATCTCGCACTTGCCGCGATCTACAATGCGCTCGCGGTGCCGCTGGCGATTGCCGGCGTGGTCACGCCGCTGATCGCGGCGGTTGCCATGTCGGGGTCGTCGCTGCTCGTCACCCTCAACGCATTACGCGCCCGCTTTCGCGCGGAGCATGGCTCATGAACGTACTGATATACCTTGTTCCGATGGCCCTGCTACTCGGCCTGACCGGGCTGGTCGGGTTCCTATGGTCGCTTAAGAGCGGCCAGTACGACGACCTTGACGGCGCAGCGCTCCGCATCCTGCCGGACGACGATATTGAAGGTTAGAGCGGCAGAGTGGCGACGATACAGGACGGCTCCTGCGGGTCCGACATAATCTGAAAGCCCAGTTCCCGGCACATGTCCAGCATCGTCGTGTTCTCTTGCAGAACTTGACCGTGGATCGAGCGGATTCCTTCGGCGCGCGCATATTCGATGATGAATTGCATGAGCTGCCAGCCAAGGCCGCGTCCTTTCAGATCGGACCGGACGAGGATCGCGTATTCGCCGCTGGCGTAGTCCGCGTCGGCGTGCAAGCGCACCACTCCCAGCATGGCGCCGGTGGCCTCTTCGATGGCGATGAATGCCATGGCGCGGGCGTAATCGATTTGGGTAAACCGCGCGATGAAGGCGTGGCTGAACTCCTTCACCGGCGCGAAGAAACGTAAGCGCAAATCGGCCGGGGTCACGGCAGCAAAGAACGGCCCATATAACGGCTCATCTTCCGGCCGGACGGGGCGAACGAGAATTGCCGTTCCGTCCTGCAGCTTGATCTGCCTCTGCCATTCGGTTGGATAAGGCCGAATGGCGAACCTCGGGTTGCCTCGAGATCCCCGCGCCAGCCTACCGACCGGAGCGACCGAGACCCGGGCGTCGACGGCAATCACGCCGGTCTCGTCGGCAAGAACCGGATTAAGATCGATTTCACGAATCTCGGGAAAATCCGCCACGAGCTGCGCCAGCTTCACCAGGAGAAGCTCGATCGCGCGTTCGTCGGCGGCCGGCACGTTGCGGTAGGCCTTGAGGATACGCGAGACGCGGGTGCGGGCGATCAGGCTGCGGGCAAGCGCGAGATCGAGCGGCGGCAACGCCAGTGCCTTGTCGCTGATCACTTCGACCGCGGTGCCGCCTTGGCCGAATGCAATCACGGGTCCGAAGGTCGGATCGTCGGCGACGCCGACAATGAGTTCGCGCGCCTTAGGCCGGACGATCATTGGAAAGACCGTGACGCCCGAGATGCGCGCGTCGGGCTTTGCGGCGCGCGCCCGAGCCAGAATTTCCGTGGCGGCTTGGCGTACCGCATTCTCACTGGCGAGATTGAGCCGCACACCGCCAACTTCCGACTTGTGAACGATATCGGGCGATTGAATCTTCAAAACGACCGGGGTACCGCCAGCCAGGTGCGGTTTTGCTGCCGCGACCGCTTCGTCGGCGTTGCGCGCCAGTGCAGCAGGCGTGATCGGGATGCCATAGCCCGAAAACAGCCGGGTCAGCTCGACCGGATCGAGCCAAGTACGCCCTTCACGCAAGACGGCTTCAATAACCGGCCGCACCGCAGCGACATCCGGCGCAAAATCCTGCGGCAAACTCGGCGGCGTCGCCATCAGCAAGTCGCGCGACTCTCGGTAGCGAACGAGGTACGTGAAGCCGAAGATCGCTGTTGATTCCGTGGCGTAACTTGGAATGCTGGCCGCTTCGAACGCTTCTGCCGCGGTATCGCTTTCGCCGATCCACATCGCAAATACCGGCTTGGCAGGAGCGCGTTTCTGTCGATGCCGCTCGGTCACGGCAATGACCGATTTCGCCGCGTCGGCGGCTGACGCCAGCGCGGTCGGCACGTTCATAACCAGCACGGCGTCATTGGCGTCATCGTCGAGCAGCAGTTCAAGCGCGACGGCGTACCTTGCTTCGTCAGCATCGCCGGCGATGTCGATCGGATTGGCGCGCGACCAGATCGGCGGCAACGCCGCGTCGAGTTTCTTCATCGTCTCCGGCGAAATACTGGCAAGTTCACCGCCGAGGTCGACGAGACGATCCACCGCAAGGACCCCAACCCCGCCGCCGTTGGTGAGGATAGCGAGCCGTTTGCCGCCCAGCGCAGTCAAGCGTCCCAGTGTTTCAGCAGCAGCAAACAGCTCATCGAGGTCGATGACCCGCAAAAGGCCCGCACGGCGGAAGGCTGCGTCATAGACCGCGTCCGATCCGGCAAGCGCGCCGGTGTGCGTGAGTGCCGCCTTCGCGCCCTGGGCATGGCGTCCCGACTTGATGACGAGCACCGGCTTGATACGCGCCGCGGCCCGCGCTGCCGACATGAACTTGCGCGCATCGCGGATCGAACTCGATGTAAAGCAGGATTGCCCGTGTCCCGCGGTCCACGGCGAAGTAGTCGAGCAGATCGGCGAAATCGACATCGATGCTGTCGCCAATGGAGACGATGGCGGAAAATCCGACGCCGCGGATCGCGGCCCACTCCACCAAGCCGGTCGCAATGGCGCCGGATTGTGAAATCAGCGCAAGGTCGCCCGCGGGCGGCGCCGAGGCGGCAAAGCTGGCGTTGAGCTTCGCGCGCGGCATCAAAACGCCGAGGCAATTGGGGCCGACGAGGCGCATGCCTGCCACATGAGCGTTCTTCTCGGCGAGCTCCGCCAGCGACCCTGGCCCGTGACCGAGCCCGGCGGTGACGATGATGCCGGCTGCGGTGCCTTTCCGCGCCGCTGCGGCGACGGCGTCCGGAACGGCCGCAGGCGGCACCGCAATCACCGCGACGTCGGGCGCCTCCGGTAGAGCCTCATAGGATTTGACCGCATGAACGCCTTCGATCTCGTCATAGTGCGGGTTGACGACATGAATCGGGCGCGGGAAACCCGCTCGAAGGAGGTTTTCGACCACGGCGCGACCGGATGACGTTTTCCGCGGTGACGCACCGACCACGGCGATAGACCTCGGCGAGAACAGCTTGTCGAGATTGTAAGTTGACATCAATCGGCCAATCGCAAGTGGCGTACGTATTTCTCACTACCAAACCACTGCAATGAGAATCAGTCGCCATTCCGGACTGAAAAGTCGGTTGAAGGAAGATGCCTTACGGATTCAGACGTTGATATGACGGGCTACGGGCGCCCTTGGTGCAGGGTTCACATCGGCATCGCCACGCAGCCCACAATCGTTGCTTATCCGGGCAGGAGTGCCCGATCCTATCCTCGATGCTCACCCGACCAGCGGCCGCAGCGCCGGATAATGCTCCACCATATGCAGCTGCTCCAGCAACCCGTCGAGGCCCCAGACGTGTCCGGCACGATGGGCGATCAGGTAAACAATCACGGCGGCATAAACCAGATGGAAGTCGACGATAAAGTTGAGATGATTCTCAACGTACGGAAACTCGAGATGCGCGAAGTAGTAGACGATCATCAAGAGGACGCCGAACGGACCACTGATGCGCACCAGCAGGCCGGAAATGAAAGATAAGCCGATCAGCAGGTGGCCCCATTTCACCAGAAAGTCAGTGAAGGGCAGTACCGCCGGCCGGGCGAACACGGCGTAAAGATCGTGAAACGTCACCACATGATTTAGGAATCCGGCAGTGTCATAGTTTTCCCAAATCTGCCAAACGCCGGCGTAGAGAAACGTCCAGCCCATCATGATACGCAGGACGAAAATAAGACCACGGTCGAGGTTGGAATCAGTCATGGCAAGCCCCCTTGGCGTGAAAATTCCCTGGCAAAGGGCAAATTCCCGACTTCGCGGGAGGCGGCATTGATTTGCCTCAACACAACTCTGCGGCGAGATTTAACACCGCGTTTTTTTCCGATTGATCTACATCAAAGCTGATCGGCGTCGATGGCATCAAGATTACAAGGGAATGGAGGAAGTCATGCCTGTCACTGATGCACTTATCCTTACCGCGATTGTCGCCGCCTTCGTTGGCTTTGGAGTGATTTTGGCGTGGGGCGAGCACCAGACGCGGCACATCCGCCCGTTCAAATCTGTCGCGGCAATTGATCGCGATCGCTCGCCAACGAAACCGACCGTCGTGAAGATGGTAAAAGATCTGGCAGCGTAAACTCGATCACTACGGCGACGTAACTCGGTTACGTTGCTATTTCTGCTGATGATGCGGCGCGTGTTGATAGTGCAGGCGCAATAGATCAATGCCGTAGTCGTTGCCGTTCGGGGTGCGCACAATCGTATGGACGTGGAATTTCGCCGGCTCGGGATTGGTCAAAAACACGCCGGCGTGGTGATCGAATTCGATGAAGATCACGGGGCTCTGAATCCGATAGTAAAACGGGCTTTCTTCCGCGAACCCGCCAATCCAGCAGAAATGCGTCTCGTCGAGATGCCGCTCGACTTCGGCAAGCCGCGCCGCCAGTGGGCCCGACGGCAGCGGCGCGACATAAGCGGCGACCAGGTCCATGAGATCGCGTCGTTGCAGCACCGATAGCTCGGATGCGCGCAACCCTTCGTAAGGCACGATGCGGTTGTCCTGATACGCGCCGCCGAGGTGCAGATTGTCGGCGAAATGCCGGCGGCCCTCTGGCAAATCGCCGCCCATCATCGAGTGCGCCACGATCGCCTGGTTCTGCTGCTGCGCCGGCAGCGACCGCATCAGCGCCAGGCCGGCGCGCTCTTCATCCTGGAACAGGCGGGTGCCGGCAAACGGGCCGGTATCGGCATAGTTCGGTTCGGCGCCGAAAAAGCACGGCGTCAGCACCATCTGCCGGCCGATCACGAAGCAGTTGAGACAGAGATGGTGGCCAAACAGCTGCCATCCCCATGGTTCGGATTTGGAAGGATCGCCGAACAGGCAAAAGATGTAGGCCCATTCGCCAAGGACCTGCGGCCCGCCCACCAGATCGCCGAGAAAACGATTGAGCCGCATCACGTCGCGCGCGACATCGTAACCCTTGGCGCTCAGGCTCGTACGCACCACAGCCATGACCGCCGCCTGGATCGAGGCGTCCACCTCATCTAGCCGCAGGCCATGATGCTCGACGTACAACTCGGTATTCTGCCAATGCCGCCAAAGTTGGGAGTCGACCGGAAAGCGCGTCGCGCTGCGCTGCGCCGGAGTCAAGCGCCGCAGCAAATCGGTTGCAGCGGCAATCATCGCCGGCGTCGGCGCGTCCTCGTCCTGTAGCGAAAACAAACCCGGCTGGACATGACCGTCGGTCGTGAGCCCGGCGAACGGGGCGGCTCCCAGCTTCGCCCAGGTGCCGAACAAATCCTGGGCGCGCGGATTTTTCATCCGCGCCTCCGCATGGGCCCGCGGTGTCGGACCCGCAATAGCGCTGCGCCCCGGGGCCGGAACGAACGGATGATAGTCGCTGTCGCTCATAAGACCTCGCAGGCGCGAATGGCATTTCACTTCGCCACGGAACAGTGCTCAAGGAACTCTCTTTACAAAATGTCCGCGGCCCACGGCGTCATCTTGCAGGCTGGCGTCGCGCAATACCAGGAAACCGCGCGACATGGCGTGCACGATCGCACCCTGGAAGGGCCAGCCCTCGTAGATCGAATATCCGGCGCTCGAAACAACATCAGCACGATCGAGCCGCCAGGTCCGATCGAGATCGACGAAGGTAAGATCCGCGTCGTACCCGACCGCGATGGAGCCTTTCGACTGACCAAGTCCCATCAGCCGCGCCGGCGAGGTGGCCGAAACTTCCGCGACACGCTCCAGCGCCATGCCGCGCTTGTGATGGCCTTCGGTCAGCAATACCGGCAGCAGCGTTTCGAGGCCCGGGCAACCGGGTGACGCGTTCCAGATGCCGCCTTTCTTGGCCGTGACGTCGCGGTGGACGTGGTCCGTCGCCACTGTATCAATGTCGCCGGCTAGCAGCGCCTGCCACAGCGCCTCGCGATCGGCCGCTTCTCGAAGCGGGGGATTTATTTTTCCGATGTCCCCACCCTGCCAGGTTATGTCGTGAGTCAGATAGTGAGGGCAGGTCTCGATATGAACCGTTGCACCATTGGCGCGGTGGCGAAGCGCGGCCGCCAACGCCTCCGCCGACGAGGTGTGGACAACGTAAAGCGGTGCTCCCGCGACATCCGACAGGTACGCCGCGCGCTGAACGGCGTCGGCCTCGACGAAAGGCGGCCGCGTGCCGTTCCACGTCGCCAGGCCCCCTTTGCCGTCAGGATCCTGTTTCTTCAGCCGGTCGCGCAGAACCCATGCGATTTCGATCGTCTCTGGATGCGGGCACACCATGCCGCCGCTCGCTGCCGCCGCCTCGCACAGGCGAAACAAAAAGCCGTCGTCGATATCCGGTAGACCCAGCCGCGCGCCTTCACCGCCGCGATTGTTCATGAAGATCTTGAAGCTCGGCACGCCATAATCGCCGACGTAACGTGGCACGCCGGCGAGTTGGTCTTCGGTGGAGATGATAAAATGGTAGCTGAAATCGATGCGGGCGCCGGCCTGCGTGACCGAGACGACATCGTCGAAGATTTTTTCAAACGGCTCGGTCGCCAGCAAATAAGGAATGAAACACGTAATGCCGCCTTTCGCGGCTGCCGCCGTCTCGCGATCGGCATCCGAGGCAACGCGCGGACGCGCGATATCGCTGCCGTGGCCGAGATGCAGATGAACGTCGATGGCGCCGGGAAAAATGACCAGGCCGCGTGCGGATATTTCCGATTCAGCCGCGAGCTTTTCGCCGGGAGCGGCGATCGCCGCGATGCGTCCATCACGGATCGCAATGTCGCACGCGGTCCGGCCGTGCGCGGGGAGAATCGCTTCGCCGTTCCGGACGACCAGATCGAAATCCGACATCAGACCGAGGCCCGGTTCAAGCCGCGGCCTTCAGGTCGCCAAGCACGGCCAGCGCCTCATCCGTCGAGGTCACGTCCGCATACTTCGAGGCCATGTCGAACAGGTTGACGGCGTGCGACGTGGCGCTGCGATCGTAGACCGAATCATGAGGCACCAGGACGCGAAAATTATAGGCAAAGCCGTCGACGACGCTGCCGCGAACGCACCCGCTGGTCGTGCATCCGGTGACCACGATGCTGTCGGCACCGGCGTTGATCAGATAGCTCACCAGCGGAGTGCCGAAGAACGCGCTGGGATGCTTCTTCGGCAACAGAATATCGCCGTCGCGCGGGGCAACTTCGGCGACAAACTCGTAGCCCTTTTGCGCAATGTTCATGATCGCGGGGATCTTGTCAGACAATCTGCCTTGATCGAAACTCTGTTTGGGCGAGACGTGAGGGTACATCACCGGCCAATCGTTATTCCGGAACAGCGCCAGCAACCGCTCGATCTGCCGCACCGCGGCCCAGCCGACATCACCGCACGCGGTCGGAAATTCCTTGATTGCTTCCCAAAACGGCCGCGGCACTGTTCCGACGGTGCGATATTGCACGTCGATGATCAGAAGCGCCGGTCGCTTGCCTAATCCGGTCGGGCGGCCAAAGCCGGCAGCGTTGTAAGCCTTCTGTTCGTTTTCGGAAATGATTCCGTCCCACGGTTTGCTCATGGCCCTGTCTCAACTATCCACTTGATAACGGCGTTCCAACCCGTCCCAGGTATCCTTCGCCACCGCGTTTTGTCGTTCTTCAAACGACGCCAAATGCTCGGCGACCGAAGCCAGCGACCCGTCTTTTCCGAGTGCATCAAGCACCTCGTAACTCGCCTTCAGCGCTGCCTGGAGCACGGCGTTGGCGTAAAGGACAATGGAGTAGCCGAACTCCTTGAGCTGTTCCCGGCCTGGCTCCGGCGTTTTGCCGCCGAACACCATATTCGCGACCTGAGGAACACGAATTTCCTGCGGGATGCGGCGCAGTTCCTGGAGATCGGTCGGCGCCTCAACGAACGTTACGTCAGCACCGGCTTCGGCAAAGGCGACGGCACGCTCGATCGCGCGATCAAGACCCTCGATCGCCCGCGCGTCAGTGCGGGCAATGACCTGCAGCGAGCCATCGCGGCGCGCGTCGACCGCGGCCTTGATCTTCGGCAGCATCTCCCGCAACGGAATCACGTCCTTGCCGGCAAAATGGCCACACTTCTTCGGAAACACCTGGTCCTCGATCTGGATCGCGGCCGCGCCAGCCCGTTCAAATGACCGGACGGTCCGCACCATGTTGACGGCGTTGCCGAAGCCGGTGTCGGCATCGACGATCAAGGGAATTGAAACGGTGTCGGCTATGCGCGCGACCGTATCGGCCACTTCGCTCATCGTGGTGAGGCCGATGTCCGGCGCGCCCAACAGCATGTTGGCGATGCCGGCGCCGGTGACATAAACCGCTTCGAAACCGCTCGCCTCGATGACACGCGCGAACATTGCATTCGCCGCGCCGGGCACGATGACCGCGTCCCGCCGCGACATGATATTTTTCAGATTTTCCGTCGGGCGCACTGCTTGCTTTTCGACTCTGCCGCCCGCGACACTATACAGACGGGCGGTTGGCGGCAATCGGCCTAGGCACGCGCCCGAGCCCGGACAGGCTGAAGGTCGAATTCACCATCGACCATCCGGAAGTGGAACAGGTCAACGCCACGCGCAGCAAGGATTGCCATTTCGGAACTCAAGCGCTGGCTTTCCGGCGATCACGGTCCAAATAATCATGACCGTCACGGCGCTGCCGCCGCGAAGTCGAGGTTTGTTCGGCGCTGCCGGCCGAACATTTAAATTCCATGGTTCTTTCATCTGAACTGCAATAAAATGAAATCGTCCCGGGCAGCGGCCCAAGCGGACACAAAAATTACTGCCTCGGGAGGGGATGTAATAATGTCGAAAGCAAAACTGCTGGTGTGGGCATCAGCGTTAGCCATGGTGGGCATCGCGCCCGCCAGCGCGCAGGAGCCCAAGGAATTTAAGATCGGCGTGGTGATGTCGCTGTCAGGCGGCTTCGTTGCCGCGGCGAAGGACTCGATGGATGGCGTCTTGGCCTGGGAAAAGGCGCATCACGGCTTGCCGGGCAAGAAGATAGTTTACGAAAAGCTCGACGACGAGACCAACCCGGTCAGCGCAGTCAACGCCTATCGCCGACTGGCGGGCGACAAAAACATCAACTTGATCTACTCGCTCGTAAACTCGAGTGCGGCGCTCGCCATCAAGACGCTGGCGTCAGAATTCAAGATTCCAATCATCTCGTCCGGCGCGGCCGATGCCCTGGGCTCGCCGGCCGAACCATATCTATTTAAGGTAGCGCCTGCGGTTCACGACTTCATGACGGTACTGGCCGAGTTCGCCAAGCGCAAAGGATACCGGCGCGTTGCCCTGCTCACGATGACCGACGCCTTTGGCCAGACTGAAGCCAGGGACTTCAAGGAACTCGCGCCGAAATACGGCATCGAAATCGTCGCTGCCGAGACGATGGCCATCGAGGACACCAACGTCAACGCGCAGCTTGCCAAGATCCGTGCCGCGAACCCTGACCTGATCTACAACGGCGCGTCGAGTCGTACTGCGATCCTCAGCTACAAGCAGATCAAGCAGATGGCGATCAAGACGCCATTGGTCGTCACGCAGGCGGCGCTCTCGAAGGCGTTCTACGATGCGATCGGCGGCGCCAAGGAAGCTGATGGCTTGCTTGTGCCGATCCAACTTGGCTCGTTCGGCGCCGCTGCCGGAGGCGATACGGCTCGGCTCTATGCTGAACTCGAAGGCGCGATGGGCCATTTGCCACCATACTTCGCCACTTTCGGCTTCGACGTCGGATTGATGACGGAGGCGGCCGTAAAGAACTCCGACGGCAGCCGGGAAGGCATCCGCAACGCGCTGGAGCAGCTGCACGATCTGCCCGGCGTCAACGGCCCGATCAGTTACACCGCGCAAGACCACACCGGGCAGAATTACAAGTCGATCGGCATTGGTCGGCTTGAAGGCGGTAAAGCTGTGCTAGTGAAGTGAGCTTGGCTTGCTCATTTCCAACGTGCGTTTTGTCGCGGCTCATGTCCCGCATTCACGTGTATCGTCCCGCAAAAGCAAGCGACCGGGTGGCCGGGGCAGCCCGGCAATGACGGAGTAGTTCCGCGGCGGGCGAAACCTCCGGTGGCGTAGTCGGCGTTGAAACGGGGCATGGCGCAGTCACTGTTCCTCGAATTGCTGCTTCCCGGCCTGACGACCGGCTGCGTCTACGCGCTGGTCGCTCTCGGCTTCGTGCTGACCGCGAACGTCGCGGGCGTCGTCAATTTCGCCCAAGGCGAGTACGTCATGATCGGGGGCATGTTCACGGCTTGGATGTATGGCGAAGGGATACCGCTGTGGGTCGCCATTCCCTTCGCCACGCTGGTCTGCGCCGCGATCGGAATCGCCCAGGAGCGATTAACCTTGGCGCCCGTGCGTCACACGCCGCAATTCATACGTGTCACGATCACGCTCGGAGTAGCCGTTGTGCTGCGCGGCATCGCGCTCATTGCTTTCGGCAAAGACCCGTTGAGTTTGCCGGGGTTTTCCGGCGACGGCGCGTTCCAGATCGGCGGGGCAATCATGCCAATGCAGACACTGTGGGTTTGGGGTGCGACTTTGGTGCTGCTCGCCGCGACGTTCTGGTTCCTCAAGTTCACCGACGTCGGCCGAGCGGTACGCGCCTGTTCGATCAATCTGGAAGCCGCTCGCCTGATGGGCATCAACACCGAACGGTTGACCCTCCTGGTGTTCGCCGTGGCGGGCGGCGCCGGTGGGCTCGCCGGCATCGTGGTGACGCCGGTTGTGCTGGCGACCTGGGATGCGGGCATCTCTTATGGGCTCAAGGGCTTTATCGGTGCGATACTCGGCGGCTTGCGCTCGCCGACCATTGCGGTCGCTGGCGGCCTCGGTATTGGCGTTATCGAGTTGCTGTCGGCGGGCTACATTTCGTCCGGTCTCAAGGATGCAATCGTGTATGGCGTACTCATTGCTTATTTGCTGGCGCGCGGCGGGGTGTTCGCTTTCGGTCGCGCCGCGTTAATCGACGCATCGCGTGAGCAATGAGATCGCTCGCGCCCTACAAAAGAACAGCGGCATTCGTACTCGCGCTGGCTGCAATCGCGGTCTATCCGGCGATCTATTCGGGAAGCTATCCCGTCGGCGTCGGCACGGTGGCAGGGGCAATGGCGGCTGCGACCGTCGGCTTCGTACTTCTGCTCGGCTACGCGCACCAACTCGCTTTCGGACAAGCGGGGTTCCTGATGATTGGGGGCTACGCCAGTGCAATTCTGTGCGCCAATTATCTATGGGATCCGTTCGTCGCCATGGTCGTCGGTGTGCTGCTCTCAATGGCGCTCGCCTATGTCATTGCGCGTCCGATCCTGAAGCTGCGGGGCTTCGTACTGGCGATGGTATCCCTCGCCATGCAGCTGACGCTGATCACGCTGGCGCTGGAGGCAGTGCCACTCACCGGCGGGGCGCTGGGTACGCAGGGCGTGCCGAAGTTCTCTATCCTGGGCCTGTCCCTGGGCGATAACCTGACATTTTACTATTTCGTCTGGTTTATCGCCCTTACCTGCATTGCCATCGGTCTCAATATTGACCGCTCGCGCATCGGCCGCGCGCTCAAGGCGATTGCGGCGAGCGAGGCAGCCGCTGGTTCGGTCGGCATCGATGTTGTCAAACACAAGGTCCAGATATTTGTGATCAGCGCTGCGATGGCGTCTGTCGGTGGCAGCCTCGGCGTGCATTACCTGCGGGCGATGGATCCGAACGTCTATGGTTTCGCCTATAGCCTTAACCTCCTCACGGCGGTCATCATCGGCGGCCTGACGTCGGTATGGGGCGGCGCGCTCGGCGCCACGGCGATCACCGGCATTCGCGAACTGTTGCGTAGCCTGTCGCTCCCAACGTGGGAAGCGGTCATCATGGGAACGCTAACGGTAGTCGTGTTGCTGGTGTTTCCCGGCGGTCTTGCCGGTGCCATCGGGACCCTGTTCGACCGCCTGGTCGGCCGCGAGCGTGCACGGAGCGTGGCCTCGTTACCCGATCCATCGGCGCTGGCCCCGATCTCCGACGCGCCGCTGAATGGCGAGACCATGCTGGAGGTTGTGGATGTAGAACGTGCTTTCGGAAATCTTCGCGCGGTCGACCGGGTCAGCTTTGCGGTGGCGACGGGCGCGATCACCGCGCTGATCGGCCCAAACGGGGCGGGCAAAACCACGTTGTTCAATTTGATCGGCGGTTATCAACCGCTCAATGGCGGTGCAGTGCGCTTTCTCCGCGAGCCGATTGAGCGGCTGCTGCCGAATGAAATCGCGGAGCGCGGCGTCGGCAGAACGTTCCAGAACCTACAGCTGTTTCCCAATATGACGGTGCTCGAGAACGTCATGTGCGGCCGGCACCGGCTCAATACGTCAGGCATTTTCGCTATTGCGGCGCGACTGCCGCGCGTCGCGGCGGAAGAGAAGGAAAACCAGCGCGCTGCACGCGCAGCGCTGGCCTTCGTCGGCTTGCGCGATGCGGAGGATATCCCCCCGACCGCGCTGCCGTTTGGCCATCAGCGGCTCGTCGAGCTCGCGCGCGCCATGGCATCGTCGCCGAAGCTTTTGCTCATGGACGAGCCGGCCTCCGGACTTAACGACACCGAGACCGAGCAACTGGCCGAATTGATCCTGCGCATCGCCGCGCTCGGCGTAACGGTGCTGCTGGTCGAGCACGATATGCGACTGGTCATGGGACTAGCCGACCAGATCGTCGTGATGCAAAACGGCGAGAAGATCGCCGACGATTCCGCCGATGCGGTGCGTGCGCACCCGGCTGTCATCGCGGCCTATCTCGGGCAGGAACCGGTATCGTGAGCGGGCTTCTTGAACTCGAGAACGTATCGAGCGGCTACGGCGGCACGCCGGTGCTCCGTAGCGTGACGCTGGAGGTCGCTCGTGGCGAAGCCGTTGCACTGATTGGCGCCAACGGCGCAGGGCAAATCGACACTTCTCAAAACGATCATGGGCATGGTGAGGCTGAGCGCCGGCGAAATCCGGTTTGACGGCCGTTCGATCACACGCGCTGCGACGCCGGCCATCGTGCGCGGCGGTTTGGCGCAAGTTCCCGAGCGGCGGCAGTTATTCGGTCCGATGACGGTCGAGGAGAATCTCAAGCTTGGCGCCTATACGCGTTCGGATCGCGTCGGCATCGCCGCGACATTGGGAGAACAGTTCAGGCAATTCCCGATCCTGCGCGAGCGCCGGTACCAGTCGTCGCAAACTCTCTCGGGCGGCGAACAGCAGATGCTTGCCATCGCCCGCGCTATGATGTCCCAGCCGAAGTTGTTGTTGCTCGATGAGCCCTCGCTCGGACTTGCGCCGCTGATGGTCGCGCGGATCATGGATCAGATCGTCGCACTTCGCGCGGCCGGTGGCACCGTCTTGATCGTCGAGCAAAATGCGCGCGCCGCGCTCGATATCGCCGACCGCGGTTATGTGCTGGAAAACGGCAGTATTACGGTGGCGGGCAAAGCGTCGAGTTCTACTCACCAACCCCGCCGTGCAGGACGCCTATCTCGGTGGACAAGGGGAGGCCATTCGCGCCATCGAGGAGCGCATCCGTCGCAAGCGCAAAGCAATTCTCGGGCGCTGACGCCAGCACTCGGTATTGCTCAAGCTAAGCAGATGACAACCGATTTTGCTGGACGCGCAGATTTTAGAAGGTTTGGCAGGGCAATCTCCGTTGAGAAGCAGATGGGCGGCCGGTTGGCCGCAATCACATATGATGGGGATCAAGAAGTTCGTTGCTGACGTTCACAACCACCTGTATGCACTATCGTGCACAACACGAGAAAGCATGAAATGTCGAAACAAGCGATGCGCGAGGAGACCGAACGGCTGGTGAAAGAGGCCTTGGAGCGAAAGGCGCTCACCATTAAACAGGGCCTGACCCGCATAGACAGCAAATGTGGAAAGTGTGGCGCGCTAAATCGCGTCTCGGCGGCTCCCGGGCAGGTACGGGTGCCTTATACGTGCAAAGAATGTGGCGAGAAACAAAAGACACTCTGAATGAGGGTCAGCCGCGGACTGACGTTCACCACAATTCCTGCTCTCATAACGAAAGCTTGAACTGCTTCGGGCGATTTGCGAATCGCCCGAATGAACCAGACCACTAGCCAGCCGGCGACCAACGCCGCAAGTCAGAAACAAAACACATCAGGGAGGAGATCGACATGGCGACCTACGTACTCGTTCACGGAGCCTGGCACACCGGCAAAGAACTCGAACCGACAGCAGCCCCGATCCGCGCGGCCGGCCATCAGGTTCACACCCCGACCATCGCGGGCAACAAGCCGGGCGACAAGAAAACCGTCGGCCTGGCCGACGCCATCAAGTCGATCGTCGATTATTTGGTCCAGAATGACCTGAAAGACGTCATTCTCGTCGGCCACAGCTACGGCGGCATGGTCATCACCGGCGTCGCCGACACCGTCCCCGACCGCATCCGCCGCCTGGTTTATTGGAACGCCTTCGTTCCCAATAACGGCGAGAGCCTCAACGACATGGTGCCGCCGCCCTATGTCGCGCTGTTCGATGCGGTTGCGGCCCAACGCGGCGACAGTACGGTTGTGCTGCCGTTCCCGATCTGGCGGGAAGCTTTCATCAACGACGTCGATCTGGAGACGGCGCAGAAAGCCTACGACATTCTCAATCCGCACCCGGTGAAGACGTTCAGCGACAAAATCTCGCTCAAGACCAATCCGGCCGACATGCAGATCGGCAAGTCCTATATCAACTGCACCGAGGACACCTCACTGCCGCATCACTATCCCTGGCATCCGCGCCTGTCGCAGAAATTGGGGCTGTTCCGGCTGGTTCAGGTTCCCGGCAGCCACGAGATCTGCTTCTCCAATCCGAAACGGCTGGCGCAAGCGATCATGGACGCCGGCCGCGACTGATCGCG
The DNA here is from genome assembly GCA_963759345.1 of uncultured Alphaproteobacteria bacterium. Taxonomy (GTDB): domain Bacteria; phylum Pseudomonadota; class Alphaproteobacteria; order Rhizobiales; family Xanthobacteraceae; genus BOG-931. Next base: position 27,857 of record CAVWYW010000001.1, read on the forward strand.
GCGGGCGCCCGATCAAACGGACGTGAGCGTCAGGCGAGCTCGCGCTTCACCGCGGCGAGAACTTCCTCGCACGGCATCGGCTCAAAGCCGGGATGGAATTTTTCCCGGCCCAGACGATAGATCGCGCGATTGTATGGCGCCGGCACACCATGCTCCGCGGCGAGGCGCACGACGTATCCGGTGATCGATTCAAGCTCGGTGTCGTGGGCGCCGCGCAGCGCCACGTCCTGAGTCATGCTTGACATCGCATAGCCGCGGATCTTGCTTTTGAAGATCGGGCGAAGCAGCCAGCCCGGCAGCAGCGCCGCGAGGCGCAGGAATGCGAAAGACGGTATGCCGGCGATGCGGTACTCGCGATAGCCGGCGGCGCGAATGATGCGCACGCCCTCCCACAAAGTCTGAGACAGCAGCTGCTGATAGACCGCGAGGTTCGACAGCGGCCGCCAGCCGCGCCCCACCAGCGCATCGAGCGCATTGGTGAGATTGATCACGATCTTGGTGTGCACGGCGTCCTGCAGGCGATCAACGATCTGCGTCGGGCAGCCGTGCGCCAGAATCGACTGGACCAGACGTAACTCTGCACCCAAGGTGTTGTCGGGCGTACCGATCAGCAATGGACCCTTGCGCTGATAGCCGATCAGCGCCGGCCCGTCGCGGCGGCCGTTGTAGGCGACGACGCAATAGATCACCTTGCTGAAATACTTCGGCAGAATGCGCTGATTGTCGATGCCGTTGGCCATCGACACGACGATGGGCCGATCGCCCAGTTCCTCTTTCACCTGCCGCGCGACCGCTTCCAGGCTGTAGTTCTTCACCGCCAGCACCACGATGTCGGCGTCGGCCAATTCGCCGGGCCGGTCGACGGTGGCGACGCGCACGGTCCGGCGCGCGCGCTCGGGCGCGGCAAATTCATACGTGGTGATGCCGTCTGTGCGCAGCGCGGTCTGGGTCTCGCCATGGCCCATGATGAAGGTCGCTGGATATTTCTCCGCCACCCAGGCCGCCACCGACGCACCAATGGCGCCAGGGCCGATAAACAGGATCTTCGGCTCGCTCACACGGCCATATTAGGCCGCGAATTCGCAAACGCGCACAAAATGTCTGTTTTCATGAAGGTTGATGACGAGCTTGAATTTTGTCGACTGCAGCACGATCGGCCGCTAACGACGCCGAGCGCGGGCGTAGGCACCTGCTGCGCGCGCGGCGAGCGGCCAAGTTGCCGCCGCGCCGCCGAACACGGAAATAAATTTTCGCCTTCGAGTATCGATTGTCATTTGACCGCTCCCGACGGGGTCACGCAGACCGGCGTGCCGGGAACAATGCCACGCCTGAATATCGGGTCGGCGACGTACTTCACGCTGCGCGGCGAAGAATGAGGGAATGTGTCCTCCTGGGCCCGTTGCGACAGATATTTCAGCGCAGGCGAATTTCGGAGTTCAGGGTTATAGCGGAGATCGCTGCTTAGACGTTTCAAACGACGTTCGTGACCGTGCGCCCCGAGGGCGCGAACTATCAGTGAGGGAGGATCTCACCCGGATAAATGTCGATTGGTCCGGAAGCTGGCAGGCGACACGGTCGGGTAACTGGCTGGGTCGGAGCCCTGCGACAAAGGCAGCCTTGGGCTGCTGAGCGATCTGATGGGCCGTAATAAAGTGAAGCCCGAGCAGGCCTCGAAAGTTCTAATGCGGATGCCGACCCTCCGGTCATTTGGGGAAGGCCGCACGTGTGGGGAAGTAATCGACACGCGCACCCGCACGATCCGCCGGGGTAGTGGGTACGGCACGTCGGAAGGGTGGTTCGTAGTTACAGGGGGAGACCCGTCGCAGACGAGGGTAGCAGCCTCAGCATCGCATCAGGCGGTGGTCACGGCGGGAGTCGGACGGGGTCGTAAGAGTGTTGAGGCCGGGTAATGCCGGCGGAGCAAAGGGCCCCGACTTCTGGTGCGCTTTCGAAGATGGTGAGGTGAAGGTGATTGGCGATGAGCCTGACAACGCCTGATAAGATCCGGAACCTTCAGAGGAAGCTCTACTGCAAAGCGAAGGCGGAGCCCGCCTTCCGCTTCTATCTGCTCTACGACAAGATCTGTCGCGAGGACATCCTGGACCACGCCTATCGGCTCGCCCGCGTTAATGCGGGCGCACCGGGTGCGGATGGGATGACGTTTGCTCGCATCGAGGAGCAGGGGCTGGAAGCATGGTTGGCGGGCTTGCGCGCGGAACTGGTCTCGAAGACATACCGACCTGATCCGGTGCGGCAGGTGATGATCCCCAAAGCGAATGGTGGCGAGCGTCCGCTCGGCATTCCGACCATTCGTGATCGTGTGATTCAGACTGCCGCCAAGATCGTGATCGAACCCATCTTCGAGGCTGACTTCGAGGACAATGCCTACGGCTACCGACCCACACGCGGAGCGGTAGACGCGGTCAGGGAAGTGCACCGGCATTTATGCCGGGGGTATGCTGACGTAGTTGATGCTGATTTGTCCAAGTACTTCGATACGATCCCGCATTCCGAGCTGATAAAGTCAGTAGCCCGGCGTGTCGTGGATCGAAACGTCCTGCGCCTCATCAAAATGTGGCTGAGGGCGCCGATCGAGGAACGGGACGCGGACGGAACCCGGCGCATGAGTGGCGGCAATGGAAACACGCGCGGCACGCCGCAAGGCGGCGTCGCAAGTCCACTGCTCGCCAACATCTACATGAACCGGTTCCTGAAGCATTGGCGTTTGACCGGATGCGGCGACACGTTCCATGCTCACGTCGTCTCCTATGCCGACGACTTCGTTATCCTCAGCCGCGGTCGCGCGGCGGAGGCATTAGCGTGGACAAAGGCGGTGATGACCAAGCTCGGGTTGACGATTAACGAGGGTAAAACATCGTTGAGAAACGCCCGAAAGGAACGCTTCGACTTCCTTGGCTACTCGTTCGGCGCGCATTTGTTCGAGGCGAACGGGAATTGGTATCAGGGTGCGAGCCCGTCCAAGAAGAGCGTGCAACGGCTCAAAACAAAGGTCGGCGATCTTCTGGTGCCGAGCAATATCGATCCATGGCCAGAAGTGCGTGACAAGCTGAACAGGTCACTGCGAGGCTGGTCCAACTACTTTGGCTACGGCTCGCGGAGCAAGGCATACCGTAGCGTCGACCATTACGTCTTTGAACGTGTGCGCAGGTTCCTCGTGCGAAGGCACAAGGTGCAAGGGCGCGGCAATCGCCGATTCACATTCGATGTAATTCATCGAGAACTCGGCGTTCTGTGCCTCCAACGGCTGCCCCGAGCGGTCCCGTCGTGTGCCTTGCGGTGAAGCCAGTCGGAAAGCCGGATGCCGGAGATCGGCTTGTCCGGTTTGATGAGCGGGGATGGAAAACGGGGCGTTGGCCATAGGCCCCAAGCTACCGCGCCCATCCTCGACTCTACCAACTGAGACATCGCGGTCATTCGGCCAGCTCCCGGAGGGGCCTCTCCCGGTATCCTTTGATCCCGTTGTCGGCGCCGGATACTTCTAGCTGCCACGCCTAGACGAGATCGCACGTTTTAGGCGACACGACCAGCTGAGACTTCGCTGACAAATTTAAGTGCCGGTTGAAATTGTAATTCCGACTTGGGACGCGGAGCGCCAAAGAGATATCCTTGTGCGAACGTGCAACCTGCCGCGCGCAAGAGAACTAACTGCTCGGGCGTTTCTATCCCCTCTGCCGTTGTTGCGATATTCAGGCTTCTGGCAAGTCCAGTGACCGCATTTACGATCGCCGCGCAATCATTACGGCGTGCTACCTCGGATACAAATTTTCGATCGATTTTGATCTTGTCGAACGGAAAGCTCAGCAGATAGCTCATGGACGAATAGCCCGTCCCAAAATCGTCCAGCACGATAGCGATCCCTAGGTTCCTCATCTGGTGCAAAACTTCAAGATTTTCTACGTTGTTTCCGAGCAGAACGGACTCGGTGATTTCTAGTTCGAGGCGCTGCGGCGGTAGCCCAGACACTGCTAGTGCTTGCTTGACACGATCCACCAGATCGCCGCTCCTGAATTGTACGGGTGATAGATTGACCGCGACCGTAAGATGCGAAGGCCAACCGGCAGCGTCACGGCATGCCTGTTGCAGAATCCACTGGCCCAGCGGGACGATCAGACCGGTCTCCTCGGCAAGCGGGATGAAGTCCTGGGGGCCGACCAAGCCACGCTTAGCATTCTTCCAACGAACCAACGCCTCAACGCCTACCATGGTCTCGCTTACACTTTCGAATACGGACTGATAATGAAGCTCAAACTCCTCATTGTGGACAGCATTTCTCAAATCCATCGCCAGCGTCAGTCGCGATTGGGCGTGGCGCTCCATCTCATTTTCGAATAACCGCCAGCGATTTCTACCATCGGATTTTGCGCGATAGAGGGCAAGGTCGGCCTTCTTTAGGAGTTCGTCCCCGTTCATACCGTGAAGTGGCGCAAGTGCTACGCCGATACTCGTTTCAATCGTGAGCTGGTGCGACGCGATATAGAACGGCTGCGCGACGGTTTGCAGAAGCTTCGTCACTAATAGCATCACTTCGCTGATGTCGACGGCGGCTATGATTTGCAAGACTGCGAATTCGTCGCCTCCAAGCCTTGCCACTACGTCGTTGCATCCTACGCATCCCTGCACTCGAGTTGCGACCTCACGCAGCAGGGAATCTCCCACAGCATGTCCAAGCAAATCGTTGACCTCTTTGAATCGATCAAGATCCAACAGGTACACAGCGAAAAATCCACCCGTTTTCCGACACTTTGCTACCGCGTCATCGACCTTCTCCAAAAACGAAACGCGGTTGGCCAAATCCGTGAGTGCGTCGAAGTGAGCCATGTGCAATATCTTTGCTTCGGCTCGCTTTTGCTCGGTAATATCTTGGTGAATAGCAACCGAACCACCATCAGGCATCGGCCGACGGCTAATAGCGATTACGCGCCCATCGCGAAGCTCGTTAGTGATGTACCCGGGCTCAGGCAAGAATGCTTCCCGAAGCCGATTAGAAATATAATCTTCGGTGTTCCTGGGACTGGTGCCAATAGCGACTCGCGCGCGCAAAATCGTATCGAGTGTTGTTCCAGGCTTCGCCTGCTCCGGGCCAAGGCCGTACATCGTACTATACGCATCGTTGGCAATGACCAGCTTTTTGTCGGCGCCGAACATGCATACTCCGTGCGGCATGTTGGCGATGGCACTGCGCAATCGCTGCTTTTCCGAGATCAGCTTTCGCCGGGACCATTCGTGGTCTTGAGACATTCGGTAGACGATCAGAACGAAAACACAGGCTGTCACAAACAGTGACACGGCTGCAATGGAAACTAGGAATTTTGATCGTTCTTCCAACATTCCGACGACGATCGCTGCCAGAAGGATCGTTAGCGCGATCAACCAACCGATCAAGCCCGCAAGGATTTGCGATGCTCGTTTGGTTGCGGGAGTTTCGATGGCGTCGACGTGGTGGTCAAGCAATTGCGAGGCGCGACAGGCGGCTGTGGCGTCAGGAATTTTCATATCGTTCGCCCCGAGGAACCAACCTAGCAATCGGACCTATAATGTACGTTAGAAATATTGGTTAGCAGACAGTAAAAGAAATCGTGTGCGCGCCATGAGAGACCCAATGTCGCCTAACGGCCCGCCGCGTCAAATAGTGCAGTGCAATCGAATGTCGGCGTTCAGGGCAATATCGGGAATCGCTGCTGGATGTTTCAAGCAACGTTGCTTGGCCCGCCGCGGGCACAGTCGCTGCCTTTGATTTCGCGGAATGTTGGCACGTCCGCCGGCAGCTCTGTAATTAGATTTTCATGGTACGCGTGCCATTTGACAACACCATGATCGCGTTTCCTGGTCCCGCTGCGTTGGACATTGCAGCGGAAGCGAAGGTCAGCTTTCAGGGAAATCGCGGAAGTGGCCGGACCTAATTTAAAAGTGTCAAGTTCATCAAAGTATTTAGAAGTAAGGGTCATACGGCCTCCGACGGCACGAGCGCCGCCGCTTCAGCGCATCGGGTAAGTAGCGCAGTCGCCATGCCAAATGGCCGTCTTTAGTCCTTGGCGCCGCATCGCGTTTCCTTAGCTGACGGTCGTTTCCTTCCAAGCTTTCGCGCCGAAAAGTGCTCAATCGGGCACCGGCCATGATTTTGCGATGAACCCAAGGCAGCGCCGCCGCGACCAATAGCCATCTGGGGCTTCAACCGGTCACGGCGGCCATGAATATCGGCGTGTCCATGGTGGGAACTCTTGTCGCTGCTGGGGCACTTGTTGCCTCCGTGTGGCACGGGGAGCCGAGCCAGCCGATCTATCAGGGCTGGGTCGAAGCCAACTTCGTTTTCATCGGGGCCGATGAGGTCGGACGTGTCGGAACGCTGTTCGTCCGCGAAGGCGACACGGTGACGGCCAACGCGCCGCTGTTCACGGTCAATGACGATCTCGAGAGGGCGGCGGTCGCGCAGGAAGAGGCGGCGCTCGCTAACGCCCAGCAGACCTTTCATCGCGCGCAGGAGCTGGTCAAGACCGGTTCTGGCACCAGGAAGGAATATGATGCAGCGCAATCGATACTGTCTGAGGCCGAGGCCAGGCTGGACTCGGCGCGCACGCGCCTTGACCGCCGCAAGGTTTACGCACCGGCGGACGGTACCATCCACGAAGTCTATTACCGGCCCGGCGAAGTCGTCCCTGCCGGACGGCCCGTGGTTTCGCTGTTGCCGCCGGGCAATATCAAAGTGCGCTTCTTCGTGCCCGAAGGGCGGCTGCCACAGATCAAGAACGGCGATGAGATCAAGATCGCCTGCGATGGCTGCGCGCCGGACCTGACGGCTCGCGTCAGCTTTGTTTCGCGCAAGGCCGAATACACTCCGCCGGTCATCTACAGTCTCGAGGAGCGCTCAAAGCTGGTTTTTCTGATCGAGGCGTGGCCTGACCATCCCGAACTCATGCGCGTCGGCCAGCCTGTTCGGGTCGTGCTCGCAAACCACGAGTCGGCGCCGTGACTGCGCCGTCGACCATTGCTGCGGCGGATATCGCCATCGACGTCGACGGCCTTTCAAAGTCATCGGTGGACGGCAAGTCGTGCGCGAACTCACCATGCAGGTCAAGCGCGGCGCGATCCACGGTTTCATTGGGCCGAACGGCGCCGGCAAGACCACGACCATCCGCCTGTTGTGCGGGCTGCTCACTCCGGATGCAGGGCGCGGCACCTGCCTCGGCTTTGACATCCGTACCGCCACCGACGCGATCAAGCGCCGGGTCGGATACATGACTCAGCGATTCAGCCTTTACCAGGATCTTTCGGTTCGCGAGAACCTTGAATTCGTCGCGCGCATCCATGGCCTTGCTGATCCCCGAGGCGCTACCAGGACCATGATGGCGCGGCTCGGGCTTGACCAGCATCGCGACCAGCTTGCGCGTTCGCTTTCGGGTGGTTGGAAACAGCGTCTTGCGCTCGCTGCCTGCATGCTGCCGGAACCGCAGCTTCTGCTTCTGGACGAACCGACGGCAGGCGTCGATCCGACTGCGCGTCGCGAGTTCTGGAGCGAGATCCACGCATTTGCCGCGGGAGGTCTCACGGTCCTCGTCTCGACCCACTACATGGACGAGGCCGAGCGCTGCCACGAGATCTCCTATATCGCCAATGGCGCGTTGGTGGTGCAGGGCACCGTCGACGCCGTTGTCAGCGGGAGCGCCCTTACAACCCTCGCCGTCAGTGGCGACAGGATTGCGGCCCTTGCGGCTGAACTCGCCGGTGTTGCCGGCGTTAGCGCCGTCGCGGCTTTCGGCCCCGACCTCCATGTTTGTGGACACGACGCCAAGATGCTCGAGGAGGCGCTTGTCGCGCGCCGCGCGGGCCGGCGGCTGGCGTGGAGGGAGGTCGCCACTTCGCTCGAAGACGTGCTGATCGACCAGATGGCCGCCGCGCGGGGGTCACTCCAATGACCGTCGTCGGGATGAGTTGGATGTGCTGCCGCCGTATCGGGGCGATGGTCCTCAAGGAGTTCCTGCAGCTGCGGCGGGACCGGATTACGTTCGCGACACTGATCGTCGTCCCGTTGATGCAGCTCGCGCTCTACGGCTACGCAATCAACACCAATCCCAAGCATCTGCCGACTGCCGTACTGGTGCAGGAATCCAGCGACGTTGGCCGCTCGATTATCGCCGCGCTGCAGAACACGCAATACTTCAAGGTCACCCATCAAGTGGCCGACGTCGAATCCATCGATCGGTTGCTGGCGTCCGGCGAGGTGATGTTCGCGATCGAGGTGCCCGCCGGCTTCGAGCGCGCGCTGCGCCGCGGCGAACAGCCGGCGCTCCTGGTGGCCGCCGACGCCACCGACCCGGTCGCTGTCGCGTCCGCCTTAAGCACGCTGCACGATGTGGTTGCGGCCGCGTTGCAAAACGATCACGCGGTTCCCGAAGGCGCGCAGGCCGCGTTCGAGATCCGCGAACACCGTCGCTACAACCCCGCCGGCACGACCCAGCTCAATATCGTGCCGGGACTACTGGGCACCATCCTCACCATGTCGATGCTGATATTCACCGCCCTGTCGGTCACGCGCGAGGCGGAACACGGCACGATGGAGAGCCTTCTGGCGATGCCGATCGCGCCGGTCGAGATTATGCTCGGCAAGATTTTACCCTACGTCCTTGTCGGCTTCATCCAGGGCACGCTCGTCCTCGGTGCTGCAGTCGTTCTGTTCGGCGTGCCGGTCGCCGGCAGCCTCGCCGTGCTGGCAGCGCTGTCGATCCTGTTCATCACCACCAACCTCTCTATCGGCTACACGTTCTCGACTTTTGCCCGCAGCCAGCTGCAATCCGTGCAGATGGTGATGATGTTCTTTCTCCCGAACATCCTGTTGTCCGGATTCGCGTTCCCGTTCGCCGGCATGCCGGGCTGGGCGCAATGGATTAGCGAGACCCTGCCGCTCACGCACTATCTGCGCATCGTGCGCGCGATCATGCTCAAAGGATCGACGCTGGGCGACCTCCAGGTCGAAGCCGTCTGGCTTACCGGCCTGACGCTCGTCGCCATGACGATCGCGGTCACCCGCTTCCGGCGAACTCTGGACTGATGCGATGTCCGGCCCCCTCACCGCAGCCGTCCGCAATGAGGCTCTCGCGCGCGTCGAGCGCCCAGGCGCGGGCGCGTTGCTTGGGCAAATGCGGGACCGCGTTGTCAGCAAGCTGACGAGCCGCGACACCCACTCGTCGCGAGCGATTAGTCTCCTGCAGCGGCTTTGCGGCGTTGCCGAGATCAACGAGCTCTTGCGAAAGGTCGAGGCAAGCGGACGCGCCGACCCGATGACTGCGCTTGGCGAGGCGCTCGGCGTGACCTTCAGATTTCGCGGCCTCGACAACCTCAAGGCGGCCGGGACGCGGCCGGTCGTCCTTTACGCCAATCACCCGATGGGCGGCGGCAACGTCCTCGGGATGGCCATGCTGCTTGAAAACCAATTTCGGGACTATCGGATGCTCGGCAACCGGCATTTTACCTTCGCGCAGTCGCTTGCCGAAAAACTCATCCCGGTCGACCCGTTCTCCCGCACGGCCGCAGTCAATCTCCAGTCGCTCGTAAAGATCCGAGAGGAATTTGGCAGGCAATACCAGGCCCTGAGTGTTTTTCCGGCCGGCATTTCGTCGCGAATGAAGCTTTGCGGCACGGTTTCGGATCGCACCTGGCAGGACGCCTTCGTCCGGATTGCGCGCCATCACGACGCCCTGCTGGTCCCGGTCTGGTTCTCTGGCCGGAACCGCCTTCGCTATTACGCCGCCGCTCGAATCTGTCGCGAACTCGGCTTCCTGGCATTGCCCAGGGAATTCCTCCAGCTCCGCGGTCAAACGATCACCGTCACCGTCGGCAAACCGATTTCGCCCGACATGCTGCGCGCGATCCCGAGCCGGCGCGCCCAGACGAGCTTCTTGCGCGCGGCCGTTTACGAGATGGGACGCCAGCAGCGCGAGGCGGCCGGCGTATGTCGCCACGCCGTACTGCCTTCCATATGCGCCGTGCCCATCGGCAAGGACCTTGAAGTCCGCGTCCTCGAACACGCCAGCGCCATGCGCATCGGCTCGGTCGCAGCAACCGCCACAATGGATATCGGCGAGGCGACTTATCATGTCCTGTTAACCCCACGGGGTGTTGTCGCGCCCATCGCTCATTGGCAAGTACTCGACTGGAGCCAATTTACCGATAGTGAGCTCAATCAATTCTCGCCGTTGCGGAAATCCTACCGGCTCCCCGCCGACATCGCGCGCACGACCAGGAATTGGCTGGAGATCGTGAGCTTTGGCGTCAGCGCCACCGGCCTTCCTTGTCTGCGGATGCCACACTTGGCAGCAGCATTGCACCAAGCCGGCGGTCTTGCAGGGAGCGCGACGGACATTGTCGCGCTGATCAGGCCGCAGGAAACGCAGACTGCACTCGCCGGGCTGCAGTTTGCGCGCCTGCAAAAGACTTTCGGTGACGCATTACTGCAGCGCGCCAGCGCAACGCAGGCGCTGATCGGTGCGACGCGCCAACACGATTGGCGACCGCAACAAGACGTCGCCGAGCTCGATCCACAGCGCCGCGACGATATGCGGTCAATCGATCCGCTGCTGAGGCAGCTCGCGCGCATTGGTTTCAAGTTCGGCACCGCCGCGCTCACCGAGGGACCGCAGCGCCGGCCTTGCATTCTCGGTCGTCTCGGCCTGGCCAGTACGGGGGGCTGAAATGTCAAATTCATACGCGACGGCATCAGGCGCTGCGGCACTGCGCGGCAATTCTGACGCTCCTTTCGCCAGCGCGGGATTTGCGGCCAGGGCGACCGCGCCGAGCGCACTCGCCAAGCAGCCGGACTGGGCGCCGCGCCTTTGGTCTGGATGTGATTTCCCTGTGTGGCTCAGGCTTCTGGTCCACAATCGCTGGGCGGTGGCGCCGCGCTTTTGGTATATCGCGGTCGCCATCACCATTATGAGCTTCGCCAACACGCTGCTGCGGCTTGTCGAGACTGCCATCTACGGTCGCGCGGTCCGCGGCACCAAAGTGGAGCCCCCGATCTTCGTCATTGGGCATTGGCGCACCGGCACGACGTTGCTGCACGAGTTGATGGTTCGCGACGAACGCTTCGGCTATCCAACCACCTACCAATGTCTGGAACCGAATCACTTCCTGCTGACAGAACGGTTGTTCAAGCGCTGCCTGGGCTTGCTCATGCCCGCGACGCGGCCGATGGACAACATGAAGCTGGATCTCGATCGGCCGCAGGAGGACGAATTCGCGCTGTGCATGCTCGGCGCCGAGTTCCCCTACCTGAATATCGCGTTTCCCAATAACTCGCCGAACACCGACGATCACCTCGACCTTGAAGCTGTGACGCCCGCAAGCCGGGTCCGCTGGATGCGCGTCTTTTATGGCTTCCTGCAGAAGGTCGCCTACAAGACCGGCAAGCGTCTGGTGCTGAAATCGCCGCCGCACACTGCGCGCATCAAGACCCTCAAAGCGATGTTTCCCGATGCGCTCTTCATCCACATCGTTCGCAATCCTTATGTGGTGTTTCCGTCGACCATCAATCTTTGGCAAACCCTGCATAAGACGCAGGCGCTGCAAACGCCGACCGATGTTGAGCTTTACGAGAGGGTGCTTAATACGTTCGTGCATATGTATGACAAGCTGGAAGCGGGCAAGGCATCGCTTAGCCCCGGCCAATTCTACGAATTAACTTACGAGGATCTGATCAAAGACTTCCCTCGGCGAAATGAAAAAAATTTACGACCACTTCGGACTTGGCGGCTTCGCAGCCACCCTGCCGCGGCTGCACGAATATCTCGCCGCCAACAAGAGCTACGAAACCAACAAGTACAAACTCTCCGAGGCCGAGCGCGCCATGGTCGCGCAACGTTGGGACAAGGTCATCCGCCGGTACGGCTACGCCGCGCCCTAAACGCGGACATCTAAGCGACGCAGCGAGTGCCCTCGTCGAATGAGTGCACGGCCCGGCTCAGCAGGGCGGCTGCAGCAGCAAGGCCATGCAAAAATCCGGCTTCTCAGACGGCCGAATTTGGTGTCCCCTCGACGCAGAAAATCTTCGGGAGGACGGCGTGACCAAGGCTTTGGACAAGACCTATGACGGCATCATCATCGGCGCTGGCCATCATGGCCTTATCCTCGGCAGCTATCTCGCTAAAGCGGGATTGAGCGTTCTTCTGGTCGACCGCCGCCTGGAATATGGCGGCGGCCTGATGACCAAGGAGGCCACCGCGCCGGGGTTCTATCACAACCTCCACTCGATCAACCATTTCCACATTTCCGAGACGCCGTGGTTCAAGGATCTGGGCCTCGAAGACCGCGTCACCTACATCACCCCGCGCTACGAGTTCGGCCAGGCGCATCGCGACGGCACGGCCTTGGTGTTCGGGCGCGACCGCGAGGAGACCATCGCCAACGTGGCGCGGTTCTCGAAGAAGGACGCCGAGACGTTTCGCGACTGGAACCGGCGCGCCGAGGAAATCACTGCGCGCATCCTGATCCCGGAGCGCTACGCCGAGCCGCTGCCGCAAGCCGAGCGCGACGCGCTGCTGGCGAAGACCGCGATTGGCCGCGACTTTCTCACCATCAGCCGACGCCAGCCGCTCGATGTGGTGCAGGAGCTGTTCGAGAACGATCACGTCAAACTCCTGTTCCTGTTCAAGGTTTCGCTGTTCGGGACCTGGCTCACCGATACGCTGTCGAAGACGAGCCCAATGGGATCGGTGATCCGCGCCTTCGACCTTGAGACCGGCTATCAGCTCTGCCAGGGCGGCTCGTTCAACCTGGCCCGCGGTCTGATGGAAACCTTCATCGCCGCAGGCGGCGCGTTCCAGCCACAAGTGGCGATCGACCGCATCCTGATCGAAGGCGGCCGCGCTCGCGGCATCGTGCTCGCCGATGGCAAAACCGTGCGGGCGCGCCAGTTCGTCGCCAGCACCATCAACGTGCATCAGACGTTTGAGCAAATGATCGGACGTTCGCAGCTGCCGGCGGCGTTCGCCGAAAAGCTCGACCGTTTCCAGTACACCAACTGGACGCTGTTCGGCCTGCATCTCGCCTTGCATGAAGCGCCGCAATTTTCCGCCGCTTCCTTCGATCCGAATATCAACCGGACGCTGAAATGGAGCATCGGCGCCGAAACCATGGAGGATCTCAACTCGGCGTTCGAGGACGTCAAAGCCAACCGGCCGCCGCGCATCGTTCAGTTCGGCTCCGGACCGTTAAGCGTAGTCGATCCGACCCAGGCGCCGCCCGGCAAGCACACCACGTATTGCTGGCATGTGATGCCGTACGATCCCGATCTGGGCGGACAGGACTATGAGGAATTCAAGCGCGACTTCGCCGAGAAGATCATCGAGACGTTCGCCCGCTACTGCCCGAACGTGACCCGCCGCAACATCATCGGTCAGTACGTCTACACCGCCAAGGAATACGCCGCCGAGCTGATCAACATGCGGCGCGGCGATATCTTCATGGGCGCGTTCAATGCCGAGCAGGTGATGTACAACCATTTCGGCTACCGCACGCCGATTCCGAACCTCTACATAGCAGGCTCGGCCGGCCACCCCGGCGGCGCCATTTCCGGCGGCTCGGGCTACATCACCGCCGGCATCATCGCCCGCGATCTCGGCGCAAAGCTATGGTGGCGGCCGGCGGACGCCGGCGCGGCGCTCGGCGAACTTGCCGCAGCGGCGTGAGACGAAGCTTCGACGCAGCGTCATTGCGAGAAGCGAAGCGACGAAGCAATCCAGAGTCCACGGCACGAAGCTGGATTGCTTCGCTTCGCTCGCAATGACGGGCTAAATTTCAACGCATAGGCGCTCGGCTTGTGCGCGCGTCGGAAATCTTCCGAGTTCGCGGTAGTCGGCATCGTGTTCCGCCGTCTCAGGCGACCTTAGAACGACAAATTCGCTGCCGTCCGGTTCAACAACCGTCGTTAGGTCGTCGCTCTCGTATGGCGTCATGTGGCGAGCGCCGCAACTCGGACAATCGTCATCGCACATGCAAGACCACTCGTCGGGCCATTCGTGACCACAGCGGGCACATCGGTAGTAGTTGCGGAACCAAGCCATCTTGGTCTCTCGATAGACTGCTAAACGTACAAGGAACGATATCCAGACGCTAGGTACTGGATCGAACTCGGTAGTGGCCACGAGAAACGAAATCTAAATAGCCCCGATCTCTTAAAAACTGCAATTGTTGACGTATTTTCGGACGTACATTTTGATTTCCGGGATACAGGCGGCTTAGGCGATCTTCAAACGCGTAGACGTCGTCAAGCTGGAACTCAGGTTTGCCGATATTTTCGACGCACTTCATAACCTCTATCAACCATCCCCTAGCTTCTAGTCCCTGATCTCGCAGAAAAAGTGTGCTCTTCCATTTGGCAAGTACCGAATCTTTCGGTTCTGGCCGACCCGCGCGAACAATAAAAATTTTTCCTGATTGCGGGACTTGATCTAGCAAGATGTTGGAACCGATCCAACCCGCGCGTCGAGCAGTCGACGACAACGGCTTGCGCTCTTCAATTATTTCTCGCACGAAGAAGTGCTTAGGAATTATACAAAGGTTGGTAACGCTAAGCTGCTTCAGATCGTAAGTTTAGCAGAAACAGGTTCGGATTGTTGCTTGCAGCCAGGCGCTCGCACTTGGTCCGAAACGAACCATCAAGCACCTTATTGCCGAAAATTCTCTTTTGGCTCTTTAGTTCGTACTCTTCTTTGCACCCGGCGCAGAAAAAATCTGCGACCGGACTATTGTTGGGAAACGCATTGATCGTGGGACTGCCGCAGTTCGGGCAATAAACCCAGGTTTTTACCCACTGCTCGGTCCATGCACGGGCGCTTTGCGACCCGCTCGTGTAGGGAGACTGAGCTTCTTCGAAGCCCAATTTCATAGTCCGCACGCCCTCGTCCTCGGCACGCTTATACGCGCTCGAACGGGGCAAATCGATATCCGGTTGAGTTGACCGCGCGTCAGGTCTCTGCCTTTCGGTCGCATTGCCGCGAAACCCGGACCCGCGACGTTTCATTCGCTCCAAAATAGCGCAATCTAGGCGCGGGCGGGATGCCAGTCCGTGCTTGCTAATCGTCTAGGATTTCTTGCCGTAAGGGTTCGTGCCGGGCTTGGACTGGCTGTGCATGCCGGCGAACGGTGACGGGGCGGCGGCGGCGTTCTTCTTGTTCTTATCCTGCTTCGGCTTTTTCTTTTCCTTGTTGCTTCGCATCTGACCTTTCGCCATGACGACCTCCAGGTTGCTCGATGGGTGATTCGCGCGTAAGGGCGCAAAGTAGCCGGTTTTTGTGCGCGGCGCCAACGGCGCCCTGTTCCGCCCCCGCGCTCCGCCGGCCAAGCTTAGCGCGATCGCCGCATCCGCGACAACCCGCCGCGCGACGTTTTATGCACTCCATGAACGGCTTTTAACGAAACCGCGGCCGTGCGCCGCGTTTTTCCCGCGGGGGCGATCGTTCCACAACACAAATGGAGATCGCCAAATGAAAACACGAACCTCAATCGCATTGGCGGCGCGGCGTTGCTTGCCGGCACACGGCGGCGTCCGCTGCGGGCATGCAGCAGTCCAACGCCGGCGACAAGATGGCGCCGCTGGCGAGCGATACGCTCAGCCTGTCCAGCACGCAGCGGAAGACCGCCTGGAAGGACCTCTATACCGGTTCCTTGAACCAGAAGGCGCCCGCGGGATTTAGCGCCGTGCCGGCGCGGTGGTGCCAAACAGCGTGACGACCGCGCCAATCACCAGCAAGGCGGCGAGCGACGTTCCGGCGCTCCGGCCGTACAGCTTCGCCATGCTGCAGCACAAACTGGTGATCGCGAATCCGGCGAACAAAAAGATCGCCGAAGTGATCACCCGGTAAGCCTCGCCATCTCACTTGGCTTGAGTTACCCCGCCGCGTCAACGCGGCGGGGTTCTCCGCTTTTTACTCCGCCGCCAGAACGCGAGACCGTCGTCCAATCTTTGGCCAATCCTCTGCCTGCGCCCGCCGCAGCTCGTATGAGGCCTGCAAATTCATCCACAGCTCGGGCGTCGTGCCAAAAATATTTGCCCAGCCGAAGCGCGATCGCGGCGGTGATCGCCGAACGGCCGTGCACAATGTCGTTGATGCCGGCCGGGTTGACGTCGATGTCACGTGACAGCCGGTTCTGGCTGATCCCGTTCGGTTTCATAAATTCCTCGGCGAGAATTTCGCCCGGCGAATTCGGTTCGAGACGTTTTGCCTTGGGCATGGCCCTGTCCTCAATGGTAATCCACGATTTCTACTTGCTCCGCGCCGCCGTCGCGCCACACAAAGCAAATTCTCAGTCCAATAGACAAAAGCACTACGGCTTTACCGTCTCGCAGCGGCCCGTTGCATACCGCCGCTGGTGCCGCGCAGCGATCAGCCAGGGCAGCAGCACGACGGCGAAGCCAAGCGGCGCCATGGCGACAACGATGATGGCGCGCTGCGGCCAGGGGCCGAGCGCAGCGACGAAAGGCGGGACTTCGCTGGGGTCGGCCGGATTGCCGAGGAAGCCGTAATTGGCGCCGAGCCACACGTCGAGCGGCACCATCAGCGCGACATAGACGGCGCTGGCGGCCAAGGCGCGGCCGAGATCGGGCCAGGACGGGCGAAAGCCGAGCACCGCGATGTCGTAGACCGCGCAGGCGGCGATGATGGTGTGCGCCGCCCAAAACCCCCAAACACCAGCGAAGCCGGCCCGGCGGTTAGCGCCGGCTGAACGAAAGGCCTGCAGGGCCATGCTACGGTCCAGAAATATAACGTCGCCCGCGCCCAGCGCTGGCTGCTCAACAAGGCAAACGGCGCCACCAGCCCATTGAGATCGCAGATTTGCAGCGCCAGCCCGGTGCGCGGATCGAGGCCGCGCCAGTTCCACCAGATATTGTAGGCAAGCCAGTAGCAGACGGCGAGCGTGGCCAGCGCGCGGCGCAAGCTCGTTTCGCTAGTCTTGGACAAGGCGCGCCCGAGCAGGCTCGGCGCAGCAATCAGCAGCAGGCAAACGGCCAAGGCGAGCGCGTGCATGCCGCTATAGGCAGCGAAGCCGTCCCATGGACCGGGCGCAAGGATGTTGAGCGGCGGATTTATCGGGTCCAGCTGACGCGAAACTGAAAATCTTGAGAATCTATAAAGGCTACTAAAAACTTTATGTGACCTACGGCGGGATGAGCCGGTGTTAAAGCCCCTCCGCCGTCATGGCCGGACTTGTTCCGGCCATCCACGACTTGTTTTCACTCAAAGTCTAAGACGTGGATACCCGCGACAAGCGCGGGCATGACGCCGCAATTGATTTCATCATGCTCTAATGCCGGCCGCGGGGCTTCCAGCCGCCGCGCATGCCCGGCCGGCCGAGCGTCGAGCGCGGGCCGGAGCTCTTGCCGGGAACGGATTCCACGCCCGGCCCCATTTCGTCGAGGGTCGGCTTGCGGGGGCCGCCGCGCTTGCCGCCATTGACGGGGCGGAGCGGTGCCACTTCGTGATGCAGCGCAATGCCCATTTCGTCCAGCGCCGGTTTGTGGACTTTGCTGCCTTGGCGCGGTGCGCCTCGGCGCGCCGTGCCCCGTTTCTCCGGCGCGGGCAGGAATTTCGCCGTCGGGTCGTCGGTCACGGCGAGCTCGGTGGAGC
>CAVWYW010000002.1:0-27105 GCA_963759345.1 uncultured Alphaproteobacteria bacterium
CGGCGGTTCTGCGACCAGCAGGAAATGTCGTTACACACCGCGACCGGCCGTTCCTTGCCGTAAGAGATGGTGCGCATGCGCTGTGCCGATACACCGCGTGAGATAAGATATTCGCGCACGGTCTGCGCGCGGCGGGCGCCAAGCGCAATGTTGTATTCACGGGTGCCGCGCTCGTCGGCATGGCCTTCGATGAGGAAGGCATAGCGGCTGTACTGGTTGAGCCACAGCGCCTGCTTGTCGAGCGTCGCCCGCGCCTGCTCGGAAAGTTCCGTTAAATCGGTATCGAAGAACACGCGATCGCCGACATTGACGATGAAATCCTGCTGGCTGCCGGGCGCCGCCGCGCCGGCCATCGCCGCCGGTTCGGCTGCTGCTTGGCGCAGCCCGCGATCGCAATCGCGCCGAACACGAGAAGCGCGAATTTGGCGCCGCGGAAAATACTGACCAGGTTCATAGCGGTGCCTCCATTGTTCCGTCGTGACCGGACATGGCTGGTGCCTGGAGCGATCTAGCCGCGCCTTCGTTAAGCGAACGTTCCGTCAACCTTGATGGAGCCTTGCAAAGAAGGCTGCAGCCCGCACGTCACCCGGAAAGCTTTTGCAATGGTTAATAGGTCGTAAATGCGGCGACGATGTGGGCTTGATGGCGGTCTCGCGACCGCCCCATGACCACTGACGACCGGCTTACGAGAGGAGCGGTGACCAGGCCGGATCCGAGGCGAAGCTCGGCGTGGGTATGCGTCTGTTCGTTACGTCCGCCGGTGTCGATCGTGAACAGCGATGGTCCGGCGTTGCCCGCCCGGATCGCGGAAGAACATGATCACGCGGCCGTTTGGCGCGAAGGTGGGTCCCTCATTGTGGAAGCCTTCGGTGAGGATGCGCTCGCCGGTTCCATCCGGCTTCATCACCCCGATCGCGAACTTACCCTCAGCCTGACGTGTAAACGCGATGTAGTCGCCGCGCGGCGACCATACCGGAGTGGAATAAGTGCCCTCGCCAAAACTGATGCGCTGCGCTTGCCCGCCGGTTGCGGCCATGACGTAGATTTGCGGGTGACCGCCGCGGTCCGACTCGAAGCAAATGTTTGCGCCGTCGGGCGAATAGGATGGCGCGGTATCGATCGCCGGCGTGTCGGTCAGCCGCGTCATGGCCTTGGAGCGAAGGTCCATGACAAAAATGTTGGCGTTGGCGCCCTCCTGCAGGCTCATGATCACGCGCTGTCCGTCGGGCGAGAACCGCGGCGCAAAGCTCATGCCGGGAAAGTTGCCGACGATCTCGCGCTGACCGGTCTCGATATTGAGCAGATAGACGCGCGGGTCGCCCTCGCCGTAGGCCATGTAGGTGATCTCCTGCGTCGACGGTGAAAAGCGCGGCGTGAGCACAAGTTCGTCGCCGCGGGTGAGATAGCGCACGTTGGCGCCGTCCTGATCCATGATGGCGAGCCGCTTGATGCGCCGCTCCGTCGGGCCGGTCTCGTCGACGAACACTACGCGGCTGTCGAAATAACCTTTCTCGCCGGTCAGCCGCTCGTAAATGGCATCCGAAATGATGTGAGCGATGCGGCGCCAATTGTCCGGCGTGGTGAAATATTGCTGGCCGGCGAGCTGCTGACCGGCGAGCACGTCCCAAAGGCGGAATTCGGCCTTCAGCCGTCCGTCGGCCTGGCGCGTAACGCGTCCAGTCGCCAGCGCCTGTGCGTTGATGGTGCGCCAATCGGCAAACCGTGGCACCGCGTCAACATTGGCGATCTTTTCGAGGAAGGCCGCCTGATCGATCGGCGCAAACAGACCGCTGCGCTTGAGGTTGCCGGTAATGATCTGCGACACGCCCACGGCGGTTTCGTTGTCGCTTGGCGCGCCGCCGAGAAAATCCGCGATCGCAATCGGCATCGGCTGGGCGTTGCCCTGGGTGATGTCGAGGCGAACCTGCGCGGGAGCGATACGCGCCGACAACAGCAAAGCTCCGGCGCTGGCGCCAAGCTGGAGCGCACGGCGGCGCGTCAAAGATAACGTTCGCGTGGAAATCGAAAGAGAAGACAGCATCATGACCGGGAAATCGCTCATTGACCGAGCAGTTCGTGTGGATTGAATTTCACGGAAATGTCTTTCCAGAGATCGTAATGCTCCGGCTTGAGCATGGTGAACGGCTGGCACGACAGCAGCGCGCGCTTGCCGCTCTCGGCCAGCGCCGGTCCCAATGACGACGCCGAATCCTCGACCACGACCGGTTCGCCGGCGAGCGAAGCGTCCGGCTTGAACTGAACCCGAAGCACGACATAGAAGTCGGAATTCATGTCGATGCCTGGCGGCGGATTCCAGCATTCACTCAGCCGCCGGCGCAGCCCGTCGAGCTCCGAAACCGACAATTGCGCCGCATGTGCCGTGGGCGCTCCGAGCGAAGCTGCATTGCTTAAAGTTTCGGCGCTCGCGAGCTGCCGCTGCGGGATCGCGCTTGTCGAGCAGCGCCGCAACCTGATCGGCATCGAATTTGGGCGCCGGGCGCGGCTTCTTCGCCTCTTCCTTTTTCAGTTCCGCGGCGATCTGATCGGGCTTGAACTCGGGCGGCTTCTTCGGCGGCTTTTTCACTTCTTCCTTTTTCAAAGCCTCGGCGATCTGATCGGTCTTTGGTTTGGCGTCTTTTGGTTTGGGCTCAGGCTTTTCAATCTTCTCGGCGGCTTTGGTCTCGGTCTTCGCTTCCGGCTTGGGCGCCGGCGCAGCGTCGGTCTTGACCTCCGGCTTGTCGACCACTTTGGGCGCAAGCTCTTTGACCGGCTTCGGCTGGCCGACCTTGTCGGCCAGCGGCTTTGCATCGTGAACGGGCTTCGGCGCGTTCTTCACGCCGTTGGTTAGCTGGGTGAAATCGGTTGAGGAAATAAATTCGACCGGCAGCGGCTCGGTCGGCGGCGCGTCGTTCGGCCGCGCGGCGAAAGCGACCAGCCCCCAGCCCAACACCACGACATGGGCGATGCCCGATATAATCAGACTACGCCTCATCCTCCGCCTTGCTCGACCTCGGTAACCAGAGCCACCCGATGATACCCGGCCGCGGACAGGCGGCCCATCACCCGCATCATGGTACCGTAATCAACTTTTTTGTCGCCACGCACGTAGATGCGCTCGTCGAGCCCGCCGCGCGCGTCGGTGACTGCTTTGAGCTTCTGCACCAGATCTTCGACCTTGATCTCGTTGTTCTGGAGAAAAACCTGGCCCTGATTGTTCACCGAGATGGTCAGCGGCTCACGGTCCTGGTCGAGCGACTTGGCCTGGCTCTGCGGCAGGTCGAGCGGGACGCCGACGGTGAGCAGCGGCGCCGACACCATGAACACGATGAGCAGTACCAGCATCACGTCAACGAACGGAGTGACGTTGATCTCGCTCATGACGCCGCGCCGGCGGCGCCTGTGCCGGCCCCCCGACGCCGCGCTGATGACGTTGCCCGCCATATCCGCCCTTAACCGCGCTCGTCGATCTGCCGCGACAGGATCGCCGAGAACTCATCGGCAAACCCCTCGAGGCGCTGCGCCTGCCGGTTCACCTCGGTGATGAACTTATTGTAGAAAATGGTCGCCGGAATGGCGGCAATAAGTCCAATCGCGGTCGCAAACAATGCCTCGGCAATGCCGGGGGCGACCACCGCGAGCGAGGTGTTCTTCGACGCTGCGATCGACTGGAAGCTCGTCATAATGCCCCAAATGGTGCCGAACAGGCCGATGAAGGGGCCCGCCGAGCCGACCGTCGCCAGTACCAAGAGCCAGCGCTCCATCCGCTCGACCTCGCGGGCGATGGCGACATCCATCACTTTCTCGATGCGCATCTGCAGACCGGCAAGCGACCGGACGTGACTCTCGAAGCTTTTTTTCCATTCCCGCATCGCGGCGACGAACAGCGCGCCGGTCGAATGGCCCGGTTCGGCTGCCAGCGAGGCGTACAGCTCCTCGAGCGATTGGCCGGACCAGAAGGCCTGTTCGAACCGATCCGCAGCTCTGCGAAAGCGCGAGAACAGAATCGTCTTGTCGATGGCGATCGCCCAGACCCAGACCGAGCAGACGATCAGGCCGCACATCACCGTTTTGACCAGCCAATGGGACTGCCAAAACAGGTGGAACAGCGACAGGTCGGAGGAGGTCAACGGCAAGGCCGACGCGGAGATGTCGGCAGGGTTCATGGGCGCGTCCTTTCGGCGATCCGACCGGGCGATGACCGAGCGGCGCGCCGGCGCCGGGAGCAAAGGCAGCAGTCAGCCGCATCACGCGCGCCGACCAAGACCTGAAAATGTCGCGAGGACCCAAGCCGGACCCGCCACCGGCAGGACCGAAATCATCGCGAAACTTGTCCAAACTAGGGCGCAACACCGGTCGTCCGGGCCTAACGAAGCCCGGTTGTGCTTAACGCGCGGTTAATGCCCGGCCGCGCAAGTACGCTAACCAAAAGTAGAGGGCCGTCCATTCGGGAAAATGGACGGCCCTGACAACAACAGGCGCGGCTGATGCGAGATAATTGTTACGCCTGCGGTTGCGGCTGTTGACCTCGGTCGGGCGCGGGGCGGTCGCGGCGCTCGTTCATGAACTGGTCGAACTCCGCGCGGTCCTTGGCAAAGCGCAACCGCTCCAGGAATTCCTTGAACTCGCGCTGCTCCTCTTCGAGCCGCTGCAGCGTCTCGGTGCGGTAGTCATCGAACGCGCGGTTGCCGCTCGAGGGCGGAGTGCCCCACCAATTCCGCCGGCGCCGCGCGTGCCGTCCATTTTACTGCGCATGCGATCCATCTTTTCCTGCATGCGCTCCATTTTCGATTGCCAGCGGCCCATGTGGTTTTCCCATCGGCCGCCGTTTTGACGATGCCAGCATCCCATTCTTCCGCTCCCAAGAGAAAAGGCGAGCACTGCGAGGCCGACTGGCCACCAGGCGATAAAGCCGAGGACCGCCAGCGCGATCCAGGCCGGTTTTCCAAGTTCATCGAGCTTGTCGACGAGGACCATGATGGTGCCTCCTAGGTGTGAATGTAAATAACATTTACATCGCGCTTTCTGGCTGTCAAGAGCCTCGCGGTTTTGTGAAGGGCACTGCCGTCCGCTATCCCGGACGCGCGGTTTTGGCTTCCGACACGCCAAGGCCGCGCAAGTAAACCAGCACTTCGGCCTCCAGCAGTTCTTCCGGTGCCATTGGCAAATTGCGTTTCGCCGCATCGCCTCGGCCGAACAACGACGCGATGCCGTGCGCCATTGCCCAGATATGGAGTGCGACCATCAGCGCCGGAGGTCGACCGCCCGGAGGCATATGGCCGCACAGTTTTTCCGCCGCGCCGCGCAGCACGGCGAACGCCCGATCACCCGCTTCGCGCAGTTCGGAGTTGGTCGCGAGCGGAATTCCAGCCTCGAACATGGCCGAGTAATAAGCCGGCTCGGTGCGGGCAAACTCAAGGTACGCCCGGCCCAGCCGGTCGAGCGCCGTGAAGGCGTCGGGCCGGCCTTCGTCCCAGGCCCGCGCCAACACCGCCTCGAATTGATTGAAGCCGCGCAGCGCTACGCTGGACAAAAGCTCGTCGCGGTCGCGAAAATGGCGATAAGGCGCCGCCGGGCTGACCCCAGCCCAGCGTGCCGCTTCCGCAAAGGTGAAGCCGGCCGGTCCCTTTTGCGCGATCAGTTCCAGCGCGGCGCGAAGCAGCGCTTCTTTCAGATTGCCGTGGTGGTAGCCGCGCGGGCCGTCCTTGTCTTCCTTCGACCAACTCATGTTAATACCCTTTACATGAGTCTGGCCGTGCCGTCGACCTTGGCGACAGTCGAGTGGGCGCCGCGCGTCAGCTGTTCAGGACTGCAGCGCCTCGTGATCGGCTTCATGGCGAGACGCAGCGGCTTCGGAATCGGGCGGGCGCGACCACCGCTGATAAAAGCCACACGGACGTGGCGCTTCGACCAGAAGCTCTTCGCCGCGCATGACGCGCTGGCGCAGGGTGATGGAGGCGCCCTTCACATCCTCCGGTTCAGTGACGACGTCGAGCACGTCGTCCATACGTGCCGGCCGCAGGAAGTCGAGATTCATCGAGCGCACGACGAACGCAAATCCCGGCGCCTCTTTCTCGGCCGCTTCAAACAACGCGCGGTGGTCGGCGCCGATCAGCCGCAGATAATTGGTGCGCCCGCGCTCCATATAGCGCAGATAATTGGCGTGATAGACGATGCCGGTGAAGTCGGTGTCCTCGTAATAGACCCGCACGATAAGAAGTGGCGGCCGTCGCGGATTTCGCCGTCAAGCGGGATGCGGGTCATCGGTTCATCTCCAAGGCACCCGCGCCGTCATCGCGTGCTCCCAATTCTTGGCCGTCGAAAGGTTGCACCGACAGCGTTGCGATATCGACGCCGTCGAGACAGCGAACGTTGACGTCGATTTTATCCGGATCCGAGCGCGGCACGTAGAAGGGATGAATGCCGCAGGTGGCGCAGAAGGTGTGCCGCGCCGTGCCGGTGTTGAACCGGTAGGTGGTCAGCGCATCGGCGCCGCTCAAAAGCTCGAACTGCTCCGGCGCGACGATCAGATGCAAGAAGCCTTTCTTGGCGCAGATCGAACAATTGCAGTCGGTGATGCGCGCAAGATCCGCGGTGACGCGAAACCGCACCCGGCCGCAATGACAACCGCCTGACATCGTCTTCCGGCATATATTCGCCCCGCCCTGCGCGTCCGCCGCGCTACTTCCGCGAAACCCGTCTCACGGCAAGCCCGAGCACGTCAGCCGCATTTCGGCAAATTATTTTTCCCGCTGGGAATGGATCATCGAGGTCGCGCAGGATTTTTGATGCTTGATTGGACATATTGTCTAAATCGATCGCGATAATCGCTGGCGGTTTACTCCGTAAAGAAACACTCGCGCTACCAATCGTGATTTACCGTCCTCCTGAGGGGCAGTCGGACAGTTCTCGCTTGGCATTGAGCTTGCCATGTGCCGAGGGCTGACCTGAAAAAGGACATGCCATGTCGTATCGAGCCATCACTGCCATCGCCGCTGCTGTTCTTTGTATCGCATGCGTTTCGACTGATGCTTCCGCGTACCGCGGTGGCGGCGTCCGCGTTGGCGGGGTCCACGCCGGCGCTGTCCGCGCAGGCGGCGTCCGCGTCGGCGGAGTTTACCGTGGCGGGGTTTATCGCGGCGGCGTTTATCGTGGCGGTGTAGCTTATCGTGGCGGCGTTTATCGTAGGCGGCTGGGCCCCAGGTGTTGGGCAGTGTCGGCCTCGGTGCCGCCGCCGCCGGGGCCGCTGCCGGCGCGCCCGCCGCAATAATCCTACAACAGCACCCAATGCGGGTATGCGCCGTATCCACCTGGCTATTAGCGTCGGAACAACGTCCGCCATTACAACAGACGAATTGAGCAACACCATCGCGTGATCCGGGTACGCGCGTAACTTTGTTCGCTTGTTGGATGCCGCCGTCGCGGTGGGTCCGGAGATAAGGGATATCACTCGTCCTCTTGCGCGAACAGCCCGAATTGCGCCGGATCGCGTGACGGCTCGGCGAGGCCAAGATGACGGAACGCGTGGCCGGTGATCAGCCGGCCCCGCGGCGTTCGTTGCAGGAAGCCGCACTGGATCAGATAAGGCTCGATGATGTCTTCGATGGCGTCGCGCGGTTCCGACAACGCCGCGGCGAGCGTCTCGACGCCGACCGGGCCGCCGCCGTAGTTCATCGCGATTGTCGTCAGATAACGCCGGTCCATGGCATCGAGGCCGGCGGCATCGACCTCGAGCGCGGCGAGCGCCTTGTCGGCGACGGCGCGATCGATCGCGGGCGCGCCGTCAACGGCGGCGAAATCGCGCACCCGGCGCAGGAGCCGCCCGGCGATGCGCGGGGTGCCCCGCGCGCGGCGGGCGATCTCGTTGGCGCCGTCAGGGGTCACGCTGATGCCGAGCACCCGCGCGCCGCGATTGACGATCTGTTCGAGCTCCGCCTCGGAATAAAAGTTGAGCCGTACCGGAATGCCGAAGCGGTCGCGCAGCGGATTGGTGAGGAGCCCGGCGCGGGTGGTCGCGCCAATGAGCGTGAATTTGGCGAGATCGATTTTCACCGAACGCGCCGCCGGCCCGCTGCCGATGATGAGATCAAGCTGGAAGTCTTCCATCGCCGGATAGAGCACTTCCTCAACCGCGGGGTTGAGCCGATGCATCTCGTCGATGAACAGCACGTCGCGCTCTTCGAGGTTGGTGAGGAGCGCGGCCAGATCGCCGGCCTTGGCGATCACCGGCCCGGAGGTAGCGCGGAAATTCACGCCAAGCTCGCGCGCCACGATCTGCGCCAGCGTGGTTTTGCCAAGTCCGGGCGGGCCGACAAACAAGACATGATCGAGCGCCTCGCGCCGCGCGCGGGCCGCTTCGATGAACACGCTCAGATTTTTTCGCGCCTGTTCCTGACCGATGAACTCCGAGAGCCGCTGCGGCCGCAACGTCGCCTCCGCCGCATCTTCATCGCGACGTTCGGGCGTGACGAGCTTGCGTCCGGGGCTGGTGCTCACCCCTCCGACCCCCGGCTGTATTTGTTCGGCAAGAGTTCGCCGATTTGCACGACCGACGGCGACTTCCCGTTCGGCACAATCACGCGCGCTTTCGGATCATAGTCGAAAATGAGTTCGCGGCAGGCGCCGCACGGCGACACCACCGCGATAGTCTGATCTTTTTCAGTCGGCGGCGGATGACGCACCGCGACAATGGTGTCGATGCCGGCGTCTCCCGCATCCACCACGGCGCGGCCCAGCGCAACCGCTTCGGCACAGACCGCCATGCGGCCGAGATAGGCGTCGAGATTGACGCCGGTGAAAATCTTGCCCGAGCGGGTTCGAAGCGCCGCACCAACTTCCTGCCAGTCATCACGATAGCGTTGTTTGATCGCCGCGGTCGCGGCCGCAATCAGTTCGCGATCTGATTTGAGTGAGTTTAGCTTGAGGCTTGGCTTGGCGTTTTGCTTGGCGTTTCACTTCGCCAGCTCCTTTAAGCCGAGCCGGATCAGCGTCCGCACCTCGGCGCCGTCGCCGGCGTTGCGCGCCGCAGCCGCAATGGCGGCCGCAGCCTGCGGCTGCGCATAGCCGAGGTTGACCAGCGCCGATACGGCGTCGGAAATCGGTTGCGGCGCGCGCTTCTCGTCGAGCGCGCCGGAGAGCCGAACCAAAGCCGGATCGACATCGGTGTACGCCGGCGCCTTGTCTTTCAGCTCGGTGACGATGCGCTCGGCGACCTTCGGCCCGACGCCCGGCGTGCGCGCCACCATCGCCTTGTCGCGCATCGCGATGGCGGACGCGAGCTCGGACGGTTTGAGCGTGCCGAGCACGGCAAGCGCGACCTTGGTGCCGACTCCCTGCACGGTTTGCAGGAGCCGGAACCATTCGCGCTCGGCATCGGTCGTGAAACCAAACAAACGAATCTGGTCCTCGCGCACATGGGTTTCGATCGCCAGCGTCGCCGGCTCGCCGACGCGAGGCAATTCCTGTAAGGTCCGCGCCGAGCAATGCACCAGATAGCCGACACCGTTGACGTCGAGGATGACGGAATCCTCGCCGTAGGAGTCGATCACGCCTTTGAGCTTGCCAATCATCGCACTGCGACCTTTAGCGCCGCGTGAAGAATTACGCTCTGCCGATGATGCGCGTGCGTCACGGCGATAGCGAGCGCATCGGCGGCGTCGTCGGAGGACGGGTCGGCCTTGGGCAGCAGCACACCGATCATCATGCGAACTTGGGCCTTATCACCGTGGCCGGCGCCGACAATGCTTTTCTTCACCAGATTGGGGGCGTATTCGGCAACCGGTACGCCGGCCTTCGCCGGCACCACCATGGCGATCCCGCGCGCCTGGCCGAGCTTCAGCGTCGCCTTGGCGTCGCGATTGACGAAAGTCGCCTCGACCGCCGCTTCGTCAGGACGAAACTCGTCAAGGATGCGCATGAGGCCGTCGTAGATGGCAAGAAGCCGCGCCGCCAGCGTGTCGCGATCGTTCGTCGTCACCGAACCGCAGCCGATAAACCCGAGCCGGTTGCCGGCAATCTCCACCATGCCCCAACCGGTGCGGCGGAGCCCCGGATCGATGCCGAGAATGCGAATCGGGCGGGTCATTATGGTTTGGTGATAGACCCACCATCGCCGCCGGCAAAGCGCCCTCGGCGATTTGTCGTTTGCGCCCGCAACCTTGCAGATGTCCGGCGCCGCCCGTAGAATTCGATCGCATGTTAGATTGGAGCACCTGCCCGGCGGTGGAACGTGTTCCCGGCAAAGTTAGTGGCGAGTGGCTGTTCAAAGCCACGCGCGTGCCGGTGAGGGCCTTATTTGAAAATCTCGAAGGCGGCGCTCGCATCGATGACTTCCTGGAGTGGTTTCCGGGAGTGACTCGCGAACAGGTGGAGCTGGTACTTCGCCACGCCGAACAGAGCCTGGTTGCCTGAAAAATGCGACCATTTTTTCTGCATGAAAATATTGTTTGACCAGGGCACGCCCGTACCGCTCCGTCGTGCACTAAACGAACATACCGTATCAACAGCCTATGAAATGGGATGGCACCAGCTTGATAACGGCGAACTCCTGACGGCGACCGAAGCAAAATTCGATGCGCTGGTGACGACCGATCAAAATCTTCGCCATCAGCAGAATCTGGCCCAGCGGCGGTTGGCAATCTTGGTATTGCCGACTGCGAATTGGCCGGACCTTCGCACGCGCGAAGCGCAGATCGTGGCGGCCATCAATGCACTTCGACCGGGTGACGTCGTAGAACTAAAATTCTAACTTGTCGCTACGCGCTCATCCTTTACGAGCGCGTCCGAGACCTCGAAATTGGCATAGACGTTTTGCACGTCGTCATGCTCGTTGAGGCTGTCGATGAGCTTTAGAACCTTTTCGCCCTGCTCGTCGTCGACCGAAACCGTGTTCTGAGGACGCCATACCAGCGAGGCTTTGCGCGGCTCGCCGAACTTTGTCTCCAGCGCCTTGGCGACCGAACCGAAGCGATCGGGCGCGGCATAAATCTCATGACCGTCTTCGCTCGACACGACATCGTCGGCGCCGGCTTCGAGCGCCGCTTCGAACATCGCGTCCGCGCTCGCCGCTTTGGCGTCGTATTCGATGACGCCGACATGGTCGAACATGAACGAGACTGCGCCGGTCTCGGCGAGGTTGCCGCCGCTCTTGGTGAAGGTCGCACGCACTTCGCCGGCCGTGCGATTGCGATTATCGGTCAGCACCTCGACGATGACGGCAACGCCGCCCGGTCCGTAGCCCTCGTAACGAATTTCCTCGTAGTTCTCAGCGTCGCCGCCGGTGGCCTTCTTGATGGCGCGATCGATATTGTCCTTCGGCATGTTTTCCGCGCGGGCGGCAATGATCGCCGCGCGCAGCCGCGGATTCATCGCCGGATCGGGCAAACCGATCTTGGCGGAAACGGTGATTTCACGCGCGAGCTTGCCGAACAGCTTGGATTTGACCTTATCCTGCCGCCCTTTGCGGTGCATGATGTTTTTGAACTGGGAATGACCGGCCATCGCTTCGTCTCTCTCGTTTTCTCCGTCGTTGCGAGCGCAGCGACGCCCTAATAGTGCTGCTCAAGGAGGAAATAAAGATGGGGCCGAACCGCGCTCAGGACCAGAATGCCGGCATCGCCTGTTCGAGGCCGCCGCCGAGGCGCACCGGCCCGACCCGCACGGCGAGCCCGGTCTTCGGGTCGGTCTCGACCGCGATGCCGCATAACGTCGCCGGGCCGGTCGCCGCCTCGAAACGCGACGAAGAAATCTTGCGCGTGAAGCGCTGCAGCGGCTCTTCCTTGGTCATGCCGATCACCGAATCGTAGTCGCCGGTCATGCCGACGTCGCTCATGAACGCGGTGCCACCCGGCAGAATGCGCGCGTCGGCGGTCGGCACGTGGGTATGGGTGCCGACGACAATGCTGGCGCGGCCGTCGCAGAAATAGCCCATCGTCTGCTTTTCGCTGGTGGTCTCGCCGTGCATGTCGACCAGGATGGCGTCCGCGCTTTTCGTCAGCGGACAGGCGGTCAATTCGCGATCGATTGCGGCGAACGGATCGTCGAGCGGATCCATGAAAACGCGCCCCATGGCATTGATGACCAGAACATGCGCGCTGCTTTTCGTCTCGCACAAGGCCGCGCCGCGGCCCGGCGTGCCGGGCGGATAATTGATCGGCCGGATCAGGCGCGGCGCGCGCTCGATGAAAACCAGCGCCTCTTTTTGATCCCAGGCGTGATTGCCGAGCGTGATGGCGTCGGCGCCAGCTTCAAGCAATTCGTTATAGATCGTTTCGGTGATGCCGAAGCCGCCGGCGGCGTTCTCGCCATTGACCACGACGAAATCGAGTTTCCAGTCGCGGATGAGGCCTGGGAGCCGCTCGGTGACAACCGCCCGCCCAGTACGGCCGACGACATCGCCGACGAACAGAATGCGCATGCTTTACTGGCCTCGCAAATCGATGACTTCGCGCTCGGTTAGCACAAGATCAAGACGCGCGTCGCGGGGCGTGGCCGGCACCTCCGGAACTTCCTGGGCGGCGAACGCGAGCCCCACCGCAACGACAGGCTTGCGCGCCCGCAGCTCCGCGATGGTGCGATCGTAATAACCGCCGCCATAGCCGAGGCGATGCCCGGTGCGGTCAAAGGCGAGCAGCGGCACGAGGAGAATGTCGGGCTCCACGTCCGCCGCCTCCGGCGTCGGCTCGCGGATGCCCCAGACGCCGGCAGTGAGCGGCGCACCAAAGGTCCATGCGCGCATAACCAGCGCCTTGCCACGTCCGGCAACGACCGGCAGAGCAAGCCGTGCGCCCTCCTCCGCGAGCTTGCGCATCAATGGCAGCGGATTGATTTCGTTCCCAAGCGGCATGAAGCCGGAGACGATGACGCCCGGCGCAAGCGGCAGCGGAAACCGCCGCGCCGCGATGGCTTCGGCGGCCGCCTGCCGCGCGTCCGCCGGCAGCGCGTCGCGCCGCGCGATCGCGTCGCGGCGAAGAACCACCTTCGGATCATCCATGCAGATTGACGAGGTCATATCGATAAGTGCGGAGCCGCGCCGGCCGTAGGAGCGCGATCCCGGGAACCTACATAAGTAGGTGGGCGCCATGTATCCGAGCCCAAGAGCCCGGTAGGGACAGCTCCCGTTAGGATCGTAAGGCCCCGAGGTGTTGTCTCCTTACGCACCAGGCAGCCCCGCTTCAGCAATCTAGTGCTTAGCGGCGCCGGACGCTACGTTGGTCCCGACACATTCAGGAAAGAGCGGAAAATGAAACGCCGCCACCTGCTCGCCGCCTTGCCGCTGCTGGCGACTAGCGCGCTCGGCGCGGGCCTCGCCAGAAGTGCGGCGCCGTTGCGCGTGGGCGCAGCCCTCCCCGACCCGCCTTTCGAGTTCATGGGTGAGAACGGTCCGGCCGGTTTCGACGTCACCCTCATGCAGCGCATCGCCGAGAAACTCGGCCGCGCCTGGCAACTGGTTCCCTACAAGGGCGCCGACTTCAACGGCATCTTCGCCGGTCTCGATGCCGGCACCTATGACTGCATTGCCTCGGGCACCACGATCACTCCCGAACGTCAAAGGATCGCTGATTTCTGCCCGCCTTATGTGGACTCCGGTCAATCGCTCGTGGTCGACACCGGCCGGCATCCCAACGTGCACGGGATCGCCGATCTCCGCGGGCTGGTGATCGGCGTGCAGCAGGGCAATACCAGCCAGCCGGTCGCCGATAAACTCGTTGCCGAGCATCGTGCGGCGCGCGTGCGGGTCTACGCCTATGATGAGATCGAGACGGCGCTCGGCGATCTGTCGACCGGCGGCTGCGACGCCTTCATGAAACTCGCCCCGGTCACCGAATGGTTCGTGCGCGACCGCCCGAAGCTTAAGGTCGTCGAAGTCGGCATCACGCACGAACGCCTCGGGATCTGCGTCGCCAAGAAAAACCCGGCGTTGCGCCAAGCGATCGGCAAGGCCCAGGCCGCACTGATGGCGGACGGCACGATAGCCGCGCTGATCAAGCAGTGGCTTGGGAACGGGCGCGCACCTGCCGGCGTGAAACCGCCCCAGCCTACCCCAGCGCGACGCTGCTGCCGCCGACGTTCTGATTGAGTTTTTTGGTGACGGCTTCGATGCGCTCGGCGGCACTCAGCAGCGCCGCCGCGACCGCTTCCTGCACGACTTCGTCGCGATTGGCGGCGACGGCATGTGCATCCTGCGCGGCCGCGAGTTCCTGCTCGAGCTGTTTGATGCGCGAACTCATTTCAGTCAGCTCGTCGGCAATAGTGAGCGCTGCCATCACGGTAAGGCGTGAGTTGCCGATCTCGCCGAATTTGCCGCGCAGATCGGCGATGCGCGCATCGAGCTCACGCGCGAGATTGGTCAGATGGTCCTCCTGACCATCCTCGCAGCCCATGCGAAACTGCCGGCCGTTAATGGTGACGCTGACCTGAGACATTGCAACTCCCAGATATTGACCAAGACATTGCACCAGGACATTTCACGCTCGGCTTTCCCGCCCGAGCTGTCTTCAGTGTTCGTCGGTCAGAACGCCGTTGATCGTTTCGATCGCCTGCGCGATGCGTTGCGCGACGTCCCGATTTGCCGCTTCGAGACCGCGCGAGCGGGCTGCCGCCTGATCAAGCTCGCTGGCCAGCCGGGCGCGATCATTGTCGAGCGCCTGGATCTGCATCGCCAGGACCTGCGCGTTGCGATCGGTCTCGTCGCGCCGCTCGGCGGCTACTTCCAGCGCATCGAGCGCAAGCGCGAGACGCCGGCTCGCGATCTCCACGGAATCGGTTTCGCTCATGTGGCCATCCGGTTGCGGCCATCATACTCCGGGGCACGGTGAAAACTGAGCACCGGCAATTATTTATCAACAGAAGCTTACGTCCCATCGAGGAGAAGCGTCAACGCCGAAAGCGGTATGGTCCGCAGCCCTGTGCATGACGCGATTCGGGTTCCGGCATGCATTTGACTCCAGTCCCTCCCATGCTATTTCGTCACCGCGGCCATCCGCCTCACGCCGCAATTGGCCGATTTAAGGACGATGCCGGACCGTCTTCTCGCGGCGAGCGCAGCTCTCGCCCAATCACCCCGCTTTCCCGCCGCCGATTTTGGCCCGGCAGGGCACGCGGAACACGCGTCGATGGCGAACGCCATTCGCGCGCTGGCGATGGATGCGGTCGAGCAGGCGAATAGCGGCCATCCCGGTCTGCCAATGGGCGCGGCCGACGTCGCGACGGTGCTGTTTACGCGCTTCCTGAAATTCGATCCGGCCGATCCCGCCTGGCCCGACCGCGACCGCTTCGTGCTCTCGGCCGGCCACGGCTCGATGCTCATCTACGCGCTCCTTCATCTGCTCGGCTACGAAAAGATGACCATCGGCGAGCTCAAGCGCTTTCGCCAGTTCGGCTCGCTGACGCCCGGTCATCCCGAATACGGACATACCCCGGGCATCGAGACCACAACCGGCCCGCTCGGCCAAGGCATTGCCAACGCCGTGGGAATGGCGATTGCCGAACGCCACCTTGCGGCTTTGTTCGGCGACGACATTGTCGATCACACCACCTACGTGCTCGCCTCCGACGGCGACCTGATGGAAGGCATCAGCCAGGAAGCCATCGCACTCGCCGGGCACCTGAAGCTGAGAAAGCTCATTGTGCTGTTCGACGATAACGGCATCTCGATCGATGGCCCGCTGGCGCTCACCGACAGCGTCGATCAGGTCAAACGCTTCGAGGCGGCCGGCTGGTCGGCGACACGCATCGACGGCCACGACCCGGCGGCGATCGGCGCCGCGATCGAAGCGGCGAAGAAATCCGACCGGCCGTCGCTGATCGCCTGCCGCACCATCATCGGCTACGGCGCACCGACCAAGGCCGGCAGCGAAAAAACCCACGGCTCACCGCTCGGCGCCGACGAAATCGCAGGCGACGCGGCAAAAGCTGAACTGGACCGCGCCGCCGTTCGAAATTCCCGCTGCCATCCGCGAGCAATGGCGTGCTGCCGGCGCGCGCGGCCGTCCGGCGCGACTTGCCTGGCAGCAACGCCTCGCCGCGATCGATCCGCAAAAACGTGCCGAGTTCGAACGCCGTATCAACGGCAAGTTGCCGGCGGACAAACTTTCGGCGGCAGTCGCGGCGGTTAAGCAGAAACTCGCCGAGACTCCGAAGGAGATGGCGACCCGCGCCGCATCCGAATTTGCGCTCGAAGACTCTGACGCCGGCGCTGCCGGAAATGGTCGGCGGCTCGGCCGACCTCACCGGCTCCAACAACACCCGCACCAAGGCGATGAAAGCGTTGAGCGCGGCGGACTATGGCGGCCGCTTCATCCATTACGGCGTCCGCGAGCACGGCATGGCGGCGGCCATGAACGGGATGGCGCTGCACGGCGGGATCATTCCTTACTCCGGCACGTTCCTGGTGTTCTCGGATTATTGCCGGCCGGCGATCCGGCTCGCCGCGCTGATGGGACAGCGCGTCATCCACGTCATGACGCACGATTCCATCGGTCTGGGCGAAGACGGACCGACGCATCAGCCGGTCGAGCACCTGGCCGCGTTGCGCGCCATCCCCAATCTTAAAGTGTTCCGGCCATGCGATAGCGGTCGAGACGATTGAGTGCTGGCAGCTCGCTCTCGAGACAAACACTGGACCGAGCGTGCTCGCGTTGACACGGCAGAATGTGCCGCAACTGCGCCAAGGCTTCGACGCAGCCAACCGCTGCGCTCACGGCGCATACGAGCTGATCGCAGCTCCCCCTCCCTACCCTCCCCCGCAAGCGGGGGAGGGAGCGGCGGGGGCCGCGGTGTCGCTGTTCGCGACCGGCTCTGAAGTCCCCATCGCGGTCGCAGCGCAAAAGCTTCTCGCCGAACGCAACGTTGCCGCGCGCGTCGTATCGGTGCCGTGCTTTGAACTGTTCCTCGCCGCGCCGAAAGACCAGCAGGCGTCGCTGATCGGCAAAGCCAAGGTCAACGTCGCGGTCGAGGCAGGAATCCGCCAGGGCTGGGACGCCATCATCGGCTCGGATGCCGCTTTTGTCGGCATGAGCAGCTTTGGCGCCAGCGCGCCCTATAAGGAGCTTTACCAACATTTTGGTATTACGCCCGAGAAGGTGGCCGAGGCGGCGCTGGCGCGTCTATAAGGTTACAGGAGATCGGCATGTCAGTACGCGTAGCCATCAACGGATTTGGCCGCATTGGCCGCAACATCTTGCGGGCGGCGATGGAAGCGGGGCGCAAGGATATCGAGTTCCTCGCCATCAACGATCTGGCTCCGGTCGAGACTAACGCGCACCTGCTTCGCTTCGATTCAGTGCATGGACGCTTTCCTGGCGAGGTGACGGTCAAAGGCGACACCCTCAACTGCGGCAACGGCCCGATCAAGGTCACCGCCCACCGGGATCCGGCGCAGCTGCCGTGGAAAGAGCTCGGCATCGACGTCGCACTCGAATGCACCGGCATCTTCACCTCGAAGGAAAAAGCGGCGGCGCATCTGACCGCCGGCGCCAAGCGCGTTCTGATTTCCGCGCCCGCCGATGGCGCCGACCTCACCGTGGTCTACGGCGTCAACCACGATAAGCTGGCGAAGGCGCACACCGTCGTTTCCAACGCTTCGTGCACGACCAATTGTCTCGCTCCGGTCGTCAAGGTGCTCAACGACGCGGTCGGCATCGACAAAGGCTTTATGACTACGGTGCACTCCTACACCAACGACCAGCCGACGCTCGATCAGGTGCATAAGGATCTGTATCGCGCGCGCGCCGCGGCGCTGAACATGATCCCGACCTCGACCGGCGCGGCGAAGGCCGTCGGTCTGGTGCTGCCGGAACTCGCAGGGCGGCTCGACGGCGTCGCGATTCGCGTGCCGACGCCGAATGTCTCGGTCATCGACTTCAAGTTCGTCGCCAAGCGCGCGACCTCGAAGGACGAGGTCAACGCCGCGATCAAGCGCGCCGCCGAGCAGCAGCTCAAGGGCATTCTCGGCTACACGGACGCGCCCAATGTTTCCACCGACTTTAACCACGACCCGCATTCCTCGGTGTTCCACATGGATCAAACCAAGGTGATGGATGGCACGCTGGTGCGCATCATGTCCTGGTACGACAACGAATGGGGTTTCTCCAATCGCATGATCGACACCGCCGTAGCGATGGGCAAGCTCAGCTGAACATCGCCGGCCATATTTGTTCAAGTGATATCTGGCCTGGGGACAACACCAGCGACGCCAAATCTTCTCCGCTAATGAATCTTTCCGCAGCCTCGATGACGCCGACCTGAAGGGCAAGCGCGTGCTCGTGCGCGTTGACCTCAACGTGCCGATGCAAGACGGCAAAGTTTCGGATGCGACCCGCATAGAAGAAGCGGCACCGACCATCATCGAGATCGCCGACAAGGGCGGCAAAGTGATTCTGCTGTCGCATTTTGGCCGGCCCAAGGGGCCCGATCCGAAATATTCGCTGCGGCCGGTCGCCGCCGAGGTGGCGCGGGTGATGAAACGGCCGGTGGCCTTCGCCGAAGATTGCGTGGGCCCGAAAGCGGAAACCGCGATTGCCGCCATGAAGAACGGCGACATTCTCTGTCTGGAGAACACGCGGTTCCATCCCGAGGAGGAAAACAACGATCCGGAATTCGCCAGGCGGCTCGCCGCTTTGGGCGACGTCTTTGTCGACGAAGCCTTCTCGGTCGCACACCGCGCGCATGCGGCCAACGCCTCGATCGTGACCGCGTCGCATCTGATCGCGTATCCCGGGCGCGCCATGCAGGCCGAGCTTGATGCGCTCAAGAAGGCGTTCGAGACGCCGCAGCATCCGGTCGCGGCGATCGTCGGCGGCGCCAAGATTTCCACCAAGCTCGAACTGCTCGGCCACCTGCTGGAGAAAGTGGACACGCTGATCATCGGCGGCGGCATGGCCAACACCTTTCTCGCGGCGCAAGGCAAACCGGTCGGCAAATCGCTTTGCGAGAACGATCTGATTCCGGCAGCCCGCGACGTCCTGGCCAAGGCCAAATCGCTGCATCGTGAGATCGTTTTGCCGGTGGACGTGGTCGTGGCGCGAAAGCTGACGGCGTTCGCGCCGTCCCGGGTGGTGGCGGTGGATGAGGTCGGCCCGGACGACATGATTTTGGACATCGGCCCGCGCAGCATCGAATACGTCGTTTCGGCTTTGGCCCGCGCCAAAACGCTGGTGTGGAACGGGCCGTTCGGGGCCTTCGAAGTCGAACCGTTCGACAACGGCACGATCGAAGTTGCCGAGGCGGCGGCGGAACTCACGACAGCCGGCAAGCTTGTCAGCTTTGCAGGTGGCGGCGATACGGTGGCAGCGCTGAACAAGGCCGGAGTGACGTCGCGATTGAGCCACGTCTCGACCGCAGGCGGCGCGTTTCTGGAATTGCTCGAGGGCAAGACGCTGCCCGGGGTCGAGGTGTTGAAGGTTTCCCCCACTCCCGCAATGTCCCGCGGATGAGGCATAATAGCGTTAGGCTCGAAACGAAGTTGAGGAGAGTGCGATGAACCTCGCCGAACTGAACAAGGTCGCGGACGCGATGGTTGCGCCCGGACGCGGCATCCTGGCCGCCGATGAATCGACCGGCACCATCAAGAAGCGCTTCGACGCCATCGACACCGAGTCGACGCCGATCACACGGCGCGATTACCGCGAAATGCTGTTTCGCAGCAAGGAAGCGATGTCGAAGTACATTTCCGGCGTCATTCTTTACGACGAAACCATCCGGCAGAACGCAAAGGACGGCACGCCGATGGTCAAGGTTATCGAGCAAATGGGCTCGATCCCGGGAATAAAAGTGGACAAGGGTACCAAGCCGCTGCCGTTCTGTCCGAATGAAGTGATTACCGAAGGGCTCGACGGGCTGCGCGAGCGGCTCGTGGAATATCGCGGCCTCGGCGCCAAGTTCGCCAAATGGCGCGCGGTCATCGATATCGGCCCCGGCATTCCGAGCTTTGGCTGCCTGTTGGCGAACGCTCACGCGCTCGCCCGCTATGCCGCGCTGTGCCAGGACGAAGATATTGTGCCGATCGTCGAACCTGAGGTTCTGATGGACGGCGACCACGACATCGACCGCTGCGCTATGGTCACCGAATGGCTGCTCAACACGGTGTTCGAGCAGCTGTTCTATCAGCGCGTTCCGCTCGAAGGCATGGTGCTCAAGCCCAATATGATCGTGCCGGGCAAAAAGTCGGCAAAGCGCGCTTCGGTCGAGGAAGTCGCGGAGAAGACGCTGCGCGTGCTCAAAGCCTGTGTGCCGGCCGCGGTTCCCGGAATCGCATTCTTGTCCGGCGGCCAGAGCGACGAGGAAGCGACCGCGCATCTCGACGCCATCAACAAAATGGGCCCGCTGCCGTGGCGGGTGACTTTCTCCTATGGCCGCGCTTTGCAGGCGGCACCGCAGAAGGCGTGGTCGGGCAAATCGGAGAACGTCGCCGCCGCCCAACGCGCGTTTGGCCATCGCGCCCGGATGAACGGCCTCGCCTCGCTCGGGCAGTGGAAGGCCGATCTCGAACGGAAAGCCGCTTGAAATCCTCCTCCGCTTCGCGGGGGCGGATGAATGCGGAGCGCCCTCCTCCGCGACTTTATCTTGTCACTCCGGTGCTTGGTGACGCCGCACCCTTCGTGTCCAATCTCGAAGCTGCGTTGTCTGCCGGCGATATCGCAGCCGTCCTGCTTCGTCTCGAAGACACCGACGAACGCACGCTGATCAATCGCGCCAAGACCATCGCGGCCATCATCCAGCGCCGCGACATCGCGCTGTTGCTCGACGGCCATCCCGAGATCGCCGCCCGCGCCGGCGTCGACGGCGCCCACCTGACCGGCACCGAGGCACTGATCGCCGCGGTCGGCACGCTCAAGCCCGATCGCATCGCCGGCGCTGGGGGCTTGCACAGCCGTCATGATGCCATGCTCGCGGGCGAATCTGGCGGCGACTATGTCATGTTTGGCGAGCCGGACCGCCGGGGCAACCGCGCGCCGTTCG
This sequence comes from uncultured Alphaproteobacteria bacterium, assembly GCA_963759345.1. Lineage (GTDB taxonomy): Bacteria > Pseudomonadota > Alphaproteobacteria > Rhizobiales > Xanthobacteraceae > BOG-931. The sequence goes on from CAVWYW010000002.1 coordinate 20,956, forward strand.
AAGCCATACTGGAGCGCATCAGATGGTGGGCGGAAGTGTTCGAGCCGCCGTGTGTGGGCTATGCCGCAAGTCCCGACGAGGTCGCCCTGCTCGCACAGGCCGGTGCCGATTTCATTGCCCTTGGTGAGTGGATATGGACGCAGCCAGCGGGACCGGTCGGCGCGATCGAGACGGCAAGCGCAGCGCTCGTCGCGCCCATGCGGGAGCGGGCCAATGATCCGTACGGCGCTTAGGATCGCCGCGGCACTGGCGCTTGCAGCGATCCTCGCCGCGCCGAAGCTCGCGTGGGCGCAGACCGAAACGCCGCCGCCGAAATCCGGGCCGGCACATCACAAACCCCATGAAAAAGCCGACAAGCCGGCGGCGGAAAAAGACAATCAGCAAACGGCACCGGCGCAGCCGCCTTTGGGCGCCAATCCCCGCGGAAACGGCGCCGATCTCGATCTCGCTTACGGCGCGTTCCAGCGCGGCTATTTCCTGACCGCGTTTGCGCTGGCGACCGATCGCGTCAATCAGAAGAGCGACCCGAAGGCGATGACGCTGCTGGGCGAACTTTATGCCGCCGGTTTAGGCGTGCCGCAGGATGATAAGCGGGCGGAAGAGTGGTATCGGCTCGCCGCCGCCCGCGGCGACCGCGAGGCGATGTTCTCGCTGGCGATGTTCCGGTTGCGCGGCCGCGGCGGTCCGCGCGACCGCGACGCGAGCGCCAAATGGCTCGCCGCCGCCGCCAAGCTCGGCCATGCGGTCGCCGCCTACAATCTGGCGCTTCTCTATATGGAGGGCCAATTGTTTCCGCAGGATTTCAATCGCGCCGCCGAACTACTTCGCCAAGCGGCCGACGCCGGCAGACCGGAAGCACAATACGCGCTGGGCACATTCTACAAACAGGGACGCGGCGTTCCCAAAGACCCGCGCGAAGCGGCGCGGTTGTGGTCCTTGGCCGCGCTTGCCGACAATACCGACGCCGAAGTCGAGTATGCCATCGCGCTGTTCAACGGCGACGGCGTCGCCAAGAACGAAGCGGCCGCGGCGGCTTTGTTCCGCAAGGCGGCGCTGCACGGCAGCGCCATCGCCATGGACCGCCTCGCTCGCATCCTCGCCGATGGCCGCGGCGCGCCGAAAAATCCGACCGAAGCGACCAAATGGCACCTGATTTCCAAGGCGCGCGGCGAAACCGATCTGCTGCTCGACGATTTTGTGAACAGCCTCGATCCGACGACCCGCGCCGCCGGGGAGAAGGCCGCCAAGCCTTGGCTTGATCCGCTCAAACGCGCGGTCAGCGGTCGTAGGCTTGCCGCACCGGGACATTGGGATAGACTGAACAACAATGTTCCGAGCAGGCGGGCGGCCCAAATCTCCCAGGGAGGAATCATAATGAAAACGCTTCAGAACAGCGCGCCGGCGATCACGGCATTGACCTCGGCGTTGGTCCTTGCCGCCGCTGCATTCGCGACGCCGGCCCACGCGCAGGCGAACGGGCCGATCAAGATCGGCGTGATCGCCGAGGCGCAGGCAGTCGCCGGCTCATCGATCCCGCTCGCCGCGCAGCTTGCGGCCGACGAGATCAACGCCGCGGGCGGCATCGACGGCCGCAAGATCGAGATCGTGTCCTACGACAACCACTCGTCCGCCGCGGAATCGGTGCGCGCGTTCCAGCGCGCGGTTAACGAAGATCACGTCAACGCCGTGATCGCGAGCTACGTCAGCGAAGTCGTGCTGGCGCTTGAGCCGTGGACCGGCCGGCTGAAGACGGTGATGGTTACGCCGGGCGCCGCTTCCGACGTCATCACCCAGAACATCGCCAAGGATTACGCCCATCTTAAATACACGTTCCACGGCTATTCGACCTCGACCAGCATCGCTGACGCCGCCTGCGATGCCGCCAAGGATCTTCTGATCAAAGATCTGAAGATGAAAAGCGCCGTCGTCATCAGCGAGGACGCCGCCTGGACCACACCGCTCGATGCGGAATATCTGAAATGCCTGCCGCAGATCGGCCTCAAGGTGCTCGATCACATCCGCGTCTCGCCGGACACCACCGACTTCACCCCGATCTTCAACAAGATCGAGGGCCAGAAACCCGACGTCATGATCACCGGAATCTCCCACGTCGGCGTGCAGCCGACAGTGCAGTGGAAGCAGCAGGAAGTGCCGATCCCGATGTTCGGCGTCTCCTCGCAGGCCTCTAACTCAAGCTTCTGGCAGGACACCAACGGCGCGGTCGACGGCGTGCTTTACCAAGCCTTTTCCGGACCCGACGTGGCCGTCACGCCAAAGACGCTGCCGTTCGTCGCCGCGTTCAAGAAGCGGTTCGGCAATTTCCCGTCCTATTGCGGCTACACCGCCTACGACGAGGTCTATTACCTCGCAGATGCGTTCAAGCGCGCCGGTTCCGACGATCCCGACAAGCTTGTCGAGGCGCTGGAGAAGACCGATTACGTCGGCACCATCGGCCGTGTGCAGTTCAAGGGCAAGGATTCGCCCAATCCGCACGCGCTCAAAATCGGCGCCGGCACCATCACCGGCCTGATGCTGCAATGGCAGAACGGCAAGCAAGTCAATCTGTGGCCGGCCAATGTCGCCAACGGTAAGCTGAAATTTCCGAACTTCATCAAGCTCGGCGCGGCCAATTGATCAAAGCTGATCGGCCGCCCGTTCGCGTTCTCTCCGGCCCGCGCCCGCGGGCCGGAAGACTGTCTGGATGGGCCCGATGCTGTTCTGGCAGATCCTGATCGACGGTTTTGCGATCAGTTCGCTGTACGCGCTCGGCGCGACCGGATTTGCCCTGATCTTCGGCGTCTCCGGCGTTCTCAATCTCTCCCATGGCGCGCTGATGGTCACCGCCGTGGTCGCCGCCTGGGCCGCCGGCAACGATTTGCATGTCGGCGCCTACACCGGCGCGGCGATCGGCGTGGCGGCGGGATTTGTCGCCGCGCTCGTCACCTACTTCGTCGTAGTGCGGCCGCTGCAGGGCTCGCGCAAGATCCGCGAGGAGGAGAAGGAAATCTTTATCCTCACCGCGACGCTCCTTTGGGGCATTATGATCCAGGAGTTGATCGCGTATCTCTACACCAACAACGCCAAGACCGTGGCGCCGATCGTCGCCGGCGTGGTCTCGATTGTCGGCGTCCGCACCCCCGCCAACGAAATTTTCACCGCAGTGGTCTGCTGGCTTGCGATCGGCCTTCTCTGGCTCCTGGTCAACCGCACCCGTGCCGGCAAGGTGCTGCTGGCCGCTTCGATGAATCCGCGCGGCGTGACGCTCCTTGGCGTCGAACTCTCGCAGGTCTACATCGCCATCTGGGCGATCTACGGCATTCTCGCCGGCATTGCCGGCGTGCTGCTCGGCATGTTCCTCGGCGTCTCGTCGTACAGCGTCGGGCCGCTGACCGCGAGCGCGTTTGCGATCGTCGTGCTCGGCGGGCTGGGCAGCGTGTCGGGCGCGCTCATCGCCGCCTACGTGGTCGGCTATCTGGAAACCATCACCGCCTATCTGATTTCGCCGGCCTATCGCACCATCCCCGCGCTCCTCCTCCTTGTCGCGGTGATGTATGTGAGCCCACGCGGGCTCCTGGGACGCCGCTAGATGCGTTCGCACTCCACCGCACGCGTGCTGCTGATTTCCCTCGGCGTCGTGGTGCTGGCGTCGTTCCTGCCGCTCGGCGTCTCCGGCTACATTCTCGGCCTCCTCACCGTCGCCTACTATTTCGGCGTGTTCGCGATGGCCTGGGATCTGCTGTTCGGCTTCGCCGGTGAAGTCAATTTCGGCCCAACCTTCCTGATCGGCGTCGGCGCCTATACCGCGGGCATCCTCGATAATCTTTATCAGCCGCCGATCTGGCTCTGCCTTGTCGCCGGCGCGCTTGCCGCCGTGGTCGGCGGCGTGGTGCTGGCGCTGCCGGCACTGCGCGTGCGCGGGCCCTATTTCGGGCTGACCACGCTCGTCGCCGTCTTGATGCTGCAAAACTTCATCGTCGTCGCTGCGGGACTGACCGGCGGCGAGATCGGCCTCACCGTGCCCGACGTAATCTCGATCAGCGATAAGGTGAATTACGAGATTGCATTGTGGTTCATGGCGGGGAGCGGCGCGATCCTGTTCTCGCTGGCGCGTTCCCCAGTGGGACTGATCCTGCAGGCGAGCGGCCAGGATGCCGTGCAGGCCGGCGCGCTCGGCTTCAACGTCGTCAAGCACAAGCTCGCCGCCTTCATTATCAGCGCCTTCTTCTCTGGCCTCGCCGGCGCGCTGCTGATCTTCTATCTCGGCACCGCTTCGGTCACGACGCTGGTCGACATTACCGTCGGCGTGCAGATCATCATCGCCGCGGTGATCGGCGGCCGCCGCACCATCCTCGGCGCCGTGCTCGGCGCGATCTTTCTCATTGCCATGAGCGAACTGCTGCGCCCGCTCGGCGACCTCTCGAACTTCATCGTGTTTGCGTTGGCGCTCGGCGTGGTGCTGTTCTTCCCCAGCGGCTTCTTCGGCCTCATTACGCGCACGAAGGAAAACGCGTGACCGATCCGGCCGCTGCCCTCCTCGACGTCAGCGGCCTCACCAAGCGCTATGGCGGTCTGGTCGCCGTCAAGGCCATGGCGCTCACCGTGCACGGCGGCAAAATCCTCGGCCTGATCGGCCCGAACGGCTCCGGCAAATCGACGGTGATGAAACTTATCATGGGGATCGAGCGCCCCGATGCCGGCGCGGTCCGCATCGGCGGCACCGACGTCGCCGGCTGGCCGTCGCACAAGATCGCGCGGCTCGGCGCTGGCATCGTGTTCCAGCATTCCCGCCCGCTGCACCGGCAGACGGTGTTGGAGAACATCGAGCTCGCGCTCCTGCCAGACAAGCTTACCCGCCTGTTCGTCGATCCGCAGACCGAAGCCCGCGCCCGCGCCATTGCCAGGCGCGTCGGCCTAGACACCCTGCTCGACCGCCGCCCCGCTACGCTACCCTTCGCCGATCTGCGCAAGATCGAAATCGCCAAGGCGATCGCGCGCGATCCGCAGGTGCTGCTGATCGACGAGCCGTTCGCCGGGCTGACCGCGAAGGAGACCGAAGCGTTTTCCGATCTGATCTGCGAATTGCGCGACGATGGCCGCGCCGTGCTCCTCGTCGATCATAACGTGAAGAGCGTCGCCCGCCTCGTCGACCGGGTCATCGCCATGTATATCGGCGAGCGCATCGCCGAAGGCACCGCCGAAGAGGTGATGCGCGACGAGAAAGTCCGCCGCGTCTATCTCGGCGGCAGCATCGAGACCGCGGCGCGGCCGGAAGCCTCGTTCCGCGATGCCGCGACGCCGTTTCTCGCCGTCGACAAGGTCAGCGTGCAATACGGCAAGGCGCAGGCGCTCCAGGACGTATCGATCCACGTCCACGCCGGCGAATTCGTCTCTGTCGTCGGATTAAACGGCGCCGGCAAGACCACATTGTTCAACGCGATCTCGGGCCTCGTCCCCTATACCGGCGACATCCGCCGCGAGGGCGCGACGCTGCGCACCTCGACCGCCGCCGCGATCGCCCGCGGCGGCATCGTGCAATGCCCCGAAGGCCGCGAATTGTTCACCGACATGACGGTGCGCGAGAACCTCGATCTCGGCGGCCAGCATCTGCCGCCCGCCGAGAGCGCCAAACAGATCGGCTGGCTGTTCGACCTGTTTCCGATCCTGCGCGAGCGCCAGAAGCAGGCGGCCGGCACGCTGTCCGGCGGCGAGCAGCAAATGCTGACCATCGCGCGTGCGCTGATGATGAAACCAAAACTCCTGATCCTCGACGAGCCGACGCTCGGGCTCGCGCCGGTCATCCTCGAGCAGCTGTCCAAGGCGCTGGAAAGTTTGCGGCTGACCACCGACATCACGCTGTTCCTCGGCGAGCAGAACGTCACCTTCGCGCTGCCGCACGCCGACCGCGTCTACGTCCTCGAACACGCCCGCATCGTCTGGGAAGGCGAGCCGGCCCGCTTCGCGGCGGAAGCGGGAACGGGATATTTGTAAGGGTCGGCCACGCAACCCGGCCTTCGTTGCCTCGGCCGAACGCCGCATACTCGCGCCTTCGAAATGCGGAGGCGGGTAAGGAGGAGGATGATGTCGCTCAAGCTGAACGCTTCAACGATCGCACTGTGCACCATCCTGTTATGTTGTTCCACGAGCGTGTAC
>CAVWYW010000003.1:0-23429 GCA_963759345.1 uncultured Alphaproteobacteria bacterium
GCACGTAGATTGTTCTTGATTTGTTCACGCAATCCGCTTATGGGTGAAAGCGTGCTAACGGCAGTCCTGCGGGGGGTATCATGCTCACGTTCGTTGCTCGCGCCACCTTGATTGCGTTCGTTGTTGCCGCCGCCGTGCTCCAACAAGCATCGGCTCAGGATGCGCGGCAGAACGAGGCGGGGCAGTTCGATTTCTACGTTCTCTCGCTGTCTTGGTCGCCCTCATTCTGCGCCGCAGCCGCTGACCGGCAACGAGGACGTGCGCCGACGTCGCAGTGTGGTGCGCGGCCCTACGCATTTGTGGTCCACGGCCTATGGCCGCAATACGACCGCGGATTTCCGGAATATTGTCAGGTGCCGGCGCCGCGGCTCGATCATGGCATCGTGTCTTCGGTGCTTGATCTGATGCCGGCGCCGCATCTCATATTCAACGAGTGGGACAAGCACGGGACCTGTTCCGGGCTTGAGCCACGGGCCTACTTTGAGACGATACGCAAGGCGCGTGCGGTGGTGAAAATTCCGCCCGAATATATCAATCTGCAGGAGCCGCTGAGCGTTACGCCGGCTTCGGTCGAGGAGGCTTTCGAGACGGCAAATCCTGGGCTCTCGCCGAACGGAATGGCGATCGGCTGCGACAAGAAGCGGTTGACCGAGGTCAGAATCTGCCTGTCAAAGGAATTGCAATTTCGTGATTGCGCTGAGATCGCAAGACGCAGCTGCAGCAGGGACCAAGTGCTGATGCCGCCGCTCCGCGGGAGCTGATGAACTATCGCCATGCGTTTCATGCCGGCAATTTCGCCGACGTGCACAAGCACGCCGTCTTGGCGCGGATCGTCTCCCATTTGCAGCGCAAGCCTGCCGCTTTTCGCGTGATCGATACTCATGCCGGCGCCGGCCGCTATGATCTTTTGGGTCCGGAGCCGAGCCGCAGCGGCGAATGGCACAACGGGATCGAGCAACTCTGGAATATGCGCGGGCAGGGGGGAGCACCGGCCAGTCTGCTGGCGCCCTATCTTAACGCCGTCGAAGCGCTCAATCCCGACGGCAAGCTACGGTTCTATCCGGGCTCTCCGCTTGTCGCGGCGAATTTGTTGCGGCCGCAGGATCGCCTCATCGCCTGTGAACTCGAGCCGGACGCAGCTGCGTTTCTCGCCGCGGCGCTGCGTGGCAACCGCCGCGCCAAATCGGTCGCGATCGACGGCTGGACCGCGCTCGGCGCATATGTGCCGCCAAAGGAGCGCCGCGGCCTTGTCGTCATCGATCCGCCGTTTGAGGAAACGGGGGAGTTCGAGCACCTGTCGGGCGCGTTTTCCGACGCATACCGCAAATGGCCGACGGGCATCTACCTGATGTGGTATCCGATCAAGGAGCGTAGCGGGCCGGACGCGCTGGCGCGTCGGCTGCAGCGGCTTGGGGTGCCGGATATTCTGCGTTGCGAGTTCACGCTCGACCCGCCGCGCGGCGACGCCGGTCTGGTCGGCTCGGGGCTGATCGTTGTCAACCCGCCGCACACGTTACAGCCGGATTTGCACCGCTTTATGCCTGCGATCGCCAGCACTTTGTCGCCGACAGCGGCCAGCAGGATCGATTGGCTGGCCGAAGAAACCGTCCCAAGCCGCTAACCCGGCGGCCGGGCGATGTTAGTCAACGGTCAGCGCCCACTTTTCCACACGCTAAAAATGTGGCTAATTGAAGCGTTGCTGGCTTAGACGTTCCGCCTCCGGTGGGGGCCGGCGGAGAAACTGAGGCCATTGTGTGGCCGAGGCCTTGCCTGTGTGGATGTCCAGCCAAGCCGTCGCGCCGTGGGGGCCGGCGGCGAAGCAACCACGGGGAAGGAGTTGCTCGATGGCAATGGCCGGTACGGTCAAATTTTTCAATGGCGAGCGTGGCTACGGCTTCATCAAGCCTGATGACGGCGGACGCGACGTGTTCGTTCACATCACCGCGGTGGAACGCGCGGGGCTGAAGTCACTGATCGAGGGGCAGCGCATCAGCTTCGATGTCGAACCGGACAAGAAGGGCAAAGGCCCCAAGGCGGTCAATCTGGTGGTGACCGGCTAGTCGCACGATCCGGAAAAGTGGAAACCCGGTTTTCCCCAAGGATCATGCTTCACTAATAGCGACGAGGCAGTCTGTGCCGCGCGAATGCGGCGCCGGTTGAGTGCGGCTTACGGCCGCCGCAACAAACTATTGTCCTTTCAACATCGGCTTTTCTAGGCTACGGCTCCAACCGCCAACCGAGCGATACCGTCATGATGATCTTGCGTTCCGCCGCGCCCTCTCCATTTGGCCGCAAGGTGCAGATCGCGCTGTCTGTGCTCGGCTTCGATGACGTCAAAGTCGAGCCAACCGACACCATGGATCCGCGCGACGCCGTCCGTGAGCAAAATCCGCTTGGCAAGATTCCAGTACTGATCGCCGACGACGGCACCTGCTATTACGACTCGCGCGTGATCCTCGAGTACCTCGACGACAAGAGCGGTGGCGGCAAGATCATTCCGCGCCAATCCAAAGAGCGGTTCGCCGCGTTGCGATTGCAGGCGCTGTGCGACGGCTTGATCGATGCTTCGATCCTGACGGTCTACGAAGGCCGTTGGCGCCCACCCGAGCGCCACGAACCAAAATGGCTGGATCACCAGGCCGGCAAAGTGAAACGCGCGCTCGCCGCACTCGAAGCCGCGCCGCCGGCGCTTGATCCTGGCTCCGCTCTTCCCAATGTAGGTCAAATTGCGCTCGCCTGTGCGCTGGGCTACCGCGATTTTCGCTTTGGCGGAGATTGGCGCGCCGATCATCCGCGGCTCGTCACCTGGCTCGATAGCTTCGCCGCCCGCGTTCCGGCCTTCGGCGCGACTGTGGTGAAGGCTTAGACGGGAAGTAACAAAAAGCCCCAGGATTTTGGTCCCGAGGCTTGGCAGCGATCGCTGGTGATCGTGACGAAGGGCGATCAGAACCGGTAGTTGATGCCGGCCCGAACGAGGCTGGTGGTGAACGATACGTTGTCGACCGGGGCGCCGCAGCCGGCTCCGCAATTGAATTTGCCGAGGTCGACGTAGAGATATTCCGCCTTCGCCGACCAGTGGCCGGCAATTGCGAATTCAAGGCCGGCACCGACTGTCCAGCCGACGTTCGTGGCGGTGCCTCCGGCCAGGCCCGGGGTGGCGGCATTTATGTTCCCGAACGCACCGCCGCCGGTGACGTAGGGCATGAAGCGGTCGGCCGCATAGCCGACGCGCGCACGCAGGGTGGAAAGCCATAAATCGCTGGTCGTGCAGCCGGCCGGGCAGGCGCCGGTGGTGGTGGTGCCCTTAATGCCGCTCCAGTCGATATCGCCTTCGGCGCCGAGCACAGCCGGACCGATCTGATAGTTGTAGCCGACCGTGCCGCCGACCACGCCGCCGGTCGCGCTGAACGAGCTGGTCGTGTCCCACGCCGAGTTTCCGAACCCGCCGCCACCGTTCACGCCGATGTAGAATCCGGTCCAATTGAATGCCGGGAGTGCATACGGCGCCTTGTAGTAATACGGCGCTCCGCCAGGGGGCAGATCGGCCGCAGCCGCCGCACCCGCCAGCGCCACCAAGGCAACTCCCGCAACAAACAAACGCTTCATCTGTGGATCTCCATCGCGCGTAGGTCCACGAATAGTATTCCCGGTTGGCATTGCGTCTAGTGTAGAAAAGACACACAGCATTTGTTCATACAGACAATATTGTGTCAAAATTAAACTAAACACAGTCATCATTATAGGTAATTATGTTTTAACATCGTAATCATCATGGTTAAATTACTTCTAATTTCGGAAGAAGGAATAATATAGGGAACTTCGTTCGCCTCGCGGGCGCGGTTTTCCAGGCGCCGGCGAAATCGAGGCGTTGCCTGGCTTCGTCGCTGGTTCTAGACCGCTGCAAACCTTACGTTTCGCGGAAGGCGGATTGCGAATGGGATAGCCCGTTGCGGCACCCGCCAAGCAAATTTCCTGGATCAACCAAAACGCGGCCACGCACCGAAAGCGCAAACCGCAATCGGATGATGTTCGAGCAACCAAGCGGATGAGCGTTCCGAAAAAAGACATCGAGCCGGAAATCGAGAATGCCGAGGAGGACGAGGAAGCGTCGCTTCCTCAATCGGACGAAATCGATCTGGCCAACGGTGGCGCGGAGGAGGCCGATAGTTCGCTGGCCGCCGGCCGCGCTGCCATCCTCCGCTACGCCAAGCTCGCTCCGCCTCGCCCGGGCGTGTACCGCATGATCGATGCGCGCGGCGATGTGCTCTATGTCGGCAAGGCGAAAAACGTCCGTAACCGCGTTCGCGCCTATGCGCGTCCGGCCGGTCTCGACACCCGCATCGAGCGCATGATCGGGGCGACCCGCGCGCTCGAATTCATCGTTACCCGCACCGAGACCGAGGCGTTGCTGCTGGAAGCCAACCTGATCAAGCGGCTGCGGCCGCGCTTCAATGTGCTGCTGCGCGACGATAAGTCTTTCCCCTATATCCTGATCACGTCCGATCACTGGGCGCCGCAAATCATCAAGCATCGCGGAGCGCGCACGCGGCCCGGCCATTACTACGGTCCGTTCGCGTCGGTTTGGGCCGTCAACCGCACCATTAACGCGCTGCAGCGCGCATTCCTGCTGCGCTCATGCACGGATCCATTTTTCGAGAGCCGCAGCCGGCCATGCCTGCTGCATCAGATCAAGCGATGCTCGGGGCCATGCACCAACGAAATCGACTTCAACGAGTATGCGGTGCTGGTTCACGAAGCGAATGCATTCCTGTCCGGCCGCAGCAAGGCCGTGAAAGACGAGCTTGCCGGCGAGATGGAAAAGGCCTCGACAGCGCTCGATTTCGAACGCGCCGCGATTTACCGCGACCGGCTGGCGGCGCTTTCCGCCATCCAGGCGCACCAGGGCGTGAACCCGCGCGGGGTTGAGGAAGCCGACGTTTTTGCGCTCCACCAGCAGGGCGGCTTTGCCTGCGTCGAGGTGTTTTTCTTCCGCACCGGACAGAACTGGGGCAACCGCGCCTACTTCCCCAAAGCGGATCGCTCGATCTCGCCAGGCGAAATCCTCGGCGCATTCCTCGCTCAGTTCTATGACGACAAGCCGTGCCCGCGGCTGATCCTGATCTCGCACGACATTGATGACCACGAACTGTTGGCGGAAGCGCTTAGCACCAAGAGCGGCCACAAGATCGAAGTTATAGTGCCGCGCCGCGGCGAGCGAAAAGATTTGATCGAGCACGCGCTCTCCAACGCGCGGGAGGCGCTAGGCCGAAAGCTCGCCGAGACCTCCACGCAGGAGAAGCTGCTGCGTCAACTCGCCGAGACATTTGCGTTGCCGCAGGTGCCGCGGCGCATTGAGGTCTACGACAACAGTCACATCCAGGGTTCAAATGCGGTCGGCGCAATGATTGTCGCCGGCCCGGAGGGATTTCGTAAAAAAGAATACCGCAAGTTCAACATCCGCTCGACGGATCTTACTCCCGGTGACGACTTTGCCATGATGCGCGAGGTTCTCGGGCGCCGCTTCAAGCGGCTGGTGGCGGAAGCGCCTCGGCCCGCAGCCATTGCCGAACTCGCCGCATTGGCACGCGCGGCGACTTCGGAGCCGGTTCTGCCGCAAGAGGAGCTCGAAATCCTCCAGTCCCAGCCCGAAGCCGATGACCTTGAATCACCATGGCCCGATCTCGTCCTGATCGATGGAGGCCAGGGGCAGCTCAATGCGGCGCGGGAGGTGCTGGCCCAATTTGGTGTCGAGGTTCCGCTCGCCGCCATCGCCAAGGGACCGGCTCGCGACGCGGGCCGCGAGACCTTCTTTCTTCCGGGGCGCGACTCGTTCAAGCTGCCGCCGCGCGATCCGGTGCTTTACTTTGTCGAGCGGCTTCGCGATGAGGCGCACCGCTTTGCGATCGGTTCGCATCGCGCCCGCCGCATGCGCGATCTGCGCGAGGCCGGCCTGCAGGAGATTGCCGGCATCGGGCCGACGCGAAAGCGGGCCCTGCTGCATCACTTCGGCACGCTCAAGGCGATCGAGCGCGCTTCGGTCACGGACTTGATGCAAGTCGATGGTATCAGCGCGGAAACCGCGCGGCGTATTTACGAATTTTTTCACGAGGGCGCGGCGTAATTGGGAGTTATGGCGTGATCGGAAGCCACAGCCAGCGTCAGGGGTCCGGTGCGCGAGCCGCTAAGCAGGCATGCGGGGGAGGGCCCTGTCGGCCGCCGTGCGGCAGCGGTAAGGTGCAGGTATGAATTCGACAACCACGACGACAGGCCGGCTGCCCAGGCGTCCGCTCGCGCTGCCTAACGTGCTGACTTACGGCCGCATCGTTGCGATACCGATCGTCGTCGGCTGCATGTTCGGGCAAAGCATCCTCGATGGCCCACTGTGGCTCCGCTGGATCGCGCTCGCTTTTTTCATTGCCGCCGCCATCAGCGATTTCCTCGACGGCTATCTTGCCCGGATGTGGGATCAGCAATCCTCGCTTGGCCGCATGCTCGATCCGATCGCCGACAAGCTCCTGGTATCGTCGTGCCTGTTGATGCTTGCCGCCGAGGACACCATTCACGGCTGGTCACTGTTTGCCGCGATTGTCATCCTCTGCCGCGAGATCCTGGTTTCGGGCCTGCGCGAATATCTTGCCGAGCTGCGCGTCAGCGTGCCGGTGACGCGGCTCGCCAAATGGAAGACAACGCTTCAGCTCATCGCTGTCGGGTTTCTGATTGCCGGCGATGCCGGCGACGCCGTCTTTCCACCGATCACGTATATCGGCGTCTTGCTGTTGTGGCTCTCGGCCCTGCTGACCATCTATACCGGATGGGATTATCTGCAGGCGGGTCTGCAGCACCTGAGCCGGGAGGATGCGTGAAGCTGCTCTACTTCGCCTGGGTGCGTGAGCGCGTGGGCAAGGCGGACGAACAGATCGAACCGCCCGTGGGAGTGACCACAGTCGGAGAACTGATGGCGTGGCTCGCGGCGCGCGATGAGCAATATGCCTACGCGTTCGAGAATGCCAAAGTGATCCGTGCCGCTATCGACCACCGGCATGTCCGTCCCGACGCACCGATAGCGGGCGCGAACGAAATTGCGTTTTTTCCGCCCATGACGGGCGGTTGAAGCCATGGCATCGACCACGACCGTCCGCCTGCAACGCGAAGCGTTCGATGTTAGCGCCGAAACCGCTGCGTTAACGCGCGGGCGGACCGATGTCGGCGCGGTTGTGACCTTTACCGGAATCTGTCGCGCCGACGAGAACGGCGCGCCGATTGCGGCGCTGACACTTGAACACTATCCGGGCATGGCCGAGGCGGAGATCGCGCGCCATGTTGAAGAGGCGTGTGCGCGCTGGCCGCTTCTCGGCGTGACCGTAATCCATCGTTATGGGCGAATTGAGCCCGGCGAGGTCATTGTGCTGGTCGCCACCGCCTCAAGCCATCGCCAAGCGGCGTTTTCGGCGGCTTCTTTCCTGATGGACTACCTGAAAACGCGAGCGCCGTTCTGGAAACAGGTAGAGGCGCCGACCGGCACGGCGTGGGTCGAAGCCAAGAGCGTTGACGATGCCGCGGCAGAGCGCTGGTCGCCGCTGCCGCGCGAAGCCGCGAAGTAGTTCGGCCATCAGACGATTTGTTGAGTAGGCCCGCTGTCCGGCGTTGGCAGGGCGCGATGAGTTGGGTACCTATTCGGGAAGGAGATTCCCGATGGCGCGCAGCCCGACGAAAAGCGTAGGCATTCAGTCGGTCGAAGTCAGCGCCGCGCTGCTGCGGGCGCTCGCCGAAACGTCCGGGCCGATGACGCTCACCAGCCTCGCCAAGCAGGCGCGGATGAGCCTCAGCAAGGCGCACAAATATCTGGCCAGCTTCATTCGTATCGGGCTGGTCCGGCAGGACAGCGTTTCCGGCCGCTACATGCTTGGCCGCTTTGCCGCCGAGCTTGGCTTTGCTGCCATGCGCAATATCGACGTCGTGGAGATTGCCCAGGAGACGCTGGACTCGCTGCGCGACCGGCTCGACACCACGGCGGCGCTGTCCGTTTGGGGCTCGCAGGGCCCGACCGTCGTGCGCAAGGCGCTCAATCTGCAGCCGGTATCGCTGTTGGTTCAGCTCGGCACGGTGACGCCATTGCTGACCTCGTCGACCGGCCGGGTGTTTGCTGCTTATCTTGATCGCCGCAAGACCAAATCAATGATCGACCGTGAACTCGCGGACCGCAAGGGTGCGGCGGCGCGCTCCGGCCTGCGCTCGATGGCTGATGTCGAAAAGCTGTTGGCCAAAGTTAAAAAGGACGGCATGGCGGTCGCCGTCGGCTTGATGCATCCGGGAGTCATCGGCATGAGTGCGCCGGTGTTCGACATCGACGGTGATGTCATCGCTACCGTCAACCTGGCGGGCATGGACGGCATCATCGACACGCGGCCAAACAGCGCCGCGCGCCGCGCCTTGCGTGCTGCCGCTGCGGATTTAAGTCATCAGCTCGGCCGTAATTCGAGCGGTTGAAAATCCCGATGGCGGGAGCCCGGCGCGGTGGCGGCTCAGGCTTCTCCGCGCTTTAGCTTCTCGAACGCCGCCTTGATCGCGGGCGCCAGGCAAACGATCTCCATCAGCGTCCCGATCGGATGATCGACGTCGAAATAGGCAAAGCGCGTTTCGCCGTTTCGTCCACTCTGAAGGAGTTTGAAGCCGCGACCGGTCATATCGGCAACGCCGGCGTTGTAGTCGTCGGACAGGATGCCGAGGTGATGGACGCCGCCCTTCGGATTTTGTTCGAGAAACTCTGAATACGTGCTCGCGCCGGAGAGGGTCTGGATCAGCTCGATCTGCACGTCACCGGCATAGCCGAAGGCGATGCTGTGGCGGAAATCGCCCGGCTTGCCGCGATAGGTCTGCTCCTGGCCCTGGATATCCTCCTTGACCAGAAAGTTGGGCACGCCGAGCTTCTCCTTGAAGAAGCGCACCGACGCGCGGATATCGGGCACCACATAGCCGATCTGAAAGACATTGCCGGCCAGCGTCTGAGCCAGTTGCATTGTTTTTGCCTCCCGTTGATTTCCTGAAGTGTAGAGTGCGAGGTCAAGTTTCTCAATGGTAAAGTACTTTCCAATTGTTCCGGGCGCCGTCAGATCGTGCCCAAATAGGACTGCCGGATTATGTCTGACTGCAACAAACGCTCGCCCGAGCCTTCGGCGGCGATCGAACCCCGCTCTAGCACGTAGCTGTAGCTGGCGATCCGCATCGCCTGGCGGACATTCTGTTCGACCAGCAGAACGGAAGTTCCCGACGCGTTGATGTCGCGGACGATTTTGAACAGCTCGGCGACGATCTTCGGCGCCAGGCCGAGCGAAGGCTCATCGAGCATCAATAGCCTCGGCGCACTGACCAAAGCGCGGCCAATGGCCAGCATCTGCTGCTCGCCGCCGCTCATCGTGCCGGCAAACTGTCGCCGGCGCTCGGCAAGGCGTGGAAACAGCTGCATGACCTTGTCGATGCGGCGGCGCCGGTCGCCACGGCCAACAAGGAAGCCGCCAAGCTCGATGTTTTCCTCGACCGTCATATCCGGAAACAAATGCCGGCCTTCGGGCACCAGCGCGAGGCCCTTGGCCACCCGGTCCGACACCGAGGCGCGGGTAATGTCCTCACCGTTGAATTCGACGGCGCCGCAATTGGCGATGACGCCGGCGATCGCCTTCAGGAGCGTGGTCTTGCCCGCGCCGTTGGCGCCGACCAGAACGGTCAGCGAGCCCGGCTCAACCGCGAGGTCGACGTCATGGACCACCGTGAGGCCATCGTAGCCGGCACTCAGTTGCGTGACCTTCAGCACGGTCTACTCCGCACTCGTTTCGCCGAGATAAGCGTCGATCACGGCGCGATCTTGCGCGACCTCGGCGGGAAGGCCGTCGGCCAGCACCTCGCCGTGGTGCAATACCATCACCCGGTCTACCGCACGCATCAGGGTGCTGACGTTGTGCTCGATCCAGATGACCGAGATATTCCGTTCACGGCGGATCGATTGAATCAGAGATGCCATTGCTTCCGCCTCGCTTTGGGTCAGGCCGGCGGCGACCTCATCGAGCAGCAGGAGCCGGGGATTGGTGGCAAGCGCCATTGCAACTTCCAGCAGCCGCTGCCGGGTCGGTGGCAAGCTGCCGGCCGCCGCCTGCGCCTGTTCGAGAAGTCCAAGGCGCGCCATCAGGCCGTCGGTCTCGGCCCGTGCGTCTGCCGCCCGCCCGCCGCGGCGCCACCGAAACCGCAGGCCGAATTGCACGTTTTCCCGGACCGTCAGGTTGCGAAACACTCGCGCAGTTTGAAAAGTGCGGGCGATGCCCAGGCGATTGAAGATATGCGCCGGCCGCCCGGTCAGTTCGGCGCCGTCGAAACTGATGGCGCCTGCGGTCGGCGCGGCGATCCCGCTCATAATGTTGAAAAGTGTGGTCTTTCCCGCGCCGTTTGGGCCGATAATGCCGACGAGCTCGGATGGCGCGGCCTTGAAGCTCACGCGCGACAGCGCCGAGATGCCGCCGAAGCGGATCGTCAGATCGCTGAGCTCGACCAGCGCGTCAGGCATGCTTGCTACTCGCGCCCCGGAGCGTGCGCATCGGGTTTGAATTGAAGAGGCTCACGAGGCCATTGGGGATGTACAGCACCGACAAGATCAGCAGCACGCCGAGCAGGATCAGATAGTAGTTGGCGAAGTTCAGCCGCAGCGTTTCCTGCAACACCCCGAACACGACCGCGCCGAGGACCGGACCGATCAGCCGCGTCGGGCCGCCGATCGTGGCAACCAGCACGGTCTGAAATACGATGAACGGGTTGAATACTATCTGCGGCTCGATGTAGGTCCAGCGCACCGACATTGCCGCGCCGATCGCGCCGGGAATCAGCGCGCTCAGGCAAAATCCCGCGATCTTGGCGTTCCTGACATTAAGGCCGAGCGTCGACGCGCGGCCTTCGTCGCTGCCGACTGCGCGCAAGGCGGCGCCAAAATCGCTCCGGGCGACCAGCCAGTAGAGGGCCGCGGCGAGCACGGCCAGCGCCAGCACGGTCCAGTAGATCACGGACAGCGGCGGCGCGCCCATCATCAGCCGGCCGACTGTGCCGAACTCGGACTTCTCGATGTACATGATCAGGTTTTTCAAGAGCTCGCTGATCCCGAAGGTCAGGATCGCGAAATAGGTGCCGCGCAAATGCAGCACGCACAGGCCGAGCACCAGCGCCAGCAGCGCGGCCACCAGCGCGCCTGCGGCAATCACGAAGGGCCAGGACCACGAGCCCAGCAGGATGGCGCAGGTGTACGCGCCGATGCCGAAAAAGGCCGACGTCGACAGTGCAACGTAACCGGTCGCGCCGCTGAACATCGACCAGCTCAGCGCCAGACCCGCAAACATCGCAATCGACAGCGTCAACGACAGCACGAACGTCGACGCCACCAGCGGCAATGCCGCAAGGCAAGCGATCAACACCGCGCTCAAAATCAAGGCTGCTCTCATCGCGCGAACAAACCTCTCGGGCGCAACAGCAGAACCAGCACGAACACCGAATACGACAGCAGGATCTTCAACGACGGGTCGGTGAAGTAGACGCCGAAGCTCTCGACAAGGCCGAGGAGAACGCCGCCGATCATGCTGCCGGTCAGGCTGCCGAGGCCGCCGAGCGTGATGACAATGAGCGCGGTGATCAGATACGGCGTGCCCATGTCCGGGGATATCAAATAAATCATCGACAGCAGCGAGCCGGAAAGCCCGGCGAGCGCCAGCCCGAGCCCGAAGCACAGCGGATGCAGGGTTCCGGTGTTGATGCCGACCAACATGGCGCCGAGCGGCGCCTGCGCCATGCCGCGAATGGCGCGGCCGAGCAGCGTGAAGCGCAGGCCGAGAATCAAACCGGCGCTGAACACAATCGCGAGCAGCAGCACCAGCAGCCGGTTGGCGGTAAATACCACGCCGCCGAAATGCAGGCTGTTGGTCATGAAGTCATAGCCGTGGAGGTCGGCGCCCCAGATCAGCACCGCGGCATTCTGCAGAATGAACAATAGGCCGAAGCCGACGATCAGGCTCTTTTCCTCCATCACATCGAGGTTCGGGGAGATCGCCGACAGCCGGCGAAAGATGGTGTCGTGCAGCAGCAGGCCCAGCGCGAACATCGCTGCCGCCGAAACCGGAAGAAACCACAATGGGCTGGCGCCGGTTGCGACCTTAAGCGTGTAGGTGATGAAGGCGCCGATCATCAGGAATTCGCCGTGGGCAATGTTCAGGATGCGCAGCATGCCGTATTGCAGGTTCAGCCCCATCGCGATGATGGCATAGAGGCCGCCGAGCAGCAGGCCGTTCACGACAAGGTCGGCAAACAGCGAGGGAGAAGCGAATAGGGCCGCCATGCCTCGCCGCGCCTTTTTGCTCTGCTCGGAGAAGATTCTTGGTCGCTCACGCCAAGCCGCGATCCGCCGATGGTCGGCGGATCGCGCTCTGGCTAGTCTTTATACGCTTGTGCGATACGATTCCGCGAAACCGGAATTATTTCCACTCCGGCTTCGGGTAAAGCGGCGGCTTGGTCGCACTTGCAGCCGGCCAGATCAGCTCGTAGCTGCCGTTTTGCCACTGACTGACCGTGCCGCTAGTTCGAGCCAACATGCCATCCTTATAGGATATCTTGCCGAGCAGCGTTGTGAACTCGTGCGAGGCGATGTAGTCGCGGATCGCCTCGCGATCGAGCCCGGCATTTTGCACCGCCTCCTGCAGAACCTGCAAGCTCGACCAGACAAACCCAGTGGTGTCGCGGTCAGGTTCCTTGTTGAAGCGCTTCATGTAGGCGTCGCGGTAGTTCTGCTGCATCGGCCCCTCGCTCGGTGTCCACGTGCCGAAACCAATCATGCCGTCCGCGGCGTCGCCGAAGCGCTGCTTGAAGAACGGAAACGCCGGGCCAATGGCGACATAGAACAGCTTCGGATTAAAGCCGATCTCCTTTGTCTGCGTCGTCATCAGGAAGCTTTCGGCGGGATAGGTCAGGCCGACGAGGGCGTCCGGCGCCTTGGCCTTGAAATCCTTGAGCACGACCGAAAGATCTTTGGTGTTCGCCGGGAAGCTCTTTTCTCCGACCATGGTGATGCCGCGCTCCTTGAGCATCGGCACCATCAGATTATAGCGCTCGAGACCGAACAGATCGTCCATGTAGCCGATGGCGACGGTCTTGACGTGCTGCGCCGCCATAAGATCGACCAGCGCTCTGGTCGATTGCTCGGACGTCCAGGACGCACCGAAGAAGTAGGGCATCTTCATGTCGAGCAGCTTCTTCGGGCTGCCCGTAGTTGACAGGAACGGATAGCCGTATTTGTTCGCCAGCGGCCCGACGGCAAACGCGAAGTTCGATCCCCATGGCGGCAGAATCAGATCGACCTTGTCGTCCGCCATCAGCTTCTCGTAAGTGCGCACCGACGTCTCGACGTCGCTCTGGTCGTCGTAGCCGATCAGCTCGATTTTTCGTTTTTGTCCTTTGACGTTGAGTCCGCCGGCGGCATTGGCCTGCTCGGACCACAAGGTGTAGTTCGCTTCGACGCCGCCTTGTGCGGCGACTGCGTTCGGTCCGGTGCGCGCCATCGAATAGCCGATGCGGATCGGAGCATCTTCGGCGCGGAGCGGCAGGGCGGTGAGCGCCAGCAGCAAAACGAGGCCGCTGCCGAGAGCGAGGATTTGCGACCGGATAAGCGACGCCGCACGGGGGGCGAGCGTGGACATTGCGAATTCCTCCCTTGGAAATAAGTTTCTTAAGCTGAAGACTAGACGCTTCGGGCAGCAAGTTCAATGGACCGCGCGAGGTCGGGTCCGGTGTGTGACCTTTGGGCGCGGCGAGCATCCGCGCCAGCCGCATGGCGTGGCTCACTTGCGAATAACGAGATCCCCGGGCTCGGCATCGCCGGCCCGGGGTTGAGGCGCGGCTTATCGGCGCAATCAGCGCGAAGCTGGCGCTTGCCACTTGTCGTAATAGAGTTCGTCGACGTTCACAGTCCGGCCATGGCCGCGCGCGGGACCGCGGGGCAGCTTGTCCGCGCCCTTGAAGCCTTTCTCGCAGTACAGCTCGATCAGGTTGCCCGATGGATCGCGGAAGAACATCAGCGCCTCGACACCCATGCGGGTCCAGAAAATCGTGCTCGGTATGCCGCAGCGCTTCAGCCATTCCTTCATTTGCAGCATTTCCTCGCCGCCTGCATGGAAGGCAAAATGCGGATATTCGGCGCTGCGTTCGACGTAGGAACAGCCCTCGGCACCGATGCCGATGGCCGCATCGGCCACCTGGATCGAAGCAAAAAACGGTTCCTTGACCCGAACCCTGCCGCCCATCACTTCGGTGTAGAAACGAATGCCTTCCTCAAGATCGCGGCACGGAATGCTGACGTGATGAAACGAATTCGAACTTGGGCGGCGCATCAACGCCGGCAGTCTTGGTGGCGCTCTCGGACATGTATTCCTCCATAGGAAATCGCTTTATTTTTTCAGTCTGGGCCAGCGCGGCCGAATTTTCAAGGGCCGCCGGTAGGGCGGTGGGGGTGCGGCGTCGCTTGTGTGAAGTTCCACGCGCAGCCGTCGCACCCGTTTATAAGTTTATGCCGGCCGGCCGCCACGGTCGATCTGCCTCAGAATGGATTTGGCCACGATCATCCCGATGCGCCTGCGCTGGAACCGCCTGTTTGCGACGCGCCGGCCGCGTCAATTGGGATATGGTGCGCGCCGCCATGAGCGAGCCATCCTGACCAGCTATGCCCGATCTCGATGCCGTCATAATCGGAGCCGGTCACAACGGGCTCGTTTGCGCGGCCTATCTCGGCATGGCGGGACTGCGCGTGCGCCTGGTTGAGCGGCGCGGCATGGTCGGGGGCGCAGCCGTCACCGAGGAATTCCATCCCGGCTTTCGCAACTCGACGGCGGCCTACACCGTGAGTTTGCTGCAGCCGAAAGTCATCCGCGACCTCAACTTGCACCAGCACGGTCTGCGCATTGTCGAACGCCGCGCGCAGAATTTTCTGCCGCTGCCGGACGGGCGCTACCTCCTTACCGGTGAGGGACGCACCGAGCGCGAAATCGCAAAATTTAGCACTGCGGACGCTGCCCGCTATCCGGCCTATCAAGCCGAGATCGGTCGCGTCGCGGGGGTCTTGCGCGATCTTGTGCTCAAGGCGCCGCCCAACGTGAGGATGGACAGTTTCGGCGACGCCGCGCGCGAGCTCGGCAAGCTCGCCGCGATCGGCAAGCGGCTGTGGCAGGAGGACAGCCTCAAGTCGGCGTTACGCCTGTTCCGCCAATCGGCCGGCGAGGCGCTGGACCGCTGGTTCGAGTCCGATCCGATCAAGGCTGTGCTTGGTTTCGACGCGGTCGTCGGCAACCTGGCTAGTCCGTACACGCCGGGCTCGGCCTACGTGTTGCTGCATCACACTTTCGGCGAAGTGAACGGCAAGCCGGGCGTATGGGGGCACGCGATCGGCGGCATGGGCGCCATCACCCAGGCGATGGCGAAGGCCGCCGCCGAGCACGGCGTCGACATTGCTGTGGGTGCGGCCGTGCGCGAAGTCATCATCGAGCGCGGCCGTGCCGCAGGAATTGTGCTGGAGGACGGAACGCCAATCCGGGCGCGCTCAGTCATCGCCAACGTCAATCCGAAACATCTCTTTCAGACTCTGGTCCCGCGCGAGGCAGTTCCGCGGGCGATGGCGGAGCGCATGAAGGCCTGGAAGGCAGGCTCCGGGACATTCCGGATGAACGTCGCCTTGTCGAAGCTGCCGACCTTCACCGCGCTGCCGGAAACCGGCGACCACCACACCGCCGGCATCATCCTGGCGCCAAGCCTGTCCTACATGGATCAAGCCTACCGCGATTGCGTGCAACACGGCTGGAGCCGCAGGCCCATCGTCGAAATGCTGATTCCGTCGGTGCTCGACGACAGTCTGGCCCCGCGCGGCGCGCATGTTGCGAGCCTGTTCTGCCAGCACGTCACGCCGCAATTCGCCGACGGCTCATCGTGGGATCAGCACCGCGATACCGTCGCCGATCTGATGATCGATACGGTCGAATCCTATGCGCCTGGTTTCCGGGAAAGCGTCATCGCAAGGCAAAGCCTTTCGCCGCTGGATCTGGAGCGAACTTTCGGCCTGCCGAACGGCGACATCTTCCATGGGGCGCTGACGCTTGATCAGCTTTTTTCGGCACGCCCGATGCTCGGCTACGCCGACTACCGCATGCCGGTTGCGGGCCTCTATCTGTGCGGCTCCGGCGCTCATCCCGGCGGCGGCGTGACCGGCGCGCCGGGGCACAATGCGGCGCAGGCGGTGATCGCTGATCTCTTGCGAAAATGAATGTCTGTCGGTTATCTGGGGATTGTTGGATGACATCACGCGAATTTGCCGCTAATCGCAAGCAATGCCTTCACGGTTCTATCGTATCGGCCGCGCGACGACAGGGCTGGGCCTGTTCGCCACTAAACCGATCAAACGAGCCGCGTATATCGCGACCTATCGCGGGCGGATCATAACCACCAAGGAAGCCGACCGGCGCGAGGCGCGCGGCGCCCGCTACATGTTCGAGCTGAACAGCCGCTGGACCATCGACGGCTCGCCGCGATGGAACATCGCGCGCTACATCAACCATTCATGCCGGCCGAATGCAAAGCCGGTGAGCCGCAACGGCGGCATTGTTATCGTTGCCCAGCGCCTTATCGAGCCGGGCGAGGAGATTACCTACAGCTACGGCAAGGAATATCTGGAATACTTCCTGAGCAACGGCGGCTGCCGCTGTGCGGCTTGCCGGGCAAAGGCCGCCCGCCGCCGGCGCAAGGCGCGCCTCGCCAGGGCAGCGCAGGCTTCGCGAAAAACGCGCCGCAAGAAGACCGCTCGCCGCGGGTGACTTATTCGGCGGCGACCCGCGCGGCCTCGGCTCTGAGCTTCGGATTGAGTTCGCAGGCTTCTTCCCAGCTCAGCACATTGAGCGATTTGACGAACTTGCCCACCCCGTCGACCTGTTCGCAGGATAGGCCAAGCTCGAGGAGTGCCTGCCGAGTTCTTCGTCCTGACCTTTAAGTCAGGCGAGCGAGGAAACAATGCCCAGGCTCCGCTACATCGAAGAGTGCAAAAATTTCCGCAGCCAAACCTTGTTGTCGTGGAAGGCCGCGCCGCCAAACGGCGCGATCGGGTCGGCGCCGGTCAGGGTATTGATGCCGCGGCCGTCGGCATAAGCGGAATTTGGCCAGAGCGATTCCGCAATCAGCACGCCGCGGCGCACGCCATCGAACAGCCGCGCGTGCAGACGCACCTTGCCGCGGCGATTGCCGAGCACAACCTCCTCGCCGTTGCCGACGACAAGCGCGGCGGCGTCCTCGGGGTGGATCATGACTTCGGGCCGCCGCTCGGCGCCGAGCGACGTTGGCGTTTCGGTAAAGCTCGAATTAAGAAAGCCGCGCGCCGGCGAGGTGGCGAGACGGAACGGATGCTCGGGCTCGGCTTCCTCGATTACTTCCCAATGGTCGGGCAGCTTCGGAATTGACGGCGGCGCGTGGTTGCGATGCCAGCGCCGGAACGGCACGGTCGGCCAGTCCGGCTTGAAGCGGAATTTGCCGTCGGGATAGGCAAAGCCATTGAGATAATGGGCGGTGGCAAAGTCCGGCTGGCAATCGATCCAGCGGTTGGCTTCGAGATCCGCCAGCGTACCCCAGCCGGATTTCTGCAGCGTCGCGTCAATCAACTCGCGCGGCGTCATATCGAAGCCGGGATGCTCGGCGCCGAGCCGCTTGGCCAGCCCGCAAATCACTTCGTGGTTCGATCGGCACTCGCCGGGCGGGTCGATCAGCTTCGGCCCAAGCAGAATGTATTGGCTGCCGCCGGCGGTGTAGAAGTCGTCGTGCTCGACGAACATGGTGGCCGGCAGGATAATGTCGGCCATCTTGGCGGTGTCGGTCATGAACTGCTCGTGCACGCAGACGAACAGATCGTCGCGGGCAAAGCCGCGCTTGACCGGTTCCTGATCGGGCGCGACCGAAACCGGATTGGTGTTCTGAATGAGCATCGCGGTGACTGGCGGGCCGCCGAGCAGCGCGTCGTGGTCGCCGGTCAGGATGGCGCCGATGCGCGACTGGTCGAGCATGCGGATCGACGCATCGCGCACGTCAGTGCCCTCGATCAGCGTGGCGTCTAGGTGGAAGATGGCGCCGTTGTTGTGGAAAGCCCCTCCGCCCTCATAGCGCCAGGCGCCGATGACCGCCGCGATACAGCTCGCCGCATGCATGTTGAGTGCGCCGTTGCGCGAGCGCGAAAATCCATAGCCGAGCCGGAAGTAGGCGCGCTTGTTTTCGCCGACCAGGCGGGCGAAGGCTTCGATGGTTTCCACCGGCGCGCCGGTAATCCGCGACGCCCATTGCGGGTCTCGCGTGCGCAAATGCTCGGCGAGCTCGTGCGGCGCATCGGTGTAGCGCTCGAGGTAATCCCAATCGGCCTTGTTGTCGCGGAACAGGCAGTGCATCACCGCGCACGCGAGCGCGCCGTCGGTACCGGGCCGGATCAGCACCGGCAGATCGGCCTGTCGCATGGTGCCGTTCATATACACGTCGACCGCGACGATCTTGGCGCCGCGCGCTTTCCGGGCGCGGGTCGCATGGGTCATGACGTTGATCTGGGTGTTGACCGCGTTGGTGCCCCAGATCACCACCAGATCGGACTTCGCCATCTCGCGCGGATCGGTGCCGGCGAGCTTTCCGGTGCCGGCGATGAAGCCGGTCCATGCCGGATTAACGCAGATGGTCGAGAAAAACCCGGAATATTTCTTGGCATGCCGCAGCCGGTGGATGCCGTCGCGCATCACGTAGCCCATCGTGCCGGCATAGAGATACGGCCACACTGTCTCGAGCCGTGCTTCGCTTCGGCGCGGAGGAATTGTTCGGCGACGAGATCGAGCGCGTCGTCCCAGGAGATCGGCGCGAATTCGCCGCTGCCTTTGGCCCCGACGCGGCGCAGCGGCTGCTTCAGGCGGTCGGGATGATGCACGCGCTCGGCGTAGCGCGCGACCTTGGCGCAGATCACGCCTGCGGTATATCCGTTGTCCGCGGCGCCGCGGACGCGGCCGATCGCGTTCCTGCCGAAGACCTCGACCTCGAGCGCGCAGGTTGACGGACAGTCGTGCGGACAGGCGGAAGCCAGGATTTTGGGGCGGAGAGCCTGATTCATTGCAACAGCAACCTACCGCGTCTACGCGGCGCCGAACAGTCTGTGACCCGGCAGGCAAGAACGTCTAGTCGGTTGCCACAACGGCCGCCAACGGCAGCGGCCGCCGGCGAAGCAAGGCTACGCCGCGGCGGCCTTGCCCTTCGGCTGCACCTCGACGGTGTAGTCGGCCATCAATTGCTGCGTAATGCGGCCGGGTGTGAACGACCAGTCGGCGATTTGCGACACCGGGGTCACCTCGGCGGCCGTGCCGGTGATGAAGCACTCGGAGAAATCCGCGAGCTCCTCCGGCATGATGCGGCGCTCGATCACCTCGATGTTGTGGCGGCGCGCCAGCGCCACGGCTGTTGCCCGCGTGATGCCGGCCAGGAAACAATCGGCGGTCGGCGTGTGGATCTTGCCGTCCTTGATGAAGAAGATGTTGGCGCCGGTGCATTCGGCGACGCGGCCCAGCCAGTCGAGCATCATCGCGTCAGCGAAGCCGCGCCGCTCGGCGCGATGTTTAGAGATCGTGCAGATCGCATAGAGGCCGGCCGCTTTGGCCAGCGCTGGCGCGGTCCTCGGATCCGGACGCCGATACTCGGCGAGGTCTAGCCGAAGGCCCTTTAATCGCTGCGCCGGGTCGAAATAACTTGGCCATTCCCAAGTCGCGACGGCGAGGTGAATTTTGTTGTTTTGCGCGGACACGCCGAGCTGCTCGGAGCCACGCCAGGCGATCGCCCGCACATAGGCTTCGGTCTGATTGTTTCTTCCAGAACGACGCGCTTGGCCGCATCGATCTCCGCAACGCTGTAGGGAATTTCGAAATCCATCAGTTGCGCCGAGCGCTTGAGCCGCTCGGAATGCTCGGTACCCTTGAAAATCTCGCCGCCATAGGCGCGTTCGCCCTCGAACACGGTGCTCGCGTAATGCAGGCCGTGGGTCAGCACGCTGATCTTGCAATCGGCGGTGGGAAAGAGTCTGCCGTCGAACCAGATCAGGTCGGAACGTTGGTCGAAGGGCACTGCCATGACCCTGCCTCCCTCGGCATGGATGGCCCGGTCCGTGCCAGAATTCTGCTGCGCATCATGGGCCTTTGCGCTCGGCCAAGACTTTTGCGTTGGGAGCGAACTCCCAGTAAGGTCTGGTTCACCCTAAAAGAGCGCGCTTTGACGCTCGCGCAATCTCGCGCTTCAGCTCAACGGGGCACGATGTTGCCAAGTCATTGCGCTTTTGGGGGTAACAATCAAACCGAAATATGTCAATATGACTGACATAATGACATGACCTAATGACATGGCTGACATAATGGCCGACATCAGTCTACCGCGCCGAGCAAAGCCCGGCCCGCCGCCGAGCCGGTCGATACCACGGCGAAAACGAGGGAGCCGTACTGGGATCTCATCGAACTCCTGTTCTTCGCCTACCGCGACTTTGTCGGCGACCCGGACCAGGTTTGGAAAAGCTCAACTTTGGGCGGGCCCATCACCGCGTCCTTCACTTCGTCAACCGCAACCCTGGTATGAAGGTTCCCGAGCTGCTCGACGTTCTCAAGATCACCAAACAATCCTTGGGACGCGTGCTCAAGCAGCTGATCGATGAAGGCTACGTCGTACAAAAGGCCGGCCCCGACGATCGCCGCCAACGCCTCCTCTACGCCAGCCCGGCCGGCTCGGCGCTGGCGATGAAGCTTGCAGGCCTGCAGACTGAACGCATCGGACGCGTGCTGGATGAACTTGGACCGGAGGCTCGCGAGACCGCGCACCGCTTTCTCACCGGCATGATCGACGCCGAAGACCGCGAACGCGTGCTGCGTCTGATTGCCAACGCTGACCGGATGCGATCGAACGGTCGAGACGGAGTTTCATGACGACGCTCGCCGCGAACCCGGCCGACGACGCGCCGCACCTGCTCGTTGTTGACGACGATCGCCGCATCCGCGTTCTGCTGTCGCGTTTTCTGGTCGGGGAAGGCTATCGCGTCACCACTGCGGAGTCCTCGCGCGAGGCAAGAGCCAAGCTGGAAGGGCTTAACTTCGATCTCCTCATCCTCGACGTCATGATGCCCGGCGAAAACGGATTTGATCTGGCGAGCGCGATCCGCGCCGGATCGGCGGTGCCGATCCTGATGCTCACGGCGCGTGACGAGAAAGAGAGCCGCATTAAGGGCCTCGAAATCGGCGCCGACGACTATCTCGCCAAGCCGTTCGAGACCCGCGAGTTATCGCTACGCGTTGCCAGCATTCTCCGTCGCGTTCGGCCGCCGAGCGCAGCGGCACCGAAATCCGTGCGCTTCGGACCGTTTGTCTTCCATCTCGCCCGCGGCGAATTGCGCCGGGGTGAGGAAGTGATCCGCCTCACCGATCGTGAGCGCGAGATGCTCCGGGTACTGTCGGCGAGCGTCGGCGAGACGGTCCTGCGGCAGGCGCTTGCCGGCAACGGCGAGAGCGTCAGCGAGCGCACCGTCGACGTGCAGGTCAACCGGTTGCGCCGCAAGGTGAACCAGATTTGGCCAATCCGCTGTTCGTTCAGACCGTCCGCGGCGTCGGCTACCGGCTGGTGGCGGCGCCATGACGAGCTCGATGACGAACCTCGACGGCGGTGCCGGACGCTTGCGCAGTGCGGCAAGTCACTTGTTGGCCGCCGCCAACGTTGCCGCCACCACCGCCGGTGCAATGGCGACACCCATCACCGGCCCGTGGGATCGTTTCACCCAGTGGCTCAAACTCGTGATGCCGAAAGGGCTCTATGCCCGCGCGCTGCTCATCATCATCGTGCCCATGGTGGTGGTGCAGTCGGTGGTCGCGTTCATGTTCGTTGAGCGGCAGTGGAACCTGGTGAACTACTACCTTGCGTCGGCGGTGACGCGCGAGATCGCGACGCTGATCGATGTCTACAAGAGCTATCCGCAGGGCGCCGACCGCGCCCAGCTCCGCCGCATCGCTCAGGACCGGCTTGGACTCGTGGTCGATTTTCTGCCCGAGACGCAATTGCCGCCGCCCGGGCCGAAGCCGTTCTTTTCGCAGCTTGACGCGGCGCTGTCGGACGAGATCCGCAAAATCGGGCTGCCATTCTGGATCGACACGCTCGGGCGTTCTTCGATCGTCGAAATCCGCATCCAACTTGACGACACGATCATGCGCGTCTTTGCGCGCCGCGCTGACGTCTACGACGCCAATTCGTGGATCTTCCTGCTGTGGATGGTGGCGACGTCGCTGATCGTGCTCGGCATCGCCATTCTGTTTCTCCGCAATCAGATCCGGCCGATCCTGCGGCTGGCCGACGCGGCCGAGGCGTTCGGTAAGGGCCGTGAGGCGCCAAACTTCCGTCCGCGCGGCGCCCGCGAAGTCCGGCGTGCGGCGGCGGCGTTCCTGGAAATGAAGATGCGCATCGAGCGTGCGATCGAGCAGCGCACCACCATGCTCGCCGGCGTGTCGCACGATCTGCGCACCATCCTCACGCGATTCAAGCTCGAGCTCGCACTACTCGGCGACAGTCCCGAAGTCGAGGCGATCAAGAAGGACGTCGATGAAATGGCGGGCATGCTCGAGGCCTACCTCGCATTTGCGCGCGGGGATTTGGGCGAGCAGTCGGCGCCGACCGACATCGCCGCCATGCTGGAAGAGCTCAAGGTCGATGCCGAGCGCCACGGGCATCGGGCGACTGCGCCTTTCCACGGCCAATCCGAAGTCGCGGTGCGGCCGGCGGCGTTCAAACGCTGTCTCGCCAATCTCGTTTCCAATGCCGGGCGGTTTGCCTCAACCGTCTCGATCACCGGCCACCGCGATCATCGCTGGCTGACGGTGACGGTGGACGATGACGGTCCCGGCATCCCGGCGTCGCTGCGCGAGGACGTATTCAAGCCGTTCCTGCGGCTCGACGATGCGCGCAATCAGGACGAAGGCGGCACCGGGCTCGGTCTCGCCATCGCCCGCGACATCGCGCGGTCGCACGGCGGCGACATCGCGCTTGGCGATGCGCCGATCGGCGGCCTGCGGGCTACCGTTCGCGTGCCGGTGTAATCGACGCTCTTACTTGCTACTTGCGCTGCAAGTCCGCCGCTGCGCGCGCGATGATTTCAACGAGCTGCGCTTCGAGGTCCGCGTCGCCTTCGAGGCGCTTGCCGACGGCGTCGCGCAAGTGGGCGAGCGCGGCATCGACCAGCGGCGGCAGCGAGCGGCGGCGGTCACGCTCGTCATCCGCGGCACGCCGCATGCGCGTCGTGCGTTCGCCGACCGCGCTGAGGCGGGCGAGCACGATGTCGGCGATAGATC
>CAVWYW010000004.1:0-461215 GCA_963759345.1 uncultured Alphaproteobacteria bacterium
CCGGCTGTGGAAGGAAAAGCGCGGCGAGATCAAGCCGGAGGATCTGTCCCGCAACCTCGTCGTCCAGCTCGGGGCTGTCACCGAAGAACTCAATCGACAATGGTACGAGGCCAATACCGGGCAGGTCGTCATCGACGTGCAAAAGCACGTCCGGCATCCGGGGCTGCGGTGGATGGCGGCCACTCTAGACGGCCGCGTGGAGGCGAGCGGTGCGGTATTCGAAGCCAATTCATGCTGCCCTGGTATTTCTCCGAAGAAGTAGCCGTTGAGAAGTATGCGCCACAACTGCAGCATAACATGTGCGTCGTGGCGGCCCGTCGGGCGGTGCTCTCGGTGATCACAGGCGGGGGCAAGTGGTAGAGATCGTGACCCATGCCGATCCGCTCTACCAGCACCTAATAGTCACCGCGGAGCGGAAGTTCTGGCGCTGTGTCGAGAATGGCGAGCCGCCTGCCCTTTTTGGAATTGAGCCGCCCAAACCGCGCATCGCGGCGGTGCGTATTGTCGACATGACCAGTTCGAACAGCTGGGCCGAATTTGCCGCCATGTTCTCGCGGACCAGATCAGCTCACCTCGAGCACGAACAAGCCAAGGCCGAGCTCAAGAACCTAATGCCGGACGACGCTCAGCAGGCCATCGGCCATGGCGTCCGTGCCAAACGCTCGAAGTCAGGCGCGATTAGCTTCGACCTCCTCAATACGGAGGACGAACAGCAACGGTCTAGTGGTTCGATCGGCAACTTGGCGGCCGCTCTCGCCAAAGCCCAAGGTGAACTTACCAATCCGGACAAGTCTCTGGTCGGGACCATCCCCTCGGATCTCCCAGGCGGGGTCGAAAGACCTTTCGGTATGCGTCGCTATCGAGCGGGCTCGACATTGTCCGCAAAGTCTGGGCCAGCACGAAATCGCACCATGCAGACGACCGCCATTGATCAGGCTGCCGGATCGTCAATCTGACAACCATGCTGGCGCATGCCTCAGGGGAGTGGATTTCCTCAGACTGGCCGGTCTGCGCCATTGGTGACACCGCAAGCCCGCAGCGGATGGGAGCGGCGCTGACCTATGCTCGGCGCTATGCTCTCTTCGCTCTCGTTGGAATTGCCGGCGAAGATGACCTCGACGCGCCAGATTTGACCACACCGACAAGTGAGGCGCCGGCAAATGACATGCCAAAAGCTAATGGCCACGCTCAACTGCAGGGCCGCCGAACTAGCCACAACGCACACGCAATGGGGCGTCGAAACACGCGCACACTTTTGAACTCAACCAAGGAAATCATTGGGACCGAGGCCTCGGCCGAAGGGCGCGATCGACTTATCGCTGAAATTAATGGCCTAAGCTCAAGTGACGAGGCCGCTTTGTGGGCGCATCGGTGTCTGGTCGAGAAGAGCAAACTTCACGAAGTCGACGCCCAGCAAGTGGAACGCTCCTTTGCGGCCAAGCTTGCTACTTTCGCCGGCCACTCCGCCGACGTCTCCGGTTTGTCCGAGAGTGCGCAAATCCTGCCGGGCCGCATGCCGACTCCGAAGAGTTGCAGAGCGACCCGCAGTCCAGGATTATCGAAAATCGTGCGTTGCCACTCTCTGAACCACGTCGGCTTCGCGACCGAGGCCACGTGAAGCTGGTCGCGAAACAGCCTGTCTCATTTGCGGCCGACGACCAAGCGACGCGCACCACCTGTGATTTGCACAACGACGAGCTCTTGGCCGTAAAGTCAGTGATGAATTTACGGTGCCGCTATGCCGCGGGCATCATCGCGAACTTCATCGCTACGGCGATGAAATGCGATGGTGGAAGGGCCTCGGAATTGATCCGCTGCCGACCGCAAGACAGCTCTGGCTCAAGACGCATCCGCTCGCCAAGGAAACAGCAGTCATCGAGACTGCGGCATTTTCTGTGGGCAATGAGGCCACGCTATGAGGCGGCACCTGTGCGCATGATACCGTCGCTGGAGATAATCGGCCTTAGCGTGCCTTGCCGCAGCATGTAGTTGACGTGTGCCAAGACTTCGCTGAAGGCAAAGCCCATCTGATGCGGATCGAGCTTGCGCGCGAACACCGACGGTACCAGCTCGGCTGCCGATTTCGGCGCGGCGCGACAAGCCTGCACTATGCGATCGCAGCGTCCCTGATGGTGGTCGAGCAATTCGGCGACCCGGGTGTGCAGCCCGTAAAACGGCAGATTGTGTCCCGGCAGCACCAATACGTCGTCGGGGATGTCTCTGCGCAGGGCGTTCAGCGACCGCAAATAGTAGCCAAGCGGATCGCCTTCCGGATCGACGGCGATGACGCTGACATTGGGAGAAATTTTCGCCAGCACCTGATCGGCGGCGAAAAACAGCTTCTCGGCGCGGTTGAACAACATGATCTCTTCCGGCGAATGTCCGGCGCCGGTGAGCACCTCGAACTCGCGATTGCCGATCCGCAGCACGTCGCCGCCGACCACGCGGTGGTAGGTCGGTGGCAGCCCTGACGTCAGTTTGAGATAGGCGTGTCCGCTGGTGACCACTCGCTGCGTCGTCGCTTCATCAAGACCGTGCTCGGTATAGAAGCGGCGGTAATGCGCGGCCTCGAGCGCGCCCGGATCGAGATGGATGTTCAGGCTTTGCAAATATTCGGTCGCCGCCATGTAGAGCGGAACGTCGAACTGCTTGAGCAAAAAGCCTGCCGCACCGACATGGTCCGGATGAAAATGCGTGGCGATGATGCGCGTGAGCGGCCGCTTGCGCAACGGTCCATCGAGCAGCCGCGGCCACGCGAGCTTGGTCGCCTCGTCGCCGAGGCCGGTATCGATAACGGCCCATCCGTCACCATCATCAATGAAGTAGATATTGACGTGGTCAAGCAGGAAGGGCAGCGCCAACCGCGCCCACAGGATACCCGGGGCGACCTCGATCGCGGTTCCAGGCGCGGGAGGCGCCGGATGCGGAAAAATGAGCTGCGGAGGAGCAGCCGTTTGAAAATCAGGTTTGATCTGCATTGTCTGTGATCGCCTGCGGGTTGCCGATTGTCAATCTACGCGCGGAAGTGCGGGCTCCCGGCGTTTGAAATCGCTTTCCCCGCAAGGCCGGCCATTGTTATGTTGCGCGGCCAATATTTGGGGGGCTGAAATGATCAATCGTCGCCGTGCAATCTATTTCACCATGAGCGCTCTGCCGGCCGTCTGGCTGCTGCAGGCTTCGACGGCGTGCGCCCAGCAGGCGTTTCAGCGCTACTTTCCGTTCCTGGTCGACCTCGACGGCTGGCAGGGAAAAAAGCCGGACGGCGTTTCGATGGAAATGCCCGGCAACAACATGATCACAGCGACGCGGGAATATCAGCGCGGCGCGGCACGCCTGCACGCGCAAATTCTCTTCGGCATGGCCGCAAAGGGGGCATTGGCGGCGATGCAGACCGGCATGAACATTGAAACCAGCGACGGCCGCATGAACACGTCGACGATCGACGGCATGAAGGTCACGCGATCTTTCAACTTCAAAGACAAATCCGGCGCGATTTTGGTCGCGCTCGGCACCAGCGGTATGCTCAGCGTCTCGTTTAACGGAATCCCGGACGATGAAGCGCTGATGCTGGCCAAAAAATTCGACTGGAAGGCGATAGCGGCGGCGCAACCGAAATCATAGCCGTTTCGCTGTCGTGCATTTTTTGATTTGTCACGGTTAAGATCGCGCGGCGTTTGGCGCAAATATTGCATCGCTGGGCGATGCAATGCCCCGCCCGGCGTTTCAATGAATCAACACATTCGTTAACAAAAATTCGGCCGTCCAAAATAGGCGAAAATTTGACGCCTGTGGCCAGCAGACAAATACTTGCCATGCAAAATCGGGCGGCACGATCGGTTCTTCAGATGCTATGACGCGGTGCGCCTCGCCTTTCAGCGAGGCGTTTGTATCTGCAAGCCTCGTTCAAACATGACTGTTTGGACGGGGTTTTTGTTCGCAGATCAAACAGTGCGTGCATCGTTAACAACACGAGGGACTGTTCGAATGAAGTTGACGACCTTAATGGCCGCGGTCGCGGCGACATTGGCAATTGCACAGAACGCCGAAGCACGAGAGCATCATTATCGGCATGCTGCCTACACTCAGGTCAGGCACTATGCCTATGCGCATCGTGACGCGGCGCCGCGTTATTTCAACTCGGCGTCGCCAGAGTTCGGATACGCGTATGTCACAGCGACGGGTACATATCATGGCGGCCATGGCGGACGCCCGGCCGCTTGGTGTGGCTGGGCAATGCGGCAGCTGGTCGGCAGCGACCCAGGGCCGCAATACAATCTTGCGCGCAATTGGGCGCGATGGGGGCACGCGGGCCCGCCCGGCGTCGGTGCGGTGGTTGTGTGGCCGCATCACGTCGGCAAGATTGTCGGCCAGGAAAACGGCCAGTGGATTGTTCAATCCGGCAATGACGGCGGCAACCAGATGCGCACCCGTCCACGTTCGATCAGCGGCGCCATCGCCTTCAGGTGGAGCTGAAGCGTAACCGCTGATTTTTGGCAATGTGAGCGGCCGCCCGGGAAACCGGGCGGCCGTTTTCGTTGGCCGCGGCGGCGACGGCATTCGTTATGCGCGACGAATGTGATTTAGACGCCGATGTAGCGGTGCACTAGGTCGACGTCGCGGTCCATTTCGGTCGAGCTGCCCGACCAAACCGTGCGGCCTTTTTCAATGATGTAGTGCCGATCGGCCAGCCGCTGGAGAATTTTCAGATTTCTGTCGACGATGAGGATGGACTGGCCGCGCGATTTCAGGAGCGAAATGCAACTCCATATTTCGCCGCAGATCACCGGGGCCAAACCTTCAGTCGCTTCGTCGAAAATCATGAGCAGGGGAT
Organism: uncultured Alphaproteobacteria bacterium; assembly: GCA_963759345.1. Lineage (GTDB taxonomy): Bacteria > Pseudomonadota > Alphaproteobacteria > Rhizobiales > Xanthobacteraceae > BOG-931. The sequence goes on from CAVWYW010000004.1 coordinate 4,832, forward strand.
TGGTCATCAGCGCGCGGCCGATCGCCAGCATCTGCTGTTCGCCGCCGGAGAGCGTGCGGCCGAACTGCTTTCGCCGCTCTGACAGCCTTGGAAAGAGCTGGTAGATTTCATTCAACGTCCACGTCTCGGCGCGGGCGAGCCGATTCGCCGCCGTAGCGATCAGATTTTCTTCAACGGTTAACGTCGGGAAGATCAGCCGGCCTTCCGGCACCAGGCCTACGCCGCGGCGGGCTACCGCCTCCGGCGCGCAGTCGCCGATGGGTTTGCCGTCAAATTCGATCAAGCCCCAGCGCCGCGGCACCAAGCCCATGATCGAGCGGATGGTCGTGGTTTTGCCCATGCCGTTGCGGCCGAGCAGGGTAACGACCTCGCCCCGGCCGATGTCGAGATGGATATCGAACAACACCTGACCGCGGCCATAGCTGGCCTGAAGACCTTCGACGCGCAGCACTAGAGGTTTCCTTCGCCGAAATAGGCGAGCCGCACGGCTTCATTGTTGCGGATATCTTCGGCCGAGCCGGTCGCCACGCGCTGGCCGCTCGCCAGCACCGAGATGCGGTCGGCGAGCGCAAAGACCGCATCCATGTCATGCTCGACCAAGAGGATCGTGGTAGCGCCCTTGAGGCCGGCCAAGAGCGCAACGGTGGACGCGCATTCGGTCGCTCCCAATCCAGCCATCGGCTCGTCGAGCAAAAGCAGTTGCGGCCTGGTCGCGAGCGCGATCGCAAGCTCAAGTTGCTTCTGCTCGCCGTGTGACATTTCGCTCACCGCGACAGCGGCGCGCCGGTTGAGCCCAACACGCGCAAGCGCATCCATAGCCGCTTCGCGCAGTGCGGGGTCGCGGCGTGCATTTGACCAAAAATGAAAGCTGTGGCCGGTCCGGGCCTGCACCGCGAGGGTAACGTTGTCGAGCGCGGTATAGTCGGGCAAGAGTTCCGTGATCTGGAAAGAGCGCGCCAGGCCGATGTGAACACGTTCGGCAGTGGTGAGCGCGCCGATGTCCTTGCCGGCAAATATGATGGCGCCGGCGTCGGGCGTGAGTTCGCCGAAAAGCTGGGAGATCAGCGTCGTTTTACCGGCGCCGTTCGGGCCGATGACCGCGTGGACCTCGCCCGCGACGACATCGAGCGACAGCCCGTCATTCGCGGCAAGGCTGCCGAATCGCTTGGTCAGGTTATCGATTCGCAACAGCGGATCAGGCATGAGAGCCGCTCGTACTGGCTTTGAACAATGACAGCACGCCGCCTCGCGTAAACAGCGCGACAAGGATCAGGAACGGGCCAAGGAAAACCTGCCAATGCTCGGTCCAGCCGGTCAGCACGGTCTCGAGGCCGATGAACATCGCGGCGCCGATCAGCGGTCCGAACAGGGTCGCGCCGCCACCGAGGATCACCATGATCATCAGTTCACCGGATTGCGACCAATGCAACAGGTCCGGACTGACGAATTTGGCGAAGTTGGCCATCAGCGCGCCGGCCAGTCCTGCGCCAGCACCGGCAATCACGAATGCCACAAGCTTGTAACGGTAGGTCGAAATGCCGATCGCCGCGAGCCGGCGCTCGTTCTGGCGGATGCCGCCGAGCACCAGACCAAACCGGGATTCAGCCAGCCGCCAGAACAGGAAGATGTAAATTGCCGCGATCGCAAGGCAGACAAAATAGAACGTTGTGTCATCGGCCATATCGAGATTGAACAGGACGTTGCGGCGACGGACGATTAAGCCATCGTCGCCGCCGTAGTATTTGAGCGAGACAAACAGAAAGAAGACCATCTGCGCGAAAGCAAGCGTAATCATGATGAATTGGAGTCCGGCCGTGCGCAACGAAAGCGCGCCGAGGACAAGCGCGAATATCGCGCTGGTCACGACGGCGATCGGTATCGCAATGAGCAGCTGGTTGGTGCCGGGAAAGAGGCCAAGAAACGGCTCGGCGTTGCTGAAATGGAAATACAACATGCCGACGGCATAGGCGCCGACGCCGAAATACGCCGCATGGCCGAAGCTGACGAGACCGCCGTAGCCGAGAATGAGATTGAGACTGGACGCGGCGATCGCGTAGATGACGATACGCGTTGCAAGCGTAATTAATGCGGGATTGCCTGCCTCGGTCGTGGCCCAGGGCAGGAGCAACAGGCATACGGCGAGCGCAATACCGCCAATGACGCGGTACCGGATCAATCCGCGGCGGCACCATCAGCCCGCAGCACGAATTAATCCTTGCGGCCGGATCAGAAGCACCAGCGCCATGAGCAGATAAATGCCCATGGAGGAAAGCCCGCCGCCCAAAGCGTCCGCCTCCGAAACCGTCATCACCCGGTGCAGCAGCATCGGCAGGAATGCGCGCAATAGAGTATCCGTGATGCCGACCAGCATGGCTCCGGCAAACGCCCCGCGGATCGAGCCGACGCCGCCGATTACGACGACAACAAACGTCAGGATCAGGATCTGCTCGCCCATTCCGACCTGAACCGCGAGCAGGGGAGCGGCCAACAGGCCGCCCAAGCCCGCGAGCAGCGCGCCCAGGCCGAACACCAGCGTGTAAAGCAGCCGGATATTCACGCCGAGTGCGCGCACCATCTCGCGATGGGTCGAGCCGGCGCGAACCAACATCCCGATCCGCGTCCGGTTGATGAACAGCGAGAGCCCGATCGCGACCAGGAGCCCGGCCGCAATGATCGCCAGGCGATAGGCCGGATACGGCACGCCGGGCACGATCTGTACCGTGCCGGACAGGATGGCCGGCATCGGCAGGTAGAGCGGCTGCCGGCCGAACAGTATGGTCGTGCCTTCATTGATCAAGAGAATGACACCGAAGGTGGCCAGCACCTGCTGGACATGGTCGCGCGCATAGAGGCGGCGGATCACCACGAACTCGATGATCAAACCGGCGAGCCCAGCCGCTGCGAGACCAGCGAGCGCGGCGAGCGCATACGAGCCGGTGCGCTCGCCAACCAGCGCGGCGCCGTAGGCGCCGATCATGTAAAAGGCGCCGTGCGCCAGATTGATGATGCGCATGACGCCAAAGATCAGCGTCAGCCCGGACGCCAGCAGGAAGAGCATGACGCCGAACTGAATGCCGTTCAGCGTCTGCTCAAGCGCCAGATTCATGGCTTTGCCGCTTGGGTCGGATCGCCGGCCGGACCTTACAGCTTGCAATCCTTGGCGTAAGCGTCACCGTGATCGGACAGGACTTTTCCGATCGTCTTGATCACCGGCTTGCCATCCGGTCCTTTCTCGACGCGCATTGCGTACCAGTCCTGGATCGGATGCTGGTTGTTGCCAAATTTGAAAGCGCCGCGCACGGAGTGGAAGTCGGCCTTCAGCATGGCGGTGCGAAATGCGTCGGTGTCGGAAAGATCGCCTTTGACTCCTTTGAGCGCGGCGCCGATGGCGAGCGCCGTGTCGTAGCCCTGGCTGGCATAGAAGGTCGGCAGGCGGTCGGAGCCATACTTTCTTTTGCCACGCGGCCATAAATTGCTTGTTGGCCTCGTTATCAAAGTCCACATTCCACTGCGAACTGACATTGACGCCAATGGCGGCATCTCCGATCGCCTTGAGAATGGTCGTGTCCATGGAAGGCGCAGCCACGACCATCGGAATGGTGCCGAGCAGACCCGCCTGCTGATATTGGCGCATGAAGGAAATGCCGAGACCGCCGGGGTGAAACTGGAACACGACGTCCGGCTTGGCGGCGCGGATCTGCGCCATTTCCGGCGCGTAATCGGTCTGATCGAGACGGGTATAGACTTCGCCGACGATCTCGCCCTTGAAGTAGCGCTTGAAACCGGCGAGGGCGTCTTTGCCGGCTTGATAGTTGGGTCCGAGAATGAACGCCTTCTTGTAGCCCAGATTGGTCGCGTTCTGGCCGGCGCTCTCATGTAGCGAATCGTTCTGCCACGAAACGACAAAATAATTCTTGTTGCAATCCTTGCCGGAAAAATTCGACGGCGCCGCGTTCGGGCTGACATAGATGGCGCCGGCATCGAGAATGTCGGGGACGGTTGCGCCGACAATGTTGGAGAACACAATGCCGGTGATGAGTTTGATTTTCTCGGTCTTGAGAAATTTGTCCGCGATTTGTTTTCCCTGCCCTGGCTTGAAGCCATCGTCTTCGACCAGCACCTGAACCGGGACGCCGCCGAGTTTTCCGCCGCCCATTTCCACCGCCAGCTGAAAGCCGTCGCGGATATCGGCGCCGAGATACCCGGCAGGTCCGCTCAGGGTGGTGATCAGTCCGATCTTGACCGGCTCCTGCGCGCAGGCGCGGATGCCGCCATGACGGCGAGCGCAATTCCAAACAATGACGACCGAATTCCCATGTTTATTTCCTTCGGCTCCAGCGGGACGGCAAAATTCGGGCCGGATGGTAGCTTTGAATGGCGGAAATAGGTAGCTGCGAATGCGGTCGGGAAACTATGACGCAGCACCTGTAAGCGCCCGCGCTGCTATCTCAAATTGTGCGGTGGTCGTGACCCAACCAATGAAGCGTTCGACGTTATAGACGTCGCGCGGTGCACAGGGGCGGCGCCAGCCGCCGACAATGAGTGTGACAATCAGCACGCCGAATGCGGGCGCGAATACGTTCGTGGTGATGTCCGGAGCCGTGGTGCCTGCGCTGATCTATTCAGCCGTGCTTTTGGTCCTAAAGGCGACCTCGCCAGATTGGTTGATGACCATTGACCGCGCCACTTAGTGATATCCAATGTCGGACCGCACCTTCCCGCGAAACACCCAGTATGACCAAGCTGTATAGACCAAAATTATTGGCAGCAGCACCAGCGTGCCGATCAAAAGGAAGGCTTGCGTGCTTTGCGACGCTGCGGCCTGCTCGAAGGTAAAATGCCGCGGCACGATCATCGGCCACAAGCTGATGGCAATGCCGAGATAGGACATGACGAATAAGCCCAAAGCGGCGAGGAATGGAGCGTATTCTGATCTGTCGTTGAGCGACCGCCACTCGTACCAGACCAGGCCAGCCGTTATCAACGGCACCGGCGCGAGAATCGCAATGTTCGGCCAGGTGAACCAGCGGGCCGCGATGTGCGCATCGATGAACGGTGTCCACAAGCTGACGATGGCGATGGCGAGCGTCACACCGACGAGACAACGCCGGCCGAGAGCCCGGGCCCAATCCTGCAAATCGCCTTCGGTTTTGACGATCAGCCAACCCGCGCCGAGGAGGGCGTAACCCGACATTAAAGCGACGCCAGTGAAAATGGAAAATGGTGTGAAGCAGTCAAATGAGCCGCCGACAAACTGCCGCCCTTCCACCTGGAATCCCTGAATGAACGCACCCAGCACCACGCCTTGCGCAAAAGCCGCGAGCGCCGAACCAGCGGCAAAGCCGTGATCCCAAAACGTTCGGTGCTCGGCATCGCGGTATCGAAATTCGAACGCAACGCCGCGGAAGATCAAGGCGAGCAGCATCAGTAGGATTGGAAAGTAGACCGCCGGAATGATGATGGCGAAGGCGACCGGGAAAGCGGCAAGCAGCCCCACGCTTCCCAATATGAGCCAGGTCTCATTGCCGTCCCAGATCGGAGCGATCGAGTTCATAACATACTCGCGCGCCCGGCGATCGGGCGCGAAATTGTAAAGCATGCCGACGCCGAGGTCGAAACCATCAAGCGCAACGTAAAGAAAGACGCCGACCGCGAGGATCGTCGTCCAGATCGGCACGAGGTTTAGCGTCGGCGTCATGTTGCGGTCTCCGATGTGGGAGACGCCAGGGCTTCGATAGCGGACTTCGGTCTGCCGCCCCCAATCGGCGCAGCCTCATCGATTGGAAGGGAGCCTTGCCAGACAAAGCGAAGCATCAGAGACAGTCCGGTCGGATAGATCAGCAGATAAACCGCGACGTACAATAACAGCGAAATGAGAACATTCGATCCCGTCAGCGACGGAGAGACCGAGTCCGCCGTTCGCATCAAGCCATAGATCGTCCACGGCTGCCGACCGACCTCGGTTGTCGTCCAGCCTGCGATCACGGCAATAAATCCTAAGCAGGTCGTGAACTGACAGAGGCGCAGATACCAGCGCGTCTGGTCAAGCCGCCCTCGCGCCATAAGCACGAAACCGGCGGCCACGACCGCGAGCATTAGCAAACCGATTCCGACCATGATCCGGAAGGCGAAGTAGACGATCGCGACAGGTGCGCGTTGATCGGGCGGAAAATCCTTGAGGCCCTTGACTTCACCATCCCAGGAATGAGTTAGATAAAGACTCCCGACTCTGGGAATCGCGATCTCTGCAAGATTGCGCTCCGCCGTCTGGTCAGGCCAGCCGATAATCGAGGCAGGCACCCCACGGCCGCCGTCCCACAGGCCTTCGATTGCCGCCAGCTTGGCCGGCTGATGCTCAAGCGTATTGAGGCCGTGCAAGTCGCCAAGGACAATTTGCAGCGGCACGAAAATCGCCAGAAACCACAAGGCAAGCCGCAGCATCATGCGTCCTTCGGCCACCCATTGTCCGCGCCGAACCGTGTAGGCGCCGACCCCGAGGACGACAAACGCCGTCGTCACGTAGAAAGCGCTGACCGTGTGCGCCAACCGGTAAGGAAACGATGGGCTAAAGACGATCTGAAACCAATCCTTCGGGAAAAATCGGCCGTCGATGACCTCGTAACCGATTGGGGTTTGCATCCAGCTGTTGGTGGCGAGAATCCAGAACGACGAGGACAACGTGCCTACGGCCACCAGAACGGCGGCGACGAAATGCATCGACGGCGGAACGAGTTTACGACCAAACAGCAGGACCCCAAGAAATGTCGCTTCGAGAAAAAAGGCGGTCAAACCCTCATAGGCCAGCAACGGCGATATAATGTTGCCGGCGGCGTCGGAGAAGCGGCTCCAGTTTGTGCCGAACTGGAAAGGCATGACGATACCCGTCACGACGCCCATGCCGAACGATACGGCGAATATCTTCAGCCAGAATTGGGAGAGATGCAGAAAGACGGCACGCCTCGTCAGCGCATACGCTCCTTCGAGGAAGGCGATGAATGATGCAAGACCGACCGTAAATGCCGGGAGAAGGATGTGCCATCCAACGACCCACGCGAATTGGATGCGCGATAGGAACTCGGCGTCAAGACGCATACCCGCCCTCCACTGTAGGTCTAGTCGGTCAGCCGCAGGCCACCGATGCGGACGCCAGAATAACCTATGCATTCGGCGACGATCGCGAAACCGCTGCTGAATGAGAAAGGCGTGCTACGGAAATCGGCCCGGACCACTATTAGAAGGTCGATACTTCGGCCTAGACTCAACGTTAGGGACAGATCGTGCCGATCGGGGTTGGGAAGCAAAAGCCGCCGTAGCCATAAAGGCCGCCAAACCTATAACCGCGGTATCCATACCCCCTGCCGTCGTGTCCGCCCCGCCAACCGCCGCCGTAGTGGCCAAGACCACCGTGGCCCATCGCAAAACCGCGACCGCCGACGCCGCGGCCGCCGCCAAAGCCGCCAGCATGTCCAATACCGCCGTGACCGCCGCCGCCGTGACCGCCACCGCCGTGGCCTGCGGCAAGTGCACCAGTCGTCAGTGTTGCAGTGCCGATGACGATCGCAAAAGCGAGTGCAAATATTTTTCTTGGCATGGCGATCACTCCAATTGGCGGCTTGGCTCGACTAGTTCGCAAATGACAACGCGAGTTGCGACCAGCGCTTTCGAGCGAGGCCGGTTATCTAAGCATCTTGGAACCTCTACGTTCCGTCGTTTCAGATTAAATTTTCGAAATCTTCTCGGCGCATTGAGCTGCATCAAGCGCGCGTCATGCTTTTCACATGACGCGCCGCACGCGCCGCCGCTTCTCGGACGTTGACGCAAATCAATGACGACTTCGAGCGGGGCCGCTTAGAGGCGTCTTTGGTCGTTACTTCCCGTTGGCAGGTCAGGTCAGACATGAAGGTAGTCGAGGTAACGTATTTTTCGGATGTCCTGTGCGTGTGGGCCTACGTCTCCCAAGCCCGCTTGGCTGCGGTCGAAGAGAAATTTGGTGACTCGGTGCGCATAAGGCACCGGTTTTGCTCGGTGTTTGGCGACACGACTGAAAAGATCAAGCTGAGCTGGAAGGAAAAAGGCGGATACGAAGGGTTCAACCTGCATCTGCGGCACCTGGCGGAGAAATTTCCGCACATTCAGGTTCACCCGGATATCTGGCTGAAAACGCGACCGCCGAGTTCGGCCAGCCCTCATCTGTTCTTGAAAGCGGTCCAGCTGTGGGGCGGCGATTCGAAAATTTTCGATCAAGTCATGTGGGCGTTGCGCAGCGCGTTCTTCCAGGACTGCCGGGATATTTCGCGCAGGGACGTTCAATGCGACATTGCCGAAGGCTTGGGCGCCAACATCGGCGCCATCGAGGAGCTCATTCACAGCGGCGTTGCCTTCGCGCGCCTGGCCGCTGACTATCAGGACGCCGACAAGATGCGCATCGAAGGCAGTCCAAGCCTGGTCCTCAACGATGGGCGTCAGAAGCTTTATGGAAATGTCGGCTTCCGCCTGATCGAGGCCAACATTCAAGAGCTGTTCCGCGAGCCTCAGGCCGACGATGCCAGCTGGTGTTGACCCGCACCGCACACCGGCAATCAATCGGCAGGATTTCGCGCTCTGATTGATATAGGTCAAAGCGTCCCCTCGGCTTTTGACATTTAAGCAAGCCACATAATCAAACAACTATAATTTGGAGGGATCAAATGTCTCATATTGTCGTGCTCGGTGGCGGCATTGGCGGCGTGTCGTGCGCTTACGAGCTGCGGAAGTCGGTGCGCCGGGAAGACGGCGTCACGCTAATCTCCAACAAGGCGTTCTTTCAATTTACGCCGTCGAATCCCTGGGTTGCGGTGAAATGGCGCTCGAAGGACGACATCATCATTGAGTTAGCGCCGGTGCTTTCGCGGCATGGCATTGGGTTTAGCGCAGCCGGGGCGAAGCGCGTTCATCCGTCCGAGAATCGGATTGAGCTGGGTGACGGCTCTTCGGTCGATTACGACTACCTGGTCGTCGCGACCGGACCGGAGCTCGCCTTCGATGAGATCGAAGGCTTCGGACCCGAGCACAACACCAACTCGATCTGCGACGTCGACCACGCTGCCGCGGCCAATACGCGCTGGGAGGAGTTTTGCAAGAATCCCGGACCGATCGTGGTCGGCGGCGTGCAGGGCGCGTCCTGCTTCGGGCCGGCCTACGAGTTCGCCATGATCATGGATACGGATCTCCGTCAGCGGCGCATTCGCGACAAGGTTCCGATGACTTTCGTGACGGCCGAGCCCTATATCGGCCATCTCGGCGTCGGCGGGGTCGGCGACACCAAGGGCGTGCTCGAATCCGAGATGCGCCAGCGCCACATCAAATGGATCGTCAACGCCAAGGTCGACAAGGTCGATGCCGACAAGGTGCGGGTGACGGAAGTCGACGAGGACGGCAAGCCGAAGAGAGCCCACGAGGTGCCGTTCAAGTTCGCGATGATGATCCCGGCGTTCCGCGGTATCGCGGCGTTGCGCGGCATCGAAGGTCTGACCAATCCGCGCGGCTTCATCGTGGTCGACAAGCATCAGCGCAATCCGAAATTCCGCAACGTGTTTGGCGTCGGCGTCTGCATCGCGATCGCGCCGCTGGAGCAGACGCCCGTGCCGGTCGGCGTGCCGAAGACCGGCTACATGATCGAATCCATGGTAACGGCGACAGCGCTGAACATCGGCCAGCTGGTGCGCGACCAGGAGACGACGCACGAAGCCACCTGGAATGCCATCTGTCTGGCCGACTTCGGCGATTCCGGCGTGGCCTTTGTCGCCATGCCGCAAAATCCGCCGCGCAACGTCAATTGGGCCTCGCGCGGCCGCTGGGTCCACGTCGCCAAGGTAGCGTTCGAGAAATACTTCCTGCGCAAAGTCCGCACAGGCACGACCGAGCCGTATTACGAAAAGGTCGTCATGAAAATTCTTGATATCGGCAAGATCAAGCTGCCGGCTGCGTGACGCCGACGTGTCAGCGGCCGAGACAAATCGGCCGCTGGCCTTCACCCATTGAGATGCTGCTCGATCCAGGAGCGCAGCGCGCCTGCCGGCATGGCGCCGCTATGGCGCGCCAGTTCGCGTCCGCCGCGGACGAGGATCATGGTCGGTATTGCCTGGATGTGATAGCGCGCCGCCAGGCTCTGCTCCGCGTCGGTATCCACCTTGGCGAAGCGCAGGCGCGGCTCGAACTCCTTCGCCGCAGCCTCAAACACCGGCGCCATCGCGCGGCACGGGCCGCACCACATGGCCCAGAAGTCGACCAGCAACGGCAAATCCGCCGCGCTGGCGTGGCGGTCGAAATGCGCGGCATCGAGATTGATCGGCTGCCCCGGAAACAGCGGCTGATGGCAGTGGCCGCACTTGCCGCCTTCTTTGCGCCGCTCGGCCGGCACGCGGTTAAGCGTATGACAATGGGGACAAGGAACGGTGAGGGTTGTTGCCATTTGTCGTTCTCACGTTCTGGACTGCAAAAGCGGCAGTCCGGTGCGCACCAGCATGTAAATAGCGACGGCAAAGATCACCGCCGCGAAGGTATAAATAAGTTTTCTCCGGTCAGCCGCCAGACGTACCGCGGTGCGTGTGCCGAAAATACCTCCGACCAAGCCCCCGATGATGAAAAGCGCCGCGACTTTCCAGTCAATCAAACCGGAAATGGCGTAGTTGATTGCAGTGGTCAGACCGAACGCACCGACTGACAACAGCGACGAACCGATGGCGCTGAGGATCGCCATGCCGCTGCCAAGCATGATGCCGGGAACGATCAGGAAACCGCCGCCGATGCCGAAAAACCCGGAAAACGCCCCGACGATCACACCGACGATAACAAGGCGAACCGCGACGGCGGGCGTTATGCGAACGCCAGGATCGCCTGCCGCGGCGCGCGGCCGCAACATCGCCGCGCCGACCGCGATCATCGCCAGCGCGAACAGGAACAGGAGTTTTTGGCCGTCGACCAGCTTGCCGAGCGAAGATCCGATCGCGGCGCCGGCAATGCCGGCGCCCGCGAACGTAGCTGCACAGGGCCATTTGACGTTGCCGGCGCGCCAATGGCCGATGAGGTTGCCGAAGGCGTTTGCCGAAACCGCGAGTGCGCTGGTCCCGATGGCGACGTGGGCGTCGCCGATGCCGACGACGTAGAGGAGAAGCGGCACAGCAAGAATCGAGCCGCCGCCGCCGATCAGTCCCAACGAGAAGCCAACCGCACTGCCGGAGAGCACCGCAAGCGCATCTTGGGCCCAGACCATCGTCATGCCCGTGCCCTTAGCGCTGGCGGATTTTAGAACAGCCAGAAGCGCTTACGGTTACCCTCGCCGGTCGCATTTTGCTTGGATCGCGTGGGCAATCCCGCCGCCTTCCAAGCCATGATGCCGCCGCTCAAGTGATAAGCGTCGCGGAAGCCTTTCGAGGTGAGGAGCCGCGCGTTTGAACTGGTCCGTCCGCCGCTGAGGCAGTGGAAAACGGCCGTCTTGTCGCGGACCTCGCCGAAGTCTTCATTTTGGAACCGCGACAGCGGCGCAAGCCGTGCGCCTTCGATGTGTTCGCGGGCGTGTTCATGCGGCTCGCGGACATCGATAAGCACGGCGCTGCCTTCGTCGAGGCGCTTCTTCAGCGAAATCGGATCGATGGATTTGATCTGCATCTGAGTTTCTCCCGGTTAGTGTACAGACTTCCGTGGACGGCGCCGGCAATAGATTTCCGCCAGTGTCGTCATGACGCTGCCGGCGGCTTTGCTGGCAAGCCGGTAATAGATGGTCTGGGCGTCCCGCCGTGTGGCCACGATGCCGGTGGCCCGAAGTTTGGCGAGATGCTGTGAAAGAGCCGACTGGCTAAGTCCAACGGCCTCGACCAACTCGCCGACTGAGCGCTCGCCCTCGACCAGCTCGCACAGGATTGCCAGTCGGCTTTCATTGGCGAGCGCGGTCAGAAGGCGCGTTGCCTCGGCGGCCTTCGCCGTCAGCTCCTTCGCGTCGTTGATCCGCAAGCTCACGATGGTCCCCTTTTATGCGGCGAGTGCGTCAGTGTTCTTGAATCTCACCGGTATAGTGAGATAACGCACACCGTTGGTGTGCGCCGGCGGGAATTTCCCGGCGCGGATGTTGACCTGGATCGATGGCAAGAGGAGCCGCGGTGCCGAAAGCGTTGCATCCCGCGCATTGCGCACAGCAACGAACGCTTCTTCGCTGACGCCGTCCTTAACGTGCACATTGTTCTCACGTTCTTCGCCAACCGTAGTTTCCCACGCGAAAGTATCGCGGCCCGGCGCCTTGTAATCGTGGCACATGAACAGCCGCGTGTTCGCCGGCAGCGCCAGTAACTTGCGAATCGACCGGTAGAGCCGGTGGGCGTCGCCGCCGGGAAAATCGGCGCGCGCGGTGCCGTAGTCGGGCATGAACAGCGTATCGCCGACGAACGCCGCGTCCTCGACCTTGTAGGTCACATCAGCCGGCGTGTGACCCGGCGTGTAGAGCACCTCGGCATCCAGTTCGCCGATCTTGAAGCGCTCACCGTCCTTGAACAGATGGTCGAAATCGCTGCCGTCGGTGTTAAGATCGGCGGCGTCGAAAATCGGCCGGAACACCCGCTGAACGTCCTTGATGTGCTCGCCGATGCCGATCTTCGCCCCGGTCTTGGCCTTGATGTAAGGCGAGCCGGACAGATGATCGGCGTGGGCGTGGGTCTCAAGGGTCCAGACGATCCGGTATCCTTGTTCCTTCGCTACGCTTAGAATCGCCTCGACCGAGCGGGTATCAACCTGGCTGGCGTTGGGATCGTAGTCGAGCACCGGATCGATCACCGCCGCCTGTTTGGTGGCAGGGTCGGCGACGATGTAGCTGACGGTATTGGTCGGTTCGTCAAAGAACGCGCGGATTATAGGTTGCTGGCGCATGGCGTCATGCTCCTTCTGTACGCTGCCTACATATTAGCGAATACTAATTTAGCAAGAGCTAAAATATCGGCCGGATTTAGCCGACGCGGCGATCAAGTGCGTCGGCGGCGCTGCAGCGCGATCAGGGCAACGAACCCGACGATAACGAGTCCGGCGAACCAGGCGAGGTCGGAGACACCGGTGAGGTCCGGCAGGCGGACTGGCCCCATGGCGGCGATCGGCAATAGCTTGGCCTTGATCCAGTCGAAGGAAAAAGCGAACGCGATTGCACCCGCGAGCATCCCAACGGCGCCGGCGAGCGCGTGAAGGCTGCCGGTTCCGATGGCGGCAAGTCCGGTGCCGGGGCAGTAGCCGTAGATCGCCATGCCGACGCCGAACAAGATGGCGCCAAGCGCGACCGCCAGGAGATTGGCCGGCTTGATGTGATAAGCGGCCAAGCCGCCGGAATGCAGAACGAAGACGCCGATGCCGCCGACAATGATGGCGGTCAGCATCACCTTGAACAGCGTGTAGTCGCGCAGCCGCAATTGCCCGATGATGACCCCGGTGTCGGTCAAACGGGCGCGCTGCAGGAGCCAGCCGAAAACGAAGCCGAACAGGATCCCGAGCGGGAGCAAAGCTGAGCCGGTGATGGGAAGATTCATCGCCGCGCCCCGCTGCCGCCAAACAGATAAGAGCCGACCAGAATCGCGGTGGTAAACATCAGGATCGTGAAGACCCAGCTCGACAATGCCAGCTGCAAGGTGCCGCTGATGCCGTGACCGCTGGCGCAGCCGCCCGCGAGCCGCGCCCCGTACATCTCAACAGCGCCGCCGATAAAAGCAGCAGCGAAACGGCGGGCCGGCGACGGCCCGAAGCGTCGGCGCCACACCGCCGGCACCGCTTCGATATGGAATTGCTGCGCGCCCACCGATGCGGCAAACGCTCCGAGGATAACGCCGACCAGAAAGAGCGAGCCGTAGGAAAGACTTGGGATGGTCTGGGCCCAATAGCTATTATGCCAAACGGTTTCGGCGCCGACGAACGGCATGGCGGCAAAGCCCGCCATCGCAGAGAGTGCAGTGGTGATGCCGAGCGGATCATCGGCAATGGCGAACACAGCCCAGCTCAAAACGCCGATGCCGCCGCCCACGAGGTAGGGCGTCCAATCAATCCGGTCGGCGGCAACGGCGGTAAACGCGGTCTCTGTGCCTACAGTCATGAGCCCTTATAGCTGGGTGCCGCGCCGACCTACTTTGACTTACGTCAATTGCATCAACGTGCGGCGCCGATGTCCCGCCGCGACTCGATACGCTGTCGAGAAGCTGGACTCAGACAAGGCGATAAGCGATGGGTGCCATCGCCTTTAACTACGTGGTCGGCAATCGGGCTTAAAATGACAGATATCTTAAGAACTCCCGCCGAGCGGTTCTCCAACCTGCCTGGATTCTCTTGGAGCGCACATAGCCGCAATGATCTTTCGGGCTATTCCGGCTTGGCGATGTCCTATCTCGATGAGGGACCAAAGACGGCGCCGGTGTTTCTCTGCCTGCACGGGCAGCCGACCTGGAGCTACCTCTATCGGCGGATGATCCCGCACTTGCTGGCCACGGGCGGCCGCGTCGTGGCGCCGGACTATTTTGGTTTTGGCCGCTCCGACAAGCCGGCGGACGATGGCGTCTACATGTTCGACTTCCATCGCAACAGCCTGCTCGCCTTCGTGCGCGCGCTCGATCTGACCGACATCACGCTCGTAGTGCAGGACTGGGGCGGCCTTCTCGGCCTGACGCTGCCGCTCGAAAGTCCGCAGCGTTATTCGCGGTTGATTGTGATGAACACCGCGTTGCCGACCGGCGAGGTGCCGCTGCCCAAGGGCTTTTTGGATTGGCGGGCGTTCTCGAACCGTCAGCCAGATATGGCGATCGGGAAATTGATGGCGCGAGCCTGCCCGCATCTGTCGGCGGCGGAAGCGGCGGCCTATGACGCGCCCTATCCGGACTCAACCTACAAGGCGGGCGTGCGCAGGTTTCCCAACCTGGTGCCGGAATTCGCCGATAGTCCCGGCGCCGCGATCGAACGCGCCGCGCGCGACTTCTGGCGCAACGACTGGCGCGGCAAGAGTATCATGGCGATCGGCATGACCGATCCAGTGCTCGGGCCGCCAGTGATGCGCGCTCTGCAAAAAGACATTCGCGGCTGCCCGCCGCCGCTGGAATTCGCCGAGGCCGGGCACTTCGTGCAGGAGTGGGGCGATCAGGTTGCACCGGCTGTGCTTGCGGCCCTGCAGGCGTAGCGCGCGATGCGCTGGGTCCGTCTTGTCATCGCCGCGGCGATCTTTGTTGGGCCGGTCAGTCGTAGCCCGGCAGCCGAGCCGTATCTACAAGAGGAGTTGCGCGTTCCGTTCGCGCTGGCCGGCCCTCGCGGTCTGGAAGCTTTGCTGGTCCGTCCGAACGAACCGGGCCGTTATCCGCTCGCGCTGATAACTCACGGCGCGCCGCGTTCGATCGATCAGCACGCAAGTATGAGCCCGTTGGCGATGCTGCCGCAGGCGATCGAATTCGCCCGGCGTGGCTGGGCGGCCGTAGTGGTGATGCGACGCGGTTACGGCGACTCGGGTGGGGATTGGGTGGACGGCTACGGATACTGCGGCAATCCGAACTATATCGCCGCAGCGACCGCCGGCGCTGTCGACCTTAAAGCAGCGATTACCTTTCTAGTGCGGCGCCCGGACATCGATCCGTCGCGGGTGATCAGCGTCGGCGTGTCGGCGGGCGGTTTTGCCACCGTGGCTCTCACGGCCGATCCGCCCCCGGAGCTTGTCGCCGCCATCAGCTTTGCTGGCGGCCGCGGATCGATGCACCACGACGACCGGGTTTGCCACCCGGACCGGCTCATCGACGCTTTTGGCATGTTCGGCCAGCGGTCGCGGATACCGATGCTTTGGATCTATGCCGAAAACGACCACTACTTCGGGCCAAGACTGGCGCAGCAATTGAAAGCAGCGTTCACGGGTGGCGGCGCCGATGTCGAGTTCGTTGCTGCGCTGGCATTCGGCCGTGACGGATACCGGCTATTTTCAATGGCCGGCATCCCGGTGTGGAGCGGCCCTGTCGACGCGTTCCTGCAAGAGCACGATCTGAAGCTTCGTGCGACGCCGCTACCGCTCCCCGCTCAGCCGGCCCTTGCCGTGCCGGAGATTTTATCGACGAACGGCCGCAACGCGTTCGAAACTTATCTGATGAGTTCCCCGCACAAGGCGTTCGCCATATCTCGTGGCGGTCACTTCGGCTGGCAATCCGGCCAGCGAACGACGGAGGCGGCATCGAGCGGAGCGCTTGAATCCTGCCGCCGGCAGGCAAAAAGTTGCGATGTCATGTTCGTCGATGACGCCGATGTCGGCAATAGATAGTCCGGCGATCGGCCGGCAGCGAAGCGCGCCGATCGCGCCGCTGGTCTAGCCGATCAGGCTACCCGGCGACAATCTGCTATTGCGGCGGATTGGGAAATTGGCCCCTTGAGCGTTGGCAAGGCGTGTGCCGCTCGGCGCGATTTTTGCTGCCGCACGGGAGCCGGACGCAAGGCCGCCATTACGACCACATCGACCCAGCCGCCGCCGATGAAAGCGGCCTTCCTCAGCAAACCTTCTTTCCTGAATCCGACTGCCTTATAGGCGCCGATAGCACGGTCGTTGTGCTTGAATACGATCAATTGCACCCGATTGAGATTGAGGTGGTTCCAGCAGAAATCGACGGCCAGACGCAGGGCTTCCCTGCCGTATCCCTGACCGCGATTTCTTTCCTCGCCGATCCGGATTCCGAGTTCGGCTGAGCGGTGCACGCTGTTGATGCCGTTGATCTGCACGTAGCCGATAATCGCCATCTCAGCCGTTTTTCTGATTGCGAACACCACCTTCGTCGGGTCCTTGCCGAGGCTGTCCCACCATTGTTGGTGAGCCATCATGTCGACGGGCCGATAAGCAAAGTCGAGGCGTGCGGCCGCAACGTCGTTGATCCAGCAGTAGAGCGAGCTGAAATCCTCGGGAAAGAGCGGGCCGATGGTGATGCAGCTACCCGTCAGCATGGATCACTCCGTGCAGAGCGCTGCCGGCCGAGGGCGCCAGTTGGCTGTGTTGTGCGTTTGCGACGATCACGTCGAGCTCGCTTTAAAGAATGCCGACGATGTCGCCCAATCGTACTGGTAACAAAACATGGTAAAAAAACCGTTTCCGGAGGAGACCCCAATGCCAAAGGTGATCTACGAGAAGGACGGCAGAATCGGGCGCATAACGCTCAACCGCCCCGACGTCATGAACGCTATCGATGACGAAGTGCCGGTAGAGCTGGCTGGCTGCGTTGAGCGGGCCAACGCCAATCCGGGCGTCCACGTCATTATACTGGCCGGCGCCGGAGCCGCATTCTGCGCCGGGTACGACCTGACCTATTACGCGGAAGGCACGGGCGGCACCGGCGTCACTCAGGAGATGCCGTGGGATCCGATGAAGGACTATGCCTTCATGATGCGGAACACCGAAATGTTCATGAGCCTGTGGCGCTCGTACCGGCCGGTGATCTGCAAGGTACACGGCTACGCGGTCGCGGGCGGCTCCGACATTGCGCTGTGCGCGGACATGATCGTCATGAGTACCGACGCCCGCATCGGCTATATGCCGACGCGGGTGTGGGGCTGTCCGACCACGGCGATGTGGGTCTACCGGCTCGGTCCCGAGCGCGCCAAGCGGATGTTGTTCACCGGCGACAAGATCACCGGGATTGAAGCCGAGAAACTCGGACTGGTCCTCAAAGCCGTGCCGCCTGAAGACCTCGACGCCGAAGTCGAGGCGCTCGCCGAACGCATCGCCACGGTGCCGGTCAACCAGCTGATGATGCAGAAGCTTGTGGTCAATCAGGCCGTCGAGGCCATGGGATTAAAGAACACGCAGCTCATCGCCACGGTGTTCGACGGTATCACCCGGCACTCGCCTGAAGGCGTGAATTTCAAGCGGCGCGCGGAGACGGTCGGATGGAAAGAGGCCGTGCGCGACCGCGACAACGGCACCTGGGACTGGACCGAGAACCGGCCAATCAATGTGCGAAGCTGATGGAATGCCGGCATGAGCCGGCCGTTTGGGACTGCCGAGCTGATCACGTTACTATTTCCGCGCCGTCACGGCGGGCCCGATGCTGCGAATCGCGAAGCCTATGCTCAGTGCACGGACGACAACAGTCTTTGGCTGTTTTCGTGCACGCATTGGCACAGCGGCAAATAGGCCCGCTCCGCGGCTTCGTAAAGTCCCAGTCCGTCGGCCAGCGCCTGTTCGGCTGCGGACTGCGCCTCGGCGAAGGCAATCGCTTTCTCGGAAATCATCCGGCAGGTCTCAGCGGCGGCCCTCGGGTCGCCCGATGCAATAAGGATGAATCGCGCCGACATGACGGCGTGCGCTTCGCAGGTGAAACGGATCGCCTCGTAATAGCTGGTCCAAAGATCAAACACGAAATTCCCCCCGATCGATCTTGCCGCGACTTGACGCGAGATGAGATTCGCGTCGGCGCATGATTAGGCAAATATCGCTCAAACTTTGCAAAATCGATTTTAAGAATTCATTAGAATTGTGGCGTTCGAGATAAGCTAAATCATACATCGTCCGGGCCTGCCGGCGGCGGCGACGTACCCTCAAACGCTTCGATCGGCGCGGAAGGCGCTTTTTGCGCACGCTTGCGCAGCAACGAAAGCCCCCGGCGGCCGAACAACGCGAGCGCCAGTGAGCCGTAAAACACCGCGCCAACCAGCGCCAGCACAGCCAACTCCGCTTCGTTGCGGAATTTGGACCAGGACGAAAACAGCAAGCTGACAAGCGGTGCTGCGAACAGAAGAATGATCGCCATAGCGACACCGGCCACGGCGAGCTTGACGAGCGACGATTTGAGCGCGGCGTCGGCGGCGATATGACCGGCGCGCGCCGCGAGCCACAACACCAGGATGAAATTGATCCAGGCGCCGATTGAGGTCGCGAGTGCGAGCCCCACCTGGGCCAAGGAGCCCATCAGCGCGATCTTGAAGACGATGTTGACGGCAGTGCCGATCAATGCCGCCTTCATCGGCGTCAGCGTGTCGCCGCGGGCAAGGAACGGTGCAACAACGCTGCGAATGAGCACGAACGGAATAAGCCCGATCGTATAAGCGACGAGCGTCATGGCCGCGGCATGCGCGTCGCCGGCCGTGAACCGGCCGCGCATGAACAGGCCGCGCATGATCGGCTCCGGCACCACCAAAAAAGCGACAATGCACGGGATCGCCAGCAGAAGTGCAAATTCGATGGCGCGATTCTGCGCCGAGCGGGCGCCGGCCTCGTCGCCTGCGGCAATCCGGTGCGTCATCTCCGGGACCAGCACGGTGCCGACGGCAATGCCGATAACGCCGATCGGCAGCTGATCGATGCGGTCGGCGTAATAGAGCGCCGAGATCGCGCCCGCCGCCAGGAAGCTCGCGATGATGGTGTCAGCGAACAGCGCAAGCTGCGTGCCTGCCGAACCGATGGTCGCCGGCACCAGCGCGGTAAAGAAGCGGCGTATATCGCTGTCGAAGCGTAGCTCCCGAAACACCGTGAATGCACCGGCGCACAAGGTATCGCCGCCAACCAGCGCGGCCTGCAGCACGCCCGAGATCAGGACGCCCCATGCCGCGGCGTAGCCGGCGCCGCCAAAAAACCCGTAAAGCGCCAACGTCGCCATCATCGAGACGTTGAGCAGGATCGGCGCCGCTGCCGCCGCAGCGAACCGGTGTAGCGCGTTGAGAATGCCGCCCCACAAAGTCACCAGCGTGATCAACAGGAGATAGGGGAAGGTGATGCGCGTGAGCGAGACCGCCAGTTCAAACTGGTGCGGCTCATGCGAGAAGCCTGGCGCCAGGAGTTCAATCACTTGCGGCGTAAAGATCAGCGCGAACGCCAGCAGCACAGCCTGCGTCGCAATCAGGAGCGTAAAGATGCGGTCGCCGAATAGCGACGCCGTCTGCGGCCCGCCTTGGGTGCGGATGCGCGCGTAAGCCGGAATGAACGCGGCGTTGAACGCGCCTTCGGCAAAGATGGCGCGAAAGTGGTTCGGCAGCCGGAAGGCGACGAAGAAAGCGTCGGCGACCGGCCCGGCGCCGAGGATTGCAGCGAGCATGATGTCGCGGAAAAAGCCGGTCAGGCGCGAGAGAAGAGTAAAGCCGCCGACAGTGAGAATCCGCTCGATCATTGCCGCCGCTTTTTTCCTCCCTGCCGCGTTCCGTTGCGCGAGGGAGGATGAAGACGCGCTAGCCCGCCAGCGCCCGACGAATCGCTGCGATGATACGGTCCTGAACCGGCGCCTCGAGATAAGCGTGCATCGGCAGGCTGATGACTTCGTCCGCCAGCCGCTCGCTGACGGGCACGCCACCGTCCGCCACCGGGTAGTTGTGATAAGCGGCTTGGCGATGCAAAGGCTTGGCATAATAGATCGCCGTCGGAATGCCTTGCGCCTTCAGCGCTGCCGCCAGCGCGTCCCGCCGCCCCGGCGCGAGCCGGATGGTGTATTGCGCCCAGACCGATGTCGACTTATTACCGACGCGCGGCACCGTCGCGAGGCCGGCGAGGCCATCCGTATAACGTTGCGCCACGACATTCCGCGCCACGATTTCGTCCGGGAAGATTTTCAGCTTTTCCAGAAGGATTGCTGCCTGAATTGAATCAAGCCGGCCGGTGATGCCGATGCGGATGGCGTCGTATTTGTCGGTGCTTTCGCCGTGTACCCGCAGGCTTCTTAGCCGCGCCGCCAGATCGCCATCGTCAGTGAAAATGGCGCCGCCGTCGCCGTAGCAGCCGAGCGGCTTGGCCGGAAAGAAGCTCGTCGCCGTGGCCGGTCCAATTGCGCCAAGCTTGCGGCCCCGACAGGCTGGCGCCGAACGACTGCGCCGCATCGTCGAGCACGAGGAGGTCGTGCCTCTCTGCAACGGCGGCAATTGCGTCGTGATCCGCCGGCAGACCAAACAGATCGACGGGGATGATAGCGCGCGGCTTGAGCCCAAGCCGCTTGGCAGTTACGACAGCCCGCTCGCAACTCGCCGGATCAAGGTTGAAGGTTGTCAGCTTCCACATCGGCCATGACCGGCGTCGCACCGCACAGTGCGACGACTTCGGCGGTCGCGCAGAAGGTGAAGGTCGGGCAGATCACGGCATCGCCCGGCCCGATGTCCCAGGCCATGAGCACGAGGTGAAGCGCGTCGGTACCGCTCGAGCAGGCCACCGCGTGCCGCGCGCCGCAGAATGCCGCAAGCTCAGTCTCCAAAGCCCGTACTTCCGGCCCCTGGATAAACTGGCAATGCGCGAGCACGCGGGAAATCGCGGCGTCGATCGCGGGGCCGAGCCGACGGCGCTGCGCGGCAACGTCGATGAATGGGATCGGCCGCTCGTCAAGCCGGGCGTGTTGATTTATGGAAGTTCCTGGCGCGATCGCGGCACGGCTGACGTCGGTTCAGCCGGCGACGCGGCGTGGGCCTTTGCGTTGCGGCACGCTTGATTGCGTCGGGCGCGCGGTAAGGCAGCGTATCGCGATCTCAAGACTTGCCACGCCTTCTTCGCCGGTCACTGCGGGCGTCCGATGATTGCGGATGGCGTCTATAAAGGCGACGAGCTCGGCGCGCAACGGCTCCGCATAGCCGACCGAAAGATGCCGCATCGAGTAGCTGCCGTCCGCCTGGAAGCCGAAACATTCGGTGACTTGCAGGGTCAGAAGATCGGCGATCAGATATTTGTCGCGCGTCGCGATGTGGATGGTGCGCGCCTTGAACGGCGTCAGCCAGTTGGTGTTGATATGGGCGAGCACGCCGGAGGCGGTGCGGAACTGCAGCAGCGCAATGTCTTCGCGCTCGGCGACCGCGCTCGACAGTTGCGGCTGGATCTCCACGATCTCCGAATCGGTGAACCAGCGGATCAGGTCGATGTCGTGGACCGCGAGATCGATCACCACACCGACATTCGACATCCGCGGCGGGAACGGGCCGACGCGGGTGATGGCGATCGACAGGATGTCCTGATTCTTGATCGCCCGCTTGACCGACTCCACCGCTGGATTAAAGCGCTCGACATGACCGACCATGAGCGTCACGCCGGCGCCGCGGGCGGCCGCGACAATGGCGTGACCCTCCTCGACCGTCGGAGCGATCGGCTTTTCCACCATGACGTGGACGCCGCGACCGATGCATTCGAGTGCCAGATCGTGGTGAAGGTGCGTGGGGGCCGCGACGGTGATCGCGTCGACACCGGCGCCGAGCAATCCGTCGATGTCGGTGAACGCGGCGCAACCGAGGGTTCGGGCGACGAAATCTCGCTGTTTGCGATCAGGATCCGCGATGCCAGCGAGATGAACGCCGGGAATGTCCGCCAGCACCCGGGCATGATTGCTGCCCATGACGCCAACGCCGACTACCCCGACCTTCAATGGTTTGGCCGCTACCCCGATAACCTCACTCATGCCCAAAGGGCTCCCCTCAACGCCGTCGCCCACAGCATTGACCTAGCACGGCCAAAGCCGACTGGCGACCCAATCGGCAATGGAACCCAAACACGTTTTGCTTCCAAGGCTTACAGGGGGACTACCCACATAGTTTCGTTGGCCGGAAAGAGCCTTGAGGCAATTTTTCACGCGCGAAGCGGAATCAATCTCAACAGCAGATCGGCCGATTACTTTTCGCCAAAATCCCCGAAGTAGCGAAAAAATATACGCCGTAATTCTCAACGCGGAGCCGACCAGGCCGGACACCTGCGCGCCACGCGATTATTTAAAACGGTCTCCAGGAATCAAAAAAGAGCGCTGGCTCCCGCATGATCGGCGCGGAGCAAGCGCGCTATCTCACCGGAAGATTAGCGTCGTCCGGCCACCGCCGTAATAGCGCGGATCATCCACTGGGTTGGCAAAATAGCCGTGATATGCGTCTCGCGGGTCCTGCAGAGGTGGCGCTCCCCAAGCAAACGTCCACGGGCGAGTCTGGTCAAAGTGTGGGACATTGCCGGGAACGATACGCGGCGCGGACGCAGCCTGTTTGTGAACCTGATGTGCAGCGTGAGCGCGTTGTTTGCCGTTGCTCGCGGCGGTTTCTGCTTTCGCCGAAGCGCCGAAAGCGCAAAGAAAAGAAATCACAAAAGCTGCTGCGAGGGCTCCGTCAATCCTGAACGTCATGGCACGTCTCCCGAGAAATCTTGAGCCGATAGCAGGTCCAAATGCGTCAAAGAGGAACCTATTTACCGATCGATCCGGCCGCATACTCAGAAGCGGAAGCGAACGCCGACCGTCGGATCGAAGTTGTTGCGGGCGAGGTAGCCGTTCGATAGGCCGGCATTCACCTGCGAGAACATCATACCGAAATACGCGTCCCACTTCGGCAGAAACCGCCAGTCGACAAGGGCGGAAACGGCGTCGAACGTGCCGGCGCATTGCGAGTGCGCCGTGGGGTTGGTGCAGATGCCGGCCCCACCGACATACTGGTTCTGAATGTAATGATAATAGCCCGCGGCCAGGTCGAGGTCTTTGCTGACCGCGTACCGAGCGCCCGTCCATATCACCTGCATGACCTTGTCGCTGCATCCGGTGCCAGTACCGCAGCCGGCGGAAAAAGCCACATTGTTGATTGCCGTAAGGTTGCCGTAGGCGCCGCCCATCGGTAAACCGCCGATATTGGTAAAACCAGTGACGGTATTCACCGGGTCGCTCGGCGGGGCAAGTTGATACCATTCATAGCCGGCAAACAGCCGGAGCGGCCCGACCGTGTATTTGGACAGGAGCATCACGCTTTGGTTGTTTGAGATCGTGGCCGCGAGCGTTTGCGGCAGATATGGCGCGATCGGTATGCCCGCGGAGGTTGGGGCGCCGCTGAGCGAGAGGTTCACAGCGTCCTTTTCCCATTTGTAAATGGTGTCGAGCGACAGCAGGCCATCGCCCCAGCCGAAGTTGCCGATCGGAATATCGCCGCCGATCTGTCCCTCGTAATCGCCGTTCGAACCATTGTTCTGGCCGTAGCCCCCGACTTGAGCCAGCGCCCCGATTCGGAATGCGCCGACGGCTACCCGGTATTTAATGGCCGTCGTTATACGGCAAGTTTCGGTATCGCCCGCGCCGCAATTGGAGCTCGAAAAGCCAAGCGCCGAGAAGGCATAAGAGGCCTCCATCGGATCGTACGCGAGAACGGCGTCCAGTGTCAGCGCATTTTGCCGGAAGAAAGTCAGGGTGCCCAGAGTCGTAGAGCTGACGCCGAGATAGCCAAGCGCATTGTAGATCTGACCTGCGTGGCTTGAGTCGTTATTCGCGCTCTGGTCGATCAGCGGAACGCCTCTGTTGTCTGCGATTGATGCCGGGCCGTTTGAAAATTGCAGCGAATAAGGGTCAAAGCTGGCCTCCAACTGGCCGACGAATGTCCAGCCGGGAGCGAATGGCTCTCGCACCTCAACACCGATGTTCGATCGCGACAACGCGCTTGGCGCGAGCGTCCACATCGACTCCCGGTTCATTTTTTGGACGACGTACGAGCTGCCTTGCGGGAAGTACGGATTGAACGGCGCGCCGTTGGTCTGGTAACCGCCGCCTACGTCGATCGTGCCGTAGACTCTGACCCGATACCACGCCAACTGACAACTCGTGAGAAAAAAGGCCGGGACGCTGTCGCACGGCCCCTGTCCGGCAGGTGGAGCGCTCACGACCGGCGTCTTGGTCAAAATCGGCTCGTCAGCGAATGCTGCCGTCGTCCATGCGGCACCGGCAAGCAGCATCGCCGACGCCAGGACCGCACCGAGCTTTCTCGCGTTAGCCCGCCAAGACGTCCCGTCGTCGCCGGGAAGCCCGGAACTGCAACCCCTAGCCATGGTCCGGACGGAATGGGCGCAACGTGAGCGCAGGTTTCCCCGATATCCGACCCATCGAACAGCCCCCTCGGCCAAATAGTATATCATGACGATATATTAAGTATCAAATGTTGCTCTATGGAATTTGTCAACTAAAGGACAAGAATCCGCGAAAAAACCAGATTTTCCTCCGTCGGACGCAGAACGAATGGAATTTACGCTGCGCGGCTGGGTCTCCGCGGGCAAAAAGCACCTGATTGCGGCGCCATAAGCTCTAGGAAACTGTCAAATGTTGAGATGACCAAACAGCCCGTGGCTGAGACCCAGGGAGTCGTGGGAAGTGGCGCCGCCATGACCGGCGCCTGCCGCCGTGGTCCGCGCTGTCAATGAGCTCGCACCCGACCACTGGTTGGTGCTTGCATCGTAGACTTCAACGTACAGCGTTTGATGACCTGGCGAGGAGCCGCCGTCGTACGTCACGCTGCCCAGATCGTTGGTGCTGGCATAAGTCCATTGGTCGATCGGCTCGGCCGCGCCGTTGACGACGAAGTGGCCGTTGTTGTTGCCGCCGGCGTCGAAAAAACCGTACCGCGTTAGGCTGTCGCCATCCGGATTGGACACCGACGTTATCAGTGAGGCCGCTGCGATAGATCCACTCTCCGGCACACGGACATTCTGCACCTCCACCGTGGGCGGCGTGGCTGCAATTGTGCGCGCGGTAAAGGAGGCGTAGGCCGACCATGATCCGGTCGAGGCGTCAAACACGTCCACATAGAGCAATTGGTGGCCGGGCGAAGAGCCGCCGACATATTGCACGCTGCCCAGCTCGCTGGCGCTGACGGAGATCCATTGCCCGCCGGGCTGCGCCACTCCGTTCACCATCAAATGCCCGTTCGAGGTTCCTCCGGCATCGTAGAAGCCGTATTGTGTAATCGCATCGCCCCGCGGATTGGACACCGAAATGTACGATGCGAGTTCGACCGCGTGGAACTCGGGAACCTTGAAGTGTTGTCCGCTGACGGTGGCGGTGGGTGCAACTGTCCAGCCGATCGACTGCATCAGAGTCAGATCCGTCGGCGCCAGTGCGTTCAGCACGCCGCTCGAGGAATAATCATTAAACGCGTCGTTGCCGCCGTTCGGAATGTTGTTGCCGTACCAGTCGCCGAGGTCGCCGTTGCTGACCTGATTGTTCCAGCTGCCAAAATTGGTGCTGCCGTTGTTGATGGAGAAATATGCGGTGCTGCCATTGCCCCCGGTGGCGACATCGCGGACGCCCGGAGAGGAATAACGAAACAGATCCATTGGTGAATAACGGTAGGGCTGACTGCCGATCAGCGATATGCGGCCCATATCCTCGGTAAATTCGTGCTCAACGATGCCGACAAAGTAGTATTCGCCGGCCGAAGGCGTAGCATTGATGGCGTAGCTGAAATGCGCCGTGCTGCTGAAGCCGACGAAGCTCGTCGATACAGCCGACCGCAGGCCAAACGCCTGCGCCTCGGCCGGCGTCATGGTCAAGTTGCCCGACAGCGGTGAGGTCTCCGGCAGCGTCGAGGAGCCAGGCGCGCCCTCCGACTGAAGAGTGCTGACGACCGAGCCATAACTCTCGCGTGCGTAGCGGAGTACCTCGCTCTCACCGAGGTCGCCTCGGGCCAAAGGCGCGCCGACTATTTCGCCGTAGCCGACGTCAATGTTGATGGTAACGGGATTGGTGAAAAGACTATCAAAGTAGCCGGCGACATAATCGACCGCCGCAACAAACCCGCTTGGCAACCTTGCGGTGTTCTGATCGAAAGAAACGTTGATTTCCATCGAGGCGTTTCCCGCTCGTCCTGACCTCGGCACGGCGAAATAGAATCAATCCGCGCGTTTGACGGATGCAACGGCCTCACCAACCGGGCTTTTTTAAGTCGTCCAGCGTTACGCCAGGGTTACAAATCGGCGCTGCGATTGCGCAAGACTTTAAGCGGGTCGGTAAATCACTCGGCGGCGCGAGAAGACGCAACCGGCAGGGTCAATCCGACCGCCACGGCATCCTCCCGGAACGCCTTGACCGCATCGAGCGACAGTTCTGCGGCGGTTTTGGTTCCAAGCGCCGGCAGCTTCTTCAGCACGGCGGCCGGTGCCGTGATGATGTGGCATTTGATTTCATCGGCCTCGATCACGTTGAAGACTTGCCGTGTCGAGGCCCAGATGATCTCGACATTCGAGGTCTGGCGCGCACGAGCCACGGCGTCGCGCATGATTGGCCGATAATCGATGCCGGCGTCGGCCAACCGGCCGGCGAATACCGACACGCAAGCAGGAGCGCCGCCGGACAGTGCTTCGATACCGCTCGCCGCCTGCGACGCGGTAAAGATCGCCGTCAAGTTGACTTTGATGCCGTCCTGCGAGAGGGCGCGAACGGCGCTGAACAGCGGCTCGCCGCGCGTGGTCGTTACCGGCAACTTGACATAGACGTTCGGCCCCCAGGTCGCGATCAGACGGGCCTGCGCCACCATTTCCGGAATGTCGTCGGAAAACAC
This sequence comes from uncultured Alphaproteobacteria bacterium, assembly GCA_963759345.1. Classification (GTDB taxonomy): domain Bacteria; phylum Pseudomonadota; class Alphaproteobacteria; order Rhizobiales; family Xanthobacteraceae; genus BOG-931. Next base: position 32,078 of record CAVWYW010000004.1, read on the forward strand.
TTCGAACGAGATGTGACGGTCGGGAACGGCGGCAACCAGTTCGCGCGCGTAGGACGCATAGTCGGAGACCTGCGCCGCCTTCAGGAGCGATGGATTGGTGGTAAAGCCCCGGATCCAAGCCTGTTTGGCCATGTCCCGGATCTGCGCCTTGTCGGCGCCATCCGTGAACAGCTTGACCTTCAGCTCGCTCAGTGTGACGGCCATGGCAACGTCTTGCCCGGCGGGAAAAGCGATGTCAAACGCTGCCGTCGGATTGTGCGCAAACCCGGAATCGTCAACTGCCGGCCAGCGCGCGAACTTTCGGTTCATAATCGTCGCAGGCATCGGCGGACCGCTGGAACCTGTTATGCAGTTGGCAAAGGCCGGTATCGGAGCGCGCCGCCGAATAGGCCGACGACATCGCGGTTAGCCCCGGAAAGGAATGTTCCAGTGCCGCCGGATCCGCCAAAAAATGGCGGCAAGCGGCGCAAGCACGATCAGAGCTTTGCCCAGTACCCATAAAAGACTTGCGCAGAAAGCAGGTATCCGGCGATCACGTTGACGACGGCGCCGGAAGTGAACGCCAGCGCAGCACGCCAATTGACCGACTCGAGTTCCGAAAATCGCGTCGTCAAGCCGATGGCGAGGAAGCACAGCGTGAACACGGTGCCGCGCAAGCTGCCGATCGGCCGCAGGAAGTCTGCGGTCGGGTGCGGCGTGATGGTGTCGCCGAAATAAATCGAGACAATCACGGCGGCGATGAAGAAGCCGATCACGAATTTGGGAAAGCGCCGCCAAATTTCGCCGGGATCGATGCGGCGGACTTTGCCGCTTGTTTCCCAGTAACGAAGCGCAACGAAGGCCCAGAACAGCGACCAGACGCCGATCCAGATATCGCGGCCGATCACCTTGTTCATGGTGAAGGCGCGCAACGAGCCGGCTTCGTTGCCGCTCAGATTCCCGAATACGCTTGCCGCCGCGTAGCCCGCAGCGTCGGCGAATTCCGAGGATCCGATCCAGGCGCCGCCAACGCCCGCCGGCAGAGCGAGCCAGTGACTGGCATAGGGCAGAAAGAAGACCATGACGATCGCGGCGATTACCACTAGCGTCACCGACGCGGCGATTTCATCCTTGCGCGCGCCGACCGAGGCGGCAACGGCGAGCGAAGCGGACACACCGCAGACCGAGCCTGCGGTGCCGAGCACCGCTGCGAAGCGGCGGTCAAGGCCGAAAACTCGCGTCGCCACGAAAAAGATAATTGCGGCGGTGAGGATTGAAATGATCGCGGATTGGGTCAGCGCAACTCCGCCCGCCGATACGATCAACGAGATCGGAAAGGTCGCTCCGAGCAGCACAATGCCGGTTTTGACGTAAAACTCCACGCGCAGAGCAGCCTTCAACCGCTCCGGAATCTTGACAGCATTGGCCAGCGCAAGGCCGCCGATCAGCGCCAGGAGCGCCGCCTCAAGGTTGTAGTAGTTGGCGTCTTTCCAGCCCGCCAAGGTCGATACCAACAAGAGGCCGATATAGATCAGCGCAAAGCTCGGCAGAAACTCACCGAACGAGCGGCCCATCAGCCTCAGCGAGCCGCCGAAGACGATCGCCAGCACGATGAACTGGGCGAGATAATTCGGCCACAGCCTTGCGAAATGGGCAACGATGTCGGCGCCGCTCGCCCATTTCATTCCGGCCGGAGATACGCCGAGAAATTTGATGACGCCGGTGCCGAGCGCATAGTCGATCAGGCCAGCGATCACGATGGCGAGGCCAACAATGACGGCCCACCAGTCTTCATTGCCGATGGTGCCTAGCCGGCGCTCCGACAAATTGCCGGCTACAGCGGCTGTTGCGGTATTCATCACAGATACTCCGCCAAATACTTGGTCGCGCTTTTCGGATTGATGCTGTCCAAGGAGGGTCAATCGCGACGCGATCTGAAAAAGCTTGCCATTTAGCCAAAATACAAATCCCGCCGGTGCGACGAAACCGCATTTGTGCCGAAAGTCGTGACCGGGACAGCATGCAATTTCAAATTGGCGGACCGATTCAGAAAAAGATTCGAAGTGGGTTGAGCCCCCGCCCTGCTGTGCCCGCGACGCCGATCGAGTGCGCTCTTATTCTCAAGCCGATAGCTTCTCAAGCCGACAGCGCTTTGGTCGAGTTTGCTGAAGCGCTCCCCGCAAAGGCCTTCCGTATGCCCCGCAGCTCGCTTGCGAAACCTTTCCCTGGTAACAGGGAAAATAACAGGGAAAAATAAAAACGTTAGAATTGCATTCGGAACTCCACCTACGGGGAGAAGCGGGACTTAGACTTTATTCACGTCGGCGCCATCGCAATCACCACAGCTTGCGTCCGCGCACGTAAGCGCCGACGGAGGTGTTGTTCAAGGGCACCAGCGGGCACGAGCCGAGCACAACGGCTGAGCGCTCCGGCTTTGAGCGCGGTCGCAGAACCGGCTCGTCGGCCATGAATTCGAGAAACTGTGTGGTGGCATCGACCTGGTCGGTCCCCAATCGCGGAAACTCGACAAATTCCGCAACAAAACTGTGCCGCCATGGGGCGTCCGCCGGGAGCGCGATCTTCTTTCCCAGGATGACATCAATCTAGGCCCGCAGGCGTTCGAGCTTGGACTCGCGCGGTACCACATCGATCAATTGCAGCGAACGGTACTTGGCCAAATCCGACAGCAAGGCGCGGCCACTGCCAGCGCGCTCGATCAGGACGACCATTGGCCGGTGACGACCGATCAGCGTTTTACAGGCCGAGCGCAGCGCGCCGTAGGCCACCTGATCACGCCATTGATCGGCGAGGATATAACGGTCGGGGCTGACCCGCCATACCTGGATAACGCTGTAGCTGTTGCTAACCCCAGGGCCTCGCCGGTGTCGATGCTCATGACCGCGGGCAGGTCAAAGTTGAGGCACCGCGGTGCCAACGCGAAATGACGCGGCTCGATCTCGGGCAGACCGCTGGCGCCCGGATCCTGCTGGTAAAGGGCGCGAAAGTTGCTCGTTTTGCGCAGCCGCTCGCAGTCCTTCCGACTGAATTCATCGGGCCGCAGCAGCTCACCTTTGGTGCGTTTCCAGGTTCGCCCGTTGCCGAGGTCGAACACTTCATTGCGGGTGGCTTCGAACGGCAGGACAATCTGCTCCCACTCGCCATCGGCGAGCGCATGCCCGGCGAGGTCGGCCTCATTGAGGCGGTGGGCGACAATGACGATAGTTCCGATGCTCGGATGATCAAGCCGACTGCGGACAACATTATCGAAGCGTTCATTGACGAAGGCGATGCGGACGTCGTTGTCGGCGTCTTTGATTTCCAAAGGATCGTCGATGACGATGTAATCGGCGCCGTATCCGGTCAGCTGACCGCCAATCGGCGCGGCGTAAACCCCGCCGCCCGCCGTGGTGGCAAAGTCCGTCAAGCGATTGCGAATCGGCGGCCAGCGGGGTCGAAAACGCCGCCTTGAACCATTGGGTGCGCAGCAGTTCGCGGATGCCATGGGCGATATCGGCCGCCAGATTCTCGCCATAGGTGATGACAAACACCTTAGCGGCCGGTTGGCGGCCGAGGATATAGGCCGGCAGGCAAACCGAGCACGCAAAAGTCTTGAGATGGCGCGGCGGGAGAGAGACGATGAGCCGCCGATTCTTACCGCGGGGCACCTGCCCCAGCTCGTGGCAGAGGTACCCGACGTAGGGGTCTTCGAGCGGCTCGCCATGCGCCTTGCGCACGAAAGACTCGAAGTCAGTTCGCAGTGCGCGTTTCAGTTCCGGCGTCATTCCGGCCGCTCCGCGCCTGATGGTTGATCGAGGCCCTGCCGTTCGCGCTCTTCCAGATGCTTGACGATCTCCAAGTCGCTTTCGCTCAGCTCTTCGTCGGGGTCGTGCGACTCCGGCGAGCTTTGTAGGTAGGAAACAACAACACTCATCGCGCGCAAATTGCCGGCCAGGGCAAGCGCCACGAGCGTGCGGATCAGCGCGCGCTGCTTGCTGATCGGCTCCTTGTCGGTGCTCGACACCGGCTCGCCGAGTTCGGCCATGAGCTCGCTGCGAAACGACGGCGGCTTCTTTGGGCGACCGCTAGGATTGCCCGACTGACCCGGCTTAAAGCGGGTGGAAAGCGGTGGCCGGCCGCGGCCGACCTGGTACGCGGAATTAGCCATTTTGGGTTTCGCTTGTGCTGGGAAACATTTGCGATGAGCCGACCACCTGAGCAGGCGCCAGCGACTTGGCCGGCACGGGTTTTAGCATCACCCTATTACTTCGGTTTTGATGCGGAAGGCCGGTCCAGCGAGCCGGCGCACTATCGCTTCGCGCGCGGTGGCGCACAGACCTGGCTGCTCGCCGGGCTGACGATCAACGGACACGGCCCGAAAGCCAATCATCCCCGCCGCAATCCCCGGCTTTTCTGGCGCTGCCTGTGGGGCGGTAAACTCGTCGACGTGAGCGACGAACTCGTCTGCGTGAGCGACGACCTGCATCGCCGCGCGCGCCTGCGCATTAAGTTTGCCCTCCGAAATGGCGCGAAATCGCCGAATGCAGCGGTCCCGCCACGGCGCGTCCGCCGGGATCGCGATGCGCTTGTTGACAATTACAGCTGCAAGTGCGCGCAGTTGTGCGTTTTGGGCGGCGCTATCGGCCTGAACACGCCGCACTAAATTCGGATACCGGCTGGCGATTCTCGCGACAAGCGCCGCATTCCCGCGAGCACCGCCGACGAGGACGGCGACGGGATCGAACGCGTCGATGAACTCGTCGAGGAGGCTCTGTAATTCGTCGAATTCAAGGCGTTCGCGAACCTGCTCAACAAGAACGTATTGTTCTCGCGCAAGCCTCCACGCTTGAATGACGCTTACACCGGGTTGAGGCCGGCGTACCTTGGCCGTTTTGCCGACGTAGATGCTGAGGACCGTCGGTCCCGGCTTGGCAATGGACGAGGGAATCGGAAAGTCGGCGGCACGGATCGCCGTCGGCTTCGCGGCGCGGGTATGATCAGTCGTAGGCATTCGATGAACTCCGATGCTACAAGACTTGGCCAGGGAACCCATCGGGTCGAGGTACCCTTTTTAGCGTCTATCTGGTGCCAATTGCCATGATTTCAAGGGCAAATCTTCAATCGAAAACCGAAAATTATCGGGTGACACGTCGGTACAAGCCGAACGGCAGAGAGGCCGCCCTGCTGTTGTTGCGCCTGATTGAAGCCAAAGACATTGGCGCGGATCGGCCCCGGACGAGGGCCCAACTCGCTGAGATCACGTTGAAGCGCTTGTGGAACCGCAACCGTCTGGAAGAGCAGTTTCTTGCCGAGGTTTCTGAATGGCTGCTGACGGCCGGGTGGGCGCTACTGTTCGCCGGTTCGACCTACGGCGTCGTTCGGACAAGCACGGTGGAAAATTGGTCGCCGATTTCCTCGAAGCGCATTCAACCGGAATTGGATGCTGTTGCCGCTGGCCAATTCGATTTCACCGAGCTGGAACGTCTCCTCGACGGCCCCCGCGAGGACGATCAAATTGTTGAGGACGCGAAATGACAGGACAGGGCGATTAGCCGGCGAAAAAACTTAGAGATAATCGTCGCCGTTGGCGATTTTCTTCCGACGCGGCGCGCGCTGCGCTGCTTCGTGGCGCATGACCTGCATTTCTGCTGCCTTGGCCATCTACACACCGCTGGTTAAGCAGACTTCACGGAGCGCGCTGAAGGCCATTGGGATAGAGGCCTCGCGCCACCCGAACCTCATGGCAACCCAGGCGTCGCGGTTGCACCGCCGCTAGCGGCATTTGTCGGGCTTGCCGCCGCGCTCTTGTGGGCGTGAGGCTGTGGCGCGATGATGTCTGCAATCGCCATTCACGCGATTTTCCGGGGTTAGCGTTCGCGCCGGCGTCGCTTGTAGGTTGAGGCCAGCGCGGCGTTTTGGATTGTCATCGACAATCCCGCTTTCCTACGTGCGCCGAACAGCGGGCGGTTTTGTGAATCGCAACGAAATTCATCCGGCTGCGAACACGGCATAAGAACGATCGGTGAGCCCGGACGCCAATTTCGCCTTGTTGCTCTGAACCCGCTCGACCATCAACACAGGCGGATGACCTTCGATTGATTTGAGTGGCGCCTTCAAGGATCTCCAATTCCATGCCTTCGACGTCGATCTTTATCATTCGGCAAATTCTGACGATCCGATCCAGGCGCCGCCGCCGTTCGCCAGCGGCCGAGCGAGTGACGGCATAGGGCACAAAGAAGAGCATGACGATCGCGGCAATTCGAGCGAAACGGCATTTGTGCCGAAAGCGACGGCCGGCACGCATGCGATTTCAAAGTGGAGCGGCAGGGAACAAAAGCATTGCATCCACATTGTCGCGGCGCCGATAGCAACAACTAGTGGCCTGATGACGAGGATGAAGACGAGGACGAAGACGACGATGAGGATGAGGATGAATCGTCCTGCGCGCCGACCGACGGCGGCGAACGTGTCGGCGCCGAGGGCGGCGGAGGTGCGCTAGGCGGCGGCAATACTGTCGATATCGGCGGTAGGGTCACCCCACTGATGCAATTATTGGAGCAGACGCTCGATTTGGTGCCGCAGTTTTGCATGCACTGCGACCAGTACTGAGTTTGATCGGTAACGCGGAATTGCTGATAACAGGCGTTCTGGCACGACGAGCCTTCTGCTTGGCACTTGGCCTGACATGGCAGAACAGTTGCTGCGGTGCTCGTGGTCGACGAATTCATTCCACCACCTGCACCGGACGAACTTCGGCGGGCCCCCGCCGCGCCGCCGCCTATGGCGCCGCCAGCACCAGCCGCAGCACCATTAGGATCCGTCGCATTCGCCGCGGCCGCTTTGTGCGGCGGAGGCGGCGGCATGAACACGTCCGCAATCGCCAGCCAAAAGCAGGCAATACTGACACCGACAAGGAAGACCATAATTAAGATGCGTTTCACGCCATGTTCCCAAGTCGCATCCGCCCGCGGCACCGCTTGGCAAATTGAAGCGAGCAGCGCAGTTTCAGATTGTCATCGACAATCCCGTTTTTCCCATGTGCGCCGAACATCGATCGGTCTTGTGGATCGCCAGGAAGTTCATCCCGCTTTCGAACACCAGATAAGCACGCTCGATGAGCCAGGATGCCAATTTCGTCTTATCGCTCTTAACCCACTCGACCATCATTACCGGCTTATGACGTTCGATCGACTGGGCGGCGCCCTCGAGCACCACCAATTCCATGCCTTCGACGTCGATCTTGATCATATCGATCCTCGGCACAGCGAGCGAGTCGATGCTCGCGGTCGGAACCTCGACGAGATTTGCCGGCGAATAGTCGACCGGCTGACCGATGAATTCGGTCGTCTCTCGCTTCTGCAATTCAAGGCTGCCGAAGCTTCCCGGCCGCAGGTAATCCGGTGAAGGAATTTTCATGGTGCCCGCGCGCGCCGCCAAGGCAGCATGGACGGCCCGGGCGTTGAAGCAATTGTTCAGCGCGATATTACCGGCGAGCGCATAGAAAACCCGCTCCTGGGCTTCGAACGCCGTCACCGAACCCCATCCGGTCATGTGCTTGGCCCATTCCACTGTGTGGACGCCGATATTGGCTCCGCAGTCGATTGCGACGACTCCATCGCCGAAATAGCGCCGGCGCAAATCCAATAGACCGAGCGAAAGGTCGATTTCCGCCGGCGAAAAGGAGCCGCCTTGCAGGAGCTCGATGCCGACGCCGTAGACCCGGTTGGCGTCGAGGGCATGGTAGTCAAACCGGTTCAGAATCATCGGGCCGTGATCTGTGGCCGCCAGCACAAAGGCGAGCTTGCGTTGAGCACGTGGCATAAAGGCTCCTCCGCCGGTTTGTGCCGACTTGCTTGGTATTGGTCAAAGCGGCGCCGCGGGCCCGAGCACCTGGCGCATACCCGCATCCAGTCTTTCGTTTGAAAAAGCTGCTTTGACGTAGTCGAGGCCGGCGCGGCCGCAAGCGTCATTGGCCTGCTCGTCGTCATGCAGTTTGCAAATCAATGCCGCGAGTGCGTCGGCGCTTTCGGCAATGCAGGCTTGCAGCGCCTCGGGAAGATCGAGGCCCTCGGCGGCGATCGGCGTACAGACGCACGGCAATCCGGCACCGAGGCTGTCGATCACCTTGCCCTTGACGCCCGCGCCGTAAGTCAACGGCGCCACCGTGAGCCGCACCCGGTCAAAGATCTCCGCCAGGTCTTTGACGTGGCCGATCGCCACGACGCCGTCCTTGCACAGGCGGCGCAATTGTTCGGGCATGTCGCTGCCGACCAGCAAACACTCGATGTCCGACTTGCGCTTTCGCACTGCAGGCATGATTTCGTCGATCAGCCATCGTGCTGCGTCGAGGTTCGGCGCGTGACCGTAACTGCCGATAAAAGCCACGCCCGACCTTTGCGCGAATGGAATTCGCGTCGGGCGCGGCGTCGTCGACCAGGTTACGGTGTGGATTTTGGCGGCAGGAACATGTTTGGCCAAATCTTCGGCTTCCCGCAGCGAGTGGGTGATGACCGCGTCAGCCGACACAGCGGCGGCATATTCGACGAACCGCGTCCGCTGACTGAGCGCGACGAGTTCAGGTCTATCCTCGGCGCTGGCCTGCCGCGCATAACGCAAGTGATGGAGATCGGCGACACTGAATATCTGCCGGGCCTTGGGATTGTGATAACGGACGAGCTCGCCGTACTTTGCGGCGTTCGACACGCGGTGCAGGTAAACCAGATCGAACTCACCGGCTTGCCGGCGTAAGACTTCCTCGATCGAGCCGTAATAAGGCGCGTGACAGATAGTTACGCCGATTGCGTCAAGTGCCGCAGTGCTCTGATCGGCAGCGGCAAACTCGGCCGACGGCGTAAACACGACCTCATAGCCAAATCTTTGTAACGACTGCATGTGACTGAGAATTGCGATCGAACCCGCATCACGGTCGGATTTGGGAAACCGGTCGTCGATAACGAGCGCACGTCGGTGGGCCCGGGGCATGGTTGCCGCCGCGTCCGCGCCCGTAGGCGTTCGCCGCCAGCGTTGCAGAAGCTGTTTATAATTGCTGCGTTCGGCTCGACTGCTGTCGTGCTCGTCAAGCTGTTGCAGCAGTTTTTCGACTTGCTGGATCAAAAAGTCTATTTTCGCGGTGATATCCTGATCGGTCCCGGACCGCTGGATGAGATCGGTCAATGCCTCCCGCGCGGAGAGGTCGAAGGCTTGCGTCGCTTCCAGCGTGACCGGCGACTGGCCGAGATCGACGCCGTCGGATTCACGGCGCACCCGCAGCACATGCTTTTCGAACGGCGCCAGGCTTTTCTCAAACTGGAATTCGAAGCTGTGCCGGCCGCTGCCGATACCGGCCTGTTCGAGATCGGCCCGATAGCGATTGGCGAGGATGCGGCCGATCAGCCGGTCATTGTCGGTGACCAGCAGACTGACCGGCAGGTCCGGCTGCGCGTCGTCCCGCGCCCAGCCGGATACCTGCCGCAAATTAACCATATCGAGATTACCCTTCAGCATGAAGGATCAACGCTTTCTGATGTCCCGGTTTCGCTGTCGGCAAAGTGCCGACGATTGCGTGTACGTCGATATAGACGCAGTCCGGCATCTTGAAAACAGCGCCGCAAGCCGCGTTAGCTACGCCGCCGGTGGGATCAGGACGGCCGCCGAGTGGCTATTCGAGGACTACTTTACGCGGCCGTGCGCATCGGCCCGTGACGTGACAGCAGAGCGCCGTCAAACGAGCGGCGCACTTGCACCATATGGGGAGTAATGACTAGCCCAGGCGGAGGCGCGAACGCGATGCTGTGGCGGCCGCTGCCGAGGCCGGCGCGTTCGAGGCCACCACGATAGTGTTGGCGAGAACTTGGCCGATCAGCCGGGCGCCGGCGCGTATCACCGCACGCCACATTGAAGGCCGGGCTCAGAACCTTTACCGTCACGCTGACCGGGCCGAATACATATACGGGCGGCACGACAATTCTTGCCGGCAGGCATAGAGCGCGAACGGGCCTGGCCCGATCGCTTCGCCCTGTTTTGTGTTGCCGAGATAGGATGAAAATCACAAGCCGTTAGCTGGCCCATTCCGCACTCCCCCACCCTGAGGGAGGAAGACTCGGGTGCCTTTGCTGATAGTCCGCTGACACTTATGTGACAACTCTGTCACGCCGCGGCCGGCGATCGGCGCAAATTATCGACAAATTACGGCGCACAATGTCGCCGAATGTGGAAGGAAAACCGAAACGTCCGTAGCCAAGCTATCGCCGATAAGTTGTCCGCGAAAGTTTAGCAATGCGAGTTTGCGGTTCTTCGGCGCTCCCGCCCGCGACGTCCGACGTTGCGAGAACGGCCCCTTCGAGCAAAACGGCGCGTCGTGGCGGCCGCCGCCGAGACTGACCTTGGCGATAGCTTCTACCGTTACTTCTTCTTATCTATCTGCTGCTTCTTATTAGTCTGCTGCGAACTCCGAAAGCCTGGGATCTGCCGCAGGATGGATTTCACATGATCCGCGGTGATGAGCCGCGTGCACTCGAACTGGCGCGGGGTGTCCTTGTGACGTGGACACCATAGAAAATCCGCATGATCGAAGCGGTGGCGGACGTCATTCCAGCAACTGTTGCAGGCGTGATAGTTGACCACCCGGTAGGGCGTCGTGAATTCGTTCAGCGGATGGGTGAAGCCTGAAATCATCACCACCGGAGTACCCACCGCCCACGCCAGCCACGACAGCCCGCTTGACAATCCGACAAAAAACTCCGCGTGCTTGAGCCACCGCGCGCGCTCCTGCAGCGGCTGGTCGCCGGTCTGGTCTTCGGCGCCGTGGGGAATGTGGTTCCAGACCAGGCCGGTACCGTGCGTCGTTTTTTGGTCGATACAGATCACACGATAACCGGACTCCTTCAGATCGCGGACGATCTCGTGCCAGCCGTGGGGATTGTTCCAATACTTGGCTTAAGTCGTACTCTGCACCGCGATGCAGACATAGGGTTCGGCGACCGGACGGGTATCGTCGGCGAGCACGATGCGCGGCGGCACCTCAGTCGGATCGACGCCCAAAATGTAACCGGCGGTGCGATGCAGTCCGACAAGGCGGAAATCGCAGGGCTGATGCAGACCATCCTTGTCATCGAAGAACAGCCCCATGCAGTACGTCGCGTAATAATTTTCCGGCTTGATCTCTTCGTGGGTGAGGAACGTGATCTGCGGGTAGGTGTCGCGGAACAGCGGAATGAGTTTTTCCGCCATCCCGCACGTGAGCCGGCAGTTATGGCGTTCCTGGAACTTCACCGCATAGGGAAGCCAGCCGAGCGTGTCGCCCAGCGTGCCGACCGGAAACTGAATGAGTACGTCGCGGTCCGCGGCAGAGTAATCATGAACAAAGACGCTCGCGCCGTTCTGCCACGCCTCGACGCGGAAGCGGACGTAATAGCGCTTGCTGCTATTGACGCGACCGGTTTGGAGCTCCGTCTCAAACAGCGTATTGCCAGTGTCGAGATCGCTCAGGCGCACACGCCAAGGGTGCTTGGCCTCTTCCAGTACGACGCGACAGCCATCATTAAAGTCGAAACGGAAGCCCTTCGGGCCCGCCTGGGTCGGCGTTTCCGCAGGCAGCGGATAGGCGCGCTTGGTTGTTGCCGAGGCCGAACCGGAAACAGAACTCCACCGGCACAATTGCGGCTGACGAAACTACGGCTTCGGGCGGCGGGCCGATTTCAAACTCCGGTTGGATGGCACCGGAAGAGGCAGCGGGCGGTACAGCAACATTCATGTCACGTGCCAATCCCGCAAACGACGCAACAGGTCGCCGTCGAGTTTGCCCATCCGCAAACTCTTGCACACTTAACATTAGTCGATGCTCGCGGGGGACGCAATTAAGCGACTAGCCTGATTGAATGGCTAGTGTGCGAGATTTTTCCATTTGTTTCAATGTCATCTGCCGTCGCCGAATCGTGACCTTTTCCTTGTTCAAGGCCGGGAACCAGAATCCGGCCATCCCCTCAAGACCGCTAACGTCGCGCTGTTGCATTCCATTCTGCGAGCGGCCGGCAGCCGGTTAATGCCGTCTTTGCGACGCGCCGAGCCATTAATGGTTCATTAACCAAACCGACGCATTTTATTAACCAATCGGAATCACCAAGAGGAGAGGCACAGTGTCGAGCGTTCTTCGCCAACGCCAGTCGCTGATGTTCCGGGCGCGCTCCTACACGGCGTTCGCAATCGCGCCGCAACCGCCCCTCCAGGACTGGCTCACCGACCTCGACGCGACCTTGGAGCGTTCCAAGGGCTTTTTCTCCGGGCAGCCGGTAGCGCTCGATCTTTCGGCCGTTAACCTCAGCGCGGCCGCCATCACCGAGCTCGTCGCCGATCTCGAAAAGCGCAACGTTTGCGTTCTCGGCATCGAAGGTATCGACCCGGCCAAGTGGCAAGTGGGACTTCCCCCTGTGCTTCGCGGTGGCCGCGGGACACAACCCTTCGAGCTTCCGGCAAAAAACGCTGCACTCCTTCCGCCCCCGGTCGTTACCCCGCGAACTCCGCAGAAGCCGCAGCCGGCATCGCTCCTGATCGAGGAGCCGGTGCGCTCGGGGCAATCCGTGGTCTTTATGGAAGGCGACATTACCGTTCTTGGCTCGGTTGGCTCGGGCGCCGAAATCATCGCGGGCGGCTCGATCCATGTTTACGGCGCACTGCGCGGCCGCGCCCTGGCCGGCGCCACCGGCGACGCCCGCGCGCGGATCTTTTGCCACAGCGTCGAGGCCGAGTTGCTGGCCATCAATTCCTATTACAGGACGGCCGACGATATCGAGGACAGCCTGCGCCGCCGGTCGGTTCAGGCCTGGCTTGAGGCCGGCACACTGAAAATTTCGGCGATGAACTAGAGAAACGAAAGGCAGGACAATGTCGCAGGTCGTAGTCGTCACATCCGGCAAAGGCGGAGTTGGCAAGACAACTTCAACGGCTGCATTGGGCGCCGCACTCGCCCAGGAAGGGGAGAAGGTCGTCGTCATCGACTTTGATGTCGGCCTGCGCAACCTCGACCTGGTGATGGGCGCGGAGCGTCGCGTGGTCTTCGATCTGATAAACGTCATTCACGGGGTGGCGAAGCTGCCGCAAGCGCTTATTCGCGACAAGCGCCTGGAGAATCTCCACCTGCTGCCGGCTTCGCAGACCCGCGACAAGGACGCGTTGACCGAGGAGGGCGTCGCCAAGGTCATCGAGGAACTGCGCACAAAATTCGACTGGATCATCTGCGACAGCCCGGCCGGGATTGAACGCGGCGCAACGCTGGCAATGCGGTATGCCGATGCCGCGATCATCGTCACCAATCCCGAAGTGTCCTCGGTGCGCGACTCCGATCGCATCATCGGCCTTCTCGACTCCAAGACGGCGAAGGCGGAACGCGGCGAGCGGGTCGACAAGCACCTCCTGGTGACACGCTACAATTCGGTGCGCGCCGCGGCCGGCGAGACACTGTCGATCGATGATGTGCTGGAAATCCTGTCGGTTCCTCTGCTCGGTATTATTCCGGAAAGCCAGGAGGTGCTGCGCGCTTCGAACGTCGGTTCACCGGTAACGCTGAATAACGCGCTGAGCGCCGCATCCCGCGCCTACTTCGCCGCCGCGCGGCGGCTTAAAGGCGAAACCATCCCCATGCAGGTTCCAAGCGAGAGCGCCGGATTCTTCAACAAGCTGTTCGGACGGAAAGCGGCATGATAAGGTTTAATCTTTTTCGGCGCGCCTCCGCGCCGATAGCGCGCGAGCGCTTGCAAATACTGCTCGCCCACGAGCGCATGGCCGCCAACAATTCCGATCTCCTCGGCGTGCTGCGCGAAGAGATCCTCGCGGTTATCAGCCGGCATGTCTCGTTCGAGCCCGACCGGGTACAAATCAAGATGGATCGCGGCAAATCGGTGTCGACGCTTGCAGTCGACATCGAGATTCCGAACAGCTTCGGGGCTTCGAGCCTTGTTCCGCTGCAAAGCCGGCCGTCGCTCGATAGCAGTGACAGCATCCCGGGAATGAAACATTCGGTGTTGTAATGCGCACGATCGCATTTCTTACGCAAAAAGGCGGAGCCGGAAAAACGACGCTCGCAGCGTCGCTTGCAGTGGCAGCAGCTGGTACCGGCGAACGGGTGATCGCGCTTGATCTTGATCCCCAAGGCTCGCTGGCGCGTTGGGGCCTGCGCCGCGAAGCAGCGAGCGCGCCAAACAAGGTTATGGTCGAACCGTTCGAATGCGAGCGTCTGCCGCGGTTACGCGCCATCCTCGAAGGGCTGGCCGACGTCGGCTTTACCGTCGCGGTTTTCGACACCGCTGGTGCGGACAGTGCCGCAGCACGGCTTGTGACCGAGGCTGCGGATCTGTGCCTCCTACCGGCGCGGCCGGCGCGATTGGATGTCGAGGCGACGGCGGCGACCTTTCGCGCGGTTTTTCTGGCAAAGCGCAAAGCCGCCTTTGTCCTCAACCAGTGTCCGCCGACCTACCGCAGTTCGCGAGCGAGCGAATCGGCACAGGACCTGACGCGGCTCGGAGTTCTGGCCAAACCGATGCTGTCCGCACGCATGGATTTTCAAGACGCCATCGCTGCCGGCCTCGGTGTTACCGAATACGCTCCGCAAGGCAGGGCGGCCCAGGAAATCGACGAGCTCTGGAGCTGGATCCGGGCGCAGTTCAAAGGGATAAAGAATGAAACGCCGGTTTATCATCGAGCAGATCGACAAGCGGCCGCTTGAGCGTGGTCCGAGAAGCGTTGCCACTCTCCGACCGTACTTCGCCCGAGGTCGCACCTGGAGTGTAGCCCGTCCTGACACTAATACCGTCGGGAAAAAGCGCTCGATCTTGCGCGTCATTGGAGCGGCTTCGGCGATGGCGTGATTGGAGGCCAGTTGCTTAAAGAGAAATACGTCGCCATCGCAGCATTAGGCTGTGGCTGGCGCGCTCAATCGCCGCACACCGGTCAAATCGAGAACAATAGAAATAGGTGCCGCACCGGTGCGGCCAAATAACAGCAATCAGAGCGCGCGTTCTGCTCGGCGGAGCTCCAGCGGTTTGTTGGGATTGTCCAAAAATTCGCCGGTCACGAAAATGAGGTCGGCATCGCCGATGTTCTCGAGGTCATGGAAAAGGCGTTTGAACCGTCGGTGACATCCGGCTTCGACGCAGCAAGCGCCGTCGAACGCGAGTTGGTGCTTCGGCTGGAAAGCCTGTTATGGCGGCGTCGCCGTGCTACCGCGATCGACACCGGGCTCCTGCAGCTCCAAAGCGAAATTATAGGCGAGCTTGCGCGCCCGCAGGACGCGGCAGCGTGAGTTGACGGGCGCAAGGCCGACGGAACAATTGTCTACAGCGGTCCTGAACGGAGCCGTCAGTACGACCCGGACTGGAGCAACGATCGAAGCGGACGGACGGTCGGCTACATTGGGCCCGAACCGCACATCAAGCGCTGATGAAACGTTGCATACAATAAGCCGCGACATTGCTCGCCTTTATGTCTCGCGAACCTCGACAATGGTGTGTTGCCCCGCCAATCGATACGAGACCGGCCTGTAGCACCAGGTCGGCCAAGTCCTGCTCATGCTCGACTTCTTGCGTTCGGTGACTAAGTCCTAGCTTACCATCGAGTGATCCCTCGATGGTTCAAGCGCGCATTGCCGGCGGATTCAGGTCCGCATGCATTGATGCGATGGTCGCGGCGAGTGAAACGCCGTCCAGCGAGCGCCGCACGTCGACAGCGTCGAGAGCAAAAGTTAGTCCAGCGGGCGGACTAAACTCGAAGCCGTGACGGCCGCTGCCGATGGCGGCTCGCGCGAGGTCTTCGCGATAGCGATTGGCCAGAACCTGGCCGATTAGCTGGCCACCGGCATAGATGTCGAGACAGACCGGCGCTTCGGGATGGTCGGCGTTCTGCGCCCAACCGACAATGCAATTGTTGGTGACGCGATTGACGTGACCGCGCAAGTGCCCGATTCGTTTCTCGGCCAGGACCAATCCAGCACGCAGCGCGATCCGTTGCCGTACCGCTTCAACCTCGTAGCCATCTTCCAGACGCGGGGCGCAGTATTGCGCGATGCCGGTCACCGTCTCGGGATAAAGCGCACGATATTCGTCAGCATTGTGGAACATGCCGCGGCTATCGTCGTCGATATAACTCTCCGACAGCGCCCCCTCGGCGATGATCACATCATGAGTGTCGAGCTCGATGTGGAAATATTCCACCTTATCCACGCGCTCAACCAGTACGATCGAGGCACCGTTAACAAGATCCTTCGCCTCGATCAGCACGCCTTCGAGGTGCTTATCTTTGAAATACATGGCGTGATGCGGCGAAATCCACAGATCGCGTTGTGGGACGTTGTCGTCGAGCGCGCCGGCCTTGATGCAGATCGGCAGAATATCTTTGCGCCCCATGACGAAACGTCCGCCGTAGCGCCGCCGTCCGATCCATTTGATCGGCCGCAAGGCGCCGGACATGGTCATCACTTCGTCACCGATTTTCAGATCCTCGACGCGCTTTTGCCCGCGCTCGGTCTGGATCAGCGTGCCGGGGCAATAGCAGGGAGCCATGCTGACATCGGCGAAGCCTGAGGTCTGCGACACGGCGAAGGTACGGCCGGCATAGTCACCTTCCATGGTGAGTGTGGCAACGAGAACTCCCGCCGTCGTCGAGTGCCAACGCCGTCGTGTTGGTCAAGGCGTCGTAAGCACCGGGCGTGGCGGCGGAGACATCGCCGAAAGTGCCCAATCCGTCGAGCGCGAGAGCGAGGCCATCGCCCGGCACAAAGCCCGAAATCGGCGCACTGAATTGCTGCTGGTCGGAGCTGTTGAGCAGTTCGCCGATCTGCGCCACCCCGGTAGCCGCGGCGAACTGCAAAATGTTGCCGTCGCCGACGCTGCCTTCGAGTTCGAGCGTTGCGCCCGATCCGACCACGAGTGTGCCGCCGCCGGTCACGTTACCCTGGATATCCAAGCTACCGCCCGAAGCGGTTATGTCGGCGTCATTGACGACATTGCCGATCAGCGCTCCAGAACCGGAAATGGTGCCGCCGTAGGCTGCGATCCCGCTAGGATCGATGGTGCCGCCGTCGAGGGTGATTACGCCGCCATTCTCGACGAAATTTCTGGCTGCAAGCGTCGCGCCGGAATCGATTGTGAGATTCCCTGTAACGGTAAAGGTGTGGCCGACCGTGAGCGTGTTATTCGCGGTGATGGTGATGCTACCAGCGTCGGATGCGTTACCCGTAATCACGGCGGTGTTATTCACGGTGAAAGTGCCCGCTTCGACATTCAGGGCGCCTTGCATGAAGTACCCGTCGATTTCGGTCATGCCTCCGGCGGTCTGGATATAGCTTCCGGTGCCGAGCACCGTACCGGTCGCGGTATCTTCGAAGCTGGCGCTGTTATTGATTGTGCCGTTGTTGAGCACGGTCGCACTGTTGGTGAGCGTCGCACTGTCCTGATTGTCGATCGTGCTGTTTGCGCCATTGATCAGGCTGGCGCCATTTTCATTGATGAGCACTGTGCCCACGCCAGTATTGATCAGCGTCGCGCCATGCGACGGCGGGCCCAGATTGTAGAGCTCGGTACCGGCGCCGGTGTTGGTGAGCGTTGCGCCGCCGGTGTTGAGGAGAGTCGCGTGGGTATTGGTTAGCGTCGACGCTCCTTCATTGGTTAGGGTCGTACCCACGCCGATATTGATTAGGTACGCGCGGTGTTCGTTGGTGAGGGTTGCAGCATTGGTGAGGTACCCCTCGCCGACGTTAGTGAGGACCATACCAAAGCCGGAGTTCGTCAGCGTCGTGCCGTTCAGTGTGATTGTCATTGGCCAATTCCCTTCAACGCTTGCAAAGCCGCTTTCGGCTGGGCGTTTCGCCGGTGACCGCTGCCGCGCTGCCAGGTCGGCAACGGCGGCGTTCCACTCCGAACAGATATGAGATCTGTTGTGTCTGTTACGCCCTTCGTGTCACCGCGTGCGATCAGAAAGTTGTTGGCACCGGTGGCGATGGGATTAACGCCGTCGCTCTGCAGCAACCAGTCGAGCGTCGCGAGGTCGAAGTTCTTCAACGCATAACTCACGCCGTCCCCACTCTACTGCTTTGCACAGTATCGTTGGCGCAACCCGCTACACGAACGTACCACTCGTCAATTACACATGGATTTTAAACCATGACTACCCCCCAATTTGGGGGAGTGCGCCGAACAAGAGTGGCGGTCAACAAGCAGTGCCGGGTCGATTTGTACAGACGTTTCGCAAAAGGAAACTAAAGAAACGGCGGCTGGAAAAGCAGTTTTTCTTTTACAACTATCTTCGCCGCGCCACTGCGATCGGCATTTGAACGCACTAATCGATACAAGACGGCGGCTGTGGCGCCAGATGGGCCAAATCCTGTCAACCCTCGACTTCGTGCGGCGGACTGGATAGCCGCGCCGATTACTCACGCTCAACTGGATTCAGAGTGTCGTATTAACAGCATAACCAAATGCTGATCAGAGAACAGCTCCTACGTCACAGCGCGGCGCAGTCTTAGCGGTGCAGTCTTGGCGGCGCAGACGCGCGCAACCGTTCATTTCGCGAAGCTGTCCGCCGCGGGTATCAACAAGAACCGTAGCCGATGCATTGCATTGCAAACACTCGCGGTCGAACCCAACCAATAATCTGACGCGCTCTGCACTGTTCGACATACGCTAAGGCTGCGTACCCCCCAACTTGGGGGATAGCCAGGTCTGAATTTTTTCTTAAAGTGCATCGCTATTCGCCACGACGGCGATAGCTACTCTTAATCGTCGGGAACATGCATGGGCCTGTGCGGCGCCAGCGACATCGTCGCGGGCAGCGCACTACAGGGGAGAACGTGGCGTGAGTTACAGCCTGCAATCATTCGACTTGGCTACGCTTGACACGTTGCTCATCGGCCAAGGCATCGATCCGATCGAGACAGGTCTCAACAACTTTTTAATCGGTCGCGGCGACACGCGCGGGGTTCTGGACTCAGCGAGCTTGATATCGGTTCAGATCGGAACGCCACCGTTCCCGGTCGCGCCGCCGGCGCAAGTTTTCGATATCACAACCCCGGGCAGCTACAGCATCGACACCGATCTGTATTCGCTGCAATTTCAGGCGATCGCCCTCGAGGATACAGGCGGCCCGCAAGATCTCACCATGACGGGCGGCAGCAACATGATGATCGTGACCGGCAACGGTACCAACACCATCGCGTTGCAGGATAGCGGCAACGATATCGTCGAGGTCGGTACCGGCAGCAACACCGTAACCGGCGGCTCTGGAAGAGACTCCATATCCGGAGGCGGAGCTCATGATTCGCTGGTCGCGGGTTCCGGTGCCCACTCGATGCTTTATGACTCCGGCAACTTTGCTACTCTGGTCGGCGGCAGCGGCCACGGCGATGTACTCGTAGCCGGGGGCGGTATAGATGAGTCGCTGGTTGCTGGGGGTAGCCATGCTCTGCTGTCGGGCGGCAGTGGCGAAGGCGATGTATTAAACGCCCAACACTTCGCCGCCGTTACTCTGCAGGGCGGCGACGGCCACCAGGAGTATCTCTACGGCGCGGGTAGCCACGACGCATTCTATGTCGGCGGCGCAGGCGACTCCGGGCACGGAAATGGCACACTGGTGGCCGGCGGCAACAACGAGCAGATCCATATCGGGGCCCATGGCAGCGATACAATCACCGGCTCGGGCAGCGGCGATGCCGTGTTCTTCGACAGCGAGAAGTATGGCACCGGCTTCGGTATCACCATTAACACCGCGGCTAACGGAGTTACGACTGTTAAGTTCGACGACACCGGTCAGCACTTCAAGATCAGCGGTATTCAGACCTTGACCTTCTCCGACGGCCACGTGGTCCATCTGTAATTGGATCGACAGCGGAGGGTCTTTAGCGAACGCCCCGCATCGCGGGGCGTTTTGCGTTGAGATTGCGTAGCTGGAGGCTGCAGGCCCGCATATATGCGAGGCAATGTTATTGCGTTAAGTTCCGCGGGCGTTCGCTAAAGTTGCGCGGTTCTGCTTCGTCGGACATATCGAGACCGCAAGTCTTCAAATCTTGCTGTATCGCCTCCTTGTCGGCGTCCCGCATCTATGCCAGCGTCCGCAAATCGAACCCGTCATAGCCCCGTTGTCGCATCACAAAAATGGTTCTGCGTTACTGTGGCGCTCAATGTTCAACATTTTTGTCCGAGCGGATATGATACGCGGTCGCGAATTGTAAGGCCCGCGTGTTGAGACCTAACTCACCATTGCTCGCGATTGCCGCGCCAGTACGCGAGGAAGCGCGTTATCTGCTCGAGTGGATCGCCTATCACCGTGTGCTCGGAATTAGCACATTCCTACTAGCCGACAACGGGGGCTCGGATGAGACGTCGACGCTGCTAAAGGAGCTTGAGGACGCCGGCATCATTTTGCGATTTGATTGGCGCGATCAGAAAACTTTTCAGTTGGCGTTTTATCGCCAAGCTTTGGAAGCGGCACGACCTATCGTGGAGGGTTTGTTCTTCATCGATGCCGACGAATTTCTGAGGCCGGACGCTTCCTGGTTCGCCCACCAAAACCTTGCAACCGCCGATGCGTCGGTTGAACCTGTCATTTCTGGAATTGCCCAATGGTGGCTATCCGATCCGACTATTGGCGCAGTTGCGCTCAATTGGGCTATTTACGGTTCGTCCGGCCGTGCCGAATCCGGAGACGGTCTCGTCATCGAGCGCTTTACCGCTCGGGCGCCGCAGGAGTTTGCCGTCAACTGTCACGCCAAAGCATTTGTCCGCGTGGCCTCCTGTGAAGGGCCGACGGACAATCCCCATGCCATGTTGCTGCGCTCAGGCAGATACGTGAACCCGCGAGGCGAAGATGTGGTTTGGGACACCTCATACGGATTTCAAAGCGGCATAACGACGAAGGCAATTTGGGATGTTCTGCGGGTTGACCATTTTGCTGTTAAATCGAGCAATGAGTTCGCGGTGAAGCAAGCACGCCGGAATTTGCTGAGGGCCGAGCAAGAGTGGGATCAGTACTTTGTCAGGCACGATCGCAACGACGTCGAAGACCCAGTCCCTTCCGAACTCGTGAATCGGACCAAAGATGAAATGAGGACTATTTCTTCTCGGCTCAGCTCGGTCTGCACTCCCGCTAAATCCCAAGCGTAGGGTTTTCGACGACTGGCAGGATAATCTCGAAGCGCGGTATACCCAAACTTTAATACCCTTAGCCGATTGTCCGCTATTGTCTATCGCAACGGATGCCAAAAATAGACGCCCCAAGCGAGCGAGTTAAATGATCTCGTAAGGATACCCGCAAGCCAGACAACGAGGCCACGATTACCCAGATCACTCACCTGAAATAAGTCCTGACGCGCATCTTCAGGGCGGCTCCTCAAGGTCAGGCTGTTTTCCGTTGCCGTTTTCGCAGCCGGACACCTTGTCCGCCCGCGAAACCGCAGGCCGACGCCGTTTAAGCTGACGGCACACTCCGAGCAGCAGACGCAGTATCAAACTTCGGCAGAACCGCTAAGAGGTCTGCAACCTGACGGCCATTGCGATCGCGTTGAGAGAGCTCCGGTGACGTAGTACTCCAATCAATATCCAGCTTCGGATCATCCCATCTCAAAACGAGCTTCGTCAGCGGGGCTGTAGAATTCATCGCATTTATAAAAGAAGTCCGCACTGTCCGAGAGCACGACAAAGCCATGGGCAAAACCGCGGGGAACCCAGAATTGCCGATGGTTGTCTTCGTTGAGTTCCACTTTCACATGGTGACCGAAGCTGGGGCTGCCGACTCGCACGTCGACAGCAACGTCCAGCACTGCCCCTCTAAGCACCGTGACAAGCTTGCCCTGGGGTTTTGGGTTTTGGATGTGCAGCCCGCGCAAGACATTGCGTGTGGACCGCGAGAGGTTGTCCTGTACGAAGGTGGTCGAAATTCCGCTCTTGGCATAGCGGTCTGCCTGATAGAGTTCGGTGAAGAAACCGCGGGCATCGCCGAAGACCTTCGGCTCTAGGATCAGGACGCCGGGAATCGCGGTCTCGATAATGTTCATCTCGCTTCCTTAGATCCCGGCCCGGTGTGAAGACCGCATCCTGTTTACCTTGCATTGCAAATATATTAAACGAGGGACTTGTTCCGCCTACATTTTACCTGCCGCAACAAGCGGTGCCGGTCGGCGTCGGACTTCCTCTTGCACCGGGCGAGTGCGGCGGGAATAGGGGTTGATGTTAGATGAAAGGCATCATTCTGGCGGGCGGGTCCGGCACCCGGCTTTATCCGGTGACCTCGGTTGTCTCAAAGCAGTTGTTGCCAGTCTTCGATAAGCCGATGATTTATTATCCGTTGGCAACTCTGATGTTTGCCGGCATCCGGGATATCCTGATTATCAGTACACCGCAGGATAAGCCGCTGTTTGAGAGGCTGTTGGGCGATGGCTCCGATTTCGGACTTCGTTTCTCGTACGTTCATCAGGACGAGCCCCGCGGCTTGGCCGACGCTTTCATCTTGGGAGCCGATTTCGTTGGCACCGACCGCGTCGCGCTTGTTCTCGGCGATAACATTTTTTACGGTCACGGCCTGCTAGATTTGCTGGCGAATGCGTATGCCCGCGAGACCGGAGCGACGGTGTTTGGCTACGCGGTCAACTCGCCCGAGCAGTATGGCGTCGTGGAACTTGACGATACTGGGCGTGCGGTATCCATCGAGGAAAAGCCGCTACAGCCAAAGTCAAACATCGCCGTGACCGGACTTTATTTTTACGACAATGCCGTTGTGCGCATGGCCGCCGAACTAAAGCCGTCACCGCGCGGCGAACTGGAAATCACCGATCTCAATCGTGCCTACATGGACCGCGGCGATCTGTTCGTCGAAGTGTTGGGTCGCGGTTTTGCGTGGCTCGACACCGGCACCCATGCGTCGCTTGTTGAAGCCAGTCATTTCGTGCAGATACTGGAACAGCGTCAAGGACTGCGCGTCGCTTGTCCCGAAGAGATCGCGCTGCGGCTCGGCTATATCACGCTGGATCATTTCGAAAAGCTTGCGGCGCGCTGTGCCAAAAGCAGCTACGGCCAGTACCTGTTGGGCATCCACCGCTCGTTCGTCAAATCGCAGCCCGGAGCTTTGACGCATGCGGTTTGAAAATGCCGTCATTTTTGTTACTGGCGGCGCCGGCTTTATCGGCTCGGCGGTTATCCGGCATCTGCTCGATGATACTGAAGCGTTCGTCGTCAATATCGACAAGCTCACCTATGCCGCTTGCCTCGACTCGATCCCGCAAGCCGAGGCTAACCGCCGCTATCGCTTCGCCTGCGTCGACATCTGCAACGGGCCGGCGCTGCGACAGCTGTTCGATCAATACCAGCCACACTATGTGATGAATCTCGCGGCCGAGAGTCACGTCGACCGCTCGATCGATGGTCCATCCGAATTTGTTCAGACAAACGTTGTCGGCACCTTCACACTGCTGCAGGAGGCGTTACGGCATTGGCGGGGACTAGATCGCGCCGCGCAGAACAACTTTCGGTTCCACCATATATCGACGGACGAAGTGTACGGCACGTTGGGGCCGGACGGATTATTCAGCGAAACTACCGCCTATGCTCCTAACTCTCCCTACTCCGCCTCAAAGGCCTCGTCGGATCACCTGGTACGCGCCTGGCGCGAGACCTATGGGCTGCCGACCATCGTTACCAATTGTTCCAACAACTATGGCCCCTATCATTTTCCCGAGAAGCTAATCCCGCACATGATCATCAAGGGGTTGGCGCACGAACCATTGCCGATTTATGGCGACGGTCAAAATGTGCGCGATTGGCTCTACGTTGAGGATCACGCTAAGGCGCTCGCGCACGTGGTCGAGCGCGGCCGGGTCGGCGAAACTTACAACATTGGCGGTCGCAATGAACGCGCCAATCTCGTTGTTGTACAGGCGATCTGCGAGCTGCTCGATCGGCTCGAGCCTTCCGCCCGGGGTTCGCGCCACGGACTGATCGCGTTCGTCCCTGACCGGCCGGGCCATGACCGCCGCTACGGCATTGATGCGTCGAAGCTCGAAAACGAATTGGGCTGGCGTGCAGCCGAGACGTTCGAGACGGGATTAGCCAAGACCGTCCGATGGTACCTGGAAAATCGATCATGGTGGCAGGCCATCCTCGCACGCGGTTATAAAGCCGAGCGACTAGGGCTTTCCGAATTGCGCGCCTCTTGATGGCGCGCTGCTAAATTCGACCGACTCCCGGAAGGTATCGCGGTCTTTGTTGGCATACGTCAATTCGCGGTTCCTTAAGAAGAGGTCGTAAGCGTAGACATTTGTTGTCGCCGCAACCGACATTTTTCGTGTCGCCCATCTCAAGACGATTTAGCGCAGCAATTCCGATGACCAAGGAGAAAATGATCGCTACCTGAGGCATCAGACACCAAAGCCCGATCGCTCGTTCATGCGCCGACTGTCAGATCGAGTTCCCGCTGATACAGATTTAAGAGTGCGGCGCCGAGCCTACTTCGCCGACATCTCCCCTGAAACGTTGGGGATCAAAGTCAATTCATTGGTGGGCGCACAAGGACCCGAACCTTGACCCGCTGATTAAGGGTCGGTGGCGTGGCGTTGATTTTCCCGAGGTTTTTTCCCAACGATCGATCAAAACGGCCCTTAATGCATCAATGGGTTAGGTGGAAAATCCCAACCGGCAGTGATTATCTTTTGAAAACTCCGACAGCCGTGGCTCGCTCAGTGTAAGGTCTAGCGGAGAAGTCCGATGTAGACGGAAACACCCGGAACGGAACCACGGAGACAATATATGAGACATATGAGACGGCAAATCGTAATTGGCGTGTGCTCGGCGGTTTTGGGATTCGTGACGTTGTCTTCGCATGCCGTGGCACAGCAAAAGACCGTGAAGGAATGCCAAGAGGAATGGAAAGCTAACAAAGCGGCCAACAAGGCCAATGGTGTTACTGAAAAGGCTTACGTAGCCCAATGCCGCGGCGGCGCTGCATCGGCTCAGCCTACTGCGGCCCCGGCGGCAGCGCCAACTCCCGCCCGTCCTCCAAAGGCTGCGGCTTCGGGACAAAAGACCGTAAAAGACTGCCAAGAGGAATGGAGAGCTAACAAAGCCGCCAACAAAGCCAACGGGATCACCGAGAAGGCCTACGTAGCTGAGTGCCACGGCGGCGGTGCGCCGCCTAAAGCTACGGCGGCCCCGGCTGCATCGCCGCCTTCAGCACCCGCTCCGGCACCAACTGCGGCAACTCCTCCGGCCAAGCCCGTTACCCGGTCAACTTCTGCCGAGAAACCCACTCCCCGCACCGTCCCGGCCCCAATCGCGGCCAACGAATTTTCGACGGAAGCTCAGGCTAAGGTGCGCTGCCCGTCTGATACCGTTGTTTGGGTCAATCTAACTTCCAAAATCTAGCATTTCAACGGAACCAAAAACTACGGAAACACCAAGCACGGCGCGTACATGTGCGAACGTGATACCGCTGCGGCGGGCATGCGCGCTGCCAAAAACGAAACGCACCCGTGAAACAATTCACAAGGGACATAACACATTGTTCGCCGATGTCTGATCTTCGCTTGGAGTGCCTCTAATAGCCGGGTATGGCAGATTGCGCGAGCGAGCGATCACTCGGAAACCCGCGTTGATGCAGCGGGACTAAACGGCACCGCGTTTAACGCGGCCAACCACACGCTCAACCGGCGTCGGATCACCAGCTGAAGCGTTGCAACTATTGGCCCGCATCGACGCCGGCCAACGCTACAGGATGAGAATCCCGGAAAGCAGGAAACAGAAACAGAGGTCGGAAACTACGGATTACGTTGCGTAGCGTACTACCCTTCAAGAACAGGTCCGCGGCCATCTACTGCTACTTGCCAAGGTGTTGCTTAACGGGAATGTCGTCGCCACCATCAACAACGTTCGTGCCGGCGATCGCCGCTACTGGCATTGATGGCATCGAGGTCAGGAGCGCGCAGTTCAGCGAGTATTGACTTGACGACGGCGAGAACGCTGGGCTCAGAACCCGGTCAGTGCAGATGACGCTAAATGCCGCTCGAAACCGTTTAGGAATCGCCGAGCGACGCCCGGTGCGGTGCGATCCTGAAGTCGATCATGGGCGGGCTCCTACTTCTCCTGACAATCGCACGGACCCGCTTCGACCCAACCGCCGCCAAAGATTTCACTAATTAGGCCACACGCACCTGGGCCAGAAAATGCTCGACCTCGGATCTGAGCCTGTTGGAACGTACCGCCAGTTCTTCGCCAGCGTCGAGCACGGCGGTGACGACTTGGCCGGTCTTGGCCGCCGCTTCGGATACTTTGGCAACGCTTGCCGCCACTTCGCGCGTTTGGCTCGCTGCGGCATTGGCGTTCTGGGCAATCTCCCTACTGACGGCGTCTTGCTGCCCTACTGCCACCGAAATGCCACTCGCATGTTCGTCGATTTGCATAATCGTTCCCGCGATCGATGTCATCGCTTGCACGACGTGCGATGTTGTTTGCTCGATTGCGGAGATCTGTTGGGTGATTTCCCCCGTTGCCTTCTCGGTTTGAGCCGCGAGACCCTTGACTTCCTGCGCCACCACGGCAAAGCCTCGGCCAGCGTCGCCGGCCCTGGCCGCCTCGATCGTGGCATTGAGTGCGAGAAGATTGGTTTGGGCAGCGACGTTGCGGATCAAGGCGCTGACGTCGTTGATATGACCCACTGATGCCGCGAGCTGTTCTATCGCACCGATGATTGCCTTTGCTTCATCGGTGGCGCGGCGAGCAATGTTTGCAGAAACGCTCGCTTCCTTGGAAATAACCGCCACGGAGGTAGCGATTTCCTCCGCCGCGATCGCCAGACTACTGGCATTACCCGTCGCCTGTTCGGACGCGGATGCGGCGGCAATGGCCCGCGCCTGATTATAGTCGGCGGTTTGTGCCATGACCTTGGCGCAGCCGTCCATGGTTTTAGAGCCGTCGGCGAGGGCCTGGATTATATCGTTGACAGCGCGCTCGAAACTGCTCGTTGCCGCCTCGACCTGTTGCCGGCGTCGTTCGGACTCCTCAGCTCGCTCAGCCTCGCGCTGCCGCGCGCCGCTGACGTCTGCCATAGCTTGACGAAATACTACAAGCGCCTTTGCCATCCCCGCAATTTCATCCTGGCCGTCGACGGGGACCGAAACGTTTAGCTCGCCCCCAGCAATACTGTGCATGATGCGGCTCAGGATCGTTAATCGGCCAACAATGCTACGCCCGACATATAGCCAAGCGATCAACCCCGCCGCCACAAGCGCGGCTGCGCTTAGCACGATGAGCAGCACACGGCCGACTTCCATTTCCGAGTTGGCCCGTGTTGAAATCGCTTGCGCAACCTTGCCCTGTCGCTCAATCGTCCCTTCGACAGCATTCTTAAGTCGAGTCGCTTCCGTGAGCGCAGCGCTGAACGCGAGGTGGGCGTCTCGTTCGCGGTTAAGCTCATTGATGCGTTGGGTAACTATTCCCTTGTCTCCGGCAGTCGAAGCGAGCCGTGCAAAGAGCGCGGCAATCTGATTGCGTCGATCGGAGGCGGGCAGCGCTTTCAAATTGGCTTCGATGTTCCTGACGGCCGCAGCTATAAGGTCGCGCACCGGCGGCAGACTGGCGGTGTCCGTGATCAACGAGGACTCGATCAATAAACCAGCGAGAAGATTGGCGCCCCCCTGGATCTCGAAAAGCCGCCGCAGTGACTCGATCGATTGATCGAGCGTTGCTTTGTCTGCTAACGCTTGGCGGTTCATCATTAAATCGAAATTGGCATCGTCAGTTGCTGGCGTGATCGCCTCGAGAAGGCTCTCGTGAAGTTTGCGGACGGAACGCGCGAGCGCGCGCCGTTGCGCGGATATCTGGATCCGCTGGGCAACAGCCTGATTGAGTGTATCGAGGCGCTCGTTCAGCGCGGTTCGCGCAACTTTAATTTCGTCGTGTTCGCCGGAATCGAGCGCCCGTAGCCGCTCGATTCTCGCACTCAGGAGCCGCGACTGCGCGGCGATATCGCGAGCGATTTCGTTCTTGTGATCCTCATCCTCGACCGACATCAAGCGTGGAGCAGAGGCTACAAGTTCGCTCGCCTCTTGCGAAAGCCGAAACGACTCGACGGTGGCCGGCATGCTGCGCGAGACGATTTCAGTGATCGTCGCGCCGATATTTACCGAAGCGTAGAGGGCAAACAGTGATCCGACCACGGTCATGCCTGCCGCAACGCCGAAAGCCAAATAGAGCCGCCAACGGATGGTCCTCAGCCATACCGGCGGCCGGTGCCGACCGCCCATGGTGCGGATGTTCAATTTTGAATCCCCGTCAGCCACCCGTGAGCCCCGGCTAGGATGTAGATGAACAATTCGCCGCTACTACTGTCCGACCGTTCTCACCAGACGTGTTACCGGCCGGAACGAACCATCGGCTTGCAGGATTGTAAAAAACACCTGGTCCGAACCCTGGTTCCTCATTGGCCCGTAGCTGAGCGTGATGCCGCCAAGGTCAAACGGTCCTTCAGCGACGGCGTCGAGTAGCTTTTCTCGCGTGGGCGCACCGCTCACGCGCTTGAGAGCGTCAACCACAAGCCGACCGACTAGATAGCCTTCAAAGGATACAAAGCCCGGCTTATGTTCGTCCGCCGCGATGGCGTTTTGATAAGATGCAACGATTGGCATTGAAGTATCCCATGGAGATGGCACCACCTGGCTAATAATCACACCGCTGCCCTGGTCGCCGAGTTCTTTTGCCAGTGACTCCGATCCGACGAAAGAGATGGCTACGAAAATTGCTTCAAGCTTGACCTGATGCGCGAGCTTGATGAACTCCGCAACTGGCTTGTATGGCCCAATGGTGACAACGGCCTCCGGATGGCCCTTCATGATATCGAGTAACGCTGACTTTACCGCTGTGGTGTTGCGCTTGAAGGTACCGGAAGCGACGAGCGCCATATTCCGCTTGGACAGTGCTCTTTGAACGCCTTCAAGGCCAGCCATGCCGAACGCATCATCCTGGTATAGGATCGCAATTTTCGAAATGCCCAAATCCTTGGTCAGGTGATCGATCCACGCCTCGGCTTCCTCAAAATACGAGGCGCGGACGTTGACGACGTATCTGTTGTAGGGATTTCGCAAGAACTCGGCGCCGGTGAAAGGGCCGATGAACGGGACTTTCGCCGCGCCGGCGATCGGCTGACCGGCTTTCGAGGTCGGGGTTCCGACGGCGCCGACCAGAGCAAAGACTTTGTCATCTGTGATGAGTTTTTTGACCGCCTCGATCGTCCTTTCCGGCTCATACCCGTCGTCGAGAGATTTGAGTTCGAGTACACGACCCGAGATTCCGCCACGGCGATTGGCGTCCCGAAAAGCCGCCAAGATTCCTTGGCGCATGCCCTGACCCAAATCCGCCGCCGCTCCTTCGAGAGCCGCGACTTGCCCAAAGACGATCTTGGTGTCAGTGACGCCGTCTTCCGCGAGAGCGCCGTTGGCGACAAAGCAGATGACAACCGCGAATATCAATCGCAGCCGATCGCCGACCATAGGTCTGTTCCCCCGCAGGGCATTGCCGCCGGAACTATCCTTGCTTGCGGACGTAATGCTAAGAGCTTCATGGTTAATGGTTCATTAAGCTGGGTTTCCTAGGCCCGAAATGCATCGGTCGGAAGAACCAAGCATGAGCTCTCTGTTTTCCGAGCTCCAGCTGACTAGGCAGGGATCGGCGTGATGCGGTTGGATGTCCGACCATGAATCGATGTCGTCACGCGATGGGCGCGATTGGTCGACTGTCTCCTCACGCCACTGCCGCGCCATTCGTCGGAATACACGCGTTAGGTATTGGCTTTAACGGAGCGCCAAGGTCGGAGCAACGCGTGTGCGAAGAGGTCTACTTCAATCCGGCGACTCGGCCCTGCAAGATACCGACCTTAGCGAAGCGTTCGTGTGCGGGCCAATGCAGCGGCGGCATACCACGTCTGGCGTCGAGACGGCTCCAGTTTATCGAGGGCCGGCTCGATGCAACGTGGCGTGCGGTCCAAGCAATCGAAGTGGCGCTGGCGAGCTTTGAGAAGGACGTGAGCGATGAGCAAAAGACGCACTTCAACACGGTCGAAATTGTCAGCGCGCGATGATACACAGCTAAAACGAGCTCAGGCCCTTAGACTGGCATGACCGCCCTTGCCGACGATGATGTGGTCGTGCGCGGCGCCGAGGACTGTAGACTTCAAGCAGTCCAGAAAGATGTCAGCGGTGCAACCTCCCGCCTATGACCGGATAAGAAGGCGGCGTAATGACAGGCCACCACATCGTCATTGTGCATAAGGGTAATTCTGATGTGCTCATGTCGGCTTGGGGTCCAAAATGCGACCTTGCGTGATGTCTGTATCACTATGACCTCAACTTCGGACATTCGCCGTTCAAGCGTAGACGGGTTACCCGCGAAGCCATCGAGCCACGCCAGAAGCTGCGGACTAATTGCGGCACTCGCGGATAAGATTCAAACCATCGGAGTAATCGGTGATCAACTGCACCGCAGTCACCGACTGGCTCGAAGCCTAAAGATTTTGCCAGAGCGGCCGACCCTTCGCTGAGGTCCCATCCTATTGGTCGCGGCTTCTGCACGTCCGAGAAATTGGGTTCGTTTCGTAAGCCGCGTCTTCTTTGCTTCGCGTGAACAGGTTGAACAACCAAGGAGTCCAGGCTTTCAACAGATCGGTCTCCCTCCCCGTTGCTGGATATAACTACAACAGCGACTGGACTCCTTTGTTGGCGGGGACTCTCAGCCGCTGGAATGGCAGCTAGCCTCGCTGCACGGTCAATCGCTACCGATCCATTAGGCGCTGGAGCTTCAATCGGCGGTGTGGCGTCAAGCGTTTTCAGACTATCCGCCGCCGCAGTGCCGATGTCGCACACGGGCTCGTTCTTCTCTTCGTTATCGGCACTAAGGCCGTTCGGCCCATCGCTTTCGAGCTTTCGATGGGTGGCAAGTCGCTGAAGGCGCCATAGGTACCGAAACGACGACGCTTGCCTTATCCGGCGTCACGGGCACCGCGTCTAGGTGGTCTTTAAGGCTCGGTTGGACTGAAACCGCCACGCTCTGTTGGGATGTTGCCTGCTTGCCGTCCGGCTGCGTGGACCTCAGCGTCAACTTATAATCTCCCGGGGGAAGTTGGGAGGGCGTCATGACGAACTGTCCAGATTGATCTGCGACCACTCGATCTTGAAGCTCGCCGTTGCGCAACAATTCCAAAGTAGCGCCGGGCGCACCCGTACCGGCAATAACCGCGTCACCGGCTCGCCCAATGACTGCAACATCGAAGACCGGCTTGGTTCCTTCGCCTCTTGCATGCAAAGGGGGCGGAGCGGCAGGTGCGGGTGCCGTTGTGGGAGCGGCCGAACCTTCATCTCCCACGCTCGATGCATGTGCCACGACCGCCGGCGCCGCGGTCGCGGCTTTGGTCTCGATCGGCTGCTCGCGCCATATGTGTGGAGTGCCGAAAAACACTGTTGCAAAACCCGCTGCAACAAACGCCAGCGACAGAAGGGCTATTCGGCCTATCGATGTGACTTTCATGGATACGCAACCATTGGCCAAATTGTTGGCTTGTCAGCACCCGTTAGACGATCTCGCCTCGTTTCATTCCAGCCTCATTATAGCTCGTTTCGCACCGTCGGGAATATTGCTTAATTGCGCTCGGTCTCGAAGTTGCGAAACGCGAATATCCACCAAATCGGCAGGTAGCATTGGGGTAATTCATCGCGAAACGAAGGCTTTTACTCGCGAGAAATTGGGGTCGTTTTGTAGACCGCGTCCACACCGATCAAAAAATCTACGGTTGAGCAGCCTCAGATCGAAGGCATGGGCCTAGCCTCCTTTCCGCTGCCGCTTTCGCAATCGGACACCAGGACCGCCGCCGTTCTCGTCGATGAACTCGACGCGTCAAAGCTCCCTAATCGCCGGAACTGTCGCGATGGACCACGATGTTCGACGAGTGGAAAACGCTCAATTCATCATGAACTTTAGTGCGATTTTAGTCACTGAATGAAAGGATTAGCGTAAAGATTGCCGATCCAGAGGGCGGAAAGTTGGGGGGCTAAATTGACCGATCTTCCTAGTGCGACAGCACCTCCGCAAATGAAAATATTGATTGTGGAAGACAATCTGGCAAATCGAGACATGCTGACCCGCCGGTTGGAACGTCGAGGCTTCGGCGTGTGCGGGGCCGCAGACGGCACGAGCGGCGTCGCACTGGCAGTGTCGGAAATGCCGGATGTCATCCTGATGGATATTGTGTTGGGTGGAATGGACGGCTGGGAAGCATCGCGCCTCATCAAGGACGACCCAAGAACGCGGAGCATACCAATCATCATTTTGACTACTTCTACTCTCTCGACCGATCGTGAAAAGAGCGTCGAGGTCGGTTGCGCTGACTTCGATACCAAGCCGGTCGATCTGGAGCGATTGCTCGCGCTCGCTCATCCGTAGCTACTTAGAAGGGCCAATCGATCGCTTGAGGGTGCGTGACTCCCGGTTCAGGTCAACCGCTTCACGTTTTGCGATGTCCGACTGCGTCGCTTTTCCGCTCGATAGGGACTAAATCGCGGACATTTCGGCACGTCAGTTTCGGGCCATTGCGACCTCTACGATCGTGCATCCGAAGTCAGCGGAATATTATCGAACGGATCAATGATGCCGGAGACGGCGCCTCTGCATTGACTGCATTCGAAACGAAACGTTTGAAAACCGCAGGCGTCAAGCGCGACCGTGCGTTATGTCTTCGGAATGCAGCTCGCGGCAGCCAAGTGCTCGAGCGGCGACGACGATCGCTGCGTCCCAAAAAGACAGGCCGTGTTCTGCGCAGCGCACGCCGCCAGCCTCTCGTGCAGAAAAACTCGTGAGATATTGTTCAAGACGAACGCCGGCTCGCAGTCGATCCGGAGCCGGGGCAGGAAGCGCAATGGTGGCGGACAGTGACGACTTCGGCATCCCGCCTGGCACAAAAAGCTGGGTCGGCCAATCCATTCCGCGATTCGAAGACGAGGCGCTTCTCGCCGGCCGTGGACGCTATCTAGACGATCTCGGCGTGCGCCCTGGGACGCTGCAGGCTGCGATCCTTCGCTCGCCGCATGCGCATGCGGAAATTGAGGCTATCGACTGCACGGCGGCGCGAGCGGCGGATGGCGTAGTCGTCGTTTTTACCGGCGCCGACGTCAAGGCGCTGACGACGAGCTTGGTCGTCGGCGTCAAGGCGGCGATCGAATGCTGGCCCATCGCCGTCGATCGGGTGCGTTACGTGGGCGAGCCGGTCGCCGTGGCGGTCGCGTGTGACCGCTATTGCGCCGAGGATGCCCTCGATCGAATCGAGGTCCGCTATCGCCAATTACCGGCGGTGGTGGATCCGCTCGCCGCCACAGCACCCGAGGCTCCACTGCTCTACCCTGCGGCGAACAGCAACGTCATCGGCGAACGGATTTTTCGTTACGGCGATCCCGAAAGCGCCTTTGCGGTCGCAGCACACCGTGTCCGCGTCGACATCCGTTATCCGCGCAACTCATGCACGCCGATCGAGACCTACGAAATCGTTGCCGAATACGATCCATCGGAAGGCGGCTACGACGTGCTCGCCAATTTCCAGGGGCCGTTCAGCCTGCACCCGGTCATGGCGCGCGCGTTGAAAGTGCCGGGCAATCGTTTGCGGCTGCGGACGCCACCGGATTCCGGCGGCAGCTTCGGTGTCAAGCAGGCGATCTTTCCCTACATCGTGCTCATCGCCGTTGCTGCGCGCATTGCCGGGCGGCCGGTCAAATGGATCGAAGACCGCTTGGAGCATCTGTCCGCATCGGTCTCGGCCACCAACCGGATTACGACGCTGGAGGCCGCGGTCGATGACCACGGCCGCATTGCCGCTCTCGCCTTCGATCAGCTCGAGGATACCGGTGCCTACCTGCGCGCGCCGGAGCCGGCTACGCTCTATCGCATGCATGGCAATCTGACCGGCGCCTATGACATCCGCCACGTCAAGGTGCGCAACCGGATCGTGCTCACCAACAAGACACCAACCGGGCTCAATCGCGGCTTCGGCGGGCCGCAAGCATATTATCCGCTCGAGCAACTCATGCAGCGGATCGCGATTGAGCTAAAGCTCGATC
Organism: uncultured Alphaproteobacteria bacterium; assembly: GCA_963759345.1. Lineage (GTDB taxonomy): Bacteria > Pseudomonadota > Alphaproteobacteria > Rhizobiales > Xanthobacteraceae > BOG-931. Next base: position 66,165 of record CAVWYW010000004.1, read on the forward strand.
CGCTGCAGGTCATACGCCAGAATCTCGTTCCCGCAAAAGCCATGCCGTACCGGACCGCGACCGGCGCGTTACTCGATTCCGGAGATTTTGCAACGACGCTTGAGACCGCGCTGCGCGACGGCCGGTTCGACGAGCTGCAGGCACGCCGCGATGGCGCGCGCGCCCAAGGCAGACGCTACGGCATTGGATTTGCGGCGGTCGTCGAGCCAAGTGTGTCGAACATGGGCTACATCACGACCGCGCTCACTCCTGAAGAGCGCCGCCGAGCCGGACCTAAGAACGGCGCGCAATCTACCGCGACGGTCAGTTTCGACCCCCTGGGCGCCGTGTCGGTGCAGGTGGCCTCGACGCCGCAGGGCCAAGGCCATCGCACGGTTCTGGCGCAAGTCGTCGCCGATGTACTTGGCCTGAAGCCGAAGGATGTCAGGGTGGTCGCCGAAGTCGACACTGCCAAAGACGCCTGGTCCATTGCATCGGGCAATTATTCGAGCCGGTTTGCGCCGGCGGTCGCCGGCGCCGCACGGATGGCGGCGTTGAATTTGCGCGACCGTCTCGCGCGCATGGCGGCGGCGCACCTCAATGTGGCGCCAGGGCAGATTATATTTGCCGCCGGCCGCGTGGCCGCGCGCTCAAACCCCGACAACGCGATGCCGTTTTCGCGCCTCGCGGCTACCGGTCATTGGGCCCCGGGCACGATCCCCGCCGAGCTCGGTCAGGCGATCCGGGAGACCGTCTTCTGGACGCCGCCGGAACTTACCGCGCCGACCGACGCCGATGAGGTCAATAGCTCGCTGTGTCATGGCTTTATTTTCGATTTCTGCGGCGTCGAGATCGACCAGACGTCCGGCGCGGTACGCATCGATCGCTACGTCACCATGCACGATTGCGGCCGCATCCTGCATCCGGCAATGGTGGCCGGGCAAATTAGCGGTGGCTTTGCGCACGCACTCGGCGCCGCTTTGTACGAGGAATATGCCTACGCTCCCGACGGTAGCTTTCTCTCCGGGACATTTGCTGATTATTTAGTCCCGACAGCAATGGAGGTGCCGGAGCCGGTAATTTTGCACCGCGAGTCGCCATCGCCGTTCACGCCGTTGGGCGCCAAAGGAGTCGGCGAAGGCAATTGCATGTCGACGCCAGTCTGCATTGGCAATGCCATCGCCGATGCACTGGGCCTTGCTGCGCTCGATCTGCCGGCGACGCCGGCGAAGCTTGCAGCCTACATCCACGGTCCGGAGCCAGAACGCGATCGGCAATTGCGGAGCCGTTCGTGAAGCCCGCGTCATTCGATTATACGCGTGCCGAGAGCATCGAAGAAGCGATCGACGTGCTGGCCGAGGAAGGTATGGAGGCGTCAGTCCTTGCCGGCGGCCAAACGCTTATCCCGCTCCTCAGCATGCGCATGGCACGACCGCGCGTCGTCATCGACATCATGCAGCTGCCGGGATTGGATCGCATCGAGATGGACGATCGCACAATCCGCGTCGGCGCCACGGTTCGCCAAGGCACGCTCGAACGGCAACGAGATCTTGCTGCGAGGCAGCCGCTGCTTGCGGCCGCATTGCCCTGGGTCGGTCATGCGCAGACACGCAGTCGCGGCACTATTTGCGGCTCGGTGGCATATGCCGATCCGAGCGCTGAGCTGCCGCTCATTCTGGTCGCGCTCGGTGGCGAAATCGAGCTGCGGTCCAGGCGACGGTCACGCCGAGTCGCCGCCGAACGCTTTTTCACCGGCATCATGTCCACCGATCGTAAGGATGACGAGTTGATCGAAGCGGTGCGTTTTCCCGTTAGGACGGCCGGTGCCGGCTATGCATTTCGGGAGTTCGGGCGGCGGCATGGCGATTTTGCCATCGTCGCTTGTGCGGCCATCGTGGATGCCCACGGTGCGCGGCTTGCCATCGGCGGCGTTGCTGATCGCCCGGTAGTGCGAGCGCTGCCGCTCCCCGGGAATCCCGACCTCGACGATGCCCTCGACGCGTTCGCCTGGGACCTCGACGCCCGCGACGATCTGCATGCGACTGCGATCTACCGGCGTCAGCTCGTCCGCCGGCTCGGACGGCAGACGCTTGAGGAGGCCGCAAGATGCCGCGCCTGAGCGCCGCCTCGCTGCACCGCGTGCGCTTTAAGCTCAACGGCCAGGCTGTGTCCGGGCATGCGGAACCTCGAATGCTGCTGAGCGACTTCATTCGCCACGTTCTCGGCGCGACCGGCACCCATGTGGGCTGCGAGCACGGGGTCTGCGGCGCCTGCACCATCCAGATCGATGGTCAACCGGCGCGCTCGTGTCTCACGCTCGCTGTTCAGGTAGAAGGCGCCGAAATTCGCACGGTCGAGGGATTGTCGCCGGCGGAGGATCGCCTTTCGCCGTTGCAAAACGCTTTCCGCGAGAACTACGGATTGCAATGCGGTTTTTGCACCCCGGGCATCCTGATGTCGCTCGACGCGCTGCTGCGCGATCGACCGGAGGCCACCGAGCCAGAGATCCGCGAGTTTCTTTCTGGCCACTTGTGCCGTTGCACCGGCTATGGCCCGATTGTCAAAGCTGCATTGGCGGCGGCGCGCCAGCGCCGCGAGGGACGCCGCCGTGCTTGATCTCGCGACCGGCTTCGTGGCGAGCGTCGAACGCGACCCCAAAGCGCAAGCCATCGTCGACGGCGATGTGCGGCTCACTTATCGGGAATGGTACACCAAAATTTCCGCGGTTGTCGCGGCATTCGACGACTTCGGGCTCAAGCCGGGCGATCACCTGCTGACGGTGCTACAAAATCGATGGGAGGCCGCCAGCATTCACTGGGCCTGTCAGTTTGCTGGCATCATTATCACACCGCTAAATTGGCGCGCCAAACAGGACGAGATCGGTTTCTACATCGACAATGCCGAGGCCCGGGCCATCGTCTATCAGGACGTTTCGGCTGAAGCGGTCACCGGCGCGAAAGGGGCGCAGAGTTTACCACGGATCGCAGTCGCGGTTTCCGGCGCCGCGGATCTCGACTTTGCAAGTCTCATGAAGACGAAAGAGAGCGAGGCGACGCCACGCGTCGGCGCCGACGCGTGGTCGCTGATGCTTTACACTTCGGGCACCACCTCCCGCCCGAAGGGCGTGCCGCGGCGGCATCGGACCGAGCGCGCTGCGGCGATTGCCCATGTGGCGCAGAATCTCTACGGGCGCGGCGAGCGCACGCTTGGGGTAATGCCGCTCTACCACACCATGGGGGTTCGCTCCCTGCTGGCGATGTCGCTCGTTGGTGGCAGGTTCGTTTGCCTGTCGCAGTTCGATGTGGCACGAGCGCTGCGGCTGATTGCCACCGAACGGATCACCAATCTCTATCTGGTCCCCACACTCTACCACGATCTGGTGCATCACCCGGCGTTTGCCGGCACGGACATCAGTACGGTCCGCAAGCTCGGCTTCGCCGGCGCGCCCATGACTGATTCACTGCTGAAAAAGCTGGCTGCGGCGTTCCGCCCCGACCTCTTCGTCAACCACTATGGCAGCTCCGAAATCTACACACTCACCATCGACCAGGACGCTGCCGCAAAGCCAGGCTCCGCGGGCCGTGCCGGCATCAATCAACTGGTTCGCGTGATGCGGCTCGGGAGCAAGTCAGCCGACGAAGTTGCTGCCGTCGGCGAGGAAGGCGAGATCGTGGCGCTGATTGCGGGCGATGAGTCGTTCGAGGGCTATTGGCGCCTCCCCGATGCCGATGCCGCCGCCATTCGCGGCGGCTGGTATTTTACCGGCGATACCGGATTGATTGACGCCGCCGGCGATCTGTTCGTCACCGGCCGTGTCGACGATATGATCGTCACCGGCGGCGAAAACATCTCGCCGGTGGAGATTGAGAGCTGCTTGTCATTGCACCCCGCAGTGGCCGAAGTCGCCGTGGTCGGGCTGCCGCATGAACGCTGGGGCAAGGTCGTTTGCGCCTTCGTCAAGCGGCGCGTGGCGGTCTCGGCCGAAGAGCTAGACGCCTTCTGCCGACACTCCGGCCTCGCCGACTTCAAGCGTCCTCGCCGTTATGAGTTCGTCGCTGAAATTCCCAAATCTCCGGTCGGTAAGCTTTTGCGCCGCAAGCTCGCGGCCGGTGAATATCAACCAGACCACGACGACCTCCTGAACCACCGCCAAGGAAATCCGATATGAGCATTCCCATGACCTTCGCCGATCCGCGGCTTGCGCGCCTCGACGGCTTTCGCGTCGAGATCGATAGCGTGCACGAGCGCGCCGACGTGATCCTCGACCGGCCGCCGTTCAATATCATCGAAATGCCACAGCGCGACCAATTGCGGTTGGTGTTTGAAGCGATCGACGAGGACCCGCGCGTGCGCGTGATCGTGTTGCGCGCCGTCGGCGAGCACTTTTCCAGCGGCGGCAACATCAAAGGCTTTTTGGAAGCCTCGCCCGAGCACGTTTCCAAGCTGGCGTGGAACATTGCCGCGCCGGCGCGGTGCACCAAACCGGTGATCGCCGCAAGCCGCGGTTATTGCTTTGGCGTCGGCTTCGAAATCTCACTCGCCTGCGACTTCCGTATCGCTTCAGAGACTTGCTTCTACGCGCTGCCGGAGCAGCGTCTTGGCCAGGTTCCCGGCTCGGGCGGCTCCGCGCGGTTGCAGAAAATGATTGGCATCACCAGGACCAAAGACATCGTCATGCGCTCGACGCGCATTCCAGCAAAGCAGGCGGTGGACTGGGGCATCGCCACGGAATGTGTCGCCGACGGTCAACTCAAAGCGGCCACCGATGCGCTGTCGGACGAACTGCGCGCGTTCTCGCCGCTCGCACAGCGCACCGCCAAGAAACTCCTGAACGATACCGAAGACGCAACGCTCTCTGTCGCCATCGAACTTGAGGGACATTGCTACGGCCGCCTGCGGCAATCGGATGATTTTCGTGAAGGCGTCGACGCCTTCCACGGCAAGCGGAAGGCTAGATTTCGCGGCAACTGATGCGCCTACTCCTAAAGTGGGGCGCCTTCTCGTATCATACAACGCAGATGATGCGAGTTATACTCGACACTGCCGTTCGCAGTTGTGCCCGATTTAGGAACGCTTGTAGAGCCCAATCGCGTTCATCGCACCTGCTAAACGGATTAAATTATCTTCCAACAAGAGTTCAGGAACATCTTCTACAAGACCTGGATTTATGCCGGTCATGAATCGCAAAGCCGCAATGTCGGTGTAAAATCGGCGTCCAACTTTTGACCCCACCCCAGTCCGACTCTAGCTATTTGGTGCAGCGTAAGAATTGATCTTTTTTCAATGATTTGACCGGCGTCCAATCGCAACCCCATCAATTTCCCGCAAAGAGCTTGCCGATAAACGACTTGCGGCAGTTTGAGCGGGGGTCACAGTTCGGGTCTAACTCAATCTCGATGAAGTTTACTGATGGCAATCGCGCTGTTCTCCAAAAGAAATCAGCGCCATGCGAATCAATTTTCGGATTTCTGCTCTCGTCCCCGTGGGTCTGATTGTTGTAAGCGTGGCCCAACTCGAGGATTCCATCTTTGTAACCGCTCGGGCCGGTATCCAGGTGGCGAGTTGTCCTCTGTGTGGATCGCCTTCGCGACGCGTTCACAGTTGGTATGTTCGTGAGGTTTCGGACCTGCCGTGCTCAGGCCGGAGCGTACGGCTTCGGGTCGTGATACGCCGGTATCGTTGCGACACCCAGCATTGTCGGAGACGGATCTTCGCCGAACGCTTTGACAAGACGGTACTTCTCGTCCGGTCACGCCGGACCAGCCGGCTGGACTGCATCGTCCATCATCTCGGGTTAGCTCTGGGCGGCAGACCGGCAGCGAGCTTCGCCAAACGGCTGATGCTACCAGTCAGCAATGATACCGTTCTCCGTGTGGTACGAGCCCGCGCTTGCCCGCGCACCGAACCGCTGAACGTGGTTGGCATCGACGACTGGGCCTTCCGACGTAACCACAGCTATGGAACAATCGTCTGCGACCTGGAGCGACGACGCATCGTGACGCTGTTGCCAGATCGAGAGGTGGCGACAGTTGAGGCTTGGCTCGCTGATCATCCCGACATTACGGTCCTCTCTCGCGATCGTGGCGGCGGATACGGCGAAGCAGCTTCGAAGGCATTGCCTAGCGCCATACAGGTTGCCGATCGCTGGCATCTTATGGAGAACGCGAGCTCGGCTTTCTTGAGCGCCGTCCGTAAATCGATGCGTCCGATCCGTGCAGCGATCGGCGCAACGACGATCAATCCAGAGCTACTGACCTGCGCGGAACGACTGCAATACGAGGGTTACTTGCGACGTGAGGAGACCATTGCCACCATCTTGGCGCTCGCCAAGGATGGCACGGCCATCAAGCAGATCGTTCGTAAAACCGGCCACAGTCGCAATCGTGTCCGCCAGGTCCTTCGGGGCGATAGAGGTGACGTCTTCAGGACGCGGCAAAGCTCGCTCGATGCACATCTGCCTCTGCTCGATGCACAATGGGCTGGAGGCTGTCGCAACGGCGCCAAACTCTGGCGGAGCCTCAAATTGGATGGCTTCCGCGGTTCGCAGCGGGTGGTCAGCGAGTGGGCGACCCGACGCCGTCGCTCCGAAAAGGCCAGCGATCAGCAACTGCAGAAGGTGCCCTCGGCTCGAACGATAGCAAGGCTGATGACGTCGGCGCGTGATCACATGAGCAAAGCCGATACCGTCACGATAGCGGCTATCGAGGCCGGTGTGCCGACGCTGATCGCCGCGCGAATACTCACCGATCGGTTTCACACCATGATCCGAAATAGAAAAGAGGCTGATCTTGTTCCCTGGATTGCCGCCGCAAGCAACAGCCTGCTCGGCTCCTTCGCTTCGGGGGTCACCAAAGATATCGGCGCGGTACATGCTGCCCTGGTCCAGCCGTGGTCGAACGGCCAGACCGAAGGCCAGATCACCAAGCTCAAGCTCGTCAAGCGACAGATGTACGGCAGAGCAAAGATCGATCTCCTTCAGGCAAGATTGATCGGCGCGACCTGAGCGGCGGTGAACATCATCGAGATTGCGTCAGAGCCACAGTTCGGCGCCAATTCATAGAGCAGACATTCATTCGAAGGTTCGGAAAAGCGGTGGAGGGCGTGCTAAGCTCAATTTGGCGGGCTTGCAAGCCCACCTGGGATACGCGTTGCGTTGTTGGGTCCGGGGTCGCGCTTTGCCCAGTGACCGAGCCGACAAAGTCAGGAGCGCAGATTTCCTTTACCGGTCCGGCAGTGCTCCTGCCTCGCCAGCGATCGAAGCTGGCAAGGGGCGCCAAAGACAAGGAGCACGCCACATCTCAGAATTGGTGGACAAACCTGCAAGCGAGACGCTCGATATGAACAAGGAAATGGCTGAAACGCTCGTCCGCACCGGCCCGGGCACGCGAATGGGCAACCTTATGCGGCGCTACTGGGTGCCCGTCCTGTTGTCGCGCGAAATCGCCGAGCCTGATGGCCCACAGGTGCGCGTTCAGATTCTGGGCGAGAAGCTGCTCGCGTTTCGTGATACCGAAGGCAAAGTCGGCTTGGTCGACGAATTCTGCTCGCATCGCGGTGCTTCGCTCTTCTTTGGCCGCAATGAGGAAAACGGCATTCGCTGCGCGTATCACGGCCTGAAGTTTGCCCGCGACGGCCAATGCACCGATGTGCCGTCAGCACCGCAAGCGTGCAAGATCATGGGCATCAAAGCTTATCCCTGTATCGAGCGTGCCGGCGTCGTGTGGGCCTATATGGGGCCGAAGGAGAAACAGCCCGCGCCGCCGGAAGTGGAATGGTGCACACTGCCGGAGAGCCACATCTTCGTCTCGAAGCGTCTGCAGGAATGCAATTACCTGCAGGCGATGGAGGGCGGCATCGATACCAGCCACGTGTCGTATGTGCATCGTTACGAGGTCGATGACGATCCGATGCACAAGGGCACCAAGGCCAACGAATATATCAAAGCCGATGGCAACGTGATTTTCGAGATTGAGAACACCTCGTTCGGATTGACACTGTATGGCCGCCGCAATGGCGAACCGGACTTGTATTACTGGCGCGTGACTCAGTGGTTGTTTCCGTGGTTTACGCTGATCCCGCCGTTCGGCGACCATGCGCTCGGCGGCCATGTCTGGGTACCGTCCGATGATCACAATTGCTGGGCATGGAGCATTAACTTCCATCCACGCAAACCGCTGTCTGCGGAAGAACGGCGCAGCATGGAAGAGGGTAAGGGCATCCATTGCGTCTACGAGCCCGGCACGTTCCGGCCGTTGGCGAACAAGGATAATGACTATCTGATCGATCGCCGCGCCCAGCGGGAGAAGCGCGCTTATAGCGGCATATTCGGATTCGCGATCCAGGATGCCTCACTCCAGGAAAGCATGGGAGCGATCCAGAACCACGAGAGCGAAAAGCTCTTGCCAACCGACCGCGCGATCGTCATGGCGCGTCGCTGTCTGTATGAAACGGCGACCGCATTGGAGAAGGACGTCGAGCCTCCAGCGCTCGACGCCAACCAGCAGCGCGTGCGCGCAGCTGGCGTTTTGCTCAAAAAGGGAGCCAGGCCACAGGACTGGGCCAAGGTCCACCTGGCGGACGGCTTGAATCAGCCCGTCTACTCGCTCTGACTGGCTCGGAATATGAACCGACTCAAGGGCAAGGTGGTGATGATCACCGGCGGCGGCTCAGGCATTGGAGCCGCCGCCGGCCAGCTCATTTGCGCCGAAGGCGGACACGCGATGCTCGTCGACGTCAGCGCCGCGGCGCTCGCAAGCACGACAAAGGCCATTATCGCTCAAACACCGGACGCGCGCGTGGCCACCTTCGTCGCCGACGTGGCGCAAGCTTCCCAGGCCATGCTCGCTGTTGAACGCGCGCTTGCGGAGTTCGACCGGATTGATGTTTTGGTGAATAATGCCGCCATGCGCAATTACTCCGCGCTCGCCGAGGCGAGCGTCGCCGAGTGGCAGGCCGTTGTCGGTGTCAATCTCGTTGGCGTTGCCAACTACTGCAAGGCGGCGCTTCCGGCATTGCGGAAGAGTCCGCGCGCGAGCATTGTCAATGTATCGTCGTGCTACGCCGTCGTGGGGCGCAAAGGCATGGGCCTTTATGATGCGACCAAAGCCGGCATCCTTGCCATGACGCGGTCGCTGGCATTCGAGGAAGCGGCGCACGGCGTGCGCGTGAACGCCATTTGTCCCGGATCAACCCTGACCAACTTTCATGTCGAGCGAGCCAAAGCGGCCGGCAAAAGTCTGGACGTCCTCAAGATGGAACGGCAAACGAATTCGCTGCTTGCCCGCTGGGCCACGCCGCAGGAGATAGCCTGGCCCATCATTTGGCTTGCCAGTGACGAGGCATCCTTTGTGACCGGCGCCACGCTCATGGTCGATGGCGGGCTTTCCATCATGTAGCCTTTCGCAAGCTTTTGGGCACCTTGATGAAACTTTCGCGCAGAAATGTTTTACATCTCGCAGCCGGCGTCACCGTCGCATCGGTTCCGTCGCACCTCACGTGGGCGCAAGCCTATCCGGTGCGACCCGTGCGGTGGCTGATCGGCTTTGCCGCCGGTGGTGCGCCCGACATCCTGGCCCGCCTCATGACACAATGGCTGTCCGATCGCCTCGGCCAGCGGTTCCTCGTTGAGAACAGGCCAGGCGCAAACGGTAATCTCGCCACGGAGGCCGTCGTCAATGCGGCGCCCGACGGCTACACGCTCCTGCAGTTGACGCTTGCCGACGCCGTCAACGCAACCCTCTACCAAAACCTGAATTATAACTTTGCCCGCGACCTCACACCGGTTGCGGGACTAAGCCGTGACCCGGACGTGATGGTTGTCAATCCGACCTTCCCGGCCAGGACGGTTCCCGAATTCATAAGTTATGCCAAGTCGAATCCCGGCAAGATCAACATGGCCTCTCCTGGCGTCGGAACTTCGCCGCATATGGCCGGTGAGTTGTTCAAGTTCATGACCGGGATCGACATGACGCACGTGCCCTATCGCAGCTCGGCGCCGGCGCTTATCGACCTGCTCAGCGGTCAAGTGCAGGTCTACTTCGCGCCTATTTCTGCATCGATCGAGTATATCAAGGCCGACAAGCTGCGGGCGCTGGCGGTGACGACGGCGACGCACGCGGCAGCATTGCCGAACCTTCCGCCCTTGGGCGATTTCGTACCCGGCTACCAGATGAGCGCGTGGTACGGCGTCGGCGCGCCCAAAAACACGCCGGCCGAGATCGTCGACAGGCTGAACAGAGAGATCAATTTGGGTCTCACGGATCCTGGCATGACCGCGCAACTCGCTGCTCTCGGTTCCTCGGCCTTCCCCGTCTCACCTTCCGACTTCGGGAACTTCATCGCAGCGGAACACGCAAAGTGGGCCAAGGTGATCAAGGCGGCGGGCATTAAGCCGGAATGAACCTGCAACGATCGGCCCGCGATTACAGATCGCCCAGCCCGTATTCCGACCACCGCGCCGCAACGCGCGCTTCGTCATCCGCGGCCGGCTTCACGGTCGGCGGAAAGCGCTCGTTGCCCCATTGCGGTCGCCGCGGGTTTTTCCAGGAGCGGGTGGCGTCGATCAGCATCCGGTTCCACAATCCGGTGCCGAGTTGCGCCACGTCGCGATCTTCCATCGGCGTCGAGGGATCGATCGGCGAGCCGAAAATTCCGGGAAAGACCACGACGCCGCCTTCGCCGGCGTTCACGCGATGCGCGAACGCCCATTCTACCTGCTCATCCACCGCCGGATCGATGTCCTCCTCGACAACGATGACGTGCTTGTAGCGATATTGGGCCGCACTGTTGCCCCACAGCGCCGCCGCGATCTGCTTGGGCTGGCCCTGGTAATGCTTCTTGATCTGGACGCGGATGTTGACGCCGTTGGTGATCGGCGGCGCGTAGACGTCGAGGATGCCGGGAATGCCGGCGCCATTGAGAATGTTCCAAGCGATGGCCGCGCGCTGCACCGAGGAAATGACGCTGTTCTCGCTGTTGGAGCCCGGCAGTGTGCCCTCAAGCGAGCCGCAGAAGATCGGATCGCGGCGGTGGGTGATGCAGCTAACCTGCATGGTCGGCCGCGGCGTCGGGAGGTCGGACACGTAGCCGGTGAATTCGCCGAACGGCCCTTCCATTTCGTACGTCGCCGGATCGTCGCTGATGGTCCCTTCGATCACGATTTCCGCGCTTGCCGGCACCTCGAGGTCCACGGTCTCGCACCGCACGAGCGGCGCGGGCTCGCCGCGATAGGCGCCCATCACGTCCCATTCGCACACGCCGGAAGGCAGCGGCGATCCGGCGAGGAACGGCATGATCGGATCCCAGCCGATGACGCAGGCGACCGGCATCGGCACCTCGCGGGCCGCCCATTTCACGAAGTGCGCGCCCCAATGCTGGCCGCCTTTGATGAGCAGGAACGGCGCGGTGTTCTTCTTGCCGATCATGCCGCGGTAGATGCCGACGTTCATGACGCGCGTGTCCGGGTCCCGGGTCACAACAGCCGACAGCGTATGGATGTAGCGGCCGCCCTCGAGATAGTGCCAGCGCGGGACCGGGAACTCCGTCTGGTCGACGTCCTCGCCGCGGACGATGACCTGCTTCACCGGCCCCGAATTGACGATCACGGGCGGTATCGCCTCGCGGTTTTTCTTCATCACGTGCTTGACGAGCTCGCGGTTGCCGGCGTCGCGCGGAAATCCGAGTGTAAGCGCGAGCCGCGATCGGCTGCCGAGGCCGCTCATGAACAGCTTGCCGCAGCGGCCGTTCGCGTAACCTTTGATGTTCTCGAACAGAAGCGCAGGTCCCCTCTTTTCGAGGACGCGTCGGCCGATTGCTCCAATCTCGCGATCCCAGTCAACTTCGGCCGTGATGCGCCGCAGCTCGTTGTCCCGTTCGAGCCGGGCGATCCATTGCCGCATGTCCATGAAGCTCATCGCGCGCTCGCTCCCGGCCCCCAGGCGAAAGTGAGCTGCATGCAAGGCTCACTCTTTACCACGAAGTTACACTACCACGGCGAGGGCCCTAGCTTCGAGAATGGTCACTACGTGCGGATGCGGCTATATCTTCGCACGCGGCGGATGGGCGCGCACCGCCTCCTCATTGATATCGGTACCCCAGCCGGGGCGCTTCGGCACCACCATATGCCCGTTCTCGATCTCCGGCGGGTGGGTAACCAGGTCGTTGCGCCACGGCACCTCGTCGATGTCGTATTCCATGATGCGATAGTTCGGAATCGAAGCGCAGAAATGCGCCCTGATCATGCTGGCCAGATGACCGGCAAAATTGTGCGGCGCGCAGTCGACCTCGAACGCGTCGGCGAGTGCCGCAGCCCGCACCGATTCCCACAAGCCGTTCCACTGCACGTCAACAATCGCCACATCACACGAATAATGCTCCAGATACGGCCGGAATCCTGCGAGCCCATGTACTGTCTCCAATGAGGCGATCGGAGTCGAGGTCGCGCGCCGAACTGTCGCCAGCGCTTCCGGATCGTGGATATCGCATTCGAGCCAAGTGAGGTTTAGGTCCTCCACCGCCTTCGCAATGCGGATGAACCCTTCCGTGCGCTGGCTGAAGTTGAGATCGAGCATTATCCCCATTTCGTCGCCGGCACCCGAGCGGAAGGCGGACAGCACCTCATAATGCCGCGGATCAGCTTCGCGTCGGGATGGCGACTCAGGAAATTCGGTATGATGCGGAATCCCGGGTTGAACGGCGGATCGCCAAGCCGGAGCGGCAGCGGATTGGTCTTGAGCGCCTTGAAACCGCGCGCCTTCACCTCGGCGCCCAATTCCTTGATGTCTTCGAGCGTTCGCAGCGGCTTGAGGCCAAGTTCGTCTTCGAAATAGTCTCGCCGCCAGACCCGGAAACTCGCGCAGTGCGACCAGTAAAGGACGATCCGGTCGCGGAACGGCCCGCCGAACAAGGCGCACACCGGCACCCCGAGCGCCTTGGCCTTGACGTCGAGACAGGCGTTCTCGATCGCGGCGATCGCCTCGTGATTCACGCCGCCGAACGACATGCGCGTAATAGCGCGCAACGAGACCGCAATCTTGCCCACCTCGCGCGGATCCATTCCGACGGCGATTTCGGCGAAGCGGCGGATCAAATCTGAGGTCGCATTGGGTGCGCCGAAGTCCTCGTTGTATTCCGACCAGCCGATCAGCCCCTCGTCGGTGGACAATTTCACAAACGAGAAATCGCGCCAGCCGCCATCGGCCTTTAAGGTCTCAATCTTGGTAATGCGCATGAAATTCCCCGGCTTGTATCAAAGCGTGACGACAATAGTGAACGCTTCGCCGCGCATAAAACTCTTTAGATTGCTCCGTCACGGCGGCCGATGCATGTGGGGACGGAACTCGACCCGTTTGCGCTAACGTGACTGGATCCGCACCGCCGCCAATCCTGATATTTCAAATGCACCAGCTCGGCGGGAACTTTTGCGGCGACCGGTGGCCTGATCTCCGATGGCTCGGCGTATTGAGGTGAACAACTTATCAGGTGAAGTCCGACGCTGCATGGGCTTGCCGCGCCGAGTATCCCGTTTAGCGCGTCGTGGCCCGGAGGTATGCGATGTATCAGATCGATCGTCAACGTCGTTTGAAGCGGTCGACGCGTTACTAGTCGAAACCGGCCGTGCCGATGATCATAGGGAAGCGGCGCGAGCATTTGTGGAAAAGCGCCCTCCAAAATTCATCGGCCGATGATTTTGGGTGGATGAGACGACAAGTATCTCTCGGCTGGGCGCCGCTGGTTGAAAGCAGCCTGACTTCGAAGCGTCAGCCATCGACCTGGACTAAAACGCTGGTTGAAGCCGACAACCCTACCGGTGGTGGACGACTGAAGAAAGCCGCAGTTGGCTATGGGCATGTCGGCGCGGACATCTGTAAGCGTTTCGGTCGCGAAACAATGCTGTTAACCTGATGGAGGCCAGCGTCGCGGGCACTGCAAGCGCCACCGACAGAAGCCAGCGTCGGACATTCAGGACGGAAAGCTACACCGAGGAGGGTCAGCATGTATAAGCGCATCCTACTCGCCTACGATGGTTCAGTAGAAGGCCGAACTGCTCTACGAGAAGGAGCCCTGTTGGCGCAACAGTGCGGCGCCCAAGTTTACTTGTTATCGATCATCGGCGAAATAACGGGGTTGATGCTGGCTGATGGATACTACCCCGGAGCGTCTGCTCAAGCTGAAGATGCTTTTGTTGGTGTCCTCGACGAAGGTGTGGAGCGGCTGAAGCAACTTGGCTTCGATCCGGTCGCCAAGCTAGTCAGAGGTGAGCCCGCCGCCGAAATTGGCAGTTTCGCGAGAGAGATCGAGGCGGATCTTGTCGTCGTAGGCCATCGCCACCAGAGCGCGTTTATGCGCTGGTGGTCGGGTCCCAACGGGGCCTATCTCATCGATCATATCCATTGCAGTTTGCTGGTTGCGCGTAGTGAAATCAGCGATGAGGCTATCGAGGCCGCATTACAAACGAGCGCGGAAACGGCAACGTAAGCGGCGGTGCCGTCGCCTGCCAATGGTCCGCATACGAACGGCAAGCTGCGGAGCACGATTAGCGGCGCGAGTGCATAGAAGATTATCTCGAGCGCGACCGCGTAAATCTGTTCCAAGGACGAGAGACCCGCGGCCGTAGGGCTGGAACGTCACCGGATTGATTGTCGCTCAAAGAGACTGATCTTGGGGGAAAGCGTCTCAGACGTTTTCGCGAGGTGCTTCCCGGTCTCCACCGCGTCGCTATCTTGGCCAATGTTGGATGTGCTGCCACCCACCTGGAAATCGCTGGAGTTGAGGGATCGGCCCAAGCATTCGACTTTGCGACCACCAGACGAGCTGGAATTCCGCCGAGCCGAGGATAAGGGACGGCCTTACTCGCGAGAAATTTGGTTCGTTTTGTAGACCGCTTCCACACCGCCAAAAAAATTTACGGGTTAAACAGCCTCAGATCAAAGGCATGGCGCCTGCCGCTTCCGCAATCGGACACCTGGACCGCCACCGTTCTCGTCGATGAACTCCACGCCGGCGGATTCTAGCGTGTGACGAATCGCTCGATCGTTAGCGCTCGTCAAAGACGTTTCACTGTCTTTCAGTTCGGCTCGTCGGATATCGTCAATCTGACGACTGTGTTGGCACGCGCCTCTGTGCGGAATGGGGCTGGCTGGGATTTGGGCGCGGAACAGGGAAGATAACAGGAACTTGCCGGCGCCGCCTGATCTCGGGGGCGAGCAAAAAAACGCGATTAATCAGGACGATACGACGATGCCGCAGAAATTTCCCTAAAGACGAAAACAAGGGAGTTTCTCGGGATAACAGGGATCGGCGGCGTACTCGATAAGAGGCGGATAAGTATAAGACAGGCTTTCTCCTTAGGCGGAGGGGCTCGCCCTTAATGTCTCTCCAATGCCGCGTGAACCAGGTTCCGGCGAAAGCAACAGCCTTGTCGCCAATGCCATCCGCAGGCCCGGGTCGTGCCCCCGCCCCTATTGGGCTACCCGTTCCCTTGGTTTTGCTCGCCTCTCGACGTTGTCACCGGCTCAGGATCGGCGGGCGATAGACCGACACCACCACCCCGCCTATTGTAACGATCGGGTCGGCTCGCATATCAGGAACCGTCGCTGGCACGGTGTAGCCAGGATCATCCGATTCGTAATCAATGTCGGCAACCATTGGAGCTGTGTGTCTGGTCTGCCTACAATCGGCGTGCCGTCCTTCCGCCTGAACTCATTTTTCGTGGAATGGGCAAGCGCGAATTGGGTTCGTTTTGCAAAACGGGCACTAAGACGTTTCCTGTCCCGCACCGGTTTTCGGAAATGCGATCAGGATAGCGGGCGGTAGATATGGGCGACGACGATGAACGGAAAAATCGCCGTCGGTTTTTTCACCAGCCGCTGACGGTCGAACATTTCTCGCGAGCTGCGGCTCAACGGGATAGGTCTCCCGTTTATAGACTTGGTTAGAATGTCTAAGTTGTATCGAGCTTTCTTGGGAGGGAACAATGGAGTTTGGCTATTTCACGCTAAGCGACAATCATTACGAAAATAACAACCGCTCCTCAAACCAGTTTGTGGCCGACATCACTGCCGAGGCGCTACTCGCTGACAAGCTCGGCATGCATTCGGCTTGGATCGGCGAGCATCACTTCAACTCGCTCGGCGTTCTGTCCTGTCCGGACCTCGTACTTGCTCACGTCGCCGCGAAGACGACCCGCATCAGGCTCGCGCCCGCAGTGACCGTGTTGCCGCTCCATCATCCGATCCGCGTGGCGGAGCAGTGGGCGACGCTCGATCTTCTTTCCGGCGGTCGTGTCGATTTCGCGGTCGGCCGCGGTTACGACAAGCGCGAATATTTGCCCTTCCACGTGTCTTTCGAGGACAACCAAGGCATTTTCGAAGAGGGTCTGGAACTCGTGCGCCGGCTTTGGGAGGCGGACGGTCGCATTTCCCATCACGGCAAGTACTATTCGTTCGACGACGTGCGGATTACGCCGAAGCCGGTCCAGCAGCCACTGCCGACCTACGTTGGGTCGTTTTCAAAGCCTTCGATTGAACTTGCCGCGCGATTGGGCTGCGGATTGATCGTAGCCCCGTTTGCTGCCGCAATGAGCTATGGTGGCTTGCAGCAGGTCGCCGATCTTTATCATGAGACTTGCGCGAAGCACGGCAAGAAACCGGGCCGGCTAATGTGCAGCTACTTCACGCATTTTGCCGACAACAAGGTCCAGGAGGATGCCCAGCGCGTGCGGCAAATACGATATTATAAAGAGTGCGTGATTCCGGCCCTGCCGGGCGACCCCAAAACCGCGCCGCCGAGCTATCGCTACTTCATCGACATGGTCGAGCGCCTGCACAAGGTCAGACCAGAGGATTTGACGGAAAATTCGGTGCTGCTCGGGCCGCCCGCTGGCATCGTCGAGACCTTAAAGAAGGTCGAGACCGCAGGCTTCGACGAGGTGATCCTTTACTTCAACGTCGGCCTCAAGCCGCATAGTCAAGTCAAAGACGAGATGGCGCGCTTCATGGCCGAGGTCGCCCCGGCCTTCGCCGACGCGCGAAAGGAAGACGCAGCGTGACGCCAACTGATACACTGATCAATCTTCCAATTGATGTCAGCACGACGCGCTGACCGAAGGGAGACACTTACATGTCTGCTGCTTCCGCAACGTCTGCTGTCGCTGATCCCGCACCCAGCCTTTCGGGCCGGGATCTTCCTACGCTTTCCGCGCTTTACGAGGCAGCCGCCGAACTCAATTTTACGCCTGGCTGGGTTCCGCGCCCCAAGCCGATCCTATGGGGCGAGCCACGGCCCGAGTTCCGTCCCGCGCACTGGGCTTACGAAGACGCTAAGGCGGGGCTGGACGCTGCCGGCCGTCTGATCGACGTTTCGCTCGCCGAGCGCCGTAACCTGGTGCTGCGAAATCCCGCGCCCGGCACTAATTTCGAAACCACCCGTACGCTTGTGTGTGCCTATCAGATGATCCTGCCCGGCGAAATCGCGCCCTCGCATCGGCACTCGTCGCACGCGTTGCGCGTTATCATCGATGGCAAAGGCTCGTTCTCGATCGTCAACGGCCAGAAGATGCCGATGGAGACCGGCGATGTGGTTCTCACACCCGGCTGGTGCTGGCACGGCCACGGCCACGACGGCAGCACGCCAGCATACTGGTTCGACGGCCTCGATGTGCCACTCACCCATCTGCTTGAGCCAATGTTCTATGAAGAGCATCCGCAGAAGTACGAGAAGGTTGAACGCGTGACGACAAGCTCTCCGTTCCGTTTTACGCGCGATGACATTTCACGGAGCTTGGACGCTGCGGAGGTCGACGTCGACGGTTTCCACGGCGCTCGCATCATGCTTGCCGCGCCCGACATGCCGCCAATGGGTCTGTCAATGGAGCGGCTACCCTTCGGCGCCAAAACACGGCGCTACCGCACCACCGCTAACACTATCTTCCACGTGGCCGAAGGAACGGGTGAAACGGCAATCGGCGACAAGCGCTTTTCGTGGCGGAGGGGCGACACCATCGTCGCTCCCTGCTGGCACACCATCAGCCACCGCGCAGACGCGGACGCACAATTATTCGTGCTCTCCGACGAGCCACTGTTGCGGTTCTCGAATTACTATCGGTTTGAGGCGGCGGAGTAGGCAGACGCTGATTACGCGATCCGATCATCGCTGGCCAAATTCAGCATCCATTGCACAGGTTATTGACGCTGTCGTCACTCCATACCTCTTGGTCAAATGCCAATGTTCCTCCCGCATAAAGGTGTGAATCGGTGTCCACAATTTTGACCCCACCCCAGTCCGACTTTAAATATTTGGTGCGGCGCAAGAATTGATCATTTTTCAAAGATTTGATCGGCGTCCATCGGCGCCGATTTACGTAGTTGATGCCTAATCTGAAATGTCACCGTGCTGCCAGTTAATGCGCGAATGCACTTCGGATCGTCGCAACGAGATTGGTAGCCGCCCGCCGGTAATAACTGAGGCTGAGCGGACCGACCCGATAGCAAGGATTGCGCAAGTCGTTGCTCCCGCGCAGGATCGGCTGCTGCATCTCCTCGTCAGTAAACGAGCGTGCGCCGATCAGCCTCTCGCGGCAGACATAGTCCTCCCGTGTATTCGCCGGTATCAAGACGATTGGATCGAGTGGCCAAATGCGCGCAGTCCGGTCCACGGACGCGGTCACGACCTGCGACCCGTCCGGGCTGAATGCCGCACTAACCAGTTGATTTTTATGGCCCCAGAGTGTGGCCAGAGCGACGCCTGTCGTCGTGTCCCACACTCGCGCAGTTTTGTCCGCGGACGCGGTGACGACCCGCGAACCGTCTGGGCTGAATGCCGCACTGACGACTCGATCCGTATGCCCCGCGAGCGTGACCAACGCAGCGCCTGTCGTACCGTCCCACAATCGTGCGGTATTATCGAACGATGCGGTGATCACGCGAGACCCGTCTGGGCTGAACGCCGCACTGACCACCCGATCCGTATGCCCCGACAACGTGGCCAAAGCGGCGCCCGTTTTGGCGTCCCACAATCTCGCCGTCTTGTCAGCCGACGCGGTGACGACCCGCGAACCGTCTGGGCTGAATGTTGCACCGAACACTCGATCCGTGTGCCCCGAAAGGATGGCCAACGCAGCGCCTGTCGCACCGTCCCACAATCGTGCGGTGTTGTCGAACGATGCGGTGACTACGCGAGAACCGTCCGGGCTGAACCCGGCACTGTTCACCCAGTCCGTGTGCCCCGAGAGTATTGCGAGAGGCGCGCCTGTGCTGGTGCCCCACAATCGCGCGGTGTTGTCGAAGGCTGCGGTGACGACGCGTGAACCGTCTGTACTGAACGCGGCACTGACTACCCGATCCGTGTGGCCCAAGAGCGTGGCGAGAGCGGCGCCAGTCTTGGCATCCCACACTCGCGCAGCGTTATCGTCGGAGGCGGTGACCACGCGAGAACCATCCGCGTCGAACGTCGCGCTGTTCACCGCGGCCGCGTGCTTTGAGAGCGTCACAACCGCGGTGCTCGTCGTGGAGTCCCACAATCGGGCGGTCTTATCCTCCGATGCGGTAGCGACGCGAGAACCGTCCGGGCTGAACACCGCGTTGTTCACCGCGTCCGTGTGCCCCGCGAGTATAGCGCGCGCGGCACCTTTCTTGAGGTCCCAAACGCGCGTGGTCTTGTCCTCGGATGCAGTGACGACACGGTAACCGTCCGGGCTAAACGCCGCTCTGAACACTGCGCCCGTATGTCCCGAAAGCGTGGCGAGCACGGCGCCCGTGTTGGCGTCCCACACACGCGCCGTTCTGTCTTCGGATGCGGTGACGACGCGGGAACCGTCCGGGCTGAACGACGCGGTCCAGACCCAATCCCCGTGCCCTGAGAGTGTGGCCAGCTCTGCGCCCGTCGCCGCGTTCCACACGCGCGCGCTGTGGTCCAAGGATGCGGTGACGACGCGGGAACCGTCCGGGCTGAACGCCGCGCTCAATACCGGCCCGCTATGCCCCGACAGCGTGGCGAGCAGGGCGCCCGTGTTGGCTTCCCACACGCGCGCCGTTCTGTCTTCGGATGCGGTGACGACGCGGGAACCATCCGGGCTGAACGCCGCACTCCACACCCAACTCGTATGCCCTGAGAGTACGGTCAGCTTTGCGCCTGTTGTGGCGTCCCACACTGCCGCGGTACAATCGAACGATGAGGTGACGATACGAGAACCGTCCGGGCTGAACACCGCGCTGTTCACGTCGTCCACATGCCCCGACAGCGTCGCAATCATCGCGCCGGTCTCGGCGTCCCACACTCGTGCCGTGTTGTCGTCGGATGCGGTGATGACGCGAGAACCATCCGGGCTGAACGCCGCGCTGTTCACTGGGCCTGTATGCCCCAAGAACGTGGCGAGCATGGCGCCCGACTTGGCATCCCACACCCGCGCTGTCCTATCCCATGATGCAGTGACGATGCGGCCGCCGTCCGGGCTGAACGCGGCGCTGTTCAGCCAAAACTTGTGCCCCGAGAGTATAGCCAGCGCAGCGCCGGTCCTCGCGTCCCACACTCGCGCGGTCGTGTCCCATGACGCAGTGACGATGCGAGATCCGTCCGGACTGAACGCCGCACTGTTAACTAAGCCCATATGCCCAGCTAAAACCGATCGAAAATAACAGTCAGGCGCGGACGCAAACAGCGACAGCTCGCCCTGCAACTGTTGCGAACGAAGCATTACCGGAGAAGCGCCTTCGCCGGGCGGCAGCCCGGCGATAGCCAGGCGCAACGCGCGATCGCAAAAGCCTTGCGCGAACGAAGTAGCGCTGAGGCTGGCGAATACTCCAGCCTCGCGCTGCCAGGTTTGGTATGATTCCCATACGGCGCTGCCAAGAATCACGATTACAGCAACGAAACCCGCCGCCAGCGCCCAGCTCATTCTCCTTAGAGATCGTCTCGTTTTCTCGACGTGCACCTGATCGCGTGCGAACGCCGCTTCCTTCGCTTCGCGCTCTTCCGTCTCGGTCGTCATTTTTGCTCAAATGGCTGATAAATAGCGGGGCAAAGTGCGCGCCCGCCGAGGCTCAACTATCCAAGATAAGCTACCGATTGCTGCTTGAGTATCCTAAGCAATCGAGTCATCCATCTCTGCTCCGGGTCAAAATGCGACCTTGCGGGATGTCTGTGCCACTTCCGTTATGACCTCAACTCATCGGGATAGCTATCGACCACTTTGTGAGCAGTAAAGAGGAGCGCCGGCGGAATCGTTAGCGCGAGCGCTTTGGCCGTCTTAAGATTGATAACTAGCTCGTATTTGGTGGGCGGTTGGATCGGCAGTTCACCCGGTTTGGCGCCTTTGAGTATGCGGTCGATGTATCCAGCCGCTTGGCTGAAAGATTCATCGAAAGCGGCACCATAGGCGACCAGGCCGCTCGAATCTGCATAAAAGGTGGCGTTATAAATTGTCGGCACGGCATAGTGCGTTGCGAATGCAATGATTGAATCACGGTTTGCTATGACCTGCCGATGAGTTTTTGCTCCACGGAGGATTAGAGTCCGGCCCTGCTGGAGGGACGGACGATGAAGCGTGTTAGGTTCACAGAGGAGCAGATTATCGGGGTGTTGCGCGAGCACGAGGCTGGAGCAAAGACGGCCGATCTGAGGCGCAATCACGGGATCTCGGAATATTGATTGTGGAAGACAATCTGGCAAATCGAGACATGCTGACCCGCCGCTTGGAACATCGAGGCTTCGGCGTGTGCGGGGCCGCAGACGGCACGAGCGGCGTCGCACTGGCAGTGTCGGAAATGCCGGATGTCATCCTGATGGATATTGTGTTGGGTGGAATGGACGGCTGGGAAGCATCGCGCCTCATCAAGGACGACCCAAGAACGCGGAGCATACCAATCATCATTTTGACTACTTCTACTCTCTCGACCGATCGTGAAAGGAGCGTCGAGGTCGGTTGCGCTGACTTCGATACCAAGCCGGTCGATCTGGAGCGATTGCTCGGAAAAATCCTGGCGTGCCTTCTGAGAAAGAGTCTTCCCGCTGACGCTCGCTCATCCGTACCTACTTAGAAGGGCCAATCGATCGCTTGAGGGTGCGTGACTCCCGGTTCAGGTCAACCGCTTCACGTTTTGCGATGTCCGACTGCGTCCGCTTTCCGCTCGATAGGGACTAAATCGCGGACATTTCGGCACGTCAGTTTCGGGCCATGCGCATTGGGTTTGTGACGGACGTCGAGTCTGTGGAAGGTGGAGTGACCGCAAGTTTCGACGGCCGTTCAGTCACCTATAGCTTCGGCGAACTCGACACCCTCGCGCCGGCATACGCGGCAACCATCCACAAGAGCTAAGGCTCGGAATATCCGGCGGTGGTTATCCCGCTGATGACGCAGCATTACGCCATGCTGCAGCGTAACTTGCTTTACACAGGCATCACACGCGGCAAGCGGCTTGTCGTTCTGGTCGGCCAGAAGAAGGCGGTGGCCATCGCGATGCGCAACCAACGTCCCAGGCCGGCGGCGCTGGTCGAAGCTGCAAGGCTGGCTGAGCACTAAAGTATCGAAGCGTTATGCCTGATCTGAATCCTCAGCGTGCTGCTCCAGTCGCGGTTTGATTTGGCGGGAAAAAATATGCGCGACTATTCGGTTGCGCCGTTTTGAGCAAAAAGCCACTTCCGCTCTTCGCCCAAAAGCCGACATTCGGTTGCGGCGCACTATCTGTCGCTTTGGGCCGATTTTGTTGAAGAAGTCGGTGAGTAATTCGAGATGAATCGGCGCGGCCATTCGAAGGCCTTCGATTGCGAGCCGCTGAAGCTCTCAGGCTGGATGAGGGCTTGGCATCGGTATCAGCTTCGCCAGCTTTCGGAGGTTTTGGGCGGTTGCGGCGAGTAGGAACTCATCGCGCGCACCATTTGGTCCTCTTAATCTGAGCCGATCGAGTTTGAGAATGCGTTTGAGATGGGCGAACAGCATTTCAACTTTCTTGCGCAGTCGTCGTGCGGTGCGGCCTTCCCCCGAGCTTGCGATCTGGCGTGCCATGTCGCGGACGCCTTCATAGATCGATCGCGGCACGTACCGGGCCGGCTCCTTTGGACAGCATCGGGGCTTTAGGCGGCAGGCTTGGCAGTCATACTTGCTGGCGCGATAGCGTAATGTCGCTCCGTCATTCACAGGTGAGCCGGTCGTCGTTAGCATCTTGCCGGCGGGGCAAGAATAGACGTCGCCGACATGGTCGTAGGTGAAGTCGTCACGTGAGAAGGTGCCGTCCTGACGGGTCGACTTATCGAACACGGTCACATGGGGCTCGATGCCATGCTCGTAGACAAGCCATCCGAGCATCTCGGCTGAGCCGTAGGCACTGTCCCCCAGAAGTCGTGCGGGATAAAGATCGAAGCGCTCGAGCGAGCGTTCTATCATGCGTTTTGCGGCCAGGACCTCGGCCTGCCGGATCGCGGTTGTGGCTTCGACATCAACGATGATCGCGTTGTCGACATCGATCAGATAGTTGGTGGAATAGGCGAAGAAGGCTTGCCCGCCGTGGGCTCCGGTCCACCGGGGACTGTCAGGAATCTTGTGTGAGGTCATGATGATGAGAATCGAAGGAGCATCACATGGCTATCGAGAAAGACCTACTGGACCAGCTTCTGGCCGGCCGCGATCCAAAGGATGTATTCAATAAGGACGGATTGGTTGACGAGCTGAAGAAGGCGCTCTCCGAGCGGATCTTGAACACCGAGCTTGAGGAGCATCTTGACGCTGACAGCGTTGGGGGCAAGTCGATTCACCGCAACGGCTATTCGAAGAAGTCTGTTCTGACCGGCACCTCGAAGATGACGCTTTCGGTGCCGCGGGATCGGGCCGGGACGTTTGACCCCAAGCTGATCGCTAAATACCAGCGCCGGTTTCCGGATTTCGATGACAAGATCATCTCGATGTATGCGCGCGGGATGACGGTCCGCGAGATCCGTGGCCATCTTGAGGAACTCTACGGCATCGAGGTTTCGCCGGACCTGGTTTCGGCGATCACCGACGCGGTGCTGGACGAGGTTGCAGAATGGCAGAACCGGCCCCTCGATATCTGCTACCCGCTGGTGTTCTTCGATGCCATTCGGGTCAAGGTCCGCGACGAAGGCTTCGTGCGCAATAAGGCGATCTACATCGCGTTGGGTGTTCTGCCGGACGGCACCAAGGAAATTCTTGGCATCTGGATCGAACAGACCGAGGGCGCCAAATTCTGGCTGCGCGTCGTAAACGAGTTAAAGACCCGCGGGGTCCAGGACATTCTCATCGCCGTCGTCGACGGCTTGAAGGGTTTTCCCGAAGCCATTAATGCCGTCTTCCCACAGACAATCGTGCAAACCTGCATCGTCCATCTGATCCGCCATTCCATGGATTTTGCCTCCTGGAAGGATCGCAAGAGCCTGGCGCAGGCGCTGCGGACTGTTTATCGCGCGGCCGATGCTGCTGCTGGCCAGGCTGCCCTCGACGCCTTTGCGCAAAGTCCGTGGGGCGCAAAATATCCGGCAATCGCGCAGAGCTGGCGCCGCAACTGGGAGCTCGTGATTCCTTTCTTCGCTTTCCCCGAAGGCGTGCGGCGAATCATCTACACCACGAATGCCATCGAGGCGCTAAATTCCAAACTGCGCCGCGCCGTCAGAACCAGAGGACATTTTCCCTCTGACGACGCCGCGACGAAGCTGTTATATTTGGTCTTGAACCGCGCCACTGCGGAATGGAAACGACCGCCGCGCGAGTGGGCCGAGGCGAAAACGCAATTCGCCGTCATGTTCACCGAGCAATTCGTGAACTCATGACGGATAACCGGCCTCACACAGAAATTCTGATAGTCCCGTCCACCGCGCTGCCGGATCGGCCGGTGACACGAACTTGGGCACGACTTCGGTCGCAGCGCCGAAGGCCGCATCGTCGAGCACAGCCATATATTCTATGACCGCCCGGCCGGTCGCTTCTGGTGGCAGCCCCTTCTCACCCTCGATCCCCTTCTGCCGATTGGCATCCGCCTTGATCAGACTGGCATCGATCGCAAAGGCTTCCCCGCCGACCAATCCCTCGCGGATGCAGCGCTGCAGAACCGTCTCGAAGATGCGCCGGAGCAGATCGCTGTCGCGGAAGCGGCCATGCCGGTTCTTCGAAAAGGTGGAATGATCGGGGACATCGCCGTCGAGCCCGAGCCGGCAGAACCACCTGTACGCCAGATTAAGGTGAACCTCTTCGCACAGGCGCCGTTCGGACCGAATGCCGAAGCAATAGCCGATGAAAGCATCCGGATCATCAGTTCGGGAGCGACCGACGGACGACCCAGCGTGCTGTAGAACGGCGCCAGGTCGCGGCGCAGTTCCGACAGCTCGACAAAGCGGTCGATCGACCTCAGCCAATGATCCGCCGGCACATGCGCTTCGAGCGAGAAGTTGTAGAACAGCACACCCTGTTCGACTTGCCGTGATCCCATCATCAACTCAGTTCCTGTTTCTCAACAGCACTAAATCAGTGACCTCTCACAGTTTCAACTAGCGAGTTTTTCAACAAAATCGGCCAACAGGAGACATTACGTGACGAAACAAATTGCCCGAACACTCACCAAACGTACCGCAGCGTGCCCGACCCGGCGTAAGTCTGGGAACCCGGTGCAAATTCGCCATCAAATTTCATGAGTAAGGTAAGCCGCGGCGTGATGAACAGCTCGGCGCCGGCGGATGTGAGCGCGGAATTCGACGGCAGCGGCGGGCCATTGACGATAAAGTTGGTGCCAGGCAATGATTCGAACACCGCGCTCATCGCGGGATTGATTACCCAGTCATGGGCCCAGGCAACCCGCGCCCGTAGCAGAAGCGGCATGCCAGCGATCACTTCCGGATTGTCTAGCCGCGCACCAAGTTCGCTGCGCACATCGGTCGCGTTCATCGCGGCATAGGACAGCCCGAAGCCGCTGCCCATCGGATCGCTCTCACTGTAGCCCGGCGTGTGGAAGTCTTGCGCCTGCAAGGCGGCATAGGGCGTCATGCCAAGATTGGGCAGCACGGCGAAACGATAGCCGCCTTCAGCGCGAGCGCCATAGCTCTGCGCATCGAAGTTCGCGTTCAGTGAATTGCCCAGTACCGCACGGTTCGTCGTCATCGAGTGGTTGGCGAAGGCAAGCGCCGTCGCAAGATAAGCTGGACCTGAGCGGGTCATGGCATAGACGCCCCCCTGGAAGGCGTCGCTGCTGCCGGTGCCGCCGCCGGCAAGATCCCAATTGGTGCCGCCCCCACCCAGTGCGAAGCCGAAGATTGTGTCCGGCGAGTGGTGATAATCCATGCCGGCAGCGAAGCCGAAAGTCTGTGTGGCGAGGTTGCTCGAGCCGACCGTTGCATTGCCGCTCGTCCAGTTGCCGCCGCCATAACTTGCGCCCCAGGCAGTCCAGCGCTGTTCGAAGGTCACGGGCGGCGGCGCCTTGAACACGCCAGCGTAGGCGAACGCGATCTCGCTTGGCAGGTTCGCCTGCTCGTCGGGAGCAAAACCCATGGCGTGCCCGCTGACGCCGCCAACGCCGCTCCCGAGCCGGCCATCGACGAATGGATCGAGCATGAGGTTCAAAAACTAATTCATCAACTGGAAGGCGACAAACTCGCTGCCTATCGCAGTCTCGCCGTCCATTTGCGTCAGCGCATTTGCCAGATCGCTGCCGGTCAATCGGAAAACGCTTGAAAATCCCGGAGGCAGCTCGGCGCCGCTGGCGAAGATGTTATTGAGGCTCGTCGCGACATTGCTCTGGTTGATATTGAGGCCAGTCGTCGGGAGTGCACCGATCAGATCCAACATCGCGTCGGTTGGCGTGTAGATCAAGCTGGCCCTGAGGTCAGCGGGCAGATTGACGGTGCTGAGCCCGGAGAACTTGGTGCCGCCGAGCCCGGCCGATTGCAAAATCGTATGCGGTTGCTCCGTCAGAAAACTGTCGGATGCAAAGACGATGTTTACCGTGCCGGCGAGCGACGCGGTGCCGGACACATTGGCAAACGTCGCGCCGGTTGATTTGAGATTAACCACATAAAGCGCGCCGGATTGGAAGGCGAGATTGCCGGAAATCGTCGTCGCAGTGCCGGCAATATCAGGCGTGCCAGGTGCAAAGATAGCACCGGAATTGATGCGCGTCCTGCCGACAGTGCCGCTGCCGGTTAAGGTCGCGCCATTGGCCACGTTGATAATGCTCGAACTCGCAATCGAACCAGTTACATCAAGCGCGCCGGAAATGACGTTGGTCGGTCCCGTGTAGCTGTTCGTCGCCGAGAGCACGAGCGTGCCGCCGCCATCCACCGCTAGCGTTCCCCGCGAGACCCCATTGGCGATCAGGCCAGCGATGGTCTGTGTGGTGCCCGAAGGCGCATTAAAGATTGGATCGCCCGCAACAGTGATGTTATTCGCGATGATGAAATTGCCAGTGTCCAAGAATGACAATGTGGTGCCGGCCGCCATCGACAGCGACCCCTTGCCGAGCGCACTGTCATTGCCGACGACTAGTGTACCTGCATTGAGGTTGGTGCCGGCTGCGTAGCTGTTTGCGCCGGAAAGCGTAACCGCACCGGCACCGTTCTGCTGCAACACGCCGCTGCCGGAGATCACACCGCCCAAGTTGATGGCGCCCGAGAGATTGAAGGCCAAAGTGCTATTGTCGACGACATTGCCGGTTATTGCGCCCAAAGAACCGCCATTGCCGATCTGCAGCGTGCCGTTGCTAATCGTCGTGCCACCCGTGTACGCGTTGTTGCCGGTGAAAATGGTGGTCCCGTTGCCGTTCTGCCGCACTGATCCAGTGCCAGAAATGATACGGTCGAAAATTACAGAGTTGGACCTGTCAAAGGCCAACACGCCGTTGTTGGTAACATCGCCTCTGATCGAGCCGGCGGTGCCGCCGTCGCCGATTTTGAGCGTGCCGGCATTGATTGTCGTGCCGCCAGTGTAGGTGTCGGTGCCAGAAAGAACGAGCGTGGCGCTGCCGGTCTTGGTCAGTGCGCCGCCGCCGTCAATCTTGCCGGAAAGCGTCAGCTTATATGTTTGGGTGTCAATCGTGCCACCGCTTGAATTGATATCAAACGGATTCTTGACGGCCAGCGCCGCAGCGCCTGCCTGAAGAGTGCCGCCGTGAAGTTTAACGGTCCCGGCCGCACTGCCGAGCGACGTATTGTTGGTTACTTGTAGGATGCCGGCCGAGATGGTCCAGGGCGTCAGCGTGCTGTTAGCGCCAGTCAACGTCCACGTGCTGGTGCCGGTCTTAATGAAAGTATCGAAGCCCTTGTATTGCTTCGTCGGACCTATTTTTGACACAGCAAAGCTGCTGTCGGTCGAACCGCCCAGCCTGAATGTATCTGTACCAGCGCCGATGACATTGCCGGTGATAGTTGAGCCGGCCCTCAGCGCGAGAACGTTCGAACCGCCAGTGAAGATGATTGCGCTCGCTTGCGCGCCCTTACCGCCGTTGGCCACCCCGCCGGCAATGGTGCCGCTATTGATGATGGTCAACCCGGAGCCGACGACGCCAACGCCACCGAGGCCGACCCTGGCAGCGGGACCGCCTGAGCTGCCGCCAGTTCCTCGCACCCCAGCAGCTCCGCCATTACCTCCTTCAATGGTCCCGCTATTGGTCAGCGTCGCGCCTGAACTGTTGAACTCAATTCCGTTACCGCCGTCGCCACCATTGCCGCCCCCGCCTACCAAAAAACTACTATTTGCTACGTTTCCCCCCTTCCCACCCGCTGCACCGTCTCCGCCGGCGATGGTCGAGGTGTTGGTAATCGCTATTGCGCCCCTCACGACAAGGCCATTGCCACCGGCACCACCGCCACCGCCGCTTCCAGCCGAAGCAGCACCCGTCGTATTGCCGCCGACACCACCGCGATCGCCTTTGCCGCTCCCCAATGAAGAGCCATTGTTGAATGACCCGGTCGTTACGAAGCCGTTTTCACCGCCGTTGCCGCCGCCTCCGCCACCGGCCCCACGGGCGGCAATTGTGTTTGTTCCGCGCTCTCCGGGGGCACCGCCTAACGCACCACCGCCGCCGCTACCACCAGTGCCACCTTGACCACCGCCCGATCCGCCACCGCCGCCACCACCCCCTCCTCCAGATAGACTCGTGTCGGATCCACCTGGGGAGCCGGGCTGCCCGTTCGCGCCGCCTATCCCGCCGGTGCCGCCTGTAGGGGATCCGGTGCTACCGCCATTGCCGCCACCTGCGAGCGCAAGCTTCGTCGCCGACGTCGTAAAGAATGCGCCCAAGAGACAAGCAATGATGACGGAGAGCACGCTTGAAAGCGCCGCCCTCTCTAGCCGCGCCGCCGTTCGACCGGAAGCCATCCCCAGCAATCCGTTTTGGCTATATAGGTTCTCGTCGCCGCGATTTATTGTTATTGATTTAGATCAACGGAGCAACTTGACCCCAACTGGTTCGGCAGAGGATCAGTTTTGTCGAGATCGGTCAACAACGTCGGTTTCACGATGTCCGCTCTTAGTCCGCTAATACCCTGAGAGTGGACTTAAAGTGGACGTTGCCGCACTTCGGTTTCGGGCCAGAACTCAGACTCGCTTTTCAGATGAGAGCAAACGATGAAGCATTTTCTTTTGGAGGGAGAGCATATTGTTCCTTTCGAGCAACGCGCGCCTGAACTCATAGCCGCCCATCGTCAATTTCTAGAGCGAGGCTATGACAATGGGCGCTTTTTGCTATCGGGCCCCACCATTCCACCCATGGGAGGAGTTCTGATTGCCCGCGCGGAGTCACTGGAAGAACTGAACGAGTTCTTGGCCGACGAACCTTATTGCAAAGCGAAGGCGATGCGTTTCAGCAAAATCATCGAGTTCGACCCGGTTCAGCACCAGCCTGTTCTGAAGGACTGGTTTGGAAAGCGATGAGGTGGGCGATAGCCGAAAAGTCCGCTTTTGGGTAGAGTCGAGGATGGGCGCGGTAGCTTGGGGCCTATGGCCAACGCCCCGTTTTCCATCCCCGCTCATCAAACCGGACAAGCCGATCTCCGGCATCCGGCTTTCCGACTGGCTTCACCGCAAGGCACACGACGGGACCGCTCGGGGCAGCCGTTGGAGGCACAGAACGCCGAGTTCTCGATGAATTACATCGAATGTGAATCGGCGATTGCCGCGCCCTTGCACCTTGTGCCTTCGCACGAGGAACCTGCGCACACGTTCAAAGACGTAATGGTCGACGCTACGGTATGCCTTGCTCCGCGAGCCGTAGCCAAAGTAGTTGGACCAGCCTCGCAGTGACCTGTTCAGCTTGTCACGCACTTCTGGCCATGGATCGATATTGCTCGGCACCAGAAGATCGCCGACCTTTGTTTTGAGCCGTTGCACGCTCTTCTTGGACGGGCTCGCACCCTGATACCAATTCCCGTTCGCCTCGAACAAATGCGCGCCGAACGAGTAGCCAAGGAAGTCGAAGCGTTCCTTTCGGGCGTTTCTCAACGATGTTTTACCCTCGTTAATCGTCAACCCGAGCTTGGTCATCACCGCCTTTGTCCACGCTAATGCCTCCGCCGCGCGACCGCGGCTGAGGATAACGAAGTCGTCGGCATAGGAGACGACGTGAGCATGGAACGTGTCGCCGCATCCGGTCAAACGCCAATGCTTCAGGAACCGGTTCATGTAGATGTTGGCGAGCAGTGGACTTGCGACGCCGCCTTGCGGCGTGCCGCGCGTGTTTCCATTGCCGCCACTCATGCGCCGGGTTCCGTCCGCGTCCCGTTCCTCGATCGGCGCCCTCAGCCACATTTTGATGAGGCGCAGGACGTTTCGATCCACGACACGCCGGGCTACTGACTTTATCAGCTCGGAATGCGGGATCGTATCGAAGTACTTGGACAAATCAGCATCAACTACGTCAGCATACCCCCGGCATAAATGCCGGTGCACTTCCCTGACCGCGTCTACCGCTCCGCGTGTGGGTCGGTAGCCGTAGGCATTGTCCTCGAAGTCAGCCTCGAAGATGGGTTCGATCACGATCTTGGCGGCAGTCTGAATCACACGATCACGAATGGTCGGAATGCCGAGCGGACGCTCGCCACCATTCGCTTTGGGGATCATCACCTGCCGCACCGGATCAGGTCGGTATGTCTTCGAGACCAGTTCCGCGCGCAAGCCCGCCAACCATGCTTCCAGCCCCTGCTCCTCGATGCGAGCAAACGTCATCCCATCCGCACCCGGTGCGCCCGCATTAACGCGGGCGAGCCGATAGGCGTGGTCCAGGATGTCCTCGCGACAGATCTTGTCGTAGAGCAGATAGAAGCGGAAGGCGGGCTCCGCCTTCGCTTTGCAGTAGAGCTTCCTCTGAAGGTTCCGGATCTTATCAGGCGTTGTCAGGCTCATCGCCAATCACCTTCACCTCACCATCTTCGAAAGCGCACCAGAAGTCGGGGCCCTTTGCTCCGCCGGCATTACCCGGCCTCAACACTCTTACGACCCCGTCCGACTCCCGCCGTGACCACCGCCTGATGCGATGCTGAGGCTGCTACCCTCGTCTGCGACGGGTCTCCCCCTGTAACTACGAACCACCCTTCCGACGTGCCGTACCCACTACCCCGGCGGATCGTGCGGGTGCGCGTGTCGATTACTTCCCCACACGTGCGGCCTTCCCCAAATGACCGGAGGGTCGGCATCCGCATTAGAACTTTCGAGGCCTGCTCGGGCTTCACTTTATTACGGCCCATCAGATCGCTCAGCAGCCCAAGGCTGCCTTTGTCGCAGGGCTCCGACCCAGCCAGTTACCCGACCGTGTCGCCTGCCAGCTTCCGGACCAATCGACATTTATCCGGGTGAGATCCTCCCTCACTGATAGTTCGCGCCCTCGGGGCGCACGGTCATCAACGTCATTTCGAGCGCGTGCTAAACACATCCGCTTTGCACCCGATTCCAGACGTTTTATTGTCTTGCAACAAACGACGTTGAGGGCCAATCAGCGACATGTGCGACGCAGCAATCCGCGAGGAAGATTTGCGTATCCGGGAGCAACTGCGGCAAGCGGGCATCCTCAGAGGCCGTTTCGAAATCGCTAGTCAGGCGTTAGCTCGAGCAACCCCTAGGCCTCTTTCAGATCGACCTGAACCGCATCGACCGCGAAATCGCGCCCCTTCGGAGGCGAGCCGACGAAGCCAGGCCCGCCTTTTTATGAGTCCAGTTTGTTGAGGTCTTCGCGATGAGCGACCAAAACGTAGCCGATTAGCCGACATCCGGTATCGATGGCGAGACGCACCGGCGCTTCGCCGCATACTTCCCCTGATCACGGTCGCGTCTTTGCTTCCTCTGGCCGACCCAGTATCGTGGCGGGCTTTTCATGAGCATGCCATGGCGGAAGTACCCCCTGAAGCTGAAGCCTCCATCATAAAGGCTTACTGGCAGCCCGGCTGCACCAGTTGTCTCAGAATGAAGGAGTTCTTGACCAAGCACGGCGTTGCCTATGTCTCGGTCAACGTGCTCGAGGACAAGAATGGCCTTGCCGAGCTGGAAGCGTTGGGTATCCGCTCGGTCCCAATCGTGCGGCGTGGCAGGGATTGGGCGAACGGTCAGGTACTGCGCGAGGTGGCGCGCGTCGCCGGCGTGGCGTGGGACGGTGTACAGGTACTGCCTGCGTCCGAACTGGCCGCGCGTCTCACCGAGATCCTGACGTCGGCCAGGCGGCTCTTTGCGCAAATCCCGGAAGAAGAACTCGTCCGCACGCTGCCGCATCGGCCGCGCAGCTACGCCCAGCTCGCCTATCACATCTTCAATATCGCCGATGCCTTTCTGGAGCACGAGGTGCAGCATCTGCCGCTCAAGGAAGGCGCCTACGACCGCGTGCCGCCGCCGGAGATGAACACCAAGACCAAAATACTGGCCTACGGACAGGACGTTCTGGGGCGTTTCCAGATCTGGCGGGATGGCCCGGGTCAATCAACCGATTTTTCCCGACAGGGCGCCGTCTACTATGGGGACGTGACGCTGCACGAGTTTCTGGAGCGGACCACCTGGCATTCGGGCCAGCACGTGCGCCAGCTTGTGATGGTGCTGGGGATGCTCGGCATTGCGCCGAACAGACCGCCATCCAAAGAAACCTTTGCCGGCCTGCCGATGCCCGACAAGGTTTGGGATGACGAGCGGCCCATCATCTGATGTGACGCTTGTGTTGCGTTTACGTCTCAACCGCTTGTTAATGTAGATAAAAGGCGCCGCAAAGCTGTCCCAGGGAGTGAGGAACGCACATGCCTAAACTATTGATGAGGTTGCTTCCGTTCGCCGCGGCGCTGGCGGTCGCCATCTTTCCCCTGCAATTGCGCGCAGAGACGATCACGGTGACCCATTGGGGATCGGCCTTTTATGGCGCTCCCTATGCGGTCGCAATGGAGAAAGGCTTCTTCAAGAAATACGGCGTCGACATCACTGGGGTCCTGACATCGCAAGGCGGCGGCACTTCGGTACGAAACACACTGGCCGGCGAGCTGCCGTACGGTGAGGTGGCACTGGCGGCGGCAGTCGAGGCGATCAACAACGGCGCGCCGCTGCGCATCATCGGGTCCGGGGCGCAAAGCATCGCCGATATTCTTTGGATGGCGAAGAAAGGCTCGCCGCTCCATTCGATCGAAGATCTCGTCGGCAAGAAGGTCGCGTTCACGACGCCCGGCTCGGTGACCAATATGCTGATCTTGATGTCTCTGAAGAAGAAAGGCATCGATCTCGGCACCGTGAAGCTCGTGCCAGCCGGCGGCATCGGCGCCAATGCCTCGGCCGTGCTTAACAACGCCGTCGACGCCGGCATGAGCGGGGAGCCGGTTTGGTCGGAGAACGAAGATAAATTACAGCCGGTGTTTTGGCCCAAGGATATTTTGTCGCCCAACATGATGCAGACCGTTGCTGTTACGACGGCCGACTACGCGACCGAGGGCGCGGACAAGCTGCGCGGCATTATCGCCGGGCGGCGCGATGGCGTGCGCTACATCGAAAAACACCCCGATGAGGCCGCCGACATCACCGCCAAAGCGTACAACGGGGATCCCGGCCTCTATCGTCGCGTGTTCACCCGCTACGTGGCCATTCATTATTGGTCGGAAGGAAAGTTCGACTACGCCGCCATGGATCTCATGGTTGAGGGCTTGCAGATCGTCGGCAAGCAAAAAGGCCCGGTGGACTGGGCGAAGCTGGTCGATCCTTCGTTCCTGCCCGCCGACCTGCAGCACTGATTTACTCGAGTCGATACGTGACAAGCGACGTCATGCGCGGTCCCGCAAGACGTACCGTTTCGACGACTAAAAGCGCCGGATGCGCTGGGCAAGCCGCTTTTGGCTACTAGGGAGTCCAGCCTTTTGCTATCATCTGGGCTGTTCCGGAGTTCGACCGGGCAACGTCGGCTTCAGACTAGGGAGAGGAATAATGAATAAAGTAGTTTTAGGGGGCGCGGTTCTGGCCTTCAGCATGCTCGGCGCGCAGGCGGCTTTTGCGCAAAGCATGAGCTTGAAAAGCGCGGAGGTCAGCGACGGCGGGGCCATGAAAGAGGAGCAGGTGTTCAATGGCTTCGGCTGCAAAGGCGGCAATATCTCTCCATCCTTGAGCTGGAGCGGGGCGCCGAGCGCGACCAAGAGCTTCGCAATCACCAACTACGATCCGGATGCACCGACCGGCAGCGGCTGGTGGCATTGGGTCGTGTTCAACATTCCGGCGAGAACGACTTCGATCCCGAAGAACGCCGGCGACCTGAAGGCGAAGCTGATGCCCGAGGGCGCCATCCAGAGCCGGACCGATTTCGGTACCGGCGGCTGGGGCGGTCCCTGCCCGCCGCCGGACGGAAAGTCGCATCGCTACATCTTCACGGTGTTTGCGGTGGACGTCGACAAGCTGCCGGACGCAAAGGATGACAACGCATCGGCGGCGCTCGTCGGTTTTGACTTGCACTTTCATTCGCTCGACAAGGCGACCTTGACGGCGACCTACAGCCGCCACTGATTGCTGCGGTCGCAACTCCGGTGCCCCTTGCGCAGCGCGACGTGTGCGCTACGCAGCGGACCTATTGTTTGCACGAGCGGCACACTCTCCGACAGACCTGCCGGCATGCCCGCGCGCAAAAATTACTTACCCGAGGCCGAAGCGCTCCGAGCTCATTGAGCTGACTACTTGGCGACGGAGATCCTTCCGGTCCTGACCGGCTAGAACGTCTTACTCCATCATGGCCAAAGCGATGCGGCGCTCCCGCAACGTCGATCCAGCGCTCCGGCTATCAATCAGCGCGCGATCCGGGCCACGGACAGGCCGGTTTTGTAGATGAGGACCGGGAGGATTTTGGTGTAGGCGGCGAATTTGCTGCTGCTGACTCCAATACCCCTAGCGTCGCTGGTAGGCGGCGCGAGGGCCTTCACGACTTCAGCCCCTTTGATGCAGTACAACTTGAGAGTGGCAGCGAGGACCGCTTCGGGTCAAACTCGGTCCTTTGGCGATGTCCGAGTCATGTTCGCTTTTTTTGTTAGCCGACTAGACGTAGACGTTGCGGCACTTCGGTTTCGGGGCAGCAGCAGAAGTCAGTGGCCCCTAAACTGGGATTCAGCTTTGGATCCCCGCCACGCCGCAATGAGCGGAATTCAGACAATCTCGATCTCATTCCCCGCAGCAATCTCGCCCGCTGTAGTCACTTCGGCATAAATCCCGCAATCGCCGTGGCCGAGAGCGCGCATTAGCGCTCTCGGGATGTTGAGATCGCGGATGCCGGTTAAGGGATCGACGTTGGTGGCGGCGCAGCGGACGATGCGCTTGACGACTTTCAGGCAGGCGTGGGGGCCGATGCGCAACGCCTTGCCGACAAGATCGAGCTCGCTCCAGGCCGGCCAGCCTGTGACATAGACATTGCCGCGAAAGCGCAACGGATTGACCGGTGCATCGACCATATCCTCAAGCGCTGTGACCGAGGCGAGGTTAATGATCGAGACTACCTTGCAGGCGACGTCGGAGAAGCTGTGGCCGTTAGCGTGCAGGATTTTTGGCGCCCCGTGCAGCTCGTCGGCAAAAGAGGCGGCGAAGAAGCTTTCGATTCCCGCGCGGCCCTTATCGGTGCGCAGATCGCCGCGCACGGCTTCGCTCTCACCGTCCTGGATACGCAACACGTGACTCGCCTGGTCAAACGCCGTGCGCAGCGCCGCAAGACGCTCGTTCTTCATCAGCATCAGGAAATGCTGCTTCGACAAATAGGCGGGCGCTGAAGGATCGAAACCGGACGGTCCGTTCTCGACGGCATAGAGCCGGTCGCCGGGCACGGTTTCGCGGGGCGCGAGCGCGATACGAGGAAGCGCCTCGGGGCTTAAGCCTTTCACAGGATAGCGGTAGATCGAGTGAATAGTGGCCATGGTGGGCGCGACACTCGTTATCCGGGATTCCCCAGATGATTCCCAAGCTGGCATCGATGTTCGCGCTCTTGCGGCCATCCAGCAAGACCCGAAGTGCCGACGAGTGCTCACACAGGAAGAAATTGCGCAGAGCTCAGGCGGCATCCCATGCGGTTCGAGAGTTGACAGTGTCAGGCGATGACTTCCTCTTCGCCGCGTGCGAAACGTCCGAGGGCGGCACCGAGATTCCAACCGTCAAGCTGAAGCGCGAGGTCGGAGCCGGCGCGGACGCCTGCAAGTTGCTGGTGGGCGAACGATAACAAATCGCCGTTGCGCAAAAGAGCGAGCGCCGGGGTGCCGTTGGCGACCACGGTTCTGGTGAGCGATGAAGCGCTCTCGCGCATTTCCTGCACGAAGGACTTCTGTCCGTCGGCGCCTTCGCCTACGACCAACACGGTAATGTTTCCGGTCGCGCCCAGTTTTGCAAGTCGCGCGGCTTCGGCGATCAAAAGCTTGAGCTTCGATTTGCCGCTGACGGATGCAATCACCGCCGGTCCGGCATCGGCTGGCAGCATGATTGGTACCGCGCCGATTTTCATCGCCCCAAGCACACTTGCAAGCAGGGAAGGCGACGGCGCCACAGCAATGAGCACCGCGTCGCCCGCCTCGACGCCGAGCCGATGCATCATGTTGCCCGCCCAATTCATCAGGGCAGCGAGGTCGTGATAGGAGTAGCGCTTATCTCGAAAACGCAGGGCACTGCGGTCGCCGTTGTTCTGCGAGATGTGGTGATCGACGATGACGGATGCGGCGTTCGCCGCTTCGGAGCTGGCTGCCATTACATCCTCTCTAACCGGTGGTTTCGGTCTCCAGTTCGCCGACGCCATAGCGCTTCAGCCAAACGGACCGCACCTGCTCTTCCTGAACGTTGTTGTTGAAGGTGTAGGCGGGGGACAGCACCGGGAGGGCTTCTTCGATGTTCACTTTTACCACCGCATTGACTGGATACTGGCGGCCCTCACGGGTCCATAGGTCCTGGCTAACGAAGTCGAACTCCGGTCCGCTCTCGAAGATTTTGGCGCGCCCCTTGAAGCGGAAGCCGCGCCGAAGAAACGGATCAACCATGTTGATCTCAATGAATGGGTTGTGGCGGAGATTGCGGACGGTGATCGGAGAGGCAATGTCGGCGAACACGACATTCTCGTCATCCCAGACCTTCAGTGATCCTTTCGGCGAAAGGTTCGGCTTGCCGTCGGGCGTCACGGTCGCCACGTAGCAAAGCCGCAGATGATCGATCATCCGTTTCATTTCTTCGGTGAGGCGCATGCGCTTCTCCCTGGACGAGCCGCCGCAGCCCACTAGACGTCGAGCTTGAAGCTGCCGGCCGTGTCGTGATGCGGGACGAATTTCTTGGTGACCGCTTTGATGTTCTCAATGCCGCGCGGTTCTTCAAACAAGAGGCTGCGCTGCGCCGCTAGCAGCGGGAAATCTTGAACGGTTAGGATGATAGCCTGCTCTTCCCCGTCGTTGACGTGCTGATGATAAGTCCAGGGCGGGCACAGCCACGTGTCGCCCTTTGCCCATTCGATTTTGGTGGGATCGGGCTCGTCTTCGTTTTGCAGAACGTCGAAACCCTTACCCTGCAAAACGTGATAGATAGCAAAGGAGTTATGGCGATGCGCTTTGAGGCCTTCGCCGGGATTGAGTATGGTCATCCCGATAAGCGCCCCTGGCGCCGTGGCAGTTGCTTCTTCGGTATCGTCATGGACTAGGATTATGAAGCGGCGGTCGGCCCCCGGGATCGGATCGCTCGCGATCTCCTGCAGCCGTGCGTAGCAGTCCTTCCAGTTCCAGCGCGCCGGCCGTATCGAGCGGCGCACCGCCTTAGGGTACCACTCGTCATCCGCCAAAAGCTGAGTGCAATCGAATTTCTCGTTGAGTTTGCGAACCTGAACCCGCTTGCCTTCGAGAATCTTCTCGACATTTTCGAGCGCCATCCTTCTCTCCCTTGTTGGTCCGGCCGCACATTTTTTTGCGTTCTGCCAGTGGCGATGCTAGTACGCCATGCGGCTCCATCCTAGAACCGCTTTTTAGCAAGTCTAAGGAGCCAATTAACGCCGGCATGAGGGGTGTCCGTGGAGCTCAGCCTGCTCATTGAAGGCCGCAAGCACCTGTCTGATCAGGTCTATCACGGCATCAGGCGTGCCATCCTGGACGGTCGCTTAGGGGTAGAGGAGCGACTGCCGGCCAGTCGTGAACTCGCGCAACAATTGAATGTTTCACGCAATACCGTGTTGGCCGCATACGGCAGGCTCTTGAGCGAGGGGTATCTCAACTCCAACGTCGGATCAGGCACATATGTCGCGCAACATGCACCGACCGGCGAGCGGCGACTGCGCGAACGAGAGCCGAGCGGATCCCCGCGGCTGAGCGCCTTCGGCCGCCGCCTGACGCCGCCACAAGCCATTGTTCCGCGTCGCGACTTGCCGTTCGATTTTCGCCCGGGCGTGCCCGAACTTCGAATGTTTCCGATGGCGACTTGGCGGCGCATTGCTGCGCGGCAGTCAAAACGGCTGTCAGCCTCGACGGCCTACTATGGCGATGCCGCAGGGACAGGGGCGTTACGGACAGAGATCGCCCGCCATTTCGGTCGTACCCGTGCCTTACACTGCACGGCAGACGACGTGATCATTGTCAGCGGTTCGCAACAGGCCCTCGACATCGTCGCGCGCATTCTGATCGAGCCGAACGATGTAGTCGCTATGGAAGATCCGGGCTATCCCGGGGCGATTGCGGCATTTCGCGCGCTGGGGGCGCAGATCGTTCCGGTACCGGTCGACGGTGAGGGAATCTGTACTAATCGACTGCCGAAGAGCGCGAAGGCGCTATATGTCACGCCGTCGCATCAATTTCCGCTCGGATCGCCGCTATCGCTGCGCCGCTGGCGAGAGCTGCTCGATTGGGCAGTGCGCGCCCGCGCCGTAATCATCGAAGACGACTACGACAGCGAATTTCGCTACGGAGGGCGTCCGCTGGACGCGTTGCAGGGACTCGATGCGACCGGCTCCGTGATTTATCTTGGAACATTCTCGAAGGTCCTGTTTCCCAGTCTACGTCTGGGCTTCGTAGTGCCGCCGCGGTCGCTCCATTCGGCAATTGTTTCGGTGAAATGGCTCACCGACCGTCATACCGAAATCAGCGAGCAGCAGGTTATCGCTGCGTTTATCGCCGAGGGCCACTTCGGCCGGTACATCCGGCGCATGCAGCGCATCTATTTTGAACGGCAATCAACACTGCTGCGCGCACTGGCAGGGTGGCTGCCGTTCTTTGAGCCAGTGCGATCCGTCGCCGGCTTGCATCTTGCCGGCTTCTTGCCGTCGACTTTTCCAGTTGACGAACTCCTTTCTCGTGCCGCAGCAACCGGAGTCGGACTCTATTCCCTGGCGCCGTTCTATCAGGCAGAGGCCAGAGTCGGGTTGTTGTTTGGATTTGGTTCCTGCACCGTCAACGAGATCACCGAAGGAATCCGCCGCGTAGGTAACGTCTGCAAGGCCATGGATTTGATCGAGGACGGGACGTTCGATCCGTACCCGCACACCGGTTTCGGGAGGCAGGCTTCAAAGCCATGAATACGGCTCTGAAGCAACAGGCCGAACAAAATGATGCGCAGAAAAATGCTCCTGCGTCCTAAGGGCGCGATGTGGTCCGCGACGTGTTCGGTCGCGATGCGACGTTCGCGCGTTGGATCGTGAACGAACTGGTCTTGATCTCTTGCGCATCATGCCTTCGAGGAAAGCGCCGTGAATAGAACTTTCTGTAAATTGTGGCGTTCGCCGTTGGGCGAGAGATCGCCGGGTAGAGACTGCTCCTGATCCTCAGAGGGAGCACCGGCTGGTGCGCTCTTTTGATAAGGAGGTCGGCATAATCCTGTCTACTCGGACGTAGAATAATACGCGTCGACAACTGGAAAGCCGGCATCCCGCCTCGGCGGCAATACAGGGAGATACGGCCATGAACGTTGAAAGCATCTTGGAACGAAAAGGAACGGAGGTTGCAACAATAGCGTCCGAGGCTAGCATCAAAAGAGCAGCAGACCGGTTACGCGCAAAGAACGTTGGCGCTCTAGTTGTGACGAGCAGCAACGACGCTATTCTTGGTATTATCTCTGAACGCGATATTGTGCGCGCGTTTTCTCAGTACGGCGAGCCAGCGCAAGGGCCGGTCGTGCTGGTCGGTCATTCCTACGGCGGCGCCGTCATTACTGAAGCCGGCACAGACCCCAAGGTCGCCGGGCTCGTCTATGTTACGGCCTTTGCACCAGATAAGGGCGAGTCGGTCGACACCCTCATCAAAAGCGCGCCCCCCGGCGCCCCGGTGCCGCCGATCTTGCCACCGCAGAATGGCTTTCTGTTCCTCGACCGAGCGAAATTCCGCAACTCGTTCGCCGCCGATGTCGGTGAAGCCAAGGCCGCGTTCCTCGCCGACTCGCAGGTCCCGTGGGGCATCGCCGCGCTCGCCGGTGCGATCAGCGAGCCGGCCTGGAAGACCAAGCCGAGCTGGTATCTGATTGTGACCGAAGACAAGATGATCCCGCCGCCCGCTCAGCGCCAAATGGCGGCGCGCGCCGGCGCGACGGTCGCGGAAGTGGCTGGCAGCCATGCGATCTATGTTTCCAAGCCGGAAACCGTGGCCGCGCTGATTTCAAAAGCAGCGAAGAGTGTGAGCTCGGCAAAGGCAGCGTGAGCCGCGAGACGCCAGCCAAGTCACGCAGGTCAACTCGCGCAGCCAGGTCCGTCGGCCTCACTTTGGGCCGGCGGACTTTTGCATTTGAAGGAGCAATAATGTCCGTGATGGGTGTCAAACTGCGACATCGCGTAAAGTCCGCTCGACTTCTGCTTAGCCCTCAACTGCAGACATTTGGTTGCGTCGCACTAAGTGACGTGAAGAGCCAAAAGCCCACATCCTCCAGCCAAGTAGGCGTCGCGGATTATGAACCGCCGACCGTGAAGCTGAATCTTCCCTTCGTGCTGTAGGCGTCGACTGAAAGCACGTGCCAACGCACTCGATAGGATCTCCCAGAGCACCCGTATATAGAACATAATTCGTAATTGACGTAAATTCAGTTTTGGCTATGGTTCAGTCGAGGTTGGGGCCTGCAGCCATTCATTTGGCGGTCCCTTTCTCAAACTTGCTTATCGACCGGCCAAGTAATTGGCTGGCTGATTTTGCAAACACAAAGACCGCCGCATCGACTGGTGGTCAGGGAGGATAGAATGTCGGATTCGAAAAAGTTGGGCAAGAAATTGCAGCGAGGGAAAGTGGGGCTCTCGCGCCGTAATTTCGTTGCGGCATCGGTTGCCGGTGCAGCATTGCCGCTCATTTCAGGTCAGAGCCTGTGGGCCGCTGACTCTGAAAACGTGATCCGAGTTGGCTTCGTCAGTCCACGCACGGGAAACCTGGGAACGTTCGGTGTCGGTGATGGCTACCTGACCGATCAGGTTCGCAAGGCGCTCGATAAGGGTCTGCGGGTCGGCGACAAGACCTACAAGGTCGTACTGCTCGATCGGGATTCTCAATCTGACCCGGCGCGGGCTGGCCAGCTGGCCAAGACCCTCATCAGTAGCGATAAGATCGATTTTATGCTCGTTACCTCGACCCCCGAGGTGGTGAATCCTGTGGCTGACTCCTGCGAAGCGGCGGGCGTGCCTTGCCTTTCGACAGTCATGCCCTGGGAGGCTTGGTATTTCGGTCGCGGGGCGAAGCCTGGCCAGCCGTCACCTTTCAAGTGGACATACCACTTCGCCTTCGGAGGCGCCCA
This sequence comes from uncultured Alphaproteobacteria bacterium, assembly GCA_963759345.1. GTDB lineage: Bacteria > Pseudomonadota > Alphaproteobacteria > Rhizobiales > Xanthobacteraceae > BOG-931. The sequence goes on from CAVWYW010000004.1 coordinate 108,256, forward strand.
GTTCGCGGGATTGTATCTTTCATTGTGGAAGCAGATCCCCAACAACAAGAAGGTCGGTGCTATGTTTCCGAACGACGCCGATGGCAACGCCGTCCGTCCGCTCCTAACGGAGGCCTTCAAAAAGGGCGGATACACCGTGATCGACCCCGGTCCGTTCGAAGACGGGACCAGCGACTTTGCAACGCAGATCGCGCTATTCAAGAAAGAGCAAGTCGATCTCTTCATCGCGCTTGTCCTTCCGCCGGACTTTTCCGCGTTGTGGCGCCAAGCTGCGCAGCAGGGTTTCGCGAAGACGACGAAGATTGTCACCCCCACGAAATCTGGCGGCAATCCGTCCGAAATCGAGGCGCTCGGCAATCTGGGTTACAACCTCACTACCACCTCGCCCTGGGTCCCGGCAGCGCCCTACAAGTCGCCGGTTCTCGGCCTCACCAGTCAGCAACTTGCGGACGGCTACGAGGCGGCGTCGGGCAAGCAAGTGACGCAGCAGTTGGGATCCAGCAACGCCGTTTTCGACGCCGGTATTCAGGCCCTCCAAATGTCCGGCAACCCGTTGGATAAGGTTGCCCTGGCCAAGACGCTGAGCAATTTGAAGTGCGAAACGACGGTCGGTCTGATTGATTTCAACACCGGTCCGATGCCGCATGTCATCGCTGTCACGCCGTTGTTCGGCACGCAGTGGCGGAAGGCGCCGAAAGGCAGCAAGTGGAAGGTGGAGCAGGTGGTCGCCGAGAACGCGGCCGATCCGAACTACAAGGTGACCGACAAGCTGATTCCTTACAACACCGGCGCCTGACCAACCAAGATTTCCTGACGTACGGAACGAAAGCGCAGGCTGTGGCCCCGCCCGGGGGCCACAGCTTTTTGCCGTCAAGACTTGCGCGACGGATCGAGGCGGCCTTTTGATCGCGAGGACGCTTGCGCGTCCGTCGGATCAATTAGCAGCGATGCTCTGACCCGCGTCATCGCCGCTCGCGGATGGCCCCGGCATCCGCACGCGATAGCCGACCGGTAGGAGCAGGACGTGGAAACGATCCTCGACGTAGCCCCATATGCCGCCCGGTAGAAATAGCGAGAAGAGGAGCGCGGTGAGGCCGAGCACAATGAGGTACCATACGCCGGCGGTGCCGAACCAAAGTTCGATAAGAAAGAAGATTATGGCGCCGAGGATTGGGCCCTCGAAGCGGCCGATGCCGCCGACCAGCACCATGAATATCATGTAGGCACTCCACTGAATGCCGAAGAAACTACGCGGCTGAAACGTCGTAAAAGTAGCCAGCCAAAGACCGCCGGCAAGCGCGCAACCGATGGCGGCAGCGACAAAGATAATCCGCTTGGTGACCGATACTCTTACTCCGACGGAGGCGGCGGCCTCTTCGTTGTCCCGGATGGCTTGAATTGAAGAGCCGAGCCGGCTCCGCAGCATCAAAAAAATCACCGCCAGCATGATGCTCATGGAAGCCAAAGTCATCCAGTAGGTTAGGTCGCGCCGTTCGGCCGCATCGAAACTTGCAAGCGCAATCAGCGATCGGCCGGTATCTCCCTGAATAATCGGATCGAGGTTGACAAGTAGACGGACGACTTCGGCGATCACCCACATGCCGATCGCGAACTCGCCGCCGCGAAGCCGCAGAACGATCGCCGAAATAGGCAGCGACAATACCCCCGCCAGCAGCGCGGCAAGAACGAGCGCCAAATAAGGTTCGACGCCCCACTCGGAAAGCCTGATGGCGAGATAGCCACCGAGGCCAAAGAACGCTTGCTGCCCGGCGGAGATCATTCCGCCGTAGCCCGCCAACGCGTTCCACATCACCGCGAGACAGACATAGATGAATAAGACGGTCAGCCTGTCCAGAATGTTTTCGGACAAGAAAGCCGGACCGGCGGCGAGCAGCACGAACAATACGGCGACGACGATTGCGACACCGATCGAAAGATTGGTCCAGCGTTGAATTGAGATTTGGGAGTCAGCAGTCACGCGCCACCCCCAAACTTTGATTTGAGAAAACCGGCAAGAGCCGGTCGTGAGATATAAAGGCGGCCGACCAGCACCAAAAGAAACACGCCATGACCCGCCAGCAAGAAGCCTTGCGGGTGAATGTGGGCGCCCAGTGTTTGCGCGAGGCCGAGGATAATGCCGCCCGCCAATGTGCCCCACAAACTCCCGGTGCCGCCGATGACTCCCGCCTCGAACCCGAAAATGAGCTGCAACGACCCGGAATAAGGGTCGAAATTCGTTCGCAGCGCAAGAAACAGACCGGCGAGGCCGACGGTGACAAGCGCAATCGACGCCGCCACCGCGTTGACAAATCGCGAATTGACGCCGACGAGCTCGACGGTGTCCGGATCTTCGGCCGTGGCGCGAATTTGGCGTCCAAGGGGAGTGTAGGTGAGGAATAATTGCAGGCCGCCCAACAACAAAATGGCGACAACGAATGTGAGTACCGCCAACTCTCCGATATAGGATCCCCCGAGGTCGAAACTGTCGTAAGCGAGCGACCCCACATACGGCGCGAGCGATCGAATGTCGGCGCCGAAGCATTCGAACAACACATTTTCGACGACGATTGCCAACCCAAACGTGCTGAGAATCGGGATCAGTTCGCCCGAGCGAGCGCTGCGCTCCAGAATGCCGCGCTGCAGCAGCCATCCGATACATGCCATCGCCGGCAAGACGACAATCAGCGCGAGAAACGGATCGTATTCGAACCGGTCGGCGATGATCCAAAGTCCGAACGCCGCAACGATGGCGAGGCTGCCGTGCGCCAGATTGATGATCTTCATGACGCCGAACATAAAAGACAGGCCGCACGCGATCATCGCGTAGTAACCGCCGAGCAGCACGCCTTCAATGAGGGCAGTGAGAAAGCTCATTTGCTCTATTCCGCTCGTGCGCGTTTCTGGTGTCCGAAATAGGCATCGGTAATTTGCTCCCGCGTTAAACTTCCGGCGTCGCCTTCAACGACGATGCGTCCCTCCAGCATGCACATCACTCTGTTGGCGACTTTAAGCGCGCGGTTGAGATCCTGTTCGACAAGCAGAATGGTTGCTCCCGATGCGATCAGGGATTCGACGGATTTGTAAACGAGGTTTACGGCCAGCGGCGACAGTCCAAGGGAAACCTCGTCCAGCAGCAGTAAGCGGGGATTGGTCATCAGCGCGCGTCCGATCGCAGTCGCCTGTTGCTCGCCGCCTGAAAGCGTGCTGCAGCGGGCATTACGCCGCGCCTTGAGCATCGGAAAAGTTTCCATGACGCGATCGACCGTCCACTCGCCTTTGCGTCCGCTTGCGCGCGCAATCTGCAAATTCTCCTCGACGGTCATAGCCGCAAAGAGGCGGCGCCCCTCCGGCACCAAGGCGATTCCCATGCCAACGCGCTGATAGGTCGGCATTCTCGTAATATCCACGCCGTCGAGACGAATTTGACCGTGCGCCGGACGATGCGTTCCGGCTATCCCGCGGAGAAGAGTGGTTTTGCCGGCGCCGTTTGCGCCTATCAGCGCAACCGTTTCTCCCTGCTCGACTTGAAAGCTCACCTCGCGGACGGCCTGCAACAACCCGTGCCGAATATCCAAGGTGTTAATTGAAAGGAGGCTCATTCGATGACGCCTCCCAAATAGGCCTCGATCACCGTACGATCCGACATGACAGTGTTGGGGTCGCCGTCGGCCAAGATCATGCCCGCGTTCATGCAAACGAGCCGCTCGGCGACCTGCAGCAAGACGTGAACGATGTGTTCGATCCATACGATTGCGATGTCTCGCTGCCGTAGCGTCCGGATCGTTTCCACCAACTCTGAGGCCTCGGCGTCGGTCAGGCCACCGCCGATCTCGTCCAGCAACAGCACCACCGGATTGGTGGCTACCGCGCGCGCGAGTTCCAAGCGCTTGCGGTCAAGGAGGCCCAGCGTCTCGGCGCGACGATTGGCGACTTGCAGCATGCCGCAAAGCTTCAGCGAGTCGATGCAGCGATCATAGGCTTGGCTGCGCTGAAAACCGCCGCCGTTCGCGGCGGCGACGAACAAGTTCTCGAAAACGGTCATCCCGCCAAACGGTCGTGGAATCTGATGCGACCTCGCAATACCCATGCGGCAGCGATCCTCGACCGGAAGCTCGGTGACGTCCTCACCGCGAAACGATACCGTGCCGGCGCTGGGCTGGTAGGCGCCGGCGAGAATATTGAGCAAAGTTGTCTTGCCGGCGCCATTTGGGCCGACGATGCCTATCGCCTCACGTTCGCCGACGGCGAAGTTGACTTGATTCAAGACAACGAGCGCGTTGAAACGCTTTTCGACCGATCTCGCCGACAGAATGGGCAGCCGCGACTCTGAAGCCACTGTTTCCTAATCCCCCCAGGCACCAAAACTCGAACCACGCGGCTTGGCTTGCGCAACGGTCTAATCGTTTGCGCGCCGCCTTGTCATTGGATGGAGCGGAACGAAATCGGTAGCAAGCTCACTCACGAAGACGCCCGAAAAATCGAGCCGTAGCCGTGTTCAGCTCTGAGTTCCGACCAATACGGTCTGTTGACCTGTACGCGGACGCACTGGCCCAAATCATCGCGTTGCATAACGAATCTTGCTGAAGACGTGCCGATCGTTTATGAACATTATCCGAAATCGAATAATCGTCAATAATGACTATTGTTCTAGTCTTACAAGCCCTCAGGTGCGGGCCTGGTCGGTTCAAAACTGCAGGAGTCGCTAGTTAGCTCCGTTGGCTGGAGAGCAGATTATGAGGATTGAGGCCGCAGTAGCCCGCGCCAAATTCGCTCCCTTGAGCTTTGAAACGTTGGAGCTGGAGGAACCGCGCCATGACGAAGTGCGGGTGCGGCTAATCGCGACCGGTGTATGCCACACCGACATGGCGATCCGTGATCACACCATCGTGCCGATGCCTCAACCAATTGTTCTCGGCCACGAAGGTGCTGGTATTGTCGAGAAGGTTGGTGGAAGCGTCACCAAAGTGAAAGCCGGCGACCGAGTAATTCTCAGTGGCGACTCGTGCGGCAACTGCCCCAGTTGCCAAGTCAGCCTGCCGTCCTATTGCTACGAATTCTTCCCACGCAATTTTGGAGGTGGCCGGCTCGACGGCTCCACCCCGCTCTCCATTAACGGCGAAAAAGTGCACACGTTTATGGGGCAGAGCTCGTTCGCAACTCACGTCGTCTGCCACGACCGCAACGTGATCAGAGTAGCTGATGATGCGACACTCGAACTCTTGGGGCCTCTGGGCTGCGGCGTCATCACTGGCGCGGGCGCCGTCATCAATTCGTTGCAAGTCGGCGTCGGCAAATCGATCGCCGTATTCGGTACCGGTTCCGTTGGACTAAGTGGCGTCATGGCCGCCAAATTGGTTGGCGCCAGCAAAATCATCGCTGTCGATTTGCGCGAAGAGCGTTTAAAGCTCGCGATGGAGTTGGGCGCTACTCACACCATCAATCCAGACAAGGAGTCCATTCCGGAAGCTATCAAGAAAATCACTGGCAACGGGGTCGATTTTACGCTGGAGACCACCGCACTGATGCCCATCCTGCGACAGGCGATTGACGTTCTGGCGCTGCGCGGAACCTGCGGCTTCGTCGGCGGGGCTCCAGAAAACTCCGAACTCACGCTCGTGACTTCTCACGTCATGAATGGGGGCCGAACAATTCGGGGCATTATCCTCGGCGACACGAACCCAGAAGAGTTCCTTCCCAAACTCATAGAACTTCATGCGATTGGTCGTTTTCCGCTCGAGAAACTAGTCACCTTCTACCCCTTCAAGGACATCAATCGAGCAATCGAAGATTCCCTGCAGGGCAAGTGCGTCAAACCCATTATTCAATTCTGAGTCAGCTTAGGCGCCAGCGAATGCTCCCAACAGGCAAAAGTGTGAAGTACGGCAAAGTGACAATCAGGATCACCGTTAGAGTCGGCTATCCTATTCGAAACGCAGGGGTGTCTGAGATGCGCGATTGTGCAATTGGATTCGGCAGACATCATTCTTATTGTGAGCCGCGATGATGGCAACCAGGGCCAACCTCGCTCTTGAATCTAGGGTCGATCGTCGAAAGCGGCGCAATCGCGAGGCGCTCATCGAAGCCGCCGACAGGGTCATGACGGAGAAAGGCATCGACGCGGCTACAATGTTGGAAATTGCCGAACTGGCCGACGTTGGTGCCGGTACAGTTTACAATTACTTCGAATCCAAGGACGAGCTTGCAGTCTGCGTGATGGAACGGGTAATGCATCGATTGGCGGAACGAATCGATGCAGTCACCAATACATTCTCCGACCCTGCTCAGGTTTATGCTTTTGGTGTTCGAAACGTGATGAAAGCTGCTACAACTGACCAGCGATGGCGCTGGCTGTTGATGCGCTCGGAAGTGATCGCCGGGGCGATGTATCGCGTGATGGGACCGTACGCTATTCGCGATATTCGGCTGGCATGTAGGGCCGGCAGGTACAGCGTCGAAGATCCGGAATTGGCGTGGCGGCAAGCGACCCACGCGATCGTTGGCTTCGGTATCGCGGTGTGCGATCAGAACTTAGACCCGCAAAAGATCGACGAAGCAGTGGTCAACTTGCTCGGAATGGTCGGTGTCACTCGGGACGAAGCGTGGGAGATCGCAAAGAGGTTGTGTCCCGAACTCCCTGAGGAATGAACCGCATCCGGCGATGACTGACGTGGCTGTGGCTTTGCAGTTCAAGTGACTCAGCCTATTAATCTAATGCGAACCCAAAGGCGCGGTTCAGAATGCGGCGTCCGGACGGCGTTATTCGGAGGGTAATTCAGGGCAGGGCCGTCGCGCGATCTCCCACGCTTCGTCCCGAGTGACACCGACCATTCCGAGCAAGTTGACCACTGCTTCGTCCATCTTCCCCGGCAAGATATTCTTTTCGCAGACCGCCAGGCTGAAGCCGGCAATCGCATGGGTCGCTTGCCGCCACGCCAATTCCGGATCTTCGACGCGATAGCGTCCTGCCAAAACTGCATTGCGGATGTCTCTTACGGCGTAGCGTCCCATGACACGATACATTGCTTCGGCGATAACTTCTGAACGGCGCAACAGCCACCGCCATCGCTGGTCGGTTGTCGCTGCAATCATGACGTTTCGGTTTCCAAAAGCGTAGACTTGTGCCGGATCGGTGAAATTGTTCGTCACGACTTCGATCCGCTGTGATAAGCGGTCCATCACCTGATCCATGACGCGCATCGCTAATTCGTCTTTGGACGCGAAGTAATTGTACACGCTGCCGGCCGCGGCGGTCGCGATGCAAGCGCATCCATCACGGCTGTACTCGATCACCTCCGTTCTATGCATGCCGGTCGCTCCGTCTGAACGACAAATCAACTAATGACTGAGCTAACGTCTAGGCGTTCCAGCGCCGTTCCCAAGCGGACGGTGCTTCGGCGTCAATTAAGACGAAGGCGACTCTGCAGCTTTTTCCAGTATTGTTGACCCAAGCGTGGTTTGTTCCTTGCTGAACTAGAACGTCACCGGCCTTCAAATGCACTTCCGTGTCGTCCATCAGCATATCGATTTCGCCATCGAGGACGATTGCGTAGTCGATGCTTTTGGTCCGATGCGTGTTGGCGTGTCTCACATAGCCTTGTGTCGCGGGGTCTATGCCCATCGCGCTTAGCGTTTTTTCGTGGTCCGCTTGCGAGACCGCAGCGGGCTTTGGCGTTGACGGGAAATCCACGATCCGGAAAATCGTGCCGTGAGTAGGCGGCGGCACACCTACCTTCGTTTCCGCCTTGTCGGCGGCTCCAGTCATGTCCACAGGAAATTCGCTTGTGACCCAAAGATTGAGCACCGCGTTGCCTCCCGGGCTGCGGGCCCTTGGCGTCGCGGGACCGTCGAAGAGAGCAACAGCCTTTCCTTGCTCATCGTGACCGACAACGACGCGCCGTACAGACTTCGAATCCACTATCCATCTCCTCTTGTTTATGCAGCCATTAATCCTGCGGGATGATGGGCAAGAGCAGGTGCGAGGGCCGCTTAGCGTCGTGATAGATTTTGTGAAGCGTCATGCGGCTGCTCACGATGTGGTTCGGCACATATTCCGCGTTCGTTGCGCCGCCAACGCCCGTGGGCATGTCTGCAGCCGCGATCTCAAGACAGATGCGATGTCCTTTGCGGAAGAGATTGGCTGTGGCCATCAGCTCGATAGCATATTCCGTTATAGCCCCAGGCGTTACTTTTCGCTGTGCGGCACGCGTCAATGGATGCCAGGGCCGCCAGGGCTTAGAGCGCTCCGGATCCGTTGCACGATGCGAGGCTTTAAGCCAACCGCGTGTTACCTCCCGCTTGGAAAGATCGTGCGAAAGCTCGCGCTCGCCTTCGCGCACGGTGCGCACGGAAACGTCTGGACCTACATCCTTTAAAGTAACGAACCAATTGGTATCGTCTTGGTCTATCTGGGCAAAGATATTGAGTACGGAGGGGCCGGCAATCAGAACGTCGGCAGGTAACGGATCGCTTAGAAAACGAAGGCACTGAACGCCGTTGGTCTGGGTCGGCGGTACGTGCAGGAAGCCGTCCGCCGGTAGCTCATCTTCAGCGCTCGAGGGCGTAAATGGCGCTGTACGCAGGCGCTCCCAACCTTCGAGGTAGAATTTGGTCCATTGCGTTTCTGGCAATGGCCAATCCGTGCCTGACCGCCACTCGTTGGCGCCCATGACCCAGTAGCTCACCGGTGGGCCACCCATGACGCCAGTATCGATATTCTTGAGCCAGTGGTCGTACCACCGAAGGATTTCCCCGTGCAATGTGTGAAATGGCCGCTCGAGATGCGCCGGCCCGGCGAAGATCATCTTCTTGGGTGCGGTGATTTTTTCGAAGTAGCTCTGCGCGCCATTCAAATGCGTCTTGTATGTGTAGGCGTACCAGCCCGAGCCGGTGTAGGTCGGCACCTTGATGTTCGCCAAACTCTCTTCTGCTTCCTTGACCGCCTTTTCGTTGTCGTAAGGGTCGATCAGAAGTTGAAAGTAAGGAGGCATATGCTGCCCCTTCTGAGCGACAACGTTATAGATGTGCGGATACATCTTGTAGTCGGGATTTTTGATCGCCTCTTGCCAAAGCGCTTCTTTGTCCGGCGGAAGCGCGACGGGCTTTCCTTTCGCGCCATGAATAGCCGCGAGATGCATGACATAGTAGCGGAACAGGTGGATGATGCCGCCCGGGTATTCCTCACGAAAGCTTCCGAGCACGCCGTAAGCGCCACGCGGATCGAATGGAAAGATTGCTTTTAGGTGCGGCGGATTTTGTCGGGCGGCATGAAACTGCTCGGCGCCGAAGCCGGAAATTCCGACCATACCTACGTTACCGTCACACCACGGCTGCGTGGCGATCCATTCGATGAGATCGTAACTGTCCCATTGCCGAGAACCGCCGCCATCAGACTTGAAGACTCCCCTCGGCGAACCGACAACGTGGACGTAACCCCGCGATACGAAGAACCTTGTATCGCCGGCTTCAAGCGGACCCGCCCAGAGGGACGACCACGCGGGTTGTGGCGGCAATGCTTCAGCCACATCCGGCCCCTGAAGATCCTTGTTATAGATCGAGAACGCGAGAAGCGCGGGATATTTGCCGTCCTCTTTTGGTCGGTAGACATCAACCGATAGATTCACGCCGTCCCGCATTGGAACCGAAACGTCCTTTTCGGCGATAAAGCCCTCATGCTGTGGCGCTCGATCATAAAAGTTGGTCGGACGGTCGCCAGAAGCAGCCAGCAATTCCTGGATCTTCGTTCGTTTGTTCATCACCGCGCCTGTGTCACTTGCTGTCTAGTCACGTGGGAGACGCGAGCTAAGACTCGATGGACGTTTGGGTCTCTTAAGACGGCCGGCCATTTGATCCACCCACAAGCGCCGTCCCGGGAAGGCCGGACAAATTTTGTTATTATTGACTGCGTTCGTAATTGAGTATGCTCAGTTTTGTCAAGACGGGATTGGCAGCGCTCAGGCGACCGGGTTATCGCCTGGGCAAAGCTGTTGAAATGAGAAAGAGAATTTACGAAGAGCGCCGGGGCGAGAGGCCTTCCGCCAACAGAAGCAACTGGCGCTTCAGGAAATCGACGCCTTTGGCCAGGTCGAGATCACTGGAGGAGAGCCAATGACGGATCTCAATCTGATAGATCGAAAAAATCACCCACGCGACGAGCTTCGCGTCTTCGCGCGGCGCGATTTCCTTTTTATCAATAGCCAGCGTCACGATGGTCTCGATCAGAGCAATCAGACGCTCGCGCGTATTCAGGAACTTTTGAGCTTGGGAGCCGGACGCGTAAAAGACCATTTCTCTTAGCGCTAGTCGAGAGAGCGCCGGCCGTTGCCCAAAATACCGATAGTGCGCGCGAAAGACGCGCATCAAATTGTCCAATAGCGACCGCTGTTCTTGGACAAGAGCAGTGGATCGGTCGACCTCTGCCTGCAGTTCTTCGTTGATGATGAGAAACAGCAAATCGCGCTTCGTGGGAGCATAGACGAAGACCGTGCCTAATCCGACGCCTGCCCGCAATGCGATAGCTCGCGTCGTCGTATCATCGAACCCTTTTTCCAAAAACAGCTGGGTAGCCGCGTCCTTTATCCGCCGGAGCTTGTCGCGCTTATTGCGCTCGCGCAAACCAACCGCACGGTCCCGGCGAACTGATGACACTGGGTTATCCATGCAGCAAGCAATCCGTTCATCCGCGCGGCGACCCTGGGCATACGTTTCTTAGCTGCGATCGCCCGTGAAGTGAAGTGTTGTCCTGAAGGCGAATTCGCACAATTCAAAGAGAGCGCGGCCATGGGCTCGAGGAGTTCACCGGAGGATGTTTGGCGCTTGACATGAAATTGAGCATGCTCAATTATCGTGGAGCGAGGCCAAGGCGAAGGCGCCGTCGAAGGTCGCCGCGAAGAGACGCGCTGAGACGCGGACTGATGGAAAACGGGGAAAGGAGCGGCGTGCTAGCCCGGACTTCGACGCCGTTGAGTATGATCCTTGGACTAACGGACGAATCGAACGGGGCCGCGGCTATTGAAGCGGCAGTTCGTTGGCTGCTCACGCCGATCAGTGGATCGACCGAGCATTTCATTTCGACCTCGTTGGCATGGCACGGGCGCTTGATGGTGCTCGGCATGGGCTTGCTGATGCCGCCTCTCGTCATCGTCGCGCGCTATTTCAAGGTGACGCCGCGGCAAGATTGGCCCCGACAGCTCGATAATCCGTTTTGGTTCGTGACCCACCGGCGCTGGGGCAATGTTACGGGCGTGATTTTGCTCGCAGGTTTAGTGTTCGGCCTGATCGCCGAAGGATGGCAAGCGCCATGGCGAAGCCTTCACGACACGTTCGGCTGGACTGTGGTCGTGGTCGTGCTCGTACAAATCGTCAGTGCGTGGCTCCGGGGCACGCACGGCGGCCCCGTTGATCCTTTTACGCGTAAGCGGCGGCCGCCCGAACAATGGCCTGGTGATCATTTCAGCATGACGCGGCGTCGGATCATCTTCGAATACCTTCACAAGTACGTCGGCTACGCATTACTGCTGCTTGTCGTGGCGGCGATCTCGACGGGCCTAATCGCTGCCGATGCGCCGCGCTGGATGCCCATCCTCATGGGCATTTGGTGGATGGTGATGTTGAGCCTCTTTGTTTGGTTGCAGACTGCCGGACGATGCATCGACACGTATCAAGCCATCTGGGGGCTTGATCCGAATTTGCCCGGCAATCGCCGCCGGCCGATTGGTTTGGGAATTGCCCGCACGAACGTGGAAGTCACGCCAAACGGAAATTAATCGGGGAGAAAGCAGTGGCATTGGTTGAAGGAAAGACCTTGGTCGTCAGCTGGGCCGCCACGCGGCGCCCGCCGAATCCTTCAATCGTTTTGTTTCTCGGCATCTGACCACAGCAGTTTAACAAGCGGCGTGCTCTCATGGTGGAAGGCGTCTTCTGCGCATAGTCGGCGGCTATAGACGAGAGTTAGGAGACGGAAAGCGTGCTCACGGTAAAATTCGGCATCGGACAGGCTGTGCGCCGGGTCGAGGATCAACAATTCACGACCGGCGCAGGTGAATATGTCGCCGACCTCGTGCTATCACGGCAGTGCTACGGCATTCAGGTGTTATCGCCTCACGCACACGCAAAAATAAACAAAGTGGATGTGACGGCGGCAAAGAATGCGCCAGGGGTGGTGTGCATATTGACTGGCGCGGATGCAATTGCTGACAACATCGGGGGCATTCCGCCTCATTTTATGCCGGAGCATTGGGGCGGGCCCAAGGGCTTCGGGACGATCAGACCTGTTCTGCTAGCTGACTATGTCCGCTGCGTCGGTGACCGCATCGCCTTCGTAGTTGCGGAGACCGAACAACAGGCGCGCGACGCCGCCGAACTGGTTGAAGTCGATTACGACCCATTACCTGCCCTGGTCGATGCCGAACAGGCGGCCAAGCCGGAAGCACCGGTCATTTGGAATGACTGCCCCAACGGCAACGTAGCGGTAACGATTGCGCTGGGGGACAAGGCGGCGACCGATGCGGCGTTTGCGTCGGCGAAGTATGTCGCATCGGTTCGTATCGTAAACAACAGAGTCGCTCCCAACGCTCTCGAGCCGCGCTGTGCGCTCGGCGCTTACGAACATGCACAGGGCAAATACACGCTCTACACGGCGTCGCAAGACCCTCATGGCGTGAGAACGGTGTTGTCATCCGCTGTCTTTCGCGTTCCGGAATCGAAGGTGCGCGTTCTTTCGCCCGATGTCGGCGGCGGCTTTGGCGTCAAAGCCAATATCTACCCCGAGGACGCGTTGGTGCTGTGGGCGGCCAAGCGTTGCGGGCGCCCCGTCAAATGGACGGCGACCCGCGGCGAAAGTCTGATGCTCGACACACATGCCCGTGACCAAGTGATCTATGGTGAGCTTGCAATTGACGCCGATGGGAAATTTCTCGCCATCAGGGCGACAGGCTACCAAGCGCTTGGCGCCTATTGGTGGGCCGCGATCACCGCGCCGCTATTCTTTTCGCTCATGCTTATTCCCAGCGTCTATGATGTCCAGGCGATCGATTTCAGTACGCGGGCCGTTTTTACGAACACCGCGCCAACGTCGGTTTATCGCGGCGCTGGTCGCCCCGAAGCGATCTACCTCATAGAGCGGCTCGTCGATCGGGCAGCCCAGCTATCGGGTATCGATCGCGTCGAGTTGCGTCGGCGGAATCTGATCAAACCGACTGCCATGCCCTACCATACGCCCACGCATCAAAACTACGACAGCGGCGAGTTTGAGAGGGTGATGGACAAATGTCTCGCTCTTGTCGACTGGGCCGGCTTCGATAAGCGACGTAAGGAAAGCGAGAGCCGCGGGAAATTACGAGGCCGGGCAGTAACACCTTACATCGAGCTCGCCGGCGTCTTTAACGATCGCATGGAATTGCGTTTTGACGCGAGCGGGATGGTGACGATCATTGCTGGAACGCATTCCCATGGGCAGGGACATGCAACGGCGTTTTCGCAATTGGTCGCCGAATGGCTTGGCGTTCCATTTGAAAATATCAACTTCATTCAGGGCGACACGGACAAGGTCGCGTACGGCCGCGGCACATTCGCAGCACGCAGTTCGATGGTGGGTGGTAACGCGCTCCGGGCGGCGGCCGATGCCGTCATCGCCCGAGGAAAGGAAATGGCCGGAGCGCTCATGGAGGCGGCGGTTGCCGACATTGAATTCAAGTCGGGTATCTACACCGTGGTCGGCACCGACAAACAAATGTCCATTAGCGATGTCGCGCGCGCCTTCTTTGCGCCGGCCGGCCCGGTCGTAAAACTTGGCTTGGGCCTTGATGGGATCGGCTCATATGCCGGCGTGCCAGGCGGCGCGCCGAACTATCCGAACGGTTGCCAAGTCTGCGAGGTGGAAGTCGATCCCGAAACCGGCGCAGTCGTTCTCGATCGCGTCGCCGCAGTTGACGATCTCGGCATGGTCATCAACCCGATGATCGTTGAGGGCCAAATTCACGGAGGCCTTGCCCAAGGCATCGGTCAGGCTTTGTTCGAGAATGTAGTTTACGAGGAAGGCTCGGGTCAGCTCATAACTGGTAGTTTCCTCGACTACAGCATGCCGCGGGCAACCGATTTCCCACTGTTTCTTTCGGAACTGGTGGAGATACCGGCCAAGACGAACCCGCTTGGGATCAAGGGGATCGCCGAATCCGGAACCATTGGCGCGCCTCCGACCGTGGTCAATGCCGTTATCGATGCTTTGAGTTTCCGCGGGGTCGATCACCTCGACATGCCGCTTACGTCCGCGCGGGTTTGGCAGGCAGCATCCGGTCGACAGAACTCTCAGGAATAGGTCTCGCGATGATCAAACAACCGCCCATAATCCGCGAACACCGGATACCGACAGGCGGCAGCAAGCCCTACATTGCTGTTGAAGGCCCCGATCGAAATCTTTGGTTCTGCCAAAGCGGCACCTCGAAGATTGGCTGCCTCGATCCGAACTCCGGCGCGTTTCAGGAATTTCCTCTACCATCGAAGGACAGCACACCCATCGGAATCGACGTCGGTGCCGACGGCAACATTTGGTTCACGGAGAAAACCGGTAATCGCATTGGTCGTCTCGACCGCAATGGAACGATAACCGAATTTCCGTTGCGGACGGCGAAGGCTGGCCCAGATGGTATCGTCCGCGGACCGGACGGCAACATATGGTTCTCCGCTTCCGACATTGACCGCGTTTGCCGTGTAACGCCCGACGGCTACATCACCGAATTCGGCGACGGTATCACGCCGGGCAGCAAGCCCCTATCGATCGTTGTGCACGACGAAGTTTTGTGGTTCAGCGAGGCATCTGGCGGGCGCGTCGGCCGGATGACCTTGGATGGAGATGTAACGGAATTTCCCATCCCCAGCGCCAACAGTCAGCCACGCGCGATGGCGCGACATCCGGAGGGTAACATCTGGTTTGTCGAAACTGGCGCTAACGCGCTCGGCCGGATATCCCCCGACGGAACGATCGTCGAGTTCTCGGTTCCTACAGTCGACGCGTCGCTTCGCGGTGTCACGGTAGCAACCGACGGCGACCTCTGGTTCACCGAAAACTTCGCCAACAAAATCGGCCGTATGGCGCCCGACGGCACCGTAGTCGGCGAGTACGCCATTCCGACGTCGGCCAGCGGGCCCCGCTGCATCACCGCCATGTCGGATGGGCGCCTGTTCTTCACCCAATACGACGCAGGTTTGATCGGTGAAGTGATCCCGCAATAAAAGTGCTCGGTAGATCAAGAAAAAAAGAGAGGGAGGATTGATTGACTAAAAGAATTCGCGGGGTCTCGTTCGAGGAGAACGAGAATAACGCGATGGGGTTGTCGTTCTACAATTTGTCCCATCGCTTCGGCTACCAGTCGCCGAACTGGCCGTACTTCGAAGACGTCGAGATCGAACGCATCCATTACATGGCGAAGTCGGGCGTACTGTCGCAGCGCATCACCACGTCGATGCATAACACCACCCACATCGACGCGCCGGCGCACGTGGTTCAGGGCACGCCGTTCATCGACGAGGTGCCGCTGCCGCATTTTTTCGGCTCCGGCATCGTGGTCTCGATCCCCAAGAAGAAATGGGAGCAGATCACCTATGACGATCTGGAGAAAGCTGCCGGCAAGGTGGTTCGGCCGCGCGACGTAGTGATCGTCAATACTGGCTGGCACAAGAAGTATGAAGATAGCGAAGATTATTTCTGCTACGCGCCGGGGTTCGTACCATCGGCCGGCGAATGGTTCGTGGAAAAGAAAGTGAAGGTCGTCGGCCACGATACCCAGGCCAACGATCATCCGCTGGCGACCGCGATCGGTCCGCAGAGGAACGGGCCGCTGCATCCGCATCTCGCTGCCGAATACAAAAAATGGTCCGGCGGCCGTGACTGGAAGGACGATTTTCCCGATTGGGAGCCGGTGCACCGCATCCTGTTCAAGAACGGCATCCTCGGCATCGAGAATGTCGGCGGCGACATCGACAAGGTCACCGGCAAACGCTGCACGTTCGCGTTCTTTCCTTGGAACTGGGACCGCGGCGACGGCTGCATCATCCGCCTCGTCGCCATTACCGACCCGAAGGGCGGCTACCGGATTGAGAAGGGGGAGAAGTTCTAATGCAGGTCAAACGCTTCTCCGAGGCCAAGACTTACGAGGCGCCAAATCACCGCGACTTCACAGGACTGCGGCTGTTCGGCGCCGAGGCCGGGGGCTCCAAGAGCCTGATTGTCGGCATTTCTCACTTCCTGCCGGGCGGGGGCGCCGGGCCCGATGCTTCGCCGCCGGAGAAGGTCTACTTCGTGCTCGAAGGCGAACTGACGGTGATCATCGACGGCAAGGAAACGGTGCTGAAAAAGCATGATTCATGCTTCATCGGCCCGAACGAAACTCGCGAGATCGTCAATTGCACCAACGCCGTGTGTTCGATCCTGGTCGCCATCGCGCCGGCGCCGAAATGACGCCATAGGCGTCATGGCCGGGCTTGTCCCGGCCATCCACGTCTTCGAAGCACCACAAAACGTGGATGCCCGGCACAAGGCCGGGCATGACGAAAGGGAGACATCATGTCCGAAGAATTCCTGAAAAACCCGCTGTCGCTGTTCGACGTCAAAGGCAAGACCGCGATCGTGACCGGCGCATCCGGCGCGTTCGGTGCAATTGCTGCAAAGACGCTCGCGGCGTCCGGCGCCAACGTGATCATCACCGCGAACAACGCCGAGGGATTGAAAAAGATCGCGGCCGAATGCGCCAAACTCGGCGGCAAGGCCGAGATCGTCGCCAAGCGGCCGAGCTCAGAAGCCAATTGCGATGCGATCGTCGCCGCCGCGGTCGAGAAATTCGGCGGCCTCGACATCCTGGTGGTCGCGTCGGGCCAGAATAAAATCTCGAAAATCGTCGATCAGAAACCCGAAGACTTTCTCGATGTGATGGACGCGAACGTTACGCAATCCTGGCTGATGGCGCGCGCCGCGGCACGGCAGATGACCAAGCAGGGCCGCGGTGGCAAGATTATTCTGATGTCGTCAGCGCGCGGCCTGCTCGGCCACCCGGCCGGTTACAGCGCGTACTGCGCGTCGAAGTCGGCGGTCGACGGCATAACCAAGGCGTTGGGCTGCGAGCTTGGCGCCACCGGGATCACCGTCAACGCGCTTGGGCCGACGGTTTTCCGCTCGCCGCTCACCGAGTGGATGTTTGCCGACGACGAGCGCGGCAAGACCGTGCGCGCGGGCTTCCTTACGCGGGTGCCGAGGGGCCGCCTCGGCGAGCCGGAGGACCTTGCCGGCCCGCTCCTGTTCCTCGCCTCGAAGGCCTCGGACTTCTACACCGGCCACATCCTCTACGCCGACGGCGGCTATACGGCTGGCTAGGGTACCTCGCGACGAGTGGGGCTAGTCAAAAGATCATCAATAGCGCGGGTCCCATGTCCGCTTTGGGGTCATTCGCTTCAGATCGACGATGCCCGAATGTCGGCTTGACCTCCAACTACGGAAGTATCGCTGCACCACGGCAAACGTCGAAACGGGCCAACAGCAGAAGTGGCGCGGCTTTTATTCAATCACCTGATCAGCGGCTACAAGCAGTCCGGTTGGAACAGGAAGGCCGAGCGTCTTGGCCGTATTGAGATTGATCACCAGCTCGAACTTCGTAGGTTGCAGCACCGGCAGGTCAGACGGTCTAACACCTTGCAGGATGCGGCCGGCATAGATGCCGACCTGTCGATACGTGTCAGAAATGCTGGCGCCATAGCTCATCAGGCCGCCGGCGAAGGAAATCTCCCGCGTGTGATAGATCGCCGGAATTTCGTAGCGCGCCGCAAGCATAACGAGCTGACCGCGTGAGCCGACGAATATTGCGTCTGAGGTAACTTGTAGCGCGTCCGTCCGTTGTTTGGCGAAGGTCTCGAAGGCTGCATGGAAATCGTTTTCGCTGCGAGCGTTAAACACATTCAGCCGAAGCCCGTATTTGCGCGCAGCTTTTTGCGTATCTCGCGTCTGCGCGGCGGCATTTGGATTCGCAGCGTTCACGAGCAAGCCAATCGTGGCGGCTTTGGGAATCATCTGATGAAGCAGTTCCAGTCGCTTCGCTTCAAGTTCTATGGTCAGAAGGGTAATGCCAGTGGCGTTGCCGCCGGGTCGATTGAGGCTCACGACCAATCCACGCGAGACTGGATCGCCGCCATAGAGAAACACAATCGGGATTGTTCTTGTTGCCGCTATCGCGGCGTCGGATGCGACATCGCCACCGACTGCAACAATCACACTTACCGAACGGCCAACAAGATCAGCAGCCAGCGATGGCAGCCGGTCGTATTGACCTTGCGCCCAGCGATATTCGATTGCGAGATTGCGGTCCTCGCTAAATCCGACCGCTTTGAGGCCTGTGCGGAATGCCGCCATGGCATCGGAAGCCTCGGCGGGCGACCTTCCGCTGAGAAACCCCAGCGCCGGGGTCGGCGCTTTCTGCGCATCCGCCTCGACCGGCCACGCCAGAGTGGCGCTGCCGAGTATGGCAATAAATTCTCGCCGCCTCACAGGTTTTCTCCGTTAGGGCGAGGATTATTGACCCTAGTATACCGGTCTTTTTCGGCTCCGCGCGGCACACTGCACGTCGCATTCGGGCCAATAGGCAACCTCAACCGGGCTCCATGCCCTGCGATTTGATAACCGGGATTGCAATAGGTCCAGTCAGGAATTTGAGCAACGCGCGTGCGATATCGGGCACAGGCGAGTTGCTGGAGACCGTGCCGGCGAACGTGATGTAAAATTGAATTTCAGGCGGCAGTGGTCCAACCAGTTGCACCCCTTGCGTCGTCAGAATCTGCGTCACGACGACCATGCCGATTTCAACCTCGCCCTTGGCTACGCGCTCCGAAACGATATCAGTATCCGGCCGCTGGACCTTCGCCTTTATCGCGTCGGCAATCCCGAGCCGGTCGAGCAAGCCGGCGAGATAGACGCCGCTCGCGCCTTCCTTGAGATACGCAATCGATTTCGCATTGAGGAGCGTGCGCTTGAATGCCTCGACTGTACTGATATCGGGCTTCGGCACCCCGGCGCGGACTTCCATGCCGATGCCCGAGCGAACGAGGTTGGTGCGCGTATCGGCAATGACTTTGCCGTCCTTGATCAAGCCATCGATTTGTGCGGGTGTACCAGCAAATAAATCGAAAGGCTCACCGGCATTAATTCGCCGGATAAGTCCCGCGCCCACATCGCTGGTGACCACGAGCTTACAACCAGTCTCGCTCTCGAATTGCGCACCCACGCGGTCCAACACGGTGGCGATCGCCCTTGGAACAAAGATGTCGAGTTCGTTGGCGCCGGCTGCTGTTGCGTGAACGAATGGAACCAAGAGCCCGATTGCTGCAAATTTGGCGCTACCCCGCACCATGGCTTCCTCCCGGACGGAACAGGCATTCCAGTATACACGCGGCGGAGCCGCATGAGTTCGTTAATGGGATGGTCCGGCCGTGCTCCTGCCCCGCCAGCGATGGAAGCTGGCAAGGGGCGCCAAAGACAAGGAGCACGACATGTCTCAGAATCTCAATAGTGCGGTTGCCATTATCGGCGTTGATATAGGCAAGAACTCAGCTTCGGCGGCTACAAATTTCAGATTGAACCGGACGTTCTAAATGTCGATGGATAAGGGCATTCGATTGCCATTCGCATAACAATCAGGGCGACCGACCCGATGAGATGAACGAGCCAGAGCATAATGGGCCGATGCGCTCCGTATGCCCGCATATCATTGGTGTGAAGTAGCAAAGACCAATCACGGTTTTGTGCGTGCGGCTTGTGGCGTCTATGCTAACTTTAGAAGATCCTGATTGGAGAGGATCTGCGGATATGCTGCATCTCACCATCAACGAAACATCCCATGACATCGATGTCGAGTTGGATACCCCACTGCTATGGGTTATTCGCGACACGATTGGCATGACTGGTACGAAATACGGCTGCGGCATTGCGCAATGCGGTGCCTGCACCGTACACATCGACGGCGTTGCGACGCGCTCCTGCGCGGTCTTGGTCGGCGACGTCGTTGGCAAAAAAGTGACCACGATCGAGGGCCTAGCCGAGGCCGGCGTGCTCACCAAGGTGCAGCAGGCGTGGGTCGATCTCGACGTGCCGCAATGCGGTTACTGCCAGAGCGGCATGATCATGGCGGTCTCAGCTCTGTTGCATGAAAAGCCCAGCCCGACCGATGCCGACA
This sequence comes from uncultured Alphaproteobacteria bacterium, assembly GCA_963759345.1. GTDB lineage: Bacteria > Pseudomonadota > Alphaproteobacteria > Rhizobiales > Xanthobacteraceae > BOG-931. Next base: position 128,460 of record CAVWYW010000004.1, read on the forward strand.
TCAACAGCGCGATTACCAATATTTGCCGGTGCGGCACCTTCCAGCAGGTGCGCGCCGCGATCCACGCCGCAGCCGGCGCGTGACGGGGCGAGACCATGAATGACATGTCCAGGATTGACCGTCGTTCCTTTTTGGTCGGCTCGGTAGCCGCTGGGCTGTCGCTTGGCTTCCATGTTCCGCTTGCAAGTGCGGCTGGTGCCGAGGCGTCGCCTGAGATCAATGCCTGGGTCGTCATCAAGCCGGACGACACCGTCGTCATCCGCATCGCCCGCTCGGAAATGGGCCAAGGCACGCTCACGGGCCTCGCCCAAATGGTCGCCGAAGAACTGGAATGCGACTGGTCGAAGGTCACCACCGAATACCCAACGCCGGGCCAGAGCATTGCGCGCAAAAATCCGTGGGGCGATTTCGGTACCGGCGGCAGTCGCGGCATTCGCGCGTCCCAGGACTACGTGCGCAAGGGCGGCGCAGCGGCGCGTATCATGCTAATCGCGGCCGCCGCCAACGCGTGGAAAGTCCTGGCTTCTGAGTGCTCGGCAGCCAACAGCGTAATCACCCACAAGCCGTCGAACCGTTCGACGACCTACGGCAAAGTGGCTGCGGCGGCGGCGTTGATTGAACCGCCAAAGGACGTGCCGCTCAAGGACCCGAAGGACTGGAAGATCATTGGCAAGAGCGTCAAGCGCCTCGACACGCGGGACAAGACAACCGGCAAGATGATCTACGGCGTTGACATCAAGCTGCCGGGCATGCTCAACGCCACGATCAAAGCCTGCCCGGTGTTCGGCGGCAAGCTTAGGAGTTTCGACGCCGACAAGGTCGCCAAGATGCCGGGCATCAAGAAAGTGGTGCCAGTCGGCGACAACGCCGTTGCCGTCGTCGCTGATACCTGGTGGCACGCCAAGACGGCATTGGATTCCCTGCCGATCGTTTGGGACAACGGCGACAATGCCAAAGTGTCGAGCCAGTCCATCGCCAAATGGCTGAAGGAAGGCCTCGACGCCGAACAGGCGTTCATCGGAAATCGGAGCGGCGATGTGAAGGCGGGGCTCGCAGCCGCGGCCAAGACGGTGGTGGCAGAGTACGACTATCCCTACCAGAACCACGCCTGTATGGAGCCGCTGAACGCCACCGCGCTGTATTCGCCTGACAAATGCGAGGTCTGGTGCGGCACACAGCACGGCCAAGCGGCCTTTGCCGCAGCGCTTGAGGCGTCAGGCCTCCCAGCCAACAAGGTCGAGGTCTACAAGATCATGCTTGGAGGCGGCTTTGGCCGACGGGGCCGCTCGGACTATGTCACTCAAGCCGTTCTCATCGCCAAGCAAATGCCGGGCACGCCGATCAAGTTGTTATGGTCGCGCGAAGAGGACATGCAGCACGGCACCTATCATCCAGTGACCCAATGCCGGCTTACCGCCGGCCTCGATGACAAAGGTAATCTCACGACGCTGCACGCCCGCATTTCCGGTCAGTCGATCCTTACGGCGTTACGCCCGGAGGCCCTGCAGAACGGAATGGATCCTGCCACGTTCCAAGGCTTTGCGCCCTCCGGCGACGCGGCGATCGGCTACACGGTGCCCAATATTTTGGTCGATCACGCCATGCGCAATCCGCATGTACCGCCAGGCTTTTGGCGCGGCGTCAACATCAACCAGAATGCTATCTATCTCGAGTGCTTCATGGACGAGATGGCCAAGGAAGCCGGCGTCGACCCGTTAGAGTTTCGTCGCCGACTGATGGCCAATCATCCGAAGCACCTGGGCGTGCTCAACGCGGTCGCGGAAGGCATCGGATGGAGCAAGCCGGCGCCGGCCGGTGTGTCTCGTGGAATAGCCCAGCATATGGGCTACGGCAGCTATGTGGCGGCCGCCGCGGAAGTCTCCATCGTCGGCAACAAAGTGAAAATACACCGCATCGTCGCCGCGACCGATCCGGGCTACGCCGTCAACCCGGCGCAGATCGAGCGGCAAATCGCCGGCTCATTCGTCTACGGCTTGTCGGCGCTGTTCTACGGCGAATGTACAGTCAAGGACGGCCATATCGAGCAGACCAATTTCGACACCTACAACTCCATGGTGATCGCCGAAATGCCGAAGGTAGAGTGCATCGTCATGCCGTCCGGCGGGTTCTGGGGTGGCGTTGGGGAACCAACCATTTGCGTGGCGCCACCGGCCGTTCTCAACGCCATCGCCGCGGCGACCGGCAAGCGCTATCGCTCGGTGCCACTGAAAAAATACGGCCTTACCATTGCGTGATGCCCTCATGGCGGCGATCGGCCGGCCTATTGGCATTTTTGGGACCCCATGGACTGACATAGTGCGTGTGTGTCTCGCGTATGCGCTCGTCGCCGTTTCAGTTGCCGCCGCCCGAGCGGCCGGTTTGGAACTTCCCGCCGGAGCGTCATCGTGCACGGGCTGTCATCCGACCAAGGCGGGCATCGACACGCCGATACCGACGCTTGCCGGGCGCAATGCAGCTGACATCATCGCCGCGATGGAAGCGTTCCGCAACGGTCAAAAGCCAGCGACTGTGATGGACCGCATCGCCAAGGGCTTCACAGTCGAAGAAGTCCAGGCGATTGCCGCCTGGTATGCCGCGCAACACTAACTGGTTTGGTCAATCGTGCCCAGGCTCCGCAGCCGCCGCGACTTTCTAAAGTCCCTGACCGCCGGGAGCGGTGCGGCGTTGCTGCCGGCTCCAATGCTTGCACAGGAGGCGGCTCCGCGCGTCGTCGTTGTTGGCGGCGGCTTTGCTGGGGCAAGCGTCGCGCGCGCGCTCAGACGTGCCGACCCGGGTATCTCCATTCATCTCGTCGAAGCTAGTCGCACCTTTACGGCCTGCCCGTTCAGCAACAGCGTCATTGCCGGGATGCGCGACCTTGCGGCCCAGCAATTTGGCTATGACAAGCTTGCGGCCGATGGCATCACGCTTGTGCCGACGAGTGCGACGGCTGTTGATCCGCAGGCGCGCGCGGTAAGCGTCGCGACAGGGGCACGGCTCAACTACGATCGCCTGGTGTTGGCCCCGGGCATCGTTATCCGCTGGGACGGACTGCCGGGCTATACTGAAGCGGCGGCCGGAGTGATGCCGCATGCCTGGAAGGCCGGCGAGCAAACACTCCTGTTGCGCCGCCAGCTTGAGGCGATGGACAACGGCGGCACTGTCGTTATCTCCGCGCCGGCAAACCCGTTCCGCTGTCCGCCGGGACCCTACGAGCGCGCCAGTTTGATCGCCTATTATCTCAAGACTCGAAAACCGCGCTCCAAGCTCATCATTCTCGACGCTAAGGATGCTTTTTCCAAGCAACGACTTTTCCAAAACGCCTGGAAAGAACTCTATCCCGAACTTCTGGAATGGGTGCCGCTGTCCAAGGGCGGCGCGGTGACAGAAGTCGATCCAGCGACCAAGACATTCGTCACCGACTTCGACAAACACCGAGCGAGCGTCGGCAACGTCATACCGCCGCAGAAGGCCGGCCGCATCGCCGCGGTTGCCGCCGTCGCCGACCGCACCGGCTGGTGTCCGATTGATCCGATCACGTTCGAATTGAAACTGGTCCCTAATATCCACGTGCTGGGCGACGCGGCGATTGCCGGGGCAATGCCGAAATCGGCCTTTGCAGCCAACGCCCAGGCCAAACTGTGCGCCACAGCTCTCGTGCGGCTCTTGCGCGGCGAAGCTCCGCCGACACCGAAGCTGATCAACACCTGCTATAGCCTAGTAGCGCCAGACTATGGCATTTCCATCGCCGGCGTGTATCAACCGGCGAATGGGCAGCTGATGGACGTGCCCGGGGCGGGCGGTGTGAGTTTGCTTGACGCGCCGCGCTCGATGCGCTCGCTCGAAGCAAGTCTCGCCAATGGATGGTTCAATACAATCACAAGCGAAACGTTCGGCTGAGCGAGTGTGGTTCGTGCTCGTCGCCGCGCTCGTGCTGATGGGCGAGAACTTCGCCGGAGCACAAGGACGATTGTTGCCCTATAAGATCGTTGCTGACGCAATCCCAGCCTCTCTGACCGGCAACAAGGGAGACGCCGCGCGCGGACGCGCGATCGTCGTCAGCAGGCAGAAGGGTCTTTGCCTGTTGTGTCATTCTGGCCCGTTTCCTGAGGAACGATTGCAAGGTAATCTCGCGCTCGATTTAAAGGGCGCCGGTGCGCGCTGGTCCGTTGGACAATTGCGGTTGCGTTTGGTCGACAGCCGCAAACTCGACGCCGAAACGATCATGCCGAGCTATTACAGTCTTGACGACCTCAACCGGGTTGCGGTGGCCTATCGCGGCAAGCCCATATTGAGTGCCGGTGAAATCGAGGATGTGGTGGCATTCCTCGCCACCTTACGTGACTGATACGGAAAGGCGCGATCGGAACTCTCATGCGCGAGGAGAAACGCGGCGCGACCCGGCGGGCAGCGATGATTGGCGCCCTCGCGGCGACGATCGGAAGCGAGCGGGCTCGGGCGACACCTGAGCAGATGCGCGCCGCAATCCGCAACATCGTTGGCACGGCACCAGTAAAGAAGGACCGGGTCCAACTCGATGTGCCGCCGGTCGTCGAAAACGGAAATACAGTATCGCTCGTCGTCGCGGTCGACAGTCCCATGACCGCGGCCGACTACGTGAAGGCGATACATGTCTTCAACGAGAAAAACCCGCAGCCTTACCTCATCTCCGTCTATCTCGGCCCGCGCGCCGGCAAGGCAAAAATCTCGACACGTGTCCGCCTCGCGGATAGCCAGACGGTAACGGCCATTGCCGAGATGAGCGACGGCACTTTCTGCTCGGCCACTGCCGACGTTGTGGTGACACTTGCTGCTTGCGTGGAGGGTTTCTAGGTGGCCCGCCCGCTCATCAATGTGCCCGCCAAGGTCAAGCACGGCCAGATTTTCGAGATCAAAACGCTGATCTCCCACGTCATGGAGCCTGGTTACCGCTTCACAACCAACGGCGCACGCATCCCCCGTGACATCATCACGTCGTTCTCGTGCAGCTACAACGACGTGGAAATCTTCCGCGCTGACCTTTCGCCCGCCGTTGCCGCCAATCCCTTCATCACCTTCTTCACCGTCGCGACTGAAAGTGGCACGCTGGAATTTAAGTGGACCGGCGACAACGGCTTTACCGAAACGGCCACCGCGACAGTTACAGTGGAATGAATTGGTCGACACCCAGGCTCCGCACCGTGTGCAGCCACGTGCTCACGGCGACGCTGATAGCGCTGGCGTTGCTTGCCGCCCCGGGATCGGCCCGCCCCGCCGACATTCCGCTCGACCAGCGCCGCTCCGGCTACGCCGATCTCAGCCGCGAAAGCAAGGCCATACAGGACGACGACACCGTCAATCCGGCGACGCTGTGGGTGCTCGACGGCGAGGCACTATGGAACCAAACGGCTGGTGCAGCCGGCCGCAGTTGTTTCGACTGTCACGGCAACGCTGTGGTCAGCATGAAGGGTGTCGCAGCGCGCTATCCGGCCTTCAGCCCCGCACAAACGGGCCCGATCGATCTCGAGCAGCGCATCAACTTATGCCGCGCGGAGCATCAGCAGGCGACACCGTTGCCGTTCGAAAGTCACGACCTGTTGGCGCTCGCCACATATGTCGGACGCCAGTCGCGTGGCCTGCCGATCGCGGAAGCGAACGACGAGCGGCTCAAGCCCTTCATCGATCGCGGGCGCGAGTTTTTTACGCGCCGCCAAGGACAAATCAATCTGAGCTGCGCCCAATGCCATGACGACAATTGGGGCAAACGGATTGCCGGCGCCTTGCTGCCTCAGGGCCATCCGAACGGCTATCCGCTCTACCGCCTCGAATGGCAGAGCGTCGGGTCCTTGCAACGCCGGCTACGCAACTGCCTCTTCGGTATACGCGCCGAGCTCTTTCCCTTCGGCTCGAGCGAACTCGTGTCCCTGGAACTTTTCCTAATTCAACGGGCGCACGGGATGACGATCGAGACGCCGGCGGTGCGGCCATAAGAAACCTGCTACCGCGGCTTACCCGATGCTCTGGAAGGGGCTCGGACGGGCTTTGTGCAACCGCTCAACAACGCATGCTTAATGTCGCTCATGGTAGAGTCGAGGATGGGCGCGGTAGCTTGGGGCCTATGGCCAACGCCCCGTTTTCCATCCCCGCTCATCAAACCGGACAAGCCGATCTCCGGCATCCGGCTTTCCGACTGGCTTCACCGCAAGGCACACGACGGGACCGCTCGGGGCAGCCGTTGGAGGCACAGAACGCCGAGTTCTCGATGAATTACATCGAATGTGAATCGGCGATTGCCGCGCCCTTGCACCTTGTGCCTTCGCACGAGGAACCTGCGCACACGTTCAAAGACGTAATGGTCGACGCTACGGTATGCCTTGCTCCGCGAGCCGTAGCCAAAGTAGTTGGACCAGCCTCGCAGTGACCTGTTCAGCTTGTCACGCACTTCTGGCCATGGATCGATATTGCTCGGCACCAGAAGATCGCCGACCTTTGTTTTGAGCCGTTGCACGCTCTTCTTGGACGGGCTCGCACCCTGATACCAATTCCCGTTCGCCTCGAACAAATGCGCGCCGAACGAGTAGCCAAGGAAGTCGAAGCGTTCCTTTCGGGCGTTTCTCAACGATGTTTTACCCTCGTTAATCGTCAACCCGAGCTTGGTCATCACCGCCTTTGTCCACGCTAATGCCTCCGCCGCGCGACCGCGGCTGAGGATAACGAAGTCGTCGGCATAGGAGACGACGTGAGCATGGAACGTGTCGCCGCATCCGGTCAAACGCCAATGCTTCAGGAACCGGTTCATGTAGATGTTGGCGAGCAGTGGACTTGCGACGCCGCCTTGCGGCGTGCCGCGCGTGTTTCCATTGCCGCCACTCATGCGCCGGGTTCCGTCCGCGTCCCGTTCCTCGATCGGCGCCCTCAGCCACATTTTGATGAGGCGCAGGACGTTTCGATCCACGACACGCCGGGCTACTGACTTTATCAGCTCGGAATGCGGGATCGTATCGAAGTACTTGGACAAATCAGCATCAACTACGTCAGCATACCCCCGGCATAAATGCCGGTGCACTTCCCTGACCGCGTCTACCGCTCCGCGTGTGGGTCGGTAGCCGTAGGCATTGTCCTCGAAGTCAGCCTCGAAGATGGGTTCGATCACGATCTTGGCGGCAGTCTGAATCACACGATCACGAATGGTCGGAATGCCGAGCGGACGCTCGCCACCATTCGCTTTGGGGATCATCACCTGCCGCACCGGATCAGGTCGGTATGTCTTCGAGACCAGTTCCGCGCGCAAGCCCGCCAACCATGCTTCCAGCCCCTGCTCCTCGATGCGAGCAAACGTCATCCCATCCGCACCCGGTGCGCCCGCATTAACGCGGGCGAGCCGATAGGCGTGGTCCAGGATGTCCTCGCGACAGATCTTGTCGTAGAGCAGATAGAAGCGGAAGGCGGGCTCCGCCTTCGCTTTGCAGTAGAGCTTCCTCTGAAGGTTCCGGATCTTATCAGGCGTTGTCAGGCTCATCGCCAATCACCTTCACCTCACCATCTTCGAAAGCGCACCAGAAGTCGGGGCCCTTTGCTCCGCCGGCATTACCCGGCCTCAACACTCTTACGACCCCGTCCAACTCCCGCCGTGACCACCGCCTGATGCGATGCTGAGGCTGCTACCCTCGTCTGCGACGGGTCTCCCCCTGTAACTACGAACCACCCTTCCGACGTGCCGTACCCACTACCCCGGCGGATCGTGCGGGTGCGCGTGTCGATTACTTCCCCACACGTGCGGCCTTCCCCAAATGACCGGAGGGTCGGCATCCGCATTAGAACTTTCGAGGCCTGCTCGGGCTTCACTTTATTACGGCCCATCAGATCGCTCAGCAGCCCAAGGCTGCCTTTGTCGCAGGGCTCCGACCCAGCCAGTTACCCGACCGTGTCGCCTGCCAGCTTCCGGACCAATCGACATTTATCCGGGTGAGATCCTCCCTCACTGATAGTTCGCGCCCTCGGGGCGCACGGTCACGAACGTCATTTCGGCGATGTCGGCAGTAAGTCCGTTGATCACCCGATTGCCGACATGGCAACGCGTACCGCGATTGGTCGAAACGGGCCAATAGGCGACATATGCGGGCCGTTCGCGTCGGCGATTTTCACCACCGGGCAATGAATTGTTTTGCTTGGCGGTTCGGTGAATTCTCGCTGCGGTACAAGGAATTTGGCATTACCGGGCCTGGACCGGTCCAGTGGCCATACCCTGCTCCTCTGCCCGCTTGCGGAAAACGGTACGCGCGCGCTTTACAAAACTTTACCTGGCCGAGACAGGCCGGAAAATCGGCGCGCCTATGTTGCGGTTGGCAGGCAGCATCGCCTGCGATTGCGACAGGAGAGCTAGATGACTGATCAGGACACCGGAGCGCCGAGTTCGAACGAGATTCCGCGGCGGGATTACCGCCGGCGCGGCGCGAACGTATTGTTGGTGTTGCTCGCGCTGGCCGCCGGGTTGGCGGGAGGCCTCTTGTCTGCCGCATTCGCGCGGGGCTATGGCTGGCATCATGCGGGCTTTATGAGTGGGACGTTCAGCGCCGATCAAATCGACGAGCGGATCGACCGAATGACCAAGCACATGGCGATCGAACTGGATGCGACGCCGGAACAGCAGGCGAAGATCGCGGCGGTCGCCAAGTCGGCCGCACACGATCTCTTGCCTTTGCGGGACAAGGCACGAGCCTCCCGCGGCGAAGCATTGGCGCTACTGACCGGGCCCACCGTCGACCGCGACGCGATCGAACGCCTACGGGTTGCGCAGGTGGGGCTTGCCGAGGCCGCCAGTAAGCGCGTTGCGCAAGCGCTGGCGGACGCCTCGGATACGTTGAAGCCGGAGCAGCGCAAAAAAATCTCCGATTGGGCAGCATCGTTTAACGGCCCATCGTTCGACGGCCAATGGACGCCCTGGCGTCGTAATTGATGGCAGCACCGGCTTACCGCATCCTGCTAATCGAGGACGATCTCCGCCTTGCCGGCATGCTCGAAGAGTATCTCGGCAAGGCGGCATTTCACGTGGTCCACGCCGGAACCGGAGCGCGCGGTCTCGCAATTCATGAGACCGAGCCGATGGACGCCATCGTTCTCGACCTGATGCTGCCCGACATGGACGGCCTCGATATTTGCCGAAAAATCCGTAGTCGCTCCGACACGCCCTTGCTCATGCTCACGGCACGCGGCGATGCCACCGATCGCGTGGTCGGCCTGGAGCTCGGCGCCGACGATTACCTCGCCAAGCCATTCGAGCCGCGTGAGCTGTTGGCTCGACTGCGCGCGGTACTTCGGCGCGGGCGCGGCGGCGCAAAGCCCGATGTTCTGCGCTTTGGACGGCTCGAGATCGATCGGGGATCCCGCGAGGTGCGGCTCGACGGAGCGCCGCGCGTTCTCACGAGCTACCAGTTCGCGCTGCTGCTGGTGCTCGCCGAGCATGCCGGCAGGGTCACCTCGCGCGAGGCGCTGATGGACCTCACCAAAGGAGAAGCGCTGGAGGCCTTTGACCGCTCGATCGACGTGCATGTGTCGCGCATCCGTGCGGCGATTGAGGACGATCCGAAGAAGCCGAGGCGCATCATCACGATCCGCGGCGCCGGATACGTGTTTGCCAAGGCGCAGACGTAACGCAGGGATTCCGATGCGCCGGCTCTATCTTCAGATCTACTTCACCATCGTAGGCAGCCTGATCCTCGTCCTGCTCGCGGCTGGCCTGATGTGGCGCTTCACCCTCAACATTCCACCGTTCGGCCAGTCCGTCGAACTCGCCGGCGCGATCGCGGCCGGATTGGTTCCGCCGATTAACGCGTCGCGCGAGCAGCAGCAGCAGGCTATATCGCAGCTAGCCGCGCGCTTCGCCACGGACATCGCGCTGTTCGACGCCACCGGCGAGCGGATCGCGTCCGCGGGAAGACCCGTTCCGACTCCCAACGTTAACGGCCCCCCCGGTTGGCTATCTGGAGGCTCGCGTCCCGCCTTTTCGATCCATCTCCTGGACGGCCGATGGCTGGTTGGGCGCATACCGGGACCGCGGCGCCCGCCTGCGCTCATGCTCATCGTTTTTCTCGGGGCTCTCGCGGTCGCGGTGGCACTCGGCGCGCTGCCGGTGGCGCGGCGGCTGACACGGCGCCTCGAGCGATTGCAAAATGGGGTGCAATCGCTAGGCGCCGGCGACCTGAGCGCGCGCGTCGAAGTCGAGGGACGCGATGAGGTTGCCCAGCTCGCCAACAGCTTCAATCAAGCCGCTGCCCGGATCGAGGCCCTGGTCCAGTCCCACAAGATGTTGCTCGCCAATGCATCGCACGAGCTGCGCACCCCGCTCACGCGAATCCGACTCGGGATCGAGCTTGCCAAGGGCGATCCTGCCCGCAAGGCCGAACTCGAAAAGGACATTGCCGAGCTCGACCGGCTGGTCGACGAGATCCTGCTCGCCAGTCGGCTCGATGCTGTCGAGCATATCGACCATGCCGAGGACGTAGATCTGCTCGCGCTCGCGGCCGAGGAATGCGCGCGATACGACAATTGCCACATCGAGGGAAGATCGATCCTGGCGCACGGGGATCCGATGCTGCTGCGCCGCATGATCCGCAATCTAATCGAGAACGCCGCGCGTCACGGCCAGCCGCCCGTCGAGGTCGGTCTGGAGGCGGGCGAGGGCTGCGTGCTGCTGCGCATCCGCGACCAGGGGGCGGTGATCGGTGAGCCGGAGCGCGCCGGATTGTTTCTGCCGTTCTACCGGGTCGCGGCAGCGTCCGGCCCGCAAGGAGCGGGCCTTGGGCTGTCGCTGGTGCGGCAGATCGCACGCCGCCACGGCGGCGACGTTGTCTACGACCCTCAGCGCGGCAGCTGTTTCACCGTGAGCTTGCCGGCGCTCGGGAACGACGCCAGCCGCCCGGGTGCGCGCTCAACTTCCGCGCTGCCTCAGGCTCGCTGAGGATCGAACCTTGGTGCGCGTCACACTCAAATCGACGTCTCTCAATAGGAATTGAAAATGAAACAGGTGCCCCGCTATCATCCACTGCTGGTGACGCTGCATTGGGTGCTTGCCGTCCTGATCATCGCGGCGTTGGCCATAGGTTTTTTCGTACTCGCAGCGATGCCCAATGTTGATCCTCAGAAGATTGGTGTTCTGCGGGTACACATGGCGGGCGGAATGCTGATACTCGCCTTGATGGTCATTCGCTTCGCCGTTCGAATGTGGACATCGCGTCCGGCAGCTGCGACGACAGGTTATCCCCTCCTGGATCGGATCGCGCCGATCACCCATTACGGCTTTTACGGCCTGGTCCTCTTGATGGTGGGCAGCGGCTTCACAACGGCGATTCTTGCGGGGCTCCTGACGATCGTTTTCGGCGCCTCAGGCGCCCCGCTACCACCGACCTTCAAGATTTATCCGAGCTTTCTAGCACACGGCTATATTGCGACGATCCTGGCCGGCTTCATCGTTTTGCACGTGCTTGCCGCGCTCTACCATCAATTCGTTATGAAAGACGAACTGTTCCGGCGTATGTTCCTCGGGCGACGTGTCCACAATCGCTCGGCCCCGACGGAATGATTCGGCCGAACAGCGACTGTGCCCTGTGAGGGTGGATGTCTCGGCTATTCGACTCTGCTCTGTCGCTTTGGGTCATTCACCACTGGCCCGGACCGATGACAGGTTTGGCCATGTCCGTTGTACCCCCAAAAGCGATCGACCACCGTTTCAGGGTCTCATGTTGCTAAGGGCCGATTCTGTTGAAAAAGTCGCGAGTCTAAAGTCGCCGCAAATCTGCCAGAACGCCAACGAGATCTTCGATTGACACTAATTACCGCCACAGATCGATTTAGAACTCGGTCCGTTAAGTCTGAGACGGGTGATGAGGGCCTCCGCGTCCATATCTGAAAATCGCACCCACGGCGCTAAAAAATTTGAGCCGAGTCGATACTTCGACTTTTTCAACAAAATCGGCCAGGAGGCGACATTCGCATCGGCATGTGCACCAGAAAAAACGCGGGAGTTCAGGGGTCTAAAGTTCGTGCGAAAATCTTGAGTTTCGGGCATGCGCTCAGGAAGCGTCCTGAATGGCGAAGCGAGTGACCTTGCCATCCTGAAGGCGAAAGACGTGCATCACCGTTTTGTCCTTCAGTCCGTGCGCTTGATCCTGCAAAGGCTTGCCTTCGAGATCGCGGACGGACTGCTGGACCTCCACGACGACCGAGCTATCTCCGGTCTCGGTGAAACTCACCGGCTCGACATGCGGGCTGACAATAGTCCACTGGCGGGTCCAATACTCTCTGACGGCCTCAAGCCCATGAACATGGCCACCATCCATGCCGTTGGCCCAAGCTACGTCGTCGGCCAGCACAGCAAGAACGCTGTCGATGTCCCGTGCATTGAAGCGGTCATAGATGCGCTTCAGAACCTCGATGTTGTCAGCCATCAGCATCCCCTTTGTCGATGCACGCGGGAAGAAGCGGAACCCGCGTTGCCACGGGCTGGCCTCTTCTGTATATAGGCACCTATGCATAAAGATAGCTGCCTATGCAAGAGAGCTGATTGATGGCGTTGGAGGTGCTATCGACGCCGGGGCATCTGATCAGCTTGGCGGCGCGGGCATTCGCCCGCCTGAGCGAGGCCCGCCTCAAGCCGCTCGGCTTCGGTGTCGGCCATCTGCCAGTGCTGGTCGCGCTTCAGAATGGCCAAGCAGGGACGCAACGTGACCTGGCGCTGTTTGCCAGGATCGAGCAACCCTCGATGGCGCAAATGCTGGCCCGCATGGAGCGGGATGGGCTGATCCGGCGCACCCCCGATCCGGCTGACGGGCGCAGCAGCCGGATCACGCTAACAGAGGCCGCTCACGCGCGTCTGCCTCAAGCCTGCGCGGTTCTGCTCGAAGGCAACTGCGAGGTATTAAGCGGCTTCACGGATGAAGAAGCCGCGCAGCTCGTGACCCTGCTCACCCGATTGATTGCAAACCTTGATCGTGTCGCAAACATTACGGCGCCATCTCGCAGTTCTTGAATTCTGCACCACATCAAATGACCGTTAAGGATCACGAACGTCGTTTGAAGCATGTAGAAGCGACTTCCGCGATTACCCTGAACGCCGACATTCGCTTGCCATATATCTGTCGCAAGGGGCCAAACTCAGACATCTAACGGCGATGACCCCGGGCGACCCGGTGCAGAAGCCCGATCCGGGTTTCGGTCAGGCCTTCGCTGGTGATGCCGTAGAAGATCGGCAACAGAAGAAAAATCAAGAGAGCGAGCTTTGGCGAATAGGCCCAACCGATCAGGCCTGCCAGCGCGTAGAGTACTATTCCGATCACCGCGCGATGGCGCTCGCGGGGAAAGTATGTCGGTTCGACATAATGTTCCTGCAGGTACGGATGAATCGCGAGAATGTGGAACAACACGAGCCACGAGAGACACATAAGGCCGCCGACGGCGGCGTAAATCTCGACGGCAATAACAGCGTCCGAAGCGTTGCCGCGCTGAAGCGCCGCCGATAACAGTGCGGTCGGAAACGGGATCAGCCCAGAGGTCAACAGAAGAAACAGGTTTGCCAGATGCAGGCCGCGGTCGCACTGTCGCACGCGTGAAAACACGGCGCGGTGATTGAGCCAGATGATGCCGACGTAACAGAACGAGGCGAGGAAGGCTACGTAGTTCGGCCACTGCGCCAGGAGTCGTTCCCACAGGTGTCCCGGCTCATAATCCGGCCGCACGATGTCGAACACGAGAAGCGTGATGGTAATCGCGAAGATGCCGTCACTGAACGTTTCGAGTCTGTCGGTATCCGACAGGCGCACGTTTTCCGGGGGAGCCGTGCTGCGGATCGCAGCGCCGCCGCCGTGTTCCGGCGCGACCTCTGCCGTGATTTGCCTGTCCTTCGTCATCGTCGGAACCCGCGTGCGACAAAAGGCCTGACAGTAATATAGTTCAGTTGCAGGTCGCTGGCCTAATCGTCGGAACTCAACTCCGGACATCCAGCGCAAATGTCACGATTTAGCCGCTGATAGCTCGTACACACAAAACCGAGTGTGAGTGGCACCTATGCGCTAGTTCCTGGAGGATGTGCAATGCCCGAACCCACTCGATTACCCGTAAAGGCCGACAAGTCGTCTCTGCCGCAGACGTGGCAGCCGTTTGAAAGTCTTCGCCGCGACATCGATCGTTTGTTCGACGATTTCGGTGTGGGCTTTTGGCGGACCCCCTTCCGCAGGTTTGCCTCCGATCTCATGCCTTCCTGGGGCCGGGAAATGACCTTTGCCAGGTTCCGGCAGTCGATATTAGCGACACCGAGAACGCTTATGAAGTCACCGCCGAAATGCCCGGCATTGACGAGAAGAACATCGAGGTCAGAGTCGCTAACGGGGTCCTGACCATCAGGGGCGAGAAGCAGGACGAAAAAGAAGAGAAGAAAAAGGACTATTACCTCCGCGAACGAAGTTTTGGGTCATTTGAGCGGGCTTTTCAGTTGCCCGATGGTGTCGATACCGACGAGATCGAGGCAAACTTCAAGAAGGGGATACTCACCGTAACCCTGCCGAAAAGGCTTGAAGCTCAAAAAGCGGCAAAGACGATCAACGTAAAAGCTGCCTGATCACTCTGAATCATTGCGATGCTCGGGTCTCATCAATGATGTGACCCGAGCCTGTTAATACGGCATGGCCCCGAAGTCGCGCATTGGGTCATGTATGGACGGCGCCCGCGGTGCAAGAGGAATTTGACTATCAGCGAACGTTCGGGTGCAGTCATGTATCCGGCCTTTGAGTGCGGCGCCTTGACCGCTGGCCCTGATGTGATCCGCAGATCGGTCCCAAACAAACTCACGCGTTCTTTCTTCGCCTGACCCGTAACGGGTTTTCCGATCGACGGTCTCGACCGTTTCGCATCAGTGTCTTCATCACCCCTGCAGTTCATGGACGCACGGATGCAACCTCACAGTCCGTTCGCCAGCCTCCTTACACCGCTACCGCAAGCACAGGCGCCCGGTACGTGTCCCCGTGGGCAAGCAGCGCCCAAGCCATGCGCGCCATCTTGTTGGCGAGCGCCACCGCCACGACCTTGAAGGGTCGTCGCGCCAGCAGTTGGGTGAGCCAGGGATATTTTGCCGGGTTTTGCTTGGCGCAGCGCAAGACCGCATGCGCCCCTACCACCAGAATGCGTCGCACATAGTGGTCGCCCTGTTTGGAGATCGGCCCCAGCTTCTGCTTGCCGCCGGTCGAATTCTGGCGCGGCACGAGCCCGATCCAGGCCGCAAAGTCACGCCCCGATCGAAAAACCGTCGGGTCCGTGACTGTTGCCTCTATCGCGGTCGCCCCGATGACACCGACACCCGGGATGGTCTCAAGCCGCTTGCTCGCCTCGTTCGAGCGGTGCTGTGTCTTGATCCGTTTCTCGATTGATCCGATCAGCGTTTGCACTGCATGAAGCTCTGCCGCCAGCACGACGAGGCTCGCGCGAGCATCCGCCGGCAAGCGCTCGTCTTGATCGCTGGCAATGATCTTCAGAAGCTCCTTGAGCCCTGCGTTGCCCTGTGCAGCCGTAATGCCGAGCTCAGCCAAATGCGCCCGTAACGCATTGATCGTCTGGGTCCGTTGGCGCATCAGCAGATCGCGTGTTCGATGTTGCATCAACCGGCCCTGCTGCTCGGCCGATTTGATCTGAACGAAACGCATGGTCGGACGCCGAACCGCCTCGCAGATCGCCTCGGCGTCGGCAGCGTCGTTCTTGTGGCGTTTGACGTAGGCCTTCACGTCCTTCGCTGGCATCACGCGGACCTTGTGACCGAGCTTCGTCAGCTCACGGGCCCAATAATGCGCAGTCGCGCAGGCCTCGATGCCGACGAGGCACGCCGGCAGACAACTGAAAAATGCCAGCACCTGGCCGCGCCGAAGTTGCTTGCGAACCACGACCTTCTCGGTCGCATCGATCCCGTGAACTTGGAATACGTTCTTGGCGATATCCAAGCCGATTGTGGTAATTTGCATGTGGACGGCCCCCCTCAATGTGGTGCGTTTCGACGCAACCACCCTATGGCACTTCGATGCCGGGAGCGGGCGCCGTCCACCACATCAGAACTCGGTCCTTCGGCGATACTCACCGGCGTGTGCTCGCTCTGATTTTCGGGCTGGACTTTATCCATTGGCGAGGGGTGCCGAGCGCGGCGCCGGATTTTTCATGCCCCAGCTGGCGGCTCCGGCGCCGGCCGGTTCTAATTGGGAAATTTTCTTATTAGTTTAATTGACGGCGGTGAGCGCCGGCGGGGCGGCGGCTTTGGCCGAGCGTCTCAGGTACGGGGTCAGTTTTCGGCTCTGACGCAATCTCGATGATGTTCACCGCCGCTCAGGTCGCGCCGATCAATCTTGCCTGAAGGAGATCGATCTTTGCTCTGCCGTACATCTGTCGCTTGACGAGCTTGAGCTTGGTGATCTGGCCTTCGGTCTGGCCGTTCGACCACGGCTGGACCAGGGCAGCATGTACCGCGCCGATATCTTTGGTGACCCCCGAAGCGAAGGAGCCGAGCAGGCTGTTGCTTGCGGCGGCAATCCAGGGAACAAGATCAGCCTCTTTTCTATTTCGGATCATGGTGTGAAACCGATCGGTGAGTATTCGCGCGGCGATCAGCGTCGGCACACCGGCCTCGATAGCCGCTATCGTGACGGTATCGGCTTTGCTCATGTGATCACGCGCCGACGTCATCAGCCTTGCTATCGTTCGAGCCGAGGGCACCTTCTGCAGTTGCTGATCGCTGGCCTTTTCGGAGCGACGGCGTCGGGTCGCCCACTCGCTGACCACCCGCTGCGAACCGCGGAAGCCATCCAATTTGAGGCTCCGTCAGAGTTTGGCGCCGTTGCGACAGCCTCCAGCCCATTGTGCATCGAGCAGAGGCAGATGTGCATCGAGCGAGCTTTGCCGCGTCCTGAAGACGTCACCTCTATCGCCCCGAAGGACCTGGCGGACACGATTGCGACTGTGGCCGGTTTTACGAACGATCTGCTTGATGGCCGTGCCATCCTTGGCGAGCGCCAAGATGGTGGCAATGGTCTCCTCACGTCGCAAGTAACCCTCGTATTGCAGTCGTTCCGCGCAGGTCAGTAGCTCTGGATTGATCGTCGTTGCGCCGATCGCTGCACGGATCGGACGCATCGATTTACGGACGGCGCTCAAGAAAGCCGAGCTCGCGTTCTCCATAAGATGCCAGCGATCGGCAACCTGTATGGCGCTAGGCAATGCCTTCGAAGCTGCTTCGCCGTATCCGCCGCCACGATCGCGAGAGAGGACCGTAATGTCGGGATGATCAGCGAGCCAAGCCTCAACTGTCGCCACCTCTCGATCTGGCAACAGCGTCACGATGCGTCGTCGCTCCAGGTCGCAGACGATTGTTCCATAGCTGTGGTTACGTCGGAAGGCCCAGTCGTCGATGCCAACCACGTTCAGCGGTTCGGTGCGCGGGCAAGCGCGGGCTCGTACCACACGGAGAACGGTATCATTGCTGACTGGTAGCATCAGCCGTTTGGCGAAGCTCGCTGCCGGTCTGCCGCCCAGAGCTAACCCGAGATGATGGACGATGCAGTCCAGCCGGCTGGTCCGGCGTGACCGGACGAGAAGTACCGTCTTGTCAAAGCGTTCGGCGAAGATCCGTCTCCGACAATGCTGGGTGTCGCAACGATACCGGCGTATCACGACCCGAAGCCGTACGCTCCGGCCTGAGCACGGCAGGTCCGAAACCTCACGAACATACCAACTGTGAACGCGTCGCGAAGGCGATCCACACAGAGGACAACTCGCCACCTGGATACCGGCCCGAGCGGTTACAAAGATGGAATCCTCGAGTTGGGCCACGCTTACAACAATCAGACCCACGGGGACGAGAGCAGAAATCCGAAAATTGATTCGCATGGCGCTGATTTCTTTTGGAGAACAGCGCGATTGCCATCAGTAAACTTCATCGAGATTGAGTCAGACCCAGTTTTCGCCGCCACCGGATCGCAAGATCACGGGCAGGGACCGGAGGCTTCTTCGGCACGAGCGATGCGCAGCCGTGGTAGGCCGTTATCTGGTGCCATCGACTGCAGCAGGCCGTTTCTCGCGAGCAAGGGAAGCGCATGGGTCGAGCGTATCGGCCGTCAGCCGTCGGATCGAATCGCTGAGGACGAGTTAAGATCGTGCCTCTGTAAGCGCGCGCAGGGCGGCGTCCGGTTAGCCTCGTGGCGGTCTTTTTTGGAGCTGCTGGTATAGACTGGCAAGCGGGCCATCAGAAAGAAATAGACCGATTGATGTAGATAGTCGCTGGAACCGAGGAGATTCTGAAATCGGTGAATTCCCCATTGAATTCAAGAGCGTGAATTTCTGACGGATCGGGGAAACGGTTCTTCATACTGCGCCGAAAAATTTACGATGCCATATCACGCATTATGATGACTCAAAACAATCGAGTGGGAGTGAGGGGGAGTAGTTCAGGATAGGTCAGGACACCGTGGGCTGTTATTGGCGACTTCATGTATAGATAGTTCGCAATAGTAGCTGTTTGCTCGTTCAATTGTCTCGATCAAGCAGGCAGTCGATGAATGCCCTGAGCGCCGGATTCGGATTGCGCCTGTCCGAATAGTAAAAGAAGAGGCCCGGGAGCGTCGGCGACCAATCGGCAAGGACGCGCTTGAGACGGCCGGCGGCAATCAATTCATGAACGCGATCGTCGTCATAAGCATAAAGGATGCCCAGTCCCTGTAGTGCGCCTTCGAGCACGACCTCCTGAAGATTGGAAATCAACGGGCCGCTCACCTCCATCTCTATTTTTTTGTTCTTCTTCTCCATCTGCCAGCGATAGACCGCGCCGCTCCCCGGAAAGCGCCAGTTGATGCAAGCGTGTCGGTGCAGATCGGCTGGGACCCTCGGCTCACCGTGATGGGCCAGGTGTTGAGGTGACGCGACCGCGAGCATCGCGATGTCGGGTGTCAGTCGAACGGCGATCATGTCTTTCTCCAAGCGCTCGCCGATACGGATGCCAGCATCGAAGCGGCCGGCAACGATGTCGCTGAGGCCGTCGTCGATGACGATGTCGAGCACCACATCGGGATAGGCGCGATGAAAGCGGCCAAGCCGGGGGGCGATCAATTTCTTGGCAGCCATGCCCAGCGTGTTGATGCGTAAAGTCCCAGCAGTGCGGCCGGTCGCCGCCACGGCCTCAGCCACCGCCGCGTCCATCTCCTGCATCATCGGCATGATGCGGTCATAGAGCCTTGCGCCCACCTCTGTGGGTGCCACGCTGCGCGTGGTGCGGTTGAGCAATCGGGCGCCGAGGCGAGTCTCAAGCTGGCGGATCGTCTGGCTCAACGCGGATGCGGACAGTCCCAGATGATCAGCGGCGCGCGCGAAGCTGGCGTGCCGGACGACAGCCGCGAAAGCCTTCAATTCCGCGAATTCCGACCCGCG
Organism: uncultured Alphaproteobacteria bacterium; assembly: GCA_963759345.1. Classification (GTDB taxonomy): domain Bacteria; phylum Pseudomonadota; class Alphaproteobacteria; order Rhizobiales; family Xanthobacteraceae; genus BOG-931. The sequence continues at coordinate 147,882 of CAVWYW010000004.1, forward strand.
CATTATGCATCATTCCCTAAATATGGCATCCACATTATAGTCGATTATCTTATCGACCGGAAATCACGATCTTTGTCCCATCGAAATGATGGAGACCGAACATGACCATCCAACTTCCGGAACCGCTCGCGGCATACTTCGCCGCCGACAAGCTCGACGGCGACGCCGTTACGCGGTGCTTCGCCAGCAGCGCGATCGTAAAAGACGAAGGCCACACCTACACGGGTGTCGCCGCGATCAAGCAGTGGAAGATGGAGACCGCCGCCAAATACACCTACACCTGCGAGCCGCTGTCCGCCGAGCAGAAGGATGGAACCACCATCGTGACCTGCCATCTCGAAGGCAATTTTCCGGGTGGCCGGGCCGATCTGCGCTTCTTCTTCCGCCTGGAACTCGGGAAGATTGCCAATCTGGAGATCATCCCATGAGCTTCGATCTCGATCTGACCGACCATCGCGCGCTCGTCACCGGCGGCACCAGGGGTGTCGGCGCTGCCGTTGTGGATGTCTTGCGCGTTGCGGGCGCGAAAGTAATCGCCACCGCGCGCACAGTGCCGGCCGACGCCATCGAAGGGGTGCACTACATCGCCGCCGATCTCGCGACGCCCCCGCGTACTCGGTCCACGTCATCTCGTCGACACCTGGCGCTGCAGTCTTCTTCAGTCCGAAGAAGCTTGCGCGCAGGACAGTCAATGTTGATGTGATGCAGAAGCGCCGTCAGCTTGTCCTGTTTGTTCCTGATGACGGCTTCTCGTATGCGGACCTGCGCCTGTGACACGGCTGCCCGGCTCTGCGTCCGGACCGTGTTTTGCAGTTCCGCATTCTCCTTGGCCCTGCCCCTTCGCTCCACGAGTTTCGCAGCGGCCAAGGCCGCCTTGTTCGCTCGCTTCTCTGCTACTTCGGGCAGGTCCGACTTCTCCCTGGCACTCATCATCGGCTCAGCCTCCGGCCTTCCCGACAACGTCCCGGCCACGACTGGCGGGGACGGCGATGGAGATCTCCCGGTTCCCGTGCAAAAGGCTTCTGCGCATGCCAGGTCTACGATGACGCGGGGTCGGCGTGTGTCTTGCGATATCGACACCAGCCGTGTTGCCTTCTGTGGGACGGAAAACATCAGCACCCCGAACTTGTCTTGCGCCACCGTCTACCTCTCGCCGGTCTCCCGGCGCACCCGTCCACAGCATCAAAAGCTGACATGCGGTTCAGTGGTGAGCGCAACACCCATCTTCGGTCCAAGCCTCTCGACCTTCGCGAATAAGAAACCAAACGATACCGAGGGAGGCCACTGCGTCCACCCACCATGCACCTATAGAAAGCTGCACAATGAGAGCTGCGACCACGACAAGGGATAGCCAACCGCGGGTAATGCTCTCGGCTGCATCAGCCTTGAGCGCGCGACTACCAAGCGTTTCGGCAAGGGCAAGCTTACGGCGGGAAAGGAAATACATTATCGGAACAGCGAGCACGCATAGAATAAGGCCGGGCAGCGAGAACTGCGCACCTTGGTGTGTCCAGAGCTTCCAGCCAGCGCTTGCGACAACGTAGGCGGCAAGGACGAACAGCAAACCGCCGCCAATGCGGGAAGCTTTTTGTTCTGCGCTTTCGGCGAACATCTGTCCGCGCCGGAGTTCAACTGTAAGGCGCCAAACTAACATTCCGGCGGAAGCGAGCTCGATAACGCTGTCGATGCCGAAGGCGACCAACGTCAGGCTGTTTGCAGTAATGCCAGAGGCGATGGCCACTGCGGTTTCAACGGTCATCCAACCGAGCGTAAGGTACTCAAGCCAAAACGCCTGATGGATCATTGCGGTCCGGTCGCGGGCCGTTTCATTTGGGCTAGCGATACTCATGATCGGCACCTTTCTAGGTTTAGCAGTCATCGCCCATTTGAGAACTTTTGGCATCGGGTCTACTGTTTTTATTCAAACTCGGCATGCGGAAATGGACAACAGGTAGCCGGCATGGCCTTGAGAAGACGACAGGGAGCTCTCGGTTGCTCGTCTCAAAACTGCGCGTGCAGCCGGCCGGAAAAGATGTGGACCGGTCCGCGGTCGGCGTTATATCCGGGATCGCCGACGAACTGATAATCGAAGGTGAAAGACGCCCACTTGTTGAGACTATATGAGTAATAGCTCTCCAGCACTTTCTCGGGCCGGTAGTTGAGCGCACCATCGCCAATCAAGATGCCGAGGCCACCGGCGGCGAAATAGGCGCGCGCCTCGGGCGAGAGCCCTTCCAACACTCCTCCCATTCCGATCGTATCGTTCGGGCGACCCCAGGAGGTGCCCTTGAGCACGGCACCGGCGGAAAGGCTTTGATCGCAATCGGTCCAGGCGATGATTTCATCGAGACCCGGGCTCCAGGTTGCGCGCGAGAACACGCCGAGATCGGCAGTGATCGCCTGCTCGAGATTGGCGTCGAAGCCGTAATTGGTTCGCACTTGGCGCACTAGCGTTATGTCTGGATAATTTGGCGTTGTGATCGGCTCAGCAAGGGCCGCAGTATAGCTGCCCATATTGGCGCGGTTGGCCCATGCCATGAGCCGCAATTTGCCCGGCTGTGAGAACAGTGAATAGCGCAGTTCGAGTTCGCCGATATATTCGCCGTCCGGAAAATTCATGTCGAAATCGTCGGAGTTTGATACGACGGGAACCAGGAAGTAGCCGGCCCGAACAGCCCAGAATTTCTGGTTCAGTTCGGCCATGGCGCCCCAAGTATAGCTGATCTGGTCCATGGTCCAGTCGTAGGAGCCGCAGCAATCGATATTCCAGTTGAAGAATTGCGTTCGCCCGTCGTGGGCATAGGCGTTGTTGTCGAAGAAGTCCGTCACCGCGAACCTGCCGGCGATCACGGTGATCCGCGAAATGTCCTTCGTCCCGGCGATTTGGTTGGGACCGTCCTCGATGGTCTCCTGTTCGCCGCCGAGGCCGAATGTCTGCTGCACATAGACGCGTGCCATGTCTATGCGCGGCATCGGGAAACTTGCCTTTTGCGCTTCAAAACTGGGGAAGGCCGCGATGCCGTGAGTGGTGCTGAGACCAGCGCCCTGGGCTAGTTCCGGGTTGATGTAGATTTCAGTGCCATCCGATGGGCGGTAGCCAATAAACGCGGTGGCGCTCTCCGTATTCTTGGCTTGGCTGGCGCCGGACAGGCTGTTCGCACCTTCATACGGGGAGTGGAAGGCCGGATAGCCCTGTTCGATGAACGTGAACTGCCCGTGGATATTCCAATTGCCGCGTGCGATCGGCCATAGATCGCTGCTACGTGCGGTCATGTCGGCGTCTGATACGCCGAGCTTGTAATTGAGCCCGAACCGCAGCGTGTTTATGTCGAAGACTGACTGGTAACCGGTGCCCGATGGAAAGACACCGGCAGCGGCGCCGAAGCGGTCGTAGAGATATTCGATCCGCACCGTCCAGTCCGGCGCGATTGCGACCTCGGCGCCGAGACCGAGCGTCCAGCCGGTACGCGTGAGGAGAATTAGGTCCTCATCGCCGCCGGCATTGGTCTCGCCGAAGCGCGCCTGCGACCAGGCAAACCCGCCAGTGCCGTAGATAAGCCAGCGATCGAATGCATAACCGAAACGTCCCCGCAGCGTGGCGATGTAATCGATCTGGTCGGTCACAGTCGTGCCTTGCGCCGTGCCCCCGGTAAAGATCAAGCCATCCGCGTACGTTTGAAAATTCGGGAACGTAATATCGGCTTCGGCGCCGAGAAGCAGCCGGGACGGAAAAACGTAATTGTAGCCGGCCTGCACGCCGCCATAGAGGCTGCCGAACGAATTGCCGACACCAAAGGGATTGGGATCGGACAGCGTGCTGGTGCCCCGACCCTGACTACCACCGACGTGGCCACCGACGTAGAAGCCCGACCAGTCGTACTCCGATGGAGCCGTTGGCGGCGGCGCTTTCGTCAAGACATCAGCGGCGTCGACAGCCTTTGTTGATCCGTCAACCAAAAGCGCTCCCACGCACGCTAACACCCAAGCCGCCCGCACCTCACGCCCCCTAGCTATTATTCCCGATTCACTGCGCCCGCGAGTGTCAACGCCTCCCGTCGAGCAGCGGAATCACGAGTGCAATCGATAAGCATCCCGGCAAGATCAAATCGTTTCTCGTTAGGAGCGCCTGCATCATGTTGTCGATTGAAAAACGCCGGCTCAGCTGCCCGCTGACAGGCCCGGGATCGGGACGCCGAAGGTTTGAAGAATGAGGAAAATGTTGAGTACCAACACGACCGCGGTTCCGACCAGCGCCGCTACCTGGGTCAGCCGGCCGTTGGTGAACCGACCCATGATGTCTGAGCGTCGTGTGAAGATGAGCAGCGCGATCATGGGAAGCGGCAGAGCGATACTGAGCACGACCTGACTGATCACGAGCGCATTTGTGGCGTTCGTACCCAGACCGACAACCACGAAGGCCGGAATCATTGTCACAAGCCGTCGGACCCAGATCGGAATCCGGAACCCGACGAAGCCTTGCATGATCAGTTGGCCGGCCATCGTTCCAACTGTCGAGCTCGAAATTCCCGATGCAATGAGGGAAAGCAAGAACACGCCCGCCGCCCCGATGCCGAGCAACGGCGTCAATGTGTGATAGGCCGTTTCGATTTCTGCGACTTCAGGATGACCGGCATGGAAGGCGCCCGATGCCATCACCACCATCGCCATATTGACCAAGCCGGCGATCGTCAGTGCGATAATAACCTCACGATTTGAGAAGCGCAGTACCACTCGCCGCTCGTCATCGCTGCCGACCGGCGTCCGGGCTTGGGTAAGGCCGGAATGCAAATAAACGGCGTGCGGCATGACAGTCGCGCCGATGATACCGACGGCAAGCAGGAGAGCCTGGGCATCGGCTAGCTGCGGCACAACCGTATGGAACGCTGCTGAGCTCCAATCGACCGGAACGATGAAAATCTCGATAAGGTAGCAAAGCGCAATAATTCCAACCATGCTGCCGATGATCAGCTCCAGCGCTCGGAACCCATGGCGTTCAAACATCAAGATGCCGTAGGTGACCACGCCAGTGACGACCATGCCGGCAAGGAGGGGCATGCTGAACAGGAGCGAAAGCCCGATGGCGCCGCCGAGAAACTCGGCCAGATCAGTCGCCATAGCAGCAACCTCGCTGACAATCCACATCGTCCAGACGACCGGCCGGGGAAACTCGTCGCGGCACATCTCCGCTAAGTTTCGGCCGGTGACGATACCAAGCTTGGCCGACAAAGCCTGGAACAACATCGCGATCAGGTTGGCCAGCAGGACGACCCAAAGCAGGCCGTAGCCGTACTTCGCACCCGCCTGAATATTTGTCGCGAAGTTTCCGGGATCTATGTAGGCGATCGAGACGACCACCGCGGGACCGGCGAAAGCCAGATACGCACTGGGCCTTCGGCGCTCGCCGCTCAATATACCGCGCGCCGCCCCGACGCTCCGCTCCGTGAGCGACCCTGGTCGCACCTTCAAATCGGTCATTCGAGGGCTCGGCGTATCCAGCATCGACGTCAACACGTAGCTAAGGCTACAAGCTGCACATGGCACCTTAACTTGTCAAGATAGAAAAAGAATGTATGATCTGCACCAATTCCATCAGGGAAGTTCGGTTCGCTTCTGCAAAGCGTATAGTCAAATTTGGCGATGCCTTGGCCGCGATCGTTGGAGGCTTGATGTCCGGAAGAGCGATGGGAAAACAAGTCGAACGGCTGTCGAAGCTTCCCACTGAGCTGACCCAGGCACGCCGCTTCGGCAAGACTCGTTCGGCCCAATCGACAGCTTTGCTTGAGGACTATGTTGAACTTATCGCTGACCTGCTGGCCAACGCGGGCGAGGCACGTCCGACAGATATTGCGCGCCGACTTGGCGTTTCCCATGTCACCGCCGTCAAAACCATCTCTCGGCTGAAGCGGGAAGGGATGGCGACTGCACGTCCCTATCGTGGCGTCTTTCTGACCAGAAACGGACAGGAGCTAGCAACGCGAGTTCGAACCCGACATAGGCTCGTCGTGGATGCACTTGTCGCGATGGGCGTCCCCGTCGAAGCAGCTGAAGCTGACGCCGAAGGAATCGAGCATTACGTATCGGAAACGACGCTTAAAGCGTTCGCTCGATTTTTGCGTTCGCGAACCTGAGGCTTAGGCCCAATGCCAGTCACTTAGGCGGCACCTTGGTAGTCGGGCGCGACTTGCGGCTGCTGCAATGCAAACTCGACTTCCGAGTCGGGTCATCTTCGACCGATAGACGATGTCTTGCCCGATGTCCGCTTTGCGCCACAGCGGACATGCCTCCGCTTGTGAAAACCTACCGAGGGTGTGGTCCGCTCAGTCAGATGGCAATCTGTTCTATCAACGTCGGATCATCGACCGGCGCCTTCGAGCTGTTGACCCGTTGTGACACCGGCCATCGTTGCAGCGCATCTTCCGGCGCCGGTTTAAGGAGTTCTAGACCGGCCTCATTGCGCAGCCACGGCTCAAAGTCCTCCTCGGCGAGGACCACCGGCATACGGTCGTGCACTTCGGCGGCAAGAGCGTTCGGCTCGGTGATTATCATCGTGCAGGATTTCAACGTCTCGCCGCTCGCCCTTTCCTTCCACTCATCCCACAGTCCGGCGAACGTCAATGCTGGCGAACCATCACGGGCAGTGAAATACCAAGGCTGCTTGCCACTCGGGGTGTTCTGCCATTCGTAATAACCCGACGCCGGGATCAGGCAGCGGTTGCGCTTGAATACGTCGCGAAAGAATGGCTTGGTCTCGACCGTTTCCGCTCGCGCGTTGAAGGTCGCCATCTTGGCTTCCTTGAGTGGCCTGCTCCACCACCGGGGTATTAAGCCCCAGCGCATACGGACAAGGTCGCGCTTGCCATCCTGCTCGGTCACGACATCGACCGGATCGGTAGGGCAGATGTTGTAGCGCGGCTGGAGATTGTGTGGTGGCGCCGGAAGCGCGAGCTTGTAGAGCGCGACGATCTCCGCCCACGTCAGCTTGTTGGTGAAACGACCACACATCGCGCTTCATTTGGCGGAGGACAACGGATGCTCCCGCAGCACGCGGATTCCCTGTCGCAGCGTAAAATGTTGGTCAGGCCAGCTTGCAATCGCCGCATCGAAGGCCGCGCTTGCTACGGGGATCGAGTTGGCGGCCGCGACAACTCATCGGATGTGCATTGCGTGTCTGTCCCACAGCTCCACTCTGAATGTCATGTTCGAGTTCAGGTCGTGAAGGTTCGGATTAGCAAGCTGCCGCAGTAAATCGTCCACTCGGAAATATGCGTCGGACGAAGCGCCCCACAACGCCTTGCATTCGGCACGAAGTTGCTCAAGCAGGCCAAGCGTATATAGCTGGCCCTCACTGTCGGCCGGGCCCTGGGTCATGAGAACAAAATGAGAACAATCGGGCTGGGAGTCAATAGGGTGAGACGCCAGGCAATGTCGCAGTTTGAAAATTTAGGGATCGAAAGTCGATAGCAAGCTTTTCCAAGCAGCAATCGCCTACTCGATTTATGAGGTCGAAATGAACCGCGCTGTGCAGACTGCCAATGCAGCAATCGTAGCAAGAGTGACTGGCGTCCCGTGTTCGCCAGCCACCCCTGAGAGCAACGACGATCCTTCGAATCCCAATGCTGTCAGGACACCTTGCGGTGATGGACATTCAGGGGCGGGTTCCACTGCTGGATCAAATCCCGCTCCTCGTCGAGGCGCGCCTTCGCTCCGCCTTCTGTCTTATGCGCCATGACCCGCGTCATGCCCGCACGAACCGCATCGCCCCAGCGCTCATGATTTGGGATGCGGTCTCGAAGGTCCCCGCCTTCGCCAAAATAAAGCGGAGTGAAATTGCCGTTCGCTAGTTGCTTCACGAAAGCGTAGTTACCGGCGACGGCCAGGATTCCATCAGCGGTAGGCTTGTCGAGAAACCAATAGCGATAGGCTTTTCCAGACTTTCCATTCCAATCGATGTAACTCATTTCACAGCTCCGTCATTTGGGGCCTGTTAAACAAAACCCCGATATGATCGAGCCGGGCCACTTGACAGACTTGTCTGATTGACAATCATGTAGTCGTAGACACTACAAACGTTCCCGCTGGCCCGGCTCAATCGGGTTGTTCAGCAGGACGGAAACTTCGAAGCCGTTCCCGGTCTTGACCACCGGGGCGGCTTCATTCGTTTCCGCAGTCAAAGCGCGTGAATTGGGCCATAAAATCGCGCAAGAGTCGAGTCCGCGCTATCCGTGGTAGGCAATAATCGCTGGGGTACTAAACCCATACGCCCCACGCGCTGCACGCCAGGCGCGTATACTGCCCAATTCGCTACCACGACTGAGCCGTGACACGGTTTCTGTAATCATGTCTCGGTCGGGCGGACCCGGTTCTCCGTTGCCCGAAGGCGCGTGGTACTCAACTCGAATAGCAATGCAACTACTTATGAAGCTGATGTCCGTGTCCGCAACACGTGAGCTAAGGCGCCGGTTGAGGCGTGATGAGCCTTGCCTGCCTCGTCTGGCCAAGCAGCCGCCGTCGGGACCAGACTGGATTCACGAGATCAAACACGACGGGTTCCGCATTCTCGCCCGTCGCGGTGCCAACGGCGTGCAATTGATTACCCGCAACGGCTATGACTTCGCGGACCGCTTCAAGCTGGCGGCTGCGGCCGTCGCTGCTCTGCCGGTCCGTCAATGCGTCATTGACGGCGAAGCCATCGCCTGCGACGAGAACGGCCTGGCTGTGTTCGACTTGATCCGGTACCGGCGCCAAGATGACTCCGTCGTGCTTTGCGCATTTGATCTGCTTGAAATGGACGGACAGGATATGCGGCAGGCGCCGATAGAGGACCGGAAGCGCACCCTAGCGAAGCTGCTGCGCAAGGCGCCTACCGGCATTGCCTACAATGAGCACTACACCGGCGACGGTACGACAATCTTCAAGCACGCTTGCGCGCTAGGCTGCGAAGGCATTGTATCCAAGCGCCTCGGCTCGCCGTATCGTCCCGGCCGCGTCGATCATTGGCTAAAGGTCAAGAACCCGAACTCACCGGCGGTCACCCGCGAGGCCGAAGAAGAATGGGGATGAGCCGACGCGACGCGCCGAAATCGACCGCCATCACCATGTCGCAGGCGATTATTTTGTTGCCGCAGCGCGGGCGGCCTCGCGGGATGATCATCGCCGGTCGTCAAATCGCGACCAGACCTATCGGGTTCGCGGAGCATTCTATCACACTCCATCGTACACAACCCGCCATCGTACACAACCCGCCACACGCTAGACAAAAGCGTGGCTTGATAGCTCGCGCCTCTGACAAGCCTCCTCAAGTTCGCGTTTCTCAACCCGCTTGCCATCACGACTTATCGCCACATTTTTGTGGCCGGACTGGATAAGTCCGCAGGCAGTTTGGAATGCTTCGCGCTGTGTATGAGCAGTACGGTATATAGCAATGGACGTTTCTGATTGTGGCACGGTAATAACAAAGACCATGTAATCTCCTTTTAGGGGTTCGCCGATCAATTCGGCATCCCGAATATGGGGTTTCGTTGCATCGTTTTCCATCTGCACGGCATCCCTTCCCCGATACGCGAGACGGTTCTGCGGTCATGGTTCTGTAAGGAAGTCTGCACCCTCGCGAAGCGACGCGTGGACGCCTTACCGTTTGGCGACCACTAATGGATCGTGGGTGGGGAAGTTCTTCTTCTCCTCGGCATCCGGCGCCACCGCCATGCAGAACAATTTCGCGAACAAAGAAGGCATGTCTTGTTCTTTCAATGGTTCTAATTCGGCATTTGTTGGACCTCCGCACTTACCGATCGTCTCGGCCTCGATCTCCAGAATCAGTGATACCTTCGACACCCGATTGTGCCCGATACAAATTAAAAATCGGACCAAGAGTACAACACGCTGCGCGCCATGACCGTCCCAGATGAGCCCGAGTTCACCGACCGCGACATCAAATTGATCCGCAAGTCGCTGCCAAGCAGGATCGATCGACGGCGGCTATCTTTACTTGAGCCGATACTCCGCGAATGGGTGGGAACGGATGTTCCTCTGCATCGGTCGAAACCATCGGCGGAGGTCCAAAGAGGTCGCGTCAAACGACTGAAAGCGGTGGCTGCCGAGTCCGCGAAGTTAGCACGCGCACTCGACGCCATTGAGCGCGAGGACGAAATATTCTGGATAGTGCGAGAGATGACCCTAGCGGACGCTCAGAGGCTGAGCCCAACCGAACGGAGGAGGCAGGAGACTCAATTACAAGAAGTGCGGGAATTTCTAGAGAAGCTCTCAACGTCAGCCGCAATGGCATCAAAACTTTGGAAGCAGGGTCGTGGGCAACCCCGAAAGGTTGCGGCAAGCCTCGTCCTAATGGACATCGTTGCAATTTATGAGTGGCTTACTAACAAGAAAGCAACGCGACAGGTGGATCGCGACAGCAAGACAGACGCAGGCCCATTCTGGGAGTTTGCCTCGGCATTGTGGCCGATGGTATTCGGCAGCGCCGATGATGGCCTCCCAGCCGCAATTAAAAATTGGGCGGCCGCACAAAAGGATATGCGCGAAGGGAAAATCCAGGGCGAGAGGTCGCCTGTGCTTTACAACATCGCAATGCGCCATCCCGACTGGGGGATATTCGGCGAATAGTCGCCTAATACCCTCCATGTGATCCTAAAAATAATTAGCCCCATCATCCGCTCACGTTTTTTCAGATTCGTGAGCGACCAATGACTAACTCCTCTGTTCCCCGACATCCCGCTATTGTGGACGACCATCTCGAACCATTGGTGGTCCGGCCGCGCGTCGCTTGGCGGCTGCTCGGTTGCGGAAATGCCTATGGCTATCGCCTGATAGCCGCTGGCGAGCTGGAGTCCTATCGCGACGGCCGGGCGCGGAAGATAGTCGTCGAGTCTATCCGCCGCTACGTTAAGCGCCGACTTGCTGAGGGAGCCTTGTCATGAGCGCCCCCGAAGTCGCCCTCGACGCTGCACCGGCGGATGATTGGCCATTTGATCGCGAGCTTCTCTATTGGCAGGGCCAAATTGCAGTTGCCGCCGCAAACGGTGGTGGCCTCGATGTGCTTCGAACTGCACTTGATTGGGTGAAGCGGAACGTGCCGCTGGACAATGGCCTTCTCGAAAAGGCCAAACAAGAAATCCAAGAGGCTGCCGAACGTCACCTAGGTGAAGTTCACGGCGCCGAGGTTCTCATTGCAATTTATGCTGCCACGTTTTCCGAAGAAGCTGCGCCTAGCAATTCAGAGCTAGATGATGCGGCGCTGGCACAGGATTCCCTGCACTACATTTCATTCGCCCCATACAACATGGGCGCAAGCGGCCTCTTCGTGGCAACACCGGCAGGCAAAGGCGACAAGACAGAGCCGCGATGGATTGCTGGGCCGTTTGAGATTCTAGGTCGTGTCCGTGACCCAAAGGGTGAGGGATGGGCGCGGCTGATACGCTTTAAGGACGACGACAAGCGTGTCCACACTTATCCCGTCTCAGATGCCGATCTGAACGGCGATGTCTCCGCCCTTTGCGCCAATCTGGCGAGTCGCGGCCTTCAGATTGCTACCGGCAATAATCGCCAGTACCTAATCCGCTATCTCAACGGCGCCGTTATTGAGAACCGCGTTACCGTTGTCCCAACGACGGGTTGGCACGATATCGGGGCCGCCAAAGTCTTCGCGCTACCCGACTACACCATCGGTTCCGTGATTGGCGAGACCGTCATTGTGCAGGGCGCGACCACCTCACCTTTCGAGAGCCGGGGAATACTTACCGATTGGCAGAATGGCGTCGGATCGCTTGTCGCCGGACATTCACGGCCAATTTTCGCCGTCTCTGCTGCCTTTGCTGGCCCTCTTCTCGGTCTGCTTGGTCTGGAAGGTGGTGGCTTCAATCTTTACGGCCAATCAAGCCGAGGCAAAACAACCATCGCTCAGGCCGCCGCCTCAGTCTGGGGCAAGGGCGATAGTCCCGGCTTAGTCCGACCGTGGCGCTCGACCGCGAATGCGCTCGAAGCGACTGCGGCTATGCACACCGACATAATCCTCGTTCTTGATGAACTCGGAATGGTGGAAGCCAAAGAAGCCGCCATGGCCATTTACTCCTTGACCGGCGGAACCGGGAAAGGACGCTCAAGGCGCGATGGCTCCCTTCGTCAAGCAATGACGTGGCGGACGATGGTGCTGTCAACCGGAGAAATTCGCCTGACCGACAAGCTCATAGAGGGCAAACAGCCAGCCCGTGCCGGACAGCAGGTGCGCCTTGTAGATATTCCGGCGGACGCAGGCCGAGGCTTCGGCGTGTTTGACGGCGCCGGTTTTGATAATGATCCGAAGTTGCTGGCCGACCGGATGAAGGCAGCCGCCCGGAATGCTTATGGGACCGCAGGACCGGAGTTCATCCGGCGTCTGATTGCCGATGGCAGCAATCCTGACGACATCAGGGCAATGATCGATGCCTTCCGAAAGAAGCGTGCTCCGAAAGACTCTGACGCTCAGGTTCTTCGCGTCATAGACCGGTTTGGTCTGGTCGCCGCCGCTGGTGAGCTTGCTTGTGAGTTCGGCATTGTTCCTTGGCAGAAGGGCGGTGCCTTAGAGGCCGCCAGCCGGTGCTGCGATGATTGGTTCGACAGCCGAGGCGGAGCGGAGGCAGGTGAAGTTCAGGCCGGGATTTCGCAGGTGCGCCTGTTCATTGAGCAGCACGGGGATTCGCGGTTCGACCTCGTCAGCGGACAAGAACGTCCCGCCATCAAGCGCGCTGGTTGGCGCCGGGGGACGGCTGCGAACGCGAATGGCTGATCCCACCAGAAACTTGGAAGTCCGAAGTTGCGGTTGGCCATGATCCGACGGTGGTGGCGCGTGCGCTCGCTGATCGCGAAATGCTCAAACGCCCTACCAAGGGGTTCCAGTGCGTAGAAAGAGTCCAAGGGGAGCCTACGAGGGTCTACGTCGTGAAGGCCACCATCCTTACGGAGCCGGGTCATGAGTAACGCCGCTCACCGGGTCCTAGAGCTTTTCCTGCACCCGTCAAACGGAGGCGTAACGGGCGTTACGGGCGTAACGACGCCCTTTGTAACGCTCAAAAACCCAATGGTTACGCCTGTTACGTCTGTTACGCCTCAAAAACAGCATTCCCAAGTTGAAGGCGTAACAGGCGTCACTGTCGCGTGGCGGAAGGCGGCGGAGACGCCTGCGACCGAAGCTCACATTGTTCGATGGCTCAATCGAGAATCCGGCGCCGTCGCCAGCCGGACGTTGCGCATGGTGCGGCCAGCTTGAATCCAACGGCTCTATTATTGTGCCCTTTGGGATCGAGCCAACTCATACGTGGCTCCACGGCGAATGCTGGCCACCGTGGCGCGACGCCCGGCGCGGCGAGGCGGTGAAGGCGCTGAGCCGGATTGGGGCGCTCTCGGACGTTAAAGCGAGGCATTTCACTTGAGCCGCCGCCCGTCCGCATTCCGCCAGACCGATTTAACTCGCGCCCTAAGAGGAGCCCGGGCAGCGGGTGTCGAGATCGCGCGAGTTGAGATCGACAAGGATGGTAGAATTATTTTGGTCGCTGCAAAGCCTCTAGGCGAACGCTGCGATGTCGGCGTAGAACACAACGAATGGGATGCGGTTCAATGACTGGACTTAGATTACGCTACGTGAACGCATTTCGTGACCGTCACGGGAGACTGCGCCACTATTTTCGGCGGCCCGGCTGTAAGTCCGTCGCGCTGCCCGGCCTACCCGGCTCGGCCGATTTCATGGAAGCCTATCAGGCCGCACTCGCTGGCGAGACAGCGCCGCGCATAGAAATCGGGGCGAGGCGAACCAAGCCGGGTACCATCGCAGCTGTAACGGTCGAGTATTTCAATTCGCTTGCGTTCCACAACCTCGCGCCCGAGACCAAACGCACTCGCCGGAACATTTTGGAACGCTTCCGCGCAGAACACGGCGAAAAACGTGTCGCGTTGTTACAACGCACGCACATCGATAGAAGATGGTCGTTGCCAAGGCAGCCACTCCGGCTGCTGCGCGGAATTTTCTAAATACTATTCGCTCGCTGCTGCAATTCGCCGTCGATGTTGGCACCCGGCCAGACAATCCCGCGATCGGCGTTAGGCGAGTGAAGATTAAAACTGACGGTTATCGGACTTGGACGGAGGATGACATTGCAGCATTTGAAGCGAGGCACCCGGTCGGGACCCGAGCCCGACTTGCTCTCGGACTTTTGCTATACACTGGGCAACGGCGGTCCGATATCGTCCAGATGGGCCGACAACATATCCGCGATGGAGTTCTCTACCTCAGACAGCAAAAAACGGGCGCGTCATTAGCCATCCCAGTGCATCCGGGTCTCCAAGCGGTGTTAGACGCCACCCCAAGCGAGCACCTGACGTTCCTCACAACACGCGGCGGCTCGCCGTTTACCCCTGCGGGCTTTACAAACTGGTTCCGCGAGGTTTGCAACGAAGCTGGCCTACCAAGTGGGACATCCGCACATGGCCTTCGCAAAGCGGCCTGCCGACGACTAGCCGAGGCAGGCTGCTCGGCGAGCGTAATCGCTGCGATTAGTGGCCACAGGAGCTTGAACGAGGTTCAGCGATATACGGCGGCTGCTGACCAGCTGCGAATGGCCCGAGCCGGAATGAAGGCGATGCGAGAAGCCTTCCCTGCGACCAGAAAGAGAACATTGAGTTACAAACCTAAGTGATTGGTTTGTAAATTCCGGGCTTAAACCATTGAAATCACAGGAGCACAAAATGAGCGTGGTGGGCCCGGGAGTTGTGCCACGGCGCAACGGTTTCAACAGCTTAGACTGTCAAACGGCTCTAATAGCGAGCATGGGCACTATAGGCTTTTCGCCCGGCTGTAAAACCGCACGATCATCGCCGACCCTTTGCGATGTCCGCTACTGGCAAATGCGGACATTCCACTGGCACGCCGCTCGGTCGTGAATGACCCGGCTGCGACATTGGCTGTGCACTGCGGCAATGGCTTTGATGCCGGTTTCAGCCCCTATCAAAGGACTCGATTAAACCAATACAATGCCGTCTCCTGAGCTTGGGGCGGGCATGCTACGGCGCGAGTTCATCAAGCTTCTCGGCGGTGCAGCGGTTGCGTGGCCGGTCGCGGCGCGTGCACAGCAGCAGGCCAAGAGCATTCCAGAGATCGGCGTGTTGTGGCAGCGGAGCCGGCCCCCCTGCTTCGCCGCGCAGTGGAGTGCGTTTCGACTGGCGCTTGCGCCAATTCGGTTACATTGAAGGCCAGAACGTCGCAATCGAACTCCGTTATGCAGGAAGGTCTTCGAGCGACTTCCCGAACTCGCTGCGGAACTGGTCCGCCTAAAGGTGAATGTCATCACCGCATTTGGCGATCTCGCACCCAAAATAGCCGCAACAGGCCACGCGGACGATCCCTATTGTTCGCGATCTGCGACGATATCGTTGGGGCCGGGCTTGTCACCAGTCTTTCGCGGCCTGGCGGTAATATTACCGGATTTACTCTCCTTTGCCCCGGAACTCAGCGCAAAACGGCTTGGAATTACTGAAAGAGTTCGTGCCGGGAATCTATCGCGCGTGGCGGCGCTCTGGGACCCGACAACCGGCAAAGCGCAGGTTACAAATTCGGAGACCGCCGCTCGCTCCTTAAATCTTAAACTCCAGATTTTGGAAGCGCGAAATCAAGTTGGCCTTGCGGGCGCGTTCCGTGAGGCACACGACGGGCAGGCAGCGGCCCTTACTGTTTTTGCGTCGCCCGTTCTTGCTTCACTTAACCGAGAGATCATCGATCTTACCGCCGAGTACCGGCTTCCGGCGATTTATCAGTGGCGAGAAGCCGTGCGAGGCCGGCGGCCTCCTATCTTACGGACCCGTTTTAACGTCGATGTGGCGGCAGAGTGGGATTATCGTCACTAGGATACTCAAGGGTGAAAAACCAGCGGACTTGCCGGTCGAGCAGCCTGTGAAATTCGAGTTGGTGGTGAACGCAAAGACTGCAGCGTCGCTCGGGCTCGCAATACCGTCCGATATTCTAGTGAGCGCCGATGAGGTGATCGAATAGGGATGCTGTTTGCTGCGGTGCCTATTCCGCTTGTGGCCCGAAACCGAAATGCGGCCCCTGAAACAGCTATCGGCGCTTTCGGGGCATAGATGGGGGACATGGTCGGACATTCTACTAGCTCGCCTCGGTCGCGATTGACCCCATCACGACATGCGGCCCTGAAACGGTTGTCGGTCGCATTCGGGGGCATAAGCGGACATGGCCGCATTTTCTACTAGCTCACCCCGGTCGCGATTGACCCAACAGAGACATCGGCCGGCCACTCAAACTGCCGTGCTTGAACCCCTGCCTGTGTGCTAGTCTGACCCGCTACGATGCGGTCCCAAGCCTCGGGGGAGGCAATGAGGCGGCGCGAGTTCATCACACTTCTGGGTGGCGCGGCCTTTACGTCGCCGCTCGCGGCGCGTGCCCAGGAAGCGGGACGGACATATCGCCTTGGCATCTTATCAGCCGGTAAACGCGACGCGCCGTACTGGCTCGCAATGTTTGATGAACTTCCGCGGGCGGGATTTATTGAAGGCCAAAACCTGACAGTCGATTGGCACCAATACAGAACGCGCGTTGATCTAATTCCGGAATTTGCAGCGGAGCTTGTCAAAGCCCGCGTCGATGTCATCGTGGCTACCGGGGACGCTACAATTCGCGCTGTACAACGGGCGACGACAACGATCCCAATCCTCGGGAGCACCGACGATATGGTGGGGGCGGGACTGGTGAATTCGCTGGCCCGACCCGACGGCAATACAACAGGTACGAGCATCTTCGCGGGCGATCTTGACGGGGAGCGGCAGGAAATCCTGGTCGGGCCGTGCCCGGACTTCGGTGTATGGCAACGCTTGCCACTATCAAACGAAAGCACTGGCGAAGATGCTGACGAACTGCGGGCTAATCGGCGCCTTCACGCAACATTGAGCTTTCAATTCATCTGGATCGCCGAGCCGAGGAGCTCCGGCAGCGTCCTCGACGCAGCAAACGCTGAGGGGCGCGGCAGCGCTAAATGTTTTGTCGTCTCCCATCCTCTACGCCAGCCGCAAGATTATTATTGAACGCGTGGCCGCACTGGACCCTGCCAGCCATTTATCAATTTCCGGAAGTGGCTGAGGAAGGCGGTTTTGTCGGCTACGGCCCAAGCGTCGTCCGAATGTATCGCGAGCTAATGGCTCCGCTGCTCATAAAGCTCTTGCGTGGCGCGAAGCCCGCCGATCTCCATCGAGCAGCCGACCAAATTTGAGCTGGTAATCAACGTCAAGACCGCCAAGGCGCTCGGCCTCACCATTCCGGATAAACTGCTCGCCAGAGCCGACCAGGTGATCGAATGAGGCTGGTGTTTGCTGCATCGCAAGAGTCCGAAGTGGCCCACCGCGACGTTTTTGCCGTCCAGCCAATGTCCGCTTCCGGTCAAAGCGGACATTCTTCTCGAACCCACCAAGCTGGGGTCAAACGCTAACGGGGCTCGCCACGATCAGTCTCGCCAGAAATCCTTGAACCGCGTCGGGCGATAACTCGGTGTAGCGCACGGTGTGCTGGATGTTGCGGTGGCCCGAGGTAGGCTTGCAGGGCGCGCGTGTCGTGGCCCTTGTTGGCCAGCGCGTAGCCGCAGGCGTGCCGCAGCATGTGCGGGTGCGCCTTGAAGCCGAGCTTGGCCTCGGCCCCTGCCCGCTCGACCATGCGGGCGAAGCCAGCGGTGGTGAACGGCGCGCCCCGCTCCGAAGTGAACACGAAGGGCGACTTGGGCTCCTGCTCGCGCTGAAGCCGCCGCAGCGCCCGCAGTTCGTCCCCGAGGATCGGATGGGTGCTGGGCGTGCCCTGCTTGACCCTGCGGACGTGCAGCGTGGCCGTTCCGAAGTCCACCTGATCCCAGCGAAGGTCCACCAGTTCGGAGCCCGCAGGCCGTGCCGATAGGCCACAAGGATCATGGTGGCGTCCCGGTGGCCATAGCGGTTTCCCTTGGCCGCTGCCATCAGCCGCTCGACTTCGGCCTCCGTCAGGTACTCGCGGGTGCGCAGGTCGGCGTTGGGGAGCCGCTTGGGCGTGACTGTTCGTTTTACGGTGGCTGGCGTGACCAGCTTGAGGTGCGACTTGGCCATGTGTTTCGCTCTTCCTGCGCTGATGACTGTTCGTACAACGGCCCTTTTACGAACAGTCTTTATTTCCGACCATCCAACGCGCTTGCGATAGGCGGCGTAGCTAGTAGTAAATGGACCAGTCGGAGGTTTCTCTGGCAAGGAGCCGCACTTGGCAGGACCAGCAAAACCAGCCAGGGCTAGTGCCGAAGGACTTTCGCGAGCACATTGTCAGCGAAGAACACTTCGATGGTCGCGCCAGACTTGCGATCAAATCGTATAGCGGCTCAAAGGCTGAGCGTCGCTCGGGATAGGAAATCACTGCTCAGTGCCATGGCGCGGCCTCACGCCGCGATTTCCGCGGGTTCGGCAAGCGCCAAGCCGCGCAGATAATCAGCGGCAGCCTGCGCCTTGTTGCATGCGGTGAAAAAGGCACGGCTGTCGGTCCTCAAGAGGCCAATCCAGGTTTGGATATAGCCGGCGTGGCGCAGATCGCCATCAATCGAGAATTCGGCGCAAAGGAAAGCAGCGCACAATTCGGCAACCAATTCCTCCGCAGCGTAGGCGCGTTCGCCGAAGCGGTGGCGCAGGTCACGATCAAGGCGCGACTTGTGCCCCGTCCAGTGACCTAGTTCGTGGAACGCGGTTCCGTAAAAATGCGCGGCGCTCTTGAAGGCTTCGAAGCGCGGCAGGCTGATGAAATCATCGCCGGGACGGTAATAGGCTTCGCCGAACCCTTCCCGGATGCTGGCGCCGCTGCACGCCAGAAAACCATCAATCGTCGGGTCGCGCTCATCGGTATTGCGCACCTTCACTTCGCCCAGCGTCAGAACGCGGTCGGGCAAGCCTTCGCACTGATCGACGTTGAACACGGTGTATTCCCGCATCATGGGAACGATGCGCGTTTCGCTTTCCTCGCCGTCGCGGTCGGCGACCTGTAACTGCTTCACGAAATAGACCTTGGTGCCGTGCTCGCCTTTGCGAACGTTGCCGCCCAATTCCAAAGCCTGCTTGAAGGTGAGATAGCGTGGTGTCCGATAGCCGGCATTCGCCGCCATCCACAACAGCACGACGTTGCATCCTGAGTAGGGCCTATTGGTCACGGCGTTGCACGGCGTGTTTGCGCCGGCCGTTGCTGACCAAGGTTTGATCCAAGGCGCTGCGCCAGCTTCCAACTCTGCGACAATGCGCGTCCGATACCTCTGCATAAAGATCACGCTTCATAACACCGCCTCGCTGCTACAGCGTGCGGTCATGTTTTCGAGCCGCCGCACACCGTTAATGCGCGTGTCGAGCGGCGGTTTCTAAATTTTGCTGCGTGATGCGAGGCTAATGGACCCCCCGGGTATCTGGACAGGCGGGGTGTCTCGCGCGTCAAACAACCCGGGTTGAGAAATTCTGTAGGGTTGTTCTGAACCCTCGTTAACCATAAAATGTTTGACGGTGGCTACGGCGCACATGTCCTGTGCGTTCTACCGTCATTTCGGACTAAGACGCTTCTGGCTAACCTGAGCGAGGCTTAGGGTCTTGGCCGCTTTCGAGAGGAGAAAGTGTAATGACATGACGCATTGTGGCGGAGAGTGCTTCCCGGCGGATCGTCGATCAAAAACAGGGTTCAGGAAACCAAGGCCAGCATTCGCGAATAAGCTGGCCAGAGCGACAATGTCGCACATTACTTTCACATACTTCGTTGCAATAGGCCCGCATGCAATTACGCTAGGGGACATCTGACGCCGTTAGAGACGCGTTATGGCTAATTACGATCCCAAAGACTGGCGGCAGTACATGTCCACAGTGCCACACACCATTCCCACTGTTCCAGCCGAGCGTCCCTATGAAAAAATTCCAGACGCAAATAACGAAAATTGGCGTAGCAAGAATACGGAGAGACAGCACATGGCCGACGCGATCACGGCTGTTAATCGTACTCTCGCGGACCAAGGCGGTGCCAATCGCCGTGAGGAACGCCGCGAAGACACAGGCAATAAATGGCTTCAGGGATTGACGCTGGCCTTCGTCATCGCCACGACGATTGGAATTTTCTGGCAAGCTTCGATTTTCAACAGCCAGCTTACCGAAATGAAAAATGCGTCCTCGCAGACCGGCCAACTTATCGAAGCCAACGCCAAACTCGCACAGGCGGCAACAGATCAAGCCGCAGCCGCCGCCAAACAGGCTGACGCGACCGATAAGGAAGCCACTGCCATGGGCGAAAACACGCAAATCTCCCATGAAAATATGATTTTGGCGCAGCGCGCATGGGTAGGACCGAGCAATGCGGCTTTCTCGGCCGAGCCGATCGTCGGAAAGCCAATCGAGATTGTGGTCACTTATCAAAATACTGGCAGAGAACCCGCGTTGAACTTTCTGTATTTTGGCGAGCCATTCCCGGCGACTTAGGCCAGAGCATTTAAAGGAAGCTCCGAAACATTGTGGGCACAGTATCCGTGGCGGTCCGCATCGGATTAGTAGGGCCAAGCGTGCTAGCCGAAAGCAATATGCATGCCAATGGAACTCCTTCTTAAGTTTGGAAACGGACAGATGAACGATAGACGGACTTCGGCGGTTTTGGCTGCAACACTGCTCCTAACATCTTCACAATCTTTGGATACTTTCTGGATTTTTGCGCTTGCGAGACCTTGAAAAGCCTGCGCTTGACCAAGCACCAACAGAAATCTTCTAGGCGCTCCGCATTCAGCGATTGTGTCCAAGCTCTCGATATCAGTAGGCTGAGTATCCCTCTCAGCTTTGCATATCTTCAGCCAATCCATCGATCTCGTTTGTTCGGTTTTTATTTTCAACATTACTTGGATTTCAAGAAAGACAAGCCCGTGACGTTTCAGTATCATTTCGAAAAAATATAAAATCCATCGTCTGCGGCACTACAAGTGCGCCGCGTACTCTTTTGATTGGCTCCTGCGCCCGTACCCTCCACTCTCGACTGCGGACCACATCATAGATGGGGGGATACATGAAATGTTCACAGTAGAGGGGCTTATCACCAGCGGCTTGCAGGAAGGTAAGCCGAACCACCAATGCCGTCAACAAGCCACCGAATAAGATATGTCTCGTTGCTCATGGCAATCAGCTACAGTCCACCAAATCCTTCATCGCGGTGGCGTCTTAGATCGATCCCCAAACCGGCTCATTTTTGATCCTGCTGTTCCCCATCCCCTTCGAGCCTGTCGCGCAGCCCATCGGATCGACCATCCTTAAATTGCTAGCCCTATCCAACCGGCAAGCGTCCCGATCCACAAAATCCACGGAGGAGCCGCGGTATGCTGGCGTAGATCGTCTTACCAATCGCCACCGACAAGACAACGTTGATTATCAAGAGTATGGAGCACAGCCTTTCCCATTGTTGAGCCCCTTTGTTGACCTCCTCCACTTATGTGACCAACACGCGTAATCGAAGGGATTTACATGCGATAAGTTGCGTTCACAAGCGCGTTAGGAGGCTTTCACCAGCCGTTGCATCAATTCCGGCGTTCATTGCCCAAGCCCTCTTTCGATTGTGGCACGATCCGGCGCGGTGACGTGTTCGACGATCTGCGAGACTGCTCGCCGTCGCCGACAGTGGCCTGCTAGGACCTTCGGCCGCTTCGCGAGCGCGCTCCAATGCCGATTTTTCCACCATCATGATTTGGTGCACCGAGACCAAGGTAGAGGCTGGCGTCGATTGGTTGTCGCCCGGATGTCCCCTGAGTAGTATGACCAAGCGCCGCCCCCCAATATGGCGGGTCTAGGCGAGCTTCCGCCCGAGCAAGCCGCGCCGTAAGAGAAATGCGATAAACGTGCCTATTTCATGGGCATGACTGAGCATCAGGCGATGCTTTGTTAGCGCGCACGCATTCAGCCCCGGTGCGGATGCGCCATGTCGCATGGTTACAGGAAAAGGTCCGGGAAAATGGGGGGCGTTAATCAGCTAAGTGTTGGAGCGGGCGGCGGGAATTGAACCCGCATAATACCAGCTTTTTCGGGAAGCTGATGTTCTACGACTGAACCGCGCCCGCAAAATCCGCTGATTTCTTGTTCTTACCTTTGGTTTTTTTGCACGCGCGGCACAGAAGCCAGCGCCTGCAACGCCGCTCGAATGGCAACCGGTCCTGTGCCCCCGGCGCGTCCCCTCCGCCCCCAGTAAGTCGGACCATCGTAAAGTGTCACCCGGCTGCTGCGCTCAGTGCCCGAACCCTCGCAACCGTTGAGGGCCGTCAAGGAGACTCCCGCAGATCCCGGGATCTTTTTTCACGGTAACTACCCCAGGCTGGGAAAAGCCCACAAATTGCAGGGAGGGCAACAATGTACAGGCATGCACCAAAATTTGACCAATCTGGACCGCGATAACCCGGAGCCCGAGCGGGATATGGGACACCGCCGGGATTGATCCCAAAGCAACCACCAGAATTTATGCGTCAGGTGACATTCGCGGTGCAGAGAGGCTTTGAAGAAAAGGGAACTAAAAACTTCTCCAACCTTGTTCGCTATCTAAACAGCCGGGATATCCGCAATACGAGAGGATATCCTTGGACTGTATGCAGCTCTTGAAGCGTTTATCAGGCACCATCGCGTAAGGCTGCCACAATGAAACTGAGACACTGCCGCGGCGCATTAGACGCGAGCAGGCAGACGGTTTTACCCTTTTATTCCCGAGGTTCAGAGCCCCACGAAAAGCCATCGTTGATCAGCTCGGACCACGGCAGGACGAAATCCCGCAGGTAAGCGTCGGCTGACCGTTGGGCTTCCTTAAACATAGGGTTAGTTGCTGGCTTTCCGTCACGCAGCAAATGGCAGTTACCGCGATATGCCAACCGCTGTCCCACTTAATATTGCTCGACCTCCAGCACCCCGAACTCCGAGATTTTGGAATACGGTTATTTTAGAGATTCTCACGCTGCCACCGCCGCGGATGCTTTTGGTACAAAGTCTCGAAGGGCTGGAATGGCCTCGTTAATCGAATTAACGGACAACGACTTGCATAGCACACTCAAAATCCTGCACGCAATACTTTGCGCCGCGCACATCCCCGCGGTCGCCTACTGTGAGTGTTCAATTAGACATGGACGATGTCGAACCCGTTGTTCCTTGGTGCAAGCCACGGAATTTGCTGTCTACATCTTATCTCCCCTTGGTTGACACCCGGCAGCGCGCGAATTGCTTTCTGGTGGGTGGGGCTCGATTTGAGTTCGCGAATGGCGATGGACCCAACCGAGCGTGACGGTGTCACGGTAGCCGCCTGGCGCTGAGCAGGCGCGATGTGATCGGAACAAAACCCAAGGAGCGCATCGACGGTGCTATGCGGCGGCCGTTGCCAGTGGTCTTCGGCAGCCCGAGTAGATGGAGTAGAGCTACCGTGCTTATGGCCTCCGTGCCACGCACGATAGCTTCCGCCTTTTCCCGAAGGGGATCAGCATCACGTTTAGCAAGTTCAGCTTGCGCTTGTTTTAGGCGTTCAAGGAAGAACAACATAACACTCTCCAATGCGGCACCTTTCGGTCCTTTTCGGTCGGTCGATCCGTCCACCAGTATTATAAGAGCGCATTGGTTAAAACCGCTTAAGGAGTGGCGAAGAGCACCGGCAACCGTTCAAGGTCCGACGATTGCAGGGTGGGAGGCGAGCGCCGTGACACAGAGGCGGGTCCTCCAGCGTCCGCACCGAGTGTTGTTACCGCGCGGCGGTGGCGGATCGTCCAGCGCCAAATCGTGCGACCTTTTGCACTAAATGATCGTCGCTGGTGTTCGCGCTGGATAAGGCGCGCAGATCATCCGGCCGTCCAACTTGTCCGGGTCGGAATGTTCGGTTGGACGCAAGAAGTCCCTGATTTTTCTGCGCTTGTCCAACCTGTCCAAGTTGTCCAACCTATTTAAATAATAGAGAGGGGAGTTGATGCTGACGCCCTGACTAATGGCATTAACTGTCGCCCGCACTGCCAACACATCCCCCTGTAATTTGTGCTAAAATGGCGGACACGTTGGTTACGTTGGACTAAGCCCAACAACGAGGAGCATTTCTTGCGTCCAACCTCTGAGCGGGAGGTTGGACGAGGTTTGCTGACGTTGGACACAAATGCCAAGTTCACCCTCGCATCGTCGCGGACCTTCATCTAAGCGGAGCCTTGGCATGAACGTTGGTACACCCGACAAACCGGTTGAAATTTGCGACAGCGAAAAGGAGCTAGAGCGGGCGCTCCTCGACCACCGATTGGAAAATTTCAAAGCGGAGATTAACGCAAAGTTGGCCGGCTTCAACGGCTACAAGGAGCAGCTTCTCCGTCATCTGCGCGATGCCTACGACCTCGGTTCCAAAGCGGAGCACTTTGACCAGGCCAAATCATGGCTTCGGATCGAAACGACTGCGTACCAATATTTTGCACGGCAAATATTGAAGCAAACGGTCACGAGCAGCGCCGACCGTGAGACACGATACAGCGCGATTTCTGACGTCGCGCAACGCGCGAGGAACATGATTAACAAGGCAAGGTACGCCGATCACGCAAGCAATTTAATAAAGGCATGGTTGGACGGAACTAAGGAACTCGCCGACGCGACAGCACAATTCCAAGACCGGCTTTACTTTGAGTGCGATTTTGAGCGCAAATTCGAAAAAGTGACGGAAAGTCTTTCCGAACTTGAGAAGTTGGCGGCAGACCAAGCAGCCGATGAAGTTCACAAGCGAAGCGGGCGTCCGAAAGGGACTTCGGATTTGCCATGGAATTTTATCTATGCATTGGCGGACGATTATCGAAAGAGCACTGGGCTGAGGCCGGGCGCGGGCGGCGGACCATTTGCCCGGTTCGTCCACGAATTTCTCAAGGCAGTAGGTCAGGACGACAAATCGATAGGCTATGTGATCGACGCCATCAAGGATGCGCGTAGGCAGGCGCGCAAGAACCCCAGCAAGTCAACACCTTCCCCCTTCGGCGAATAGTCGCTGGGGGGAATATTTCCTTTCAAATTAGTTGAATTATGCCACCTGCGCGAGCTTCCGCGGGTGTGTATTTATGTCGCCAGCCGATTTGAAGTCTGCGCGCACTCGCCAGCGTGTGCGCCTCGAAGGAGGGCAGTGGCATAAGCGAACGAATTGAAACTGGAATTTTGGAGGCATTCGCCAAGCTTGAAGCGGCTAAAACCATTCCAGTAGCCGCGCTGGGCGTACTGCTCAAACAAGGCGCCAACCTAACACAATTGTTCTTGCCATGAACGAGACCTTTGCCGTGGTCAAATATAGCAGCAAGACCGTGATCGCGAGCATCGTCGGCAAAGACCTGGAATTTATGAAGCCTGACGATTTCCACAACATGCTCGCCAACCTTGTCATCCAGAACGAGGTCGAAATAAAGGATGAGAGTGGAACTCCGCAAAAGAAGAAGCGGACGATCATAGTTTCTAAGCAGTGGTTCAAGTGGAAGCACCGGCGCCAGTATGTCGGCCGCGGCGTTGTATTCGAGCCAGGTGCCCCGCTCGAAATCCCGAACGACATGCTCAATCTGTGGCGCGGGTTCGGCGTCGAGCCGAAGCAAGGTGACTGGTCTCTCATGCGCAATCACATCCGTGATGTGATTTGTTCGGGGAACGATGAACACTTTCAATATACGATTAGATGGATGGCCTATGGCGTGCAGCATCCTGATCGTCCAATCGGCGTCGCAATCGCGCTACGTGGCGAGGAAGGCGCGGGCAAGGGCTTCCTCTGGCGCAACTACGGCAAGCTATATGGAAAGCATTTCAAGCATGTTGCTCACGGCGAGCACCTGACAGGACGCTTCAATGCCGCACTTGCCGAAGCCACTGCCGTATTCCTCGATGAAGCCTTATGGGCGGGCGACCGCAAGGGCGAGCAAATTCTAAAGGCCCTGGTCACTGAGGATACATTCCAACTCGAACGCAAATTCTGTGACCCAATCCCCGTCAAGAACCGTCTGCGGATAATGATTGCGAGCAATAACCAGTGGGTTGTGCCCGTCGGCACCAGGGGCCGGCGCTACTGTTGCTCGATGTGAGCAATCAATACGCCGAAGAAAATGACCCCGCGCACGCTGCCTATTGGGGACCATTACAGGCACAATTTGGGGATTATGCCCCGGACGGGGGTAGGGCAGCGATGTTGTACGACTTGCTCCATATGGATCTGAGCGGCTTCATATATACGCGCCGTGCCCCGAAGCGCGGCCAAGACCGAGCAAAAGTTACTGTCATTACGCGGCACAAAGCTGTGGCTCTACGAAGCCCTAGAGGAAGGCATTATCGGCTCTGATAGGTGGCAGGAAACCGGCCTCACACTCGGCAAGGAGCACGCCTACGAATGCTATAAGGAGTTCAGTAAACAGCGGCGCGAATGGCAACCCGAAATCAAAGATTTGTGGTCGAAAACCATTCGGACCGTGCTCGGCCCCTCCGTCGGCGACACGCGGCAGAAAAGTGGCAATGAGCGGGTTCGTTCGTTCCAATTCGCGCCGCTTTGCTGATTGCCGCCGCCGGTTTGCAAGCCACATCGGTGCCCCGGACCTGGAATGGGAGCCGAACAACGAACCCAAGTCAGGTTTTGGAGCGACCGCTGGGCAGACCGCGAAACATGTCGGTAGGCCGACCGAGTTGGATATGGGGCTCGATGCGCGCCGGACTTGGAATGGGAGCCGGTGATCGAGCCCGACGATATCGAATGGGAGCTCGCGGACGAGACGGAAAGTGACTAGCAATGTCTCGTGGCCAGCAAACATTCAAACAAAGTGACCTGACCAAGGCCATCAAAGCCGCGGTCAAAGCTGGCGTTGCTGTCGAGCGTGTTGAAATCGACAAGGATGGCAAAATTACTATAGTGACTGTGAGGCCAGAGGATGCGGCAAACGGAGAGACGCCGGGTAAAAACGAATGGGACGGGGTACTCCAATGAGGCATCCGCCAAAATTTGTGCAGGCATTCATCGACCGCAATGGCAAGCCTCGCTTTTATTTTCGCCGTCCGGGCTTCAAGCGCGTGCCGTTGCCGGGTCTGCCGTGGGCACCGCAATTTATGGAAGTCTACGAAGCTGCATTGTCCGAGCAGCCTTTGCAGATTGGCGCGAGTAGAACGAAGCCGGGCACGGTTTCGGCAGCGATCATTGGTTACTATTACGACCAGTCATTTCTCGCGCTTGCACCTGCTACGCAACGGTCACGCCGCGGTATCCTGGAACACTTCCGTGCCGAACATGGTGACAAGCGCGTTGCCTTACTGCAACGCCAGCACATCACTACCCTACTTAGATCAAAGAAACGTTTCGCCGCGCGTCATTGGCTAATGGCGATCCGCGCCTTGATGAAATATGCCGTTGAGATTGGTCTACGAGAGGACAACCCGGCGATAGGCGTGAAACTGCCGAACCTGAAAACGGAGGGTTATCATAGCTGGACGGAGGCCGAGATAGCACAATTTGAGGCATATCACCTGCCGGGGACAAGGGCGCGGTTGGCCCTGACCCTGCTGCTCTACACTGGCCAGCGGCGCGGTGATGTAATTCGGATTGGCCGTCAGCACATACGCGATGGCGTCATCCATGTTCGCCAACAAAAGACTGGCATTGAACTCGCGATACCTATTCACGCGACACTCGCCGCGGTCATCGCCGAAACACCGGCTGATCACTTGATCCTTTTGACCACGCAAACTGGCAAGCCATTCACTGCGGCTGGGTTTGGTAATTGGTTCCGTGATCGTTGCAATGAGGCTGACCTATGTCATTGCTCGGCACACGGATTGCGCAAGGCCGCTGCGCGCCGTCTCGCCGAGGCAGGATGCACCATGCACGAAATTGCCGCGATAACAGGCCACGCCAGCTTGAGCGAAGTGCAGCGGTACACGAAGGCGGCAGATCAAAAGCGCCTCGCATTATCAGCAATGGAAAAGGCCAAATAGCGAACATCTACTGTCAAACTTTAAGTCCAGTTTGACAATTCGGCCAAAAAAGACTGCAAAATCAAATCGAGAATTTGAGGATGGTGGGCCCGGGAGGACTCGAACCTCCAACCAAGCGGTTATGAGCCGCTAGCTCTGACCATTGAGCTACGGGCCCTGTCAATAACGAGATTACCCTCGGCGACTGAGCAAGAACACCGCCTGCTCGCCGAACAGGTTCCAGAACCACCACGGCATCTTGAGCCGCATCCGGCTGCCCCAGGCGTTAAGTGATACCGCTTCTTCAATCTTGGCGCCGGCGACGCGGCACAGCTGGCGGAAATCCTTGATGCTGCAGAAGTGGATGTTGGGCGTCTCGTACCAGGCGTACGGCAAATTGTCGGTGTGCGGCATGTGACCACCGAGCGCGACTTGCAGCCGGATTCGCCAGTGCCCGAAATTCGGAAACGAAACGATCGCGTAACGGCCGATGCGCAGCATGTGTTCGAGCACGACGCGGGGCTGGCGGGTCGCCTGCAAGGTCTGCGACAGGATGACGAAGTCGAAGGCATCGTCGGGATAGTCCACGAGGTCCGTGTCAGCGTCGCCCTGTACCACCGCGAGGCCCTTGGCGACGCATTCGTTCACGCCCTCACGTGACAGTTCGATACCGCGGCCGTCGACGCCGCGCGTCTCCAGCAGACGCAACAGTTCGCCATCGCCGCAGCCGACGTCGAGCACCCGCGCACCGGGCTCCACCATGGCGGCGACAACCAAGAGGTCGACGCGCGAGCCGCCTGGCCCGCGCGCGGCTTCGGCCATGGTGAGGTCGTGCTTGAGCCGGGTGAGCATCGCTATCTCCGCGCCGGCGCCAGCCCGCGCGCTGTCGCCGCGCCATCGAGGAAGCCGCGGACGATTGTAAACAATTCCGGCTCGTCGAGCAGGAAGGCGTCGTGGCCCTTGTCCGTCGTGATTTCGGCGAACGAGACCCGGGCGCCTGCCGCATTGAGCGCATGCACCGTAGCGCGCGATTCCGGCGTCGGAAACAGCCAGTCGCTGGTGAAAGAAATCACGCAGAAGCGCGTCGGCGCGCCGCGGAAGGCGTTGGCGGCGACGCCGTCGTAATCGGCGGCAAGATCAAAGTAGTCCATCGCCCGGGTCAGGTAGAGATAGGAATTGGCGTCGAAGCGTTCAACGAAAGTGATCCCCTGGTGGCGCAGGTAGGACTCGACCTGAAAATCGGCATCAAACGAGAATGTCGGGTTTTCGCGATCCTGAAACCGGCGGCCGAACTTTCGGTGCAGCGCGGCATCGGACAAATAAGTAATGTGTGCGCCCATGCGCGCGACCGCGAGCCCGCGCCGCGGATTGGTGCTGTCGGCAAAATACCGGCCGCCGCGCCACTCGGGATCCGCCATCACCGCCTGGCGGCCGACTTCGTGGAAGGCGATGTTTTGTGCCGAATGGCGCATCGATGCGGCGATCGGGAGCGCCGCGTACACGCGGTGCGGATAGCTTGCCGCCCATTGCAGCACCTGCATGCCGCCCATCGAGCCGCCGGCTACCGCAAACAGCGATTCAATGCCGAGGTAATCAAGCAGCATCGCCTGGGCGCGCACCATATCGCGCACGGTGACGACCGGAAAGTCGAGGCCCCACGGCATGCCGGTCGCGAGATTGGTCGAGGCCGGCCCGGAAGTCCCCATGCAGCCGCCGACGACGTTGGGGCAAATGATGAAATAGCGATCCGTGTTGATCGGCCGGCCCGGCCCTACCATGGTCTCCCACCAGCCTGGCTTGCCGGTCACCGGATGATCGTTGACCACGTGCTGATCGCCGGTCAGCGCATGGCAGATCAGAATGGCATTGTTGCGCTCGGCGTTGAGCGTGCCGTAAGTCTGGTAGGCAATCTGCAACGGACTGAAGTCAATCCCGGCATCAAGCCGCAACGGATTGTTTGCAGAAAAGCGCACGATCAGCGAGTGCGGGTGATCCGCCTCGCGCGCACGGTCGGCGCGATCGAGCGTGGCGCTGGCCTCGGCCATAAGTTACGTCCCGGAGTAATACTTTAACGTTCTTGCGCCCGCCTCAAGGGCGGTCAAAGGGGCGTAAATAGGCCGCTGGCTAAAGGAGTCAATGTTTTCTTAGCTTGGTGTTTGATTTTTCTTTGCTTTCAGCCCCGGCCGCACCTATCAATTCACGCATTATCCCGGGCAAAGCATGAAACCGCCACACCGCCCAGAGCCTTCGCTCGCCGAGCTACGCCGCGAGATCGATCGCATTGACGAGGCCATGCATGCGCTTCTGATCGAGCGCGGCGAGATCATCGACCGGCTGATCGCGGTAAAGAAGACCGAAGAATCCGGCTCGGCGTTCCGCCCGGCGCGCGAGGCGGACATGATGCGCCGGCTCGTCAAGCGTCATCACGGCAATCTCCCGCTCGATACCGCCGAGAGCATCTGGCGCGTTATCATTTCGACCTTCACTTATGTGCAGGCGCCGTTCGCCATGCACGCCGATCTTTCCGCGGGCGATGCGCTGATGCGCGATTCCGCGCGCTTTCATTTCGGCTTCACCGTGCCGTTCGTACCGCATATGGGAGCGGCGAATGTGGTCCAGGCGGTGACTGCATCAAAAGGCGATCTCGGCCTCGTTCCCGCCTTCGCCACCGCGGGCGCCGGCCCATGGTGGACGGCACTTGAATTTGAAGCGGCTCCGAAGATCATCGCGCGGCTGCCCTTTGTCGAGCGCGCCGATCATCCCGCCGGTATGCCGGTTTTCGTCGTCTCGCGGGTGGCGGCGGACGCCATGGTGACCGAAACTGAAGTCTGGAGCTTGCGGGTGTCCGGATGGAGCGCGTCATATGTGGACAAGCTTGCCGGGCTTGCCGAAGCCATCGCCGTCCCCGATCGCGCCTTCGATGGCGCCGCCCTGCTTATTTCCGTCGAGCGCGACCGCATCGGCGCTGTCGCCGACGCCTTGCTTGGCGTTGGCACCTCGATCCGCTCGAAGGCCCTCGTCGGCAGCCACGCGACCCGCTATACGGTTCCGCTTCAGAGCTAACCGTCCTCGGGCGAGTGAGAAACCACTGAGTAAGCAATGACAGCCATGCAGCCCCAACCGCGGGCCGGCGTGCTCGATATCGAGGCCTATGTGCCCGGCAAGAGCACCGCGCCCGGCGTAGCCAAGGTGTTCAAGCTATCCTCGAACGAAACACCGCTTGGGCCGAGCCCGCGCGCGATCGCGGCCTATCAGTCGGTCGCCACGCATTTGCAGGATTACCCGGATGGATCCGCCAGCAAATTGCGCGAGGCGATCGGACGCGTCTTTGAACTCGACCCGGATCGCATTGTTTGCGGTGCCGGCTCCGACGATTTGTTGAACCTGTTGGCGCGTGCCTATCTCGCCGACGGCGACGAAGCAATCCACACCACACACGGCTTTGTTGTCTACCCGATCGCTACCCTCGGGACCGGCGCACGGCCGGTGGTCGCGGCAGAGAGCAACCACACCGCCAACGTGGATACGATCCTCGCAGCAGTGACGAAGAAGACTAAAATGGTCTTCCTCGCCAATCCAAACAATCCGACGGGAACCTACATTTCGTTCGACGAGGTCAAGCGGCTGCATCGCGGGCTGCCGCCGCAGGTGCTCCTCGTGCTCGATGCCGCGTACGCTGAATACGTGCAGCGGAACGATTACGAGTCCGGCATCGAGCTAGTCGCCACCAGCGACAATGTTGTCATGACTCGTACTTTCTCCAAAATTCATGGCCTGGCGGCCGTGCGTCTCGGCTGGATGTTCGGCCCCGCCCACGTGATCGCCGCCATCAATCGTATTCGCGGGCCTTTCAACGTCAACGCCCCGGCGATCGCCGCGGGCATAGCAGCGATCGAAGATTTTGAGCATCAGCAACGTTCGCGAGAACACAATGTCCGCTGGCTCGCCTGGCTAACTCAGGAGATCGAGAAACTCGGCCTTAAAGTGACGCCGAGCGTCGCGAACTTTTTGCTGATTCATTTCCCCGAAGCCAAGGAGCGTTCCGCCAAAGATGCCGACGCTTTCCTCAGCGCGCGAGGGCTTATTCTGCGTCAGGTCGGCGTCTACAAGCTGCCAAACGCGCTGCGAATGAGTGTCGGCACGGAGGAAGCCAATCGGCTCGTCGTCGCTGCACTCGGCGAATTTTTGGCTAAAGCGGCGTGACGTTGTGGCGCAATCGGCACCTTTGTTTAATCGCCTCGCGCTGATCGGCGCGGGCCTGATCGGCTCTTCGATCGCTCGGGCAGCGCGCGCCCAGAACGCCGTGCGCGAGATCGTGGCCACCGCTCAGTCGGCAGCAACCCGCCGGCGCATCGCCGAACTTGGTCTCGCCGATCAGGTGGTCGAAGGCAACGCCGCCGCGGTCACCGGCGCAGATCTCGTCATCGTCTGCGTTCCGGTCGGTGTTTGCGGCGCAGTCGCCGCCGAAATCGGCCCGCACCTGTCGCCCGGAGCGATCGTTTCCGATGTCGGCTCGGTAAAGGCAGCCGTGGTGCGGGAGATGGGTCCGCATCTGCCCAAGGGAATCCACTTTGTGCCGGCCCATCCGGTCGCTGGCACCGAGCATTCCGGTCCCGACGCAGGCTTTGCAACTCTGTTCGTTGGCCGCTGGTGTATCCTGACACCGCCTGAAGGCGCCGATATAGCTGCCGTAGAACGGCTCGCCGCGTTTTGGAGCGCGCTCGGCGCCAATGTCGAAAGCATGCCGGCGGCGCATCACGACCTGGTCCTGGCGATCACGAGTCACCTGCCGCATCTCATTGCCTACACGATCGTCGGCACTGCCGACGAACTCGCCGAAGTGACGCGCTCGGAAGTGCTCAAATTCTCCGCCGGCGGTTTCCGCGATTTCACCCGGATCGCCGCGTCCGATCCGACCATGTGGCGCGATGTCTTCCTCGCCAACAAGGACGCGGTGCTGGAGATGCTGGGCACCTTCAACGAAGACCTCTCGCAGTTGACCCGAGCCATTCGCCGCGGCGATGGCGAAGCCCTGTTCGCGCATTTCACCCGTACGCGCGCCATTCGTCGCGGCATCGTGCAGATTGGGCAGGATTCGCCGGTCCCCGATTTCGGCCGGCCGCATCCGGACCTTCCGGTCGAGCCGCTGCCGCGGCCGTACGCCGTGTCCAGCGACGACTAGCGCGCGCGAACCGTCAGCGCTTCGTTGATCGCGGCGCGCAGCTCCGCGACCGTAAACGGCTTGGAGATAACGTCGTGGATGATGGCGTCGAGGCCATGGGCGCGTTCTCTCTGGTCGGCGTAACCGGTCATCAGTAAGATCGTGATGTCGGGATGATCGCGCGCGGTGGTGAGCGCGAGCGCGATGCCGTCCATCATCGGCATGCGGATATCCGTAAGCAAGAGATCGAAACAGCCATTGTCGCGCGCGAGCAGGTCGATCGCATCGGTGCCGTCGCATGCGGTCTTGACCTCGTGACCGTCGGTCATAAGCGCACGCGCACACAGCGCTCGCAGTGCTTCCTCGTCTTCGGCGATAAGTATTCGCGCCATGGCGTTAGCGCGCTCCAGCGACGATGTCGCGGCGGTTGACGAAGCGGACGATGACGTCACGCGCGTCGGGTGGCGGCGATGCAAGACGGGTATGGAACGCGACGGCTTCGCCCGGCGTCAACGACGGGCGCGATGGAACAGCGATCCAGGAATAAATCTCCTGCCGGGCGGCGTTGCGAACGATGAACTTCAGTCGCGGGATTTCGACAACTTTGCGCGCCGTGTTGACGACGTTTCCTTCGACCACGAGGATCGGCACGCCCTCGTGCTGCTCCGTCGACGTGGCGATGCCATCAAAGGTGAGACCGCGTACGTTCACCGGCATTCCAAGCAAAGCGTAGAAGGAGGCAGTTTGCGGTAGCAGGCGCACAATGTCATGGCGCCAACCAATAAGAATGACGTCGACAAGGATCAGCGCCAGGATTCCGGTCTGCAAGAGCGACAGCGGCCAACGCGGCACCGTAGGCGCTGCGCTGCGCCGTTGCTGCCGCGCAGCGACGGTTTCGATGTCTTCCCGCGGTGCGGCACGGTGGTCAGCATGATCATCGTCGTCAACGTCGATTGGGGGACGGCCTTCGAAATCGTCGGGTGCGATTGGTGGTGCTTGCACTTCCGCAGCATCGTCCGGCTCATCCGGAAACCCTTCAGGGCCGCCCTCGCCAGTCGTTGCCGAAGCGAACGGTTCATCTTCCGCCGGTTGCGTGTCGTTACCCGCGGCTGACGCAAGCAAGTCTGAGGCGACGTGAGACGCCGCCCGCTCGGCAACGAGACCTGACGCCTCCCCCGCGACACCATGGTCTGGACCGATGGCCGCGGCAGCAGCAAGAACTTTATCCGCGCGGCTCGGCTCCGCGTGCCAAACCGTGCGGCAACGCAGACAGCGAACCTGCCGCCCAGTCGGCGGCATGTTTGCCGACTTCACGTCATAGGACGTACCGCAAGATGGGCAGACAATAAGCATAGTACGAATCAGGAAGCGCGCTTCACCGCTTCGATCCTAACGTCCGATCCGTTAACGCATTGGAAACCATACCGGCCGCCGCTGGGCATCGTGCTATGAGGCAGACTGGACGGCGGCAAATCAGTGCGACCGACCTGTGCCAGGAAGCTCACACGATAAGCTCACATCAAAAAACCACACTAGATCATAGATTTGCCAGTATCCCGGGACGTTCGGAGGATGGCGTGATCCGGTTCGAGAATGTCGGCTTGCGCTACGGGCTTGGCTCGGAGGTGTTGCGCGACCTCAACTTCGGCATCGACTGGCACTCGTTCCAGTTCCTGACCGGACCGTCGGGCGCCGGCAAGACCTCGCTGCTACGTTTGATGCTGTTGTCGCTGCGACCGACGCGCGGCCTCATCAGTATGTTCGATCAGGACACCGCAACGCTAAGCAAGAATGATCGCGCCAATCTGCGGCGGCGTATCGGAATCGTGTTCCAGGATTTTCAACTCCTCGATCACATGACAACGTATGAAAACGTGGCTTTGCCGCTTCGTGTTCTCGGCAAGGAGGAGGCCGACTATCGGGCGGAAGTCGTCGAACTGCTGCAATGGGTGGGGCTCGGCGAGCGGTTAGAGGCCTTGCCGGCCATCCTCTCAGGCGGTGAAAAGCAACGCGCGGCCATAGCGCGCGCCGTGATCGCACGGCCTCAGCTTTTGCTTGCCGACGAGCCAACAGGCAACGTCGATCCCAATCTCGGCCAGCGGTTGCTCCGGCTGTTCATCGAACTCAACAAGTCCGGCACCGCAGTCGTCATCGCCACCCACGACATTGCACTGATGGACGAGTACGACGCGCGCCGATTGGTTCTGCATGAGGGACGCCTGCATGTCTATGATTGAGCCAGTCGAAACCATGGCGGAGCCGTGGGACGACCTGGACGCGTCTCCCGCACTTGTGCGCTCCATGCCGGCGGTAGCGCCGATCGTGCCCAAGAACTCGATCGCCGGGCGCTCTCTGACTGCCGTTGTCGCCATCATGACCTTCCTCGCCGCACTGACGACCGGCGCCGGGATGGTTGTGCTCAACGCGGCGAGCGACTGGCAGTCGGAAGTGGGTCGTGAGGTCACTATTCAGGTGCGCCCTACCCCCGGACGCGACGTCGAGGCGGATTTGCGCAAGGCAGCCGACCTCGCGCGCGCGACGGTGGGCACCGCCGACGTGCGGGTTTACACCAAGGAGGAATCCGCGCGCCTGGTCGAACCCTGGCTTGGTTCAGGTTTTGCGCTGGAGGACCTCCCGATCCCGCGCCTGATTGTCATCAAGCTCGGCGCCGGCGCGCGGCCTGATCTGGCGGCGTTGCGGCAGTCGCTCGCAGCTCAAGTGGTGACCGCGAGCCTCGACGATCATCGGCGCTGGATCAGCCGCATGCGCACCATGGCCGAGACTGCTGTCGGCGGCGGCCTGGCGGTGCTGGCGCTGGTGCTGGCGGCAACCGTCCTATCTGTAACGTTTGCCACGCGCGGCACCATGGCGGCCAACCGGCCGATCGTCGAAGTGCTGCATTACGTGGGCGCGACTGATGCGTTCATTGCCGATCAATTCCAGCGTCATTTTCTGGTCTTGGGCTTCAAGGGCGGTGCTATCGGGGGCGGGGCGGCGATCCTGCTGTTCGCCATCGTCGAGGCGGCCAATTCCTGGCTGGCGGGAACCGCCGGCGGCGACGAAATCGCCGCGTTATTCGGGAGTCTCACTGCCGGGGTTTCCGGTTATTTCGCCATCCTTCTCTTGATCGTGCTTATGGCGCTGGTCACGGCTTTCGCCTCGCGCCACACCGTCAATCGCACCTTGAAGGCCATCGACTAACGCAGAAACCGGATCAATTTGCCGCCCGAATTGTTATGATACGGGCCGATGGGGACCGGCAAAACGACACTTGGCGCGGGGGACGCGCGCGGCGATGCTTAGCCTTAAGGCCGCGGTCGAAACGCGGCGGATTACCTATTTTGCCGTCAGACTTGCCATCCTCGCCGGCATCGCAATCGTTATTGGCTTCGGGTTCTTCCTCCGATTATTGCCGAGCGAGGAAGTTGCACTGAGCCGAAACGCCGACGGCATCGTGGTGTTGACGGGCGGCACCTCCCGCGTGTCCGATGCGCTCGAGCTTCTTGCTGCCCATCGCGGCAAGCGTCTGCTCATCACCGGCGTCAATCCCGGCACCACGACCAACGACATCGCCCGCCAGGTCTCCGACTACGGCCGCATTCTCGCCTGCTGCGTCGACCTCGATTATTCGGCGATCAATACACTCGGCAATGCGGTGCAAACACGCCACTGGGCGATCAATCGCGGTTTCCACTCGCTCATCATCGTGACGTCCGCCTATCACATGCCGCGTGCGCTTGCGGAAATCGCGCACCAACTTCCGGACGTCACGCTTATTCCGTTCCCTGTTGTATCGGACCGCCTGCGCGTCGAGCCGTGGTGGGCGAACGGCAGCACCACGAAACTGGTGCTATCGGAATATTTCAAATACCTTTTCGCCAAGCTCCGCATGCGCTTTGACTCGGTGATGGCCGAAGCCAGCATCACGCGGATTGCCGACGCTCGTTCACTCGACCGGTTGTATTGAGCCAAGCCGCTTTGTCCCGCTCTCCCGCAGTATCGGTTCGCTCGCTCGTCTTTAATGCGCTGTTTTATGTAAACATCATCGTTCGGATGATCGTCGCGCTGCCGACGCTCGCGCTGCCGCGACGCTTCATGCTGGGCGTTCTGCGGCGCTATAGCCGCAGCACTCTCTGGCTGCTGCGGGTCGTCTGCAGAGGTCGATGTCGAGTGGCGCGGTCGGGAGAAACTGCCGCAAGGCGCGTATCTCGTCGCCTGCAAGCATCAATCGCTGTGGGAGACGTTCGCGCTGTTCATGCTGCTTCCTGATCCGACCTACATTCTTAAGCGCGAACTGATGTGGATTCCTCTGTTCGGATGGCTTGCGTCCAAAGCACGCATGATCCCTATCGACAGGGGTGCGCGCGCTGCGGCGATGGCGCGCATGGCGGCGCGGGCGCGAGAGGAGATCCAGCTAGCGCGTCAGATCGTCATCTTTCCCGAGGGCACGCGGCGTGCTCCTGGCGCCGAGCCGCGTTATCTGCCTGGTGTCGCGTTTCTCTATGATAAAATGGGTTTGCCCTGCGTGCCGATTGCGCTCAATTCCGGATTGTTCTGGCCGCGCCGCACACTGCACCGCTATCCCGGCACGGTCTTGGTCGAGGTCCTGGACCCAATCGAACCCGGTCTCGACAAACGTGCGTTCCTGGCACGCCTCCAAACCGTTCTGGAGGAAGCCACCGCACGGCTCGTCGCGGAGGGTCAGCGATCAAGAATCGAGCGGCACTGATGCCTGCCGGCCGATGCCGGATTGTCCGCCGACCTGACCGCCGAGCCGTTCGGCGATGAGGTGCAGATCGCCTTCGCGATAGCCCAACGCTTCCAGTGCGCGAACTGTTTCAATGACGTAGTCGCGATTGGGGCCGGAACTGCCGTGACCCACCCGAACGTGATGCAGGCATTCGTCAAGGGTCAACCGCCCGGCATATTGTACGTGACTGCGATCAACGATGAAGCAGAGCGCCCTCACCTGGCGCCGGGCGTTTTCCTCAAGCTCGATGCGCCGCATGGTTTCCAGATAAACGGTGGTAACCTGCTCGCGTGCGCGCAGGTAAGCTATCGTTGCGGCGCGTGCCGCGGCGGTGACCCGAAACGCGATGCCACGGCACATTCCACCGCGGTCAAGCCCGAGCACCAGTCCCGGCCGCTCCGGCGTACCGCGATGAACGAACGAATAGACGCAGAGCGCGCGGTGTAGTCCGATCAGCCGCGCCGGCACCCGCTCGACGAAGTCGAAGCCCGGACGCCACATCAGGGAGCCATAACCGAACACCCAGAGGTCTTCTCCGTTATCCGCGTCGACCCCTTGCATCGCTGTCGTTAACTCCACCTGGAAGTTCCGCTCGCCTGCTGATGGGATTGCGCATAACAATCCGCTCATGGCGGCGCAATGGCCGGTCTTTGAAACGCCGCACTCGGCAGGCGAAGAGAAACAATGCCAGGTGAATCTCCGCTGAGCATGATGCACTCGCTGGAACGGCGGGCGGGAAAGCCTGCCATGCGTCGCGTCCGGCGTCGGTGGTGGCCGATTCTGGCGCCCATCGCGATTGTTATTGTGCTGGCGCTCGTATGGGTCTGGCTCTGGTACTATGCCTCCTCCATCGCCGATCGGACGCTGGCCGGCTGGGTCGAACGCGAAGCCGCGGCCGGAAGAATCTACTCCTGCGGCTCACAATCCATCGGCGGATTTCCGTTCCGTATCGAAGCGAATTGCGTGGACGCCGCCGCCGCAGATCGGAACCAAACAGCCGCTGTACGCCGTCAAGGCGAAGCTCATCAGCTTTGCGGCGGCGGTCTGGCACCCGACTCGGCTGGTCGGCGAAATCAGCGGCCCCGCGACAGTGGCAATTCCCGGCCAACCGCCGAATTGGATCGCGGACTGGAGGCTTGCGCGGCTAACGGTACATGGGCTGCCACAAGATCCCGAAGGCGTCTCAATCCGGCTGGACGGATCGCATGTCGACCGCACCGGGGCTAACGCCGGTACGCTATTCGGCGCCAAAACCGTGGACCTCCAAGGCCGTGTTATCGGCGGTTCGCCGCACGACCATCCGGTCATCGCAATCACACTGCGTGTGGTCGGAGCGATAGCGCCCACGCTCCATCCCGTACTTGCGGAGCCGATCGAAGGCGAAGTCGACGCCGTGGTGCGCGGCTTTAAGGATTTGTCGCCGAAGCCATGGGCCGAGCGGTTACGCGAGATGCAGGCTGCCGCAGACGGCGGGATCGAAATCAAGTCACTGCGTGCTTGCGAAAGCCAACGTAATTGTCGTCGGTGCGGGAAAGCTCAGCCTGAACGCGCAAGGCAAGCTGGACGGTCTCGTCCGCGTGGCCATCGTCGGCATCGAATATCTCGTACCGCAGCTCGGCGTCGATCGGTTAATCGGCCAAGGTATCGACCGCCTGGCCGGTACGAACGGCGCCGCCGCGCAAGGAGCCGCTGCACTCGATCGCCTGATGCCAGGATTGGGCGGGGCTCTTCGCCAAACCGCAACTGCCAGCGTGGTCGAGAACCTCAAAAAGATGGGGCAGCCGTCATCGATCGACCAACAGCCGGCGATCGTTCTGCCGTTGCGGTTCGCCGACGGCTCCATTTATCTCGGCATGCTGCGGGTCGGCGAGGTGCCGCCGCTGTTTTGAGGCTAATCTTTTCGTCCTGCGTGCCAGCCGACGGAAGCGTCGGGCACGGAGTCCGTCGAGGGGAAATACGGTTTGAGATCAAGGAGCGGTGTGTTGTCGACGCAATCCAGACCGACCACTGCGAGCCTGTTGCCTTCGATCCGAACCAATCGCGCGACCGATACAGCAATCGGATTTGGACGTACCGGTGAGCGTAGCGCGAACGTACCGCGCCGCTCGGCGTAGTGCCGGGGCGCCTGCAAGACGAGGTCGCGCCGCGCGTGGTCCATCCAGTAGAGTACGACCACGTGGCTGACGGTTTCGAGGCCGGAAAGCCCCTCGAGCCAGCGCGGATCGAGCACGATCGTGCATTCTGCGTCGGTTTCGCGCGGATTCTTCGGGCAGTCTTCTCGCCGTTTCCATGGCGTGCGAATGCGCCCGATGTAATAGAGCGAAGCGTCAAACCGGTCCGGCAGCTCGACTGCGATTTCGCCGTCGCGCAGGTCGCTTTCGTTGCTAGCTTTGACTTCAGACATGAGCGGAGATTTGCACGCTGCTTGCGGGCGCGCCAAGGCCTTCGCAAGCCGGCCGCTTTCTGCCCATTGTGGGATTTATCCCAACAAGCCTTGCCAAATTATCCGCATAAAGATATCTTTATGTCGCGATGAAGTGTCGCGATAAGGCTTGCTAGATGGATGTTGCCCAACTCGGTTTTTCAGCCCTTACAGCAACGCTCAAGGCGGTGGCGGAAGCAACCCGGCTGCGGCTGCTGATGCTGATTGCCGAGGCTGAGCTGACCGTCACCGATCTCACAGCTATCCTGCGCCAATCGCAACCACGGCTTTCCCGCCATTTGCGGCTTCTAGCCGAAGTCGGGCTGGTGGAGCGGCATCGCGAAGGATCATGGGCGTTTTTTCGCCTGGGTGAGCGCGGCGGCTCCGCCGACATTGCCCGGGCCCTGATCGCGCGCCTCGACCCGAACGATCCGATCATTGCGCGCGATCGCGAGCGGCTGGCCGCCGTTCGCGCTGCCCGTACGGCGGCCGCGCAGAACTACTTCCGCCGCCACGCCGCAGAATGGGATCGCATCCGCAAGCTGCATGTCGCCGAGGCGGCGGTCGAGGAAGCGATTTGCGCCGCGCTCGACGGTGCGCCGATCCGTTCGCTTCTCGATCTCGGCACTGGCACCGGGCGCATGCTTGAGCTTTTCGCCGCCAAGATCGAGCGCGGGCTTGGCCTCGATCTGTCGCTGGATATGCTAGCGTTGGCCCGCGAGCATCTCGACCGTGCCGGTCTCAAGAATTGCAGCGTGCGCCACGGCGACATTTACGATCTCGCCCTGCCGCGAGATTCATTCGACGTCGTCATCATTCATCAGGTTCTGCACTTCCTCGACGATAGCGGTCGCGCCATCCGTGAAGCCGCACGCGTGCTGCGTCCGGGCGGACGCCTGCTGGTGATTGATTTTGCACCGCACGATCTCGAATTCCTGCGCGACGTTCACGCGCATCGCCGCCTTGGCTTCGCCGCCGAGACCGTGACGCAGTGGCTCGAAGCTGGCGGACTGGATTTCCTCCGCCAGCAAACGCTGCCGCCAGGACCGGAGGGCAAAATCGCAGTTTCGCTTTGGCTGGGGCGCGATCCGCGCATTGCAATCGCCACACAAGAGTCGCGCGAGGTGGCTTAATGGACAGCCGACTAAGCCGCTTCACGCACACGAGCTCAGAGCGCGCCATCCGCGTCTCGTTTGAATTTTTTCCGCCCAAGACTTCCGACATGGAGCGCAGTCTTTGGGAAGCGATCGGCCGCTTGGCGCCGCTTTTGCCGCATTTCGTTTCCGTCACTTACGGTGCGGGCGGGTCGACGCGCGAGCGCACCCACGCGACGGTCAAGCGCATTCTCACCGAGACAATGCTGACGCCGGCAGCACATCTGACCTGCGTCGCCGCCACCCGCACCGA
This sequence comes from uncultured Alphaproteobacteria bacterium, assembly GCA_963759345.1. GTDB lineage: Bacteria > Pseudomonadota > Alphaproteobacteria > Rhizobiales > Xanthobacteraceae > BOG-931. Next base: position 189,579 of record CAVWYW010000004.1, read on the forward strand.
AGTTGACGCGGTGATCGAGGCGTACGCGCAGGCAGGCGTACGCCACATCGTCGCGCTGCGCGGCGATCCGCTTGGCGGTATTGGCGAAAGCTATGCGCCGCATCCGGGTGGCTATCGCAATGCTGCCGATCTCGTCGCCGGGATCAAGCGCATTGCCGATATCGAGGTTTCGGTCTCCGCTTATCCGGAAAAGCACCCCGACAGCAGCAGCATCGCCGCCGACGTCGACATGCTCAAGGCCAAAGTGGATGCCGGTGCGACACGCGCGATCACCCAGTTCTTTTTCGAGAACAGCCTTTATCTCCGCTATCTCGAGCGCGTGCAGGCAGCCGGCATCAACATCCCGATCGTGCCAGGCATTCTCCCGGTGCAAAATTTCAAGCAAACCAAGAATTTCGCGGCGCGCACCGGCGCTTCCGTCCCCGACTGGCTCGCTGCGCGGTTCGACGGCCTTGATGACGATGCGGCAACACGCAAGCTGATCGCCGCTGCGGTCGCCGCTGAGCAGGTGCTTGATCTGGTCGATCACGGCGTCACCGACTTCCACTTCTACACCATGAATCGCGCCGATCTGGTTTATGCGATCTGTCATTTGCTCGGGCTGCGTCCAGGGAAGGAGCAATCCATCGGCGCTCTTTCTGATGTCGAAAACGAACGAGCTCAAAGTCAATGGTGAACCCGTCGGTGACCGAACTGACAAGAGAAACAGCGCTTCGTCGCCTCGCGGCTGACCGAATTCTCGTCCTCGACGGCGCCATGGGCACCATGATTCAGGCGCTCGGGCTCGATGAAGAAGGTTATCGCGGCGCCCGTTTCGACGCCTGGAACCGCGAGGTGCGCGGCAATAACGATCTACTCAATCTGAGCCGACCGGAAGCGGTACGCGCGATCCACCTCGCCTACTTCCGCGCCGGCGCCGACATCGTCTCGACCAACACGTTCTCGTCGACCCGGATCGCACAAGCCGACTACGGGATGGCGGAGATCGCTCGCGAACTGAACGTGGAAGGCGCGCGGCTCGCGCGCGAAGCCGCCGACATCGCGCAGGATGAAGACGGCCGGCCGCGTTTCGTCGCCGGCGCCATCGGCCCGACCAACCGCACTGCGTCGATCTCGCCAGATGTGTTGAATCCAAGCTTCCGCGCCGTCACTTTCGACGAGCTGCGGGTCGCGTACGCCGAGCAGCTCGGCGGTCTGATTGACGGCGGTGTCGATATTCTCTTGATCGAAACGATCTTCGACACACTCAACGCCAAGGCTGCGATCTTCGCTTGCGCCGAAGTCTTGAACGCGCGCGGCATTGCCTTGCCAGTGATGATTTCGGGCACCATCACCGACCGGGCCGGACGGATCCTCTCGGGACAAACGCCCGAGGCATTCTGGAATTCCGTCGCCCACGCTCTGCCGCTTTCGATCGGACTGAATTGCGCCCTTGGCGCCAGCCAGATGCGCGCGCATATCGCCGAACTGGGCCGCGTCGCCGATACGCTGATTTGCGCCTATCCTAACGCCGGCTTGCCCAACGAATTCGGCCACTACGACGAAAGCCCGCAGACCATGGCCGGGCAGCTTGCCGAGTTCGCTGCGGCTGGGCTCGTCAACATCGTCGGCGGCTGTTGCGGCACCACGCCGGATCACATTCGGGCCATTGCCGCGGCTGTCGTAGGCAAGAAGCCGCGACCCATTCCGGCGATCCCACCGCGCTTGCGGCTCTCCGGCCTCGAACCCTTCACGCTGACGCCGGCGATTCCTTTCGTGAATGTCGGCGAGCGCACCAATGTCACCGGTTCGGCACGCTTTCGAAAACTGATCACCGCCGGCGATTACCCCGCCGCGCTCACGGTCGCCCGTGACCAGGTGGAGAACGGTGCGCAAATTCTCGACGTCAACATGGACGAGGGCCTGCTCGATTCCGAGCAGGCGATGACCACGTTTCTCAATCTCATTGCCGCCGAGCCGGACATCGCCCGCGTGCCGGTGATGATCGACTCCTCGAAGTTCTCGGTGATCGAGGCCGGCTTGAAATGCGTGCAGGGCAAATCGGTGGTGAACTCGATCTCGCTCAAGGAGGGCGAAGAGGCCTTCATCCGCCACGCCGAGATCGTCCGCCGTTATGGCGCCGCGGTCGTCGTGATGGCGTTCGACGAGGCCGGCCAAGCCGACACGCTCGAACGCAAGACCGCCGTCGTCGCGCGCGCCTACGCCATCCTCGTCAATCGGGTCGGCTTTCCGCCGCAGGACATCATCTTCGATCCGAACATCTTCGCTGTGGCGACTGGAATGGAAGAGCACAACGGCTACGGTGTCGCCTTCATCGAAGCGGCGTGCTGGATCAGGCGGAACCTGCCGCACACCCACGTTTCCGGCGGCGTGTCGAATCTGTCTTTCTCATTTCGCGGCAATGAGCTGGTCCGTGAGGCGATGCACGCGGTCTTTCTCTATCATGCCATTGCCGCCGGAATGGACATGGGCATCGTCAATGCCGGCCAGCTCGCCGTCTATGACGATCTCGATCCGGAATTGCGAACGGCGTGCGAGGACGTTGTGCTCAATCGCCGCCCCGACGCGGCCGAACAACTGCTTGCGCTCGCTGAGCGCCACCGCGGGCACGGCAAGGAGAAAAAGGAAGCTGATCTGGCGTGGCGCGAATGGCCCGTCGAGCGACGACTGTCGCACGCGCTCGTCCATGGCATCACTGATTTTATCGCCGCTGACGTCGAAGAGGCGCGGCTGAGAGCACCCCGCCCGCTCGCCGTGATCGAAGGTCCGCTCATGGACGGCATGAATGTGGTCGGCGATCTGTTTGGGTCGGGCCGCATGTTCCTACCGCAGGTCGTGAAATCGGCGCGGGTAATGAAGCAGGCCGTCGCTCATTTGATGCCCTATATGGAGCAGCAGAGGGATGGTCGGACGCATTCGTCGTCGAACGGCAAGATCGTGCTCGCCACCGTCAAGGGCGACGTGCATGACATCGGCAAGAACATCGTCGGCGTCGTCCTTGCCTGCAACAATTACGACATCGTCGACCTCGGCGTGATGGTGCCGGCGGAGAAAATCCTGCAAGCGGCCATCTCCGAACGCGCCGACATCATCGGCCTGTCAGGCCTGATCACGCCGTCTCTGGACGAAATGTGTCATGTCGCCTCTGAGCTGGAGCGGCAAGGTTTCGAAGTGCCACTGCTGATTGGCGGCGCTACCACGAGCCGCGTCCACACCGCAGTCAAGATCCACCCGAACTATCGACGGGGGCAAACTGTCTATGTCAATGATGCTAGCCGCGCAGTCGGCGTGGTCGCAGCGTTGCTCTCGCCCGAAACGCGGGCGCGCACCATCACCGAAGTCCGCGCTGAATATGCCCGCATTGCCGCAGCGCATGCCCGCGGCGAAGAGACCAAGCATCGCCTGCCGCTTGCCGATGCGCGTCAGAATGCGTTGAAGCTCAATTGGTCCGGGGTGTACGTCCCTCCAGTGCCGCTACAGCTCGGCACACATCCGTTTCGAGAGATTCCGATTTCCGGTCTCACGGATTTCATCGACTGGACGCCGTTCTTCGCGACGTGGGAGCTTAACGGCAAGTACCCGGCGATCCTTGACGACGTTACCGTCGGGGAAGCCGCGCGAAGCCTGTTCGCCGACGCCCAGGAGATGTTGCGGCGGATCGTTGCCGAGCGCTGGTTCCGGGCGAATGCAGTGATCGGCTTATGGCCGGCGAACACCGAGGGCGACGATATCCTGGTGTTCAACAACGAAGCGCGGAGCCTACCGATTGCCGTTCTGCACACGCTGCGCCAGCAGTTGCCGCGCCGGGAGGGTCGCGCCAACGTCGCGCTTGCCGATTTCGTCGCTCCGCGCGCGAGCGGGCTTGCGGACTATATCGGCGCCTTCGCCGTCACCGCCGGCATCGGCGAGGAAGCCGTCGTCGAACGGTTCAAACACGCTAACGACGACTATTCGGCGATCATGGCCAAGGCACTCGCCGATCGGCTGGCCGAAGCGCTGGCCGAATATCTGCACCAGCGCGTCCGAAGGGAATTTTGGGCCTACGCGCCCGACGAGCAATTCGCCGGCAGCGAATTAATCGCCGAAAAATATCGCGGCATCCGTCCGGCGCCGGGCTATCCGGCGCAGCCCGATCATACGGAAAAAGCGACGTTGTTCGCACTGCTTGACGGCGAGCAGCATACTGGCGTGCGGCTGACCGAAAGCTTCGCCATGTGGCCCGGCGCTTCGGTGTGCGGGTTCTATTTCAGCCACCCGGACAGCTATTACTTCGGCGTCGGCAAGATCGAACGCGATCAGGTCGAGGATTACGCGAGGCGCAAGGGTTGGACTGTCGCGCAAGCCGAGAGATGGCTGGCGCCGATCGTCAATTACGATCCGCTCGCCGCAGTACGGAGCGCCGCGGAATAGCGGCTGGGCATCCTACGATTGCGCGATAGCGCGTTCGACAAACAATGCTGCTTCCAGCGCTTCGCGGTCCCCCCCGAAGCGGCCGACGATCTGAACGCCGAGCGGCAAGCCCCCGTCGCCGAGCCCTGGGACGTTGACGCACGGAGTGCCCATCAGCGTCCACAGCCGATTGAACGCCGCGTCACCCGTCGAGCCAAGCCCCAGCGGCGCTGCGCCGGGCGCCGATGGCACCAGTAATACATCTATCGCGCTCATCGCTTCCGCAAGCGCCCGCCGCCCGCGCGAAGCCGTCCGTCGCGCCGCATCGTAGTCTTCAACTTTGATCGCCGCGGCGCGATCGAGGTGCTCGCGCAATTGCTGCGCCACTTCGTCACGATGGCGGTCATACTCAAAGGCCAACGCACGAAAAGCCTCGTAGTCCTGAATGATGAACTGAGCGCGGTAAGCTTCTTCAAGAATTGGCGGCAGCGTCAGTTCGCTCACTGAAGCGCCGGCCCGCTGCGCCGCGCGGGCCGCAGTTTCGACCGCTGCCTGCATCGAGGCGCTTGCTTGCGGCCAAAGATGGGTCCGGGCGAAGCCTATTCGCGGCGCCGCCGGCGCCGTGCGATCGACCCGCAAATCGCGGCTGGTGATCCCAGCCGCGGCGAAAGCGACATCCGCAACTCCGGCTCCGTAAAGGCCGACCGTATCGAGATGCCACGCCAAACATTTCATGCCGACAGTCGGGATCAGCCGGTACGATGGCTTGAAGCCCGCGACGCCGCAAAAAGCCGCCGGCCGGATCACAGAACCTGCGGTCTGACTGCCGAGCGCGATCGGCACCATCCCGGCGGCGACGGCCGCTGCCGAGCCAGACGACGAGCCACCAGGCGTATGCGCAAGATTACGCGGGTTGCGCGTGCCGGCTGGCACCATGAAGGCGAATTGGGTCGTCACCGTCTTGCCGAGGATCAAACCGCCAGCGCGGCGGACTAACGCGACCGCGGCCGAGTTGGCGCGGGGCCGGTATCCGGAATAAATCGGGGAGCCATATTGGGTCGGCAGATCGGCGGTATCGTAGATATCCTTGATCCCGACCGGCAGGCCGCGCAGTGCTGTCGCGGCGAGGCCAGGCGCATCGGCCGCGCGCCGCGCCGCATCGAGGTCGAGCGTCACGAACGCGCCGATCTTGGCCTCGTTGGCCGCGATCGCTTCGGCGCACAGTTCGACAACCGCACGCGGCGTCAATTTGCCAGCTTCGATACGGCGGGCAAGATCGAGTGCGGCGAGCATCAGTGACGCTCGATCAGCGCGACGACGCGCGTCGTCGCGCCACGCATAAAGGGGAACGCGATGCAGGCCGGCACCGCGGCGACCGGCCAAGCGACGATATCGGCGGAGAGCCAGCGGCGCACGATATCAACGTAAAGGCCGATATTCACATAGATCACCGCGGCACTGGCGGCGAAGATAGCAACGCCGGTGACGAGAGCGGAAAAAATAAACCTCGCCTTGCCGTGCATTACCACCCTCCCCGTCGCTTTAACGATGTGGCCCAAATGACGACGCACAATCAAGAGCCACGCACCAGCGCGGCATGGTTAACATAGCGTTCGCGCGCGTACCCGCCGACATCATTGAATAGTCCTTAACGGACTGTCTCGCATTCTGCGCGTTATGTCGCGTGGCGTTCAGTGGTCGCTGTTGGGCTCCGCCGTCGTTGCCGCGTTGATCGCGCTCGCCGGCTGCAGCCACTACTTCAGCGGCGAGCGAGAAGCGTGGCGCGGCGAGGCCGAAGTTGCCTGTCTCAATTCCGGCGCGGTGAAGGAAAGCCCGGAGCGTGTCCGCATCTCTGCGATCGCCGGGCCGGGCATGTGCGGCGCCGACTATCCGTTGCGGGTATCGGCTCTGGGAGAAAGCGGGCCGCTCGGCTATGACGACGAACCGCTGCGTCCACCCGGCGCAATCCCAGATGCCGCGCTTCCTCCACGATGGCCAGTTCAATCTAACGCGCTGCCGCCGCCGCCGCCCCCGCAGGCACAGTACGGTCCGCCACAATACGGTCCGTTGCCATCGGGACAGCCACAATATCGTTCACCGCAATATGCGGCACCGCCCGGGCCACCGCCTCAATACAGTACGGTGCAAACTCTGCCGGCACAGTCTGCCGCGGTGGCAGCGCAAAGTTACCCGCCTCCCGCTTCGCAGCAGGCCGGGGCACCGATGTCGCTCTATCCTCCGGGCGTCGCGCCACCAGAAGAAGACGATTTCGATTTTCAGCCCAGCCCGCCACAGCCCTACGGCGCCACACCCGCCCGACGGGCAAGCGCCGCGCCGCCAGCGCTATCCACCCCGTAATTATCCACCGCCGAATTACCCGCCGGCCTACCCTCCGCCAAATTACCCGCAGCAAAGTGCTGGCACCGACTTACACACCACGCGCCCAGCCACTGCCGCCCGGCCCAGAGGAGTCAATTCCGCTCGGCCCGCCGCGCGCACCGATCGTCACCGGCGCGGTTGGACCGGTCGGAGTGTAACCCGCCGGCGACGCTCGCTTGCCCCATGGTCTCAGCGCTCGACCAATGGATTACCACGGCAGTGCAACCGGCCGCGCTCCGCTGGTTCCGCCAGCCCGTCGTCGAGATCAAACAAATCTCGGCGTACTCCTGCCGCGGCATGAACGGCGATCCGAACGCCCATATTTCCGAGCATGCCTTCGGCAACGCCCTCGACATTGCCGAGTTTACGCTTGCGGATGGTCACCGGATCAGCGTGCAATATGGCTGGCGCGGTTCGCCGGAGGAACAAGGCTTTCTGCACGACGTCCAATTGGCGGCATGCCGTGAATTCACCACCGTGCTCGCGCCCGGCGCTAACGTTTATCACTACAATCACATCCACGTTGACTTGATGCGCCGTTCAAGCGGCCGTCACATCTGCCAGCCCGCCGCCATTCCGGGGGAAGTCGTCGCCGAACGCGCGCGGGCGCGATATGCCTACCAGCATCCGTACGATCCGGGCGTGACCGGTTCGATCAGGAGCAAAACCTATTCGCGTGCGCTCGGCTATTCCAGCGACGACGGTTTGCCGCTCGCCGTTCCAGGCGAGGATTAAAATTTCCTTTCGCTTTGTTAATGATCGAGAAACCCTATCAAACAACCATCCTGTGACCTCGGTCACAGAGGTCCACCCCATTTCAGATTACCTCTCAAATACTGAAATCGTTCCTTAGGAGAACAACAATGCGTAAGACACTTCTCGCTGCCCTCGGAGGGGTTGCCCTTCTCTCTGCCGGAGCATTTGCCAATCAAGCCAGCGCAATGACTTTCGCGACGCCGTCGGCACTCGGTGCTGCGGCCGCCGACAACGCGCTGGTTGAAAAGACCGCCGTGGTCTGTGGGTATTATGGCTGCGCGCGAGTGGGCCCCCGGTACTACGGATACTACGGCTACCGTCCTTACCGCTGGTACGGTCGCCGCTGGTACTACTAAAAATCGGGCTACGTTCGGACAAAGCCACGCTCCAGTTATCACTGGAGCGTGGCTTCGCCGTTGTGGCTTTAGCGCTTATTGTCTTCGGCCTGCTCCATGTGCGCGAGTAGCGCGGCAGTTGGCCAGCAGTCAAGTTTTAGTCCATTGCGCTTCTGATATTCGCCGAGCGCGGCGCGTGTCTTCATCCCCGCCTTGCCGTCGATTTTGTCATGATAGAAGCCGCGTGCAGTGAGGATTTCCTGCATGCGGTCGAGATCACGCGTGGGAAGTTGCGCGACCTTACCCCAGGGCGTCTCGAACGGCCGCGGATCGAGCATCCGGCCGCTGAGATGACCGACAAAGAGAACGTAGAGGTCGGAAAAGTTGTACTCCTTGATGACGAAATAGTTTGGCGTGGCAAGAAAGGCCGGACCGTAAACGCCGGCCGGCTGCAGAAGCGACGCCGGCTGGGCGCGTTCAGTTGGTGAGATCTCGCGGCCATAAGCCGGAACGAAACCGAGCTTGAGCCACTCGCCGATCGGCCTCGTGTTCTCCGGAACGCCAATCGTGCAATCGACGCTGCCGGGCGCGCGCACTTCGTAGGACCAGCGCAGGCCGCGTTGCCAACCCTTGTCAACGAGTTGCTTTGCTGCCGAGGCAAGCGCATCCGGTACCGAGTGCCAGATGTCGCGGCGACCATTGCCCTCAAAATCAACGGCATATTTGTAAAAATCCGACGGCAGGAATTGCGTCAGGCCCATTGCGCCCGCCCATGAGCTTTTCATGTCGGCAAGCTTGACGTAGCCATCCTCCAGCATCTTGAGCGCGAGCAGAAATTCACCGCGGAATTTATCCTTGCGTTTGCCGAAATAAGCTTGGGTCGCCAGGACGCGGATCGCGTTACGCGAGTCGTGTGCATGCCCATAATCGGTTTCGCGTCCAAAGATCGCGAGCAGGATCGTCGGCGGAACGCCAAACTGATGCTCGATCGCCGTCAGTTGTGTACGGTACTGTTCGAGGAGTTTGCGGCCTTCTGCTGCGAGGCGCTCGATCGACGTTTCCTTGAGATAGTCCGCCGGCGTCTGGACGAATTCCGCCTGGCCGGGCGTTGCCTGTTCCGGCCGGCCGGGCAGAACAAGTTCGGGTAACGACAGATCCGGCTCAAGCCCCCGCGTGGCCATGTCGAAAGTCGCACGCGAAACACCGAGTTCCTGCGCTTGTGGCCACAACGATTGCAGCCAACCTTGGAACGCTGCATCGGCGGCAAATGCGGGATCGGCGAAAGCCAGTGCGCAGACCAAGGCGGCACATAAAAAGTACGAGGCGATTCTCATCGCCTCGCACTGTCATCGCAGTGACGACGGAATGCAATCGCTTACGACGCTTTGGCTTGCGGCCTTGGCGGCGCCGTATTCTGAAAGCTCGGCCGCGCCGAAAGCCGGTCGAAGTAGGCGGAAAGCGACTTCGCCGCAGCTATGGCGCTTCCGGATTCGGGAAAATTCTTCAGGTAAGCCAGGATCGGCATCAGGTTAATGTCGGCGAAGGTGAAACTGTCGCCGGCAAGGTAGCCGGCTTTGGCAACGGCGCGATCGAGGAGATCAATCTCCTGCGTGACTGCCGGCACGACGGCGTCGATCGTTTTTCGATCCGGCGCACCGTCAGCGCCTTTCGGGAAGATGTAGTTCAGCAGATAGGTGCGAACCAGGGTGCCGTCGATTTTGGTGTTGACCAGCGAGACCCACTGCTCGGTGAGCGCAGCGTGACGCGGCTCGGTTGGGATCAATTTTTTTCCGGGAAACGCGAGATCGAGATAGGTGGCAATTGCCTTCGACTCGCACAATTCGAAATCGCCATGGCGCATCACCGGAACCTTGCCGAACGGATGAATGGCGTCCACATCGGTCGAGTGCGGCGGCGATTGTTTCAAATCATACGGGATCGACTTCTCCTCGCACACCATGCGGACCGCCCGCGTGTAGGTCGATGGTGCCGGGCCGATGATTTCCACGTTCGGCATGTTCTACTCCCCTTTTGAACCCGGCCCGTCGGCCCGAGCCTGCAAACATGCAGCGGACGCGACAGCTCCGGCAGGCTAAATTACTTTACCAATAGGTTAACTATAGGGATTAGGCGATTATGAGTTCAAGCGGTCCATTGCCAAGGCGCGCCCCGATGCAGGTTTAGCGCGCGGCCACAATGAACAGCCGCGGAAATTTCAACAGCACTTTGCCATCAACACGCGGTTGGTAGGCTTCCGCAACTTTTTCCGTATAGGCGGCAAGAAACTGTTCGCGCGTACCGGTATCGAGCAGCGACAAATAAGGCTGTAACGAAGAACCCTTGAACCATTCAACAATGGCTTGCGGGTTCGCCATGGCGTGATTGTAGACGGTGTGCCAAATATCGAAGTGCGTACTAACCGGCCTGAGCAGGTCATAGTAGGCGTCCGGCGACAACATTTCACCGCGGGGAACGGCCGTCTTCAGTTTGGCCGCCCACGGTCCGCTGCCCGCCACTTCACGCTGCAGCATGTTCGCTGGCTCGCCAGTGTTGTCCGGCATTTGCACTGCAAGCACACCCCCGGCTGGCAGTCCTTCCACTAGTCGCCGCAAGACCTGGGGATGATTGGGCACCCACTGTAATGCAGCGTTGGCGAACAGGAGATCGGTGTGTTCCTCGGGCGTCCACGTCGCAATGTCGGCCTCGACAAATTTGCATTGCGGCAGCCGTTCACGCGCCTTGCGCAGCATGTCGGGCGAAGAATCGAGACCGATAACTTCGGATTGCGGGAAACGCTGGACCAGAAGCTCGGTCGAGTTGCCCGGCCCGCAGCCAAGATCGACCGCAAGCCGCGGGCGTTGCAGCGGCACCAGCGCTAGGAGATCGCGCGGTGGCCGGGTACGTTCATCCTCGAACTTGAGATACTGACGCGCGTTCCAGTCTTCCATCGGTTCGGTTCGCTCACTCGGCGGGTGCGGGGTGCTCGGTCGCAAATGCCTTCTGCTTGGCCCGATCGGTCGCCAACAGCACATAGGCCGCCGGAACGACGAACAGTGTGAACAGCGTGCCGATGGATAGTCCGGCGGCGATGACGATTCCCATCTGAACGCGGGAAACCGCGCCAGCACCGCCCGCCGTAATCAAAGGCACCACACCAAGCACCATCGCCGCCGTCGTCATCAAGATCGGGCGCAGTCTTATTCCCGCGGCCAACTCAACCGCCTCGCGCTTGCCGCGGCCTTCAGCCTGCAAATCATTGGCGAACTGCACAATCAGGATGCCGTGTTTGCTGATCAGGCCCATCAGCGTCACCAGTCCGACCTCGGTGTAGATGTTGAGCGAGGCGCCGCCGAACCCCAGGCTGACGAAGATCAAAGCGCCGGCGATCGACATCGGCACCGACACCAGGATGATGACCGGGTCGCGGAAACTTTCGAACAACGCCGCCAGCGCGAGGAAAATGATAATCAGCGCGAAGCCGAAGGTAGCGACGAAACCGCTGCTCTCCTGAACGTATTGACGGCTCAAGCCGCCGTAATCGATCGAATAGTCCCGGGGCAGCATGCGGGCCGCCAGCTTCTGCAGGTAGGCAAGCGCGTCACCCTGCGGAACGCCGGGCATGGCAACGCCCTGGATGGTCGCGCTGTTAAGCTGCTGGAAATGATTGAGCGATTCCGGAACCGTTTTGGTGGTGACGGTCGCGATAGTCGACAGTGGCACCAGCGTGCCGTCGGCGGTGCGAATGTGATAGTCGAGCAGCTGCTTGGGATTTAGCCGAAATCGCTGCTGCACCTGCGGAATGACTTTGTACGAGCGCCCGCTCATGCTGAAATAGTTGATATAACCGCCGCCGAGCATCGAGGCGAGCGCGCCACCGACGTCGCTCATTTTCAACCCGAGCTGAGCGGTCTTGTCACGATCAATCGAGATATTCGATTGCGGATTGTCGATCTTCAAATCGGAATCGAGAAAGATGAAGTTTCCGCTCTGCTGCGCCTCGCGAAGGAACTTTTGCGCAACATCGAACAACTGCTCGAACGGCTCCGTGGTGCCGATCACAAACTGCACTGGCAGTCCAATGCTGCCCGGGAGCGGCGGCGGCTGAAAGGCGACCACCCGAATGCCTGCAATCTTGCTCAGCTCCTGTTGCACCACCGGCTGCAAAGCGTTGGTCGACTTGGATCGGGCATCCCATGGCTTTAGCGCCATGCCCGAAATCGATTGGCCGGGCATGTCGATCTGGAAGACGTGCTCGGTTTCCGGATGGCGCATGAAAATCTCGTAGACTTCATGCGAATAAAGCTGCCGCTGTTTGAGCGTGGCGTTTGGCGCCGCGATCGACTGTGACAGGATCACGCCCTGATCTTCCTGCGGCGCAAGCTCGGTGTGTGCGGTAATGAACAGAAAGTAGATGCTCGACAGCACCACCAACGCAAACACGATCGTCACCGGCAGATAGTTCAAGCTCCGGTGCAGTCGCCGCTCATATGAAGCCCGCAGCCAATTAAAGCCGCGGTCGATATAGTACGTGAACTTTTCCTCCCAGCCGCGACGCTCCGGGTCGGGCGCTTTGAGGAAGCGCGAACACAACATCGGCGACAACGTCAGCGCGACAATACCGGAAACCGTTACGGCTCCGACCAGGGCAAAAGCAAATTCGGCAAACAGCGCGCCGGTCAGGCCGCTTTGAAAGCCGATAGGTACATAAACCGCGCCCAACACCACGGTCATCGCGATAATCGGCCAGCCGAGCTCGCGCGCTGCCGCGACCGCCGCGGGGACCGGCGCCACGCCTTCCTCAAGGTGGCGGCTGACATTCTCAACCACGATGATGGCGTCGTCCACGACCAGTCCGATGGCGAGCACCAACGCCAGCAACGTGAGCAGATTGATGGAATAGCCAAGCGCCAGAAGAATGACCAGCGTGCCGACCAGCGACAGCGGGATGGCGACAGTCGGTATCAGCGACGACCGCACTGAGCCCAGGAACAGGAATACGACAAGCGTCACGATAATCAGGGCCTCGACCAGGCTCAGCACAACCTCGTAAATCGCGGAGTTCACGAATTCGGTAGAGTCGTAGACGATTGCGCCTTCGAGCCCGCGCGGCAATTGCTCGTGAATGTCTGGCCAGATCCGGCGAACGCCACGAACAACTTCAAGAAGATTGGCTGCGGGCGCGACCTGGACGCCGATATAGACCGCTTGCTTGCCGTCGAACCCGACCTCGGATTCATAATCCTCGGCGCCCAGCGAGACGTTGGCGACATCCTTCAAACGGACCACCGCACCATTGCTCTGCTTGATGACAAGGTTGCGGAATTCTTCCGCGGTATGCAGACCGGTCGACGCCGTAAGATTGACCTGCACCATCTGGCCTTTGGTGGTGCCGATGCCCGAGATGTAATCGTTCGCAGTCAATGCCTGGCTGACGTCGGTCGCGGTCAGCCCAAACGCCGCGAGCTTCTGCGGATCGAGCCAGGCCCGTAGCGCGAACACCTTCTGGCCGAGCAGTTCCGCGGTCTGCACGCCCGGTACTGTCTGCAGCTTGGGCTGTACGACCCGCGTCAGATAGTCGGTGATCTGGTTCGGCGCGAGCGTATCGCTGTCGAAACCGAGATACATCGCGTCGATGGTTTGACCGATCTTGACGGTGAGCACCGGCTGCTGCGTTCCGACCGGCAGTTGATTGAGCACCGAGGCGATTTTGGTGTTGATCTCGGTAAGGGCCTTGTCGGCATCGTAGTTGAGCCGCAGGTAGATCGTGATGGTCGAGGTACTGCTCTGGCTGGTCGACGTCATATAGTCGATGCCATAGGCCTGAGCGATCGCAATCTCGAGCGGTGTGGTGATGAAACCCGCCACGAGGTCGGGATCGGCGCCGTAATAAGTCGTGGTAACGGTCACCACCGCATTTTCAGTGCGCGGATATTGCAGCACCGGCAGCGCGTAATAGGCGCGCACGCCAAGAACGAGAATCAAAAGGCTGATGGTCGAGGCGAGGACTGGCCGGCGAATAAAGATGTCGGTGAAGTTCATGATGACCGCCTGCTACCGGTCGATCGGAACGGGCGCCGCGTCCGCCGTCGGCGTAACCGAATTATCGATCAAAACCACCGAACCGTTGTGAAGCTTGATCTGGCCGGCGGTCACGACCGTGTCGCCATCCTCCACGCCCTTCAGCACGGCGACCTGATCGCCGCGCGTCGGCCCGACGACAACGAAGGTCTGACGCGCGGTCAGTTGCGGCTTGCCGTCGGCGTCATTGCCTTTTGACTCGACAACGTAAACCGTGTCGCCGTACGGATTATAGGTGATCGCCGTCTGTGGCAGCGTAACGTAGTTCTGCGGCGATCCGGTGGTGATCTCGACCGTTGCATACATCCCCGGCAGCAGCTTGTGATCGGGATTTTTCAACGTCGCGCGGATCTGCACGTTGCGGCTGCCGGTATCGACCTTCGGGTTGATCGCCGAAATTTCGCCGGTAAATACTTTGTCCTTAAACGCATCAATCTTCACGGTGACCGTTTGCCCGAGACGCACCTGAGCGACTGCCTGTTGCGGCACAAAGAAGTCCGCAAAAATCGGATCAAGCGCTTGGAGCGTGACGATCACGGTCCCGGGCCCGAGATATTGTCCGAGGTCTACGGCGCGAATGCCGAGGTGCCCGGAAAACGGCGCACGTAAAAGCTTCTTGTCGATGATGGCTTGCTGCTGCGCCACCTGCGCCTTCGCGTTCTTCAGGTTGGCCGAATCGGCATCCAGCGTCGCCTGGCTGACCGCCTGCATCTTGAATTGCTTTTGGTCGCGCTCGTAAGTGATATCGCTCAAATCCGCCATCGCCTCCAGCGAATGAAGTCTTGCTATATCGTCCGCCGTCCGCAGCTTGAGCAACGGCGCGCCCTCTTCGACATCGTCGCCGGAATTGAACGAAATCGATTCGACGACGCCGGAAACTTCCAGCGACAAATCGGCCCCTTTCACCGCCCGCAAGCTGCCGATCGCTTCGATCTTCGTTTGCCATTCGCTGTAAGCGGCTTTGGCAACTGAGATGGTCTGCGGTGGGTTGCTCAGGGCAGTGATGAATTTCTTGATCATCATGCCCTTGAACACCTGGAATCCGAAGATTCCGCCGAACACGATGGCGACCGCCACGAGCATGATCACCATGCGCTTGATCATTTATTGGACTCCAGTTTTAGCGGCGGCGGTCTGTCGCTCGCGGCTTGGACGATTTGCGGCTCGGGGCTGTAGGGATCGGGCGCAACATCGATACGGTTCCACCAGCCGCCGCCCAACGCCTGGAACAATGCGGCGGTGTCGGCAAAGCGCGCGGCCTGCGCCTGCACCAGAGCAAGCAGGGCCTGCTGATAGCTGCGTTGCGCGTTGAGCAGAACCACATAGGTGATGGCGCCAAGACGATATTGGCCGCGCGTAAGATCGAAGGTGTCGGATGCCGCGCGCACCGCGCGCTGCTGTGCCTTTAGCGTGGCGGCATCCAATTGCAGTGCGCGGAGCACGTCGGCAACGTTCTGAAAAGCGGTAATCACGGTGTTGCGGTATTGGGCGTCAACCTTTTCGTAAGCGGCTCTCGCCGCCCGCTCCTGATGCAAAAGGGTAAAGCCGTGGAAGATCGGCTGCGTAACAGCGGGCGCGATGGTCCAGACCGCGGTCGCCGGCGTGAACAGCGTCGTCGCTGTCAGCGCCGCACTGCCGACATCTCCGGTGATGGTGAATTGCGGCAGTCTGTTGGCGATAGCGACACCAATCTGGGCGCTCGCCTGCTGCAACTGGGCTTGCGCAGCGCGCACGTCGGGCCGTTGCTGGACAAGCTGCGACGGCAGGCTCACTGGTAATTTTGTCGGCAGATGGAACGCCGCCAGCGTGAGATGCTCGCGCAAGGCTTCATTCGGGAAGCGGCCTATCAAAGCCAGCAGCACGTGGCGCTGCTGTTCAAGTTGCTTCTGCAGCGGCGGCAATGTGGCCTCGGTGGTGGCCACTTCCGATTCCTGCTGGAGCACATCGGCACGCGTCGCCGCACCGACTTCAAATTGATTTCGCACGACCACGAGCTGATCCGTTTCCGCCTTAATGATTTCGAGTGTCGCCAGTATTTGTCCACGCAGCGACGCTTCCTGGATCGCCGCGGTTACGACGTTCGCGGTCAGCGTCAGATAAGTGGCCTCGAGCCCGAAACGCTGATTTTCGGCAAGCGCCGCGGTCGCTTCGATTGCCCGCCGCTGGCCGCCGAAAACATCGGGGGTGTAGGAGACATTTACGGAGGCCTGCCAGAGATTGAACGTCTCCGAAGGTCCAGTAAGGCCGAACTCCGCCGGCGAGAATGCTTGACGCGTAAAGGAGCCGGCTGCGTCAACGGTCGGCAACATGGTACCCGCCTGCGCATACAAAGTCTCCTTGGCCTGCCACAAGGCGGCTTGCGCCGCCTGCAGGTTCGGATTGGCGCGAAGCGCTTCTGCAATCAGTGCGTCGATCTCCTTCGAGTGGAACACTCTCCACCACTCGCCCGGGATGTCGCGGCCATTGACGAACGTTTGCCCCGCGCCACCGCCGACGGGAGCAGCCGCCGTCGGCGCGAGCGCTTTCTCAGGCGTATAGCCGGCAACCGGCGGAGCTGGCGGGGGCGCAAAATCCGGCCCAACGGCGCAAGCGGCCAGCATTGACAGCGACGCCACAAAACCCGTAGCCCTCGGCATGAAGAAGCCGAGACGGGCCAAATACTTACCCCTGCGGGCGCCAGCCGGCCGGCTTCGGCGCCACCTGAAAGACCCCACCCGAATGCGCACTTAACCCACCCTTAACAAAGGCAGATTAGTTATTTACTATCCGGTTAGTCAATAAGCTGAATTTCGTCCGGGAATTGAGGTCATCCAATGACCGATGTGATGGAAGCCCGTACCGAAACCCGGCGCCGCCGCAAGGCCGAACGCCCGCACGAGATCCTCGAAGCCGCATTCACCGAGTTTTCGCGTAACGGCTATGCGACGACAACCCTCGATCAAATAGCCGAGCGCGCGGGCGTGACCAAAGGGACGATCTACGTCTACTTCGAGAACAAGGAGCACTTGTTCATCTCAATGGTGCGCGAGCTGATGAAGGCGACGCTCGACACCGTTCAGGAAATGTATGAGCGCCATGAGGGCTCGACGGCTGAGCTGCTACGGGCGCAGTTCAGCTTTATCTACGAAAACATCGTCGAGGACCGGCGGCGTCGCGAAGTGGTGCGTATGCTGATCGCAGAGGCGTCGCGTTTCCCGGCGCTCGCCGACCGCTACCACGAGGAAATTCACCGCCCTTGCATGGAGGTGCTCCAGCAGGCAATCCAGCGCGGGATGGATCGCGGCGAGATCCGGCGTTCCGCGGTGACCGAGTGCCCTCTGGTCATCATCGCGCCTATCGCGCTGGTGGACCTCTGGATGATGATGTTCGACGACCGTCATCCGCTCGATCTGAAAACCTATTTCAACGCTCACCTCGACCTGGTGCTCAGCGGCCTCCTGGTGAAGCCATCGTAAATCGGTCCCGGCGCACGACAACGGGCATACGCGAATTTCGAGAGACAGCGCGCAATCCACGCCAGAACGTCAGCGTGAGAACTTCTTATATTTGATCCGGTGCGGAATGACCGTATCGGTTCCGAGCCGCCGCATCTTGTCCTTCTCGTAGTCCTGAAAATTCCCTTCGAACCACTCAACGCGGCTGTCACCCTCAAACGCAAGGATGTGCGTGGCGATGCGGTCGAGGAACCAGCGGTCGTGGCTGATGATGACGGCGCAGCCGGCGAAATCCTCGAGCGCTTCTTCCAGCGCGCGCAGCGTATCGACGTCGAGATCGTTGGTCGGCTCGTCGAGCAGCAGCACGTTGGCGCCGGATTTGAGCATCTTGGCGAGATGCACGCGGTTGCGCTCACCGCCGGATAGCGAGCCGACTTTCTTCTGCTGGTCGGCGCCTTTGAAATTGAACGCCGCGCAATAGGCGCGCGAGTTGACTTCGCGCTTGCCGAGCTGAAGTTGATCGAGGCCGCCGGAGATTTCCTCCCATACCGTCTTCTTGCCGTCGAGGGTGTCGCGTGACTGATCGACATAGCCGAGATGGACCGACTCGCCGATTTTGATGGTGCCCTGATCGGGCTGTTCCTGCGCGGTGACCATCCGGAATAGCGTGGTCTTGCCGGCGCCGTTGGGCCCAATGATGCCGACAATGCCGCCTGGCGGCAGCTTGAAGGTCAGGTCGTCAATCAGCAGATTGTCGCCAAAGCCTTTTTTCAGGTGCTCGAACTCGACGACGTTCTGTCCAAGCCGCTCGGTGACCGGGATGACGATCTGCGCGGTTTGAGTTTGTTTCTCCCCGGCCTTTTTCAGCAACTCCTCATAGCGCTCATAGCGCGCCTTGGATTTTGCCTGCCGCGCGCGTGGAGAGGCTGCGATCCATTCCTGTTCGCGCGCCAGCGTGCGCTGCCGGGCTTCCTCTTCGCGGCCTTCCTGCTCGAGCCGTTTCTGCTTCTGCGCGAGCCATGCCGAATAATTGCCCTCGTAGGGAATGCCGCGGCCCCGGTCGAGCTCAAGGATCCAACCGGTGACGTTGTCGAGAAAATAGCGGTCATGAGTGACGATAAGAATGGCGCCCGGGTAATTGCGCAAATGGCCCTCGAGCCACATCACCGATTCGGCGTCGAGATGGTTGGTCGGCTCGTCGAGCAGCAAAAGCTCAGGCTGCTCCAACAGGAGCCGGCATAGCGCAACCCGCCGCCGCTCGCCGCCTGAAAGCTTGGTCACCTCGGCATCATCCGGCGGGCAGCGCAGCGCATCCATCGCCTGATCGACTTTGGAGTCGAGATCCCACAGCCCCTTGGCTTCGATTTCGTCCTGCAGCTTGGTCATCTCGTCGGCGGTCTCGTCCGAGTAGTTGGTGGCAAGCTCGTTGTAGCGGTCAAGAACCGCCTTCTGCGGCGCCACACCCTCCATGACGTTGTCGCGGACCGATTTTTCCGGATCAAGCTGCGGCTCCTGCGCCAGGTAACCGACACGGGCGCCTTCGGCCGCCCAGGCCTCACCGGAAAATTCCGAGTCGAGGCCGGCCATGATGCGAAGAAGAGTGGACTTGCCGGCGCCGTTGACGCCGAGCACGCCGATCTTCGCGTCGGGATAGAATGACAGATTGATGTTCTCCAAGATCTTCCGATTGCCGGGATAGGTCTTGGAGAGACCCTGCATGTGATAAATGAATTGACGGGCCATTTTGGTCCGGGCTTAAAACGCCCTGCCTTTATCGTGAGGGCGCGTCGCGCCGATGTCTGGAAGCAGACGGTGATGTAATGGGCGCGTAAGTAAAGGGCAACCCGCCGCAAGGTCAATCTGACGCTGTTGGACCCGGATTTTGTTCCCTTTGAGCCGCCACCGCAGCTCCTCGGTCTGCGGGGACTGCCGATACTTTGGCGCAATCACATCGAGACGATTCCCCGGGCTGGGGTGCGAAGAAGGGGTAACGCATGTGCGGCGAACGGGCAGCCGATTATCGCCAGCCTTAAAGCCTCGGCACGGGAACGCGAAAGGCTTCGTAAAGTCTGAAAGCTTTTTTCGTCGCGTGAAACGCTTGACACGCAACGCCTTCGAACCAATTTTTAATCATTTATCGCCGAAAGTTTGCGGTAAAGCCGCGCCTTCGCGAATTTAGGGCTCTGAACAGAGCTCGGCTAAACGACGCGGCTCCGCAAAGCGGCTTGGGAGCGCGTCATGCGCAAAAATCCGTCCAATACCTTCCGCGAGCTGTCGCGGACGTTAGCGCACCTGTTCAATTCCTATCGGCCGGAACTGCACTATATGCGCGGGCCCGGCCCGAAATGGCACGCCAAGCGGAGCGGCTCCGCGACGAGCCGGACGCCAACCGCCGCCAACGTCTCCAGCACTGAGCGAGATCGCCAAAGCCAACGCCTAAGCTCCGCCACGAGCTTGGGGGACTGCAGGCTGAGCTGAGCGGCCGCAAAACCCATGGTCACGCTCTGATGGGTTTCGTTCACGCTCGACCCATCATACGATAGCGGGTTCCCAGGAACGACGAGGGCCTTATGCCGCTTCGCTGCGCTATTCTCGACGATTACCAGAACGTCGCGCTGACCATGACCGATTGGTCGAAAGTCAAAGGCGACGTAGAAATCAAAGTGTTCA
This sequence comes from uncultured Alphaproteobacteria bacterium, assembly GCA_963759345.1. Taxonomy (GTDB): domain Bacteria; phylum Pseudomonadota; class Alphaproteobacteria; order Rhizobiales; family Xanthobacteraceae; genus BOG-931. The sequence continues at coordinate 209,620 of CAVWYW010000004.1, forward strand.
ACGAACATCTCGGCGCCGCGGACAAGGTCATTGCGGCGCTTAAAGGCTTTGCCATCGTCTGCGCCATGCGCGAGCGCACCGCCTTCCCGCGTGCCGTGATCGAGGCCCTGCCCGATCTCAAACTTCTGATCACAACCGGCATGCGCAACGCCTCGATCGACCTCGAAGCTGCCAAAGCGTGCCGCGTCATTGTCTGCGGCACGCCTGGCTTCGGCAACGCCACCGCGGCCATCGCCGCCGGACTGATGCTCGAACTCGCCCGCCACATCGGTTACGAGAACGCACGGCTCAAGGCCGGCGCGCCCTGGCAAACGACCATCGGGCTTGATCTTGAAGGCATGACGCTCGGGCTCCTCGGCCTCGGCAGACTTGGTGCCCGCATGGCCGACATCGGCCGCGCGTTCAAAATGAATACCTGTCGCCTGGAGCCAAAACCTCACGCCCGAGAAGTGCAGTGAGGCTGGCGTCGAGTACGTTAGCCGTGACGATCTTTTCCGCCGCGCGGACTTCCTGTCGATCCATGTGCAATTATCGCCGCGCACCCGCGGCTTGATTGGCGCAAATGAACTTGGCCTGATGAAGAAAAGCGCTTACCTCATCAATACCTCGCGCGGACCGATCGTCGAGGAGGCGGCGCTGATTGCCGCGTTGGCCGAAAAACGCATCGCCGGCGCCGGCCTCGACGTGTTCGATATCGAACCGCTGCCGATCAATCATCCCTTGCGGAAGCTCGACAATGTCGTGCTCACGCCGCACCTCGGATATGTCGCCGAACAGAACTACCATGCCTATTTCGCCGGCATGGTGGAAGACATCCGCGCCTTCCTCGACGGCAAACCGGTTCGCGTGCTGACATAAGCTTCCGTCCACGCCATCACCCGTGGCGAATTTTTAGCGCCAGGATCGTCGCCGTCATCACCAAGGTGACGATGCTCGAGCCGATCAGTGGCGCATCGACGATCGCCAAACCGTAGATCAGCCACAGGAGGACGCCGAGTACGCACAACCACGTACCCGGCAGCGAAATGGCGCGCGTCTCCCGTTCACGGATGATCTTTATGGCCTGTGGGACCCAGCACAAAGTGGTCAGAACAGCTCCGGCTGCTCCGGTGGCGTCGATAAGCCAGGGCGCCATCATTCCATGTCCTGTTTCAAACCCGCCATCAGGGCGCTTTTTCCATGCTGCGAAGCCCGGCACATGGCGCTGCGAATCAGCTCAATTCTAATGGCCGCTCGATGTGGGCGAGATGACACTGCGGCCCTAACGCAGTTACCTCCAAGCAAATCAACCTTGCCGGCGCGCCAAAAAGAATGTCATCGGACCGTCACGCATGAATCGTAGAACCATCAAGGCGTTGGGTTAGATTTGTATCCTGGGTTTGTCGCCTAGCAACAATGTTGCGCGCACCCCACAGAGTTCTCCAGCGCCTGCAGACAATGACATGAACGTTTCCGAGCACACCGCCAGAGTCTTCGACACCGACCTCATCAAGCTCACCCAGTTGGTCGCGCAAATGGGTGGCTTTGCTCAGAAGCAAATAACGAGACTCGATCGACGCGCTCACCCGCCGCGACGTCGGGCTGGCACGTCAGGTCATTGCCGCCGACGCGACGGTCGACGCGCTGCAGCGGCAGATCGAGGACAAAGCGATTGCAACGATCGCACTGCGGCAGCCGATGGCGATCGATCTGCGCGCGCTGGTGGCGATGTTGCGGATTGCCAATGACCTCGAACGGGTCGGAGACCTGGCGAAGAATATCGGCAAGCGGGTCATCGCCGTGAGCGGAGACAACTCCCAGCGTACGCTGATGCGCGGCCTCAAGCATATGGCAGCGCTGGTCGTGTCGCAGCTTGCTGCGGTACTCGACAGCTTCGTTGATCGCGATCCTAACAAAGCGCTGCAGGTCTGGGCTGCCGACAAGGAAGTCGATGCGCTTTACGTTTCGCTGTTCCGGGAATTGCTGACCTATACGATGGAGGACCCCGGCACCATTTCCATGTGCATCCACCATCTTTTCTGCGCCAAGAATATCGAGCGTATCGGCGACCATGCCACCAACATCGCCGAGGCCGTGCATTACATGGTTGAAGGCCACGCCATTGCCGGCGAGCGGCCCAAAGGCGATACGTCGAGCTACGTCGGCGAAACGCTGGCGGCGCCAAGCAAAGTGCTGGCTTAGACCGCGCTGCGACACCTCTATCTGAAGCTATTCAGCGATTGTCTGTTTGCGCCGTGCCAGCGTGGGCCTTCGAGGCTAGCGTCCGCGGACGCTGTTAGCCTCTCATTAGCAAGAATTCTTGTGGAATCAGGGAGTGATCACGTCGCGGGCGTTGAGCGAAATCGTATACGGCACAGACGTCGTAACCCGTAGGCTGCCCCCGGCCATGGAGATAATACTGGAAATCGGGGCAAAATTTGTGAATTACAGAGTGAGGCAGGAACTTCGCCTGAAGGAGAGGACATGAAGGGCAGTCGCGATCGCATCATCACCAGCCACGTTGGAAGCCTGCCTCGGCCGGATGCGCTTATCGAAGCAAACGCCAAGCGCGAGGCTAGCAGCGCGACCGACGAGCGTGCGTTCCAGGAGCTGTTACAGTCTTGCGTGACCGGTGTTGTGGCGCGGCAGAAAGAAGCTGGAATCGACATCCCGAACGATGGTGAGTTCGGTAAATCCATGGGCCAGCGTGTCAACTATCGCGCCTGGCTCAGCTATTCCTTCAACCGCCTGTCGGGCCTCGAAATACTGGACAAGCCCGTTCCGCCGCGCCTATCGGGGCCGCACGACCTTGCTCTGCAAGGTTTGGTTAAGCGTCGGGATCGCACGAGATTCATTAACGCCTATACCGATCCCGAGTCAGGCATCTCCATCGGCAGGGATTTCACGCGCCCGGTCTGCACCGGCCCCGTTAAATACATCGGAAAAGATGCCGTCCAGGCCGATATCGCTCACTTCAAGGCAGCGTTGAAGAATAACGGCGTCGAAGAGGGATTCATGACGTCGATTGCACCGGGCAGCGCGTCACGGCTCGGCAATGCCTATTACAAGACCGATGATGAGTTTTTGTTTGCATGTGCCGACGCCATGCGGGAGGAATATATTGCCATACTCGATGCTGGCCTCATCCTGCAGCTCGACGATCCTTCGATAGCCGAAAACTGGGACCAAATTGTTCCCGAGCCGAGCGTCGAGGCGTATCGGAGATTTAGCGCGGTTCGAATAGAGGCGCTTAACCAGGCCATCAGCGGCCTGCCTGCGGACCGTATCCGCTTTCATCTCTGCTGGGGAAGCTGGCACGGTCCGCACGTCACCGATCTTCCCATGCGCGACATTGTTGATCTGATGCTGACGGTCAAATGCCAAGCCTATTCGTTTGAAGCTGCGAACGCACGACACGAACACGAATGGAGCGTCTGGCGCGACGTCAAGCTCCCTGACGACAAGCTGATACTGCCGGGAATCGTCAGTCACGCCACCAATGTGGTCGAGCATCCGGATTTGGTGGCTGAGCGCATCGTCCGTTTCGCAAACGTCGTTGGCCGCGAACGTGTCATCGCATCGACCGATTGCGGCCTCGGCGGGCGTCTCCATCCGGAAATCGCCTGGGCCAAGCTCGAAACTCTGGCGCAGGGGGCACAGATTGCCAGTCGGCAGTTGTGGGCACGATAGGTGTTTTCGCAGCCGCTCTGCACAAGCGTCGACCTCGGTGCTGGCGCTTATACGCGCCAGCTTGCGAATTCCATTTTTCAGACTTGGAGATGGCGAACGCGTCGCCGAACTTTGCCGAAACCATTGCGCATATACGGGAACCACGCTGATTGAAGAATTTCTGACCAATGGGACCTTCGGGAGCTGATCTAAAATCTACCCTCCGATCCAAAGTTCGGCCTCAGCGGACAATGGAACAGCTCTCCGTGGGAAAGAGCGCAGTTGAGAGCAGATCAACGAGCTGTGCCTCTTGGCCGCTGGACGGGAACTTTAGCGGCACGCGCGCGCAAAATCATCAAGGGGATCGCCCGTTAACCTCTCATTAGGGTTAACGTTCTATTGCTGACGGGTCTGCGGCGGCCGTGTGCCCCGGTGCCATGTACCTCATTCGGCGGCAATCGAGATGCCCTCTGACGGCAGCAACTGTGTCCCCTTTGCACGCCTGTTAACCTCAGCCGCCCTGCTCTTCGCGATCGCGGCGGCGACGGCCGGATGCCAAACGACACAAAGCACCGAAACAACCGGATCACTCCCGGTCGCGCCCGTCGCGGCGCCCGATCGCTCGGATGCCGACTGGCGGCGCGATGTGCAGGTCTATGGGGACAAGTATCGCGCCAATCCGACAAAAATCGACGTCGCTCTGCCATATGCTCAAGCACTACGTGCAACCGGACAGCGTGCGCAGGCGGTCGCGGTCCTTGAGCGGGCGTCGATTGAAAACCCCCACGACAAGACCGTGCTGGGCGCCTACGGCCGCGCACTAGCGGAAGCCGGAAATCTCAACCAGGCCTTTGAAGTCCTCGAACGGGCGCATTCGCCCGATCAACCCGATTGGCACATTTTGTCCGCGCAAGGAGCCGTGCTCGACCAACTGGGGCGGCATGCCGAAGCGCAACGCTATTACCTGACCGCGTTGAAGATCGTTCCGGACGAGCCTTCGGTACTCTCGAAATCTTGGGCTCTCCTACGCGCTCTCCAAGGATTTGCACGACGCCGAGACAACTTTGCGCCGCGCTGCTGCGCAGCGACCTGTGGATTCGCGCGTACGGCAGAACCTGGCTTTGGTAGTCGGCTTGCAAGGGCGTTTCAAGGAAGCGGAGACAATCGCCCGCGCTGATCTGCCGCCGGAGGAGGCCGCAGCCAACGTTGCCTATCTGCGGCAGATGCTCGCGCACGGCAAAGACCTGCGCGATCCGAACCGGGATATACGACCGATCGACGGCGCGAGCTGAAGTTCACTGCAGGCCCATGACCTTGATCGCCGCCGGCCCGAGAATGACGACAAACAGCACCGGCAGGAAGAATAAGATCATCGGCACCGTAAGTTTAGGCGGCAAAGCGGCAGCCTGCTTCTCGGCCTCCGACATCCGCGCATCGCGACTTTCCTGCGAGAGTACCCGCATGGTCGCGCCGAGCGGCGTGCCGTAGCGCTCGGCCTGCTGCAAAGCAAGACATACGGATTTCACCCCTTCGAGGCCGGTGCGCTGCGCCAAATTGTCATAAGCCTGACGGCGATCCGGCAGATACGACAATTCCGCCGTCGTCAGCGTCAGCTCCTCGGCCAACGGGATCGATTGCGTGCCAATCTCCTCGCTGACCTTCTGGAAAGACGCCTCAACTGACATGCCCGATTCGATGCAGATCAAAAGTAGGTCCAGTGCGTCTGGAAATGCGCGCTTGATCGAAACCTGTCGGCGCTGAATTTTGTTTTTTAGAAACAAATTTGAACTCAACATACCGAAATAGGCAGCGCCAATTCCAATTCCGATCTTGATCATCGTTGGCTGATCGAGCTGGATCACCACGAAAACGTAGAACAATGAAGCAAGCAGCATGGCGACCGGCATCACCATGCGGAAGAACAGATAGGTGACATATGGCGCCTGCCCGCGGTAACCCGCCTGCACCAGCATGGTGCGGGCTTGTTCCTGACCGACCCATTTGCTGAGATTGAAGTTCTCGACGATGGTCTTCATATACGCTTTTGGCGATTGCCGTAGCGTGACCTTGTTGCCCTGCGCCATTCGCTCGCGTTCACGCAGCCGGATCTTTTCCCGTTCGAACGCAACCGCTTTCATACGCGTGGACAGCGTGTCCTTTGCCAACAGCGGCATCGCCAACGTCAGCACCGTCGCGCCGGCCGCGATTGCAGCGAACATCATGGTAAGAAATTGCGGTTCGAAATATTGGTCGAGGAGCTGATACATGCGCCGAACTTTAGAAATCGAAGTTGATCATCTTGCGCATCACGAAGATGCCGATCGACATCCAAACAGCGCTGCCAGCCATCATCATACGGCCGAGCGGCTCCGTCCACAGCAACGACATGTACTGCGGACTCGTGACGTAAACGAGAAATCATCACAGCAATCGGCAACGCCCCAATGATCGACGCTGAGGCCTTGGCTTCCATCGACATGGCCTTGATCTTGGCTTTCATCTTCTTGCGATCGCGCAGCACGCGAGACAAGTTGCCGAGCGCCTCGGAGAGATTGCCGCCGGCGCGCTGTTGGATCGAAATGACGATGCCGAAGAAGTTCGCTTCGGGAAGCGGCATGTGTTCGTAGAGTCGCAGGCAGGCCTCGCCGAGTGGAATGCCGATTGTTTGCGTGTCGATGATGCCACGAATTTCGCTGCGAATCGGTTCGTTGGCCTCGGCAGCAATCAACTTGAGGCTGTCGAGCAACGGCAGACCGGCCTTGATGCCGCGAACGATGACATCGACGGCGTCCGGAAAGGTCTCGAGGAAGCGCGATTCCCGCCGCTTCTTGAGAAACGACAAAATCCAAAATGGCAACCCGCCGCCAGCAGCGAATGCCAAACCCAGCGCGGCCAGCAAGCCGGCGCCCGTCAGCATCGCAACCAGGAAGACGACGACACCTGCCGCCCCGGCGGTCACCATGAAGCGGCGCGTCGACCACTTGAGCCCGGCCCGCGCGATGCGTACCGACAACGGCACACGTTTGGCGGTCTTTTGCCGTGCCTCGAGCTGTTTCAGTGTGCCTTCGATTTGCTCGCGTCGCGACTTCTGCGCGCCGCGTACAGGGCGCTGCGTCACCGGCTCAGCGCGGGCGACGCTTGCCATGCGCCGCGCTGCCGTGCGCTCGCCGGAAAGGAGTGGATACAGAAACACCCACCCGACGCCGCCGATCGCGACCACAACCATCAGAAAAATGCCGTAGGTTTGCATGGCCGATTCCGTCCTCAGTTTCTGACCCGTTCGGCGGCCTGGGCCGCGTCGAGCGCGGCCGCAAGGCGGATGTCCTCACCGTAGTACCGCGCCCGATCCCAAAACTTCGGGCGGCCGATACCCGTGGATCGATGCTGGCCAATCAGGTTGCCGTTCGCGTCCTCGCCCAAGATGTCGTACAGAAACAGATCCTGGGTGATGATGACGTCGCCTTCCATTCCCATGACCTCGGTTACGTGGGTGATGCGTCGCGAACCATCGCGCAAACGCGCGGCTTGAATGACGACATCGATCGAACCGCAGATCATTTCCCGGATCGTGCGCGACGGCAGCGAGTAACCGCCCATCGTAATCATCAATTCTAGCCGCGAGAGCGCTTCGCGCGGCATGTTAGCATGCAACGTGCCCATCGAGCCGTCGTGGCCCGTGTTCATTGCCTGCAACAGGTCGAAGGCCTCCTGTCCGCGCACCTCGCCGACGATGATCCGCTCGGGCCGCATACGCAGGCAATTGCGCACCAGATCCCGCATGGTGATCTGGCCCTCGCCTTCGAGGTTGGGCGGCCGCGTTTCCAAACGGACGACGTGCGGTTGCTGCAATTGCAGTTCAGCCGCATCTTCGCAGGTGACAATGCGCTCATCGTCGTCGATGTAGCGGGTCAGGCAGTTCAGCAGCGTGGTCTTGCCCGAACCGGTACCGCCAGAGATCAGGACGTTGACGCGGCAGCGACCGATGATCTTCAGGATTTCCGCCCCTTCCGGCGAAACCGAGCCGTACCGGATGAGCTGCTCGAGAGTGAGCTTATCCTTCTTGAATTTACGTATCGTGAGCGCCGGCCCGTCGATCGCGAGCGGCGGCACGATGGCGTTGACGCGCGAGCCGTCTGGCAAGCGCGCGTCGCAGATCGGCGAAGATTCGTCGACGCGGCGCCCGACCTGACTGACGATGCGCTGGCAGATATTGAGCAATTGTTGGTTATCGCGGAAACGGATGCCGGTCTTTTGAATCTTGCCATTGACTTCGATGTAGACCGTTCCGGAACCGTTGACCATGATGTCGGAAATCTCATCCCGAGCCAGCAGCGGTTCAAGCGGCCCGTAGCCGAGTACATCATTGCAGATGTCGTCGAGCAGATCTTCCTGCTCGGAGATCGACATCACGATGTTCTTGATCGCGATGATTTCGTTGACGATGTCCCGGATTTCCTCGCGTGCGGAATCGGAGTCGAGCTTGGCAAGCTGGCCGAGGTCGATCGCTTCGATCAGCGCACCGAAAATCGTTCCTTTGGTCTCGTAGTAGGAATCGGAACGGCGCGTGTCGATGGCGGACGGAACCTGCTGCGGCGGGCTTTGTGGGGCGGCGTTCGCTCTCGCAGCGGGCGGCGCTCCGAGAATTGGCGCCCCGAGGCCGGCGGATGGAAACGGAGTGCGGCCGCCTTGGGGGGGTGCGGCAGCGGGTGGCGCTGCCGCGGGCGGCGCGGCGGGCGGTGGCGCGGCCGGCCGTGGCGCCGCGGGCACCCGCTCGGCGAGAACGGGGGCGGTACTACCATTAGGACGCTTGCCAAACACCAACGCTACTCCGACACACGATGACAGCTACGATTGTCGTTGCAGAAGCTTCTCAAAGAGCGGTGACAAAAGGCCCGAACGTTGTTTCTTCGGCTCCGTGCGGCCGGTCATCTGCTGTGCCAGTTGCCGGATCAACTCAGCAGTACGGTGGCCGGCCGCAATCTCTGCGATCATTTGGCCGTTGTTCGCCGCGACGCCGAATAGCTGCGGTTCAAACGGAATGACCGCAACCGGCTCGCTTTCGAGTGCCTTGGCGAAATCGGCGGCCTTGATCTCCGGCCGCTTAGGGACGCCGACCTGATTGAGACAGTAGAGCGGTAGCTGATCATTCGGTCGTGCCGCCTTGAGGAAATCGTAGAGATTCTTGGTATTGCGCAGGTTGGCAAGGTCGGGCGCGGCAACGATCAGGATATCGTCGGCGCCGACCAGGGTCTGCTTGGTCCAGCCGGTCCACTGATGCGGCACGTCGAGCACGACGCACGGGACCGTGGCCCGCAGCGAATTGAAGATCGCCTCGAATGCATCAGCTCCGAAATCGTAAACGTGGTCGAGCGTCGCCGGCGCCGCCAAGAGGCTCAGGTGATCGGTGCACTTCGAGAGCAGCCGGTCGATGAAGGCATCATCGATGCGATCGGGCGAAAACACCGCCTCGGCAATTCCTTGAGGCGGGTCCTGATTGAAATCAAGGCCAGCAGTCCCGAACGCGAGATCGAGATCAGTCACGACCGAGTCGAGCATCAAGTCGCGCGCGATAGAAAAGGCGATGTTGTGAGCGACGGTGGAGGCGCCCACGCCGCCTTTGGCTCCAACGACCGCGATGACACGGCCGACCGGCTTGGCGTCAGGCGCCGAAAACAGACCGCACACGGCACGCACCACCTGGAGCGCGCCGACCGGTGCTATCAGATAATCGCTAACACCGCGCCGCACCAACTCGCGATAGAGCCCGACATCGTTCATACGCCCAATGATGATGACCCGTGTAGCGGCGTCACAGACCGGTGCCAGCTGGTCGAGACCGCCGAGGATATCCTCGTTGCGGCTTTCGGATTCGAGAATAATCACATTCGGCGTCGGCGAGCTCTCATAAGCTTCGATGGCGGCGACCAGCCCGCCCATCTGAATACGCAGATGCGCTCTGGCTAGGCGTCGATCTTCTCCGGCCGCCTGGATCGCAGCGGCGGTCTCCACGGTTTCACAGAAAGCCTGCACCGAAACGCGCGGCGCCGGCGCGATGCGTTCATCGCGGCCGGCCACCTCGGCGCCAGGACTCTCAACTTGAACGGCTTGGCTCGCTGAACTCATCAGTTGAACTCATGATATGACGGCATCATTTTCCAAGGTCGCTGATCTTGCCCGTACTGCCTGTTTGACTTTGCACAGCAGTGGATTTGCCTGCTCGGTAGTTTTCCATGACTGTCGTTCGCTGCATTTCGTAGGGCGGCGTTTCGGCGCGCGGCTGCACCAGGTCGGCCGGATTATCCACCATGGCAGCGAGGTTGCGCTGGGTTGAGCAGCCTTGATTCCACACCGGCTGATTCTCGAAATAGTCTCGGTTTAGGCTGGGTCCGATATCTGCCGGCCAGAGGCCACATGGTCCAGCCTGGGCCTGAATCCGCGGATAGGAGATGCGGATGGCCGCAAGCGCGCTGGTCGGCGGGTGATAGCCGCGTACAACGACGCCGTCACGCGGCACTCCGCTTGCGGCCAGGATCGAGCGAATCGTGCGCATGGCCTCCGCGGCCGCGCGCTCGTTAGTGGTGCCGATCGGCAGATCGACGATAACTCCGCCAGTGGCCTCCCGCCTCCAAGTTTGTGCAAATGCCAGGACTTCTGCGCGCTGCATCGCGTTGAGCTGGCCGCGATTGGAGCCAACGAAAACTTCGAGCGTATGATCGGCTTCCGACATCGTGATCGGGTGACGCTGGCGATAATCGGACGGAACGTCGGGAACAGCGGCAACCTGTTGATCGGTGTTGCAGGCGCAGACGAAAAGCGAAAATCCGGCGACGATTGCGGCGCGAACGGCCGCCCCGGCGTTAGCGCGCCTGCCGGCGATCATTTGCTTGACAGTATGCATCGTCGTCTCCTTGCGCCGAGTGCATTGAGCGCCTCAGTCGAGGATGAATCCGTATTTGCCGCGATAATTGTCGGGCGGATCGGGAGTGCCGCCGACGCCGTAAATGCGGTTGAAGCGCCCAAGCAGGACTTGCGCGGGATCGCTCGGATCAGCGAAGCCGTCGTCGGGCCGCGACAAATCCTTCTGCGCGACCGCGCGCACCACGTAGGGTGTGACCAGCACCATCAGCTCGGTCCGCTGGTTGACGTAGTCGTTGCTCTTAAACAGCGGTCCAAGGACGGGAAGCTCCGCCAAGCCGGGAAGGCCGTTGATGTTGTGCCGCGTCTCGTCGTGGATCATGCCGGCCATGGCGAGCGAACCGCCCGAAGGAATCTCGAGCGTGGTCTCGGCCCGGCGTGTGCGGATCGATGGGACGGTTACGGTGTCAGTTGAGCCGGGAATGGGGATGGTCAGCGCATTTTGGCTCGAGATGTCCGACACCTCGGTCATGACTTTCAGGCTGATGCGGCCCTCGCTGAGCACCACCGGGGTGAAGTTCAAACTCACGCCGAATTTCTTGAACTCGATCGCCGGCTGACACGTCGTCGGCGCTCCCGGCGTGCTTGACGTGGCCGAGCAGGAATAGCCATTCAGGATCGGGAATTCACCGCCGGCCAGGAACGTCGCCGTTTCGCCGGAGATCGCGGTCAGACTTGGCTCAGCCAAGGTGTGGATGACGCCGGCCTGTTCCATCGCCTGCAGCGTGGCGGTGATCGATTTCCACCCACCGGCGATGCTGGAGCCGCTGAGCGACTGGCCGTATGCCGAGAACGGATTGGTGTTGTTGAAGTTCACAACCGCGGTGCCATACCCGACCGAACCCGAAAGGTTAATGCCGAGCTGTTTGACGAGATCACGCTCGACCTCCGCGACCGTTACCTTGAGCATGATCTGGTCGCGGCCGCGGACGACGATAGCATTGACAATCTTTTGTGAACCGGCACCACCACTGCTGCTCGAGCTTCCTAAGGCGAGCGCGGTGCTCAACCCGGCGCCACTGCCGCCGACGTTAATGCTGCCGATTCCGCCGCCGCTGCCGCCCCCTCCACCGCCGCCGGTGCTGCCGACGAAGCTTTCCCCAGTAGCCACGAAATGGGATGCGATCTGGTAGGCCTGCTGCGCGTCGACCTGGTTCGCCACGGTGCCGGTCAGAAGAATGCCGTCGCCGATGCCTTCAACATTGACTTCAGAACCGGGGATCAGCCGTTGGATAGCGGCACGGATCGGGCTGACATCGAGGCTGACCGCAATGTCGAAGTTCGCGAGTTGCTTGCCGTCGGAATCGAAGAAGAAGATATTGGTTGCACCTGAAGCAACGGCCACGATGTAAGCGCGCCGCGAAGAGCGAACGACTGCGTTGGCGATCTTGGGATCGGCAACCAGCACATCCTTGATGTCGCGCGGAAAATTAATGACGACCGACTTGCCCTTGGCAAGCGGAAGGAAGCGCGAGTTGAAGTCGCCTGCGGCAACCGTAATCGGCTGCATTGCCGGTTCGCGAACCGCCGGCTCGGCTGCTCTACTTTGCGCAAGGCACCAGCAGACGACCGGCAAAACGAGGCCGAAAAGAGCGGCCGCGCGGATCGGTGTTCCTGATGCCATCGTCGAAGTCCCCCTCCGTGCTGTCAGCGCGCTGTCGACTGCGTCGTCACGCCGTAACGCACCGTACTGACTGTCGTCTTCACCTCCTCCTTCGCTTCACCGCCTTCTGGCGTCGGTGATCGCGAATTGAGGAGGCTGCGCAACATCAGTGAAAGCGTGCCGGTTTGACGCGCCAGCGCGAGTGTTTCCGCCTGATGCGGATCAAGCTCGAGCGTCGCGGTTTTGCCGATCACCACTTTCTGGCCGTCCTTTTCCCCGAGCACCTGGTCAACTGCCAGAACCCGCACGTTTCGCAGAATCGTCTCACTGATATATTTTTCGACCCCGGACAGCTTTTCCGCCGCCTTGTCGCGGTGCGTCAGTAGAACGTCGACGTGATCGTTTGGCAGGATAAAGCCGCCGGCGTCAGTATCCGGCGCCACATCCATTGCAATCGCGCGCATGCCCCGCGGCAGAACAGCGGCCATGAAGCCGCCGGCCTTCGACGCGACGACCTTGGAGTCGCGGATGGGCTCGCCGGCCGCCACCGGCGTGCGCACGATGGCGCCGACGAAGTCCTTGATCGCCTCGGGCCGATCGGTCTTCCTGATGAAATTCGATCCCGCTGCAGCAGGCCAAGTCTGCCAGCCGACGTCATGCGCACCGACCACCTGGCCGGTATCGAGATCGGACTTGGCGATCAGCACTTCGACCGTGGCAAGCGGCGGCGGAGGTGGAGGCGCCTTGGGCGGCTCAGGCGCTCGATTGAGCCCGCGCGCCAGCATGGCGGCAACACCGCCCGCGGCAAGTGCAACAACGAGTACGATGAGGCGCGCGCGTTTCATTACGCTCGAGTTCCAATGTGACGTCAGCGGCCGGACGGACCGCCGTCTGCCGGATTTCAGCAGCTAAACGTCAAGGCATGGTTAATGAGCCGTATCCAAATCGCGTTAATTGCGCGTTACGACGCGGCTTTTCACGGCCTCGAAGTGCAAAGATCCGGTGCAAGCAGGGCCGGATTTAAGAACCAAAATTGATTTTGAAAACAAACCAGGTCGAGTAACGGTTACTAAACGATGAACGCACTCTAAAGCGCGGCAGTCGTCATCCACTCAGTGTGCGGATAGATCAGGAGAGCCGCGGCGGCGAGCGCAATGCCGTAGGGAACACCACCGTCCCGGCGGTGCAGCCGTTCTGCCCATTCGCGGCCAACGAAAGCTTTCGGCAGCGGCACGGCGCGAAACTGGATGATCAGTACGGTCAGCGCACCGCCAAGCAGCGAAGCATAGAGAAGATAATCGGCGAGATGGGCAAAGCCGAGCCAAAGCACCGTTGCAGCGGCAAGCTTAGCGTCGCCGCCGCCAATCCAGCCGCACGTGAAAAAGACGAACACGACCGCAAGCACCGCAGCTGCGGCGCCAGCATGCGAGAGCATGTCGGCGGCGCTCATCCCGGTCAGGGCTGCGAGCAGGCCGAAGCCGCCGACGAGGATCAGCGAAACACGATTGGCGATCGTCATGGTGAACAAATCGCTCGAAGCGGCAAACGCCATCATCGCCGGAAAGAGTGTCAGTTCGATCGCCTCAATCAGCAATACCATGACAGGCGGCACCGTCGGTTGTTCTCCACCCCGGGTTTAATTCAGCGGCAGTTGAGAGTGCGTTATCGACGCACGAAAAAACGAAAGGACTCCGGTGATCCACCGAAGCCCTTTGTGTAATAACGAACGCGAGAGAAAGCCTACTTAAGCTGGGTGGAGACGCTGCTGAAGGTTGTGTTCAGCTTGCTGCCGAGGCCATTGACGACGGCGATAATGGCAACAGAAATGCCCGCAGCGATCAGGCCATATTCGATGGCCGTTGCGCCCGACTCGTCCTTCACGAAACGCGAAAACAGGGTCTTCATATCTGGCTCCTTAGGTCCACACGTGGCTGTCTGAGCTCCGACCCAACGCCCGTTAGCCGGACCATTTGGATCGCCGTGGAAACTAGCCACGAGAAATTGCGATGCGGTTAAATCAATCAGTGAAACTTGGAGCGGTTCCATCGAACCGCAACGTAGTTAATATCGTATTTCAGAGTGGAAGATTTTTTGGTTTGCGGTTCCGACAGGCCGACTTGAAATGATGAGACCAGTTTCGCTAGCAATCTGCAGATCAATGCATAGCAGACAAACGTTTCTCGTACGTCACCACGGTGACGCGCCGCTCTGATTCATCAGCTATTAATGAGCTTCCTCGATATCATTGCGGCTAGAGGCATCTGCTCCAGCGAGCAAGCCGTCGCCGGGAAAAATCTAAAAAGCGACCGATAGCATGGATCAGGAACTGCTCGCATTCGTCGTCAATGTCGGCGAGACCTTCATAAAAGGCGTGCCGATTTCGCTGGCGCTGGCCGGGGTATTCACCGTGCTGACTTACTTCTGGGCGTGCAATCCGGGCCGCCCGTGGTGGCATAAGCGCGATCTCATCACGGATCTTTGCTACTGGTTCTTCATCCCGGTGCTCACCCGCTTCTTGCGTATCGGGATGCTGGTTGCCGGCGCCGCGGTTCTGTTCGGCATTACCACGGCCGACGGCTTGATCGCGTTCTACGAGAACGGCCATGGGCCGCTCGCGGCGCTTCCGCTGGCGGCGCAGATGATCATCTTCCTGATCGGCGAAGACTTTATCACCTATTGGTCACATCGGCTCTTCCACGGTACCCAGCTTTGGAAGTACCACGCCGTCCACCATTCTTCGGAAGAACTGGAATGGATCTCGGCGGCGCGCTTCCACCCGGTCAATCTTTTCTTCGGCGCGGTGATTGCCGACGTCGTCATGCTTATCATCGGGATCTCGCCGAACGTTTTCGTCGTGCTCGGGCCTATCACCATCGCTCATTCCGCGTTCGTCCACGCCAATCTTGACTGGACCTTGGGCCCGTTCAAATACGTGATTGCAACTCCGGTCTTCCACCGCTGGCACCACACTGCCGCGGATCGCGGCGGCGAAAAGAATTTCGCTGCGACCTTTCCGGTTCTCGACCTCCTGTTCGGCACGTTCTATATGCCGGCCGGCGAACTACCGGATCATTATGGGATTGCGGACGCGGAGTTCCCGACGAGTTTTGGCGCCCAACTCGCGCATCCTTTCACCCAGGAAAAAGCCGCACAGTAAGGACCGCTTCACTCCATAGCGGGTGCGCGCGCTCGATCTTATCTGGACTGGCTCGTGCGCTCCTTGTCGGGCGCCGACCGCTAGGCCGATTTGCACACTTCCTTCACTATTTTGCAGTGAAGTAACGGCCTCGTAGTACAGCCCTTTTCGGTTGTTTGTAGTCCGCGTAGCGTTTCGGAGAGTAACGATGATGGCGTTGTGCGCGCGAGCGCAGGCAAGCTTGCGCCTGTTGTATCGGCTCTCCCCCATCATCCTGCTGATAACTCTCGTTGCGCCCGCCACCGCTGCTGAACCGATCGTCGTGTTTCTCGACCAGGCCAGGATCATGCAATTGCCCGAACGGGCGTCGACCGTCGTGATCGGTAATCCGCTCATCGCCGATCTGACGATCCAACCCGGCGGACTCGGAATCATTACCGGCAAGGGCTACGGAGCGACCAACTTCGTCGTGCTCGACCGCCATGGCGCCGTGCTGGCCGAGCACACCGTCGAGGTCACTGGACCAAACGACAACACCGTTGTCGTCTATCGCGGCATCGATCGCGAAACCTACAGCTGCACGCCGGATTGCTCGCGCCGCATTACCCTTGGCGATTCTCCGGAATACTTTGATAAGACGTTGATCGGAGACGACGAACCGCAATTCTCAAGCCACAGCCGCCGGCTCGCTCGCGGCGGGACATTAAGCCCTGCGCCGACGCCTCACGGAATTGGCAACGCCGTCGTCGACTTGATCTTCTCCATGGCAAAACGGGACGTGACATTGGTCAGCGGCACCGACGCGATCAGCCGTTTGTAAAAGGCGTCGTAACCGGCGATGTCGGGCACCACGACCCGCAGCATATAATCGACGTCCCCCGCCATGCGGTAGAATTCCATGACTTCCGGCATGGCGCTGACGGTCTTGGCGAAGCGCTCAAGCCAATCCTGGGAATGATCGCCGGTCTCGATTGAGACGAACACGGTGACATCTAGTCCGATGCGCCCCTGATCGACCAGCGCCACACGCTTCTGAATGACGCCGTCGGCTTCCAGCCGTTGGATGCGTTTCCAGCAAGGTGTCGACGACAGGCCAACGCGGGAGCCGATCTCGGCCACCGCAAGTGAAGCGTCCTCCTGGAGCACGGCAAGGATTTTGCGGTCGATAGCGTCCATATGATTTGCACCTGGTCAATTACGCCAGCAACAGAATAATCTTTCAAGCCGACGCGTAATCTAGTATTTACATAGAATATTCTTCTGAATCAAGCGACGCTTGCAAGGCGTCATTCCTGATGTGCAAGCGCATCCACCGTCGAAAACATCTCGGCGGCGGACGGGATGGTCGCACTCCTTCGAAGGCCGCTTCACGGTTGCCTCACGATAACGGTGTAACGGCCGCCATAGCTGGTGCGCTGTTGTTCCGCCAACAATCTCTCGACTTCCGTACGGGTCGGCGCACCAGCCGAGCCGCCGATGCGGGTGCACTTGATCCCGGCGACAGCCGCGCCGAAGCGGAGCGCTTCGGTTTCGCTGCGCCCCTCGGCCAGCGCCAGCGCAAAACCGCCGTGCAGAGCATCGCCGGCGCCGAGAGTATCCACCGCGCGGATCGGAAACACCGGTACGCGGTGGAACGAACCGCCGTCGAGGACAAGGATATCGTTTGGCCCGTTGCTGACGGCGAGGAACGCGTCGGTATGGCGCGCGATGGTCTTGAGCGCTTCGCCGAGATCGCCGCCGCCGGTCGTGGCGAGCAGGCACTCGGAGGAAAAGACGACGTGCGAGGCAACGCTAAAAAACGGATCGTCCACGACGGTGGGTTTGTCGCCGTCGAGCACAACGGGCACGTTGCGCCGCCGCGCCGCCTCGCAAATCGGCCGGGCAAATTGCGGATACCTGTTGTCCGCGAGCACCAGATCAGCCGAGGCTGCCAAGCGTTCCGGATCTTCCGGCGTGACCGCGGCAATCCGCTGGTCGCGGTAGGTCACGATGGTGCGATCGCCGCGCGCGTCGATGAAAATCGCCGACAGGGCGGTCGCGAGACCATCGACGCGTTGGCAGGCACTGGTATCGACATTCTCGCGGCTGAGAGCAGCCAGGACGCGATCACCGTTGTCGTCCTCTCCGGCAGGCCCTCCCAACGGCCCGGCAAGCGCTGCGCGACCGCCCAGTCGTGCAATGGCGACCGCGGCATTCGCCGCGCAGCCGCCATTGACGACAAAAAAGCCCTTCGCCTCGACCTTGCCGTCGGCTTTCGGAAAATCTTCAACGCGGAAAACTTCGTCAAGCACAATAATACCGGTGCACAGGATACGCGGCACGCTCGCGCGACCGGTGCGCTTGTCGCGCGAACTATCAGCCAGCGACATCGTCACTCCAACAAGCCATTACGCCGGATTTCAGTCTCCAACGCTTCGGCCCAACGCTTCAATCCAACACTTGACGCCCATGCTCGACAAAATCGTGAATAATGTGATGAGCGATCGCGATCGGCGGCGGCGCGGTCAAAGCCTGCGGGTGCTTGCGCGCCAGCATCAGTTTCAACTCCTCGCGGTCGAACCAGCGCGCCTCCTCGATCTCGTTCTTGTCGATGACGATCTGTTTCGTCAACGCCAGCGCATGACAACCGATCATCAGCGACGACGGGAATGGCCAAGGCTGGGAGGCAAAATATTTAACCCTTGCGCAAGTCAGCCCCACCTCCTCACGCACCTCGCGGCGCACCGCTTCCTCGATCGATTCGCCTGGCTCTGCAAAACCGGCAAGACACGACCACATGGTCTGCGGGAAGCGAGGCGAGCGGCCGAGCACGCAGCGGTCGCCCGCGATCGCCAGCATGATGACAACCGGGTCGGTACGGGGAAAATGCTGGGCCTTGCATGACGGGCAATCGCGGCGCCAGCCGCCCTGCACCAGCTTGGTTGCCGCGCCGCAATTTGGACAGAATCGATGGCGGGCGTGCCATCCGAGTATCGCCTTGGCTTCGGCGAGCGGCGGTAGATGCTCAGCGGCTACCGCGCCTTGCACCGCGATTGAGCGCAGATCGATGAGCTTGAGATCGTTTCTTGCTTTAAGCGGCTCAACCGCTTCTGCGTCCAGGCCAGCGCCAAAGCGGGGCGCATCGCCCAGAAGTCCGAGAAACACTGTTTCGCGCGCTAGGCCGCAAGACTTTGCTTCGTCAGGCAAAAACAACGGATCGAAGCCTTCCCCCTGCTGCTTGAGCACCACCAACTCGCCGCCGATCACGTAAAAGCCGGCGCGACTATTCTCCGCCAGCACAGCGAGCGCGGCTTCGTCGTCACGCTGTGCGGCGGCGCGATCGAGAAGACTACCGGAGTAAGCCTGGCGGGGCGCGCCGGGAGCTGGCTGTTTTGACATTTTGCTGAATTGAAGCCGCACCAGCCATCGCGGTCAAGCGCGTGCAGTGCACAACCAGGCGAGTCGAGGTTCATTAGCTCTATCGCGGCCCTCGCCGGAACTATTCTAACAATCAGCCGCAACTCCGAGCTTCGTTCGAATCATACTGACGAACCTCTCAAAGGCGGCCGCGTCGCCGGTGCGCGAAACGGCAACCCCCCAAATGGGTTTCGGCCACAATGGATCGTGCGTCCACCGCGCGACAATGTGAATGTGAAGCTGCGGCACGACATTGCCGATGGCGGCGATGTTGATCTTGTCGCATCGCGTGACTTCCTTGAGCGCGCGAGAGACCAGAGTTATTTCGCCGATCAGCAGTGTCGCCTCATCGCCAAGGTCGGCGATCTCGGCGACGTTCGCCCGCCGCGGGACGAGAATGAGCCACGGGTAGTCGGCATCGTTGGTAGATAGAAGGCGAGAAAGCCCCAGATCGCAGACCGCAGTGGTGTCGTCACGTAACGTGGGATGGAGGGACCAGCCGGCTTGAGACATCGCGGCCCTTTGGCTCAATTCCACGCCATCTGCGCGGCTTTCACGCACAGCTCGAGCTTGGCGCGCTGGTCGGCTTCGCTGATCGGATTGCCGGCAGCGGTCGAGGCAAAGCCGCATTGCGGGCCGATGGCGAGGCGATCCTTGTCAATGAAGCGCGCCGCCTCGCCGATGCGCTTAAGCAGATCGTCTAGCCTTTCCGGCACGGGATTCTTGGAGCTGATGAGCCCGAGCACAACGCCCTTGCCCGCCGCGACGTGACGCAACGGCGCGAAGTCGCCGGCGCGCGCAGTATCAAACTCAAGCAGAAAGTGGGACACGCCGGCGCAACCAAACAAGGTCTTGGCGATTTCATCGTATCCGCCTTCAGCGAGATATTTGCCTTTGAAGTTCCCGCGGCACATGTGCACACCGACCATCATACCGGGCGGTGCCCCGGCGACCGCCTCTGCGATCGCTTCCACATAAAGACCGATCAGCTCCGCCATCGCGTTGCCGTCGACGGTCACCTGCTTTCGCACCGCCGGATCGCAAAGCATCGCCAGCGCGACTTCGTCGAGCTGGATGTAACGGCAACCTGCGGCGGCAAGGTCCGCGATCTCGGCGCGATAGATCGTGGCGAGCTCCCGGAAAAAATCGCGTGGGCTGTCATAGACACCCGGCGTCGCGTACTGCGCGCCGCGCCAGAAGTGCATGGTCGATGGCGCGGGCAACGTTATCTTGGGGAGCACGGTCGCGTTGTCGCGAAGGAACGTGAACTCGTCGAGCGCGATCGGCGCTCGCCGCGCCACCTTTCCGGTTACCAGCGGGGCGGTGAAGGCCAGTTCTTCGCCGTCCTCATCGCGAAAGCTGAAGCGCGCTTTGTCCACGCCGAGGCCTTCGACACGTTTCACGAAGCGGCCCCAATACGAGCCGCGGCGGAACTCACCGTCGGTGACTACCTTGAGCCCGATGTCCTCTTGCATTTTGATAGCGGCGCGGATCGCCGCGTCTTGGGCAGCCACAAAGCGCTTTTGGTCGAGTTCGCCGGCATGAAAGGCGCGAAAGGCCTGCCGCAGCGCCGGCGGGCGCAATAGGCTGCCGACGTGATCGGCGCGAAACGGCGGGTTATGCATGGCAGTTCTCGCTTAGGTTTCCAGCGCGCGGTGCAGCGGGAAAGGTCCCTCGACCAAAACGCTTCTAGCAGCAGCAACCCTCTCTTGAATATGATGGAAACAACGGGAGGGACCCAGTGACGGATCGGGCAGAGCGTGCCGCAGCGACACGGCGGGCGTGGTTGGCGACCATCGAGCGCCATCGCCATGACCGCGATGCGCCCGGCTCAGCGGAATATTGGTCGCCGCGGCTCGACACCGCCTCGCGTGACGAGTTGCGCGCCATACAAGATGACAAAATCGCCGCCGTGGCGCCGTTTCTGTACGAGAACAGCGACTTCTATCGGCGCCGTTTCGACCGGCTCGGCCTCATTCCTTCCGACCTGCACACTGTAGACGATCTGATCGGCAAATGGCCGGTCGTCGACAAGCTGGAAATGGCGGAAGACGCCGCGGCGCAACCGCCATATGGCACCTATACGGCGATGACCGACGCCATCTGGGCCGAGCGCGGTTGGATGATGTTCTCGTCCTCCGGCACGACCGGTACGCCGCGCGTGTTCCGCTATTCGCACGTCGACCGGGAGCTATGGGCCTGGGCGAATGCGCGGGCGCTTCATTCGATGGATTTCCGCAAAGGCGATACGGTCTTCATGATCACCGGCTATGGGCCGCATGTGTGGGCCTGGGGCGTGCAATACGCACTCGCCAAGATGGGCCTGCCGACGCTGCCGGGCGGCGGCATGGATGCGCGGGCGCGGGCCAACATTGTCATCCGCTATAAGCCGACCATCCTGCTCTGCACACCGTCCTACGCGCTGCATCTCGGGCGCACGGTCGAGGCGCTCGGCGTCGATCCGCGCTCGACGTCCGTGCGCACGCTGTTCGTCGCCGGCGAGCCCGGCATGAGTGTCGCCGCAACCCGCGAACGCATCCAGGAGCTTTGGGGAGCGCGGCTGGTTGAGTTTTACGGCTGCACCGAGGCGTCGCCGCATGTCGGCGGTTTCTCGTGCGCTTATTCGCAGCCGGCGGACGGTCCGGTCAGCACGCACCTCCTGGAGGATGTCCAGGTCTGGGAAACAATCGATCCCCAATCGCGTCAATCGCAGCGCGATGGCGAGCGCGGACTGACCGTCTGCACGAATCTCAATTCCGAGTCCTCGCCGCAATTGCGCTTTTTGGTCGGCGATTACGCGACCTTCGATCGCACGCAATGCCCATGCGGAAGGAACCACGTCCGGGCGATCGGCTCCTTCGCCGGACGCGCCGACGACCTGATCAATCTGCGCGGCATAAAAATGTTTCCCGGGCAGATCGAGCATGCAGTTCGTTCGATCGAAGGAATCGGGGACGAGTTCGAGATCGTGCTTGTGACCAACCCCGACGGTCTCGACGTTATGACTGTACGGGTTGAGCACCATGCCGGCGATGCGGTCTCCGTTGCCGTAGCCGAGGAGATTAGGACGCGCTGCGAGGTACGAGCGGCCGTCGAGGTTCTCACGCCGGGTACGCTACCACGCACCGAATTCAAAGCGGCGCGGGTAAAAGACCGGCGTGAGAAGCGCGGATAAACGGAGCAACCGGCCGACGGCCTCTAATGGCGCGCCCGCTTGCTTTCCGGGCCGTCGCGGCCGATATAGGGCTCGGGAGGTTGGCGGTGGACGAGCCACTCGCCAACCGGGTCAGGTCCGGAAGGAAGCAGCCCTAACGAGCGCGGTTCGGGTCGCTCGTCAGCCTCCCACCCTCTCATATCGGCTTATGTAGCTGGCGTTATGGTAGCCCGCATGAGCGAAGCGACATGCGGGGACGATCGATTGGTTTGAACACCGACCCCGGATTTCGCTAGGCTCATCCGGCTACGCTCAACATGAACGATACATCCAATCAAGCCGCCTCCTACCGCGTTCTCGCGCGCAAATACCGGCCATCGACCTTCGCCGATCTGATCGGCCAGGACGCCATGGTACGAACGGTTTCGAATGCGTTCGAGACCGGACGCATCCCGCAGGCCTGGATCCTCACCGGCGTGCGTGGCGTCGGCAAAACCACGACGGCGCGCATTTTAGCGCGCGCGCTCAATTACGAGCTGCCAGACGGCTCCATCACCGGGCCGACGATCGACATGCCGGTGCTGGGCGTCCACTGCCAAGCGATCATGGAGAGCCGCCACCTCGATGTGATCGAGATGGATGCCGCCTCGCACAACAGCGTCGACGACGTGCGGCAGATCAACGAGGCCATCCGCTACGCGCCGGTCTCGGCCCGTTACAAGGTCTACATCCTCGACGAAGTGCACATGCTGTCCGGCGCCGCCTTTAATGCGCTGCTCAAAACGCTGGAAGAGCCGCCGCCGCACGCCAAGTTTGTGTTCGCGACCACCGAAATCCGCAAAGTCCCGATCACGGTGCTCTCGCGCTGCCAGCGTTTCGATCTGCGCCGCGTGGATGCAGAGCTGCTGGTCAAGCACCTGCAAGGCATTGCGGAGAAGGAGACGATCACGGCCGAGCCCGCGGCTTTGGCGATGATTGCGCGAGCTTCCGAAGGCTCGGTACGCGACGCGCTGTCGCTGTTCGATCAGGCGATCGCCCACGCCGCTGGGCCGGTGCGTGCCGAGGACGTGCGACAGATGCTCGGCCTTGCCGACCGCGCCCGCGTCATCGACCTGTTCGAGGCGCTGATGCGCGCCGATCTCGCCCGCGCATTGGCCGAAGTGCGCGACCAGTACGACACTGGCGCCGATCCGGCGATGGTGCTGGGCGATCTTGCCGAGTTCACGCATTTCGTCACCCGGGTAAAGATTGTGCCTGCTCTCGCCGACGACGTTTCGCTCACCGAGACTGAACGCACGCGCGGCCGCGCCTTTGCGGCGAAACTCTCGATGCGTGTCCTTGCGCGCACCTGGCAGATGCTGCTCAAGGGGATGGAAGAGGTCGCCGCCGCCGGACGGCCGCTTGCTGCCGCCGAGATGGTGCTGGTGCGTATCGCCTACGCGGCCGACCTGCCGACGCCGGACGAAGTGATCCGCTCGCTCGGCGACGGCGCCCGCGGCAATGGCGGTGCACCGTCGCCGAGCCAACCGTCGTCAAGGGTGGAGTCGCCCCGGATGGAGATGCCGGCGCGTGTTGAAGCCCCGCGCACGGAAGCGCCACGCGGCGGAACGCGCGCGACGCTCGCCGCTGCGGCACCTGCCGAGATACGGGCAAGCGAGCCGGTCGCGCGCGGCGAGGAGAGCACAGCGCCAGTTCGTTCGCTCGCGAGCTTCGAGGACTTGGTAGCGCTGGCGGCCGAAAGGCGCGACCTCACGATCAAGAGTGCGCTCGAACGCGACGTACGACTGGTGCGCTTTGAGGACGGCAGGCTGGAAATCAGCCTGGAAGCAAGCGCGCCGAAATCGCTCACCGGCGAGCTCTCAAAGAAGCTTTCCGATTGGACCGGGCGGCGCTGGATGGTCATCGTGTCTGCCGAGCCCGGTGTGCCTAGTCTCTACGCCCAGGCGCAGATGCGCAAAGCCGATCTGAAGGACGGCGTACGCGCCGATCCACTGGTGCAGGCGGTGCTCGCGCGCTTTCCCGGCGCCGAGATCGTCGACGTGCGGCCGCCCACCGGTGCACCGGCGGGGCCGGACGACGTACCGTTCGAGGCGGCAGGCGAAGCCGACCCGGCTGACGACGAACTCTAAGAAGGATCGCAATGGTCGATTTTTTAGGCCTGATGAAACAGGCCACCGAACTCAAATCGAAAATGGAGGCGATGCAGGCTGAGCTCGACCGCATCGAGGTCGAGGGCTCGGCCGGCGGGGGACTTGTCACCCTGAAGCTTTCCGGCAAGGGCGAGCTCAGAGCCGCGCAAGTCGACGATTCTCTTTGCAAGCCCGACCAGAAGGAAATTCTCCAGGACCTCATCGTCGCCGCGCACGCCGACGCCCGCCGCAAGCTCGAAGCGTTGTTAGCCGAGCGCATGCAGTCGCTGACCGGCGGTCTGCCGCTGCCGCCGGGCCTTAAATTATTCTGATCGATGCCCGCGATCGCTGCCGGTCCCGAGATCGAACGTCTGATCCAGCTCTTGGCGCGATTGCCGGGCTTGGGGCCACGTTCGGCGCGGCGTGCGGCGCTCTTTCTCATCAAGAAGCGTGAAGCGGTGATGGCGCCGCTAGCCGCCGCTTTGCAGACCGCGATTGAGAAGATCGAGGTATGCAAGATTTGCGGCAACATCGACACCCAGAATCCCTGCACTGTCTGCACCGACCCGCGGCGCGATGCTGCCGCCATCGTGGTGGTGGCCGACGTCGCCGACCTTTGGGCGCTTGAGCGCGCCCACGCCATCAACGCGTGCTATCATGTGCTCGGGGGCACGCTGTCGCCGCTCGACGGTGTCGGGCCGGACGACCTCACCGTCGACGCCCTGATCCGGCGTGCACACGATCCTGCAGTGCATGAGATCATCCTGGCGCTCAATGCCACCGTCGACGGGCAGAGCACGGCTCACTACATCACCGACCTCCTCCACGACGCCAAGGTCAAGGTTACGCGACTGGCGCATGGCGTCCCGGTGGGCGGCGAACTCGATTACCTCGACGAGGGCACGCTGGCGGCGGCGATCCGCAGTCGGACCCCATTTTAGGCCTGCTAGTTGGGCAATCGCCTCGACTGCCTGCAAATTAGCCAGCAAACGCCCGCTCGGCGACCATAAAATGTGACGGCGGGAAGAAGTAAACGGCCTACGAGCCGTCAGACCAGCCTAAGGCTCCGCTTGAGCCGCTAACCCATGGCTTTTTCAAACTTGGCCCACTGCTTGCATGGCCTTATGCGCGATCTCGATCTCACAACTCGTGTTGAATGAGATTGCTTGGAGCCCCGGCGATCCCGGCACCGGGGCTCCATCCTTTTCGAGAACCGTCATGGCCGGTTCCGGCCATGACGGTTCCACTTACCCCTCAGAACCTGCCGTTGCGCTTTGCCGTTACTCTTCGCACATGGAGGCGAAGAACTGGACGGGAGCGCACCCATGACTGATGCGCCTGGAAAGACTAATGCGCGAAAAAAGGCCCAAAAGCGCATCGAGATGGAAAGCTTCTTCGCCAAGTGGTACGCGCGGCGCCTCAGCCCGATCGGATTCGAGCTTTGGCTGAAGAAATGAGGAGCCGCAACTCCCACATGAGCGACGACATCAACTACAACAAGACCTTCGACCTTGTCCCCGGCCATGTGGCGGAAGTGGCCCCCGGCGTGCGCGCGATCGTCGCCAACAATCCCGGACCGTTCACATTCAAGGGCACGGTCAGTTACATCATCGGCCGCGGCAAAGTTGCAATTCTCGATCCCGGCCCGGAAGACGATACACACATCGCGGCTTTGCTCGACGCGGTGCGCGGCGAGACCGTCACCCACATCTTTGTCACGCATACACATCGCGACCATTCTCCCGCCGTGCTAAAGGTAAAGGCTGCGACCGGCGCGACGGTTTACGCAGAAGGTCCGCATCGCCCGGCGCGCCCGCTGCACGTCGGCGAGGCAGGCCGGCTCGACGCCAGCGCCGATCTGGATTTTCGTCCGGACATCGCGCTCGCCGACGGCAGTGTAGTGACCGGCGATGGATGGACCGTTGAAGCGTTGACGACGCCGGGACATACCGCCAACCATATGGCGTACGCACTGAAGGAAGCGGATCTGATTTTTTCCGGCGATCACGTGATGGCGTGGTCGACTTCAATCGTAGCGCCGCCCGATGGCGCTATGGGCGACTATATGGCATCGCTGGAAAAACTCGCGCAGCGGAAAGAGTCTGTCTATCTCCCGGGCCACGGCGGACCGGTGCGCGACGCGCCGCGCTTCGTGCAGGGCTACATCAGGCATCGCCATGGGCGCGAGGCATCGATCCTGCGGCGGCTCGAAAAAGGCGCCGCCGACGTTCCAACGCTGGTGCGTGCGATTTATATCGGCCTTGATCCGCGTCTCGTCGGCGCGGCTTCGCTTTCCGTCCTCGCCCATATGGAAGACTTGGTCGCGCGCGGCCTGGTCGCGACTGACGGCGCGCCGTCGATCAACGGCACTTACCGTCTGACAGAGCTCCCCTTGCCGGCAGCCTGAGGCGATTTCGCAGCGGATTTCTTTTCGTTTTTATCAGCCTTCTCGGCCTTTTCGGACTTCTCAGGTTTTTCCGGCTTCTCAGACGCCGGAGACGCCAGGACATCGTCAACGTCTTCCATCAATGCGCGCACGCGCGCGGCATTGCCGCCAAGATCGTGACGGCCATAGCGTGACGCCGAGCGATAGTCGATGCGCGCGCCGTCCGGCGCGGAGCGCACGCGCACGACCACGTCTTCGCGGAAGCCGAGGATCGGGGTCCGCGCAATCGCCTCGATGTGGCCGTCACGCGCGCCGGGCGGGCGTGAATCGACGATGTGCCACTTGCGCTTGGTGACGACTTTCAGCACCGCGTCGTAAGCCTGTTGCGGCGATGAATCGGTCATGTCCGGCTCAATATCGGAATAGGCAGCGTGCTGCTGCTGAGCCGCGTAGAGGCCGGCGTAAGTGACCGGATTGGCGTCGCGGGGCCGCAACCGCGCGATCGCCTCGTACTTCGGCGGATCGATCGGGTCGGTGGTGACGTCGTAAATCGCCGGCAAACGATACGCCTTGACACCGAGATAGAGCGGATAGGCGACGAGCGCGAGCCCGATGAAGAACGCTGCGACGGCTTCGCGCATACCGCCGACGCCTTCCATCCAAATGGCAATACCGGCGCCAAAGGCGAGCAGGATCGCGGTCAGCGCGAGCAACAAAGCGCCCGCAAGCGTCGCCAGCGCCGGCACGATATCGAGCGTTCCCGAGCGCACAATGATGATGCCGACAACCATTGCGGCGAGCGAAAACAATGCGACCCGCCGCGCCCAAATGGCAAGCCGGGATGTCGGCTGTTCAGCGATCCGCCGCCTGACCATCGCCCGTCATTCTCGTCCGTTAGCCAAGCTCCATTCTACGCCATTCATAACGGAACGGATCCGGCAAAGCGAACGCGGCCAAGCGCCATGAAATTGGAGAGCTAATGCGAGTGGCGGGCAGGCGCGTTATGCGCAAACCACAACTACCGCTTCTTTCGCCGGCGCTTTCTCGTTTCGCCGCGTTTGATGCCCGCCATCGCTTCGAGCACGGCACAGGCTGCCGCCGTATCCTCCTCGCTGTGGCCAGTCGCCATCGCGGCGGCATAGATCGGCAGCGTTGCGGAGAACAATGGCGTCGGAACGCCGAGCGCCTGGGCAAAGCTGCCGATCACGTCCATATCCTTCTGCCACAGCGAAATTCTCATTGTCGGAACGTCGTAGCGATCCTTCACCATCATCGGCGCCCGCAGCTCGAACACGCGCGAATTGCCCGCGCCGATCCTGATCTGGTCGTAGATGAGCTGCGGCGGCAGGCCGGCTTTCATGCCAAGTACCATCGCTTCTGCGCTCGCTACATTGTGGATAGCAACGAGCAAATTGGCGACGTATTTCATTCGACTGCCGTTGCCGAATTCACCGAGGTCGTGCAGCGCGCGCGTGAAATCGGCGAACAGCGGGCGGAGCTTTTTAAGCTCGGCCGAACCGCCCGAGGCGTAAATGACAAGATCCTTCGCCTTGGCCTGAATGCCGGTGCCGCTCACCGGGCAGTCGAGCAGGACGTGACCGGCCTTGCGCAAAACCGCTTCGGCAGCGGTTTTGTCCTCAAGCTTAAACGTCGACGCTTCAATAACCATCCGGCGCGGTACTTCGGCGCTAGCGATGGCCGCGACCGTTGCCGCAAGCGCGGCCGGTTTTGGCAGGCTCAAAATGATGGCCGGCGCCTGGCGCGCCACTTCGCCGGCATCGGCGGCGATTTCAATGCCCACGCGGGCGAGTGCTCGCCGCCGCGCCGGCACGATGTCATGGCCGATGACGCGCCAACCCGCCGCGTGCAGATTTTCTGCAAAGGCGCCGCCCATAATGCCGAGACCGATGACACCAACGGCGCCTTTCTTCTTCTTTGCCATGCTATTCCTTGCCGGCTGTGGCGCCGGTTACATACCTTTGGCGTTCATCGCGACCGATGAAAACGGACGCGCCTCGCGCTTGGCAATCATTTCTTTGATGATGCCCGCATATTTTTTGAAATGTGCCGTCTCACGATGTGCTTCCACGGCGGCGGCGTTATCGTACGCCTCAACAAGCAGCACGTGGTTCGGATCCTTCTGCGAGACTAGGATATCGAATGCGCGACAGCCCGGCTCCTTCACCGCAGCCGCAGCATTTTCTTTGGCTGCCGCGAGGTAGTTATCGACCTGGCCTGGAACGATGTCGTACTCGATCACATTGACCAACAGCGGCGCGGACTGTGCCGCCGCTTCGTGGCCGCGCAACGGCAATAGCAGCAACGCTGTAACCGAAAGCAGCGCGGCAGAAATGACGGCAGTTGACTTCAGCATGACCACTTCCTCCCTGTTGTGGCAGCGCGTGCAGTTTGTCCCGCCGCGCAGCCTTCTGTGAAACTTTAAAGTGAGGTTTCCAGGAACCGCAGCAGCCGCGGGATCGCAAGCGCGTTATAGCTCTGCGGCTCGTCTTCGAACGGATCGGCCGACCAGAAGTGCCCGGCGCCGGGCAGGACGATCCGGCGCACGAAGAATTGAGCCTGGGCAAGCGCCGTGAGAAAGGCACCTGATTGTGTTTCCGAATCGACAATGTCGTCATTGGTGCCGTGAATGAGCAGGAAGCGCAGCTGGTTGCGATCGACGGTGGCGTGGCTGATCGGGGAAGCTTCGAAATAGATCCGCCGGTTCACTATCGGCGAGGTGCCGAGAAACTTTTCGACGATGGGATCGCGTGGCCGCGCGACCAGGTCATGAGTTCCACTGCGCCAATAGATCGTAGACGCCATAAAAGCCGACGACGGCCTTGACGTTGGCGGGCACGGCGGCATGGGCGTCATCGCGATAGGCGGTGGTGAACTGATCGCCGGCTAGTGCGACAAGCGCCGAGAGATGCGCGCCGGCAGAATCGCCAATCAGACCGATACGCTCGGGATCGACATCGAATTCGCCGGCTTTGGCGCGCACGAATTGGACGGCCGCCTTGGCATCGTAAACGGCGGCGGGGTACACGCCTTGTTTGGCCAGCCGGTAGTCGATCGCGAAAAGCGCGTAGCCGTAGCGAGCGAGAAACGGGCCCCAGCTATTGTAAAACTCGCGGCTGCCGACCTGCCACCCGCCGCCGTGTATCGCGACCAGGACCGGCGCTTTGCTGCGGCCCTTGGGCAGATAGAGGTCGCCGACAAGCTCGACGCCGTCGTGCTTGGCAAAGAGTAGGCCGGGCCGGGCTACGACCTCGTATTCCGGCGCCTTAGACGTAATCGTTGAGTGCATTGTCACATTCTCTGCGATAGCTTCCCGATGAGGCCAGACAAGCGGTAGCAACTTTTGCTGTCGCTCGAAAGCGCCCAGTTTCCATCCCCTCCCCTGAAGGGCGCAGGGCGTTATTCTTTGGCAGATTAGGATCGCCCGCGAGCTTGGTGCGATCGCGCACTCCATAGACGACGCCAAAATAGACGACGCCAACTCGCTGAGCGACTTCACTTTCCGGGGCCGACGCTTGGCCAGATGCCGTCACGATTCCCAGCGCAGCAACGCAAGTCAGCATCGCAGACAACATTCACCGCCTTCGTCGCGGTTGCGTTACGCTGATAGTTTTCCGCTTGTTCGGAAGCTACCACCAAGCGTGGAAATGATGCAGCGGCCCGCGGCCGGAGCCGACGTCGAGCCGGTCAGCCGCAGCGATCGCCGCGCTCACATAAACTTTTGCCTGTCGCGCCGCCTCGTCGAGCGCGAGCCCTTTGGCAAGGCCTGCGGCAATAGCCGATGCAAACGTGCAACCGGTGCCGTGGGTTTTGCGCGTCTCGAGACGCGGCGCCGCAAGTCGCAGGCAATGGTCGGCCTCGACGAGATAATCGACGCTTTCCGGTCCGCTGCCATGACCCCCCTTAATCAGCACCGCCGCTGCGCCAAGCGTCAGCAGCTTCCGCCCCTGGGCTTGCATTTCATTTTCGTCACGTGCGGGCGATGTGCCGAGAAGCACGGCGGCTTCCGCGAGATTGGGCGTCAGCAGATGCACGCGCGAAATGAGGTCGCGTAGTGCGCTGAGCGCATCCTCACGCAACAATCTTTCGCCCGAGCTTGCAACCAGGACCGGATCGAGCACAACGTTGCGCGGACGGTAGCGATCGAGCGAAGCGGTGACGGCCTCAATTATCTGCGCATTGCCGAGCATACCGATCTTCACCGCCTTCACGTGGAGATCGGTGAACACCGCATTGATTTGCGCGGCGACAAAGTCGGCAGGCACCTCGTGGATCGCGAACACACCCCCGGTGTTCTGCGCCGTCAACGCGGTGACAACGGTGGCGCCGTAGACACCGAGCGCGGCAAAGGTCTTGAGATCGGCCTCGATGCCGGCGCCGGCGCTTGAATCCGAGCCCGCGATACTCACGGCGATGGGAACGCTCATTTCTCTATGTCTCCGTTCGCCCGGCCCCGCTATTGCTGCCTCACGCGCCCCGCTTCCCCAGCATCGCGTCGACAATCTGACGCAGTTCGCGCGCCGTCCGAGCGGGATCGGCTACAACCGACAATGCCGAGATAACGGCAACGCCGTCAGCGCCGGCAGCGATTACGGCAGCCGCGTTACCGGCGTCGATGCCGGCGATGCCGGCAACGGGCAGAGTTGGCGCTCGACTACGCAATGCGTTGGCAACGCGCGCAAAACCTTCGGTGCCGATCGGCGCACTCTTCTGTTCTTTTGAGAGCGTCGCATAGACGCCGCCGACGCCGGCATAGTCGATGAATTCGACAGGCGCCGTCGCGGCCTCGTCGACGGTCTTGATCGACAGGCCGATAATTGCGTTCGGTCCGAGCAATGCGCGCGCATCTTCGGCGGACATGTCGTCCGGCCCCAGATGCACCCCGTCGGCACGGGCAGCCAGCGCCACATCGACACGGTCATTGACCACGAAAGGCACTTTAAACGGCGCCAGCGCCACCTTGATTGCGCGCGCCTCGGCGATCATGTCTCGTGTTTCCCGTCTTTTGTCACGCAACTGCACCAGCGTGGCGCCGCCCTCGGCGACCAGGCGCGCCAGGTCGACCAGATCGTGCCCACCGGCGCGCTCGGGATCGACGATGGCATTGAGCCGCAGATCGACAGGCCTCATGACACTCTCGCGCGCTGGCGCAAGGTCGCGCGATCGAGGCCATAGAGAGCGTCGATGATTGCGGCAGCGAAGCTGCCGGGTCCGCGAACGTCCCGGGCCGCAACTTCACCGGCAACGCCGAAAGCAGTCAGGGTCGCACTCGCCGCGATAAATGAATTGCTCTCGACGGCGAGTGCAGCAGCGACCAGCGCCGAACCCGCGCAGCCTATTGCCGTCACCAAACCCATCAGCGGATCGCCGTTAGAAATAACGACGTGGCGCGCGCCATCAGTTATCCGGTCAACGCCGCCGGTGACTGCCACGACCGTCGCGTGGACCTTGGCGAAGCGTGCCGGTGCGTCGCCAGCGGGGTCGTTGCCGGACAGGGTGGCGAACTCCGCCGCGTTGAGGCGCACGATTGCGGGCCCTTGCGTGAGGATGTCGCGCGCAAATTGTGCACGTGGCGGCGCCCGTTCGACGAACACCGGATCGAGCACCCAGGGCTTGCGCCCTGCCTTTGCTGCACCGATAGCCGCATTAATCGCCGCGCGCCGCTCGGTGTCGAACGTGCCGAGGTTAACGAGCAATGCATCCGAGCCAGCGACGAACGAAACGACCTCTTCCGGCGAAATCGTCATCGACGGCACCGCGCCAACCGCCAGCAGCGCATTTGCGGTAAATTGCTGCGCAACGCTGTTGGTGATGCAGTGCACGCGCGGCGCCCGCGTCCGCACCCGCGCGAGGATCTCGGCGGCGATGTCGGCAAGCTCGACCGGAGCATGCATGTCAGTTAGCGACTTTCGTGCGCGACATAGCGAGACTTCCTGCTCGGACCACAAGGCCTTATCAGGGCCGCCGATTTAGCCTAGCATTTAATTCCTGAGGCGGAGGTGCGCATGGTCCCGTTTTTCGTACAGATCAAGTGTCAGATGGGAAAGTCCTACCAGGTGGCCAACAGCCTTGCCGACGCCGAGATCGCCTCGGAAATCTATTCCACCGCCGGCGACTTCGATCTACTGGTGAAGTTCTATGTCGACACCACAACCGACATCGGCCACTTCATCGCCGAAAAGGTGCAAACCATCCCCGGCGTTCAGGACACGCGCACCATCATCACGTTCAAGGCTTTCGGCGGCCCCTAGCGTCATTCCGGGACGCGGCCTTATTTCTGCTTGGCCGGCGGCTTCGGGCCTTCCCGCGGCGGCAGCGAAGCGATGTAGGCGGCGATCGCGGCACGGTCGGCGGGGCTGAGCAGGGACGTATTGCGAATGACGTCAGCCATCGCACCTCCGGCGTAGTCGCCGGTCGGGTCCATGCCGTCGCCGAGATAGCTGGCAATGTCCTTTTGCGACCAGACCGTGCCATCGGCGGAAGGATGCTGCAATCCGGCCGGCGTGATGTTGGGCACCCAGCCTTTGCCGTCCGGCGCCGGACCGCCGGCGAAGCGTTCGCTCTCGATGATGGCGCCGAGAAAATTCCGCGGGCTGTGACATTCGGCGCAGTGTCCCGGCCCGTTCACCAGATAGGCGCCGCGATTGATTTCCGCCGACTGCGAAGCATCAGGCACGAACGGCCCGCAGTGGAGAAACAAAAGCTGCCAGAGCCCAACCAGGCGACGGATGTTGAATGGAAATGACAGGTCATGCGGGTGCGCGCGGCCAGCGACTGCCGGCAAGGTTTTCAGATAAGCAAACAGATCGCGCAGGTCGGCGAGTTCCATGTGCTGATAGGACGTGTAAGGCAAGGCGGGGAAGAGGTGGCGGCCTTCGGGCGAGGTGCCCTTCCAGAGAGCGCTAACGAAATCCGCCTCTGTCCACTTGCCAATGCCGTCAGCAGCGTCGGGCGAAATATTCGGTACGTAGAACGTGCCGAACGGCGAATTCAAAGCAAGCCCGCCGCCCAGCCGCGTCCGATCAACCTTGCCGGGATCCGCATTCGGCGCAGCATGGCAGGATGCGCAACCGCCAACGTTGAACATGGTCCGGCCGTTCTCGACGTTGGGCGTATAGTTCGGTAGCGCAGAAGCCGGGACGGTCGCAGGAATGGTCACGACCCAGAGGACGAGGGCAGCGGCAACGGCGGCAGCCGCCACCGCACCTGCGAAAACCCTGGCTCTATGGGTCATGCGACGCGGAACCCGCTATGGGCGGTTCAAAAATTGCCCGTGACGCGCGCTTAGACAGACGGATGATCTCAACTTTTCTTGACGCGATATTGTTCGTGGCAGCCGCCGCAATCGTTCTTGCCGATGCTGCCGAACGCCGCCTTGAAGCCGTCGAGGTCCGTAACTTTGCCGGCTGCCTCCTTGGCATCCGTGCCAAGCTTGGCGAACCTGGCTTTGAGATCATCCATATTCGCCCAGATCTTTGGATCAGCGGCCGTATCGCCGCCGGTCTTCGAGTTGGCGGGGAAAAGTGACGGCATCTTCGCCGCTGCATCTTCCCACGCCGCGAAGATCTTGTGCACCTTATCGATATCGAACGGCGCCTCGCCCTTCATTATGGCGACGCCGATCTTGGCCTGGTCGCCATTTGCCTTCATCAGCGCTTTGCGCGCGGCGATCGGGTCCTGCTGGGCAATGGCGGCGGTCACGCCGAGCGCAATGCCCGCAACAACGAACACGGTACGGATCATGTGATGGTTTCCCCTCTGTCTCGATGGCAGGGCGGACAAGCCGCCAACGTAATGAAATGTCACGATATCAACCCAGCCGGCGCACGATATTGGCAAATAGCGAGCCGGAGAAATCACGAAACCGTATCCCCGTTCACTCGTATAATACCGGCAGAAGCGCGATCGCTGAACCTGGCAGCCGCCGGCAAAGTCGACACATGAAGGCCGTTTATCGGTTCCGCAAGGAACGGTATTTTGACAAGCCGCCGGAGGCGATTTGGCCGTTCGTCGCTGATACCGCGCGGCTCAATGAGATTTCGGGCTCGCCGCGCTACACGGTCGAGGAGCGTGCCGACGCTCAAGGCCGCATCCACCGTTTCGCCAGCGTCGGATTGTTCGGACCGTTTCGCATAAAATGGAAGGAAGGGTACGGGGAGTGGCAGGAAAACCGCCGGCTCAGCCAGACCCGGCAGTTTCTCAACGGGCCGCTTCGCCGGTCCCACTCGATCTTCGAACTCGACGCTAAAGGCAAAGGCACTCGGCTGGTGTTTTCTGCCGAGGTCGACTGCGTCGGCGTGCTCGGTTGGCTTACGAGCGCGTCCGGCAAGATCGGCCGTGAAGGCGACAAAAGGCTCGCGGCCATCGAGCGGCTGGTTGTCGAGGCTGATAAGCTCGACGTTATCCCCGGCACCCTCGACGAAGACGCCGTAAGGCCGGCGGCGCGCCGCCGCTTCGATGGGCTGATCGCGGAACTCAATCGCGACCCGGCGAGTCATGGGCTTGCGTCGAAACCGTCGGAGTTTCTCTTGTATGCGCCGATGCTGGCGCTTTCCAGCATGCGTCCGCTCGCCATCGCACGGCGCTGGCAGGCGAAGCCCGAGGACGCGATAGAGTTGTTCCTTGCTGCGCATCGCCTCGGCATTCTAGCGATGGGCTGGGACTTGCTGTGTCCGCGCTGCCGGGGTGCGAAATCTCGCGTTGAACATCTGCATGATCTGCCGCGCGGCGCCCACTGCACGTCGTGCAACATCGACTACGAGCGCGATTTCAGCCGGAACGTCGAGCTGACTTTTCACCCCGGACCTTGGCTGCGCCCGCTGCCCGAAGGCGAATTATGCCTGCTCGGACAAGGCACAACCCCGCATGTGAGATTTCAGGCTGAGGTGGCGGCTCGGTCGAGCAAGACCTTCGCACTGACTTTATCGCCCGGCCCTTATCGCTTTCGCACCATTGAAGCGGGTAACCAAGCGGACGCGGATATCGGCCTTGACGGCGTCCTTCCGGAAATCACCGCGAACGGCTCCGACATCATATTGGGCGTTCCGGGCCACAAGGACGAGTGCATCATCCACAACGCGACCGATCGACCTTTTATCTTCGTCGTTGAGGACCGCAATTGGGCCAAGGATGCCCTGACCGGCGAAATCGTGATCGCAATGCCCGCGTTCCGGCGGCTCTGCCCCGAGCAGCTGTTGCGGCCCGGCGACGACGTTGAGATTGGTCAGGTGGCGATCATATTCACCGATCTTCAGGGCTCGACCAAGCTTTACGATGAACTTGGCGATTCTTCGGCGTATCGGCTCGTGCGCGATCACTTCGCTTTTCTTTCGGAACGCGTGGCGCGGCATCGGGGCGCTGTGGTCAAGACCGTCGGCGACGCCGTGATGGCGGCGTTCAACGATCCAGCCGATGCTGTGCGGGCGGTGCTCTCGATCCAGGACGAAGTAGCAAGCTTCAATCGCGGCCGCGGCGACGGCGGGGTCGTTCTAAAGCTTGGGCTGCATTGTGGCGCGTGTATTGTTGTTACTGTCGGCGGCGTGCTCGATTATTTCGGCTCGACGGTGAACACGGCGTCGCGGCTCGAACACCAGTGTCGTGGCGGGGAAGTGATCATATCCGCCGCGGTCTTGGCCGACTCCGAAGCGCGCGAAGCGCTAGCCGGCCGAACCGTGACGGACGACAGTGCGACGCTGCGCGGATTAAGTGAGCCGGTGCGTTTCGTTCGCGTTGGCGCCGGGAAAACCGAGCACTGAAGCACTATGACGCGAGTGATATTGCACTCGCGTCCGGCGGTTCGATTGGAGTAGACCCCCAACAAGAATAGAGTTGTTGCGTGCTGGCCCGCAGCCACGGCAATTTCGGGAAATGAACATGCCCCGCACCGGCGACATTTTTGACTACATCGTTATCGGTGCCGGAGCCGCGGGCTGCGTCATCGCCAATCGGCTCTCAGTCGATCCGCGTCAGCGCGTTCTGTTGCTCGAAGCAGGCGGACCAGACGATTACTTCTGGCTGAAGGTTCCGCTTGGCATCCCCTTTGTGCTGGGCAACCCGCGCTGCGACTGGCGGCTGCGCAGCGAGCCGGAGCCGCATCTCGGCGGGCGCGTAATCGAGGTGCCGCGGGGCAAGACGCTAGGCGGTTCATCGTCGATCAATGGCATGGTCTATGTCCGCGGCCATGCACTCGATTTCGATGGCTGGCGTCAGCAAGGAAATGTCGGTTGGGGCTGGGACGACGTCCTGCCCTATTTCAAGCGGAGCGAAGACTATTTCCGTGGTGCGAGCGACACCCATGGTGTTGGCGGCGAATTGTCGGTGGTCGATCCGGGAGTTCGCTGGCCTGCGCTCGACGCCTACAAGGAGGCCTGCATCGAAAAAGGCATCCCGGCAGCTGCGGACTATAATGGCGGCGATAACGAAGGCGTCGCGTATTTCGAAGCCATGATCAGGAAAGGCCGCCGCTGCTCGGCCTCACAGGCGTTCCTCAATCCGATCAGGGCGCGGCCTAATCTCGCAATCGTCACGCATGCTCTCGTGGAAAGCCTCGACATGGAGGGCCGTCATGTTACGGGCGTCCGCTATCGCGTTGGCGGCGAAGTGCGCGGCGCCCAAGCGGCAAGCGAAGTTGTTCTTACAGCCGGCACCTTCGGCTCGCCTGCGATCCTGCAGATGTCCGGCATCGGCCCGGCCGTGCTCTTGCGCGATCTGGGCATCGAGGTCCGCCACGATCTGCCCGGCGTGGGCGAGAATCTGCAAGATCACTGGATGCTCCGCATCCAGCACCGCCTGGAGAACACGGTCACTCTAAGCGGCTGGATGAACTCGCCGTTCGGCAAGGCGGCGCTCGGCCTGCAGTATTTCCTGGCCCGGCGCGGCCCGTTGAGCGCGCAGCCGACGCTGCTAGCAGTGTTCGCGCGCACGCTGCCCGGCCTCGATATACCGGACGTGCAGATCCACGTATCGGCCGCGAGCTATGCGCATGTGGGCGGTCCGCTGCATCCGTTCCCGGGCATAACGTCGTCAGCCTGCATCCTGCGCCCAACGAGCCGCGGCCACGTGCGGATCCGCAGCGCGTCCGCGGCGGAGCCGCCGTCCATCCTGCACAATTTTCTGGAGACCGTGCACGATCGGGACATTGCAATTCGGGCGGTGGAACTCGTGCGCCGCATTGTCGCGCAGCCCGCTTTGCAACACTTTCGTCCGCAGGAAATCAGTCCTCAATCCAGCGTGGAGACGGACGAGCAAGTCCTCGACTACGCGCGGCGCACGATCACAACCGTTTTCCACCCCGTCGGGACTTGCGCCATGGGCCGTGGGCCACAAGCTGTTGTCGACGCGCGGCTCAAAGTGCACGGTATCGACGGACTGCGCATCGCCGATGCGTCTATCATGCCGACGATCACCTCCGGCAACACCTGCGCTCCAGTCATCATGATCGGGGAGAAGGCAGCAGACATAATCGCCGCCGATCGCAAACTGGTCGCCGCCGCCTGAAGATCGCCGAGCGTGCTCCGGCTCTACAAAAGCTCGCCGGCTATCAATTCAACAGCTCATACCTACGAAGGCATTCCCGGCTTGATCCGCAAATATTATGGGGTCGCGCCGGACGGCGGTTCGATTGTCGGCATCTATCTTTGGGAGAATTGGGCTGCCGCCAACGCGTTCTACACCGTGGATTGGGTGGCGATGGTGACCAAGCGTTGGGCCGCGCCTCCGCAGCGCCAAGAATAGGAAACGCCTATGGTCGTGGAGAGCGCTGAACGGCATCTAGTGACCGCCGAATGGCGGCAACAATTTCTACTCGGTCTATCAAATCCGGCCTGCAGGACGCTGGCGCGCGAATGGCGCCAGCGCCGGCCGTTGTCGTCACTAGCTGGCTAGTTACGAACGCAGCGACGGAGCGCCGGGCTCCAATGAAAGCCAACTCCGCAGCCGTTGGCGACAAGCGTAATGGCGTTGGATTGATAGATTTGCTTGGCGACCGCAACCGGCGCTGCTTGGGCCTGCCAGGTCATCATCGTGAACGCTGCAGCGGCAGCGAGAACAGCGAGCTTCGTCATCGATTATCTCTCCAGTGACGAGGCGGAATATCGCCCCACGCGGCGCAGATTAGCGCGGCGGAACGTGAATACAATGGGCTTTACGCCGGTACTATGGGGTTGTCCGCGCTTGCTGAACGCGCGTTCACATGCGCTGCGACGGCGGACTTTCTCGCGCGTCGCCCCAGTTGCTCAGCGCGCTCCCAGCATCATCGGTGGCAGGCAGCCGGCAAGTCGGCCAAGTGCTGATTCCGGCAGGATTGCAACGACGGTCGAGTGCCGGTTTGCAAAAGCTTGCAACGCGGCGACGCGTTTCTCCGGCATTGTGACGCATCCGGCTGTGCCGCTGCCCGGTCTCCTCCAGACATGGATAAAGATGCACGAACCGGCTTTGTTGGCCGCGTCCGTCGGGTAGTCGACCACTAGCCCGCGGCGATAAAGCGGAGTCGCGCGCATACCTTCCTTGCCGACCGATAGGCCAACGGCCCGCCGCGACGCGAACTTGTTATACGCCGGAGACACCGGATCCTCGACGCACACACTGTCGGAATCAAGCCGCAGATAATCCACAAGCGACGAGGCGGCAAAACCGAAGGGCCGGCCGACC
Organism: uncultured Alphaproteobacteria bacterium; assembly: GCA_963759345.1. GTDB lineage: Bacteria > Pseudomonadota > Alphaproteobacteria > Rhizobiales > Xanthobacteraceae > BOG-931. Next base: position 248,653 of record CAVWYW010000004.1, read on the forward strand.
CGATAGATGCCGGCCGGACTGCGGTCGTCGCCTTCAACCTTTATCGGTTCATTGTTGCTTGCCAAATCTCGAAACGCGCGGCTCCAGGCGACACCTTTCCTGCCGACCATCACCGGTTCGGCCGATTTGACAGAACGCCAATGGGCGTCTCCTGGCGGGCGCTCGAACAACCGCAGCATTCCGGTCGACGAAGCTGCCGATGGGACGGTCACCAGGACGAGACGGCTCGCGTCCTGCATTAATGCGGGGCAGGTTTGCCCGAAGCCAGTTGAGGTAATCAGGCACGTACAAAACAAGACAACAAATGCGGCACCCAGTCGCATGCTTATTCGCCCCCACCCAGATCGCCTCCCGATCGATGCGCAGCATATCAAATTCGAGGCAATCGGTCAGCCGCCATTGTGGCTCCAATCATTTCAATTTCGCGTTGCGAACAAAGACCCGTGTACGATCTACTCCTCTGGGAGAGAACCAAAACGGGCGGTAAATCCAAATGTCGTCCCCTTACAAATGGACGCGGCGCCAAACCATCGAGGCCTTAAGCGGCTTCGCAGCGGTCGGTCGCTTACTGGCTGGCGGCGCCGACGCGCCAACGATCGCTGCCGCAGCCGGCGCCACCGACGCTAAATGGCTGACGCTTCCGTCCACACCGACACTGCCCGATACGACGCGAAAGGGTATCGCGACCGTCAATGGTACCGACGTCTTCTATGCGCAATTCGGACAGGGACCGCCGGTCCTGCTGCTGCACGGCGGGTTGGCCAACTCGAACTATTGGGGCCGTCAAGTCGAGCACCTGGCTCATCGTTTCTCGGTAATCGTCATGGACACGCGCGGCCATGGCAGAAGCCCGGTGATGTTGCGTGCGTTCGGCTACCGATTGTTTGCAGAAGACGCCGCGGGCCTTCTCGACTTTCTGAAAATTCCTCAGGTCTCGATCGTCGGCTGGAGCGATGGCGCCGTCACCGGGCTTCAGCTAGCGATGACCAAGCCTGACAGGGTCGCGAAATTGTTTGCGTTCGGCGCCAATAGCTCTGCCGACGGATTGAGGGCGAACGGAGCACACAGCCGTGTCTTTGTAAACTTTGCCGGCCGCTGCCGGGCTGAGTACGCGCTTCTCTCCCCGCACCCTGAGAGATGGCAACAATTGCTTGACGGCCTTCGCGTCATGTGGCGAACCGAACCAAACTTCACCAGGCGCGATTTGGCCGCGGTCAGAGCCGTCACCACGATTTCAGATGGCGAGCACGATGAAATTATCAAACGCGATCACACCGCGAAAATGGCCGTCGCAATACCACGCGGGCGTCTCCTGATGCTGCCCGGCGTCAGCCATTTCGCGATGCTTCAGGATCCGGGTCAGTTCAATAAAGCGCTCACCGACTTCCTTGCGGCTTAGAAGCGACAACATCGCTGCCTCGAAGTATGTGATCAACGCTTTCCTGGGCCGTTGGTGCATTTGGACCAAGCGACCCGCACTCGAACGTCGATTAATTCCCGGTTTCGGTACGTCGTAAGATGAACGACCGTACCGGGCGCGAGCGTTGAAATCGCTGTTGCGAAGTCATGCCAACTTTTAAGCGGGGCACCGTTGATTGCGGTGACCACGTCGCGCGCTTCGATACCGGCCTGCGCGGCAGGGCCACCGTGCCGCGGCCGATGAAAAATTGCTCCGTAACGCTCGGTAATACCAAGGCTGTCCGCAACTGCAGGGGTCATCGGTCCGACTCTAACGCCGATAGAGCCGCAGAATAATGTCGTCGCCGGTTGCTGCGCATGAGCCACGGGCGACGTCGCCGCCAGGCAACACAGAACCGCGATCATTTTCAGCCGCATGGATCAGTCCGAGCTCGGGGTTTTGTCGTGAGCGGTGCTCTATAGCTGGGGCCAATGCTGGCGTCCACTGAGTGACCATCGCGATGTGCCCTCGACTTCGTCCGGACGTGTGCAATTACCCAGCCGAAGCCGAAGCCGCCCGTGCGTGCGTGCGTGCGATTACGAAGCGCCGTGACATTGCTAAGACACCCGACTTAGCAATCCTGTTCTCCTTCTCAATCGGGAACGGGCTGCTTGTTTCCCCCTCGTGGGACTGCTCTAAGGTTCCCGAGCGCAAAGCATGACCCGACGACCGGCTTGCTCTGATTCCGCGGTTCATATTTGCAACCAGGGCATTGCCGTATGCACCAAGATCGATTTGTTCCGCCGCCGGGCGCTTTTACGCGCGATGTTCCGATCCGGTTCTCGCATTGCGACCCGGCGGGCATCGTCTACTTCCCGCATTACTTCAACATGTTCAACGGCCTTCTCGAGGACTGGTACACGCAGGAGCTGGGTTTCGACTACGCCAAGCTAATCATGGGCAGCCGATATGGATTTCCGTTCGTGCACATCGAATGCGACTTCAAGATCCCAAGCCGTATCGGTGATGTTATCGATCTGACCCTGCTGGTCGAGCGCGTCGGCCGCTCCTCTCTCGGCATCGTCATCGTCTGCCATCGAGACGGACTGGAACGGCTGCGCGCTCGCATGGTCACCGCCATGATGTCGCTTGAAACCGGCACAGCGGTGCAATTGCCCCAATCGCTTCGCGACGCGATCAATTCCTACTGCGAGCGAACGAAGGTCGGCTGAGCGGGCCTACTCCGCCGCCTGCGCATTCACCCGCTCGGCTTTGCCTCGTCGCGGTCCAAGTGCCGCAATCCAGCGCGCAATCACGTAGAACACCGGCGTGAAGATCAGCCCGAACGCCGTCACCCCGATCATGCCGAAGAACACCGCAGTGCCGAGCGCTTGACGGAGTTCCGCACCGGCGCCGATCGCCCAGACGAGCGGCGTGACGCCGAGGATGAACGCGAACGAGGTCATCAGGATTGGGCGCAGCCGCAACCGCGTCGCCTCGACCGCGGCGTCCCAGCGGCTGCGGCCCTGATCTTCCAGTCGCCGCGCGAATTCGACGATCAGAATCGCGTTCTTGGCGGCAAGGCCGATCAGCACCACGAAGCCGACCTGGGTGAGGATGTTGTTGTCCTGCCCGCGCAGAATGACGCCGGTGATGGCGGCAACAAGGCACATCGGCACGATCATGATCACCGCTATCGGCAGCGTCACGCTCTCGTATTGCGCTGCGAGCACCAGGAACACGAACACGACCGCAAGAACGAAGGCGAACATGGCGGTGTTGCCGGCACGGATCTGCTGAAACGCAAGCGACGTCCACTCGGTGGCGAAGCCGGCAGGCAGTGTCTGCTCGGCAAGCTTGTCCATGAGCGCGATCGCCTGGCCCTGCGAGTAGCCGGGGGCGGCGGCGCCATCGAGTTCGGCTGCCGGATAGAGGTTGTAGCGCGGCACGCGGAACGGACCGGAAATGTCAGTCACCGTCGTGAACGAGCCAAGCGGCACGGTATCGCCGTTGGCGTTGCGAACGCGAATCTTGAGAACGTCGCTGATGTCGCGCCGGTCCTCGTCGCGCGCTTGCGCGGTGACCCGGAAGGTCCGCCCGAACAGGTTGAAGTCGTTGACATAGGCGGAGCCGATATAAACCTGCAGGGCATTGAACACGTCCTGCACATTGACGCCGAGGAGTTGCGCTTTCTCGCGGTCGATGTTGAGATAGACTTGCGGCGTCGAGGTTTCGAACAGGGTGAAAACCGTCGTCAGGCCCGGGGTCTGCGCGGCGCGAGCCATCAATGCGGTAGCGGCACCGCGCAGCTCAGCAGAGCCATTGCCGGCGCGGTCCTCGACGATCATGCGGAAGCCGCCGGAATTGCTGATGCCGCGCACCGGCGGCGGCAACACCGCGACAAAGAAGCCGTCTTGGATTTTCGACAGCCGGCGATTGAGCTCGTGCTGGATCGCATTGGCGGTGTGTCGCGGATCGTGCGCCCGTTTCTCAAACAAATCGAGCACCAAAAAAATCGCGCCGGCATTGGGCGAGTTGGTGAAGGTCGCGCCGGAGAAACCTACGACGTTCACTCCGTGCACCACGCCCGGCACGCTGAGCGCTATGTCGAGCGCCCGTTGCTGCGCGGCGTCAGTACGCGCCAGCGACGCGCCGGGAGGAAGCTGGACCACGATGATCATGTAGCCCGCGTCGATCTGCGGGATGAAGCCGACCGGCGTCTGGCGGAATTGATTGAGGCCAAAACCGAGCACAACGAGATAGATGACGATCATGATCCCGGCGCGTCGCACCGTGCGAGTGGCAAGCCACGAAACTCCCACGCCAAGCCCGTTGAACCCACGATTGAAAATATTGAAAAAGCCGTGGATCGGTCGCTCCCACCAGCGGTCGCGATGCCTTGGATCGTGCGCCTTAAGCAGGAGCGCGCACATCGCCGGCGACAGCGTCAGCGAAACGATCAGCGAGATGACCGTGGCGCCGGCGATCGTGAGCGCGAATTGCCGGTAGAATTGTCCCGATATGCCGGTGATGAACAGCGCGGGGACGAACACGGCGCAGAGCACCAACGCAATCGCAATCAGCGCCGAGCCAACCTCGTCCATGCTCTTTCGCGCGGCCTCGCGCGGCGCGAGGCCGGACGCAATATTGCGTTCAACATTTTCGACAACGACGATGGCGTCATCGACCACAATCCCGATTGCCAGCACCAGCCCGAACAAGGAGAGGTTGTTCAGCGTGAAACCGAACGCCGCCATGAAGAAGAAGGTGCCGATCAGCGACACCGGTATGGCTACCAGCGGAATAATTGCGGCGCGCCAGGTTTGCAGGAACAGGATCACCACCAGCACGACCAGCACGATCGCTTGGCCGATCGTCTCGATCACGGCCTCGACCGATTGCTGGATGAACTGGGTGGGGTTGAAAAAGATGTCGTATTTGACGCCCGGCGGAAACCGCTTGGACAGTTGGTCCATCAGGGTTTTGACGCCCTCGGCGGTCGCCAGTGCGTTGGAACCTGGTCGCTGGAAAATGGCCAGCGCGACCGCGGGATAATGATCAAGGTACGAGTTCGACGAATAGTCGAGCGCGGCCAGCTCGACCCTGGCGATGTCCTTTAGCCGCACCACGGCATCGCGCGTCTGCTTCACGACAATCGAGCCAAATTCGTCGGGATCGGCGAGCCGGCCGAGCGTCTGCACGGCGACCTGGAAAGCGCCCGGGTGCGCGACCGGCGGCTGATCGAGCATGCCGGAGGCGACCTGGATATTTTGGCCTTGCAGCGCGCTAGTGACGTCAGTCGCGGTCAAGCCGAGCGACTGTAGCCGATCCGGATCGAGCCACACCCGCATGGAATAATCGCGGGCGCCGAACACAATAATCGAGCCGACACCGTCCACGCGGGTGACCGCGTCAGTCACTTCCAGCGTGGCGTAATTGGATATGAACAGCGAGTTGCGCGACTTATCGGGCGAATAAAGATGCACGACCATCATCAGATCGGGCGAACTTTTCTGAACGGTAACGCCGATGTTACGGACGTCGGCCGGCAGCCGCGGCTGCGCGATGGCGACGCGGTTCTGCACCTGCACCTGGGCGATATCGAGATTGGTGCCGAGCTCGAAGCTGACCGCGATCGAGAAGCGCCCGTCCGCCGTCGAGTTCGAGGCCATGTAGATCATGTTCTCGACGCCGTTGATCTGCTGCTCCATCGGCGTAACCACGGTCGAGGCCACGACTTCGGCGCTGGCGCCGGGATATTGCCCGGTGACACTGATCAGGGGAGGGGCGATCTCGGGATATTGGGCGATCGGCAGCCGCGAGAACGAAACGACGCCGAGGATCACAAAGATGATCGAGATCACCGCGGCAAAGATGGGCCGGTCGATGAAGAAATACGAAATGCGCATGCCCGTCTCAGTCGGCCTTAGCCTGATCGGCGTCTTTGCGCGCCGCCGAGGACGCTGCAGGACCGGCTTTCTCTTCCACCGCGACCTTCACCCCGGGACGCGCGCGCATCAGACCGTTGACGATCACGCGATCAGTGGTACTCAGGCCGTCCTTGATCACGCGCATGCCATCGTCGAGCTGACCCGGGCTCACATACTTCTGCCGGGCCACGGAGCCATCATCGACGACGAGCACATACTTGCGCGACTGCTCCGTGCCAATCGCTGCATCGGGAATGAGCAGCGCCGTATAAGGCGGCGAGCCGGGGACGCGGATGCGGCCAAACATGCCCGGCGTGAACAGGCCGCCGGGATTGGCGAAAACCGCGCGGCCGCGGATCGTACCCGAGGAGCGATCGATCACGTTGTCGACGAAATCCATCTTGCCGGTGTGCTTGAAATCCGTCTCGTCGAGGAGCTTGAGCGCCACCGGAATCGCTCCGCCCTCCATCTGCCCATTCATCCCGGCGAAACGCTGGTAGCGCAGGTAGGAGGCCTCGTCGAAGGTGAACTCAAAACGGATCGGGTCGACCGAGACGATGGTACCGAGCAGCGTGGTGTTGCTGCCGTTGCCGCCGGTGACCAAATTTCCCACGGACACACGGCGGTCGCCGATGCGTCCATCCACCGGCGCGCGCAACTCGGAATATTCGTTGAGGTCGAGCTCGGCCTGGTGGACCATGGCCTCCTGCGCATGGACCGAGGCCTCCGTTACGCTCTTGGCCTGCTTGCGCTGGTCGTAGGTCTGCTCAGTGATGGTCTTGTTGTGAACCAGCTCCTGGCCGCGCGCGAGATCAGCTTCGGCGAAGGCGAGGTTGGCGCGCGCCTGGGCGAGGTTGGCGCGCATCTGATCGAGCGCGATCTGAAACGGCTTGTGGTCGATGACGAACAGAAGATCGCCCTTCTTCACCATCTGGCCGTCGGTGAAACGGATCTCGGCCAGATACCCGGAAACGCGCGAGCGAATCTCGACCGAATCGACGGCGACGAAGCGGCCGACATACTCGTCCTGATCGACGACCGTGCGTTGCACCGGCATCGCCACGGTCACCGTCGGCGGCGGCGGAGCGCCTCCCTGCTGCTGGCCCTGACCGCAGCCCCCAAGGACTAAAAGCGCCCCTGCTATTGCGAGCATAGCGGCGGACCGCGCCGCATTGGCGATGACCATGAAGTCCCCTTCGAAACGTGCCGGTGTTCGAACTATACGCGGTCGCCGCTGTCAACCGCAGCAGATTCGTTCGCCCTTCCCTGGCCCGTCTCGAGTTCCCATATAGACGGCCCGGCAAGCGCTAAGCGATGCCGGCTAAAGATGGCGAAATTCCATGAAATTAATCCCCTTAAGTGATGCTGGCTTGGGCGGAGCCCAATCCGTCATAACCGATCCAACATCTGTGCCGCCCGACGATCAGGCGCTGCTTGATGCCTATTCGCGCGCGGTGATCGACGTGGTCGACCGCGTCGGGCCAGCCGTGGTGGGCCTTTCCGTCCGCGGTCCCGCCCAATCTTCTCCCACGCACGGGGGAGGCAAGGACGGAACCCGCGGCGGCGCCGGCTCCGGCGTCGTGGTGGCGCCGGACGGGCTCATTCTCACCAACAGCCACGTCGCCGGCTCGACCTCGCGTATCGACGTGACCACCGCCGACGGTCAGCACCTGAAAGCGCGCCTGGTCGGCGACGATCCCGACACCGATCTCGCGCTCATCCGCATCGATGAACCGGTAACGCTGCCGGCGGCCTCGCTCGGCAATTCCAAGCGATTAAGGCGCGGCCAGCTGGTGATTGCGATCGGCAACCCGCTGGGCTTCGAGTCGACGGTGACCACCGGCGTGGTCTCTGCGCTCGGCCGTTCGCTGCGTTCGCGCACCGGACGCCTGATCGACGATTTGATCCAGACCGATGCCGCGCTCAACCCCGGCAATTCCGGCGGGCCGCTGGTGTCCTCCCACGGCGAGGTGGTTGGCATCAACACCGCCGTGATCATGGGCGCGCAGGGCATCTGCTTTGCCGTCGCTGCCAACACCGCGAACTTCGTGCTCGGCGAGTTGGTGCGGCACGGCCGCGTGCGCCGGGCCTTCATCGGCATTTCCGCGCAGCAGATTGCCGCCACGGCGCGGCTGCGCCGCGCCACCGGTCACGCTGGAGACAACGCAGTGATGGTCGGCACCGTTGAGACGGGAAGCGCCGCCGACCGCTCCGGTCTCAAAGCCGGCGACGTTGTGCTCCGCCTCGACGGCACGACCATTGCCGGCGCGGATGACCTCATCCGCACGCTCACCGGCGACAAGATAGGCAAAGACGTCACCCTTGATGTGCTGCGCGGAACCAAACAGCTCACCATCTCTCTCGTTCCGCAGGAGCGAAAGCGCGCCAGCTGAAGAGAAACAGCGCGTCGCTACATCATTGCCAAAGTTGTTTGGTCGCGAGCTTGGCCCCTTCGGATAGTATCGCGAGTTTCGCCCAGGCGATTTCCGGGTGGACGCGTCCGCCGAGACCGCAATCGGTGCCGGCCACGACATTTTCGCGGCCGACGATTTGCGCGAAGCGAACGATCCGATCCGCGACCAATTCGGGATGCTCAAGCACGTTGGTGGCGTGACTGACGATGCCGGGAATGAGAAGCCTGCCCTCCGGAAGCTTTGTATGCTTCCACACCTTCCATTCGTGCTCGTGGCGCACATTGCCGGCCTCGACCGAATAGGCTTGCGCCTTCACTTTGATCAACAAGTCGACCACGTCCTTCAGCGGCACGTCGCCGCTATGCGGGCCGTGCCAGCTGCCCCAGCAAATGTGGAAGCGAACGCGGTCTTCGGGAATGCCCTTCAGGGCGTGGTTCACCGCCTCGACCTGGAATTCGGCCCATTTCCGGTAGCCGGCCATGTCGCCGTTGACCGAGAACCACCAGTCCCAGATGTCGACCAAAGCGGGATCGTCGATCTGCAAGATGAAGCCCGCGTCAACGATAGCCTTGTATTCTTCGCGGATCGCTTCGGCCAGCGCCCAGGTGTAGTCCTCCTGGGTTTTGTAATACTCGTTCGGCAGGATTTGCATGGTCGCCGGCGACACCGCCGTCACGAAAGCTTCTTCGGCGCCAGCGCCTGCCAAGGCGGATTTGAGGTTCGCGATATCGTGCTGGACCAAGGCGTGACCGGTAAATTTGATCGGACCGGTGCAGGTGAGCCCGAACATGCGGGAACTCGAGCTGCCGGCGGCGCCGGCGCTGCCCATGCCGCCGTCCTCGGCGTAGAACCTGGCGAATTCCTTGCGCTCCTTGCTGCCGAACGTCCACGCCCCGCGCCCCTTCTTGGCCTGCTCTTCCCGCACCTCAAATCCGCCGAGGCGATCGTAGACATAAGACCACCACGCACCGAAATCCGTTGATCGCCGCATCGCCTTGCCAAACTCGCCGTCGTTGACGACGTCGATGCCGCACTTGACCTGCTGGCGGACAACATCCGCAATTGCCGATTTCAAACGCGGCAGGAGTTTACTGTCCGGCGCATTGTCGCGGTACAGCTCCATCAGATCATCCGGCCGCGGCAGACTGCCGACATGCGTGGTGAGAATCCGATCGCTACTTCGCTTCACGTTTGTTTCCTCCCTGCGGCCCGGCTAGGCCGAAATGGGCGGCGGTCTTCGGACCGATCGGCTCGCCCAGCTGACCGTTTCCCGGAACGGCCAGACCGGTGCAGCGTATGGCTCACTGCGCGGGGTGTCTACCGCGGCGCGAATGGCGCCTTCAAGTCGCGCGCAACCGATCTGGCGGCGCTGACGCGCCCGAGCCACCCCCCGCATCGCGGGGAGGAAAGTGTAGTTATTTGATTGCTTGCGGATTGAGCGGCGAGCCGGTGCCGCCGGTGATGATGAGCGGCGACCCGCAGAAAAAGAACTCATAGCTGCCGTCAGCCTCGCAGTCCTCCGCCAGCTCCTTGACGTAGAACATTTCGCCCATGGTCAGCCCCATGGCCGGGATGACGACCCAGTGCCACGGCTGATTGACTTCCGTCGTTTCGTTGGGCCGCACTTCGACGCCCCAGGTGTCGGAGCAAATGGCGGCAATCTGCTTGTCCTGGCACCAGTAACAATTCTCGAACCGCACCCCCGGCGCGCTGCCGCCAGCGTAGGTGCCCCAATTTTTCTCCGCCATGCACCGCTCCATCTGGCCGGTGCGCAGGATCACGAAATCACCGCGTCGGATCTCGACATTCTCGTCCTTCGCACACTTGTCGAGCTCGTCGTTGGAGATCGCTTCACCGTCCTTGAGCCATTCAACGCCACGAAAACGCGCAATGTCCAGCAGAACGCCGCGGCCGACCATCTTGTTCTTGGTGTGCTCGATGCCGAGTTTGCCAAGGCCGTTGCAGTCGACCTCGCGCGCATCATAGCCGTTGTACATCTTGTCTTCGTAGAAGATGTGGCCCAGCGAATCCCAATGGGTCGCGCATTGCACTGGCAGGTTGATGGCGTCGTCGGCGTAGCGGATGTTCGGCACCTTGTCCTGGCGGCCGGCGACCGCATCCGTGCCGGTGGCCAGCATGGTGTGGATGGGATTCCAGCGACCTCCGAACAGGCCAGTCTGCGGCCCATGGCGGTCGAGCGGGATGCCGAGGGCGAAGACCTTGCCGGTGCGGATCAATCCCGCAGCCCGCACAATATCTTCCGGAGTGACGTGGTTGAGCGTGCCGATCTGATCGTCCTTGCCCCACCGGCCCCAATTCTTGAGCTTTTCCGTTGCTTCCGCGATGGCCTTTCGGCTGACGTTGATATTCATTGGGGTCATTCCCTACCGGCTTTTTTCTTGCGCAACCGTTTTGCCGGTAAGCGTGGGCCGCCAACCGGGACTTTAAGGCGCGACGTGGAGATCGGCGATGAAGCTATTGAGTTTCACTTTGGACGGCAAGGCGTTGTACGGCGCACTCCGCGACGGCGGCGTTGTGACCATGAATGATCGCCTCGGATACGAGACGCTCCGCGACGCACTTGCCGCGGGGACGATGGAGCGGATGCGAGAGATTGCAGCGAACGAGAAGCCCGACCGAACGCTCGACGAGATAAAATTCCAGCCGGCAATTCCGCGTCCCGAAAAAATCCTGTGCGCCGGCATCAATTACCGAGCGCATGCCGCCGAGACCGGGCGCGAACTGCCGAAAGCCCCTGCCATGTTCGCACGCTTCGCCGATACGCTCATCAGCCACGAAGGCAAAATAATTCGCCCCCGCGTCTCTCGCGAGTTCGATTTCGAGGGCGAGCTTGCCGTGGTGATCGGCCGATCTGGCCGCCACATCAGTGGCGAACGAGCGCTCGACCACGTCGCCGGCTACACCTGTTTTGTCGACGGGAGCGTGCGCGATTATCAGAAATTTTCCGTCACGTCCGGCAAGAACTTTCCCGGCACTGGGCCGCTCGGACCATGGATTGTCACTACCGACGAAATTCCCGATCCGACTCGGCTGATGCTGACGACGCGGCTCAACGGCGTGGAAGTCCAGCGGTCATCGACCGGGTTGATGATTCATTCAATTCCCGAAATCATCGCGTTCTGCTCCGCGTTCACCGCGCTTTCCGCCGGCGACGTGATAGCCACCGGCACGCCGCAAGGAGTCGGGCACAGCCGCCAGCCGCCGTTATGGATGAAGGCTGGCGATGTGCTCGAAGTCGAAATCAGCGGCATCGGCACGCTGCGTGCTCGTGTGGTAGATGAGTAGGGCTTGAACCGCTGGTCCGGCCGGAGGTTCTGGTATACCCTTCATGTCGTCACCGACATCGTCGTTTCAATGCGCGGGTGATGCCATGAAAAGGCGCGATTTCCTCAAGGCCTCGGCGGCTTTTGCGAGTGCAGCGGCCGGCGGATTTTCCTGCGTAGAGTTTGCGGCCGCCGCACCGATCGATCCCCCTGTCGTTGACAAGCTTACCGTGCGCGTCATCGTCGACCTCACGCATAATATTTTCCTGCGGCCTGCTGCGTTCAACGGCATGTCGTTGGTGCCGCCGCCGCGGGCGAAGGACTACACCAGGGAGCTGCACTCGCAGTGGGGCCTTTCGTTACTGCTGGAGTCCGTGAAAGCGGGCGAAACGCGAACGTTGATGCTCGATTACGCCTACACGCCAGAAGCGCTCCTCAACAATATCGAGCTGCTGAATGTAGACCCGAAAAAGGTTGACGCTCTGATCGTCAGCCACGGCCATTTCGATCACTACGGCGGTCTGATCGCGTTTCTCGACAAATATCGCGGCGTGCTGCCCGCGGATCTTAAGCTTTACGCCGGCGGCGAGGACAATTTCTGCCACCGAGTCATTCCGACCGGCACTCCCGGCGAGTTCAGCGATTTCGGCTACCTCGACCGGCGCGCGCTCGCGGCACGCAATGTCGGTGTCGTGCTATGCGAAAGCCCGACGGTAATCGCCGAACACGCGTTCACAACCGGGCAAATCAAACGGCGGACGGATGAAAAGATCCTGCCCAATACGCTCGAGCAGTTCGGCATAACCGATGGACTAGGCTGCGACGCTTCCCACTACCAGCCGGCGGAACTATTGGGAAAGACCGTTCCCGACGAGCATTATCACGAACACGCCACTGTCTTTAACGTGAAGGACCGCGGCCTTGTCGTGATATCGTCCTGCAGTCATCGCGGCGTCGTTAATGCGGTGAAGCAGGCGCGGGAAATCTCCGGGGTCAAAAAGCTGCACGGCCTGATCGGCGGCTTCCATCTCGGGCCGGCACCAATGGATTATACCAGGCACATCGTCGCGGAGATCAAAGAACTTGATCCCGACGTCGTCGTGCCGATGCACTGCAGCGGTCAAAACTTCGTCCAGGCTATGCAGGAAATAGCTCCGGATCGGCTGCTGCTCGGGTCGACGGGAGCATCATTGATATTCGGAGCATGATGCTCGGGAGAGCGCGACCGTTGCGGTTAGCGCGGTTTTTGCTTGCGGCAAGCGCGCTGCTCATCGCGGCAGGTCCCGTTGATCCCGCGCGGACGCAGGAAGCAGACCAAGCGAGAGCCGCGCGCTTGATGGACGACCTGATGTGGGGCCGCGGGTCGGTCGGCGGTCCGTTCGAACTGACCGATCACACCGGCAAGACGCGAACCGACGCGGATTTCCGCGGCAAGCTGCTGCTCGTTTATTTCGGTTACACTTATTGTCCGGACGTCTGCCCGACCGATTTGATGCAGATCGGCCTCGCCATCGACAAATTGGGCGCAGCCGGTGCCGACGTGCAGCCGCTCTTTATTTCAGTCGATCCGGAACGCGATACGCAGAGCGTGCTCGCCCAATACGTTACGGCATTCCATCCGCGGCTCATTGGCCTGCGCGGGACGCCGGCGCAAATCCGGGCAGTGGCGGATTCCTACAAGGCCTACTACACCAAATATTCGCCGCCCGACGGCGGCGTCTATCTGATCGATCACACCGGCTTCATCTATCTAATGGGCCGATCGGGAGAATATCTCGGCTTCTTTCCTCCGGGTACGTCCGCCGATCGCTTGGTCGAAATCATTCGCCAGCATTTGACGATGCGATAGCCGGCGAACCGCCTCCTCCCGTGAAGAGTGGAGGGAATCACGCCTCGGCGTCGGCAAGTTGCGGGACGGAGGCAGGAGCGTCCGCCGGTTTTTTCGGCTCGAGCGCTGCCGCAACCGCCTCTTCGACGCGTTCAAGCCAGATGAACTCCATCTCCCGGCGGGCGATTTCGGGGATGTCGTCGTAGTCCCGGCGATTGCGCGCCGGAAGCATAACTCGCTTGATGCCGGCGCTGTAGGCAGCCAGGACTTTTTCCTTGATACCGCCGACCGGCAGCACCAGGCCGCGCAGGCTGATCTCGCCCGTCATCGCGGTATCGCTGCGTATGGTCCGGTCGGTCATCAATGACGTCAGCGCCATGAACATGGCGACGCCCGCGCTCGGTCCGTCCTTCGGGGTGGCGCCCGCCGGCACGTGGACGTGGATGTCGCTCTTCTCGAAACGACTCTCATCGATGCCGAGCGCCGAGGCCCGGTTCTTGACGATCGAGAGCGCGGCCTGGGCGCTTTCCTTCATCACGTCGCCGAGCTGGCCGGTGAGGATCAGCCGGCCGGAGCCAGGAGTACGGGTGGCCTCGATGAACAGGATATCGCCGCCGACCGGGGTCCAGGCGAGACCGGTCGCGACGCCAGGCACGCTGGTACGCATCGCCGTCTCGCTCTCGAACTTCGGCGCGCCGAGGATCGCGACCAAATCTTCGCGCGCGATCCGGATCGGACCGCTTTGGCCTTCGGCGATGCGCACCGCGGCGTTGCGCAGCGCTTGGCCGATCAGCCGTTCCAGACTGCGCACGCCCGCTTCACGGGTGTAGTTCTGGATGATGTCGCGCAGAACATCGTCGCCGATCTCGACCTGGCCGGCTTTCAGCCCGTTCGCCTCCATCTGGCGCTTTACCAAATAGCGGTGGGCGATCTCGAGCTTCTCGTCGGCGGTATAGCCGGCAAGGCTGATGATCTCCATGCGGTCGCGCAGCGGCCCGGGAATGGTGTCGAGCATGTTGGCCGTGGTGATGAACACCACTCGGCTCAAATCGAACGGCACCGCGAGATAATTGTCGCGGAACGTGTTGTTCTGCTCCGGATCGAGCACTTCGAGGAGCGCCGCGCCCGGATCGCCCTGGATGCCGGCACCGAGCTTGTCGATCTCGTCGAGCATCATCACGCAATTGCGCGAGCCGGTCTTGCGGATCGCCTGGATGATATTGCCGGGAAGCGCGCCGATGTACGTACGCCGATGGCCGCGGATTTCAGCCTCGTCGTGCACACCGCCGAGGACTCACGCGCACGAACTTTCGGTCCATGGCGCGCGCAATCGACTGGCCGAGCGAGGTTTTGCCGACGCCTGGCGGCCCGACGAAGCACAGGATTGGCGCCTTGCCCTGCGGCGCGAGCTTGCGCACGGCGAGATATTCGATGATACGCCGCTTGATCTTGTCGAGATCGTAGTGGTCCTCGTCGAGGATACGCCGCGCCTGCCCGATGTCGATCGGCGTCTCCTCGGGCAGCGCCCAGGGCAGTTCGATCAGCCAATCCAGATAGGTGCGCACCATGCCGTATTCGCCGGCCGTTTCCGGCATGCGTTGCAGCCGGCGCAATTCCTTGCGCGCCTGATCCTCGACCTCCTTCGGCATCTTCGCGTTGGTGATGGCCTTATCGAGCTCGGCCATCTCGGCCGCTTTGCCCTCCTCGCCTTCGCCCAACTGGCGCTGAATGGCGGCCATCTGCTCGCGCAGCAACGCCTCGCGCTGACGCTCGTCGAGCGCGGTCTTGGTCTGCCGGCCGATCTCCTGCGACAGCCGCAACACCTCGATGCGGTGCGACAACAGACGCAGCACTTTGTCCATGCGCGCCGAGATATCGACCGTCTCCAGGATCTCCTGCTTCTCTTCCGGCTTCACGTCCATGTAAGCGATGGCGAGATCGGCAAGCGCGGACGGACCCTCGATCGACTGCACCGCGGCCAGAAGCTCAGGCGGCGCCTGTGGTAGCAATTGAATTGCTTCCAGCGTCTGCGCCTTCAGATTGACGAACCTTGCTTCGACCTCCGCTGAGCCCGTCTCGGGTTCAGCAATCTGCTGCACGCGGGCGACGAAGAACGGCCAGCCGCTGAGATATTCGACGATCTGGAAGCGCTGTACGCCTTGGCAGACTAAGTGATGCGAGCCATCCGGCGCCGTGATGTAACGCACGATATTGGCAAGCGTGCCCATGCGATGCATGTCGATCGGCGTCGGATCGGCGACCTCTGCATCGCGCTGCAGCAAAATGCCTACCTGGCGTTGATCGCGCACCGCCTGTTGCGCAGCCGCAATCGACTTCGGCCGGCCGAGCGTGATCGGCAGAACCAGGCCGGGAAACAGCACGGTATTGCGCACCGGCACGATGATGAGCGCGTCGGCCGGCAGTGGCGGCAGCGTGGTGCCGCCTTCGGTCGCATTTGTCTTTGCGAGCATTTCAGTCTCAGCCACGGCTCGCCCCCGCTTTCTGCAAGGTGATCACCAGGCAGCCATCGGTAACGGCGTGGCGAACGCTGCTGTAGCGGCCAGCCGGCAGCCGCAGCCGCCGGTAAAAGCGACCTTGCGGCAGCTCAAGCCGATGAATGATGGCGGTGCGCAGGGCAGCCGGATAAACTCGCGTCCCGGCGATCACCAGTTCGCCGTCTTCGATGGCGGCTTCTACCTTTTCAGCGTCAACGCCGGGCAATGCGACCAGCGCCAAAACCTCAAATTCCGTCTCCAAAATATCGACCGGCGGTTCCCAGGCCGGCTGCCGGGCCTGCGTGCCGGCGGGCCGGAACAACTCGCGATGCATCCGCTCGGCACGCGAGAGCATCTCGCACGCTTCCGACCACATCCAATCGCGGGCCACGTCACGGGCCATAGGGCATCCCCTCCAGCTTTGGTTTGCATATGTGTGACGTCAGGGTGGGAAATTCAACGCCCGGCCAGGCGGATACGGGCCGGCCTAGCCCGCTGTCCCGGCAACAACGTGCCGCGCACCGCGCACACCCTCGGCAAGCGCGCGAACAAAAGCGGCGACGGATTTAACTGTGTCGGCCGTGGCTTTCCCATCGGCACCCAAACTTTGGCGGATCACCTCCACCAGCGCCGAGCCGACCACCACGCCATCGGCGCTTTCCGCGATTGCCCTCGCCTGCTCGGCCGTGCGCACGCCGAAGCCGACGCAGACCGGAAGTTTGGTATGGCGCTTGATGCGCGTAACGGCGGCTGCAACTTTGGCGGCATCGGGCGCGGCGGCGCCGGTAATGCCCGTGATCGAAACGTAATAGACAAAGCCCGAGGTGTTCGCGAGCACGGTGGGCAAGCGCTTGTCGTCGGTCGTCGGCGTGGCCAGCCGAATGAAATTGAAACCGGCCGCGAGTGCTGGCAGGCACAATTCCTTGTCTTCTTCGGGCGGCAGATCGACCACGATCAGCCCATCGACGCCGGCGCTCTTGGCGTCAGCCAAAAAACGCTCGACGCCGTAGACATAGATCGGGTTGTAGTAACCCATGAGCACGATCGGTGTTGTCGCGTCACCGGCGCGGAATTCGCGCACCAATGACAACGTGCGCTTCATGTTTTGACCGGACTTGAGCGCGCGCAGGCCGGCCGCCTGGATCGCCGGCCCGTCTGCCATCGGATCGGTAAACGGCATGCCGAGCTCGATCACATCGGCGCCGGCGGCTGGGCAGCGCTTTGAGGATCGCCAGCGAGGCATCGTAATCCGGGTCGCCCGCCATAATGAAGGTGACGAGCGCGGCGCGGCCTTCCTCTTTGAGCGCGGCGAAGCGGCGATCGATGCGCGTGGTCATTGCGCTTTGCTTTGCAGATGCTGCGCCACCGTATCGAGGTCCTTGTCGCCGCGGCCGGAGAGATTGACCACCATCAAATGATCTTTGGGCTTCTTGGGAGCCAGATCGAACACTTTGGCGATGGCATGGGCCGGCTCAAGCGCCGGAATGATGCCCTCGAGCTTGGACAGGAGTTGGAATGCGTTGAGCGCTTCGTCGTCAGTCGCCGAGAGGAAAGTGACGCGGCCGAGATCGTTGAGCCACGCATGTTCCGGCCCGACGCCCGGATAATCGAGGCCGGCCGAAATCGAATGGGCCTCGTCGATCTGCCCGTCGTCGTTCATCAGCAGATAAGTGCGGTTGCCGTGCAGCACGCCCGGCCGCCCGCCGGCGATCGATGCGGCATGCTGGCCGCTGTTGAGACCGTGGCCGGCCGCCTCGACGCCGTAAATCTCGATCTGCCGATCGTCGAGGAACGGATGGAACAGGCCCATGGCGTTGGAGCCGCCGCCGATGCAGGCGATGAGCGAATCCGGCAGCCGGCCTTCGGCTGGCGAGCATCTGTTCGCGCGTCTCGCGGCCGATGATCGACTGAAAATCGCGCACCATCATCGGGTAGGGGTGCGGGCCGGCGACCGTGCCGATGCAATAGAACGTCGAGCCGACGTTGGTCACCCAGTCGCGCAGCGCCTCGTTCATCGCGTCCTTGAGCGTCCTGGCGCCGGACTGCACCGGCACGACCTTGGCGCCGAGCATGTGCATGCGAAAAACGTTCTGCTTCTGCCGCTCGACGTCGACCGCGCCCATGTAGACGATGCATTCGAGCCCGAAGCGCGCGCACAACGTCGCGGTCGCGACGCCGTGCATGCCGGCGCCAGTCTCGGCGATGATGCGCTTCTTGCCCATGCGCCGCGCCAGCAAAATTTGGCCGAGCACGTTGTTGACCTTGTGCGCGCCGGTGTGATTGAGCTCCTCGCGCTTCAGATAAATCTTGGCGCCGCCGCAATGCGCCGTAAGCCGCTCGGCAAAATAGAGCGGCGACGGGCGCCCGACATAGTGCGCGAGATAGCCGTCCATTTCCGACTGGAACGCGGGATCGGCCTTGGCCTTCGCGTAGGCTTGCTCCAGTTCCAAAATCAGCGGCATCAGCGTTTCGGCCACAAAGCGGCCGCCATAGATGCCGAAGTGCCCGCTCTCGTCCGGCCCGGTGCGGAACGAATTGGGTTGCTGCACTGTCATGCTGGGCTCGTGACCGGCCTGGTTGCCAAGTGCGCCGCCGCCTCGCGCGCCGCGCGCACGAAGGTGCGAATCTTGTCCGGATCTTTCTCGCCCGGTGCGCGCTCTACTCCGGAAGAAACGTCCACCCCGGGTGCCGCGGTGACACGCAAAGCCTCGCCGACGTTGCCAGCATGAAGCCCGCCCGACAACATGAACGGCGCATCTAGCTCAACGTCTCGCAGCAGGCTCCAGTCGAACGGTCGGCCCAGTCCACCCGGCCGTGTCGCCGTTCGCGGCGGGCGGGCATCAAACAACAGATAATCCGCCACAGTCGCGTAGGCCGCGACGATCCCCAGGTCAGTCTTCGTTTCTACCGCGATCGCCTTCATGACCGGCAAGCCGAAGCGTTTTTTGATTGCCACGACACGTTCCGAGGTCTCGTTGCCATGAAGTTGCAGGATATCGGGCCGCAAGGCCTCGACGACTGCGCCAAGCAATAAATCGTCGGCATCGACTGTAAGCGCCACCTTTTTCGCGCGGCCGCGCACCCGCCGGCCAAGCACGAGCGCCTTGTCGAACCCAACGTGACGCGGCGACGGCGAAAAAAATACAAAGCCGACCATGTCGGCGCGCTCGTCAAGCGCGACATCGAGGGCTTCGGGAGTCGAAAGGCCACAGATTTTCACAATGAGCGACATTGGTCAGGCCTGTTAACGGGCGCGGCCGTTCTACATCGCTATCCGATCTTTGTCTCGCCCGGAGGCTCCCCTACCGGCCCGGAGGCCGCAGCCGGAGGCGCTGCGGCGATTCGCCCGCCACGGGGCCGGTGGTCGGTTTGGCAGCCGCGCCTTCCAGGGCATGGACCCTTTCGCGCAGCCTGTGCAGTTCGCGCTCGAAGCGGCGCGCTGCGCCACGCCACTTGCCCTGCCGCAGCCACGACGCGACGCCGCCGATAATCACCCCGATAATGAGCGCCAGGATGATCAGCACGAACAAGGGCAACGCCACCGAGGCGACGGGCTCATGGGGGCTGAACGGGTCGAATGAAACCGTGACCGTCTGCCGGTTCGCAACCGCAAAGGCGATGATGATGATGGCGAGCGGCACCAAGATGACCGCCGCGACAAGCCTTCGCAGCAAAACTGGACCTCCGCCCGCACCGGACGAGCGGATCAGGCCTCGACCGCCTGATTGAGCCGCTCGCGCATTTCCTTGCCGGTCTTGAAGAACGGCACGCACTTTTGATCGACTGCGACATGGGCGCCGGTGCGCGGATTGCGACCGGTTCGAGCCGGGCGTTGCTTGACCGAGAACGCGCCAAAGCCGCGCAGTTCCACCCGATCGCCGCGCGCCATCGCCGCAATGATCTCACCGAGAATGGCGTTGACGATTTTTTCGACGTCGCGCTGGTAGAGGTGCGGGTTCTGCGACGAAATGCGTTGCACCAGTTCGGATTTGATCATGGCTGCCTGCTGCCGGCTTTCAGTTCGCGCCAGCAGGGTGCCAAAGGGCCAGTAACCCGTCAAGATTGAGCCGCTCGACCGCGGCGCCCCACTCGTCGAGGCTGCGGGCGAGCGTGGCGAAACCGGCCGCGTCCAGCATCGCGGCGGCGGCGGCATGCAGGAACGGCAGATCGCTGAAGCGATTGTGCAGCTGATAGTCGCGCACCGGCAGTTTCGCGTCGACCTTCTTCTCCTTCGCCAGCCAGGCGATGCCCGTCCGCTCGTCGCCGAGCTCGTCGACAAGCTTTAGTCCGATACCCTGATGACCGGTGAAGATGCGGCCATCGGCGACGGTTTGCAGCTCGCCGTCGTTGAGATGGCGCCGATCCTGTACCAGACCGCGGAACCAGGCGTAGGAATCCTTGATGATCGATTTCGATCGCGGCGCGGGCTTCGGGCGACGTCGGCCCGAAGCCGTCCGGCGCCGCCTTGAGCGGTGTGGATTTGATGGTCTCGACTTTGACGCCGATCTTATCCAGGAGATCGCCAACGTTGGGATACTGGAACAGCACGCCGATGGAACCGACCAGAGACGTCTGCTTGGCAATGATATGATCGCCGGCGATCGCGGTGATGTAGCCGCCGGACGCCGCCAGGCCATCGACCACGATGACCAGCGGCTTTCGTTCCTTCAACCGCATCAGCGAGTCGTAGAGCTGCTCGGAGCCGGCCGTGGTGCCGCCGGGGCTGTCGACATGGACCACCACGGCGCGCACGATCGAGGACCGGGAAAGCCGGTCGAGCTGCTGCACCCGCTCCTGATCATCCCGGATTAACCCCTGGATGGTGACGCGGGCGATGTAAGCCCCGGCGAGACCGGTGCGGTTGTTGAAGTATGCCGCCGCGCCGATGACGATCAAGGCAATGAACACAATGGCGAGAACGCGCCAGAAGGTGAGCTTACGCCGCATCCGGCGGCGGTCGACGATCAGGTCGGCGTCAAGGGACATTGCCGAGTTTCCTTTGCTTTCGCCTTACCATTTGTCGGTCTGGAGCCGCGCGAACGCGGACCCCCGGAATTGCCGCCTCACCCGTTATTCTGCTTCCTCTTCTTCCTTTTCGGTTTCTTCACCCTTGCGCTTCAGCGCGGTACCCAGAATATCGCCGAGCGTTGCACCAGAATCCGAAGACCCATATTGCGCGATCGCCTCCTTCTCCTCGGCGACTTCGAGCGCTTTGATGGAAACAGAGACTTTTTGAGTCCGACGGTCGTATTGGATCACGCGGGCGTCGACTTTCTGGCCGACGGCGAATTGATCTGGGCGCTGCTCGGAACGATCACGTGCCAATTCCGATCGCTTGATGAAAGTGGTCAATTCGGTACCGACGATTTTGACGTCGAGCCCGCCCTCCTTCACCTCCGTCACTTCGCAGGTCACGACCGAGCCCTTCTTGAGTTCGCCGGCAGCAGGCTCGGTTTCGGCGGCACCGCCGCTCGCGAGCTGCTTGATGCCGAGCGAGATGCGCTCCTTCTCGATATCCACATCGAGAACCTGTGCCTTGACCTTATCGCCCTTCTTGTACTCCTCGATGACCTGTTCGCCCGGCCGTTTCCAATCGAGGTCGGACAGATGCACCATGCCGTCGACATCGCCGTCCAGCCCAAGGAACAGGCCGAATTCGGTCTTGTTCTTGACTTCGCCCTCGACGACCGATCCGGCCGGATATTTCTCCAGAAACACCTCCCAGGGATTGCGCATGGTCTGTTTGAGACCAAGCGAAATCCGGCGCTTGACCGGATCGACTTCGAGAACTTGCACTTCGACTTCCTGAGACGTCGAGACGATCTTGCCGGGATGCACGTTCTTCTTGGTCCACGACATTTCCGAGACGTGGATCAGACCCTCGATGCCGGGTTCCAGTTCGACGAACGCGCCATAGTCGGTGATGTTGGTGACGCGGCCCTTGAAGCGGGCGCCGACCGGATACTTCGCCTCGATGCCCTGCCACGGGTCATCGAGCAGCTGCTTCATGCCGAGCGAGATGCGGTGGGTCTCGTGGTTGATCTTGATGATCTTGACCTTGACCTGCTGCCCGATGTTGAGGACCTCGGACGGGTGGTTGACCCGCCGCCAGGCGATGTCGGTGACGTGCAGGAGGCCATCGATGCCGCCGAGATCGACGAATGCGCCGTAATCCGTGATGTTCTTGACCGCGCCGTCGATGACCTGGCCTTCTTCGAGATTTTGCACCAGTTCATGGCGCTGCTCGGCGCGGGTCTCTTCCAGGACCGTACGTCGGGACACCACGATGTTGCCGCGCCGCCGATCCATTTTGAGGATCTGGAAAGGCTGCGGCTGATTCATCAGCGGCGACACGTCGCGGATCGGCCGGATATCGACTTGCGAGCGCGGCAGGAACGCAACGGCGCCGTCGAGATCGACGGTGAAGCCACCCTTTACTTGGTTGAAGATGACGCCTTGGACTTTTTCGTTGTTCTGGAATGCCTTTTCGAGCTTGCCCCAGCTTTCCTCGCGGCGCGCCTTGTCGCGCGAGAGCACGGCTTCACCGAGCGCATTCTCGACCCGTTCGAGATAGACCTCGACCGTCATCGCCAATCTTGATCTCGGCTGACCGGCCCGGCCCTGCGAACTCGCGCAGCGCGACGCGGCCCTCGGTCTTCAGTCCTACATCAATGACGGCAACGTCCTTTTCGATGCCGACAACCGTCCCCTTGACGACCGATCCTTCCTGTAGATGGCCATTGCCGAAGGATTCCTCGATCATGCTGGCGAAGTCTTCGCGCGACGGCGCGGCGGTAGCAACCTGAGCCATGAATTCTCCAAGCCCCGTGAAAAATGGATTGGTCCAGAACGCGCGGCAGCCGCCGGTTAAGCCGGCGGTTGGGGCCAAGGCCAGACGATCAGGACAAAGCTTCGACCGGTGCCGTGCATGCAAAGCGCGGAACGGGCTGTTCCTCCAATGACGAAAACGCGGTCAGCGGCGCTTTCGGCCCGTTCGGACGGCTTCGATGATTTCGACGGCGGCCCGGAATGCCGCGTCTATACTCAAATGTGTGGTATCGAGCAAGTGCGCATCGGGCGCCGCTTTGAGCGGCGCGGCGGTACGGCGGGAGTCCCGTTCGTCCCGTCGTAACAGGTCGGCCAAAACTTCCTGTTCATCCGCGGGCTCGCCCTTTGCCTGCAGTTCAAGGGTTCGCCGCTTGGCCCGCACTTCGGGCGTCGCCACCACGAACAATTTCACGTCGGCCCCCGGGGCGATAACGGTACCGATATCGCGGCCGTCGAGTACGGCGCCCGGCGGCTTGGTCGCGAATTGACGCTGAAAGTTCATCAGCGCTTGGCGCACTTCCGGGATCGCCGCCACCACCGAAGCGGCTTCGGTAATCGGCTGCGCTTTTAGCGATTTTTCATCAAACTTGGTCGGATCGAGCGCGACCGCCGCGGCGATAGCGCGCCGGGTATCGTCCGGGGAATAGCCATCGTCGAGCACAGCTTTGGCCACCGCCCGATAGATCAGACCGGTGTCGAGATGATGCAGGCCGTACACACCCGCAATCTGTTTGGCGATCGTACCCTTGCCCGAGGCAGCCGGTCCGTCGATAGCAATGATCATTGTCGCTCCAGATCCCTCGCGTCGCCGCGGCGCGCCGCAAGACCGTTGTGCGTCAACCGGGAAGTTGATAGATCAAAAAAGACGGGACGAAAGATTGCGCAAGCACGAAGAGTGACATCGCGAGCATTGCGTCCCGCAACCCCAAGATGGTTCGATAGTACAGCAGTTTCTTCCGCTGCGCGGGCTGATTTATCAACGATGACAGTATTTGCATCTCAAAATCTTCGCACGGCCCAGTGCAGCTTGCCGTTTGCGACGCATTGACATCGATCTGGTCGAGGAACGGGAATCGATGCGATTACGCGGACGGCTGAAGAACCAACCCTGGGTGCAAAAAACTGTCGGTATCCTGGCTGCGGAGTATCTCCGTCTGGTTTGGACGACAAGCCGCTTCACGATGGAGCCTGCCGAACCCTATCGTCTTTACGAGACGCAGCAGCCGGTGATCATCGCAATGTGGCATGGTCAGCATTTCCTGTTGCCGTTCCTCCGCCGACAATACCGGTTTAGGGTGCTGATCTCCCGGCACAGCGACGGCGAGATCAATGCGGTCGCTGCCGAGCGGCTCGGCGTTGGCACGGTTCGCGGCTCGGGCGATCATGGGACTCGCTTCCATATCAAGGGCGGTGTCGCCGGATTCAAGGCGATGCTGGAATCGCTCGAGAAAGGCTGGAATATGGCGCTGACCGCCGATGTCCCGAAGGTTTCGCGCGTTGCTGGCCGCGGCATCATCAAGCTTGCGCAAGAATCGGGGCGACGCGATTTTTCCTGTCGCCTTGGCGACCAGCCGCCGCATCACACTCAACAACTGGGATCGTTCCGAAATCAATTTGCCGTTCAGCCGCGGCGGGATTGTCGTCGGCGAGCCGGTCCGAGTTCCCAAGGATGCAGACGCGAATGTGCTGCAACAGGCCCGCGCCACGCTTGAAAAGGCGCTCAACGCAGCAACCGAACGTGCTCACGCCATCGCCGATCGTCGGTCTTGAGCATGCCGCAATTAGAGGAGCGGCTTGAGGTTGAGCCCCGGGTATGAATAAATGGCCGCGCTGGAAGTGATATTCGGTTTTAATGAGCAACAGCGGCTGCGGGGAACGCGTTGGCAGTTATTGATGACGTTCGGGCGATCATCGCTAAATCGCTCAACATTCCCATCGAGCGGTTGACGCCGGATTCGCGTCTCGACGAACTCGGCGCAGAGTCGCTGGACGTGATCGAGATCGTTTTTGGTCTTGAGGAAAAGTTCGACATCACCATTCCGCTCAAGGCGGACGAAGCGACGCGTCTTACGACACCCGGCACCACCGGCATTCAGGACAAGGCCGGCCAGGAGATGCCGTTTTCGACCGTCGGCGATGTCGCCGAGATCGTGGAAAAGCTGATCGCCGCAAAAGTAGCGCAATGAACCGAGTGGTCGTGACGGGGATCGGCGTCGTCACGCCGGTTGGCAGCACCTGCGAGAAATTTTGGTCGGGATTGGTCGAAGCCAGATCCGGTATCGGCCCTATCACAATTATTCCAACTGAGCGTTTGAATACGCGGATTGCCGCCCAAGTTCTCGATTTCGATCCGTCGCAGCATTTCGATCCGAAGCGACTGGGCATGTTCGATCGCTTCTCGCAATTCGCGGTGGTCGCAGCGCGGGCCGCGGTCAAAGATGCGCAATTGGAGCTTACCGAAGAGATCGCGCTGCAGGCGGCGACAATCGTCGGCAACGGAGCCGGCGGGATGAATACCCTCGACAATTCATATCTCAAGCTCTACGGACAAAATGCGACGCGCGCGCACCCGCTGTCGATTCCGCGCCTGATGATGAACGCCGCGTGCAGCCAGATTTCCATGGACCTCGGCCTGAAGGGCCCGACTTTCACAATCGCATCCGCATGCTCTTCCGGAACGCATGCGATCGGTCAGGCCTTTCAAATGGTGAGGACCGGACAGGTGCCGATCGCGCTCGCCGGCGGCACGGAAGCCTGCATCACCGTCGGTACGATCAAAGGCTGGGAGGCGTTGCGCGTGCTCAGCACCGACACCTGCCGGCCGTTCTCAAGAACGCGGACGGGACTCGTGCTCGGCGAAGGCGCGGCAATGTTCGTGCTCGAGCCGCGCGAGCGCGCCGTAGCACGCGGCGCACCGATCTATGCGGAGCTATTGGGTTTCGGCATGAGTGCCGACGCCGGCGACATCACCGCCATCGATCCCGATGGCGCAGCTCGCGCCATGCGCTCCGCCTTGACCGACGCCAAGCTCAACGCCGAGGATATCGACTACGTCAATGCACATGGCACGGGTACGGCGCTCAACGACAAGGGTGAAACGGCGGCGCTGCACAAAGCATTCGGCGTAAGCGCCGAGCATTTGGCAGTTTCGTCGAGCAAAGGCGTGCTCGGCCATAGTTTGGGTGCCGCGGGAGCGCTGGAGCTTGCTGCAACAGCGTTGGCGCTGCAACACCAGACCATTCCGCCGACCGCTAATTTTGAAGAGGCCGATCCAGACTGCGACCTCGACTATGTGCCGAACACCGCGCGCAACGCCCCGATCGAGAAAGCCATGTCGAGCTCGTTTGCGTTTGGCGGATTGAATGCAGTGCTGGTGCTCGGCCGGGCCTAAGTCGCTTTAGCTTTACGCGAAGTCAGCTCCGAGCTCGCCCATCATCGGCGCAAAATTCGGAAAGCTCGTGGCGATGAAGCTTGCATCGT
Organism: uncultured Alphaproteobacteria bacterium; assembly: GCA_963759345.1. Lineage (GTDB taxonomy): Bacteria > Pseudomonadota > Alphaproteobacteria > Rhizobiales > Xanthobacteraceae > BOG-931. The sequence goes on from CAVWYW010000004.1 coordinate 274,811, forward strand.
CGATCTTCACCGGCTGCTCGCTGGCCAGCCCCATTACCAGTGCGGCCATCGCGATGCGATGATCCATGTGCGTTACAACCAGTCCGCCGCCAGCCGCGCGTCCGCGACCGTGCACAATCAGATCGTCGCCATTGATTTCGACTTCAACGCCGTTGCTTCGCAACATGACAGCGGTCGCGTCGAGGCGGTCGGAATTCCTTGACCCGCAATTCTTTCAGCCCCCGCATGTGAGTTACGCCCTCGGCGAACGAAGCGGCGATCGCCAGGATCGGATATTCGTCGATCATGGCTGGCGCACGCGAAGCAGGAACTTCGACGCCGCGCAGCGCGCTGGCGCGCACGCGCAAATCAGCGACCTCCTCGCCGCCCTCGTTGCGTGTTTCGAGCCGCTCGATTGCAGCGCCCATCTCGGCGAGGGTCGTCAAAAGACCAGTGCGCAGCGGATTAAGCATCACGCCGTCGAGGATCACGTCGGAGCCGGGCGTAATCAACGCCGCGACCAGCGGAAACGCCGCTGAGGAAGGATCGGCCGGAACCATAATCGGTTGCGGTGCGAGCTCCGGCTGGCCTGCGAGAGTAATGTGGCGGCCAAGATTGCCGTGCGGCTTGACGCGCACATCCGCACCGAAGTGAGTAAGCATCTTTTCGGTATGATCGCGCGTCGCTTCGGCTTCGATGACAATTGTCTCTCCCGGCGCGGCGAGGCCAGCGAGAAGGACGGCGGACTTTAGTTGAGCCGACGGAACCGGCGGCTCGAACACGATCGGGATGGGCTCGCGCGCACCTTTGAGCGTCAGCGGTAAGCGGCCGTCAGCGTCAACGACAGCCTGCGCGCCGATCCGCGCCAGAGGCTCGAGCACCCGCCGCATCGGCCGCCGACGGAGCGAGGCGTCGCCGTCGAACGTCGCGGTGATTGGGCAGCCAGCCACCGCTCCAAGCATGAGCCGGCATCCGGTTCCCGAATTGCCGAAATCGAGCGCTCCGAGGCGCGGCAAAGCCGGCGACGCCGACGCCGTGGACCCGCCATTCTCCCGCCCCAGCCTGTCGACCTGGGCACCAAGGGCCGCCACGGCTTTGCCGGTGTTAAGTACGTCTTCCCCTTCGAGCAATCCGCTGATTCGGGTCTCGCCGACCGCGAGAGCGCCGAGGATGAGCGCGCGATGCGAGATCGATTTGTCGCCCGGCACGCGCGCGCGGCCTCGCAGTGGGCCACGCCGGCGGGCGGTGAGTTGGGCTGTTTCGGCTTGCATTGGGTAAAATTCAACGGTCTCGCTCTATCACGCGTGCAAACCACGTCCGTCAGCGACCTTCCCCCTGCTAAAGGCTTGAAGGGGATCGGCGGCACGATCCGCTATTGACAGGTCCCGCCCGACTAGCCAAGTGAAGCTCCCAAATCGAAGGGATTTCGGCCGTGGCAAAACCGGAACTAGGCACCAAGCGCGTCTGCCCCGAAACCGGGCGCAAGTTTTACGACCTCAACAAGGACCCCGTCATCTCGCCCTACACCGGCAAAGTCGTGCCGGTAGAGATGCCGACGACGCGGTCGCGGCCTGAGCAAGCGCAACCGGCGCCGGCGGCACGTGCGGCTGTCGTACCTGAGGAAGTCGCCGCGCCGGAGCCGCAGGAGGCCGAATTTGTCTCGCTGGAAGAGGCCGACGCCGAGGCGCAGGGATCAAAGACGCCGGTAGAGACCACCGAGCCTGACATCGAAGAAGAAGTCGAGATGGACGAAAGCCTCGACGATGCCGCGTTCATCGAGGAGCAGGAAGAAGAGGATGCCGATGTCACCGATATCATCGGCAGCGACATCGAAAATGAGGAGGAAGGATGGTCAGGAGTCGGTAATCAGCGTTCAGTAATCAGAGCGAAGTCATCCAAACGCCTGATGTCCGATTTCCGATACCTGTTCACTGATTGGGGGCCATAGCTCAGTTGGGAGAGCGCTTGAATGGCATTCAAGAGGTCGGCGGTTGAACTCCGCCTGGCTCCACCATAATCTCCGGGCTCGTCAGCTAGCGTTCCGAGGCTACCGCTTTCGTGTCTCATTTTGACGCGATGCCATGTTACTGTTCGTCTTCGCTGCCCATTTGGGTTTGATCCGTCAAACGATTTGGGGGGATGGCGAAACCCGGGCCGAAATGATGCAAGAGCGTTTGCTGAGCGCCAATGAAAAACCGAGCGTGCATTCGCCGAGCCGCTATCCGGCCCTGACGGCAATTTTTGCGCTTGCTGCGATCATCGCGACGGCCGCGGCGCTCTACATGTGGCAGGCCAGCGGTCGGCGGTAGCCCAGCTCACCTTCGCGCAAGCGCGAGCACGCCACGCGGAACAGACTTTCAAGATGAGCGAGAGCGCCATTAATACTCTCGTTGCCAATCTTGCAGACCGCCTGGCAAACACAACGTCAATCCCGTCTCAAGAATTGCCCCCGCTTCTGGGCGACGTCGAAAGTGCCGTTGGAACGCTGGTAACAAAAACCGACCACGACCCGGAAACGCGGCGCATCCAAGGAGCAATGTATATTCAGTTCTCATCGACCTATCTGGCGCGCGGCAATCCCCAGCTTGCCGTTGCCACTGCACGAAAAGGCAGCGACATCTTTCGCGCGCTTGCAGGCGCAGCGCCAAACAATGACGACATTCAGAGCAACGTCGGCTTAAGCTTGCAGAGATTGGGCGAGGCCCTTCGTGCCAGCGGCGACATCAAAGGCGGTCTGGCCGCGGATCGAGAAAGCCTGGAAATCGCCCGTGGAACTCGCCAGCAAAGATCCGGGCAACGGGCGTTTCGGACGACGTCGTGCTCGCGCTGTGGCGGCTTGCCTCTAACGGCGATGAGCCACAAGCTCGGCTGACCGAAGCTCTCAAGATCCTCAGGAACCTGAAACTGGCCGCGATGCTTACTCCCAACCAGGAAGAATGGATTACCACAATCGAGGACAATCTTTCGCGGATGCAGTGACCGCGGACCACCTCGTGTCACGGGACGGGTCCACGTTGCGCCCAACGAAGAACACCGACCGGCCGCGCGAGTCGTCGCCTTCTACAACGAGCGCGACACGCGCGCCGAAAAAGCCGCGGACCGCGCCTCGCTACGATCGGCGGCGGTTCAGCTTCACAATGGCCGAGTGCCTTCCAGGAACGGCACCGCGAACGCGGCTTCGTGCATCACCGGCCCGTGACCGAAATAGCCGCCTTCGCCGAACGCTTCCCCATGATCGGCCATGATCATGAAGTGGGTATCGAGCGGCGCTTTCGCGAGCAGCCGGCCGAAAACCTGGTCCACATATTCCACGCAACGGATTTGCTGCGAGTGCAGGAATTCCAGTTTGTCCGCGTCAAAGAAGTTGTCGTTCCTGCCATTGGCGACACGTCCGCCTAAATCCTCACCAGCGGCCAGCGCCTTGGCAGCGCCATGCACGCCGAGATATGCGGCAGGTCGCTACCCTTGAGCATGTAGGGGTAGTGCGTCTCGCCGATATTGAGAAAATAGAAAGTCGGCTGGTCCGCCCGGAATTCGATCTCATCGACCATTCCGCTGAAGTCGTTGTGATTCGGCATCAGCTTGTAGTCATCGAAGAACTTGCTGATCAGGGTGAAGCCGTTAAGGACCGGCATCGAAACCCGCGCGACGGTGCGATAGCCGTGCTCCTTGAGCAGCTTCGGGAGCGACAATTGTGGGATGAAGCTTCGGAAGCCGAGGTCTGGGATGTCGAGGCGGTCTATCCACGCCGAAAATCTTGCTTGTAGACTTCAGAAGCGTAGACGCCCTGCGGTGACCGATGCGGCACCAGACCCATCAGGTAGGAGTAATGCGACGGCGCGGTCCAGGACGCATAGGACCACCTTTGTTCAGCGTCGCCAAACTGGTCGAAATGCGGGGTACGGGCCCGCGTAAAGCTGTCGTACCGACAGCTGTCGAGTACCATAAAAACCAGGTTCTTGGGCATGTCACGCTCGCATGCGACAGGGGGACCAGCTTGATATGCGGGACTTTCCGTCGAAGTCTTGTTATCATTTGCCAACCTTCTGTCCGCACATGCCAGCTCCAGCAAGGATTCGTGAATCACCAAGCCCTGGCTCAAGGATGCGGAAGGGCAATTCATGCGTGATCTGGACGCCAAACGTCTCGGCCCACTCCCTAACGCCAGCGGAGCTATAACGCGGCTCGCCTATGCCACCGCGAAGAGGATGGGGGTCGACGTCGAATCACTATCGAAGAAGGCGGGGCTGTCTCTTCACCAAATCGAAGACCGAGGCGTGCGCCTCAAAGTCAGAGATCAAATCACCTTTTTGAATCTCGCCGCCGACGCGCTGCAGGACGATCTTCTCGGATTTCACCTTGCGCAGCTACCCGATCTCCGAGAATTTGGATTGCTCTATTACGTCGCCGCATCCTCGGAAATCTTGAGCACAGCCGTTCAGCGAATAGCGCGATACAGCTCAGTCATTAACGAAGGCGTATCTATCAAATATGACGGCAAAGACGCCGTCGTTGCTTTTCGGTATGTCGGCGTTAGCCGCCATCAAGATACCCATCAGATTGAGTTTTTTATGACGGCACTCGTCCGTGTGTGCCGCCAGCTAACTGGCCACCACGTGGTGCCAACTCGGGTAAGCCTCGCCCACCGAAGAAAGACTGCCGGTTCGGAATTTGTTGAGTTCTTTGGCGGTTTTGTTGAATTTGGTGCGGCCGTTGATGAACTCGCGTTCGCGCCGACTATTAAGCAAATACTCGTCACCAGCGCGGACCCGTACCTCAATGACTGCCTGATCACGTATTTCGAAGACGCGCTTTCTCGGAGAGCAACCAGCCGCGGTTCATTTCGATCGAGCGTCGAGAATGCGATCGTCCCGCTGCTTCCGCATGGGAAGGTCAGAATAGGCGAAATTGCACGCCGCCTCGGAGTAAGCCAGCGAACTTTTGCGCGGCGTTTGTCTTCGGAAGGACTTACTTTTTCCGATGTGCTGGAAAGTCTGAGGTCCGATCTTGCAGCACGCTATTTGACCGACGAGGACCTTTCGATTTCCCAAATCGCGTGGCTGCTCGGCTATCAGGAAGTGAGCGCACTCACGCACGCGTTCAGGCGATGGACCGGCAAAACGCCCCGAGAAATGCGTTCTCGGGTCGCCTTTTAATCGGGCCGGCGTCGACCCGCTCGAACTCCGGCCATCAATTTTATTTTCAGTTCGCGAACCGACAACGGGGCCGCCGCATATGCTGCGTTGCACCGAGGTCTCGCAGCCAAAGTCACTTGTGGGTCAAACGCCGCAGGCGGCCCAAACAATAAATGCGGCGCTGGTGGGACCTTGAACACAGAAAGGTTAGACATGGCGCGCTATTTCTTACGCCTTGCCAACTTCGATCATTGGGCCTTTGAACGTGCTAATCCTTATGAGGTCGCGTTCTGGCGCCAAGTTGGCCAAGTCCTGTTCACACTGGATTTCCCGCGGCGGTGCTGGCGGCTCGCCGACAGGAGCGGCGGCACTTCATGTGCTTCTTGATAACGTGGGGACGCGCAAGGCCCCAAAAAGACATGTTCGCGATCTTTTTTGCACGATTTCTGCCAAAATATCTTTTGACAATACGCGCAACATAATGCGAGCAAGCCTAACGTTATGCGGGGGCGCAGAGGAGCAGGCCTACATGGCACACTGCATCGGTCGATGGATTTTTCTTGTAGCAGCGCTTTTGGTTGCGCCTCCCGCGTTTGCACAGAGCGACGACCAACCTCCACCCCCCGAGGGGCCGCCGCCCGGGCAGGAAATGCAGGGACAGGAGATGCAGCCGCCGCCGATGCAAGCACCCATCCCGCCGGGGCGATCGCCGCGGGGCGGAGGCGGACTCCGCGCAGCGTGCGGTCCGGAAATTGCCCGTCTTTGTCCCGGCGTGCCGCCCGGTGGAGGACGGATTGTTCAGTGTCTGATGTCCCGTCGTGGTGCGCTGTCGCCGATGTGCAGGACGATGCTGGCCTCAAGGGGTGGCAGAATGGGCGGGATGCCGCCAGGTTACGGACCGCCACCCGGATATGGCCCGCCGCAGGGCTACGGTCCGCCGCCCGGTTATGGTCCGCCTCCGCGTGGCGCCCCGCCGCCGCAGGGCTACGGGCCACCACCGCAACAGGGCTACGGACTGACCCCGCAATCCAATTACACGCCACCTCCGCATAACTATCGGCCGCCGCCGCCCGCCTCTACTTCGCCAGCGCCGCCTCCGCCGCCGTCCAACACCAGAGCTGCGTTCCAGGCATCGTGCGGTCCCGATGCGAAGCTGTTCTGCGCCGGCGTTCCGCGGGAGGACCACGGCGTCGTCAAATGCCTATCTTCGCATCGCGCAGAATTGTCACAAACCTGCCAGATGTACCTGCAAACCGCCCGCGCCGAGCGAGCGGCTCAGCCGGCATCAGGAGGCGCGGATATGCTTCCTCCGCCACCGCCGAAAGGCAGTCCTCCAGCCGCGGCGCCCGCCAACGAATAGCATCCACGGTCGCGTCATCCGTCTAACAACGTCCAGGAATGCGAGGCGCTTCACAAAAAGTGGTCCGGCGCAGCGAGCCGGCCTAGTGCTTTTGATCGCGAGCTTGCTCGCGGGCTGCTCCGATTCGGGCACTACTGCGAACGAGGCCAAACTGCGCCAGACTCCGACCAACGCAAGCAAAGTGTTGGCGATGATTCCACGGGGCTCTGCGATCAAAATCGGCGATTGCAGCAACGGCTGGTGCCAAGTGTGGTGGAATGGACTTAAGGGCTACGTATTAGCCAAATCGGTACACATTTCGGAGCGTGCGTTCCGTAACGCCTCGCAACCTGATCGGGCACCAGACGAAAACGACGCTGAAGAAGAAAACATCACGCCTTCGGACGAAGGCGCCCCACCATCAACCTCGAACTAATACCGGCCCACCCAGAGCCGGTCGGCGCCAGCGACGCATGGCATCGATCGCGAGATACACCACCGGTGTGGTGTAGAGCGTGACGAATTGCGAAACAAACAAGCCGCCCACGATCGCTATGCCAAGCGGCTGCCGTAATTCGTGACCCGGGCCGGTTCCAAGTGCTAGTGGCAGGGCACCAAGCAAAGCTGCCATCGTGGTCATGACGATCGGACGCAGCCGGAGCAACGCAGCCTGGCGGATGGCGTCATTTGCGGAAAGGCCCTCGCGCCGCTCCGCATCGAGAGCGAAATCAACCATCATGATGGCGTTCTTCATGACAATTCCGACCACCAAAATGCACGCGATGGCGGTGATAAGCGTGAAGTGCGTATGAGTGACGAACAGCGCCAGCAAAGCGCCGAAAGCTGCCGACGGCAGTGTCGACAAGATCGTCAACGGATGAGCGTAACTCTCATAGAGCATGCCCAGAATGAGATAGACCGCGATCACGGCGGCGAGAAACAGGAACGGCTGAGTTTGGTTGTTCTGCTGAGCCAACCGCGCAATGCCGGAATATTCCGCTTTAATATCCGATGGCAACCCAGCTTGCGCCTGGGCGGCCTGGATAGCGCTCTGCGCTTGCCCGATTGATACGCCAAGCGGCGTATTAAACGATATCGCGATCGACGGGAGCTGATTGAAATGGCGAAGCCACGTGGGCGAGTGATTACGGCGGACATCGCTCAAGACCTGCAGCGGTACGCCTTGGTCTAAATAAAGAATGGGAAGTTTCAGCGGATCGTTCCGGTATTGCGGCTGCACTTCCAAGACAACATGCGAAAAATAGCTCTGCTCGCGGATCCACGAAATCGGACGCTGTCCGAACCAGTCATAGAGAACATTGTCGATACCGGCGACGGTTGCGCCCGCGACCGCGGCGCGCGCGCGGTTGATGTTGACGGTCGCCCCGAGTCCAAAAACATCATAGTTCCAAACGACATCCGTCGTCTGCGGCAACGCCCTGATGCGCGCCAGCATGATTCTCGCCCAGCGCACAAGCTCGTCCTGGTTCAATGAACTCAAGACGTACTGGTATCGGTTTGACGCGCCGCCCGCGCCAACGGTGACATCCTGCACGGGTGTGAGAAGTGTTCGCATCCCGCGGACCGCTGTCAATTTTTTCCGCAGGCGGCTGATGACCCGATCAATCGATTCCTTGCGCTCATCCAAAGGTTTCAAGTTCGCTAGCATGGCGCCGATGCTGATGACGTGATCGCCAACATAGGAGGCAACGTCCGCGACCGCGGGGTCGGCCTTGATAATGTCCGCGGCTTTGCGCTGAAGCTCCGACATGGTCGCGAATGAAACATTGGGCACCGCAATGGTCGTTATACGCAAAATGCCGGTGTCCTGGGTCGGCAGAAATCCCTTCGGTATTTTGACGTAAAGGCCAACCGTTGCAGCGGCAAGAATTGCGGCAAATCCGAGCGTCAGCCAATTATGGCGTAACGTCCAGGTGAGGCTCGCCGCATAAAACGCGGCGGATCGTGCGATCACCTTTTCAGAGGCTCGGCCTATGCGGCCCTCCCGGCGATCGCCACGTGCGGAGAGGAGCCGGCTGCACATCATCGGCGTCAGCGTCAACGAAACCAATGCTGATGCGACGATGGCGGCGACCAGGGTCAGTCCGAACTCACGAAACAAGCGGCCGACGATGTCCGGCATGAACAGGATGGGGATGAGCGCCGCGATCAACGCGACGGTGACCGAAATCACGGTGAACCCCATTTGCCGCGCTCCCTTGAGGGCAGCGTTGATCGGCGTTTCTCCCGTTTCGATGAGACGCGTAATGTTCTCAATAATGATCACGGCGTCGTCGATCACAAAGCCGACCGCGATCGTGAGCGCCATGAGAGAAATGTTGTTCAGGCTGAAGTCGAGAAAGTACATCACCACCAACGTGGCGGCGATCGACACCGGTATGGCCAAGCTGGGAATGAACGTCGTCCAAAACCGGCGCAGGAAGAGTGCGAGCACCATGACAACGAGAATGATGGCAACCGCGATCGTAAACTGGACATCAGCGATCGCCGCGCGGATGAGCAGCGTGCGGTTATAAACGACATGCACGTCGACGGAGGCAGGTATCCAGTGCCGCAACTGCGGAATGGCCTTCAGGATTTCGTCAACCGTTTGGACGACATTGGCGTCCGGCTTCTTTAGAATATAGAGAACGATCGCCGGCTTGCCGTTAAACCATCCGGCGCGGTTTTCATTTGCCGTAGTGTCCGAGATGTCGGCGATTTCGCCCAAATGAATCGGCGGACGATTGGCCTGCTCAAGCACGACGTCCTGAAAGTCCGTCGCCTTATATAGCTGATCGTTGGCTACGATCGGAATCGAATGATAGCCATCGGTCAGTGATCCTTTAGGCCAGTCAGCACTGGCGTTCTTGACAAAAAAGCGCACCGTCTCCAGCGAGAGCTTCATATCGGCGACCGCTTGAGGATTTACCTGGACACGCACCGCCGGGTGACCGGCACCGCTGATAAAAACGCGCGCAACGCCCTCAATTTGCGAAAGCTTCTGGGAGATAATCGTGTCAGCGAAGGCGTAGAGATCGGGAATGTCGTAAGCGTCCGAAGTCAACGCCAATGCGGTAATCGGAAATCCATTTGGGTTCGCCTTGAAGAATTTTGGCGGCTGGGGAAGTGTCGTCGGCAGCATCGGACCGGCGGCGTTGATGGCGGCCTGCACCGCTCCGGCCGCGGCGTCGATATTGGTATCGAGCCCGAACTCAAGCGTGATGCGCGATGCGTTGCCGATGCTCGACGACGTCGTTTCCGTCAATCCCGAGATAAGACCAAGCTGGCGTTCAAGCGGCGAGGTCAAAGACGGCGCGATGGTATCTGCGCTGGCACCCGGAAGGAACGAATTGACGGATATCGTTGGCCGCTCCAGCAACGGCAGAGACGCGATTGGCAGCAGCCGGTAAGCCACAATGCCCAAAAGCCCGATCGCGACGGTCAACAACACCGTAGCAACCGGCCGCCGAACAAAGGGCTCCGAAATATTCATGCCGCAATCTCAGCCCCCGACGGTCACGTGGCTTGGCGCTGCGGAGTCCGGCCGAGGTTGACGGCGCAGACGTTGCTCAAGCCGCGCAAACGCCAAATAGACAACGGGTGTCGCGTAGAGTGTCAGGAACTGCGACACCAACAATCCGCCGAGAACCGCGATGCCGAGCGGACGTCGCAGCTCCGACCCGGTGCCCGTCCCGATCGCCAGCGGCAGCGCTCCCAACAGCGCGGCCATCGTGGTCATCATAATCGGCCGAAAGCGGAGCATGCACGCCTGATAGATCGAGGCTTCCGGCGTTAGTCCCTCAGCGCGCTCGGCGCTCAGTGCAAAATCCACCATCATGATGCCGTTCTTCTTCACGATGCCGATCAGAAGGATGATGCCGATGAGCGATACCAGATCGAGTTGCTCACCGAACAGCATCAGCGCGAGCAGCGCGCCGATACCTGCTGATGGCAACGTCGACAGAATCGTTATTGGGTGAATGTAACTTTCGTACAAAATTCCCAGCACGATATAGACAGCGATGATCGCGGCAGCGATCAAGATCGGCTCGCTTTGCAGCGAGGCGGCAAATTCCGCTGCGCTGCCGACCAGGCTTGTCGCGATCGTTTCAGGCAACCCGATCTCCTTCTGCGTGCGATCGAGAGTCTGCAGTGCCTGTCCGAGGGAGACGTGCGCCGGCAGGTTGAATGACAGCGCGACCGCCGGAAATTGATCCTTCTGCATGATGGCAAGCGGCCCAACGCGCTTTTCCATCCGCGCCAACGCACGCAGGGGCACTTGCTGCGCGGGACTGGTGAAATCGCTGCTGACGCCGCTGGAAGATTGCGCGGCGTTCGGCTGTATCGCATCTGCCTTAGTCAGATAAAGGCTATCGAGTGCCTCTGCGGTGTTGCGGTATTCGGGAATAGCCTCAAGAATGACTTTGTACTGGTACGTCTGCGAGTAGATCGTGGCTATCTGACGTTGTCCGAAAGCATCGTAGAGGTCGGAATCAACCGCTGAGACGTTGAGGCCGAACCGCGCCGCCGCATCGCGATCGACCGTAATCATCATCTGCTGGCCGAAATTGTGCTGGTCGGTCGCAACGTCAGCTAATTGATGCTGCTTCTGCAGGGCCTGAAGGAGCGTCTCCGACTTGCTCCGCAATTCCTCTTGGTCGGGGCTTTGCAAGACATACTGGTATTGAGTTCGCGTGATACGCGCGTCGAGCTGAATGTCCTGCACGGATTGCAGGTGGAGCGAGATATCCTGTACGTCAGCGACGGCCGCGCTGAGCCGCGACATGATCTCGGCAGCGGAGGCCTTCCTACTGTTCGGAGTTCCGATATCGATGTAAACGCGGCCGCTATTGATGGTCGGATTTTCATCGCTGACGCCGACAAAACTACTAACAGAAATCACGTCGGGGTCGCGGGCGACGATTGCGGCGACCCGTTGCTGCAACGCCGACATGCTTTCGAATGAAATATCCGGCGCGGCATCCGTCGTGCCGGCGAGCAGTCCAGTATCCTGGATCGGCACGAAGCCTTTGGGAATGACGACGTACAGCCACACGCTCGCGAAGAAAGTCAGTACGGTAAAGATCAGGGTTATGGCTTGATGCCGAAGCGACCAGCGCAACCCCCATTCATAGACGCCGCGCATGGCATCGAACCCGCGCTCGCTCACACGAAATAGCCGCCCGTGCTGAGCGGTTGTTTCCGGCTTCAGCAACGTCGCGCACATCATTGGCGTCAGGATCAGCGACAAAACGCCGGAAACGACGACCGAGACCGAAAGCGTAATCGCAAATTCACGAAACAGGCGTCCAACCACGCCTCCCATCAGCAGCAGTGGAATGAAAACCGCGACCAGCGAAACGGTCAGCGAAACGATCGTGAAGCCTATCTGTCGCGACCCCTTGAGGGCAGCATCGAGCGGAGAGTCACCAGCCTCCATATACCGGACGATATTCTCGATCATGACAATTGCGTCATCGACGATGAAGCCAGACGCGATACTCAGTGCCATCAGCGAGAGGTTGTCGAGGCTGAAACCGATCGCGGCCATCACGCCGAATGTCGCGATCAACGTCACCGGCAAGGTGACGCTTGGAATGAGCGTGGCCCAAAATTTTCGGAGGAAAATAAAAATCACCAGAATTACGAGGCCGACAGTTAGCGCGAGCGTCCACTGGACGTCGGCAACTGACGCCCTAATCGTTGCGGTACGATCAGCCGCTATATCAAAATTCAACGCGCGAGGAGCAAATTTCTGCAGCGACGGAAGCAGAGCTTTGACTGAGTTGACGACCCGAATGATGTTGGAACCAGGCTGGCGCTTCACATTTAGGATCAGCGCCGGCTTGCCGTTGTACCAAGCCGCGATCTGATCGTTCTCCAGCCCGTCGAGGGTTACGCCGACGTCTTTGAATTTGACCGGGGCTCCGCGGCGGTAGGCGATGATAGCTTCGCGAAAGGCTGCCGCATCGAACAGCTGATCGTTTGCGCCAACCTGAAAAGCATTACGCGGACCCTCGATCGCGCCTTGCGGCATGGCAATAGTGGTCGCCGTAATGGCTTTGCGAACGTCTTCAAGCGACAGGCCTAGCGCGGCCAGTTGCCTCGGGTTGACTTGCAGCCGCACCGCCCTCGCCTGACCGCCTTGCAAAGAAACTTCGCCGACCCCCTCCACTTCCGAAAGTTTTGGGATAAGCGCGGTAGCCGCGAACTCGGTGATCGCGTGCATTGGCATGGAATCGGACGTCAACGCGATCACCAGCACCGGCATGTCCGCCGGATTGACTTGATGGTAAGTCGGCGGAAACGGCAACTCACTCATCGGCAACCAGCCCGACGCGGCGTCAATCGCGGCCTGCACGTCCGCGGCGGCGGCCGCAATCGGCCGCGTCAGCTTGAATTGCAGCGTGATTTCGCTGGTGCCATACGAGCTCGTCGAAGTCATCGACGTCAGACCCGGAATGCGGCCGAAGCCTGACTCAAGTGGAGCTGAGATTGCCGATTGCACAATATCGGGCGCCGCGCCCGGCCAGCTGGTGACGACCTGAATGGTGGGAAATTCGACCGTCGGCAGCGCGGCGACAGACAAGAATCTGTAGCCCAGCAGTCCCATTAGAATGATGGCCACCACCAACAATGTCGTGGCGATGGGCCGGTGGATAAAAGGCGCAGAAACGTTCATTCTAGGTGAGATACTCTGGAGCCGTCGCCTGATCTCGGCGGGACGATCTCGACACGGCTTCCTTGCGCCAACCGCGCATAGCCGTCGAGCACGATTTTTTCATTGGCGTCGAGGCCGGTGTCAATCACCGCGGTGCCGCCGACCGTCTGACGCACGCGAATGGGCCTGATAGCGGCGGTGTTGTCAGGTTGGATCACCCAGACAAAATCGCCTCGCGGCCCGTGCCGAACCGCAGCAGTTGGCACCGTCAAACCATTTTCTCGCTGTTCAACAACAATCTTGCAATCAACGAAATCGCCGGGCCAGAGCTTGTATTGTTCGTTATTGAATTCGGCCTTGAGCTTGATCGTGCCGGTCGTCTGATCAACCTCGACGTTAACCGTATGAACTTGGCCGCGACCAAGCGGCGTAACTCCGTTCTCGGCGTAGGCAGTGACCGGCAAGCTCGCCAATCCGAGCGACACCTTGTTACGCGCCAGCTCCTTGGCTGGCACGGTAATGATCACCGAGATCGGCTGAAGCTGGACCAGCGTGACGAGCGTGGTGTTGTCCTGGGCGCGGATAAGATTGCCCGGATCGACATTGCGGATGCCGATACGGCCATTAATCGGCGAGCGAATGTTTGTATAAGCAAGCTCCGCTTGCCAATATTTTATGTCAGCATCGTACTGGGCAATGTCCGCCGTGTACTGACCGACCAGCATGCGCTCCTGGTCGGTCTGCTTTTGTGTGGCAAAGTCGTGCTTAAGAAGTTCTTCGTCGCGCCACAGATTGGTTTTGGCATTTTCGAGTTGAACGGTCGCGCGCTGTTTCTGTGCCTGCGCTTGTTCCAGCTTGGCCTGATAAACTGACGGATCGATCAGAACGAGCGTGTCGCCTTCTTTGACGTCCTGCCCTTCGGCGAAGGGCATTTTCAGAATGACGCCGTCCACCTGGGCTTTGACGTTGATCGTATAGAGCGCCTGAACCGTGCCAAGACCCGAAATGTAAACTGGCACATTTCCTTGGTGCACCGTTGCAGCGACAACCGGCACCGGCTTGCCGTCAACCGGATTAGCGTCCGGGGAACGTCGCGGCCGGGTCAACGACCCTTGTCGAGATATTTGCTGACGGTCACCGCTCGTCGTCGCCGCCTCCCCGCTCTCCACGGTTGGCAACGGTAAGCCATCGCTCCACAGGTAAACGCCGCCACACAGGAGGAGACCCGCGACCACGATAAATATTATTCTTGTCCGCATCGTCTCGCGCCCGGTCCAAACGACTTCGGCAGTCTCGCCGCTCACTCTTCCAAAGACACGAGTAGCCTTTTTAAGCTAATTAAGATCCTGTTACCCGCCAACAATCGCAGCGACGGCGCCCAGTCGGGCCCCCAGCCACAACACCTAGCGACCACAAATCCGACTTCAGCGTGGCGAGCGCACCGGCGGCGGCTGTTTGGTCGACGGTGCAGTGGTGGTGGGCGTCGTCGCGGCAGGGGTTCGCGCAGCCGGTGGCGCTGCAGCCGCCGCGGCCAGGATCTTCACCTTACTAGCGAGGTCAGCCATCGTTTGCTGCTCGGTGGCAAAAGCCGAGGCACCGGCTACCCCCATTACCTCGATAAAAGAGCCGCCGGCATCGATGAATGTGAGGACGCAGCCACGCCGCTGCCCGCTGTCCTGGGTGCCCTCTGCCGAGATGCGGATGGCCGGATTGCCGTTAACCTGGATATCCTCGGTCTTTGGTTCGGCGTCTATGAAGCGCTTGATAAATCTGGACGAGCCCACGCTGGCGAAGGACTTCAAGTCCTTGAAATCCTCCTTGGACACGATCCTGACAACGACAACTGCGCGGCCATTCGTCGCTTGAATTTGAATCCTTGGCGTCGCCGCCTTGGTTTGGCGCCAACCGTTGGGCACGGTGATCTCGACCGAACTGTCGTCACTTTTAATCGTAGTATCAGCGTAGGCCTGCGTAACGAATGCCGCGAACGCGGCCAACGCAGCTATGACAACACCCTTGGTGTCCATGACCTCTCCTTGTCGCGGGCTATGGAGCTCTACCAGCATACGATTCGGGCCGAATTTGCGTCATTGCCCGAAGCAGACGGTCGATTTGGCGATAAAATGCCGACTGCCCAGTTCGTGATCGGCTTGCACAAATAATATAAGCAGCCCCCTTTTTCCCTACAATTCAAATGTTAAGGTGTCGTAGGGTAGGTGATGTTCGATGGCAGCGGTGTCTGAAGTGAGCAGGCTATCATCATCTTCTGATCGGGTATAGGTAGGCGTCCGCTTTTCGCTGCCATTTCAATCGCTTGTTGGACGAAGCGGTAAACCGTGACTGCAATCACATCGCCGCTGAGGAATCAGCGGTATTCATGAAGGAACGACGCGGGGCCTGTATGACCCAACTTGGCGGATTGTCGGACGGAAATTCGGAGGGAATTTACTTTAGAGTGATGGAACCGAGCGTTTTTCCCGGTTTGCAACGATCCGTGGAAAGTTTTCGTGTCGATTCGCGTTTAAGCCCAACTTGGGCCGGGCACCCAAGATGAACAAGAAACCTAACGGCCGACGCGGCAGCATGCCGACCAAACCGGCCCGACCGATGCGAGCGTGAGATGGCTAGGAATTTGGTTTTCATGGTGCTCGACAGCTGCCGCTACGACAGCTTCACGCGAGCCCGTACGCCGCACTTCGACCGCTTTGGCGATGCCGAGCAGCGCTGGTCCTACGCGTCATGGACCGCCCCTTCGCATTACTCCTATCTGATGGGGTTGGTGCCGCACCAGTCGCCGCAGGGCGTCTATGCCTCCGAAGTGTACAAGCAAGACTTTTCCGCGTGGATGGATCGTCTGGATATTCCGGACCTCGGTTTCCGGAGCTTCATCCCACAATTGTCACTACCGAAGTTGCTGAAAGAGCACGGCTACCGGACCGTCGCGCGGGTGTCGATGCCGGTACTCAACGGCTTCACGCTGATCAGCAAATTCTTCGACGACTACAAGCTGATGCCCAATCACAATGACTTCAGTGGAATGGTCGACGAGATCGAGTTCAAAGCCGACCAGCCGACTTTTTATTTCCTCAACATCGGCGAGACTCACTATCCGTACATGCTGAAGGGTGGCGATCTACCTCACATCTCCGGCGTGCATGGCGCTGCCAAGGCGCTGGCCGCTGGCGAGGACTCCGGCGGCCGCGTCGCCAATGGCAAGGACGACGACTTCTTTGACGCGGATAAGCTGGAATTTTTGCACGCTCAGCAAATTCGCTGCGTGGAATATGTAGACGAGGTGTTCGGTCGCCTGCTCGCGAAAGCTCCACCGGATACCCACTTTATGATTATGGCGGATCACGGCGAAGCCTTCGGTGAAGGCGGTTACTTCGGGCACGGACCGGTTATGCACGAGGCGGCATTCGCTGTGCCGTTCCTGGAAGGAATTCGGCCCTCGTGACGCGCAAAGGCCGCCCTCGCGGCGGCCGACACACCGCGGATCGGTGGTGATGATGGGTGGGACGAATCTCGTCGCCACGCATCTTAGCTATGCCACGCATCTTAGCTATTATAATACCACTATGCCCGTCACTCCGCGGCGCTCGGTGACCGGTAATGGAAGATAAACGGGTCGGAGCATGGACCAGCGTTCATTTCAGGTCATTGCGCTAACGCCTGCGGGCGTTGCCGACGCGAGACTTGTGCTTGCCGCCGACCGTGCTGGCTGCCTTGGCATCCTCAACGCCGAAATCGGCACCACGCCATATACGGCTTTGGAGGCACTGAGCGGCCGCACGCGTACTCCGTTCGGGCTGAAGATCACAACGATTGACGACGAGACTTTATCGAGGCTGGAGAACTACGTCTCGACCGGGCTCGGCTGGTTCGTCGTGGATGCTGCATTGATCCTCCGCCGACCTGACCTACTGGCGCGAATGGCAAAATCGGGGCTGCGAGTCATCGTCGAGACGATCGAATGGGACGACAGATTAGCGGCTCTTTCCGGCCACCACGCTTTGCAGGTGAAAGGCCACGAAGCTGGCGGCATTGTCGGCGAAGAGACATCTTTCATCCTGTTGCAGAAGGCCCTGGAGCGCCAATCGGCGCCAATCTTCGTCCGCGGCGGCATCGGACTTCACGGAGTGGCGGCCATTCGCGCTGCCGGTGCAGCAGGCGTCGTGCTCGACGATCAACTGCTCCTTTTGAAGGAATCATCGGTTGCAGCGGCTTTGCAGGCCCCACTACGGGATTTCACCGGCCTTGAGACTGGCCTTCGTCTCAACCGGCAACAGGCAATGGCGTGTGTTCGACAAGCCAGGCTTTCTGCATCTGCGGCAGATGCGTCAATCTTTCTCTGGCACTTCTGCGGATGAAGGCGCGGACCGCCTGCTCAGCTGTCTTGGTTGGGACCATCCCGCCAGCCAGATTGTGCCGCTCGGCCAAGCGGCGGCCTTCGCCAAACCTTTGGCAGATCGCTTCTCGACCTTCGGACGCCTGGCGCAGGGACTTCTGACCGAAAGCGAGCGCCGACTGCCGACCGCAGCCGTGCTGGATCCTCTCGGCGCCGGACATGGGGTCGCCGAGAGCCACGGCACCAAATTCCCGATCGTGCAAGGACCGATGACGCGGGTCAGCGACGTCGCCGCCTTCGCGCAAGACGTCGCCGACGCCGGGGCGCTACCACTCGTTGCGCTGGCGCTCATGCAGCCGGACACGGTCGAGAAAGTGTTGACTGAAACCGCCGAACGGCTCGCCGGCAAGCCGTGGGGCGTAGGGTTGCTGGGCTTCGCGCCGTCGGAATTGATCGCCGCGCAGGTAGAGGTCGCGCTGCGTCACAAGCCGAGATTTGCCTTGATCGCCGGCGGCCGGCCGGAGCAAGCCCGGGACCTCGAACAATCGGGCATCACCAGCTACCTTCACGTGCCGTCGCCGCGGCTCTTGACCTTGTTCCTCGAGGGCGGCGCACGGCGCTTCGTATTTGAAGGGCGCGAATGCGGCGGCCACGTCGGGCCGCTGTCGAGCCTCGTCTTGTGGGACGTGATGGTCTCGACGCTGTTACGAGTACCGGCCGATCCCGCACGTGACGCGGAAATTCAATTGTTGTTTGCCGGCGGTATTCACGACGCCCGCTCCGCTGCAATAGCGTCCGCAATCGCCGCGCCGCTCGTCGAACGCGGCATGAAGATCGGCGTGCTGATGGGCACCGCCTATCTGTTCACCCGCGAGATCGTGCGCTCCGGCGCCATCGTACAGGAATTTCAGAACGCCGCGATCACCTGCGAAAAAACCGTCACGCTCGAGACCGGCCCTGGCCACGCCAGCCGCGCGGTAGTGACGCCATTCGCCGAAGAGTTTTTGGCGCGGCGGCGAGCGCTCGAGGGGAAGAAGCTTTCCGTCGACGCGATGCGCGACGAACTTGAGGGCTTGTCGCTGGGACGACTCCGGCTCGCCAGCAAAGGTCAAGAACGCGGCGGCGCGGACAAGGCCGTTCGCGATGTCTCTCTCGACCGCCAGCGCCAAGCCGGCATGTACATGATCGGCCAGGTCGCAACCTTGCGCAGTGACATTCAAACCGTCGCCGATCTGCATCGCGCGGTCAGCGTCGGGGCACATGAGCTTCTGGCGGCTCGCGTTGCCGATGCGACGCTGCGCACCGGGACCCGAACGCCCGCGCCGCGGCCCGCTGACATTGCGATCGTCGGCCTTGCCGGCGTCTTTCCCAAGGCCGACAGCCCCCACGAGCTCTGGGACAACATTCTCGACAAGGTCGAAGCCGCTGTTGAAATTCCGCGAGAGCGTTGGGATTGGCGGCTCTATTTCAACGAGGACCGCGCCTCGCCCGACCATATCTATTCGCGCTGGGGCGGCTTCCTGAACGACTTGCTTTTCGACCCGCTGCGCTACGGCATCCCGCCGCGATCGCTCAAGTCGGTCGATCCGCTTCAGCTGATGACGCTCGAAATCGTGCGGCGCTGCCTTGCGGACGCCGGACTTGAGAACGCGTCCGAAGTGCATGAGCGCACCTCGGTCATCCTGGGCGCGAGCGGCATTGGCGATATCGGGGCGCAATACGCCATACGCGCGGAGATGCCGCGTTTTCTCGGCACGCTGCCGCCGAAGGCCGCCGAGCGCCTACCGCAATGGACCGAGGATAGTTTTCCGGGAATTTTGCTCAACGTTGCCGCGGGGCGCGCTGCGAACCGTTTCAACTTCGGCGGCGTGAATTTCACGACCGATGCTGCGTGCGCCTCCTCGCTCGCCGCCGTCTACCAGGCCGTGCTCGAACTCGAAAGCTACCGCAGCGATGTGGTCATTGCAGGCGGAATCGATACCGTGCAGGGGCCGTTCAGCTACATGTGCTTCAGCAAGACGCACGCCCTGTCACCGAGTGGGCGTGGTGTCGCCTTCGATGCGGCAGCCGACGGCATCGTCGTTTCCGAAGGCATCGCGGTGGTGGCTCTCAAGCGCCTTGCTGACGCGGAGCGCGACGGCGACCGTATCTACGCCGTGATCAAAGGTGTCGGCGGTTCGAGCGACGGCCGGGCCAAGTCGATGACCGCGCCGCATCCGGACGGCCAGATCCGTGCTTTGTCGCGCGCTTATGAAATGGCTGGCTATTCGCCGGCGTCGGTTGGGCTGTTCGAAGCGCACGGTACTGGTACTGTCGCCGGTGACACCGCTGAATTGGAAAGCGTCTCGCGGCTTCTCGCTCTGAACGAAGCGGCGCCAGGCGATCACGCCATCGGGTCGATCAAGTCTCTGATCGGCCACACCAAGGCCGCTGCCGGCCTTGTCGGTCTGATCAAAGCGGCCCTCGCCTGTCATCACAAGGTGCTACCGCCGCATGCGGTCGAGACCCCGAACAAGAAACTCGTCGAGCCTGATTCTGCGCTTTATCTGCCTGACGAGGCACAGCCTTGGTTGACGCGTCCGGGAGCGCCGCGGCGTGCGGCGGTGAGTGCGTTCGGCTTCGGCGGAACGAATTTCCACGTCACGATCGAAGAGCACGATCGGGGTTTCGCAGCGGATGACGAAATTGCCTCACGACAAAGCTGGCCGCGCGAGCTTTTGATCTGGCGCTGTGCTGATCGGGCGAGCCTCGCCGCCGCGGTTCGACAAACTGCCAATCGTCTTGCGGATGGCGCGCGACCGTTGCTCCGCGATCTGGCCCACACGCTGGCTCAGAAAGCGCCGAAATCCGGTCTGACTGCGGTGCTGGTCGCAGGCACAAACGAGAAGGTCGCCGAGCGTGTCGCTGCGCTGGCCGCCCATCTTGAACGAGCCGACGCGCCGCTGCCGCCTGGCAGTTTATTCAATGAGACGCCGCTCCTCTCTGGTGGCGGTAAGCTTGCGTTCATCTTCCCCGGCCAGGGCGCACAATATGTCGGCATGATGCGCGAACTGGCAGTGCTGTTTCCCGAAATGCGCACCGTCATGGAAACGGCCGATGCGACGCTCGCGTTTCGGATGTCAGAGAAAGGATTGCCGGATGGCGACTTGAGCCGCGCCATCTTCGCGCGAGGACTGTATGACGACGCGGCGCGACAAGCTGCGACACAGCGGCTGACCCGAACCGACATCGCCCAGCCGGCGCTTGGCGTAATTGAGGCAGGCTTGCTTGAAGTGCTTGGGCGCCTGGGCGTTCGCGCCGACATGGCCGCTGGCCACAGCTATGGCGAATTCGTCGCGCTCTACGCAGCGGGTGTGATGACGCTCGAAGAACTCTTGATCCTGTCTGAAGCACGCGGCCGCTTCATGATCGACGCAGCGGCCGGACGCGACCTTGGAACGATGGCCGCCGTCCGAGCCGACCGTGCGGCCGTCGAGCGCGCGGTCGCGGGCGCGCCGGAAGTCTGGGTCGCCAATCACAATGCGCCGACCCAGACGGTGCTTTCGGGAAGCAAAGCTGGCATCGCCGCCATTGCTGAGCTACTTGGGCGCGCCGGCTTGTCCTGCCGGCCGATCGAGGTCGGCGCCGCGTTTCATTCGCCAATCGTAGCGCCTGCCGCCGATCCGCTGGCGGCGCTAATCCGGATGCTGCCACTTAAGCCACCGGGAATCGCGGTCTACTCGAACTGGACGGCAAAGTGCTATCCGAGCCATGTTGAAGAACTGCGATCTGTTCTGGCACAGCATCTTGTAAGGCCGGTTCAATTCGTCGCCGAGATCGAAGCGATGTACGCCGACGGCGCACGCGTCTTTCTCTCGGTCGGTCCAAAAGCCGCGCAGGCGTCAATGGTTCGCCAAATCCTCGACGGCAAGCCGCATCGAGCAATTGTTTGCGACGATGGCTCCGGCGGAATCAACGGATTGTTACAAAGCCTTGGCGCGCTGTTGGTAGAAGGTGCAGAACTCGATCTCGCGCGGCTGTGGCGCGGCCGCGATTGCCGGCTCCTCGGCGACGCGCTCGCCGCCGTGCCACGCGGCGATGTGCCAGCGCCGCATATGTGGTTGCTCAACGGTGGCAGTGCGCGGCCCTACGGCACGCCGCCGCTCCCGGTATTGACGCTCGAAGACGCAGCCGAGAGCGAACGCGCTGCGGCGGCGCCGCCCAAACCGATGCCGCAATCTTCGGACAGTGGTTCACGTCGTGTGGTTTCACGCAGCGCGCCGGCAGTCAGACGCCCGCCGGTGAGAGAGGAGAAGAGAAATATGGCTGGCGACGAATTGGCCGGCGACCGCGAGGCTGCCCTGGCCGAATTCCAGGCGACCATGCAGCGGTTCTTGGAAACTCAGGAAAACATCATGCTCGCCTACTTCGGCGGCGAGCGCACAACGCGCGTGGCGCGGCCGGTTTTGCAGCCTGCGCCACGGCCGACAGCGGCTCCGATTGCGCCGCGTCCCGCGCCTGGCCCGCTCGGCGCGCTTCGTCCGCACATCAACGGAGCTGCGGCGGCGCCCACCGCTCCGCTTGCTTCGACGACGAAGCCTGCCTCGGCGCCGGCAATGGCACTGCGAACAAACGGCGGCCCACCAGTCGACGGTCTGGCGGCTACGAACGGTGGGGGAGCAAATGGCGCGCCGATAAATGGCGGTGCAGCTTTCGACCGCACCGCACTGACCGACCAGCTGATCAGCCTCGTAGAGGAGCGGACCGGCTATCCGCGCGATATGCTCGCCATGGACCAGAATCTCGAAGCGGACCTCGGCATCGACTCCATCAAGCGGGTTGAGATCGTCGGCGCGCTGCTGAAGTGGCTGCCGGCAACGGTCCAGCCAACGACAACCGACCTCGGCGAAGCTCTCAACGCTCAGAAGACACTCAACGGTATCCTCGATCTGTTGTGGTCAAAGATCGGAGCCGAAGCGGGAGGGCCAGCACGCCCTTTTGATGTAACCGGGGCCGACGCGCCCGCGGCCAGGGCATGCGCCCGTCCGCCCCGGTTTGTCTTGGTGGCGCGTACCGAAGGATTGCCGCAGCCGGTGCCGACGGCCCTACCCGCTGGCACTTACGTGATCACCGACGACGGCGCTGGGTTGGCTCCTGCTTTGGCCGAGTTGATCGCCGGAGCCGGCGGCAAACCGAAAATCATCAAAGCCGACCTTTCGATCACACCCGGCGACATCTCCGGCTTCATTCACCTCGCGCCATTCGGTGCGCCGCCAATCGCGCTTGGCGACGCTGCCGCTTGGCGGGCCGCAATCGAAGCCAACGAACTGTTTCCACATCAATTCGTCGGCCGCGCCCGTAGCCTTCAAAATCGGGGTCGCGTACTGCTCGTGTCCGGCCTTGGCGGCGCTTTTGGACGGGGCGCGTCCGCGGGTGCCGAAATTCGCGTCGCCGGAGGCGGTCCCGCCCTGGCAAAATCGTTGTTTGAGGAATGGCCGGAGGTCATCGCCAAGGCGATCGACCTGCCGCGCGACCGAAATCCACGTGAACTTGCCAGCCTCGTGTTTGCGGAGCTTGCGGTCCCCGGTGGCCGCATAGAGGTCGGCTATCCGAGCGGCGAGCGGACGGTCTTTCGCACCGAAGTGGCGGAAATCGACACAGCCTCTGCGCCTCGCGACGCGCTGCCCGACGGCGCCGTTGTGCTGGTAACCGGCGGCGCGCGCGGCATCACCGCCGAAGTGCTGCATCCGCTCGCTCGACCCGGCGTGACGTTCATTCTTGCAGGCCGGACACCCCTCCCCGGCGCGGAAGATGCCGCCGTCGCCGAACTGAAAACCGACGCTGCACTACGGACGCATCTGATCGCGCAGGCGCGCACCGCCGGCCAGATGCCCCGACCGCGCGAGATCGAGCAGCAAGTGCAAGCCATCCTGCGCAACCGCGAGATCAACGCCAACATCGCTGCGCTCCGCGCTACCGGCGCCGAGGTGCTGTATCGGGTGACGGATGTGCGCGATCCACCCGCCGCCGCAACGCTCGTCGCATCCATCTACGCACGGCACGGCCGGATCAACGGTGTCATCCACGGCGCCGGCTTGATCGAGGACAAGCGGATCGTCGACAAAGAAGCCGACAGCTGGCTGCGGGTCGTCGAAGCCAAGGCGCTGAGCGCTTATACGATAGCGCGCGCGCTGAAACCGGAAGGGTTGCGGTTCTTCGTCCTGTTCGGATCGGTGGCCGGCCGTTACGGCAATTCCGGTCAGGCCGATTATGGCGCCGCCAACGAACTCCTCAATCGTTTCGCTTGGCAGCTTCGCGCGCTGTGGCCGCAAACCGTCAAGATCGCAGTCCTCAACTGGGGTCCATGGGCCGGCACCCGGCACGGTTCAGGCATGGTGTCCGATGAGACCAAACGCAAGTTTGCGGCGCGCGGTGTCGACCTTGTCGACCCCGAAGGCGGCGCGCTCGCTTGCCGCAACGAAATTCTCTACGGGCCGATCGAGGACGTGGAAATCGTGTTCGGCGAAGGATCGTGGGAGCAGCGCGAGGTCGTGCAGAGCGAGCTCCGGACTTGGGAAACGGAAACGCCTAAAGCGCATCTCTCAGCCGCGCTACTCACGGATAGCGAAATCCGCGTCTAGGCTCACTGCAGCTTTCGACGCGTCAATCAGAGTTTGTGATGGCCAATCCTGAACAAAAAGATCGCAGTGGCGACATCGCCGTGATCGGGATTGGTTGTCTGTTCCCGGGGGCTGACGGACCCGACCAGTTCTGGCGCAACATCCAAGGCAAGAAAGTTCAGATCAGCGACCCTCCGGCTGATTGGGGGGCCGAGCGCCATCTCAAAGCTACCGGCACCAGCCGCATTTCTACCGCAGTCGGCGGCTATTTGGGCGATCTTTACCGCTTCGATCCGGCGGAACTCGGCGTGATGCCGAACTCGGTTGACGGCGGCGAGCCGGATCAGTTTCTCGCCTTAAAAGTTGCCCGCGATGCGCTCGCCGACGCCGACTGCCTCGACAATTACGATCACATCAATACCGGCGTAATCCTCGGGCACAGTTCGTGGCTGCACCGCGGCAGCGGCAACATGGTGCAGCACGGCGTGGTGGTCGATCAGACCATCGAGCTGGTCGGTCAACTCCTGCCTGACGCGCCGGCGGCGGCGCTTGAAAAGCTGCGCGCGGCGCTGGTCAAAGAGTTGCCGCCATTCAACTCCGACATCGTGCCGGGGTTCGTTCCCAACGTC
Organism: uncultured Alphaproteobacteria bacterium; assembly: GCA_963759345.1. Taxonomy (GTDB): domain Bacteria; phylum Pseudomonadota; class Alphaproteobacteria; order Rhizobiales; family Xanthobacteraceae; genus BOG-931. The sequence continues at coordinate 299,504 of CAVWYW010000004.1, forward strand.
ATGACCGGCCGCATCGCCAATAAATTCGATCTGCGCGGCCCGAATTACATTATCGACGCCGCGTGCGCTTCGTCGCTGCTTGCCGTCAAGGCCGCGATGGAAGAGCTGCGCAGCGGGCGGAGCGACCTGATGCTCGCCGGAGGCGTCAACGGCTCGATTCCGTCGATCACCAATATGGTGTTCAGCCAAATCGGCGCGCTGTCGCCTCGCTCCGAAATTCGGCCGTTCGATGAGTTGGCGGACGGCACGCTGCTCGCCGAAGGCGTCGGTATCGTCGTGCTGAAACGGCTAAACGACGCGCTCGCCGCGGGGGACCGCATCTACGCAGTGCTCAACGGCATTGGCCAGTCGAGCGACGGCAAAGGCATGGGCATGCTGGCGCCGCGGCTCGAAGGCGAGATTTTGGCGATCCAGCGTGCCTACGACGACGCCGGTTTCGAGCCCAACGGCCTCGGGCTGATGGAAGCCCATGGCACCGGCATTCCGCTCGGCGACCGCACCGAAGTCAGCGCGTTACGCGAGGTTTTCGGCGAACGCGACGGCGACCTGCCGCGCATCGCGCTCGGCACCATCAAATCGCTGATCGGCCATTGCATCCCGGCGGCCGGCATTGCCGGACTGATCAAGGCAGTGCTCGCCCTGCACTATCGCGTGCTACCTCCGACGATCTGCGGTGAAGTCAGTTCCGCGATCGGGATCAACGCGACCAAATTCTACGTCAACAGCGAAAGCCGACCGTGGATCGCCTCGCGCAAGACGCGGCGCCGCGCCGGCGTCAACGCCTTCGGCTTTGGCGGCATCAATTCCCACGCCGTCCTGGAAGAGGCGCCCGAGCCAGCCGGCGGCGTGCGTCCGGCCTATCTCGCCGCCGAGCTTGTGGTTTTATCCGCGGCCGACGCCGAGCAAATGGTCGCTGCGATCGATACGTTGCGCTCAAGTCTCGCAGTGCCACTTGCGCAGGAACCGCTCGCTGCTATTGCAGCGGCATTGGCGGCAAACGGGGCTACTGAGCCGGTGCGTCTGGCGATCGTTGCCGAAGACCTTGCCGATCTTTCCACCAAGCTCGGCAGAGCGCGCGAGCGGATCGTCGCTGGCAGCCCAAAATTCCAGCTGCGCTCCGGGATCTATTGTTCAGATGAAATTCGCGGCGGCAAGGTTGCGTTCGTCTTCCCGGGTGAAGGCTCCCAGTACGAAGGCATGCTGGGCGATGTGCTCGAAGCGTTTCCGGAAGCCCGCCAATGGTTTGATTTCTGGGAGGGACTATACACCTACGACCACGGCGACCGGCCGAGCGATAGCCTGTTTCCCGCGCCGAAAGGTCTTGGCCCTGCGACCAGGGAGCGACTGCAAAAGAATCTCTTCGGCATCGAGATGGGATCGGAGTCGGCGTTCGTCGCGAGTCACGCGTTGCACGCAGTGATGCAGCGGCTCGGCGTCCGGCCCGACGCCGTGGTCGGCCACAGCAGCGGCGAGCATGTGGCCCTGGCGGCGGCGGGCGCGCTCCGCTGGAAAGATTGGGACGACCTTGAGGTTCAGATTAGCGACCTCAAGCAGCTATTTCACGCGATGGAGAAGTCCAACGATGTTCCGGGCGGCGCGTTGCTGACCGTCGGCGCGGTGCCTCGCGACAGTGTGATTGCGCTCGCCGAGCAGGGGCAAATCCATGTCGCGCTCGACAATTGCGAGCACCAAATAGTGCTCTATGGGCAACGCGCGCAACTCGACTCGATCGCAGCGCAGCTTGGCTCCAAAGGCGGCTTGTGCACTTTCCTGCCGTTCAGTCGTCCCTATCACACGCCGCTGTTTGCCCCGAACGCCGATCTCGAAGCCATTTATCGCAGCTTCAACTTCCGGAAACCGGAAGTGCCGCTTTATTCGTGCGCCACCGCCGCGCCTATGCCGTCGACGGTAGAGGGCATCCTCAAGCTCGTCGCCGAGCAATGGCGAAGCCGCGTCCGTTTCGCCGAAACGATTGAACGAATGTACGCAGATGGTGTACGGACCTTCATCGAGATCGGGGCGTCGGCCAACCTCACCGGCTTCATCGACAGTATATTGCGTGGCAAGGATGCGCTCGCGGTAGCGCTCGACAGCCGGCGCCGCTCAAGCCTCCTCCAATTGCTGCACGGTCTGGGCCGCTTGTGGTCGGCGGGCGTCGAGCTTGATGTCCACAAGCTTTACGACGGCCGGCCTATCGTCCCGGCATCGCTGACCGGCGAACAGCCCAAGCGCCGCCGCGGACGGGTTTACCCCAACGGACTACCGTATGTGAAGATTCCTCCGCCGACGATAGCGGAAATCCGCGCCGCGCTATCGCCTGCACGGCCAACCACCCCCCCTCGCGACGACGCAGCGGCAGCGCAAAGCTATCCTTTCCTCGATCGCGTGGTATCGCATGACGCTGGCGGACTGTTCGCCGAATGCGATTTGGAGCTTCGCCGCCATCCGTTTCTTCGCCAGCATTGCCTGTGCGCGAACGAAGTCTCTGATCTAAATCCCGACCTCACGGCTCTGCCGATCATGCCACTCGCCGTCAGCATGGAATTACTGGCCGAGGTCGCGGTCGTCTTTGCCGGCGGCGGCCTCGTGCCGATCCGGTTCGAGCAGCTGCGCGCATTCAATTGGATTGCACTGGACGAAGGATCCCGAACGGTCGGATTGGAAGCGAATCCACTGTCCAGCGCCGACGGCCTCGTTCGGGTGACGGCACGCATTCGCGATGGTACCGGCATGCCGTTGGTCGAGGCCGTCGTGGTCTTGGCCGACGCGGTTCGCCCGCCAGACCCGTCGGACACACAATTCACGCCACTTGCGAACCCGCAGGCACCCATCTGGCCGAGCGACGAACTCTATCGCACCGGGATGTTCCACGGACCGCTGTACCATAGCATCGAGAGTTTGGCGGCGTGGGACGACACGGGATTGGATGCATGCCTTGCCGATACCCCGATCGAGGGCTTCTTCCCGCCGGCAGAACAGCCGGCTTTGTTGCTCAATCCGATTCTGCTCGATGCAATCGGCCACGTGACGGCGTTCTGGATCTGCCAGTATATCGGGCCGAACTTCAGCTGCTTTCCCTCGAGCATCGTGGCGATCGACCTTTACAATGCCCGGCGTGAGGATACCTGCGGCGGCTTCATCGCCGGACGCCTTGCCTTCGAGCCATCGAACACCGAACCTTGGTACCTCAGCAGTGAGTTCACCTGCCTGGCCGCCGACGGGACACCACTGTTTCGCGCCACTGGTTGGCGCGATCGTTTCTTCGAAATGCCACAGAACTTTTGCCGCGCTCGCGGACAGCCGCGCGAGGAATTTTACGGCGATGAAGCTTCGCAACTGTTCGGCTCGCTTCCAGAGGGCGCGCTGGTCTGGCGCGTGCCGCCGTTCCCGCCGAAATTCTTCGACATCGCCGGCGGCATTTGGCGTCGTGTGCTCTCGCGGACGATCCTGTCGGCGGAAGAGCGCGAACACTTCACGTTGCTCGTTGCCAGTCCGCGCAAGGCCGACGAATGGCTGGTCGGCCGCCTCGCGATGAAGGAAGCGGCCCGCGCCTGGTTTGTGCGCTACGCCAGTGCGCAAGTCTTTCCCGCCGATTTAACTATCCGCATGACGGTGGACGGGAAACCATATCTCGCGCCCGATGGGCTCGACATCCTCGGCCAACTTCCTGAAATCTCGGTCTCTCACGTCGAGGGCGAAGCCGTCGCCGTGGCCGGGCGGCCCGGCCAGGCTGTCGGCATTGATCGAGAAGTGTTTGGCCGAGTGCAATTCCAGGATTTGCTGGCCGGCGGCTTCAGCGCAGATGAGCAGGCGCTTTTCGCCAACCGATCCGCCGATCAGGAGGCGTCAGTATTGCAGGCTTGGTGCGCGAAGGAAGCCGCAGCGAAGTGTGTCGGCACCGGACTCAACGGCCAGCCGCGCTCATTCGTGGTTAGTGCCCTGGACGATCAACAAGGCTGGGCACAGGTCGTAGTTCCGGGAAATATTGCGCTCAAAGTTTCGCTGGCGCTCGATGAACAATCGGTCCTGGCAGTGGCGTACGCGGATCCGGCGTAGGCGCAACCTGCCGCAAGGCTCGGCTAGAGCGCGATCGCTTCAGATTGAATCGGTTGGCGCTCTATCTTTTTGGGGGAGCATGATCTTTTTCGGAAAACCGGCTGCCACTTTTCCGGATCATGCTCTAATGTCCCCGCAGAATTTTGAACCCCTGCGCGAAATTGAACACCGCTCCGTGACGGGCGCCAACGCCGCCAAGGAAACGGCCTTGATTGTTGGTTCCGACAAACAGTCCCTCGTCGGTCGATAACAAAGAAGCGACACCGAGATCGGCGGGGCTGCCGTTGCCGTCGTCAAGCACCCGGGTCCAACGCTCCCCGTCGGCGCTGGCCCATAGCTGATAGCCGCCAACAATGTCGGTGGATTGAACCTCAAGACAACGGTACGGCTCCCACTGGGTGGTCCCCAGATAAAGAACACCATCGTGAACCGCGAGTGTCCGGACCACGGAGTTGTAGAAATCGCCAAGCCCAAGTCCGAGCAGCGACAACGGCACTTTCAATCCGTCCGCAGTGAAGCGGGTCTGACCGGCGATCAAATCCCAGCTCCCATTCGGGTGAATGCGCCAGAGCTCGGCCGACGCCGGACCCAGGTCATGCACTCGATCATAACCAAAGCCGCCAATGCCGACGCCGACGTAAAGAGCGCCCTTGAATTCCGCCATCGCCCAAACGGCGAAATTGTTGTTGAAGGCACCGCCCCCATCGACGATGACCGGTGACCAATCGAACGGCGGCTTGTTGCGCGCTTCCATCCGCCAAACTTGGCAACCGAGGTCGGCATTCGCGGTGCCAGCGTAAAGTCGGCCGAACGCTGGATGCAGACAAGAAATCGCTAGGTTCGAGGCATTGCCGAAGCCGGACTTTGCGCCTTCGAGCCACTTCCCCTTAAGCGGATCGTTTGACACGAAGAGGCTCGGATCGGGCGGCAAATTTCGGTCTAGCGCCGTGTTAGTTACCGTTCCGGCGGGGACAGCGAACAGCCATCCGCCAAAATCGACCAATGCCCCGAACGAATAGACGTTCGGATCGCCAAATCCCGGCTCGCTCACAGGCTCGAATGCCGCGCCGTCCGTCGAACGCAGAAGCAAGGCACCGGTCCTTGCGGCGGTCGACACGTAGAGTGCGGGGCTTTGATCCGACTTGCCTTGAAATACGCACATCGATCGGTAGCCGGAGTCGCGCGGAATCTTTCGCGACGGCGCCGTCAGTCTCGCCGGAGCGGCGACGGCCAACACGGTCCTGCTCCGAATTGACGATCGCGCACGTGCGATCGCGGCTGCGGGTCGATCAACGGCGATTCATAAACCGTTGCCCATGTTCCGCGCTTGACGTCGTAGCGCAAAATGCGGGGCGCATCGTCGGGGCTCGTCGGATTGGCGCAACTTGTGCCGACAAATACGCCACCGCGGAAAAAGACCATTGATCCCGCGGTACCGGAAGACTTGCGTCCAAATCCCTCGGTCGCAACGGTCGCGAACCGATCGACCGATAATAGGTGTGCCATTATTGGTAGCCAAATTGCTTGGCTAGTTGACGCGTCTCCGGGGCGAACATCTCGCCCGGACGCCAGGCCAGCTCACCATCGAGACGCGGTTCCTTCAGTTTCTCGAGACGCTCCGGGTCGAGCGCGGGATTTTCCAAAAAACTGGGATCATTGCCAAACGGTGCTGCGCGAGGTCCAGGTTTCGCATAGGGCGAATTTTCCGGATGCATCATAGCTTCGATCGCATCTGCATCGCTGCGAAGATCAAGCCATTCGCAAATCTGCGGCAGGTACAGGGCGAGATTGCGCATCAACGCCTCGCCCTTGAGCCGCATGCATTGACCGGGCGGCAGGTCGGCCGTTGCCGTAATGGCGACTTTGTGGTTGACGCGCCAGATCCGCTCGGGGTCCAGCTTGGCCCGCCCTCCCGTTATCCGCTGCAATCGCGGAAACTGCGAACGAAGCTTCGCCAAGGATTTGCCGGTGCTGCGCGGATGACGCGTGAGGTGCAGCAGGTTGGCTTTTGGATAAGTCCGTAGCAGGCGGCCGACGAACTCGCCGCTGTAGGTCGTGGCCGGGCTCTTCTCGACGAGCATGCGGGGGCCGACAAGTTCCTGAATGTGATCGAATACCTTTCGAATAGGCCAGCTGGATCTTGTCGACGCCCACTGTCTCGCCCTGGCAATACTCTCGTCGGTCTGTTCACCGTCGTGGAGTTGCGCCAGCGCCCTCAACAACCCGTTCACCATTGAATGCCGAAGCGTTCCTTTCATGACGTGACCAAGGTCATCGGCAAAAAACAAATGCATTTCCGGCAGCCCGTAACATTGGGGATGCTGCCCCAACATCGCGCAAACAACCGAAGAGAAAGATCGCGGCGGCGATAAAATGAACAGTGGTTGGGGCGTCGTTTCCGCCATGGCAATCGAATTTAAGATTTCTTCATCATGATCGATTTACCGCAACATTTTCTCGTTTGGGGAGAAAACTTAGCGGTAACCGCCGCTGGCGCGGCGCCGATGCGCCATTCACGATGCAGGTTAATTTCGGTCGCGAACCGGAGGCTGGCCTTACCATTTGAACTAGATGATCGCAAGTTTCAGGGAACCGAACGACGTAGGTGTCTTTGCACCGTTTGGGTAGATCCTCACAACTCCACGCAATCGCGAGGCCTGGCCCGGCATGGAGCCCTTTCCCACGATTCCGCCAAGATCATGCCACTAACTATGATCGGACCGGCGTGGAGCGTAAGCGCCTGTCGTTAAGGTATTGTGGGGCGAGAATCGTACGCCGGCAGATGGCTCTTCGCCGTGCGCCAGAAAAGGAAATTAACGAGCCTCCCAGATATCTTGATGGATCTTTCGTGGTATTGTCCGATTCGGGCGTTAAAGCTTGGACTTGGCGGGTTTCGTCGCGAGCCTAGCTGCATTTTTCCTAGCGCCAGTTCCCACAGATTTAAGCTCGCATGACACGCCGCATCGCCCCCTGGGTTTTTGTCATTGCAGCGATCGTTGCTGTATCAGCAGCTCTTGCCCAGACGGGCGGCTATGCGCCGTGGCAAGGTGGCGCAAGCGACATTCGGGACGCGTGTGGCCAGGATGTGCGCCGTCTTTGTGCGGGCGTGCCACGCGGCGAAGGCCGCGTCGTGGAATGTCTGATGAGCTACAGCAACCAGATATCGGCTGCGTGCCGGTCGAGCATCGGCGGCGGTGGGCCCGCTCGCGGAGGGTATGGCCTTTATGCTCAGAGCCGCAATTCAAACGGCTACGGTCCCGGCGGCTACAGCCCAAACGCATATGGTCCAGACGCCAATGGACCCGGCCCTGACGCAAACGGATACGGCCCGTACGCCAGCAGCCCCGGCCGCAATCCGAATGCCTATGGACCTTATTACGGGCAGGCGAATACCCCGGGAACAAGTGGTTATGGTCCATCCCGCAATCCGAACGCGGACGGACCTCCGTTTCGTCAATCAAGGACGTATGCACCGAACCCGGAGGCTTCCGCCAGGACGGGCGATCCCACCGGCTCAATTGCCACACCAGGTGGGCAAACCCGGTCCTACATCATCCATTACCCGGCGGGCTACGACACCCGTAAAGCCTATCCGCTCGTCTTGTTGTTTCACGGCGGCGGCGGCGCTGGGGTTCATATCCTCTCCCAGACGCACTTTGCCGCCAAGGCCGATCAGGCGGGCTTCATAGTGGTCGCTCCCAATGGCATCGACAGTCATTGGAACGACGGTCGCGGCACGGCCAACGTCGGAGTAGATGACGTCGGCTTCGTGCGGCAATTGATCGCCAACCTAAAGTCGCATTTGCCGATCGATCCGAAGCGAATTTACGCCACCGGCCTGTCGAATGGCGCCGACTTCACCGAGCGGCTCGGTTGCGAGCTGTCCGATACGCTTGCGGCCATCGGAGCGGTCGCAGGCCCACTGCCGATCAATCTGGTCTCGTCGTGCAAGCCCGGGCCAATATCTATGGTCGGCATTCAGGGAGACGCCGACCCTGGCATCCCCCTCCAGGGCGGCGAGATGGGCGGAGGAAGAGAAGGTGCCGCCGGCGGCATCGCGGCGTCCGCCACACAAACCATGAAAGTCTGGGCGACTGCGAACGGCTGCAGCCTCACTCCAACCGTCGCCACCCTTCCCCCGAGAGTCAACGACGGCACACGAGTTATCAAGTATTCCTATTTCGCGTGTACACCCGGTACAGGTGTCACCTACTACGTCGTTCAAGGCATGGGGCACGGTTGGCCGCCACAAAGCGCAATGGCTATGCGGAATGGCCCGCCCTCGCAGAACATCAATGCAACCGACGTGTTGTGGAATTTCTTCAACGCGCACCCGCGATCATAGACCGGGAGCGGAATCGGCTGCGCTGCAGTTTTGTGAAGCTGCCTATGAATCGGTCCTGACGGAAAATCATTGTCGTGCGCGCCGGCACGCTTTGTTGGTGCTGCTCACGGTGATACGCCCGGTGGTAGCGTGGCGTCGGCGACAGCGACCTTCGAGCTCTGGTCGCGGCTCGACGGCTGCAGGGAGAACGGCGTCGAAATCGTTCTCGACGCGCACATCAGCCGCCATGGGGGCAAGCCATGTCGATCCGGCCCAAAGGTCGCCCTGTACGCGATCGACGGCGGCGGGCATAACCGGCCGAGCGCGGTTTCGCAGAGCCAGTTTGAGCAGTTGGTGGATTGATGACGACGGAGATAAACGCGAGCGTGCCTATTATTCAGTTCCTTCGTCAGTACGGATTGTGAACCTTGATCATGCCAACGGACGCCGCGGCCGCGCAAACTCAGCTGCCTCTTCCCCCGCCGATTATCGTCCTTGGTGCCCGCCCGGCCACGACGGCGATGATCGGGGCGATGCTCGGCGGCAATGCCGGCGCTTTTGCAGTCCCACAGCTAAATCTCTTCGTCGGCGACACGTTGCAAGACGCGATAATGGCGACGGCCCATCAAGGACCGACCCATATGCACGGCCTGCTCCGCGCGCTCGCGTATATTTACGGAAGTGAGCAGACAATCATTTCCATCGGGATGGCGCGGCGCTGGGTCATGCGCCGACTGTCCCGGTCGACGACCGAAATATTTGACGAACTGAGGGCGCAGGTGGCGCCGCGACGGCTGGTCGACAAGAGCGCGTTTTATTCGCAAGACCGAGCGAGCTTGGAGCGCATCCGCGCGGCGGCACCCGAAGCCGATTTCGTTCACGTCATCGAGCATCCGCTCACGCCGGGCGCGGCGACTGAGCCAGCCGCGCGACGCTCGCGTCGCAGGCGCGCAGGAGCCAAACCGCCGCAAGACCAAAATCAGTGGCTTGAGGCGCACCGGCTAATCTCAGCGGCAATGAAAAGCGTAGGGCCGGAGCGGCTCATAGTGTTGCGGGCGGAGAGCCTCGTTGCCGATCCTTACGCCGAACTGTCGGCTCTATGCGCGCGGCTCCATCTGCCCGAAGACACAATCAACGTCGCGAAAATGCTTCATCCTGAGAATTCGCCCTTCGCTGGGTTTGGTCCGGTGGGCGCTAATATGGGCGACCATCCTGCGTTTTTGCGAGACCCGACTTTCCCGCCAAAGGGTACGTCAGGGCAACCGTTTGCTTCGCGGCCGAGAGACGAAGCTATGCCTCCTGAAGTTGCGCGTCTCGCAGCCCAGTATGGCTACGACTGAGTTATCCTTGACTGGTCCGCGCTCACTCGTGCCTGAGCCCGCTCGAGCGTGTCGAGTTCCTCCGTTAAAACAGTCAACAGTGAATTGATAACTTCGATCTGATAACGAACCTCTCCTATCCTCGCTTCAATTTCTTGTGGTGTGGAGTTCGTATCCAGCACCCTGCCGCGCAGATCAAATAGATCGGGATTGTGCGAGAACTCCTGGATATGCTGAAATCGGCCGATCTTCTCCTCAAACGTGGCCGCTCGTCGATTTCGTCTTTTCTTCCCTCCGCCTAAGTGTATTTCCTCCAGCTCTCCCGGTATCAGTGAGGGCAATGGCGTTCGGCTCCGTCGTCCGCGCGCCGCGTCGAGGCTTGCCTGATCCAACTCTCCCGATGATCCCGTCCGCAAAGGATGTCCAATTCGGCTCGCTGCCCGCGGCGGTTTGCGCACGCGTGTTTTCAGAACAGGAACGGATGCCGGGTTGGGAGGTTTTTTCCAATGATCCGGATCGGACGCGACTGCCTTCGCTAGCGCCGTAGCAGATGCCGTTTTCGTCCGTCGCACTTTGGACTTGGACGATCCTTTACGCTGCTGGTCACGTTTCGCCATCACGCCTCATCTCCCGCCTTTGCAGTTGTCTCGTTAATCGCGGCATCGCTGAGAAATTATCAATTGCGCCACCGCTCTTGGAGATAGCTTGACCGGCGAGGATGCGGATTCCGATCTCGCGGTCAATCGCCCGTCCCTCATTGGTGGAAGCGTCGAGCGCGCGGGCTTCGGTCCATGAACAGGAAGTCAAAAATAGCAGTTCGACCGCGGCGCCAGGAACAACTGCACCGAAACGGACCGCTGCCATTGCGCGAACAGCTTGTACCTATCCGGTACATCATCTTTTATCCAACTCCAATGCTAAATGCGCGGATCGAGAGTTGTGCACCGATGCCGGCAATTCGATTACACGCCAAGCACCGTTGACGTGGTCGGTGGCCGGTTACCTCCCGGAAGGCGGCTGATTCTCTGGCTCCCTAACGAAATGCTATTATTGAGGTTTATTTGGTTCGCAATCGAGAGCGTCTTGACACCTGTTGTCGCAGTGATTGCACCTGGCTTAATGGTGGCCGCGGTTGGAGCGCGGCTGGCCGGGGCGGGCTTAAAGTGGTGACCTCGCTCGAAGGCCGCAGCCGGCAAACGGGAGCGCGCGCACTGGCCGCTGGAATGGCCGGCGCGAGCGATGAGGCAATCGCGTCGGCCGAGTTCATTCTCTCCATACCGCCGCCGGCAGACGCAGTGACATTAGCCAGGCGGCTCGTTCCGTCGTTGCGCGCGAGCGACGCAAAGATGATGTACGTGGATTGTACACCGTAAGTCCTGCAACTCTCAATCGGGTCGCAGCAGCTATCGCTCCGACCGAATGCCCGTTTGCCGACACCGGGATCACTGGGCCACCGTCTCGAAACCCTGCGTCTCAAAGCCGGCAAGGAAACCGCGAACGCATCCGGCCCGCGATTTTACGCTTCGGGTGTGCCGCGGCATCGCGGTTCGCCAAAGTTGGGCACCCACGGACTCGACGAGCACGTGCTGGACGGACCCGCGGCGGCTGCATTAGCGCTAAAATGTCCTATGCAGGCATTGCTAAGGGGACGACTGTGGTCGGCACGGCGATGATACTTGCCTCGAAGCGTGCCAGTTGGTGCCGACGAGTTGTTCAACGAGCTACAATTTAGCCAGAATGACGCCCTAGTCTGGTTCGAGCGGCAGTTGCCGCTTGTGCCACCGCGGGCCCGTCGCTGGGTTGCCGAAATGTACGAAATAGCTGATTTTGTCGGCAGCAGTTTGGCCGCAGGTGAACTTTACGAGGGCGCCGCACGCTTTTATCAGCGCCTGGCCGAGGATTTGGCCATGGGCAAAAAGGATGTTTCCGCGCTCGCGGCTTTTCTTGGTAAAGGTTCGCCCTGATTTCCCCTGCCGTGAGGAGCGAGTGACGCGGACCTCAACGAACAACATCGCGTCGGCTTCGTTCTTTTCAACAATCACCAGGAGGCTAAGTGTCGAACAAGGTTTTGATGATCGGACTGGACGGAGCCACGTTCAGCTTGCTTGACCTGATGATTGAGCAGGGCATCATGCCATTTCTGGCCAGCGTGCTCGACAAGGCTGTGCGCGCGGACTTGATGTCGACCCGGCACCCCCTGACGCCCCCGGCCTGGACATCGATGATTACCGGCCGCAGTCCGACAGCTCACGGCATCTACGACTTCATGCGACCCGTCTTCATTCCGGACGGCGGCGTGTACTTAAAGATCAACGATTTTCGCGACAATCATTGCGAGACGATCTGGTCGATCGCGAATTGACATAAACAGCGTGCGACGAGCCTTAATTTCTATGGCATGTCGCCGCCGCCCCAGATCGACGGCTATGTCATCGGCGGTTTTATCCCGTGGCGGCACCTAAGGCAGGCTACTTATCCTCAGACGCTTTATGACGAGGTCCGCACTCTGCCGAACATTGACTTCCGGCTGCTCGGCATGGATCTTGGCGAGGAAAAGAAGGCCGTGCAGGGCCTGCATCAGGGTGAGCATGAGCCCTGGATCGAGCTCCAGAACAAGCGTGACAGGGCCTGGACCGAGCTCACCTGCCATCTGATGCACAAAGATCGCACTGAACTGACCGCAGTTGTTCTCGACGGTCCCGACAAGGTTCAGCATCTGTTCTGGAGATTCGTCGACCCTGACCTGCAGGAAAAGGAGCCGAGCGACTGGCACAAGCACATTCAGGAGCGGTCCTTCAATTTCTATCGCGGCCTCGACCAAAATTTGAAAATGATGTTCGATGCCGCCGACCCAGACACAGACATACTGGTCACGTCCGATCACGGCTTCGGCCCGACGACTGAAATCTTTTATGTGAACGAATGGCTGTCGCAAAACGGCTATCTGCAATGGTCGAATCTCGCGAAGGACGATTCAGTGGGCCAGCTTACGGCGGATAAGCTCAAAGATCATCTCGCGATGATCGACTGGAAGAACACGCTCGCCTTTTGCCCAATGCCGAGCAGCAACGCCATCTTTGTCAAACGGCAACAAGGCAAGAGTCCGGGCGTCAAAGAGGAAGATTACTTACCATTTGTACTGAGACTCCAGCGCGAATTGCTCGAGATCCGGGATCCGGCCGACGGTCAGCCGATCGTGGTCGGCGCTGATCTGAATAAGTTACGCGGCACAAGCTTCGTAGAGCCCTGCCCCGATATTACGCTACGCCTGCGCGACGGCGGCCTTGTCTCGATCCTCAAGTCCCACGAGGTGCTTACACAACGGCCAAGCCCGGACGGAACGCATCGTCCCACGGGAATTTTCATCGGCTACGGTCCAAGCTTCCGCAAAGGCGTGCGGCTCGACCCGCTGGACATTCTTGACGTGTCACCGCTCATTCTGACTTTGCTCGGTATTCCAGTTCCGAGCGACATGGAGGGGCGGGTACCTACCGAAGCCTTTGTCAGCGAGCATGGGTTGCGCAAGGGTGCTGCGACGACAGCGCCAATGATCGACGCCTCCGATCGCGCCGAGCCGAGCCAGGAAGAGCGTGAAGCGCTCCTGAACCAGCTCAAGACTTTGGGCTATATGGACTGACCGTAGGTCTTCAAAGAATGAGCCCAGCCTAAGCGTTACAGCGTCTGCTTTGCAACAAAGGTAAAAATGCCGAGTTTTGCGACCCCGGATGTCAAGCTTAACTACCTGCAATTCGGCGGCGGTGAGTCCTTGGTATTGATTCACGGTCTCGGCGCGAACCTGTCCTTTTGGTATTTCGGCGCAGCGCGACTTCTCGCACGAACCCGCAATGTTTTGATGTACGACCTGCGCGGCCATGGTCGTAGCTCGATGCCTCGAGAAGGATACGGTCTGCACCAAATGGTGCGCGATCTAGTCGTCCTCCTTGATTTTCTTGGCATCGATCGCGCCGATGTCGCCGGCCATAGCTTCGGCGGACGAGTGGCGATCGCGTTGGCCGCGCTCTATCCCGAACGTGTGCGCAATCTTGTCATTGCCGATACCCAGCTCCGCGCCCTGCAACCGCCATTGCGGCTGTCGGAATGGGCGCATTGGGCATGGTGGAAAACGGAACTGGAAAGCCAGGGCCTGGTCGATCTACCTGCTGCGGAATCCATCATCGACCACAAACTGCTCGCAAGCCTCAGCCGAGCCCATTGCAACGTCGCCAATCAGGGACGTTCGCGTATTTCTTTGCGGACAAGAGACATGGGTGATCGCGGTTTGGAACGCTGGGAGCGTTTGCTGGCGCGAACGAGCGCTGACCTCGAATTTGCCGATGAATCATTTCTCGTGCCGTCAACGCTGCGGACAATAGCCAAGCCAACGCTGCTGGCTTTTGGAAAATTGTCGCATTGCCTCCCCACGGCCCATCGCCTTTTGGATTGTCTCCCCAACGCACGCTTGATTGTCATCCCGGGCGCCGGGCATTTCTTCCCGGTGGTCAAACCCAGGTTATTTGCCCGCGTCATCGACGCTTTTCTGCTCGGGCAAGAACGCGGCGTCGCGCTGCTGGCGCCGCGGCGGATGCGGCGCTTTGCCGGTAATCGCATCACGGATTAGCGAGCCGAAATGCGGCCTGGACATGTCAGCATTATCGTCGGCGGCACTCGCGGCATCGGCCAGGCGGTCGCACGCACACTCGCGGCACGTGGAGGGAATGTTTTTGTGATCGGCCGCAACCCCGAGCGTCTCGATGCGACGCTTCAAGATTTGAGAGCTTCCGGAGACGGACTGCACATCGGAAGGGTGCTGGATGCTGCGGTTCCTGACGACATGTCGGAGATGGCGGCGGTATGTGCGCAGACGTATGGTCGCGCGGATCTTCTTGTTTTCTCTGCCGTGGTCGCAGGCTATGAGGAGATTACCCGGTTACCGCCGCAAATGTTAGACCTGCCGGTAGTTGCCTGGCGCAAAGCCCTCGACGTGAATCTCCACGGTGTATTTCTATCCAACCGAGCCGTTCTCCGGCTGATGATCCCGCAGGGACAAGGGGACATTATCAATATCGGGTCGGCACTGACGCGACATGGCATGCGCGGTCGCCCTCACGCAGCCTCTTATTCCGCGACAAAATACGCGCTTGCTGCTTTCACGCATTGCCTCGCGTCGGAGGTCAGCGAGCACGGCATCCGGGTTAATGCGATCTTTCCGGGTACTGTCGCCACGCCGTTGATCGATAACACGGTTCTCGCGCGGGAGTTTGGCGGCCAAATCACTGCTGAGCATCTTGCGCAAGCACTGGTTCATCTTCTGGAATTTTCCGCCGACATTATGCCTCTCGATCCCTTCATCCTGCCGATGCCGGGCAGCGGCCTAGGCATTCCAGACCACGGAGCACGAAGTGGCGCGGGATCTTGAAGATCGATCCGTGATCATCACAGGCGCTTCGGGCGGCATTGGCAGCGCGTGCGCAAAGCTTTTTGCCTCACATGGGGCCAAATTGGTTTTGGTCGATCGGGACGAGGCGAAATTATCGGCTCTGGCAGCTGAGATTAATGCAGACGCTCTTCCGCTGGTGCTTGACGTTGCCTGCGAAGACGACATGGCGCAGATGTCGTCGCGCGCCGTGGAACGGTTCGGCGGTATCGACACGCTTGTCGCAGCGGCAGGAATTCTGCGAACGAGTGGCGAGCCAAGAACTGTCGTCGAGACATCTTACGAAGAATGGCGTAACGTTATAGACGTCAATTTGACTGGAACGTTTCTGAGCAATCGGGCCGTTCTAGCCGCCATGCTAGAACGTGCATCCGGCGATATCGTCAATATCTCCTCAACCTCCGGCCGTCAGGGACGGCCATTCGATGCGCCCTATGCAGCTTCAAAATTCGGCGTTATTGGCTTGTCGGAATCCCTTGCCGAAGAGGTAGGCCGGCGCGGCATTCGTGTACAGACACTTCTCCCGGATGCCGTTAGAACCACCCTTTGGGACCAATCCGGAACCACTGCCATACGGCCGCCGCACATGCTTACGCCAGAGCGAGTCGCCGAGTTTGTGCTTTATTTGATTACGCTGCCTAGAGATACGTTCCTCCTCAACCCTATGCTCTACCCGCTCAATGTGCGAAGCAAGCGCGCACCGCGGCTAAAATAACAAACCGCTATTAGCGTCACCCAAACCTCGGCGACAAGCGAACCTGAAATGCTCCTGCAATGCAGATAGTACCTGCGGAAACCCAGGGCTTCCGGCCGACGCCCGGCCTCTCGATGCGTAATTTCAAATGCATCGCACAGGGGGGCTTCGGCGACGGCTACAACAACTTTGCCCATTCGATGGCATGGTTCGACGGCAAGCTCTACGTCGGAACCACTCGGCAGAATCTTTGTATGCTCCGCCTGCAATCCGCCTTTGAGACATTACCGCTCTACAAGTGGCCAGTTGAATGTCCCGATACGCTCGATGGGCTGGATAGACTGGATCGGAGCGCACAAATTTGGTGTTACGATCCGGCAGTCAAGCGCTGGGAAATGGTTTTCCGTTCGCCGCTGGTGCGCAGCAGCGCTGGCGGGATGGTGGCGCGCGAAATCGGTTACCGCGCCATGGCAGTGTTCCAAGGCGAGTTCGGCCCGAAGCCTGCGCTCTATACTGCCGCGTGGGCGCCCCGTCGCGCTCCAGGCGGCAATATTTTGAAGAGTTTTGACGGGCGGACGTTCGAGTGCGTGACGCGCCCGGGAATCCTTCAGCAGCCGATCCATGCGTCGCGGAGCCTCGCAACATTTGGCGATCGACTGTTCTTCTCACCCACCGGGCGAAGCGGCACCGATGGTGGGCAACAGAACACCGCCGGAGTGCCGCTCATATTCGAAAGCCGCGAGCCGGGCGCGCAAGAATGGACGGAGGTAAATGAGGCCGGCTTCGGTGAAGCAGGAAATCTCGGCATCTTTTCCCTCATTGCCGACCAGGACCGCCTTTATGCCGGCACCTTCAACCTCGCCGGTTTTCAGGTCTGGGCGAGCGAGTGTCGAGGCACTCCACCGTACAAATGGCACAAGCTTCTTGATCAGGGGGCCGGGCGCGGTCCGTTGAACCAGATGGTCATGTCGATGCTGCCCTTCAAAGGGGCGCTCTACCTTGGAACCGGGCTTCAAGGTGGCGGCAATGACAGGGTGAACAAGGTTGGTCCGGCCGCGGCCGAATTGATCAGGATCAATTCGGATGGCACGTGGGACCTGATAGTGGGCGAAGAACGCGACGTCGATGGGAAACGATATGAGCCGCTCAGCGGATTACGATCGGGTTTTGGTAATTTCTTCAACGGCTATGTGTGGTCGCTCGTGGCCCACAATGGCTGGATGTATGCAGGTACCTACGATTGGAGCGTCATGCTGCGCTGGAGCACTTTAAGCGAGTCACCACCGAAGGTGGCCAAGTTTTTCCATCTGCTTGGTCCTGAATCTCTCGTCGCCAACACGAGCGGTGCTGAGTTGTGGCGAAGCCGCGATGGCGAGAACTGGATGCCGGTCGATAAGCGCGGCTTTGGCAACCCCTACAATCTCGGTATCAGGAACTTCGTTTCAACGCCGCACGGCTTGTTTGTCGGAACCGGAAATTTCTTCGGTCCACGCGTCGCCGTTCGCCGCGATTCTGAATGGGTTTACGAAGATAATCCTCGCGGCGGCGTGGAAATCTGGCTGGGCAACGATGGGGAAACCGATTGATGTGCGGGTTTCTCCTCGATCGCAGAGTTCTTTTCCGGATTGTGTATGTCTGGTAGAACCCCGGCGAAATTCTTCACACTGACGGAAGGCCACGCAAAAGGGCGATCGGGTCGCGCTCACGGTCCGTTCGTCGGGCGCGAACGCGCCCGGCCAGCGCTGCCTCGCACAGTCCTAATAATGTATCCGGCTGCCCCGAGCCGGACAACGGCGATATTAGAAGCAAGGACATGTTGATGATAACGACGGAAGGGCGCTCGGCGATTGAAAGCAAGGTAATCGCAATTGCAAACGAGACGGTCGCGGATTGGGGCCTCGATTTGCCCGAACCGATCACGGCTGACACCAAATTAATAGAAGATTTGAATTTTAAATCGATCGATATCGTCCAATTTGCCGTGGGTATCGAACGGGCCTTCGATCACAAAGGCTTGCCGTTTGAAAAACTCTTTATCAGGGACGGCGCTTTCGTCGACGACGTCACAATCTCAGAGCTGACAGATTTTCTTTGCACCGAATTGGCTGCGTCGTGAAAGACCATCAGCACCCGTGCCGCGTTCGCGTTGCTGCTGCGCGGTTGAAACACTATAATTCTCGCGACCTGCATCGGCTCGCGGCGACCGCGAGGGGGTTCCTAGGGAGTCCAAAATGCACATCACTGAAATTTCCGAGCCATTCGGTTCTACGATCGAGGGTACGCCGCGGGAAAAGGTCGGCGACATTGACTCGAGTATCGTCCGGGATTTGATCAAATCGCGTGGCACCGTGATGTTTTGCGGCTTCGGCACACCGCTTGCCGAGTTCGAGCAGTTCATTCGACGGTTCGGCGACGACTTCATGACCTATCAGGGCGGCTCTTATGTCCGCCAGAAGGTTTCGGCAGACGAGAGCCTGCTCTCGACCCGGTCGCAGTACAGCCGCGAGGGAGAGGATGCGTTCGAACTGCCTCTCCACGGCGAAATGTATTACATGAAGTCGCGGCCCGTATTGTTGTGGTTCTTCTGCGAAAAGCCGGCGAAGAGCGATGGCGAAACGACGGTTTGTGATGGCGCGCAAATCTATGATGCCCTCAATGATGAATCCAAGGACCTGCTTGCCAAGAAAAAATTGAAATATGTCCGCCGCTATAAGGACGGCGAGTGGCAGCGGATTTACCAAACCGAGGATGCCGATGAAGCCATCAAATTCTGCGCCGCTAATGGCCTAAGCGCGCGCCTCGATGATAGCCGTGCGCTCGCGACCGAATTTGTTTCTCCCGGCATCATTAAGAGCCGTTGGGGAAATCATTTGGTCTACATCAACAACATGCTTCCAGTGCTCTGGCAGGAGCGGCAACTTGGGCGGCAGACCAGCATCGTTCGACTGGAAGACGACTCGGTGATTCCGCAGAAACTGGTTGACGAGGTCGTCGCGGCGCAGAAACGTCTTATTATCCCGATGGCTTGGCAGCGCGGCGATTTCGCCGTTCTCGACAATACCCGCGCGATGCACGGACGCCGCCCATTCGCGGATCCCCAGCGGGAAATCTACTTGCGGATGGTGCGCGAAGCGGCTTTTTGAAGCTGCGAGTCACTGCAAGTTCGAAAGCAGACAAAAACAACGTTGCCCTAATCGAGGTGCCGACGCGGCAGGTCTATGCCTTTTTCGGCGTCCGACGCGTTGGTTTCTTATGCGCAACAGGCAACGTTCGTTTTCTATTGGAATCCAGAGCCGCTTGATTGGCGCGTAGTCGCTCGACCTCCTCGGTAAGTTGCCGGACGCGGTTTTGGAGTTCTTCCACCAGCCGGCTGTCGGTATCCTGCTGAGGCCCGTCGTTGTGCTTCTGCCCCTGGATCAAACGACGCCGCAGCATGTGGCCCTTGCCCAATCTGCCAAAGCGGCCGCCCTCGCCAGCATCCTGTCGTGATAGCGCCGGCCCAGCGGCGTTGTCGTCCGCAACCGGCGAGAGATCGTCACCATGTTGGCGCGCCATCCACAGCAGTCCACGAACGGGTTGATTTCCTCCGCCGCCGACACCTCTGCGCTCGCCGAGTCCCTGCGGTCGCTTTCGGCCGCCAGGCCTCGGCGCGTCCCGTTCCTCGGCCTGACGATGCTGTGGCATTTCACGCAATTTTGCCCGACGCGGATTGATATCTTCCGGCGGGACGTTGGTTTCCAGTTTCTGCTGGCTTCGCACTTGTCCACGCAGCTGCTTGAGCGCACGAAGCGTTGCACGGCGACGCTCTTCATTATCGTCGGTCATTGCAGTCGCCTCCTCACTGCGAAAAGCTCATTTACGGGCGACCCGTCAGCCACGCGTGCCTATCCGAAACCGGAGAGCTGCAGAGCGCGGGCCCGTTATCGTGCGCGGCGGCCGCGGCGGCGCTGACCGAATCGCTTGGCAACGGACTTGTTATGGGCGGCAGGAGCGCCGACGTCGTCGTCAAGCGTCAGCGATTGGTCTTCTTTCTCGCGTGCGGCTAAAATCGAGGCCAGCATCCCCTGAATCTGCTTCGCCAGCCGTTCGGGATCTTCGCCGGGCATCTGGACTTTCTCGATCAGCGACGTCAATTCGGGTTGCTCTGCACGAAGCTCAGGCTGGCCGAGAACCGCCGCCCGATACTCCTCGATAGCTTCTGCGTACTTGCCGAGCTTCGTCAATAAATCGCCGAGACTCTGATGCACAACGCTAGGCCGCCGGCTTCGCTGCAACGCTTGACGCATCGACTGTAATGCCTCCTCCGGCTGCCCCATCTTGACCTGGCACTCGGCTATCATCATCGATACCGAGGGCGGAGCTGACGACAATTTCTGCGCCTCCTTCAGAACCAGCAACGCTTGCTCGGTTTCGCCGAGTTCAACGAGAGCAGCACCCAGTGCGAGCCGCGGAGCCGCGTTATCCGGTGCAAGTCGCATGGCTCGCTCGAAAAATTGGCCAGCGGTCGTCAAATCGCCTTCACGCACGTGCGACTGCCCAAGCCGGTAGGCAGCAGATGCGTTGTCAGGCTCCGCTTCCAGGACCCTTAGCAATTCGGTCTTGGCCGCGACCATATCGCCTGATTTTTCGAGCAAGTTTGCGAGCATCAATCGCGTCGCAACTTGTTGCGGGTTGTGGCGAAGGGCTTCGCGTAGGCGCGCCACCGCCTCGTCATAATCGTCGTTCTGCGCGAACAGGCGGCTGAGCCGCCTTTGCGCCATGCCGCGCGAAGGATCAATGTCGATTGCCTCCGCGTAGTCCTGCATGGCTGCGTCGACATCGCCGAGTTCTTCGCGGACGCGCGCTATCAGGATCTTCGCTTGCGGCGATTTCGGGTTGAGCGCGAGCGCCTTCTGAAAGCATTGCAACGCGGTCTCCAGGTCGTTCTCGTAGAAATAGATCCGACCAAGTCCGAGATATGCCGCTGCGGCCTCTGGTTTGGCCTCAATGATCTTCGAGAACACCGTACGTGCACCTTCCAAGTCGCCCGCCTTGAGATGCTGGAACCCGGCAAGCAATTGTTTGCGGAACAGCGGGTTACCTCCCGCTCCGGATTGCCGAACGGCTCCTGCCATTACAAAATGCTCCTTTTGCGGCCGTGTTGTACGAGATGTAACTTAGCAGCAATCATACGGAATCGCTCACGTTCAATATAGCTGGGGATTATCAGGGTACCCAAGACCATAGTTCAACTGTCAGAAACCGGGAGCACAGTCGCAGATAGGCTTGGCCCACCGTCATCTCTGGCCCGCTTATTTTGGCATATCCTGTCATGTCGCTCCGCAGCTGCGCCCCTAAGTTTGGTACCGACGCTTTCACTCGGACGACAACGCCGCTACCGGCGCCACCATCATTACCAGCACCATCGATCTTGTTCACGGCCGCGCGATGAGAGGGGCGCACCAGCGCAGCTGAACCCAAGGGCACCTCAGCCGTCCTGAGCGGCCGCTGTCTTTTGCCGGCCGCGTCATCATCCGCACCTGAAGCAAAAGGAGCTATTTGGGTAACGCTCCCGACAATCTCCTGACTGTCTGCCGACCACGGCCGCAGCCAGACTTTCGCTCCCGGCTTGATGAGCCCAATGTCACCTTGCGGAATGTCGATCTCTGCCTCAACCGCGTTCGTATCATCGATCTGGAGGAACTTGTCACCGGCTCCCAACCAAACGCCGGTCAGAAGCTGTGCGTTGGGCGTTGTCACGAACCCCGCCGCCGGGGCGCGGACAGTCGTTTGTTCCAAGCGCGCCTCATCGGAATCAAGCTGATCGCGGAGGCGTTCTACTTCGCCTTGGGCAAACCCGCGCTGCGTGTCTGACGAAGGCGGCTCGACCTTTGACTGGCCCGATTGTTCTCCTCCAAGCTGGGCTAGCCTTGTCTCGGCGCCCTTCAGATCCTGACGCGCTAGGTCAACGTTGCGTTGCTGGTCTGATGAAGACAAATGCGCGAGCACTTGCCCCGCATTCACCCAATCGCCCTCGCGAACCGCGATGTCCGCGACCTGACCGTCGGTTTGTGCGACCGCCTCGCTCCGCTGCGTTGGCAGGATTTTGAACGGCCCGGCGGGATCGTAGGAGTAAGGCAGAAAACTAACAAGCACTGGCACCACGGTAACAGCGGCCCCAACCGTGAGCCGTCGTCTCCACCGGCCGGATCGGGAAGCCGTGCACTGCTTCGCGGATTTTGAGTCGGCCTCTTGCGCCTGACCAACCATCATGGCCGCCAGCAAGCGGACCTCTCGTATCTGTTGTCGGCGGCGCGCTCGCCTAGATTTTAAGCTGAAGACCCACATCACGAAGCTCGCGACGAGCGCGACGAAAACGACGCCACCCAAACCCTGAAGGTTTCTGATAAGCACTGTTCCCCAGAGAATGAGCAAAGCCGTTACAACGGCCAGCATTGCGACAATGCTGCAGAGCGCGAAGAAAATCAGCATCGGCACTTCGTCGTGGCGAACTTGGGGAGGAAGCTGTTGTCTTCGCAACTTGGCCTTCAGCGCCATCAGCGCCTTTCGGCGCAGCATCGGTTGACGAAGGTAGGTTGCAAGCCAGTTATAGCCGTCGCCCGGTAGCAAAGGCGTTGCCGCGATCAGAAACGCCCAAAGCCCTACTTGCGAGACGAGCAACGAAAAGGTTGCCAGCCAGGTGCCGCTCGATCGATACGTTGCCCAGATGATGATGCCGACAACAATACAGCTTAGGCGAACGATGAGCGGCGCACCAAAGGCCCAAAGCTGACCGCCGCGATTAAGTAGCGGTATCGCGCTGCGATCGATGTAGAAACGTGGAACAAAACCTAAGAAGAACGTTAACCCAAAATCGCGAACAGCACCACCCGAAGCCCGTATCACTGCACCCATCGATAATCGCGCGCCGAGATTGACGATAAGGAGGCCGAAAACCAAGTGCACGGCAAACGCGAAATCGCCAAACAATAAACGGCGCAGATCGGGCGTGATGTCGTTCCAGTGTTTAATCGTCGTAAGTCCGGCAAGAATGACGGCCGGAACGAGAATGATGGGAAAGTATTTTAAAGGCCAGAAAAGGACCACGATGACGGCGAGGAGACGGTTAGGATCAAAAAAACTGATTCTGGCTGGCCAAGATTGATGGTCGGAGAAAGATATCGCGCGCGCAATTGATCCCGGGCCGTCGAACGCAAGCGCGTTTGCATTGCCGACAGAGCGGTGGCGAGCATTTAATTCAGAAATTGCCTCGTTCTCAACCACGCGCGTCTTACCTTAGCCTCACACGAGATGTTGCCCAACATGTGGTCCAAAACATGTTCCCGGCCAGTCAGTGGGTCGTTAAGGTTTGGATCCCCTACCGTCAGTCGTGGCAGGTCTGCGGAGGAACCTTTTGCGCCGTCAGGAGCGCCTCAACGAGCGGAGACGCTATTACCGTAGTGTCTGTGCCGCAAGGCAACTTCACTGCCTAACGGACCCCAGCGCGGCGTCGGCACTTCAACGCTCCCACGGCGAGGTCAAACCGTGACCAAGTCTACCGCGGCTCGCGTTCTTTTAACCGGCTTTGACGGACCTTCGCCCTGCGCCTGAGTTTCGCGAGCTCTGCGAAAGGCCGCGCGGGGCCGGGGGCAACGACTTTGACTTCGGTTGGGAGGCGAGAATGTTGATGAAGGAAATTCCAAATGACATCGGTTGCGTCGATATTCTGGGAAGTCAGGCCGCTTTCACGGCCATTTTCTCCATTAGGATTGGGCGGCCAAGCGTGGCCCATGCCACGCACAATGTAATAGACAAGATCAGCTGAGCCGCCGCTATAGGTGTACTTATCAACTCGCGTACCATCATTCACCGTCGGCTCCAGGTGCGTGACAGTGGGATTTGGATTGCACGCGTTAATCGATGCCCAGAACTTCATGGTGTTGACGGCAGAACTCGAGCTGGCCTCCTCCGCGCCCGGCTCGTGTACCGTCAATTGGCACTCGCGGATCGGCGTCTCCTTGTATGCCGACAACCGACATGGGGTTTGGACGGCTCTGCGCAAGATTGGTTGGGAGAGGACCCGCAACCGTCGCCACGGCAACTAAGACGTCGGAGAACTCACAGGCTAAGCGCTGCGTAAATAATCCGCCGTTGGAGATTCCCGCTGCATAGATTCTTGTAGGGTCGACGGGGAATTGAGATTTTAGGCTTGCTACAAGCTGTTTTACAAAACCGACATCGTCGATGCCTGGATTGACGGTACCTCTGCCATCGTTCCAGTGTCCGTTCACGCCATCCGGGGCAACAACTATAAACTGCTTGGCGTCAGCCTTTGCAGCGAAGCCGGTCCGGCTCAAAATAACTCTCCCATTCGTTCCGCGACCGTGGAACAGCAGAACGAGCGGCAAAAAAATCTTCGTTCGACGAGCGGGAACGTGAAGCGCGTAAGAGCGCTCAAGGCGGTTGATAGCTAATTGCCGCATGGATGCCCTTTTACAGGGACGCGTAGCACTATTTCGTCCGCTAGTGCGCACTTTATTTTATATGTCGGCTCTATAAGGAACCGACGTTGCGTGAAGGCAGCCGGACAATACGCTGCCTAGGAAGTACCGGCAGTGCGTAGGGTAGCGGCAAACTTACCCACGCAGGCCATTTCGGGGGCTGGAGTCGCCGAAATTCGGCCCTACCTCGGCCCGAATGATGTGTTGTCATGGCGCCGGCGGCCGGCCGCCCGGGCCCTCGACGGAAGTGCCCGATTTTGATAGGTTTTTCCTCGGCCCAGAGATTGGCGACCCTTCATGTATCGTCGGCTCAGGTTTGCACCTACGATGACTTGTGATTCGGAGGTTTTCGGCCCTTCATGGCGTCCTCAGATACCAGCTCCTTGACGGCCCATGACGACGGATCGAAACAAACGCCGGACGCAGCGTCAGGTTCGCGATACCGATTTCGTTCCGACCTGGAGATCGTGCGTCCCGGGGAAACCGTCTCCACCGACTCCAACGTAACAGTTATTGACGCCAGATCCGGCGGGCGACACGTCTTCACGGCCGACGAATTCTTCGCGTGCCGGGCTGCCGACGGTAACAGCACGCTTGCCGCCATCCGGCAGACGTTTAATACCGAAACGGGTCGCGATTTTCCCCTTGGCAAGCTATTTGCGTTCTTCCGACGCCTGCGCAGCTTGGGATTGCTTGAGGAAAACATGGCTGACAAGTCCGACTTGGCAGCTCCGGTGGCGGGCGTTCCCGCTCCTGCTCGTGCAGCAACGAAATCCATGGCTGCGGGACAAGTTCAAGAGCCCCAAGACCCTATCGCGGAGCAGGTTGATCGGGCGGATGAACGCCAGGATCATGAAAATCTGGAGTCAGGCGGAACGTCTGGGAGCAGTAAGACCGGCAGCAGTGGCGCACGGCGCGGCGTCCGACGCGGGCTGCGCCGCGCGGCACGCGTCGAAGTGGGCGGCGGTCCAGGGTCGGGCAATCGCATTAGGTCTCGAGCTCCAACCGGCTCAACTGATCCCGTTGAGCTACGTCTTTCGAATACAGCGTTCAGTAGAGGCGCTGAAACCGGCGCGGCGATGCCCGAAGACGACATCGAAGGCGTTGGTCTCAGCAGCGAGGCGTTGCAGAATCTTCGCGCTCGGATTGCGCGCCGAGATGCCGCGGACGCGGCCGCGAAGGAACCGGCGCGTCTGTCGTTCTTTGACCCAGACTTCATCTTCAGTATTCTCGCCGCCGTAACGTGGCCGCTGAAGTACCTCGTTCTGCCGCTTCTGCTCCTCGCTGTTGTTACCCTGTGGCTGGTCTATGATCAGCGCGAGCTTCTCAGACAAGACATCACGGCCTTCGACGCGTCGGTGGTGAGCGTGATCATCCTTGGTCTGGTGATCGCCAATCTCACCTCACGCCTTGCGCAGGGTACATTGATCCGCAGCTTTGGCAGCGAGGTGAGGGCGTTTGGAATAGCGCTCTCATTTGGCGTTCCTCGCTTTTTTGTTGATCTTGGCGGCATTGCCACGCTTGACCGACGCGGCCAGCTTTGGGCCTACAGCGCCCCGCTGATGTGGCGGCTGGTCCTGTTCTGCGCCGGCACGCTGCTGTGGTTCATGCTGCGGGAATCGGCGCCGGCCCCGTCACATCTGGCTCTTGTCGTTGGCCAGATCGGATTATTTGCCTTCCTGCTGTCCGCGTGGCCGCTACTGCCGTCCGACGGCTATCGGTGGCTCGTGACGTACTTGGCCCGGCCTACGCTGCGCGCGGACACGGGTCGTGTCATCGCCAGCTGGGTCTCGAAGTCAGAGGACGACAGCAAAACAGCGACGGACAGACGTTCGCCTGTCGCCCTTTATCTGTCGGCCGCCGCGCTCGTCGGTGCAGCGGCCGCGCTTGTCGCGCAAGCCTTCTTCGATATCGCAACAACGGGCCAGGTTGGCCTGCTTGCGGCACTCCTCCTCCTGGCGGTTATCATTGCGCTCGCGGCGTGGGCCGTCGCGCTTTGGAACTATGGACGCAGCCGGGAAATTGAAACGGCTAGTCCCAACAACGCATTGGCGTTGCGTCGGAGCTGGGCCGATCAAACCGATGTTGCTGCCGAGCGGCCAACCAGTCTTGGTAATGATCGGCAAAGTGTTTTGGGCCATCGTCGCCGCGGCGTTGCTGGCCGTAGCCTTCCTGCCCTATCGTTACGAAGCGGCGGGAACGTTTGAGATCCTGCCCACGCAACGAACAGTGGTCACAGTACGCACGGCGGGCGAAATCGACCAAGTCTCGGTGCACGAGGGAGATCGGGTCGTAGCCAATCAGGTCCTTGCCAAACTTTCGACGAAGGATCAGCAGCGAGAAGTCTCAACCGCCAGCACGGAGTTGCAGCACGCCAAGGCCCAACTCGCGCAGTTTGGCGGAGATAAGAAATCCGCCGGTGATAAAGGAGCCGAGTCCGATCTCGAACGTTCAATCGCCAACGCAATCGGCGATGAACCGGCCACCACGACCGCAAAAGACGACGCTACTGCCGCGAACTACACCAGGACTTCAAGCCGAGCAAGCTGCTCGAACCGAAGTCGAGCGGCTGACCCGCAAGCTTGCCTATGCACGCGATCAACTCGCGGATACGACGGTCCGCGCACCAACAGCCGGGCGGGTCATGACGCCCAACGTCAGCCTTCTGACCGGAACATATCTTCGCCGCGGTGCGGCATTGCTTACGCTCGAAGATACGCACACGCTTCAGGCCGAGATCAATCTTCCTGAGGCGGACGTCGGACTCGTCAAGGTCGGCGACAATGTACGCTTGCGGCCATGGGCAAACGAAGATCGCGAAATTTCCGGCAAAGTAACGAGTATCGCACCGGCGGCGCAGGCCAAATCATACGGAACGATTGTGCGCGTCGCAGCCTCGATACCAAATCCAGACGATACGCTCCGCCCGGCGATGACCGGCTACGCCAAGATCGACGGCGAAGACATGCGCGTGTGGGAGGCTTTCCTGCGCAGGTTCATCCGCATCGTTCGCGTCGAATTTTGGTCGTGGATTCCCTGACGTTTTTTGCAGCGGGGTTTCGCCGAGTCAGCAACCGCCGGTCGGGAGATTGCAGGTTTTCAACGTGCCCGGACATTCACACCACCTGGGATGCCTGGATATCGCCGCAGTCGAACGCGTATTGGCTGGAACTTCATCCTGACAGCTCCAGTTTTGGCATTTGGCATCGTCATCCCACCGAACGGATACGGGATATGAACAGTGATTAAGCCAATAGGCCGCGTCGCCGTCGTAATGGATGCTGAGACAGGTTTTGTCGCTGCGGTTGAACGGCGGCATCGTTCGCAACGGTATTGAGTCGGCAGCGGCACGGCGCAGCAAGCGCGCACGTCGCCAACGACACCGCTATCAACATCAGCAAATGTCCAGCCTTCATCAAACCCGACCTCTGGCTGGGGGCTAGAGCTTAGTCTATGTAACATAGCGCCGCCGGCCACGAGTGTCGCCGAAAATCGGAACTGGCGGCACAGCACACGATATAACGAAGCGCGCGTGAACATCCCAGCCACTCTCGGTCTCGTCCTCGCCGGCGGCCGCGCACACCGCATGGCCGGCGGTGACAAAGGGCGCATTCGCATCGGCTGAAAAAACCATTCTTGAACGCGTCCTCGCCGCTCTCATTCCGCAGTGCCGTCAAGTGATTCTCAACGCCAACGGTGATCTGAGCCGCTTCGCTGACACAGCGTCTGCCGGTCGTCGCCGACAGCACATCTGATTTTCCAGGTCCCCTGGCCGGGATCTTGGCCGGTATCGATTGGGCCGCCGACAATGCTGCGGAGATTGAATGGATCGTGAGCACGCCAAGCGACTGCCCGTTCTTGCCGCCGGACCTGGTCGCGCGGCTCCATCACGCCCGCATTGAGGCGGCAAGCCGCTTGCCTGCGCGCTTCGGCGCAAAGGCGACATCCGGTCGTCGCGTTTGGCCGGCAAGTTTACGTGCGGATTTGCGGCACGCGTTACTGAGCGAAGGTGTGCGCAAAGTCGAGAGCTGGTCCGCACGGCACGGCGTGGCCATAGCTACATGGGCGGCCACTCCCATTGATCCGTTCTTCAACGTCAACACGGCCCAAGACGTCGCAGAGGCCAATCGCATTGCGGCACAGCTGCAAAAATCGGCGAAACACTAAATAGGCCTCGGCATACAAGCGACGCACGGCGGGGAAAAACCAGGCAGAGATAAAGCTGCCAGCCGGCGAACCGAAGTCGTTCCACGAATATCAGCTCCATAGCCTTTGTGTGGCGATGTCCGCGCCGGCGCGCATGGCTTTGAATTTCTCCCATACCACCGTCGGGTGCACTTCGGTCTTGTACAGAGCCTGCGACGAAAATCCACAATCGGCGCCGGCGATGACGTTCTCCCGGCCCACCAGCCGCGCAAAGCGGATGATGCGTTCGGCGATGAGTTCGGGATGCTCCACTATGTTGCTGGCATGAGTAATGACGCCAGGGACTAGAACCTTACCGTCGGGGACTTTGACGCGCTCGAACAGGTGATATTCGTGCTCGTGGCGCGGATTGGCGGCCTCGAAGCTGTAAGAGCCGGCGTCAATCTTAAGGACGTATTCGATGATGTCCGCCAGCGCTGCTTCGTAGATGCGCGGGCCTTCATTGATGCCATAGCAGGTGTGGAAGCGGACGCGCTCCGTCGGGAATACCCTTGATAGCCGCATTGATCGCCTCGACGTAGATTTGCGCCCGCCGCTTTTTTTGCCCGTCGTCGAGGCCGACCTCGAAAAAAATGTCCGGCAGGAACGGGTCGTCGATCTGCACGAGGATTCCGGCGTCGACGATCGCGCGGTATTCCTTGCTCATTTCCGTTGCCAGAGCGTGGAAATAGTCTTCGTCTGATTTGTAGTACTCGTTTCGTCCCACGCCGGACGGTGCCGTCGCCGGCAGGAAGACATGCTCGTTGGCGACGCCGGCTGCAGCGGCGGCGTCCTTCACGTTCGCAATGTCGATCTGGACGAGCTTTTCGCCACGGTACTTGACCGGACCGACGCAAACGACCGGCGGGAGCGAAACGATCGCACCGCCGGTCATCGCCCGCTTGAAATATTCTGCATAATATTCCGGAAAGGCCGCGACTTCCTGCTCAAACAGCTTCAACTTAAGGCCTGGGCGCAATTCAAAGCCTTCGAGCCGTTCGCGGATATAGGTGAAGAATCCGGGCTTGGAAAATTCGCCATCGGTGACGATATCGATGCCGCATTGAACCTGCTCGCGCACCACATCGGCTACTGCCTCGCGCAGGGCTTCCTGGAACGCCGCCGCGTCATAAGGCTCTCCGCTGTATTTCGCCTTCATGACATCGAGGAGATGATGCGGCCGCGGCAAGCTGCCGATGTGTGTCGTCTGTATGCGGTCGGTATTTTGCTGAAGCTGCACGATGCGTTTTTCCCGGTGGCGCGATGATGCGGCGATCGGCAGCAGCCATCCGTCGCCAAACGCCGCGGCCAACATTTCGCCGGCTATGTTATGCTAAATTGCCGCTGCGCGCTCGGGAGGCGCCTGAAGTATGTATCGACGGTTGATCGGGGTGGCGTTGCTTACTGGTCTGAGCCTAGCGACGGCCGGCAAGCTGTTAGCACAGCAGCCTCAGCAGTCATCCGCACAACCCTCGATTATGAACGATGAGGCAGACACGCCTGCATCGGCGCAACCGGCCAAGCCGAAACGCAAGCAAACGGCAGCTCCCGCCTTCGAGCACGATCCCGACCTCGACGCGGCCGATCAACTGGCGCCGTCGCAGATGATTCAACCGATGCCGGGCGCGGTGGACGAGCCAAATCACGCGGGCCACTCGCGTGCCGCCAACCGCGGAACAGACGATGTTGGGGAAGCACGCGCGGCTGGCCGAATAACGTCGCGGACCGCTGCGCCTTTCGTCGTGACATGTAGCGGCGCGTTCGGGCGCGACTCGAACCAAGTTAAGCTCGCCAAGGCTTTTCGATCGAGGAACGTCACCTTCACGCAGGTCGATGGCGGCACCGGCGGCAAGACCATGGCCAGTGTATTGTTTGCAAAAGACCCTAAACGCCGTCTGGAGGTATGGTGGTCGAGACCGTCGAACCGCAGCGATACCCATCTCATCGTGATCAATGGGACGTCCGAATGGACCGCGCCGGGCGAACTCCACCTCGGGCTGACACTGGCTGAATTGGAGCAGTTCAATGGCAAACCATTCAAGCTGTTGGGATTCGACAAAAACGGTGTTGCAACGTTGAGCAATTGGAATGGCGGCACTCTCGCCGCGCCTGCCGGGGGTTGTAAGGTCGGCATCAGCTTGCGCGCGGCGTCGACGGCGGCGGCCTCAGCAATCAACGCCTTGCCGGCCGACCACGAATTTACTTCCGGCGACGCCGCACTGCGTGCGGTTAACCCGACGGTCAGTGAAATTCTTGTCGCGTATTAGGTTCTTAGTGCTGAGGCTTCTGGCCGTCGGCGGGAGGCTTACTTGAGCCACTCACGGCGTTTTCCTGCTCGGTGCGCATGGCCCTGACATCGCGCGCCATTTCCAGACAGGTGAGGAGCTCGGTGTAGCTTGATTCTCCCCCCATGACCGATTCGTTCACACAATGGGTTTTATCGGCCGGCGAGAAGCTCGGCCATTGTTTGAGGAGTTCGTCACGGATCGCCTGCTCGCTGTCGAGACAGTTCTTTTTTTCCTGGGCGATGGCGGGATCATGAAAGGTAACGCCGCCCTGCTTAGCGATACCGTCGCACACCTGTTCCACGTTGAGCTTGGGAACAGTGTCGGCGTTACCCGCGACCGGCAGGATGAGTTGAAGGCCGACTGCCAGCGCCTTGGGCAAGATCATTTCGGTGCTCCGTGTTCCACCGCGGGAACTATAGCAGTTTCAATGCGCGAAACCAAAAAGCACCTGCGTGCCGCAGTGCGAAAAAGGATTGACTGGCAGGGATTCCGCCCGTTACGGCTGCGCCGCCGGGTGGAGGAGAACGAATGCTGATCGCAACGTTTTTTAGCACGGCGCTCATCCTCGCCGTGGCTGCCGATCCGCTACAAGACCCGCCCGGCCGAGTAAACTTGACAACACAAGAGAAGATCGCGGCGACCGAACCGCTTGTGCGTTCGGCGACCCGGTGCATCATACCACCGTCATCGCCGATCCCCGCTATGGCGGAAAAGCGGTCGGGATACTTGGCAATTTGATCGTCAACTCCATGCCGACCTGCCTCACTCCGGTCCGGGCGATGATCGACGCTTACGATCGCTATTATGGCGAGGGCTCAGGCGAAGCGTTCTTCATGGGCCCCTACCTCGACGCCCTGCCCAAAGCAGTTGCGGCGGCGGCAGAAAACACCGCGCAGTAGGTTCAGCGGGACGCCGGGGAGTTCGGCCCGATCACAGCCATGACGCGCATTTTGGTCGGATCAACCAGTACCACCTGGTCCTCCACCTTGGTGAATTTATATAGCTTCGTCACCGGATTGTCGGCCACGACGTCGTCGGGGAGCGCGTAGAGCTCGATCATCGGCGGCACGTCGGCTCCCACATTGGTCGCGAAATGACTCGGCGCCACCTTGCCCTTGTCCTTGTGGACGGCTTGGTAGATAGCGCTCTTCTGTGCGGCGGTTAATTCGAGTTTTGGCGCGACGCCGTTTGCATTCGCCACTTCATCGATATCAGCGGTTTGGGCGGCAGCAACATTGACGCCCGCGATAATGGCCACCGAGGTCGCGCCCGCGAGCGCGAACGCCGTGATCCAATCGGGAATCTGCTTCATAGCTTCCTCCATGTCCGAACAGCCGCGTTAACGGCAGCGGGCCGCCGCGTACGATCAACTCAAAACGCTCACCGGGGGATTGCCTGCACCGCGATGCCGGAGTTGGCGTCGATCACCAGGATGCGGTCAGGCTCATAGACGTAACGGTAGGCAGGCAGCGGTGCAACCACAGCGCCACCGACCGTCGGCTGCGCAAACACTCCCGTTGGCGCCGGAGACGCCAGTGGAGCCACGGCGGCGCCGGGTACGACGTCATATAGCGGTGCCGGATAAGTCAATGCGGCTCCCGGCGCGGCGACGACCTCGGTATAGCCCGGCTGAGCGATGGCCCGGACCGCCGGTATAATTGGGGCGGCCGTGACCGTTGCAGCGGGAACGACGCGTTCGCGCACGGTGGTTCGTGTCGTGGTCACAGTGCGTAGTGGACGGCCGGCAACTCTGCGCCGGGGCGTGGTCGTCGATTGGACAGTCCGCACGGTTTCGACCGTTTGGACCGCGACGGCCGGCGCCGGTTGCGTCGCCACTACGCCCGGCGGCGGCACCGCCATCGGCTCCTGCGCAATAAGCATCGAACCGGGTTGCTGAGCGATCACGGTCTCGACCGGTTGATTAGCGATAACCGTCTGGGCGTATGCCAGCGATGTCCCGGCCATGAACATGGCGCCGAGAGCAATAAAACGGATACAATTTCTCATAGCGAGCTCCATGTATCTGCGCTGTGGATGGAACGTTGAGCCTGAGAGCCCAACGCCTTCGCGCGATCAGCGTTCCTGGGAAGGGTTCGCAACAGAGGGAACTGGCCTTAGGCCGCGTTCCGGCGCCGTAAAATTGACAGGCTCGGCATCGCAGCAGCGCCATACTGTGCCGCGCGGCAAGATCTATCTCCCGGGAATCGTCAGAAATCGCACTCGATTGACCGCTGCAATCGCGGGGTGCAGTCTGTGGCAGATTCTCAAGAAGCAGGGTTTTGCGTTTTCAGGCGCGGTCCGGCGCAGGAGGCAGATGCATGCTTGGCATCGACGACTTGTTCCAGTGGGAAAGGTTCGTAACGCCCACCTTCATCAAGGTTTTTTACTGGCTCGCCGTCGTCATTTCGGTCCTGCTCGGTCTTGCCGGCGCAGTGTCCTCGCTTACGACCATGGCCTTCAATCCCTTTGTCGGAATGATCTTTCTCATCGCCAGCCTGCTCGGCGCCTGTATCGGTATTGTGCTTTCGCGCATCATCGCTGAATTCGTGCTGATTGTGTTCCGCATCAATGAGCATCTCGGCGCGATTAGAAATCAGGGATCAGGCTTCGGAAATCAGTAACCTCGACGCGCTTTAAACGTCGCTCAATTTGAGCCTAATTCGCAAAGCGGAAGTGCATGACATCGCCGTCCTGCACGACATAGTCCTTGCCTTCAAGCCGCATTTTGCCGGCGTCGCGCGCGCCGCTTTCGCCGCCGCAGGCCACGTAGTCGTCGTAGGCGATGGTTTCTGCACGAATGAAACCCTGCTCAAAATCGCTGTGGATGGTGCCGGCAGCCTGCGGTGCCTTGGTGCCGCGCGTAATCGTCCACGCGCGTGTCTCCTTCGGTCCGGCGGTAAAGAAGGTCACCAAATCAAGAAGCGCATAGCCGGCGCGAATGAGTCGGTCGAGACCGGCTTCCGTGAGACCGACGGCGGACAGATATTCGCCGTGCTCTTCACGCGACAGCACGGCAATCTCCGCTTCGATTTTCGCTGAGATCACGACGGCTGCCGCACCCTCTTCTTTGGCGCGCGAATTCGACCTTGCGCGAAAACGCGTTGCCGCTCGCCGCGGACGCCTCATCGACGTTGCAGACGTACAGAACCGGCAACGCGGTCAGGAGCCCGAGCATGTGGAAAGCCCGCTCTTCTTCGGGCTTACGCTCGGTCAGCCGCGCCGGCTTGCCCTCGCGCAACAAAGCGAGCGCGCGATTGATGAGATCGAGCGCCTCCTTGGCCTCCTTGTCGCCGCCCTTCGCTTTCTTGGCGAGACCGTCGGCCCGCCGTTCCAAACTGTCGAGATCGGCCAGCATCAGCTCGGTCTCCACGGTCTCAATGTCGGCGACGGGGTCGATGCGGCCTTCGACGTGGGTCACGTCGGTATCTTCGAAGCAGCGCACCACGTGAGCGGTGGCATCGACTTCGCGGATATTGGCCAGGAACTGGTTGCCGAGCCCCTCGCCTTTCGAGGCGCCGCGAACAAGGCCGGCAATGTCGACGAAGGTCAGCCGTGTCGGAACGATAGCAGCGGATTTGGCAAGTGCAGCCAGCGTCTCCAGCCGCGGGTCCGGTACCGCGACCTCGCCGACATTCGGCTCGATGGTGCAGAACGGATAATTCGCCGCCTGCGCCGCGGCCGTTTCGGTCAGCGCGTTGAAGAGCGTCGACTTGCCGACATTCGGCAAGCCGACGATACCGCATTTGAAGCCCATGGATGATTATTGCCTGTTGATCGGTGGCTCACGCTCCAATTGATCGCCAAAACCTTTGGCGATCATGGCGAGGTGCACCTTGTTCTGAAAGCTTGCATCTTCGTCGCGGACGAGAAAATCGACATTGTCGGCAAGAATGGTAACCAGCGCGTCGACCCAACCGCGTTCGCTCTTGGCAAAGTCGCTCAAGACGTAATGCTCCACCAGATCCTTGTGGCCGGGATGACCAACGCCGATGCGCACGCGGCGATACTCGTTGCCGATATGCTCACTGATCGAGCGCAATCCGTTGTGGCCCGCAATGCCGCCGCCGACTTTGACCCGAACCTTGCCAGGCGGCAGTTCGATTTCGTCGTGGAATACCGTGACGTCGCCGGCCGGCATTTTGTAGAACTGCGCCGCCTCGGCGACGGCGCGTCCCGATTCGTTCATGAAAGTCCCCGGTAGGAGCAGGAGCACCCGCTGGCCGTCGAGTGGTCCCTCGCAGGCGAGACCCTGAAAGCGCCGGCGCCACGGCCCGATGCCGTGGCGCTTCGCGATTTCCTCGACCGCCATGAAGCCAACGTTGTGGCGGTTGCCGACGTAGCGCGCTCCCGGATTTCCTAACCCGACCAGGAGCAGCATCGGCTTTGTCCCGCCGCGCGGAACCTCACTTCTTCTCAGGCGCAGCGCCAGCGCCAGCCGCCGGAGCAGCACCCGGCGCCGCGCCGCCACCGGCGGCTGCGCCTTCGGCCGGCGCACCGGCGGTCGCGGCAGCAGCGGCAGCGGCAGCAGCAGCAGCGGCAGCGTCCGCAGCGGCCTTGAGTTCTTCCGCATAGCCCGACGGCGGCACGACGGTGACGAGCGTAATGTCGCGGCCGCTCACGACGCGTACGCCCTCCGGCAGCGTAATGTCGCTCAAGTGTCTGGAGTAGTTGATCTCGAGTCCGCTGACGTCGACCTCGATGGAATTCGGGATGGCGTCCGCCCGACACCGCACTTCGACGGTGTGGGTGACGATGGAAACTGTGCCGCCGCGTTTGACTCCGGGCGACTGGTCAACGTTCCTGACGTGGACCGGGATGTTGACGCGGATTGTCGCGCCTTCGCCGAGCCGCATGAAATCCACGTGCAGCGGCAGATCGTGGATCGCGTCGAGCTGGAAATCCCGCGGGATGACCCGGTGCTTCACGCCGTCGACCTCGACGTCGTGAATCGTGGTCAGAAAATGCCCGGCATAAATGCGCTGGCGCAGTTCGCTGTAATCCAGCGAGATCGGCAGCGGCGGCTTGCCATCGCCATAGATGATTCCAGGTACGCGGCCGGCGCGACGTTCAGACCGGGCGGCCCCCTTGCCTGCCCGTGAACGTGCGGCCGCCTTGATCAAATTGACGGTCGCCATGATGTATCCTCGTGTCTGAGCTTCAGCTATCCGTTTTGGATTGCCGCGGCGGCCTCCAGGGGTGCCAAAGGTCTCGTTCGCCGCAGTGGCGCGCTTATAGCGGCGCAAGTCGCCAAAAACAAGGAAAGTGTGGCGGAACCGACTGCTCAGAACCCGCCTGGATTAACTCCTGGCGAGGAGAGAACCGGGGCCTCGCCTGGCGGATTCGCCCCCGCAACTCTTGCCTCCAGCGCCGCGATGCGGGCCTTAAGGGTCTCGTTCTCCTCGCGGGCGAGCCGGGCCATATCCTTAACGGCCTCGAATTCCTCACGCTGGACAATGTCGAGATCGCGGAGTATCCGCTCCGCTTGGCTGCGGAACAGCGTTTCAAATTCGCGCCGCACGCCTTGTGCAGCACCGGCCGCGTCGTTCATCAACCGCGCAACCTCGTCGAAAAACCGGTTCGTCGTCTGCACCATGTTTGCCTCCGAGGGATCGGGACCTAGCT
This sequence comes from uncultured Alphaproteobacteria bacterium, assembly GCA_963759345.1. GTDB lineage: Bacteria > Pseudomonadota > Alphaproteobacteria > Rhizobiales > Xanthobacteraceae > BOG-931. Next base: position 335,906 of record CAVWYW010000004.1, read on the forward strand.
GCGGTACACGGAACGCCAGGCCGCCGCCTTATTGCGTTCATACACAATGGCAATGGTGCGGCGTTACCGCAAGATGCCACGCCGCGGCGTCGCCGTGCGAAGCATCACGTGACAGGGAAGGCCGATGCTAGTTCTGCCGATTCTAACCTATCCCAAGATCAATCCGGTGCTGATTTCCATCGGACCGTTTTCGGTGCGTTGGTATGCACTGGCCTACATCGCTGGCATCCTTGCCGGCTGGTATTACGCCCGCATCATCATTGCGAGCAAAAGATTGTGGGGCGGGCCGGCACCGTTCACCGTCACTGACTTCGATGATTTCATTATCTGGATCACGCTCGGAATCATCCTCGGCGGCCGTATCGGCTACGTGCTGTTTTACAATCTAGGGTATTTCGCCGCTAACCCCCTGGAGATTTTCGCGCTGTGGACCGGCGGCATGTCGTTCCACGGCGGCGTCATTGGCTGCATCGTCGTCACCGTCCTGTTCGCGCTCCGCCGCGGCATTCCGGTCCTTTCGCTCGGTGACGTAACGCTGGCGGTCGCTCCGATCGGCCTCTTCCTTGGTCGTCTCGCCAACTTCATCAACGGCGAATTATGGGGACGGCCGACCGACGTGCCTTGGGCTATGGTCTTTCCTTCGGGCGGGCCGTTTCCGCGACATCCCAGCCAGCTTTATGAAGCGACCCTCGAAGGCTTGCTCCTTCTGGTCGTGCTCGGGGTGATGGTGCGCTTCGGAGCGCTCAAACGGCCGGGTGTCGTCACCGGAACCTTTGCGGTCGCCTATGGCATCGTGCGCATCTTCTGCGAATTTTTCCGCGAGCCCGACCCGCAGCTCGGCTTCCTCTGGGGCGGGCTCACGATGGGAATGCTGCTCTCGATTCCCCTGATATTGGCAGGCTTGCTTGCGCTCGGTATCGCCTTCGTCCGCCAGCCGATCGTCAAAAATGGCTGATGAGCATTCGCCGCTCGAAAGTGAAATCCGCCGATTGATCGCGGTCGCCGGACCAATGCCGCTTGCCGATTATATGCGGCTCGCTCTCACCCATCCGCAATACGGCTATTACATCACTCACGACCCGATCGGCGCCGGCGGCGACTTCATCACGGCGCCGGAGATCAGCCAGATGTTCGGCGAGCTGATCGGCCTGTGGATGGCCGCGGTCTGGCAGCAGATGGGCTCTCCGGAAAACGTGCGCGTTATCGAGCTTGGGCCCGGGCATGGCACGTTGATGATCGACGCATTCCGTGCCGCGAAAATCGTCAAAGATTTTCAAACTGCGGTCGTCCTGCATCTCGTCGAGATCAGCCCGAGATTGAAAGAGCAGCAGCAGCTCAGGCTGGAAGCTCTGGCAATGCCGATCCTGTGGCACGACAAGCTCGCCGATGTCCCAAGCGGCCCCAACATCATCATCGCCAACGAATTCATCGACGCACTGCCGGTTCACCAGGCGATCAAACAGTCGGACGGATGGCACGAGCGCGTCGTCGAAGTCGCCGCTGATGGCAGTCTGGTCATAAGCGCCGCACGCAATCCGCTACCCCATTTCGACGCGACCTTGCCACGCAAGCTGCGTGCATCGTCTCCGACCGGCTCGATTTACGAATGGCGTCCTGAAGCGATCGCGATCGAAATCGGCAGGCGTGTGCGCGGTGACGGCGCCGCCCTCATCATCGACTACGGCCACGCCCAGCACGGGCTCGGAGATACGCTGCAGGCCGTAGTCGATCATGCCTTCAGCGAGCCGCTGCGCGCGCCGGGACAGTCCGACCTCACCGCCCACGTCGATTTCATGGCGCTGGCGCAAACCGCCGAGATCACCGGCGCGCGCATCCATGGCCCGGTTTCGCAGCGCGACTTCCTTCGGCGCCTCGGCGTTGAAAAGCGCGCGGCGGCGCTCAAGGCCCGCGCGCAGCACGACAAGGGCAATGAGATCGAGCAGGCGCTCTCGCGACTGACGGCCGTCGGACCGGGCGGGATGGGCGAATTATTCAAGGTCCTTGCAATCACTGATCCCAAGCTCGGGCCGCTGCCGGGCTTTGAGACCTAAATGATGATGATCGAGGCCGAGACTCTCTCGCTCAAGGGTATCCGCCACGGCTTCTTTACCCGGCAGGGTGGTGTTTCCGGCGGTCTGTATGCCAGCCTTAACGGCGGTATCGGCTCGCGCGACAGCGCCGCCGACGTGGCCGAAAATCGCGCGCGTATGGCGGCCGCGCTCGGTGTGAAACCGCGTAGCTTGCTAACCGCCTACCAGATCCACTCGCCCCAAGCGGTCGTGGTGGAAACTGCATGGACAATGGAGGCGCGTCCGCGTGCCGACGGCATCGCCACGCGCACCCCCGGTGTTGCCATCGGCGTAACCACGGCCGATTGCGGTCCAGTCCTCTTCGCCGACCCCACAGCCGGCGTCATCGGCGCGGCGCACGCGGGGTGGCGGGGGGCGCTCACCGGCATTGTGGAAGCGACCGTCGCCGCGATGGAGCAACTAGGCGCTGACCGCAACCGGATTCACGCCGTGCTTGGCCCGATGATCAGGCAGCGCAACTACGAAGTCGGGTCCGATCTGATTTCTCGGTTCACTGCCGAGGATTCTGATAACGGACGGTTTTTCATCTCTGCGCCGCGAGAAGGTCACGCAATGTTTGACCTGGCTGGTTATATCGGGATGCGGCTTGAGCGGGCCGGGGTCGGCCAATTTGAGGATTTGGGGTTTTGCACCTACGCCGACCCTGCCCGATTTTTCAGCTTTCGCCGTTCGACCCACAACGCCGAGGCGGATTACGGCCGTCACGTCAACGCGATTGCGCTGGTATAAGCCGCCAATAGCGAACGCCCAAGGGCGGCGAAGCCGCAGCCCTTCGCCTCGGACTACCTGCCGTTCACCATTCGGCATTCCGCGGGGACAAGACCGCGATTCAGGTTGCCACTCCGGCACTTGGCTTGTATCAGGTCGCGTAAATTGTGGCGCTCCGCAGGAGATTGGAATGGCGAGCAACAACGGAGCGATCAGGCTCGTTGCCGGCAATTCCAACCCTGCCCTCGCCGAGGGCATCGGCGCCTACATCGGTATTCCGATGACTAAGGCTGTGGTTCGCCGGTTCGCCGACATGGAGATTTTCGTCGAAATCCAGGAAAACGTGCGCGGCGCGGACGTTTTTGTCCTGCAGTCGACCTCGTTTCCGGCCAATGACCACCTGATGGAACTGCTGATCATCATCGACGCGCTGCGCCGCGCGTCGGCGCGCCGCATCACAGCTGTGATCCCCTATTTCGGTTACGCCCGGCAGGACCGCAAACCGGGGCCGCGCACCCCGATCTCCGCAAAGCTCGTCGCCAACCTCATTACCCGCGCCGGCGCCGACCGCGTGCTCACGGTCGATCTTCATGCCGGCCAGATCCAGGGTTTCTTCGATATCCCCACCGACAACCTGTTCGCCGCGCCGGTGATGGTGCGCGACATCAAACAGCGTTTCGGCCTCGACGACGTCATCGTCGTTTCGCCGGATGTTGGCGGCGTGGTGCGGGCCCGCGGGCTCGCCAAACGCATCAATGTGCCGCTCGCCATTATCGACAAACGGCGCGAGCGCCCGGGCGAATCCGAAGTGGCGAATGTCATAGGTGAGGTCGACGGTCGTATCTGCATCCTCATCGACGACATCGTCGATTCCGGTGGCACTCTGCTCAACGCCGCCGATGCGCTTCTGGAAAAGCGCGCCAACTCGGTCTACGGCTACATCAGCCATGGCGTTCTGTCCGGGGGAGCAGTAGCCCGCGTCAATAAATCGAATCTGAAAGAGCTGGTGATCACCGACTCGATTCAGCCGACTGATGCCGTCAACGCCTCCGCGAATATTCGCGTGCTTTCGATCGCGACGCTGATCGGAGAAGCGATCAGCCGCACCGCGGCTGAGGAATTGGTTTCAAGCCTGTTCTTCGACTAGATACCGGCCGGCGCCACCGCCTGCGGCAAAGCCTCGTGCGCCGCACGTGCTCCCGATTCACGGCAGCACGTGCGTAAACGCAAGCTCACGCTCGCCGCGTCCCCCGAGTCAACTTGTCGCAGGATCGACTGTGGACGGTCATCTTTCCTGCATTGTGTCCCGGCGGCAAATCACTTCATGAGTGCCACAGGCAAAGCGCTCGTCGGTTCGAAATGGAGGCTTTGGCGTCGGAATCGAGCCGTTTATATTCGGCGCAGCCAAGTGATTTGCGATTTGAGTCAATCTGCTGGCCTGAGGTTGTTCCTGCGGCAAATCGCAGCCCAGCCTTTGGCAATGTTCAGTGGCGTGCGCATTTCCACCCCAACCGGAGCTGTGGAGACGGCATGTCCCTGACCGCAATTGCACAAGAGCCTCACGACAATCCCCTCGACGTGGTCGAGCATATGGCGGTCGGCAACAACTGGCCGTTCGAACGTGCCGGCGAGGACGAAGTCGCAATCGTCGTCACCGGCCGATGGACCAACTATCAGGTTTCATTCACCTGGATGGGTGAGATCGAGGCGCTGCATCTTGCCTGCGCCTTCGACATGCGCGTGCCGGAGCTGCGGCTGTCCGAGGTCCAGCAGCTCATCGCGTTGATCAATGAGCAAATGTGGATCGGTCATTTCGACGTCTGGACGCAGAACGGCGTGGTGATGTTCCGCCATGCGTTGCTGCTCTCCGGCGGCGGCTCCGCATCGGACCGGCAATGCGAGGCAGTGCTCGGCACCGCGCTCGATTCCTGTGAACGCTATTTCCCGGCGTTCCAGTTTGTGGTCTGGGCCGGCAAATCCGCGCGCGAGGCAATGGACTCCGTCATGTTCGAGACCTCCGGCGAGGCATAGCCTTCCTCGTGCCGGATCTGCGAGAGGTCGCAAATCATAGCCGACGAGATTGGTGGCGGCCGGCTCGCAGGCTCGGCAATCGCCTAAACAACGGTTATGGATTTGGCGCTCGCCGCTTCGCGGCAATCCGGAATGACGGGAAAACACGGCGATGAGCGCCTCAAATCCTTCCGCTGGCAAGGGCCCCGATTTGCATGACTTGCCGGGCTTACTCGTACTCGTGGGCGCCGGCAAAATGGGCAGTGCCCTGCTCGATGGCTGGCTTCGCTTTGGGCTTGGTCCAGCAAACGTCGCGGTGATCGAGCCACACCCTTCGCCACAGATCACCGCGCTTGCCGATCGCGGCCTGCGGCTCAATCCCGCCATCCGCGGACTGCCCAGCGCCGCCGCCATCGTCATCGCGGTCAAGCCGCAAGTCGCTGCGGATGTCGTAGCGGCAGCGGCGCCTATGATCGCTCCGTCTACGCTCGTCGTCTCGATCATGGCCGGACGGACGCTCGACTTCCTGGCCGGTGCGCTCAACACGCCCTGCGCCCTGGTGCGCGCCATGCCCAATACGCCTGCTGCAATCGGCCACGGCATCACCGTCGCCGTGGCGCGCGGCGCCACCGAAAAGCAGCGCGAGCTAGCCGATGGCCTTCTCGCGGCAACTGGCGCCGTGGAATGGGTCGACGACGAAGCGCTGATGGACGCGGTGACGGCGGTGTCGGGCTCGGGACCGGCCTACGTGTTTCTGCTTGCGGAGGCACTCGCGGATGCCGCTGTCGCGGCCGGACTGCCGCCGGCCTTGGCGGACAAGCTGGCGCGGGAAACCGTCGCAGGTTCCGGAGAGTTGCTCTACCGCTCGGGGCTCACGGCGGCAACGCTGCGGGAAAATGTCACCTCCCCGGGCGGCACAACTGCGGCTGCGCTCGCGGTGCTGATGGGTCGGAACGGCTTGGTGCCCCTGATGAAGGAGGCGGTAGCCGCCGCGACCAAACGCTCGCGTGAGCTTGCCGGTTGACGCGAACGCCTTGGAAGCATTGCCCAGGGGGGCTACATTGCGTTTAGTCGCGCGTGTTGAGGAGTTCGGCCATGGCTCGCAGACCCACCCGCAAGGCCGCCGGCAAATCCACCCGAGGTGCTTCGGCCCGTGCCACTCCGCCTCGCCCTGCATCGGTGCCAACGAGCGATCGCGACAAGATCATCGCCGCGCTGCTGGCGCTCTTGGCCGACAAGACGTTTGAAACGATCGGTCTTGCCGATGTCGCCCGCCACGCCGGCCTGTCGCTTTCGCAATTACGCGGCGAATTCGCATCGACCCTCGGGATCGTCGCTGCTTTCGTGAAGGCCACCGATCGCGCCGTGCTTGCCGAGGATCTGGGCAACATGGCTGAGGAACCCGAGCGCGAACGGCTGTTCGACGTATTGATGCGCCGGTTGGAGACGCTGGCGCCGCATCGCCAAGCGGTTCGCTCGCTGTTGCGCTCCGCGCGCCGCAATCCGCCGCTTGCTTTGGCGCTCAACGGACTCGCCGTACGCTCGCAGCAATGGATGCTGGCAGCGGCCGGCATCGGTTCCTCAGGCCCCCGCGGCATGATCCGCGCCCAAGGGCTGGCGATGCTGTTCGCCTCAGTGCTGCGCACCTGGATCGACGATGAAGACCCCGGGCAGGCGCGCACCATGGCGGCGCTCGACCGAGCACTGGCACGCGGTCAGCGCTTCATCGGCTTCCTCGACGATCTCTGCTATATCCCTTCGCGCATCTGCCGGCTGCGCTCGCGGCGGCGGCGCTCCCGCTCCGAAGACGATTCCGAGGAATCTGCCGCGGCGTAACCTGCCCTCTAAGACCTGGGACGGTACGCATGAAGGCGATCGTCGTCGGGGGCGGTATCGGCGGCCTGTCGCTGGCATTGAGTCTGCATCAGATCGGATTTGAGCCACATGTTTTCGAACTCCGCGCCGGTGTTCCAATTTCTCGGCCTTGGAATCAACGTCCAACCGCATGCCGTGCGCGAGTTGACCGAGCTCGGCCTGGGCGAGCAACTCGCCGCCGGTTCTGTCGCTACCGCCGCGCTGGCCTATTTCAACAAACACGGACAGCTCATCTGGTCGGAGCCGCGCGGTCTGGCCGCCGGTTACAGGTGGCCGCAGCATTCGGTATCGCGCGGCGAACTGCAAAGACTACTGCTGGACGCCGCACGGGCGCGGCTTGGTCCGGATCGCATTCACACCGGTCACCATTTGGCGACATTCGCAACGCGAGGCGACGGGGTCGTCGCCAGATTCATCGACCGCACAACCGGGCGCGAAGTCGCGGAGGTCGAAGGCGATTTTCTTGTCGGCGCCGATGGCATCCATTCGGCGGTGCGTCACGCGTTTTCACCGACCGAAAAGCTGCACTACGAGGGCGTCATTAATTACCGCGGTGTGACGGCGGCAGAGCCTTATCTGAGCGGCGCCACAATGGTCATCGCCGGCCACCGCGATCAGCGTTTCATCGCTTACCCGATCGAACAGCTCCCGGACGGTCGTTGCCTCATCAATTGGATCTGCGTCGTGCGCACCCACGACCCGATGATGCCGCTTGAAGAATGGGGAGTGCGCGCGGATAAGGCGCTGATCCTAGCCGGATACGCCGGCTGGAGATTTGACTGGCTCGATATTCCGAAGCTGGTCGAGGCGACCGAAGACGTCTTTGTGTTCCCCGACGTCGATCGCGATCCATTGCCGCAGTGGAGCTTCGGCCGGGTAACGATGGTCGGCGACGCCGCGCACCCAATGCTTCCGGTCGGCGCGCAAGCCGGCTCGCAGGCCATCGTCGATGGGCGCGTGCTGGCGGCCGCGCTCCTGCGTTATGCCGATCCGGTGGAAGCGCTGCGGGAGTATGAGCGCGAACGCATGGACGCGATGAACGGTATGATCTTGCGCAACCGCCGGCTCGGTCCGGAAACGGTCATGCAACTGGCCGAGGAGCGCGCCCCCGACGGCTTCTCCGACATCGCAGCGGTGCTCAGTGCCGAGGAGCTGAAGGAGGCCTCGATCTCCTTCAAGCGCGCGGCGGGATTCGACGTCGAGACGGTCAATACCAGGCCATCCTATCTGCAACATCCGCCATCATAGGCGGGGTCACCATAACCGAGGGAACGTGTCGCGGGCAGTTTCAACAATCAACGTCACGGAGGTCATCGATCAGCGGCCGTTGACCGAGCTGCAAATCCGGGTCGTCTTTCTTTGTGCACTGATGATCTTTTTGGACGGCGCTGATACCATCATGCTGGGTCTCGTAGCCCCTTCAATTGCGGCTACGCTTGGCGTCAGCCCAAGTTCCTTCGGGCCAGTTTTCGGCATCAGCCAGGCGGGAATTCTGCTTGGCGTGCTCACCTTCGGCCCGCTTGGCGATCGTTTTGGGCGCAAGCGCCTGGTGATCGGGGCGACCCTGTTGTTCGCGATCCTCACTTTGGCGACGGTGTGGATCAAGTCATTCGATCAGCTGTTGGTGCTGCGGTTTCTGACCGGGCTTGGCCTCGGCGGTCTCGCCCCAAACGCGGTCGCGCTGACCTCGGAATTTGCGCCCAAGCGGCTGCGCTCGGCATTCGTAGCCCTGCAATGGTCCGCGTTTCCGCTCGGCGGTGTCGCGATCGGTCTGCTGGGCTCAGTGCTGATCACGCCTTTGGGCTGGCAGTCGCTGTTTCTCATCGGCTCGATCGTGCCGTTGCTTCTTGTTGTTGCGCTGATCTTTGCTCTTCCTGAATTGGTGTCGTTCCTGCTCACCCGCGGTCTGCATCCGAAAACCGTGCAGCGAATCGTCCGCAAAATAGCGCCGGAGATTCCGGAAGCGGCAGAAGTCCACTACACCGTCAGTGAGGAAAAGCTCCCCGGTGCGCCGATGAAACATCTGTTCACCGAAGGCCGCGCCTCGCTGACTTTGCTATTGTGGGTGCCGTTCTTCACGAGCTTCTTGATCCTCATCTTCGTCACGTCATGGATACCGACGCTGCTGCGCGCCGGCGGGTTGTCAATGGCGCAGGCTGGCCTTACCATCGCGCTGAATAGTCTTGGAAGCTTTTTTGGATCCGGGTCGGTCGGCCGGCTGATGGACCGCTATGGTACTTACAGCGTGCTGATTCCGGCGTTCATCCTGGCTTCGATCGCGGCTGGATTGCTCGGCTTTTCGACAGCGAGCTTCTCGAGCGCGGCGGTCGTCATCACCCTGAGCGGCTTCTTTGCCGGCGCAAGTCAAACCGGGGTGATCGCGCTGGCGGCGAGTACCTATCCCGTCGCCATCCGTTCGACGGGCGTGGGTTGGGCCATGGCGATTGGCCGGCTCGGCGCCGTCATTGGCCCGATCATGGGAGGCATCTTTCTAAGCTGGCATTGGAATGTCGAGGTGATCTTCCCGATCATTGCGGCGCCGGCCTTGCTTGGCGCTTTATGTGTGTTTCTGGTCCAGCAACGGACGGCTTCCCGGCAGCGGGCCACACGCGAGCTCTTTGTTGTGGATAACTAAGAAATGAGCTGGCTGTCGGTGGGAGAACGGATTCTCGCCGCCTTCGCAAGCGGTTAAACGCCCTAGCCAAAGCGTTAATTGGCTGTTATCAAAAGCCCGCATGAAGCGGAAAACCTGTAACCATGTCAGCAGGTTAGAATAACTCAAAACAACTTGATTTTGATTGAAATCAATTTGCGCGACGACTAAATAGAATAGTTGCGATTGATACCAACGCCGCGGCGGATTCCTAGATGATCGTCTGTTCCTGCAACGTGTTCACGGATCATGATGTGCGGGGGACACTGTCCGGCGATAGAGCCGCGCCGCGCACAGCAGGTGAGGTTTATGGCTGCCTCGGTTGCAGCCCCCAGTGCGGACGCTGCGCCAGGACCATTCGGCGCATCATGGACGAAGCGCTTGGCGGTGCAGAAGCCTCATGCTGCCGGGGCAGCGAACTCCCCTAGACCGGGTTCTCCACCTTTCGCCACTGCCATCTCGAAGTTCCGACGCTTTATTTAAGCCGTAGGCGGCCAGCCTTGAATTGTTATAATTAAAAAGTGCGCATCTCCCGCGCGACGCCAATTCACCTGGCAGGAGCACCATCATGAAGGGCGACCCCGGAGTCATCGATTACTTGAACAAGGCGCTCCGCCACGAGCTGACTGCGATCAATCAATACTGGCTGCATTATCGCCTGCTCGACAATTGGGGCTACAAATCGCTGGCCAAGCAATGGCGCAAGGAATCAATCGAAGAAATGGAGCACGCCGACAAGCTGGTCGAGCGCATCATCTTCCTCGACGGCTTTCCCAACATGCAGGTGCTTGATCCGCTGCACATCGGCCAGACGGTGAAAGAGGTGCTCGACTGCGACCTCCGCGCGGAAATGCACGCGCGCGCGCTGTACGAGGAAGCGGCGACCCACTGTCATTCGGTCAAGGATTACGTCTCGCGCGACCTGTTTGAAAAGCTGATGCAGGACGAGGAGCATCACATCGATTTCCTCGAGACCCAGCTCGACCTCGTTGCCAAACTCGGCCTCGAGTTCTATGCGCAGCATCATATCGGCAAGCTCGACGAGAGCCACGACTGAACGAAAGTCGGGCTCTTTTCGCCGCCTCAGCGGAAAGCGAATCCCAACACGCGATCGCGGGTTCCTTCGTTGTCGCAATTGGCGCGATTCGAGGTAAACCGCGCATAGTCCCGCGATAGACAACTGTAAATCGCAATCGTTCCCGGCTGCTCGGACCGGACCACATAGCCAGCGATGCGCCGCCGCTCGGCGCCTTCGGCCACGCAGCGCCCGGCTTCAGTGAGAAAACCGCTACCTGATCGCGCAGAAAAGCATTCGTCCAGCTTGATGCTGGAAGTTGGATTTGGCGGCGCCGTCATCACATAGCCGAGCTGGCGATCAAACGCATATGAGCGCCCCGTCGCGATTGGGGGGCCGGTTGTCACCCACTTGCCGCCATCGGAACTGTTCCATTTCGACAGAGCGGTCCGTACCTGAGGACGTTGCGGCGTCGGAGCCACAGCAATCGACGCTTCATGCACGACGAGATAGCGCTGGGTGAAATCCTGACCCGGCGGAATGTACATGTAGGTCAGGAAAAAATGACGTCCGATGTTGTTGAAGCCATGCTCGGCGACCATGCTTGGATAGGCGTAGAGATCACCGGGCGCCGGCCGCTTCCAGTCGTTGGCGTCATAAAGGATGATCGGCTCTGAGACGGTGGCAAAATGCAGCTTGTCCTTGGAAGCGGACAATTGCAGTGCCGAAGCGGTAGTACCAAGCAGCAAGACGGCATCAGCTTCAGTCGAATACGCCGAACTCATTCCGACGGCCCCGTTCAGCGCTGCCGCCACACCTCCGAGACCCGGCGCGTTCCAGCCGGTGCCGCTCCACTTTGTCCACTTTCCCGGCGACGGATCGTTTCGCGGCGCACGCGCTACGGTATTTTTCCAATCGCGCAGGCGCTGACAATACGCATACCAATATCCATCGTGACCATCCACCGCAGTGCAGTCGCCCTCACCGCCTTGCCGCCCGGATGCCGGCCCCTCATCGGCGGTGATGATCTGACCGAGCACATTCCAGGTCAATCCGAGGTCCTCGGAGCGAGCGATGGACATTGATTTGTAGGTTTCGCCTTCGCGATAATCGCAATGCTGCTCATTGTGAATGAGCCCGTACAGCATGCCGCGGCCCTGCATCACTGTCGTCAGCCAGCGGCCACACTCCGACGGGCTTCCAGCCGGTCCCGGCTCCAGCACGACTTTCGACGGCCCTCCCAGTACAAAAGGCGTGGCGCCGTCGATCGCTACTGTCGTGCCGTTAGCGGCGAAGGCGCGGAAAGTGTGATCCGGAAGTTCAATGATGCTGACAGGCGCATCCGGTTCGTGCCGCGACGGCCCGCGCACCACGACCGGGTGTTCCAACTTTACTGAAATGCATTCGATGCATACGTCGTCGGCACCGGCGGCAGTAACTCCCGCGAACGTACCGAGCACCGCACTACACCAAGCAATGGTGCCATTTTTGATGAAGCTACGCGGCAGAGGTCGGAACAAGCGCAATGCCCTCACGCCGCATTCAGATAGTAAATCTCGCCGTCCTCTTCGTCGGCAGCTTCGACCGGCGCCGGCGCGAAATTTCGATAGTTGAGGCCCCACGCCATTCCAGTGAACAGCCACAGGAAGCGCCAGCGCTCTCCCTGGTGCAACATCGCGCAGCAAATAATCGCGAGCCATGAAAACAGAATTACCAGGCACAGCGTGTTTCTTGATTGCTTCCAGTTGTACCAGGCCTGTTGCACCGTGAGCACCATGAGCAGGGTCCAGTCAAATCCGGCGATCCAGCCATAGTTTAGAAACGCGCTGATCCAAATATTGTAAATCGGCTCGGGAAAATACTTGTCGATTTCGAACAGACCAAGCCCGAGCGGATTCTCCAGGATCATGGGAATCGCGAGCAAATATCTGTTGTAGCGTCCAAACTGCCCAAGATCGTAGGTCTCGGCAAGCTTGGATCGCTCAACGATCATCTGGGCGAAGGTGTCGTTCGCCAAATACAAAATCACGCAAGCAATGGTGACGAACAACACCACGGCAATCGCCACGAGCGATGCTTTGAGGAGATTTTGCCGGTTCAAAAACAGAAAACAGACACCGCTCCAGAAAAATCCAAAGACGATCGCCGCCCGGGAGAAAGACAGGACTACCGAGATCGACAGCAGGAGCAGAATCGCGGCGTACAAGATGCGCTTGCGCCCTTCGGAAATCAGGAAAAGCGAACCCATCATGCCCGGGATGAGGAAAACGCCGAACATGTCCGGATCGTCGAGAAAAGAGGTCGGCCGATCGGCCCACGTGAGCGAGGGATTCTTGGTGACGAAGCCGAAAATCCCAATGCAGGCGGCGATAACGGTCGCGAACACGTAAACTCGCATGAATCGCTTCAGATCGCGCTCGGTCCATCCCGTTGTAACGAGGCAGGAGGTGATGCCGATCAGAACGACCGACGTCAAAGCGACGAACTGGAAGGCGACGAGGGGCTTATCGAGCAGCGAAACCGAGGAGACGTAAATCGAGATCAGCCAGGTCATCACCAGGCCGATCAGCATGACGCTCCGCAGATTGAGTGTTTGCTTGCAGAACGGCGTCAACAACAGGGCAAGGAAGAATATAATATCGACCGGGGAAGGTCTCGACCACGTGTAGTTGATGGCCACGACAGCGAGGAGAAATACAAAGGTCCGCAAACGTGCGCCGGCAGTGAGAAAGGCGTCACGCGTCTCAGAAAAAGAGTTAGCACTGTAGGTCATGTTCGATGGCGAAAAGGCATTACAATTCGAACGAGCCAACATTCAAGCCATAGTCGGCGACCGCCGGCCTGGCCCGGAGTTTCCGCGGTGTTCAACGAGGACGTTTTGTCGCTATTGCCGGCGACGCCGTCATTGCCGCCTATCCTCGCGTCGACAGTGCCGGCGCTGGAACCATCATCGGTTGGGCCGGGACCATCATCGGTTGGGCCGGGACCATCATCGGCTGCGCTGGCGCCATGTACTGCGGCGCCGGAGCGACGTACTGCGGAACCGCGTAAGCCGGCCCGGCCTCGAACATCCAGCGGAAGCCAAGCATCAAATCCTGCGACTCAAGTGTGTGGAATTTATAGCTGTCCGGATTACAACCGCCGACGCAGTTAATCAGGCCTTGCACTGATCCCATGTTGAGAAAGCGATACGCGAGTTCGAGCTTAAGATGCTCGTTAATTGTGTAGCTGAAACCGGCGTGAATGGCCCAAGCCAAATTCCAATCGGTAACGCTGGGACCAACGCCCGCGCCGCCGGTCGGTATCCCGACATCGGAGAATCCGGCTAGCGTGTTGGCGGCGGTACCAACGCCAACACCGACGAACGGGGTGAGTCCGCACCAAGTGAAGAGATCGACGTAGGCGTTTGCGAGAAACACCCAGGAACTGATGTAGCCGTTATAAACGTCGAGACACTGGGCGAAGGGATTTGGACACGCGGTCGTGTAGCCACCCCAAAAAACAAACAAATCTTTGTTGCGATATTCCGCCGTGGCATCGAAGCGCAGCCAGTTATTGAATTCGTAGCCGACACCAAGAAGATAAAAAACCTGATCCTGCAGCCCAACCGACTGGATCGTAAAGTTACTGGGGTTGTTGAGTGGGTTGGGCAGATAATCCACGTTTGTCGTCTGCAGGTTGCCAACTCCGATATCGCCGCGCAGATACCAGCTCGATGGAGCTTCGATTGGCGCCGGCATCACGATCGGCATGACCTGAGCCGGCATCATGGGAGGCTGCTGCGCCATATCGGCGGCCGTGGCGCTCGCCAATGGCACAACTAAGAAAATAAGAGTCGCTACCGCCGCTTTGAACATGACTACTTCCTCATCCGTCCCAGCAGCCGGAGCGCAAAGCGGCTGTTAAGGATAACGAACCATTTCAAAGAATGCTTAATGGACGCTTAATCGGCTTCTGGCGTTGCGAACGAGCACGTAATTCGCGCGTTTTTTGTTTCGCCCCGCGATGGCCAATCGGGACTAACGCTCCATTAAGGTTAATGCCTGATGATGCCGCTCGGCTTTAAGCGCGCCGAAGGCATGAAAGGGCGGCCCGATGCGTTGGGTGTTTTGCGGTTTGTTTGCGCTGACCTTGGCGTCGCCCGCCGCCGCTGCTGACTTCGATATTCCCCCGCCGGGACCGGCAGCCAATTACGACATTCTGCGCGGCTCAGAAACTATAGGACCGGCGACCTTCACGCGCTGGAGCGGCTTCTACGCCGGCGGCCAGATCGGCTTGACCAACGCCAACGCCGATTTCAGCAACACAACGCAATCCCTGGTCGCCTACGCTCTGCGGGCAAACCACTCTGGAAAACCAGCAAGCGCGGCTTCCCAATGGCCCGTGCTGGGCAATGCCAACCAAAGCGCGATCGGCTATGGCGCGTTTGTCGGCTATAATACCCAATGGCAGGACTTGATCATTGGCATGGAGGCCAACTTCAATCGTGCCTCCTTTTCCCTCCATGCGTCGTCTTCGCCGATCGGACACTGAGTCACGAGCGACAGCACGGGCACGCATACAGCGTCAGTATCACTGGCAACGGGTCGATTGACCGACCAGGATTTCGCGACGCTGCGGCTGCGGGCCGGCTGGGTCGTTGGCAATTTCCTGCCCTACGGCTTTATCGGATTCGCGATGGGGGTGGCGAATACGAACGTTTCAGTAACCGGCGTGGCAGTGCAGTACACCTCCGGTACAGTCGGGGTGTGCACTGTCAGTAAGCCGTGCGGGTCGGCCCCAATCAATAACGGCTTCAATCGCGAACTCGCGAGGTGCTGTACGGCTTCACCGTCGGCGGCGGCGTCGACGTTGCGCTGATGCAAAATGTCTTCCTGCGCGCCGAATTCGAATTCGACCAGTTCAACCCGCCCCCGGGCTTCTTGATGACCGTCGCCACCGGTCGCGTCGGCGCTGGCTTTAAATTCTGACGACCAGGACAGATCCATCATCGGTCTTGACCTTATCCGCCCCTCCGATTATTTCCGGCGGCGGGACACCCCTCCCCAACGAGGGGCGCCTATCTGGAAGGATAGATCATGACGATGGCAATGCCCGCCGTGCGGCCGACTGTGCCGCATTTTTCATCCGGCCCCTGCGCCAAGCGCCCCGGATGGAGCCTACAAGCCCTCAGCAACGCGTTCTTGGGACGCTCTCATCGTTCGAAAATCGGCAAGGCGCGGCTCAAGCGGGCCATCGATCTTACCCGCGAGGTACTTGGGGTTCCCGCCGATTACCGCATCGGCATCGTACCGGCTTCCGACACCGGCGCGGTGGAAATGGCGCTGTGGTCGCTGCTGGGCGCGCGCCCGGTCACGATGCTCGCCTGGGAATCGTTCGGCGAGGGCTGGGTCAGCGACGTCGCCAAGGAGCTCAAACTCAAGGACGTGACCATCTTGAAGGCCGGCTACGGCGAATTGCCGGACCTCGCCAAGGTCGATCCGCACAGCGACGTCGTCTTCACTTGGAATGGCACGACCTCTGGCGTGCGCGTTCCCAACGCCGATTGGATCGCTGCAGACCGCGCCGGGCTGACGATCTGCGACGCGACCTCGGCCGCCTTCGCCCAGCCGCTTGAATGGGCGAAGCTCGATGTCGTCACCTTCTCCTGGCAGAAAGCGCTGGGCGGAGAAGCCGCACACGGCATGCTGATTCTGTCTCCGCGCGCGGTCGCGAGGCTCGAGAGCTATACTCCGCCGTGGCCGCTGCCGAAGGTCTTCCGCATGACCAAGGGCGGCAAACTGAACGAAGGCATTTTCGTCGGCGAAACCATCAACACGCCGTCGATGCTGTGCGTAGAGGATTACCTCGATACGCTCGAATGGGCGAAGTCGATCGGCGGGGTCCCCGCCCTTCGCGCGCGCGCCGATGGCAATACGCGGGTCATCGCCGAATGGATCGCGCGAGCGAAATGGATTGATTTTCTCGCTCGCGAACCGGCGTCACGTTCGAACACGTCGGTTTGCCTGAAGATCGTAGATCCGGCGGTCACCAGTCTGACGGCTGACGCGCAAGCCGCTTTCGTCAAAAGCATCGCCGCCACGCTCGACAAAGAGGGCGTCGCCTACGACATCGATTCCTATCGCGATGCACCACCTGGCTTGCGCATCTGGTGCGGATCGACTGTTGAGCGTGCCGATGTCGAAGCACTCACGCTCTGGCTCGACTGGGCGTACGCCAAGGCCAAGGACGCGCTGGCGAAAGCGGCATAGGAAAAGCTCATGACCGCCAGGGTTCTCATCTCCGATGCGCTCTCGCCGGCTGCGGTAGCGATCTTCAAGGAACGCGGGCTCGACGTCGATTTCCAGCCCAATCTCGGCAAGGACAAAGACAAACTCGCCGAGACCATCAACGGCTTCGATGGGCTGGCGATCCGTTCCGCGACCAAAGTCACAGCCAAAATGCTGGAGCGGGCGGAAAAGCTGAAGGTGATCGGCCGCGCCGGCATCGGCGTCGACAATGTCGATATCCCGGCGGCGACCGCGCGCGGTGTCATCGTGATGAATACGCCGTTCGGCAATTCGATCACCACCGCCGAACACGCCATCACGCTCATGCTATCGCTGGCGCGGCAGATCCCCGAGGCCGACGCTTCGACCCGCGCCGGCAAATGGGAGAAGAACAAGTTTCTCGGCGTGGAAATTTCCGGCAAGACGCTCGGCGTCATCGGCTGCGGCAATATCGGCTCGATCGTCGCCGATCGCGGGCTCGGCATGAAGATGAAGGTGATCGCCTATGATCCTTTTCTTTCCGACGAGCGGGCGCTTGATCTCGGCGTGGAGAAGGTCGACCTTGAGGCGTTGTTGCGGCGAGCCGATTTCATAACGCTGCATACACCGCTCACCGATAAGACCCGCAACATCATCAGCGCCAACTCGTTGAAGCTGACAAAGAAAACCGTCCGCCTGATCAACTGCGCCCGCGGCGGGTTGGTCGACGAAGCGGCGCTATACGAAGCGCTTTCCTCGGGCCGCATCGCCGGCGCCGCGCTCGATGTCTTCGTGACCGAGCCCGCAACTCAGTCACCGCTGTTCGCACTTCCCAATGTGGTTTGCACTCCGCATCTCGGCGCAGCAACCTCTGAGGCGCAGGAAAACGTTGCACTGCAGATCGCCGAGCAGATGTCCGACTACCTGATCCGTGGCGCCATATCCAACGCCGTCAACTTTCCGTCGATCAGCGCCGAGGAAGCACCGAAGCTCAAACCGTTCGTGGCGTTGGCGGAGAAACTCGGCTCCTTTGCCGGCCAGCTCACAGAAACCGGCATCAAGCGCGTGCAGGTGTCGTATGAAGGCGTTGTCGCCCAGATGAACACCCGCGCGCTGACCTCCGCCGCGATCGCCGGTCTGCTCCGGCCGATGCTGCAAGACGTTAACGTCGTCTCGGCACCGATCGTCGCCAAGGAGCGTGGTATCGTCGTAGAGGAAACACGGCGCGAAGCTGAAGGCGATTACGAGAGCCTGATCACCGTTGCCGTTGTCACCGACCGGCAGACTCGTTGGGTCGCGGGCACGGTCTATGCCGACGGGCGCCCGCGCATCGTCAACATCAAGGGCATCCGCATCGATGCCGAATTTGGTCCTTCGATGCTCTACGTGACCAACCAGGACAGGCCAGGCTTCGTTGGGCGATTCGCCACGTTGCTCGCCGGCGCCGGCATCAACATCGCGACCTTCCATCTCGGCCGCGAGACGGCCGGTGGCGACGCTATCGCTTTGGTCGAAGTCGATGGTGCGGTTCCGCCGGACGTGCTTGCGCAAGTGCAGCAAATTCCCAACGTACAGCAGGTCAAGCCGCTGCGCTTCTAAGACGCGTTCGCTACTTCCTGGTCGCTACCGTGATGCCGGCAAAGACCAGGAGGTAACCGATGGCGTGATAAATCTTGAAGTGCTCGCCGAGCAGCACGATCGCCATCACCGATCCGAACACTGGGACGAGGTGCATGAATGGCGCCGCGCGGTTGGCCCCGATCAAGTCGACACCGCGGTTGAGGCAGAGATAACCGAGTAGCGACGGGAACAGGCAGACATACGCGACGCTCGCCGCACTGACGGCGTCCAGCACCACGGTCTGTCCGCCGGCAAGTTCCCACGCCACTCCAGGCAAGAGCCACAGCGCGCCCCAGCCCATTCCAACGGCCAGAAATGACAGCGGATGCATCGGCGGCCGCTTGCGCAGCACGGCTGTATAGTAGGCGTAGACCAGAAGCGCGATAAGGATCCAGACATCGCCCTGATTGATACCGATGCCGGTCAGAACGGCGAGACTGCCGCGGCTGATGATTATAACGACGCCGGTGAGCGAAACGGCAATGCCGCAGGCCTGGCGCCATGTGAGACGATCGCCGAACAGCACAAAAGTCCATACGGCGACAAACAGCGGGCCGATGGAGGGGAGCAATGACCCGTTGATGGCGGTTGTGTACTGCAGGCCGTAATAGGCCATCGTGTTGTAGGCCGAGAAGCCGGTCAAAGCGATGACGGTCATCACCGCCGCGTGCTTGCGGATTATTGGCCAATCGCGCAGCAGGGGCAGCGCGGCGAATGGCAACAAAATCAGGAAGGCGCCGGCCCAGCGGACGAAAGCAAACGTTATCGGCGGAATGTGCCCGACGATGAAACGACCGATTACGGTATTGCCGGCCCAGAACAGCGACGTGAGCGACAAAAGCAGATATGGCTGATCGAGCAGCCCGCCGCGCGAGCGGCTCTTATTGTCGAGGCCCGCTCCCGGCATGAGCTAGATTCCCGATAATCCCCTGTAGCAGGGGCTATCGCGGACAGCGTCGGACGACCACTGCCCTGACCGCATGACTGATCCTTATCGGCCTGCGACAATCGGCGCGCGCGGCGGCCATCGTTGTAAAAACAGGGCCGCAGACCAAAGGGTAGCTAATTTGCTGGGAATTCAACTGTTTAGGTTGCGTTTTCGGCTTGAATCGCCGCCGCTTTGCCTTGCTTCGTGAGGCCTCATCCAGTATCCGGAACAGCGGCCGCGGCCGGTATCCGATCCACTCAAGTATCCAGCGGGTCTTTATCTTCGGTCTCCTGGGGACACTTCCTCATGGCAAATGTTGTCGTGGTCGGCTCTCAGTGGGGCGACGAGGGCAAAGGCAAGATTGTGGATTGGTTGTCCGAACAGGCCGACATTGTCGTCCGGTTCCAGGGCGGCCATAACGCCGGCCACACTTTGGTCATCAACGGGACCACCTACAAGCTGTCTCTGCTTCCGTCCGGCGTCGTGCGGCCGGGAAAATTGTCGGTCATCGGCAATGGCGTCGTCCTCGACCCGCACGCGCTCCTCGCTGAGATTGCCAGGCTCAAGCAACAGGGTATCGATGTCACTCCCGACAATCTGCGCATTGCCGAGAACACGACATTGATCCTGCCTTTGCATGGAGAGCTCGACGCGATACGCGAAAACGCTAACGCGGCGCTCAGCATCGGCACCACGCGGCGGGGGATCGGGCCCGCCTATGAGGACAAAGTCGGACGCCGAGCGATCCGGCTTATGGACCTTGCCGACGGCGCGACACTCGATCGCAAGATCGAACGCTTGCTCGCACATCATAATGCATTGCGCAAAGGTCTCGGCCTCGATTCGATTGACGCGAACGAGTTACATAAGGAACTCGTCAGCGTGGCGCCGTCCGTGCTGCCTTTCATGGACTCGGTGTGGGCGCTACTCGAACAGAAACGCCGCGAGGGCAAGCGCATCCTGTTCGAAGGCGCGCAAGGCGCGCTCCTCGATGTCGATCATGGTACCTATCCGTATGTGACCTCTTCGAACACGGTTGCCGCTCAAGCCGCAACCGGATCGGGACTTGGTCCGAGCGCCATCGGATACGTCCTCGGCATTTGCAAGGCCTATACGACGCGGGTCGGCGCAGGGCCTTTTCCAACCGAGCAAAAAAATGAGATCGGCCGAACATTGGGCGAGCGCGGGAAGGAATTCGGCGTGGTAACCGGCCGGCCGCGGCGCTGCGGTTGGTTCGATGCGGTTTTGGTGCGGCAAAGCGTCCGCACCAGCGGCATCCATGGCCTTGCCCTCACGAAGCTCGATATTCTTGATGGCTTCGATGAGATCAAGGTTTGCATCGGCTATCGCTTGGACGGCCGAGAGATTGACTATCTCCCCGCGAGCGAGCACGCCCAGGCCCAGGTTGAACCGATTTACGAGACCATTGACGGCTGGCGCGAGGGAACCGCCCGGGCGCGGTCCTTTGCCGATTTACCTGCCCAAGCCATCAAATACGTGCGCCGGCTGGAGGAACTGATCGGCTGCTCCACGGCCGTCTTGTCGACAAGTCCGGAACGCGAAGACACCATCCTGATGCAGAACCCGTTCGAGATGTGAATCAAGATGAAAAGCATCGCGGGTAAGCGTAAGCTGAATAAATGACTGACTATTTTCCACTCATCGCCCGTGCCGTGGAAGGGCTCGAAACGAACACTGGAGAAGCTCGCCGGGCTCTGTACGAACGAGCCCGCAGCGCATTGGTTGCGCAGTTGCGCTCCCTGGAACCCGCGCTGCCGGAAGCAGACATCACCAAAGAACGTCTCGCCCTCGAAGATGCGATCCGCAAAGTGGAAGCTGATGCGGCACGCAAATCACGCGCGGAAGTGCGCGAACCGCGTGCCGCCCCCACCACCGCCTCCGCGTGAGCGCTCGATCTCGCCGGCAGACATTGGACGCAGCGAGGCGCGGCGAAACGTGCCTCAATCGCCCGGACCAGCCACGACGACGGGGGCTGATGCGCCGCCCGCCGATGCTCCCCTGCAGAGCGCCCGCGAGCGGCTATTGGGAGCGCGAACGTCCTCGCGCCCTCGGGAAAGCATAAAGGGCTTTCGCGAGGTGGCGAACGAGGTTCACGATCTCGGCGCTGCTACGGCAAAGTCGGCGCAGGCCGCCCGCGAAACGCGCGATTCTTATGGACGGGCTGTGCCGCCCTCCTGGCCCCCGACCGAAGAAGGCCCAGCAACTCTCGCGCGCGATTTCGAGCCGGAAGTCGATGCGGAAGATTCGACGCCCGCTCATGAGGAGCCGGACAGCCGCGAATCGTTCCCCGAGTTCGAACACGAGGGCACCTGGCCGCCACTATCCGCGCGGCATCAGCCGTATGCCGCGACAGGAGATGACCAGCATTATGTCCCGCGCTCACACGGTGGTGTAGTTACGCTCGTCGCAATCGTGGTCGGCGTAATCATCCTCGCGGGCGTCGGCGCGACGTTGGCCTGGCAATGGTCCAACATCACCGGGGTCTACCAGCGCTACGCCCACTTTGGAACGAAACCGCCGGTCCAGAACTCCGACGGCACCGACACAGCAGCCGAAATTCTCTGGCCGGGTGCCGCAGGAGCAAAGTGCCGGTCAGGCACCGGCTGCGGGCACCCAGGGCAGCCAAACCACCGCGCCGGCGGTTGCTCAGCGCGTCGTGCTCTACGAGGAGGATCCCGGCGATCCGCAGGGCAAGCGCAGCGTAGGCTCTGCCATTTGGCGTACCGAAACGGTTTCGCCCGGCCCGGGACTCGCACCGGAGCTTGCGGTGCGTGCGGACGTGGAAATTCCTGACCGCAAAATGACCGTGACCTGGTCGCTGCGCCGCAATACCGATCAAGCTCTGCCGGCAAGTCACACGATTGAGATCATGTTCAAACTGCCGCCTGATTTTCCCGGCGGCGGCATCGCCAACGTACCCGGCATCCTGATGAAGCAGTCCGAGCAGGCGCGCGGCACTCCGCTTGCCGGGCTTGCAGTCAAGGTGACGAACGGGTTTTTTCTCGTTGGGCTTTCCGCGGTAGAAGCCGACGTGCAGCGGAACATACAGCTGCTCAAGGAGCGTCCCTGGTTCGATATACCGATCGTCTACACGACGGGTGGCCGCGCCATTCTGGCGATGGAGAAGGGCCCGCCCGGCGATCAGGCCTTTGCTGAAGCATTCGCCGCCTGGGAAAAGAAGTAAACCTCCGACCGTTGCGGCTTTATGGTCGCGTTCGTAAGCTTTGTTGGGGACTAACGCGAATGAGTTCAGTGGACGCCAAAGTCCGAAAGCCGGTTAGGCACGCGTTCGTTGCCTCGGCGCTGCGCACGCTCGAGACCGAGCGCGAGGGCTTGGCCGCACTTGCAGCGGCGATCTCCGACGCGTTGGGAGCTGAGTTCGTCGCCGCCGTCGACACGATTCAGCGCGCGCGTGGGCGCGTGATCGTCACCGGCATGGGCAAGTCGGGTCACGTCGGCCGAAAAATCGCTGCGACGCTGGCCTCAACCGGAACGCCGGCTTTTTTCGTGCACGCCGCCGATGCGAGCCACGGCGATCTTGGCATGATCACGTCAGACGACGTGATGTTGGCGTTGTCCTGGTCCGGCGAGACCGAGGAGCTCAAAGACCTGATCAACTATTCGCGCCGGTTCGGCATCAGTCTCATAGCCGTCACCGTCAATGCCGACAGTACGCTGGGCAAGGCGGCCGATATCACCATGGTGCTGCCGGAAACGCGCGAAGCTTGTCCGCACAATCTGGCGCCCACGACGTCATCGCTAATGCAACTCGCCCTCGGCGATGCGCTGGCGATCGCTCTCCTTGAAAGCCGCGGCTTCACCGCGGTCGATTTCGGCGTGTTTCATCCGCGCGGCAAGCTTGGCGCGGCATTGAAGTTCATCCGCGATGTTATGCATCCCGGGCCGGCCGTCCCCTTGATCGCGCGGGGAGCCTTGATGTCGGAGGCGATCGTCGAAATGTCCGCCAAGGGTTTCGGTTGCGTCGCCGTGACTGACGACGAAGGCAAGCTTGCGGGCGTCATCACCGATGGCGATTTGCGCCGTCACATGGGCGTCGATTTGCTGCAGGCGCCAGTCGAGAAGATCATGACGGCGTCGCCGAAGACCGCGCGGCCCGATCAGCTGGTCGGCGAGGCGCTGCAATTACTCAATGCGTCGAAGATCACTGCCCTTATTGTGGTGGATATGGAACGACCGGTTGGCATTGTGCACTTCCACGATCTTTTGCGCGCCGGCGTCGCGTGAACGGCGTTCGTCATCGCGGCTGACGCCTAATATAAGCCGCCCTGCGCCGAGCCTTGGTTGTTGGCCGGCTGAGCGCTGGGAGGCACCGCTTGCGCATTGGCATTCTCTCCAGGGGCAGCAGCGGGCGTCACATCCTTGCCTTGCTGATGTTTAAGGAACTCATCGTAACCAGGGGCGCCCGGCCGGGGCGGGACATCTTTCGGCATACCGCCAGCCCAGGTCGGCCAATGATCGGAGACAGTAGCGACAAAGGGGGCGCAAGAGCCGAGAGCTAAGCCGATCAGAAGCCCTAAAGTTGGCGCAAAAAACCGCTGGATCATGCCGGCCGCTAAATCAGTCTCAAACCTTGACCCGATAAGGCGAGCGTTCATGGCGGTACTGTGTCTGCCTGATGCCCCGAAATGCGAACCCGAGAGCTTCTGTCGTCTCGGGCATCAAGGATTTGCTAATGGGCGTTTAATTGCTTTGGACGAATGTTCAGTAAGCCGCCCGACCGGAACGGACGAGCGAGGATTACCAGGTTGGCCCCAAAGCGACGTCACGTCACCTGTAGGTCCTTGCAGAACACCGCCTATGCGGCGCTTCTGCTGCCGCTCTTTTTGCTCGGCTGCAGCGCCCTTTCCTTACCAGCGGAAGACGCGCCAGCATCGGGCCCGGACCCAACGTTCAATGCTCTGGTAGCCGACCACATCAAAAGCTCGTTCAAAGATTACGTGTCGTACGACGCATTTGAAATATCTAAGTATCGCTGGGTTCATTCGGTCAAGGGCTGGAGCTGGCTCACTTGCGTGCGCTTTCAGGACAAAGGACGACGACTTACCTATGCCCTGTTCATCAAACAAAAAGAGATCGTTGAAAATCGCTATGCTGTGGCGACAGACGGCTGCAGCGCGCAGACCTATTCACAGTTTGACCTGATAGGCGGTACGAAAAGCCCCGGCAACAGCGGGCTGTTGGAGCCGTTGTATTAGCCGCCAAGCGTGGTTCGGTGCGGCCCATTCGTGGTATCGCTTGGCCGATACTTTCGGCGCTGTGCCGCACTCGCGAGGCTCGCTTTGACGGCGTCTAAGCTGTGAACAGGCTTCTGGTGACCGGCGCGTCCGGTTTTCTCGGCCGCGCAGCGATAGCGGCATTAGCGCAAAGCAGCTATGCGCTTCGCGCCGCGGTGCGGCAGCAACCCGAGCCCGCATTCCCCCCGGATGTCGAACTCATGCGGCATCCGGATTTGTCGGAAGATTTCGACTGGCGCCCGCTGCTCGAAGGGGTCGATCAGGTGATTCATCTTGCCGGCATTGCACATGCCGGCCGTAGCGCGGCGCCTGAGCTTTACGATCGCATCAATCGGCTGGCGACGGCAAAGCTTGCGGCCGCCGCCGCGCAAACCGGCGTCAGGCATTTCGTATTTGTGTCCTCAATTCGGGCCCAGAGCGGACCTGCAGCGGATCACGCCTTGACGGAGCGCGATGAGCCGGCGCCCAGCGACGCCTATGGGCGGGCGAAGCTTGCCGCCGAAGCGGCGGTACGCGCGGCCGGCGTTCCATTCACTATTCTGCGGCCGGTTTTGCTTTATGGCCCAGGGGTGAGGGGAAATTTTGCGCTGTTGTTACGAGCGGCACTCTCGCCTTGGCCACTTCCCGTCAAGGATTTTGTCAACCGCCGCTCGCTTCTCGGGATCGACAACTTCACTTCTGCGCTGAGCTTTGTGCTCTCAGCTATGGCCGCGAAAGCGGAGACTTATATCGTTGCCGATCCGGGCATCCCGCTGCGGCTTCCCGACGTGCTGGCAACGCTGCGGCAGGCGCAGGGCCGGTGGCCGCTGATCATGCCGATGCCGACGAGTTATGTGGAGATTCCGCTGCGGTTGATCGGGCCGGGACGATTTATGGGATCGCTTGGGCGGCAACCTTCGTGTGGACCCCGGCAAGCTCCTGGCCGCGGGCTGGCAACCGGCGCACGATACCCGCACCGGCCTCGCGGCACTCGTTCAGGCTAAATCCCGCTCCCGCAAAACCATCCCACCGATCACGCCGACACCGAAGACGTAGAGCCAGCCTGAGGTGAAGTCGAACAGGTGCGAGTTAAACAGCGAGGATACGACGTTCTGCGCGACCACGATCGTCCCGAACCAGGCGTTCAGTCCATCGCCGTAAAACAACTGGAAATGCGCGATCCACATCGCCACGAGCACGATCACGCCGACGAAACCGAGCTGAATTCCGACGGCAAGAATCTGATTGTGCGGATTGGCGGAGAGTACGGCCGAAGCGCCAGCTTCACCCACGGCCGCCTCGCGGAACTGTTCCGGAATCGAACCAGTGCCATGACCAATGATTGGCGCCGTTTCGACGAATGAGAGCGACTTTCTCAGAAACTCGAGATGCAGGCCGGTCGAATTGGCGGTGTCGCTCGAGCGATATTGCCGAAGCTCCTGTACCGACGTCACCAATCGCTCGTGCAGGTAGGGCGAACCGAACCAAATGGCGATACCAACGGTGGCACCTAGTAATCCGGTGCCCAGCAACCCTTTCCAGCCAAATTCGCGCCACCCCAATAGGAGCAGCAGCACCGGAGCGACAAGCAGAGCCGTGCGGCTGGTTACGACAAAAAAGATATTGGCGAGGAACAACAAGGCGAGCGCAAGGGACCCGACGGTTGCGCGCCATCGCTGCTTTCGCGCCCTGTCCGCGGCAAACCCAAGGAGCGCAAATATGCAGATCAGAAAGTTTGCACTTTGAAAAATGTAGTCCTTAGTCGGCACACCCACCATCCGCCCACGCCATGGCAGACCAGGAATGAGCGCGAGACCCCAAGAGACCAGCAGCAAGGCAACGACCGAGGCAAAAAATCCATACAGAACCCAGATGCCGTTCTCAGAACGCCGGAACTGCATGAACAGTAAAGGAATAAGAAGCAGCCGGTGGAATTTACCGAGACCGCCCAGGCGTTCGGCCCAGCTAACGTCAGCCCATAACATGCCGATCGCCGCCAGCACCCAGAGCAACACCGGGAGCAGGCCCGCGGCGGTCGCCAGGTTCTGCCGCAGGGCCCCGATATTCAAGGTGGCGAGGATCACGATCAGCCACCCGGCAATGAAAATGCCGGTCGCGGTCGTTGACCACGGCAGCGTCACCGCGACGCCAACCGCCAGCCAATCCGCAACTTTGGCTAAGCGCTGGCGATCGAAACCAGCGAGCATCGTAGCGGCGGTCATTCGATCACTTCGCCCCGGCAGGATTGGTCGATCGGATCCGCGGTTCGGCAAATTCGGCTGAGCGCCGCACCAGGCCGGTGGTCGAGTGGCCCGGCACCAGATCGACGAGAAGGACGGCGCCCCCCGCCGCCTCGACCAGTTCACGGCCGACCACCTCATCGAGCCGGTAGTCGGCGCCCTTGACCAGCACGGCCGGCGTTACGCGCTTGATCAGTTCGAGCGGCGTATCGTCTTCGAAGACGACCACGAGATCGACGGCTTCCAGCGCGGCGAGCACTTCGGCGCGGCCTTCGGCGGGATTGATCGGCCGGCCTGCACCTTTCAGCCGCGCCGTCGAGGCATCGCTGTTGAGCCCGACCACCAGCCGGTCGCAGGCAGCCCGCGCCTCCGCCAGCAATTTAATATGACCGCGATGGAGAAGATCAAAGCAGCCATTGGTGAAGCCGATGCGCATCCCGTGGCCGCGCCATTCTCCAAGCCGCTCATCGAGAACCGACCAATCGAACACGATTTTCTCCTCGGGCGCGAGGGAAGCGGCCGGGAGAATGCGGCTGCGCAATTCGGCGAGAGCAACCGTTGCCGTGCCGCGTTTGCCGACGACGACCGCGGCGGCAGCATTCGCTGCACGCATGGCGAATTCGTAGGGGGTTTTGATTGCCAGCAGCACTGCCATCACCGCCGCAACGGTATCTCCAGCGCCTGAGACGTCGCGCACTTTGACCGGGTACGCCGGAACATGGATCGGCGCCGAGCCTTCGACGTGAAGACTCATACCCTCTTCGCTGCGGGTGACGAGGACCGCTTCGCTGCCGACTATATGGGCGATCTCGGCGGCGGCGGCAGCAATCTCGGCTTCATTGCCGATCGGCCGATGGACCGCCGCTGCCAGTTCTTTGCTGTTGGGAGTGATCAGCGTCGCGCCGTGATAGACGCGGTAGTCGTGCCCCTTCGGGTCGACGACAACCGGCTTCCCCAGCTGTCGCGCCTTTTCAATGACGGCACGAATGACGCGCGGGCTGAGGGCTCCCTTGGCATAGTCAGACAGAACCACCGCGCCGGCCTCGGGCATCGCAGCTTCGACGCACGCGATCATCGCCGACTGGCTATCCGCACTTGCCTCAGTCTCCGTCTCCCAATCGGCGCGCATCAAATGGGCCGAGTGGTGTTCGGAGACGAAACGGACCTTGCGCGTGGTTTGCCTTGCGTCATCGACCACGAGCTCCGGGACGATCGATCCGAGCTTCGCGAGCGCGTTATGTAAAGTCTGGCCGGCCTCGTCGTTACCGACCAGGCCGACGAAAATGCATTTTGCCCCCAGCGCTGCGATATTGCGGGCCACGTTGCCGGCGCCGCCGATCTCGACAGTGTTGTGTTTGACCTTCAGAACCGGTGTCGGCGCTTCCGGAGAAATGCGCGTGACATCGCCATAGACGAAATCGTCGAGCATGACGTCGCCGATACATAGAATGGTCTGCTTGCCGATGAGGCGCAGGGCTTCTTCGAAGTCGAACATGCTGTTGCCCCGTCAGCCCGCGACCCTCACCGATAGCGATCGGCGCGATCAAGAAAACCATTCACGTACTGCTTGACCCCGTCTTCCAGAGTGGCGAAGTCGGCATTGAAGCCGGCGCGGCGCAGATTTTCGGTCTCGGCCTGCGTGAAATATTGATAAGCATCGCGGATCGATTCCGGCATTTCGATGTATTCGATATTCGGCTCTCGGCCTAGCGCCGCCAACATAGCCGTCATGAGATCGCGGAAGCTGCGGGCCTTGCCGGTGCCGACGTTGAAGATACCCGATACTGAGGGTGTCTCAAGCAGCCAGCGCACCACGGCGACCGCATCATCCACGTAGATGAAGTCGCGCTTCTGCTGGCCGTCGGCAACCCCGGCGCGGTACGATTTGAACAGCCGGATCGGCTTGCCGGCCTTGGCCTCATCGAATCGTTTGGCCACGAGACTCATCATCTCGCCTTTGTGGTATTCGTTAGGACCGAAAACGTTGAAGAACTTAAGCCCGGCCCATTGCGGCGGCAGTTTGTCTTTGCGCGCAGCACGTTCGACGACGGCGAGGTCAAACAGATGCTTGGTCCAGCCGTAGAGGTTCAGTGGCTTGAGCCGGTCGAGCGCGCTGGGCGACCAATCGTCGGAGAAGCCTGCGCCGCCGTTGCCGTAGGTCGCGGCCGAGGAGGCGTAGATGAACGGCGTACGGGTCGCAGCACACCAATCGAACAGACGCAGCGAGAGCCGAAAATTGGTCTCCATGAGGAGATCGGCATCGGTGGCGGTCGTTGAGGAGATTGCGCCGAAGTGGACAATGGCGTCGAGTTTGCGTCCCTCGAGCCAACGCAACAGATCGGCCGGCGGCACGAATTCGGCGAGATGCCGTCCGGCAAGGTTGCGCCATTTGCCGTCGCTGCCGAGAATATCGTTGACGGCAATGTCGCCATGCCCGGCCTCATTAAGGCTCGCCAGCACGTTCGATCCGATGAAGCCGGCCCCGCCGGTGATCAACAACATCGACGCCGTGACACCGCATGAAGGTTGCCGCCGCTCCCCGTTTGCCCCAGTCTCCTGCCTGACGCAACACTCCTCCTTAGCGGCGACGACGAACCGGTGAGCATTTCTTCTATAAAATGAATGTAAATTCATCTATACAAATGAACGAAAGTTCAACGATACCTTTGGCCGAGCATGAAGCTCAACGGGTTAGGAGGCAGCCCCATTCTGCTTGTGCCCTACATGTGGATCGGCGATTTCGTGCGCTGCCACTCGGTGGTGACACTGTTGCGGGAGCGTTACCCCGATCGCCCGGTGGACATTCTGGCGACTTCATTGTGCGCGCCGCTAGCCGATTATATGCCCGGGCTTAGACAAACCATCGTCTGGGATTTGCCACGCAGCCGGCTCGCTCTCTCGCAACAGCATGCGCTCGCCAAGCGCTTTAAGCGCGAAGGCTACGGCACGGCGCTGGTCATGCCCCGGACCTGGAAATCGGCGCTTGCGCCATTTCTCGCCGGCATTCCCGAACGTGTGGGCTTTTTCGGCGAAGGCCGATTGATTCTGCTCAACGACTTGCGTCTCGGCGAGCGCAAATTGCCGCGGATGGTAGATCGCTGCGCCATGCTGGCTCTGCCACGCGGTGCCAAGCTGCGCGATAGCTGGCCGCTGCCGCGGCTGAAAGTGGCGGCTGCAAAGGTGGCTGCGTGGCGCAATCGCCGCGGCTTGATGGATGATGGGCGACCGGTCGTAGCGTTTGCCCCTGGCGCCGTCGGACCTTCGAAGCGCTGGCCGAGCACGGCTTACGCCGAATTGGCGCGCCACCTTCTCAGCGACGGCTTCGCTGTTTGGGTGTTGGGCGGCCCCGACGAAAAGCCTCTGGCAGCTGAGATCGTCGGCGACAGCGACGCCCGCGACCTCACCGGCAATGATTTGCGCGAGGCTATTCTTGCGCTCGCCGCAGCTTCGGTAGCGGTCTCCAATGACTCGGGTCTCCTGCATGTCGCCGCGGCCCTCGGCACGCCCTCGATCGGTATCTTCGGTCCGACCAGTCCCTGGCACTGGGCGCCGCTCAATCCGCTCGCTGCGGTGATGCAGGCGAAAGGCGAGCTTGACCTGCCGGCCGTGCCATAAACCGGTATGCCGGGTCGGTCATCACCGCTGCATGCGCGACCTCACGCCGCAGGAAGTTCTCGCTGCAACCCGCCGGGCGCTTGCCACAGTGTCTGCCAGCTAACAGAAGGATTGGCTAACGGGGCCTTCATCAAGTTGGATTAGCCCCGTCGCGCTGAGAAAAGGTCGAAGCCATGACGGTCCTCGTTACCGGCGGAGCCGGCTACATCGGCAGCCATATGGTGCTTGAGCTCCTCGATGCCGGCGAGCCTGTCATTGTGCTCGACAACCTCTCCACCGGTTATGACTGGGCCGTGCCGAAGGGCGCACCACTCGTCGTCGGCGACACCGGCGACCAGGCGCTGGTCGCCAAACTGATTCGCAAGCACAACGTCGAAGCCATCATCCACTTCGCCGCTTCCATTGTTGTTCCTGACTCGGTACGCGATCCGCTAGCGTACTATCGCAACAATACCGTTAACTCGCGCGCTCTCATCGAATGCGCCGTGAACAACGGCGTACGCTATTTCATCTTTTCTTCGACCGCCGCCGTATACGGCAATCCGGTCGAGATTCCGGTGAAGGAAGATACGCCGACGCTGCCGATCTCGCCCTATGGGTGGTCGAAGCTTATGAGCGAAATCATGTTGCGCGACGCCGGTCGCGCCTACGGTCTGCACCACGTGGTCCTGCGCTATTTCAATGTCGCCGGCGCCGACCCGCAGTGCCGTAGCGGGCAAACCAGCAAGGCCGCCACCCATCTTATCAAGGTCGCAGCCGAGACGGCATTGGGGCTGCGTCCAAAGATGGATGTTTTCGGTACCGACTACCCGACGCCTGACGGCACTTGCATCCGCGACTACATCCACGTCTGCGATCTTGTCCGCGCGCATTCGGCTGCGCTTCGCTACTTGCGCGCCGGCGGGGAGTCCTTGACGCTGAATTGCGGCTACGGGCACGGCTTCTCGGTGTTCGAAGTTGTCGACATGGTCAAGCGCGTCTCCGGCGTCGATTTCAAAGTCGACATCGCTCCGCAACGCGCCGGCGATCCTGCCCGCATTGTTGCAGATTCCCAGCAGGCCCGTGCGAAGCTCGGCTGGGAGCCGCGTTTCGATGATCTGTCCACGATTGTCGGCCATGCGCTGGCTTGGGAGCGCGCGCTGACGGCGCGCAGGCCGAAACAGCCCGATCAAGGCCACACACTCGCGCCCACCAGACTAGCGGCAACGGGTTCCGAGCGGCCCTTGCCACGCCGAAAATAGCTTGAAAAATCCGCCCCTTCGGGGCATTGAACCCGCGGGGCGCCTCGCGCACTCGGCCCCGCGGGACGCTAACGGATCGCGCATGAAATCTGCCACGGCCGGGTCGTCCGACTCCTACTCCGCGTTCGCGTTAGCGCGCCGTTTGCTCGTCGACGAAGCCCTTGCGCACTGGCCGCGCTATGCAGCCGCCTTCTCATTGATGGGGGTCGCGGCCGCCGGCACCGCGCTCAGCGCTTACCTGCTCGGCACGATGACCAACGAGGCTTACGTCGATCGCGATATCCGCGGCATCATCATCATCGGCCTCGTCACCATGGTGATCTTCGCGACCAGAGGGCTGGCGCATTACGGCGCGGCGGTGATGCTTTCGTCGATCGGCAACCGCATCGTCGCCGAGAACCAGCAGCGCATGTTCGACAAGCTGCTGCGGGAAAATATCGGCTTCTTCGCCGACCGCCACTCGTCGGAGTTCGTCGCCCGCCTCACCACCGGCGCCAACGCCGTGGCTCAGGTGATCAATCTCATGATCACCGCCATCGGCCGCGATCTGATGTCGCTCATCGGGCTCTGTGTGGTGATGGTGATCCAGGACCCGGTGATGTCGATCGCCGGCCTGCTGGTGGCCCCGCCGGCGTTGGTGTTCCTGCGCAAGCTGATCCGTCGGGTCCGCAACATCGCGCAGATGCAGTTCACCGGCACCACGCGCATCATCGAGACCATGCAGGAAGCGCTGCAAGGCATCCGCATGGTCAAGGCCTTCTCGCTCGAGGACGAGATGCGGCGGCGACTCGCCGAAAGCGTCACCGGGGTCGAGCGTCAGGCGAACAAGATGGCGCGCGTCGCCTATCGCGCCAGCCCGCTGATGGAGACGCTCGGCGGTTCTTCGATCGCGCTGGCGATGATGTATGGTGGCTACCGCGTGATCGCTGGCGGCGCGACGCCGGGCGAGTTCATTTCCTTTCTGGCGGCGTTTCTGCTCGCCTACGAGCCGGCCAAGCGGCTGGCGCGGCTCAACATCGACTTCAACAACAATCTCGTCGGCGTCCGCGTCCTTTTCGAGGTCATCGACAGCCCGGCGGGCGAGCCGAGGGATGACGACCGCCCGCCGCTCAAGCTCACGACCGGACGCCTCGAATTCGCCGACGTGAACTTCGCCTATCGCCCCGGCGCACCGGTGCTGCGCGGCATGAGCTTTCTGGCGCAGCCGGGCAAACTGACGGCCCTGGTGGGCCCGTCGGGCGGCGGCAAATCGACGGTGCTCGATCTGATCCTGCATTTCTACGATATCGAGTCCGGCCGCATCCTGATCGACGGCCAGGACATCGCCACCGTGTCGCGCGGCTCGCTGCGCCGGCAGATCGCCTATGTCGGGCAAATCGTCCAACTGTTCCGCGGAACGATCCGCGAGAACATTGGGCTCGGCAGGGTCGGCGCCAGCGAGGCGGAGATCGTCGCCGCCGCTAAAGCGGCGCACGCTCACGACTTCATCCTTGGCTTTCCGGGCGGTTACGACACGCCCGTCGGCGAGCACGGCATGCAGCTTTCCGGCGGCCAGCGTCAGCGCATCGCCATTGCCCGCGCGCTGATCAAAAACGCGCCCATCATTCTGCTCGACGAGGCGACCGCATCTCTTGATTCCGAATCCGAGCGCCACGTGCAGGAGGCGATCGCGGAACTGCGCAGAGGGCGCACCACCCTGGTCATCGCGCATCGGCTTGCCACCATCATGCACGCCGACAACATCCTCGTGGTACAGGACGGCGCGGTGGTCGAATCCGGCCGCCATGACGAACTCCTGCGCAAAGGCGGCCGTTACGCTGCCTTCTATCGTCTGCAGCTCAGAGAGCAGGGGCCGGTCCTCGAAACGCTCGCGGTCGGCTGAAAGCGCCCGCCGGCTGCCGCGAGCCGCGCTACTGCGGATCGCCGCAAGGCAAGGCGGCGCGCTGCTACAGACCAAGATAAGCGCTGCGCACGCGGTCGTCAGCTAACAATTCAGTGCCGGTTCCTGACAAGGTCACACGCCCGTTTTCCAGCACGTAGGCGCGGCTCGCGAGCTTCAGCGACAGCACCACGTTTTGCTCGACCAGCAGACAGGTGATCCCCTCGCGATTGAGTTCGCGGATCGTTTTCAGCACACCGTGAACGATGTTGGGCGCAAGCCCGAGCGACGGTTCATCGAACATGATCAGCTGCGGCGCACCCATCAGGCAGCGCCCGATTGCGAGCATCTGCTGCTCGCCGCCGGACAGCGTGCCGGCCGGCTGCCGCGACCGCTCGGCCAGCACCGGAAACATCGACAGCACGCGCTCGCGGTTCCTGGCCCGCTGCGCCCGGGCTCGCGGCAGCATGCCGCCGATGTCGAGGTTCTCAGCCACGGAAAGCGTTGGAAACACTTGCCGGCCTTCAGCAACCTGACCGAGCCCGAGGTCGCAGATGCGATGGCTCGGCCAACGCGAAATATCGGTGTCGCAAAACACAACACGTCCGTGCGCCTGCGGCAGCATTCCGGCAAGCGAACGGATCAGGGTCGTTTTGCCGGCACCGTTGGAGCCGACGATCGCAACGATGGCGCCTTCCTCAATTTCCAGCGAGACCGTATCGAGCGCCTGACCGTCGCCGTAGAACACATCGAGGTTTTCCACGCGCAGGATCATATCACCTCAGCGCCGAGATAGGATTGCACCACCGCCGGTTCGCGGACCACCACATCGGGCAGCCCCGAAGCGATTGCCGTGCCGTGGTCAAGCACGAGCACGTGTGAAGCAAGCGCCATGACCGCGCGCATCACGTGCTCGATCAACAGGATGGTCAATCCGCTGTCGCGATTTAGCGCGTGCAGGATCGCGACCATGCGGTCGGTCTCGGTCGGTCGCAGCCCCGCCATCACTTCGTCGAGCAGCAACAGCTGCGGCTGGGTCGCAAGTGCGCGGGCGACCTCGAGTCGCTTGCGGTCCGGCAATGTCAGCGTGGCGGCGATGCGATTGCGTTTCTCAATGAGATCGAGCTGCTCAAGCAACGTCCGGGCTCTAGCCCGCGCGACTTCGACATCGCGATGGCGCTGCAGCGCGCCGATGATGACGTTATCCTCGACGCTCAACGCCGGAAACGGCCGCACAATCTGAAATGTTCGCGCCAGCCCAAGCCGGCAGACCGCATCCGCCGGCAATCCATGGATTGGTCGGCCGGCGAACGTGATCGACCCGCCGTCCGGGGCCATTGCGCCGGCGATCATGTTGAAGAGTGTGGTCTTACCGGCGCCGTTGGGACCAATCACGGCGAATATCCCGCCGGACTGCACCGCGAAGCTGACCTGATCGACTGCGACAAGCCCGCGAAAGCGCTTACTGACGGCGCTAAGTTTGAGGAGCGGGCTCTTCATTTCTTGCCCGCACTCACGCCAAGCCGCCTTGCCAAAGGCGGCCAGACGCCGTCCGGCAACGCGGCGACCACGAGGAGAAGGCAAACGCCATAAAACACCTGCGTCGCTCCCGGTAGTTCGATGCCGAGAGAGGTCATGGCGGAGTTGAGCGCCTCGGCAAGGCCGGTCAGCACAAATGCGCCGAGGATCGGACCAAACAACGTCCCGACGCCGCCGATGATCGGACCGAGAATGATCTCGATCGAGCGCGAGATGCTGAAGACCTGCTCGGGAAAAAGGTTGTTGTAATAAAACGCGTAGAACACACCGGCAAACGAGGTCGCTGCCGCGGACACCATCACCGCATACATCTTGTAACGAAAGGTATCGATGCCGGTGG
Source organism: uncultured Alphaproteobacteria bacterium (assembly GCA_963759345.1). Lineage (GTDB taxonomy): Bacteria > Pseudomonadota > Alphaproteobacteria > Rhizobiales > Xanthobacteraceae > BOG-931. The sequence continues at coordinate 371,162 of CAVWYW010000004.1, forward strand.
CGCGAGCCGCCTGCTCATCCTCGCGAATCGCGAGCCAGAAATAGCCGACCCGGCTGCGGACGAGCAGATGGCATAAGACAAAGATCAGCGCCGTCGCGAACAGGATGATGTAATAGAACATCCGCGGGTCACCGCGCATCTGCCACGCATCGTTGTGGGCGTATTGCTTGACCGGGAGGAACAACCCGCCCGAGGCGTTGACGAAATCCAGGTGGTCGAAGCCGATACGAGCGAATTCGGCAAAGGCGATGGTCAAGATCGCAAAGTAGACGCCGGCGACGCGAAAGCGGAAAGCCAGGAATCCGATGATTGCGCCGCAGGCTGCGGCGACCGGAATGGCGGCGAACAAACCGAGCCAAGGGCTGACGCCAAGGCGGATAAACAATGTTGCCGCGACGTAGGCGCCGAAGCCGATATAGATCGCGTGGCCGAGCGACAACTGCCCGGCGAAGCCCATCATGATGTTCCAGGCTTGGCCGGCATAAGCAAAGTAGAAGATGAGAATAAGAACGGTGAGCAGATAGTCGTTGACGAATAAAGGCGCGGCCAGAAAGACGACGAACAGGGCCGCGAGCAGAATGGCGCCGCGGCCCGACAGGCCGGCACTCAATCGCGCCATCATGCCAGCCTCTTGCCGAGCAGCCCTTGCGGCCGAAACAGCAGCACCAGAACGAGGATGGCGAAGGCAAACATGCTCTTGGCGGATGGGGTGAACAGAAGCCCGGCCAGCGCCTCGGTGACGCCGACCAAGACGCCGCCAAGGAGCGCACCCGGCATCGAGCCTAATCCGCCGGTAATGACGATGACGAAGGCAAGAAGCGTATAGCTCGGCCCGATCATCGGGGTCGCATCGATAAGCAAAGTAAGCATTGTCCCGGCCGCGCCGACGCATGCCGCGCCGAGTCCGAACGTGAGCGCGTACAGGCGCTTCACGTCGAGGCCGACGACCTGCGCACCGGTGAAATTATCGGCGCAGGCCCGGATCGCCTTGCCGATAAGCGTAAAACGAAAAAAGATGAACAACGCCACGGTAAACGCGATCGCGGCCAAGCCGGCGTAGACTTTCGAAGTGTCGACAATCAACGGGCCGATCTGGACGCTGTCGAGCGCGTAGGAGGTCTGCACCGAGCGAGCGTCCGGGCCGAAGACGATCAGGAGGCTGTTAGCGATGATGAGCCCGAGAGCCACCAGCAGCAGAAACTGCGTGTGCTCGGCGCGCCTGATGAAGGGATTGATCAGGCCGATCTGCAGTACGTAGCCAAACACAAACATCACCGCCGCAATCGGCACCAACAGAACCAGCGGATCAATATGGAACGCGGAGAACAATATTACCGCGATGAACATGGCAATCGTCATCATTTCGCCATGAGCAAAATTGACGACGCGCACCACGCCGAAAATGACCGAAAGCCCGAGCGCCAATAAGCCGTAAACGAGGCCGGTTAAAACTCCGCCGACAACGACGTTGAGATAGACGTCGGACCCCACTGAGCGGACTTAGCTGCGGCTCTGATACGGCGGCATCGGCCACTCCGCCTTGCCTTCCGCAGCTTCCGGCGGCGCCACTGTGACAAGCTTGCCGCCGCGATTTTGAAACGCGCCTTGCCTCACTTTGTCGTTCTGCCCTTTGGCATCGAATTGGATGCCCGGTCCGATACTGACGTTGTCGGTGATGTTGGTCGTGCGAATGGCGTCGGCCAGCGTCTTGGGATCGGTCGATCCCGCGCGCTTGAACGCATCAGCAACGACGAGCAACGCCTCAAAGGTGAAGACATGGTTGGTATTGAGGTTGACGCCAGGATGGCGCTTGGCGAGCTCGTCGTGGAGCACCTTGGTGAGCTTCTTGTGCGGGTCATACCACGGTGCGAAGTTGATCGGCCCGTTGGCATATTTGCCCAGCGTCTTGATGTACTGGTCCTCGTAAAAGCCAGGGCCCATGCTGAGGATCGCCTGCGGCGTCCAGCGCTGCTTGACGAGTTCCCGTGTCAGCAGCATTGCGTCGCTCAGGCGGCTGACAACCAGAAGCGCATCGGCATTTGTTGCTTTAGCCTTCGCGACCTCGACGGACAGATCACGCGCCGTCGGATCGTAAGCAATCTCTTCGGCGATTGTGTACGGCATGTTGAACTTCGGCATCACCGCGCCGATGCCCTTGCTCATGGCGGTGCCGAAAGTATCGTTCACGTGCATGAACACGACCGACTTGGGCGCCGCGCCGACTTCGGCAAACACCGTCTTCTGGTCGGTGAATGCGTCACGCAGGATCATCGGCGCGGTCGGGAAATTCCTGAATACGAACTTGTAGCCCTGCTCGGTGATCTGCGGCGCGGCCGCGATATTGATGACGTAAGGAATACCTTTCTGTTCGGCCACCTGGGCAATCGCGGAAGATTGGCCGGAATCGAATGAGCCGACCAAAGCCTGCGCCCCCTCGCCGATCAGCTTTTCGGCCCGCGCGCGCGCCGTGTCCACGTTCGATTCCGTGTCGCCATTGATGATCGTCAGTTCCGGCAGGCCCAGCGATTTGAAAATCGCCGGCGCAATGTCGACACCGCGCTGACAGTCCTCGCCGATGCCGGCCTCGAAACCCGAACGTGGCAGGAGGACGCCGACTTTGAGCTGGCCACCCTGGGCGCGGACGACATTAAAGGGTGCGATACCGGCGAGGACGCCGGCGCCGAAGACGGCCGAAAAGCTGCGCCGGGTTATGCCCACGGAATTCGGCTGAAATTTATGGCTCATCGGAATCCTCCCATAGCTCTTGCGCTTTGCATTGCCCCATGATGCCGGATTTTTTTGCTCCGTCACAAGCGCGAAAACGTCGCGAGGCACTGTTCGATCTGTGATCGCCGCTTAACTTGCAAATGCTTTCTCCACCGCCGCGGCGATCCGGAGCAGCATTCGGTCATGGCCGTTACGCGCCATGAGCATCAGGCCGACCGGAAGTTTGGCCTTCAGCGGCAGCGAGACGCCGCACAGGTCGAAAAAGTTGCCAATCGATGTATTGCGCAGGACGACGGTATTGCGCACCGCGTAGTCCTTCGGATCCGCCACCTCCGCCAGTGTCGGCGCAACGATCGGGGTCGTCGGCATCACCACCGCGTCAAACGCGGCCAATCTCTGATCCATGGCTCGAACCAGACGGGTGCGAGCCTGCATCATGTCGACGTAATCGGGCCCTGAAACGGCGCCGCCGCGCTCGAGCCGCACCCGCACATTCGGGTCGATATCGGCGCCGCGCCGCTTCAGCCGGTCGCGATGAACGGCACAAGCCTCGGGCTGGACGATACCGCCGTAGGCGTTGACCTCGCGCATTTCGTCCAGCACCGGCAACGTTTCATCGGTGAGCCGAACCCCGGCCGCGCCCAGTGATTTCAGAGCGGCGGCAAAGGCGGCAGCAACAGTTTCGTCCATCGCTTCGAGCGGCAGGCCTTGCGCGATGGCGAAGCGAAAACCGGCGAGCGCAATCGCCTCAGGCGCCGCAAAGTCCTCGCCCGACAGGACGGCGTCGGCCTTCGCACAATCGGTAACACTGCGTGCCAAAGGACCGATGGAATCGAGCGTGGTGCTCAGGGGAAACGCACCTTCGGTCGGGACACGCTGGCGGCTCGGCTTGAAGCCGACAATGCCGCACAGCCCGGCGGGAATGCGGACAGAGCCGCCGGTATCGGTGCCGATCGCAATTTCGCACATGCCGTTGGCGACGGTGACGGCCGCGCCCGATGAGGAGCCGCCGGGCACGCGCGCACGATCGCTCGGATTACCCGGTGTACCGAAATGCGGATTGGCGCCGATCCCGCCCAGAGCGAATTCCGTCATGTTGGTCTTGGCGACGATGACGGCTCCGGCCGCGCGCAGCCGGCGCACCACGGGCGCGTCGGCAGCCGCGGGCTTGGCCTCTTCGGCGAGGATTTTGGAGCCGGCGCGGGTCGGCTCTCCGGCGACGTCGAACAAATCCTTGATGCTGACAATCGTGCCGTCGAGCGGCCCAAGCGATACGCCATCGGCCGCGCGCGCATCGGCCGCATCAGCTGCGGCACGCGCCGGGCGGGCGTACACCGTAAGGCAGGCGCGGGCCCCCTCCCCCGCGGGGTCGGCGATGCGCGCCAGAGCCTGTTCGAGCCGGTCGCGGCAGGAAAGCGGGTTCATGCAAATGTCCGGGCTGACGATGGATCAAGACGGCATTGCCGACCATATACCGATCCTGCCATCATCGGCGAGAGTTGATAGGGGGAAGACTACGAGGACGCCCGACGTGAAACCGTCGCTGTGTTTTGTCGGCTTTGGCGAAGCTGGCCAGGCGATAGCGGCTGGACTACGTGAAGCCGGCATTGAGCGGATTGCCGCATGGGATATTCTATTTCCGCAACCGGAAGGTGAACAGCTTCGCCATGCCGGCCAGGAGATCGGGGTTCGGTGCGCTACGTCTGCCGCGGATGCAGTGCGCGATGCCGACTTGGTTATTTCCGCCGTTACGGCCGCATCCAGCGTGGATGCCGTGCAATCGGTCAGGCAGCATCTTAGCGGCAAGCCGTTTCTGCTCGATATCAATTCGGTATCGCCGGGCCGGAAACAGCAAGCGGCAAAACTCCTCGGCGATACGGCCCGCTATGTGGACGTCGCAGTTATCGCTCCGATTCACCCGGCACGGCATCAGACGCCGATGCTGATCGCGGGTCCGCACGCCGCGCCTGCCGCGCCTGCGCTCGCTGAGCTCGGCATGCGCGTCACCATCGCCGGAGCGGAAGTTGGCGCCGCAGCGGCGATCAAGATGGTGCGGAGCGTCATGATCAAGGGCATCGAGGCATTGACCCTTGAGTGCTTCCTCGCCGCCGCCCGCGCCGGCGTGGTCGACGAAGTCGCCGCCTCCCTGAAGAATAACTATCCCGGTCTCGATTGGTCGAAAGTCGTTCCCTACAACCTGGAGCGCATGGCGATCCACGGCGAGCGGCGTGCCGCCGAAATGGAAGAAGTTGCCGTGACGCTCCGCGAACTCGGCGTCGAACCGCTGATGACCGCGGGTACGGTCAAGCGCCAGCGCGAAATGGGGGACATCGGCGCGCAGGCATCGGTTCGCGGGACGCTCAAGAAAGACCGTGCCGCGATGCTCAATGCAATCAGCGCCGCGGCACGCGACCGGCACTAGCGTCCTCATCTCCCGCCAAGACGGCTCGCCGACAGGGTTTTAGGACGGCGCGGGATCGCCTATATACCCCGCCCAGGAGGCTCCGTATGTCCGAACCGCTCTCGTCCGACAAAATTCCCGTAACCGTGCTGACTGGCTATCTTGGCGCCGGCAAGACCACGCTGCTTAACCGCATTCTGTCGGAGCCGCACGGCAAAAAGTACGCCGTCATCGTCAACGAGTTCGGCGAGATCGGCATCGACAATGACCTCGTCGTCGGCGCCGACGAGGAAGTCTTCGAGATGAATAACGGCTGCATCTGCTGCACAGTTCGCGGCGACCTGGTGCGGATCCTCGATGGGCTGATGCGGCGAAAGGGCAAATTCGACGCAATCATTGTCGAAACCACCGGGCTCGCTGATCCGGCGCCGGTGGCGCAAACCTTTTTCATCGACGAAAATGTAGGGCGCCGGACCAAGCTTGATGCCGTGGTCACCGTCGCCGATGCGAAATGGCTCAGCGACCGGCTGAAGGACGCCCCGGAAGCGAAAAACCAGATCGCATTCGCTGACGTTATTCTGATCAACAAGACCGATCTGGTCTCGTCCGATGAGCTCAGCGAGGTCGAGGCGCGCATCCGCAGCATCAATCCCTACGCCAGGGTGCACAAGACCGAGCGGGCGAAAATCGCGCTCAACGAGGTCCTGGACCGCAACGCCTTCGATCTCGATCGTATCCTCGACATCGAACCGCAATTTCTTGAAGGCGACGGCGACGATCACGGCCATCATGATCACGACCACGATCACCACCATGCTCATGACCACCATCACGCCCACCATTCCGGCGGCCTCAAGCATTACCATGACGAGGACATGCAATCGGTTTCGCTGAAGACCGATCAGCCGCTCAATGCCGACAAGTTTTTTCCGTGGGTGCAGAACCTGGTGCAGACCGAAGGCCCGAGCATCCTGCGCTGCAAAGGCATCCTTTCGTTCGAGAATGACGACCAGCGGTTCGTATTCCAGGGCGTGCACATGATTCTCGATGGCGACCATCAGCGGCCGTGGAAACCGGACGAGAAGCGCGACAGCCGCATCGTCTTCATCGGCCGCAATCTGCCGGAAGAGAAAATCCGGGAGGGATTTGCAGGCTGCATCGCGTGAACTCGATTTTCGCGCGTCAAGCCCGATGAGCGACCCTCGCAGCAACACAGTCTCGGTCGTCGAGCGCACCCACGCGGTGAACGCTGGCGGCGCCGTCGTTGCCGCGCATTTTCTCGGGAACACCGCAGTACTCGTCCTGGGGGAGGAAGCGCTCCTGCTGGTCGAGTCCAAAGCGGAGCCGCGCCGCGTGACGGTCCATGGCGCGGCAATTCTCGCGACGGCTGCTGATGGCGAGCGCATCGTCAGCGGTGGCGACGATGGCAAAGTGATGTCGACAAACGCGCAGGGCGAGACGCGCACGCTGGCGACAGACGCGAAACATCGCTGGATCGATCACATCGCCGTCGGGCCGGACGGTGCTGTTGCCTGGTCGGCTGGCAAGATGGCGTTCGTGCAAGCCAAAGAGCTGCGCGAATTCGAAGCGCCCTCGACCGTCGGCGGGCTTGCCTTTCTGCCGAAAGGATTTCGGCTCGCCATCGCTCATTACAACGGCGCCACACTCTGGTTTCCGAACGCTTCGCAGGCCGTGCCGGAAAAGCTGGAATGGAAGGGCTCGCATCTCGGCGCCACCGTCAGTCCCGACGGCCGTTTTCTGGTGACCACGATGCAGGAGCCAATGCTGCACGGCTGGCGGCTCGCCGACGGAAAGCACATGCGCATGTCGGGTTACGTGGCGCGCGTTGCCTCGCTCGGCTGGACTTCCAGCGGCCATTGGCTCGCCACGTCCGGTTCGACGCAACTCATTTTGTGGCCGTTCCAAACCAAGGATGGTCCGATGGGAAAACAGCCCCGCCTGCTGGCCCCATCCGAACATCGCGTCGAAGTCGTCGCCTGCCATCCGCGGCAGGAGATTGTCGCTACCGGCTTTAGCGACGGCATCGTGCTCCTGGTGCGCATAGACGATGGCGCCGAAATTCTTGCCAAAAGGCCCGGCAGCTCGCCCGTCACTGCACTCGCCTGGAGCGCAGACGGCAAGTTGCTCGCTTTCGGAACGGAAGATGGTGAAGCGGGCATCGTCGACTTGGCGTGATCCGTCAGAAACGTGGGAGGGGCTTGTGTTCCTGAAATTCTCCAGCGGCAGCGGCTTGCAATTGGAAGACCGCGACAACTTTCGCGCTTTCAAACTCGTCATCGAAGGAGAGCAAGCGCAGCTCGATGCCGTCCGCAACGCACTCACCGGCAAAGCCGAACTCGCCGATGCTGGCACGGCCTGGATATTTGAGGGTACCTTGCGCCGCTGGCCGGGTGTCGAGGACGACGCAGTTTGGCAGCAGAATTTTTCCGCCATGATCGAAAAAGCGCGGCCGCACGGCTGGGTCGACGATCAGCGCAAAGCCGTCAAGGCCCACGTCGAATGGGTCGCGGGCTAAGGCCAAGGGCCGCGCACGACCGCATCCCACTACCGCCTACAAAAAACCCCGGGGTTTTCGTTTGAGCGCCATACCGCGCCAGCTCAGATCACATATTGCTTGAGCGGCGGGTACCCATTAAAGCCCACTGAGGAATACGTTGTCGTATAGGCGCCGGCGGCTTCGATCAGGACCTTATCGCCGATGGCCAGCGACACCGGCAGCGGATACGGCGTCTTCTCGTAAAGGACGTCGACGCTGTCGCAGGTCGGGCCGGCGATGATGCAGGGCACGGTCTCGTCGCGGTCTTTGGTGGTGCGGATCGGGTAACGGATCGATTCGCCGATCGTTTCCGCAAGCCCATGGAATTTACCGATGTCCAGATACACCCAGCGGACCTCGTCCTCCGGCGAGCGCTTGGCGATCAGGACCACCTCGGCCTCGATCATGCCGGCGTTGCCGACCAGGCCGCGGCCGGGCTCGACAATGGTGTTCGGCAGATTGTTGCCGAAATGCTTGCGCAGCGAGCGGAAGATCGCCTTGCCGTAGGATTCCAGCTTTGGCGTCTTGCGCACATACCGCGCCGGGAAGCCGCCGCCGAGATTGACCATGGCGAGCGCAATGCCGCGCTCGGCGCAGGCCCGAAACACGGCTGCCGTGGAGGCAAGCGCGCGGTCCCAAGCCTCTACGTTGTGCTGTTGCGAGCCGACATGGAACGAAACGCCGTGCGGGACCAGTCCCAGCTTATAAGCGTGCTCCAGAATATCGGCGGCGTAGACCGGCTCGCAGCCGAACTTGCGCGACAACGGCCACTCAGCGCCCGAGCCGTCGCACACGATCCGGCAAATCACCCGGCTGCCGGGGGCGGCGCGCGCCACCTTCTCGACTTCGGCCTCGCAGTCGACGGCAAAGAGGGTGACGCCAAGCGCGAAGGCTGCCGCGATCTCGGTCTCCTTCTTGATCGTATTGCCGTAGGAAACCCGGTCTGGCGTCGCGCCGGCCGCGAGGACCGCGTGGGTCTCAGCGATTGACGCCACGTCGAAGCAGCAGCCAAACCCGGTCAAGAGCTTCAGGATTTCCGGCGCCGGATTGGCCTTGACGGCGTAGTAGACTTTGGTGTCAGGCAGCGCCTTGGCGAAGTTTTGATAGTTGTCGCGGACGACGTCGAGGTCGACCACGACGCAAGGTCCGGTGTCGGTACGATGTTTGAGGAATTCGCGGATGCGTGTGGTCATTGCCGCGCAAGCTCCCTATCCGGTGGGCGGCGTAGCCGCCAAGGTGAACCTCCTGCAACGGTCGCTATTCCGCACCATCGCGGAATGCTTTCGTCGCCGTGATTGCTGCCTTGGTCCGGATGAGGGAAATCCCGTTCCGCACTGCTGGCAAAGATGGACAAGCCTTTCCGGTGTCCCCGGCATTGGCGCCGGCAGTAACCAAAAAAGCCCTTCCGTCGTTGCTTTAAGCCGCGTCGCCCGTTGAGAGCGGGCTATGCCGGTTTCGCCTCCGGCTGCCGGTCGCGGGAGTTAAGGAAGTAGTGGTCTCTTCCTTAGGCGGCTGTCCGGCCTCTTGTCCGGATGCCCACCGACCGACACACGGCCACAGGCACGTGCGAAATTGGGCGAGTCCGCCAATAATCTAATTAGCAACATCGTGCAAGAGTTTTAGTTCTAACGAAACGTAAAGGCGGCAATCGATCGCCGCGGAGGCGGCGCAGCGACTATCTCTAGTCCGCCGTAAACGGCTCGACGCGGCGGGCGGCGCGGACGAACTGCACCATGACGACGATGCCGCACAGGACGAACACGCCGTCGAGAATGCGCGCCCCGATCGTGCCGAGCACGAGCAGGTTGGCGATCGCCCAGCTGCCGGCAAAGGCGGCGCCGAACACTTCAGCGCTGATCAGGATCGCCGCGCTAACAACGGTCAGTACATTCTGCCAGATGATACGGCGCGGACGCTGAATGATGGCTTTGTCCATGGCGGCGGCATTTTGTTCGAAAGCGATGGCCAGATCAAGGCGTCAGGCGGCGTCGCGGCTGGCCTTGGCGCCAAGCAGTCCTGCCTCGACCAACGCGGCCCGGATGCGGTCGATCTCGTCGCGCGCAAGCTTCACGAGCGGCGGCCTCACCACCGCCCGCGGCAGGCGACCGAGCAGCACCAGCGCCTCCTTCATGCGGTTGTGCATGTCCGCCCAAGGGTTAGCATAAAACACGCGGGCAAGCGGGTAGATGCGGTCATTGAGGCGCTTCGCCTCGGCCAGATCATTCGTCTGCACCGCCCCGAACAACGCCGCTTGCAGTTCAGGGATGACGCTGCCGCTGCCGGATAGGAGGCCATTGCAGCCAAGCACCAGCGAGCTGAGCAGCCAGGCGCTGTGGGTCGTCAGCACGTTGACCGGTGGGTTTCGACTCTGCAGCTCACGGATATGCATCTCGTGCTGTGGGACGTTGCCGGACCAATCCTTGATAGCGCAGATGGTCGGGACCACCTCGATCATCTTTTGGAGCGTATCACGCCGATAGCCCCGCCCGCTTACACGCGGGTACTGAAATACAATAATCGGCAGGTCGCTCGCATCCGCGATATACCGAAAGTGTTCAACCGCCATGGACGGCGAGCGGCCGAGCGCCAACAATGCGGGCGGAAACACCAGAAGCGCAGAGGCGCCGCCCTGCTGCGCCATGCGGGCGATGCGTGCGGCTTCAAGACCGCCGTTAGCCCATACGCCGTTGACGATCGGCAATCGGGCGCCAATTTCGTCATGCGCAAGCTCGAGAACGCGGCGCTGCTCATCGAAGCTGCAGGAGGCTACCTCCGTTGAATGCGCGTTAACCGTTATCGCCGAGAGACCCGCGGTCGCAGCCACGTCCGACAGATGCTTGCGGAAGCTCCTTTCATCGATCGTCAGGTCTTCGGCAAACGGCAGTAGTACGGCGGGGATCACGCCGTGGGGTAAGTATTTGGAGTGACGCGGCACGGGCTGGATCCTTATGGGCTTTGGCTAGGCTCTCTGACGACTTATATCATCGCGGCAGATAACACATGGATAAGACCCCCTTCATGAGCACTCGCAGTCCTCTCGAAAATCCGCTTCTTTCACGTTGGTTAACCCCTGATGAGATTCCGCCCTTCTCGCAGATCAAGCCCGAGCACTTCGTCCCAGCTTATGGCCACGCGTTTGCCGCGCACGAGATTGAGGTTGCCGCCATCGCTGCTTCCGCCGATCCGCCTGATTTCGAAAATATCATTGCTGCGCTAGAAAGGAGTGGTAAAGCCCTACAGCGCGTGGATTCAGTTTTTCATCTCCTTATCGGCGCCCACAGCAACGAGGCGCTTTTGGAGATTGAACGCGAACTCGCGCCGCGGGCTGCCAGCCACTGGAACAATATCCACACCAACCCTGACCTGTTCCGCCGCATCGATGCGCTCGCGCAGCAGGTCGACACGCTCGGGCTTGATCCTGAACAAAAGCGGGTACTCGAGCGCTACCACATCACGTTCCGTCGCGCCGGTGCCGGCCTCGATGGCGCAGCCAAGGAACGCCTTGGCGAGATCATCGAACGGCTGGCCGCACTCGGCACCACGTTCAGCCAGAACGTGCTGGCGGACGAGCAGGCCTTCACGCTGTCGCTCGAAGGCGAGGCGGAGCTTGTCGGCCTTCCCGATTTCATGCGCCAGGCGATGAAATCCGAAGCGCAGCAGCGCGGTCTCGGCGGTCACGTTGTCACTTTGTCGCGCTCCAGCGTTGAGCCATTCTTGCAATTCGCGCAGCGCCGCGACCTGCGCGAGAAGGTCTTTCGCGCCTTCGTCAGCCGCGGCGACAATGGCGGCGCGACCGACAACAAGGCGATCCTTGCCGAGATGGTGAAGCTGCGCGCTGAGCGCGCCGGCCTGCTCGGCTACGAGGACTTTGCCCATTACCGCCTCGACGATGCCATGGCGAAAACGCCCGAGGCCGTCCGCGGCCTGCTCGATACCGTGTGGTCGCCGGCACGGGCCCACGCGCTGGCCGATCGCGACGCGTTGCAGGCACTCGTGCAAGAGGAAGGCGGCAATTTCAAATTGGCGCCGTGGGACTGGCGCTACTACGCCGAAAAGCTCCGCCAGCGGCGCTGTGACATCGAGGAGGCGGCGATCAAGCCGTACCTTAATCTCGACCGGATGATCGAAGCTGCCTTTTATACGGCGCAGCGCCTATTTGGCATACGGTTCACCCCGCGCAAGGACGTGCCGGTTTGGCATCCCGATGTGCGCGTCTGGGAAGTGCGCGGCAGCGACGGCGGCAAAGTCGGACTCTTTTTCGGTGATTACCTCGCCCGGCCTTCAAAACAGAGCGGGGCCTGGATGACTTCGCTGCGCGATCAGGAAAGGCTCGCCGGCGACATTCGTCCCCTCATCATCAATGTTTGCAATTTCTCCAAAGGCGCCGAAGGCGAGCCGACGCTACTCAGCTTCATCGATGCTCACACCTTGTTTCACGAATTCGGCCACGCGCTGCATGGTCTATTGTCGAACGTGACCTATCCGGAGATTTCGGGAACCAGTGTCGCCACCGATTTCGTCGAACTGCCCTCGCAGCTTTACGAACACTGGCTCGAGCAGCCCGAGATCTTACGGCAGTTCGCGTTGCACTATCAGACCGGCGAACCGATGCCGGAGGCGCTGCTGCAGCGCCTCATTGCTGCGCGCAACTTCGATCAGGGTTTTGCGACCGTGGAATTCCTCGCCTCGGCTTTTGTCGATCTCGATTTTCATTCGCTGTCGTCGGCACCCGCGATCGATTCCGCGGCGTTCGAAACCCAGTCGCTGGCGCGTATCGGCATGCCGGATGAGATCGTCATGCGCCATCGACCGCCGTACTTCGGCCACGTGTTTTCGGGCGGCGGGTATGCGGCCGGCTATTACAGTTACATGTGGTCTGAGGTGCTCGACGCCGACGCATTTGAGGCCTTCAAGGAGACCGGTGACATTTTTGACCCGGCCACAGCCAAACGCTTGCGCGAGACAATCTACGCGGCGGGCGGCTCCCGCGAGCCGGCCGACGCGTATAAGGCCTTTCGCGGCCGGCTGCCGAGCCCGGAGGCGCTGCTGCGCAAGCGCGGGCTGGTCGAGGCGGCCCCCACCCTACTCTCCCCCGCAAGCGGGGGAGAGTAGGTGGGGGTAAGCATGGCCGATCTGCACAGTGGCGGCCATCATCGCGGCGTGGTTTGCGCGCCGCATTCCGGTGCCGCGGAAGCTGGCCGTTCGATCCTCGCTGAGGGCGGCAACGCGCTCGAAGCGATGCTAGCGATGGCGGCGTCAATCGCGGCTATCTATCCGCATATGAACCATATCGGCGGCGACGGCTTTTGGCTGATCCGGGAGCCGAATGGCCGGGTGCGCGCCATCATGGCAGCCGGTCCCGCCGGCAGCGAGGCGCGGCCGGAGTTTTACCGCGAATACGAAACGATCTCGTCGCGGGGGCCGCTCGCTGCGCTGACCGTGCCTGGTGCGATCGGTGGCTGGATGCTTGCGCTAGACGTCGCGAAAGCAAACGGCGGCAAGTTACCGCTCGATGTCCTACTCACTCCCGCATTCGGCAGCGCGCGCGACGGCTATAAGGTCTCACGCAGCCAGGCACAGCTGACTGAAGCCAAGCTTTCCGAGCTTGCATCTGCGCCAGGCTTTGCCGCGACTTTCTTGGTCGATGGCAAGCCGCCTGCGGCCGGGACTGTGTTGAAGCAGGAAGCGTTCGCTACAACGTTGGCGCACTTGGCCCATGCGGGCCTCGATGATTTCTATCGCGGCGACGTCGGGCGGGAGATAGCGGCGGATCTTGTCCGCATCGGCAGCCCGGTCACCCGCGACGACTTAACACGCTATAACGCCACGCCCGCAGAACCGCTGCACGTCGAATTGCCTGTCGGCAGCGTCTACAACACCGACGCGCCCACCCAAGGCGTCGCCTCGCTCATGATCCTTGCATTGTTCGCGCGCTTGGGCGTGACGCGGGCGGAGGGTTTCGATCACATCCACAACCTCGTCGAGGCGACCAAACGAGCGCTGCGCGTGCGCGATCGCGTGGTCACCGACCCGAACTATCTGGCGCACGCGCTCGACCGTTGTCTCGAACCGAAATTCGTTGCCGGCGAGGCGATGAAGATCGACCGGCGCAAGGCAGCGCCCTGGCCACTCGCCTTGGGCGCGGGCGACACTGTCTGGATGGGAGCCGCCGATACGACCGGTCTCGTCGTCTCCTATATCCAGTCGCTTTATTGGGAGTTCGGCTCGGGCTGCGTATTGCCGCACACCGGCATCTTGATGCAGAACCGCGGCATCAGCCTCTCGCTACAACGCGGCGCCCTCAACGCGCTCGCTCCCGGCCGGCTGCCGTTCCACACGCTCAATCCGGCACTCGCGGTGCTCAAGGACGGACGTATTATGGCGTACGGCACCATGGGCGGCGACGGCCAGCCGCAGACGCAAGCCGCCGTCTTCACGCGTCACATGTTGTTTGACGAACCGCTCGCCGAAGCGATCGATCGCCCGCGCTGGGTGCTCGGGCGAACCTGGGGCGAAGCGCGGACCAGGCTGCGGTTGGAGAATCGCTTCGACGGCAATCTGATCGACGCGCTCGACGGGGCCGGCCACGATGTCGAGGTTTTGGACGAGCCCTACTCCGACGTCATGGGCCACGCTGGCGCCGTAGTGCTGCATCCGGACGGCTCATGCGAAGGCGCGCACGACCCACGCTCCGATGGTGGAGCGGCAGGGGTTTGAAAAGCCTCCTTTCCGCCCCACTGCGTACTAAACTGTCGTTATCTCTTCGGAAGCGGTCACGAGCGCGCGGTTGATGTTATATCGTTTCGCCTTCCTCGTTGCCGGACTGACCTGCGCGCTCGGCGCGATGGGTCGCGCGCAAGCCCATCCTCATGTCTGGGTGACCATGACCGAGGAAATCCTTTACGCTTCCGACGGCTCGGTCACCGGCGTGCGTCACGCCTGGACCTTCGATGACATGTTTTCCGCCTTCGCCACCCAGGGGATCGAAGGCAAGACCAAAGGCACGTGGACCCGCCAAGAGCTTGAGCCGCTTGCCCGGGTCAACGTCGATTTGCTCAAGGAATATGCGTACTTCACGTACGCCAAGATCGACGGGAAACGGCAGAAGGACGCGTTCCTTGAGCCGGTCGACTATTTTCTCGATTACGATCCGAAAGATACCGTGCTCACCCTGCACTTCACGCTGCCGTTCAAAACACCGGTGAAGGCCAAGGCAATCGAACTCGAAGTCTACGACCCGGAATTTTTCATCGATTTTGGTTTTGCCGGCGACCAGCCGGTTAAGCTGGTCAGCGCTCCCGCGCAATGCACCGCATCTGTTGAGAAACCGCAGGACGATAACTTCTCAACATCACTCCGGCTTGACAAGAATTTCATGACATCCGAGGCCAACATGGGCATGGGCGTAAATTTCGCCAACCGGATTTTCGTGAAGTGCCCGTAACGCATAAGGCGAGGCCGCAATTGATGCGCCGCCTGGCGCTGGCTCTGTCAATCGCCGTGCTTCATGGGCGGCATATTTCTTCGTCAAGGCGGCAGTTTATCTCTGGCTCGGAATCACTCTGCCGTTGGAACAGGCGCTCGCCCTGTGCACGGTTATGGGCGGTATCAGCCTCGCCTGCATGTTCGACTGAGCTTTGCCGGCCGCCAACCTCTTGCCTGTGGTCGAAACCGAAGAACCGGCGCCGATCGCAACCGAAGCTTGAAGCGGGAATGGTGAGTTAGGCTATTGCCCAACCCACCCGCAGATGTTGAAGGTCAGGCCACCTTCTCGGCCAGGTGCCGGAACATCGCCTTGCGCGCCTCATCGTCCATCTCGGCCTTGAATTTGTATTTATCTTTAAGCGCGACCGCGCGCTGCGCCGCCGGCCGCGCGCTGATCTCGTCGACCAGACGCTGGAGATTCGGGAATTTCGCCCATGCGCTTTCGCCGAGTACGACCGGCATCAGCCGCGACCAGCCCCAGACGTCCATGTCGACAATGGTGTAGGCGTCGCCGAGCATATATTTCTGCTTGGCGAGCCGCGTATCGAGAATGCCGAAGTGGCGTTGCGCCTCGAAAGCATAGCGGTTGATGGCGTATTCGATCTTCTCCGGCGCATAGACGCGGAAATGCACCGACTGGCCGGCATAGGGGCCGACGCCGGACGCAACAAACATCAGCCATGACAACAGCTCGCCGCGGGCCTTGTCGCCCTTTGGCGGCAGAAACTTGCCGGTCTTTTCCGCGAGATAGAGCAGGATGGCGTTGGAGTCGAACACGATGGCATCGCCGTCGACGATTGCCGGCACCTTCCCGTTCGGGTTGATAGCGAGATATTCCGGCTTGTGCTGATCGCCTTTGCGGGTATCGACCGGAATTGCTTCATAGGGAAGGCCGGTCTCCTCCAGAAAGAGCGCCACCTTGGTCGGGTTGGGCGCACCGCTATAATAAAACTTCAACATCCTAGGTCCTCTTTTGTACGTCATTGGCGGGTGGCGTCGAAGTGAGCGCGCCGCCCCGCAAAATCCTAGTACAATTCGAGGAGTTTTTCATCCGGCGTGATCGGCGGTGAGCGCCTTCGACCAGACGCTGTCGTCGTACCGGGTCGCCGCGTTCGCTCTTGCGCCATCGCCCAACTTTGCGGTGGCCCCGGCTTCTCACAACTCGCGATCACCTATGATGACTATCGAAGTCGTTCCCCTTACTTAGAGTTCCTCCGGCTGCTCTTCCGATGAGCCTGATCCGACACCGTCAGTTTTCTGGGTCCGCAGCTGCACGCGCTGCCCATAAAAATTGATGATGTTACGGGCCGTCTCCTGGGTCAGCTTTTTATATCGTTCAAAAAATTGCCCGAGATCATCGGGTTGCAAATTGCGTTCGGCAACATGCATCAGTAGCAATTCTTTGGCGGTGGTCCAGGAGCAGCCGGCTGCCTTGGCAAGGATAAGAATCATATCCTCACCTTTGTCGAGCAAAGCGCGCTCAACCACATCGGCGGGGAAACGGCCTAGCTTTACCAGCGCAATCACCGTCCGCTCGAAATCATGCGTATGCGCCGGGGAGTGAACATTGGCTTCAGTGAAGCGTTGCGCATTGAACAAGCGATTGGCATCGCGTACGGCAGCAGCATAACGCCGCGACGCCTTGCGAGCCTCTTGTTGCACGGTGGTCGCTACCTCGTCGATCGTGTCGCGGATTGCAGCCGCCGCCTGCGGATTGGAGCTTTCAAGTTCTGCGCGCACCGAAGCTGAAGCTGTTTCGAGCAACTTCAGAAAGAAGTGGCGGGGGAGATCCTGGCGCCGGGCAAGCGCCAGCGTCAACTTTCGATCGCAACGCGCGTGGGTCGTTAACTTGTCGTACCCGGCCAGAGAAAATTGCGCACCCTTGTTTTTGACCACCTTGTGAACGACGCGGCGATCGCCTCGCTCGACTAGAACATCGGTCACCAACTCGCTCAGCTTCAGGCGCTGAGCAATGGCAAGAAGATGCTCCTGGCTCTTCGTGGCTGCATTCTCAACCAGATCGGCGTCGCTTAGCAGTGGCGAGTGGGCAAGCACCGGCTCGGCCACCTCAATCGCGTCGTCGAAGGCGAGCGAGCGGATCAGCCTGGGAGGGGCGGTGTCGATGCGCGCCAGCCGTTGGGCGAGTTTCGCCCGTGCCTTCACCTCAATATCGGCGGCGAGTTTCTGCAGCACATCATCGAACAGCGCGATCTGATCGCTGGAGTAGCCCCGCGAGCCGGCCGCAAACAAGCCGGCGAGACGCTCCAGAATTCTCAGACGTTGGCTGTCATCCCTGGCGGCAACCGCAATGTTAAGTTCGTCAACCAGCGACTGGCTTTCCGCGGATTGGCGATTATCGAAAGACAAGCTAGCGTTGAGCATTGGAACACAACCAATAAGACGTAATCGATAAAATTCTGAACTCTCGTTTTCGCAGCGCCGTCCCTGTCTGCGGAACGTGTGCGTTCGTAGCAGGAAGGTGCAAAAATACTGACCTATCCGCACACCGCAAAAAGATGAAAATTTTCAGAAAAAAGTTCGCAACCCGCAATCACATACATCCGACGTCGGCCAATCGATGTCAGAGATAGAGTTTGGCGTCCGGGCAAGTCGCCTCAGAACAGCCCCACGATCTTACCATCCGGTCCGACATCGATGGAATCGGCGGCTGGGACCTTCGGCAAGCCGGGCATGGTCATGACCTCACCGCAGATCGCCACCACGAATTCGGCTCCGGCAGAAAGCCGCACTTCGCGCACCGGGATGATGTGGTCGGTGGGAGCGCCTTTGGCATCCGGGTTGGTCGAGAAACTGTACTGCGTCTTGGCAACGCAGATCGGAAATTTGCCGTAGCCCATCGCTTCGAAATTCGCCAGCTGATCGCGTACCGACTTGTCGGCCGAAATGTCCTTGGCCCGGTAGATCTCCTTGGCGATGGTACGAATCTTCTCAAAGAGCGGCATGTCGTCGGGATAAAGGAGCTTGAGCTTGCTTTTGCCGCTGTCGCAAACCTTGACCACTGCCCGCGCGACATTGGCGGCGCCGGCGCCGCCCTCTGCCCAATGATCGGCCATCAAGGCTTCAACGCCGAGCGATTTGCACTTGTCCTCGACCAGCTTGATCTCTGCTTCGGTGTCGGCCGAAAAGCGGTTGATCGAGATCACCGGCACAATGCCGAATTTCTGCATGTTCTCGACGTGGCGCTGCAGATTGCTCATGCCGGCTTCCAGCGCTTTCAGGTTCTCGGTCTTGAGATTCTCCTTCTTCACGCCGCCATGCATCTTCAGCGCCCGGATGGTAGCGACGAGCACGGCGCAGTCCGGCGACAGGCCGGTCTTGCGGCACTTGATGTCCAAAAATTTCTCACCACCGAGGTCGGCGCCGAAACCAGCCTCGGTCACGACGTAGTCGGCAAGCTTGAGCGCGGTCGTCGTCGCCAGCACGGAATTGCAGCCATGGGCAATGTTGGCGAACGGTCCGCCGTGAATAAAGGCAGGCGTGCCTTCGAGCGTCTGCACCAAGTTCGGCGCCAGCGCTTCCTTTAGCAGCACAGTCATGGCGCCGTGCGCTTTGAGATCGGCGGCGCGGATGGGTTTGCGGTCGCGCGTGTAGGCGACGACGATATTGCCGAGGCGTTTCTTCAGGTCGTCCAAATCTCGGGCCAGGCAGAAGATCGCCATCACTTCGGAAGCGACCGTGATGTCGAAACCGTCCTCGCGCGGAAAGCCATTAGCGACACCGCCGAGCGAAGAAACGATCGAACGCAATGCCCGATCGTTCATGTCGAGCACGCGCCGCCAGGCCACGCGCCGCTGATCGATGCCGAGCGCGTTGCCCCAGTAGATGTGATTGTCGATCATTGCGGCGAGCAGATTGTTCGCCGAAGTGATGGCGTGGAAGTCGCCGGTGAAATGCAGATTGATGTCTTCCATCGGCACGACCTGGGCATAACCGCCGCCCGCGGCGCCGCCCTTCATGCCGAACGAGGGCCCGAGCGACGGTTCCCGCAGGCAGAGCATCGCCTTCTTGCCGATGTGATTGAGTGCGTCGGTCAATCCGACCGTCGTCGTCGTCTTGCCCTCGCCCGCCGGCGTCGGCGTGATGGCAGAGACGAGAATGAGCTTGCCGTTCGGCCTTCCCTGCAGCGATTTGACGAAGTCCATCGCCACCTTGGCTTTGTAGTGGCCGTAGGGCTCAAGATTCTCCGGCGCGATGCCCAGCTTTTCCCTGGCGATGTCCAGTATCGGCCGCTTGTTCGCGGCCTGAGAAATTTCGATGTCGGATTTCGGCGATTGATGCTGCGAGGCGGGCATTAGGGCGATCCATTCAGATGGAGGAGGAAATGCGGAAGCTCAGAGCGTCATGCCCGGCGGTGTGCCGGACATCCACGTCTTGGTTGTGAGGAAGGACACCGATGGCCGAAACGAGCCCGGCCACGACGGTATTGGAATCACGTGAACCTCGCTTTGACCGCGAGATTGGTGGATTTGGCCCACTCGCCGGCTTCGATTTTCTTGCCGTCGGCGGGCTGCACGCGCGTGACCTTGAAGCGCCCATCGGCGCAAACCACGGTGAAGCCGTCGGCTTCGACCACAGCGATTTCGCCGAGCTTGCCGCCGATTCCCTTCGGGTCTTTCGCCGGCAAAGGCTTGGCGTCGAATATTTTCAGTTGCTTGCCATCGAGCGTCGTCCACGCGCCCGGCGCGGGATTGCAACCGCGGATCAGCCAGTCGATCTGCTCCCACGGCTTGCCCCAATCGATTTTGGCATTGTCGGGGCCGCAGCGGCCTTCGTAGGTCGCTTCGGACTCATCCTGTTTGATACGCGGCGCCTTGCCGGACTTCACCAGGTCGACTGACTCCATCATGGCGTCGATGCCCATTGGGAACAGGCGGTCGAAATAGACGGTACCGAGCGTGTCGGCGTCACTGATCGGCGTTCTCTTCTGCATCAGCACGTCGCCGGTATCGAGGCCGTTGTCCGGCCAGAAAATCGACAGGCCGGTTTCCTTCTCGCCCTTGATGATCGGCCAGTTGATGGCGCTGGCGCCGCGATAGGCGGGAAGGAGCGACGGATGATACTGGATCGAGCCGCTGGGTCGGGATATTCAAAAATTCCTCCGGCACGAACAGTGTCACAAAGGCCATCACCTGAAGGTCCGGTTTGAGCGCCTTGAACTCCTCCCACACCTCCGGCTTCTTGTAGGATTCCGGCTGATAGACCGGAAGCTTCGCGGCCAGCGCCGCTTCCTTCAGCGGATCGGCCTTCGCGCCCGGCTTCTCCGGCGCAACGTAGACGGCGATGACATTTTCGCCGCGCTTGAGCAGCGCCTCAAGCACCGCCTTGCCAAACGCCTGCTGCCCGTGAACGACGATACGCATCGTGGAGACGCCTTACCTGCCTCGGCAATTCAGCGAAAGAGAAACTACGCCGCTTCGGCTTTTTTATCCGCAGCGCTGAGTGCGCCGGACGCCTTGATAGCCGCAATCTCTTTATCTGAATAGCGCAACACGTCGCGTAGCACTTCATCGGCGTGTTCGCCAAGGAGCGGCGAGCGGCGTACGTCAGCCGGCGAGTCCGACAGCTTGATGGGATTGCCCACCGTCAAGTATGGGCCACGTGTGGGATGATCGACTTCGACTACCGTGCCGGTCGTGCGCAGCGACTTTTCTTCCGCGATCTCCTTCATCGACAGAATCGGCCCGACCGGGATGTCGTATTTGTTGCATGTATCCATGACCTCGAACTTGGTCATGGTCATGGTCCACTGCTCGATGGTCGCGAAAATCTGCTTCAGCCGCGGCAGCCGCGCCGGCGGCGTTGCGAAATCCGGATCGGTCTTCCATTCCGGCTTGCCAATGAGATCGCAGATCGCGCCCCACACCGGGGCCTGGGTGATGAAATAGATGTAGGCGTCGGGATCGCTCTCCCAGCCTTTGCATTTGAGAATCCAGCCCGGCTGGCCGCCGCCGGAATCGTTGCCGGCGCGCGGCGTCGCCTCTTTGAACGGAACACCTTCGCCGTATTGGCTGTATTCGGTAAGCGGGCCAGCTTTAAGCCGCTGCTGGTCGCGGAGCTTCACCCGCGCCAGATTGAGCACGCCATCCTGCATGGCGCACAGCACTTTCTGGCCGCGGCCGGTGCGGGTCCGCTGATAGAGCGCTGCGACGATGCCGAGTGCCAGATGCAGGCCCGTGCCGGAATCGCCGATCTGCGCGCCGGTGACGAGCGGGGGACCGTCGCGGAAGCCCGTGGTCGAGGCGGATCCGCCGGCGCATTGGGCGACGTTCTCATAAACCTTGCAGTCCTCGTAGGGACCGGGCCCAAAGCCCTTCACCGAGGCGACGATCATGCGCGGATTAAGCCTGTGGATATGCTCCCAGGTAAGTCCCATACGGTCGAGCGCGCCGGGTGCGAAATTCTCGACCAGCACGTCACATTGCTTCACCAGCCGGTCGAGCACTTCCCCACCCTTAGGGTGCTTGGAATCGATCGTGATCGACCGTTTGCTGCCGTTGAGCATCGTGAAATAAAGGCTGTCGGCACCCTTCACGTCGCGGAGCTGCCCGCGGGTGATATCGCCGACGCCGGGCCGCTCAACCTTGATCACATCGGCCCCCATGTAGGCGAGCAGTTGTGTGCAGGTCGGCCCCGATTGCACGTGGGTGAAATCGAGGATGCGCACGCCATCGAGCGCCCTGCCCGCTTCGCCCCATGGCTTTGCGCTCGGACGCGGTGTTCCGTTGCGCGTAACGGCTTTCGCCGCCGGCCGTTTTGCCTTGAGTTTCATCACCTTCTTGGCGGACTTTTTTGCTGCGGTTTTGGACTTTGCTTTCGCAGCCTTCTTGCGCGTTGCCATGTTGATTACTCCATTATTTCTTGCGGACCGCGCTTTGCGGATTGAGCTTGCCGATATTGCCGCTCTCGCTGCCAGCGGCAGGATCGATCACAGCGTTGACGAGGGTCGGCCTGCCCGAGCTCATCGCGTCGTTGACGGCACGGCTCAGTTCGTCCGGCGTGGCCACACGAACGCCGACGCCGCCGAACGCCTCCATCAGTTTCTCGTAACGCGCGTCTTTGACGAATACCGTCGTCGCAACCTCCGGACCGCCGCCGGGATTGACGTCGGTGCCGCGATAGATGCCGTTGTTGTTGAAGACGACGACGCAGACCGGCAGGTTGTACCGGCAGATCGTCTCGACCTCCATGCCTGAGAAGCCAAAGGCGCTGTCGCCTTCGACCGCAAGCACCGGCATGCCGGTCTCGACCGCAGCGGCGACGGCATAGCCCATGCCGATGCCCATGATGCCCCACGTACCGACATCGAGGCGTTTGCGCGGCTGATACATGTCGATGATGCCGCGCGCGAGATCGAGCGTATTGGCACCCTCGTTGACCAGAATGGCATCGGGGCGTTCTTTGATGACGGTGCGCAAGGCGCCGAGCGCGCTGTGGAAGTCCATTGGCGCCGTATTCTTCATCAGTCGCGGCGCCATCCTGGCAATGTTGGCTTCCTTGCGCTCGTTCACCGCGTTGATCCAGTCCGTCGGCGGGGCCGGCCACTTGCCGTCAATGCCTCCGAGTAAAGCGGAAACGCAGGAGCCGATGTCGCCGACCAGCGGAGCAACAATCTCGACGTTGCTGTCCATCTCCTTCGGTTCGATGTCGATCTGGATGAATTTCTTCGAGTGAGGCTCGCCCCACGTCTTGCCCTTGCCATGCGACAACAGCCAATTGAGGCGGGCGCCAATCAGCATGACAACGTCGGAGTTTTTCAGCACTGTCGAGCGCGCCGCGCCTGCAGACAGCGGGTGAGTGTCAGGCAACAGGCCCTTGGCCATGCTCATCGGCAGGAAGGGAATGCCGGTCCTCTCGATCAGAGCGCGGATGTCATCATCGGCCTGCGCGTAGGCCGCGCCTTTGCCGAGGATGATGAGGGGGCGCTTAGCGCTCTTGAGGACATCGAGCGCGCGCCTGACGGCGGCCGGCGCGGGAAGCTGGGCCGGCGCGGGGTCAATCACCTTGACGAGTGACTTGGCTCCGGCCTCAGCGGCCATCACTTGCGAGAACAGCTTGGCCGGCAGATCAAGATAAACCCCGCCGGGACGACCGGAAACAGCGGCGCGGATTGCGCGCGCTACACCGATGCCGATGTCCGCGGCGTGCAGAATACGGAACGCGGCCTTGCACAACGGCTTGGCTATGGCGAGCTGATCCATCTCTTCGTAATCGCCTTGCTGCAAATCGACGATCTCGCGCTCCGACGAGCCGCTGATTAGGATCATCGGAAAGCAGTTGGTCGTAGCATTGGCGAGTGCCGTCAGACCGTTGAGAAAGCCGGGAGCCGACACCGTGAGACAGATGCCCGGCTTTTTGGTCAGGAAGCCGGCTATCGCAGCCGCATTGCCGGCGTGCTGTTCGTGGCGAAATGATAGGACGCGCATCCCCGCGGCCTGCGCCTTCCGGCCCAAGTCCGTAATCGGGATGCCCGGCACGCCATAGATCGTGTTGATGCCATTGAGCTTGAGCGCGTCGATGACGAGGTGAAAGCCGTCGGTCAGCTCCTGGTCCGCTTCGGCCGCATTTGGGGGTTCGGGTTTCTCTTTCACTGCTGCGTCAGCCATGGGCGTCTCCCGGTCGTGCGTCCCGCGTTCAATCCAGATAATCGGCGTACTTGGCGACATGCTCGGCAAGGCCGAGCGCGTGATCGCGCACCAGCGTTTCGGCGCGCACCGTGTCGCGGGCCTCGAGCGCTTCGATGATTTGCATGTGATCGCGGATCGAACGATCGGCGCGGTCCATTTCTCCGATCGTCTTCCTGCGGATCATCCGCACGTGGGTAAACAGGTTCTCGGCGAGATCAATCAACGTGGTATTGCCGCTCATGCGGATGATGGTCTGATGAAATTCGATGTTGATCTCGGAATATTCGTCGAGGTGAGCGCGCACAATGCCGTTCTCGAACGTGGCGAACATGCGCCTCAGCCCGGCAATCTCGTCGTCGCCGGCGCTTTGCGTGATCAACCGGGCGGCCATGCTTTCTAGCGCCGCCCAGGCGGTGATCAATTCGATCACCTCGCGCCTGGTCTTGCGCACCACATAGACACCGCGGCGCGGCACCGAGCGGACAAACCCCTCGCGCTCGAGCTGCGCCATCGCCTCGCGCACTGGCGTGCGGCTGACCCCGAAGTCTTGCGCCAACCGCCGCTCGTCGAGCCTGATCTCGGTGCGGCTACGATAGACGTCCATGGCCGCAATCGCGCTCTTAAGCGCGACATACGCCTGGCGCTTGAAATTCTCCGGGCTGGCGAGCGGATCGACAGCCGGTTGGGACCTCGGCACGTCCACCGATCCGGTTTCCGGCGCAGCGGGCCGTGCTATGGAAACGCTCGAACTCATGTCTGGCATACATTATTCCAGATTTTTGGACGTTCAAAGGCTGTCATTTTGCCCTTTTTGGGTTCAGCCGTGCCGAGTAATCTGCCGGCGCATGGGCTTAAGCGCAAACAGCGCGAGTGCGGCGACCGCCAGGTTCATAATTGCGGCGATGGCGAAAACCCAGTGCCACGTGCCCGAGTAATTCTTGATGATGCTAGCCAGCGGCACGACCCACACTGCTGTGCCCTTGGCAGTATAGAGAAGCCCGGCATTGGCGGTCGCGTACTTCGCACCGTAGGTATCGGTCGCGATCGCGGGAAACAGGCTGAAGATCTCGCCCCAGGTGAAGAAAATCAGACCCGCCAACAATATGAACATGTATGGCGTGTGTCCGAATGCGCCGAGGCTCCAATAGGCCGCGGCCCCCAGCGTAAACACGATTCCCATAGTGTTTTCGCGGCCGATGATATCGGACAGCCAGCCGAAGAACGGCCGCGCCAGTCCGTTCAATATGTTGTCAATCACCAGCGCCGCGCTGAGCGTTGTGGCGGTGACGAAAAATACATTCACTTCCTGGTCGGCGAGACCAAAGTCCTTGGCGATCGGGGCGATCTGCGCGGTCGCCATCAGGCCCGACGCCGCCACCATGACGAACATGATGTAGAGCACCCAGAACACGGGCGACCGCAGCATTTCGACGGGCGTGTACTCGCGCAGCGAATGTGTCAGCCGCGCCGCTGGCTTTGGTGTCTCGCCGGGCTGCGGGGCGCGGAGAAGCCGCGACAGCAGTAAAATGATGAAACCTTGCCCCAACCCAAACCAAAGAAACGCGGACTGGTAGCCATATCCGAGTATCATCTCGCGGATTGGGATCACGGTCGCGGCCGTGCCGGCGCCAAATCCCGCGGCTGTTAAGCCCGCGGCGAGCCCACGCAGATCGGGAAACCACTTCAGGGCGTTGCCCACGCAAGTGCCGTAGACCGCGCCCGCGCCGATGCCGGATAAAGCAGCAGCGAGATACAATTCCCAAAGCGAACCGGCAACGGAATTCAGCGCCCAGGCACAGGCGACGAAGACGCCGCCTAGCGCGACCACGACCCGCGGACCGAACCGATCAACAAACCAGCCCTCGATCGGCACCAGCCATGTTTCTGTAGCGATGAAGACGCTGAACGCCAATTGTATGGCGGCGGTACCCCAGTGATATTTCTGATCGATCGGATTGACGAAAAGCGTCCAGCCATATTGCAGGTTGGCGATCATCACCATGCACAGGACGCCGGAAACGAGCTGGCCCCAGCGCCCGGATGACGAAACATCCGTATCCGCTTGAACAGCGGGCGACTTAACCGCCATCGTTTCCCGTCCCCAGAGTGCTTTGGGTGCGGGCTCCAGCGGCCAGCACCTTGTTAGGTCCCGGATTATAGGGCCATTTTGCTTTGCATCAGAGTTGGGTGCAACAGCAAGAAGGTCGCGGTCTTGCGACCGCGACCTTCTAATCTGTGCGTATTAACTAGGCTCGCCGACTAGAACCGGAAGCGAACGCCGGCGGTGGTAGCGAGGTTGTTGCGGGCGAGGTAGCCGTTCGCCAGTCCGCCGTTAACCTGGGAGAAGAACGTGCCGATGTAGGCATCCCACTTCGGCAGGAACCGCCAGTCGAGGACGGTCGACCACATGTCCTCGGTGCCGGCGCATTGCCCGTGCGCTCCTGTGTTGGAGCAAATGGGCGCCGCCCCCGGTACCGTCGCGACGAATTGGTTTTGGATGTAGTGATAGTACGCCCCGATCACATCCAGATCGTGGGTGATGCCGTATTTTGCACCGACCCACAGGACCTGAAAGATCTTGTCGCTGCAGCCAGCGCCGGTTCCGCACTTGGAATTATAGGCGTTGTTGTTGATCGAAGTACCGTTAGCACTGGCTACACCACCGGTCGGGCTAGGGCCGGCATTGAACTGGAAACCGTCATCCGGGAACGACGTCTGCGGATCGCTGGGATTCGCGAACTGGATCCACTCATAGCCGGCATAAAGCGTGATTGGCGAAATCACATATTTCGCGGTCGCCATGAAACTCGTCTGATCGGAAATTGTCGCTTGCAGGAAGGTCGTCGCCGGGAAGGTGATCGGCATCCCGCTCGGAGTGCTCACGGTGCCGGGCGAGGTTGGGCCGATATTGACGGCGTCCTTGACCCACGAGCCCGCGAGGTCGATCGAAAATATGCCGGGCCCCAATTGACGGAAGTCACCGCCAACATCGCCTTCGATCGCGCCGGTATTCGGATTATACGCCGAATAGCCCAGGCCAGGCTGTCCCATGACTGCGAACCGGAAGTTGCCGATATTTTCGCGATATTTAATCGCCGTGGTCCATCGGCATTCTTCGGTGTCGCCAGCGCCGCAGGTCAACCCGGAAAAGCCGATCGGCGAGAAGGCGTATGAGCCGCCCTGCGGATCGTAGGCATTGACATTATCCGTTAACAGCGCGTTTTGCCGGCCGAAGGTCAAAGTTCCCCAGACCGGTGAACTCACGCCGGCATAGATTTGGCTGGCTAACCAGCCCCAGCGGCTGGAATCAACTGGTATTTCCTGCTGGTTGAGCGGAACGTGAATGGCATCCTGGAGCGCCTGCGGCGCGTTGGCCAGCAGGCCCGAATAGGGATCAAACGCGAGTTCGGCGCGACCAACAAAAGCCCAACCGGGGGCGACCGGCTCTTTGATATCGACGCCGACGACCGACTGGCTCATGCCGTTGGGCGCCAGCGTCCATTCAGACTGCCGGCTCGGCTTATTGAGGAAGTAGGAGGCGCCGGTCGGGAAGTTCTTATCAAACGGCGAGCCGTGGGTCTGATAGCCGCCACCGATGTCGACCGTGCCGTAGAACCTGATCCCATACCAGAGCACCTGGCAGTCGCTCAGAAAAAAGCCCGCGAGGCTGTTACAGGCCACCGGTCCAGGCGAAGGCGGCGGAACCACCGGAGCCTTGGTCACCATGATGTCGTCGGCCAAAGCATTGGTCGCGCCGGCAACGCCGCCAGCAATAACGATCGCGGAAAGAGCCGCGGCTAGACCGAGCTTTTTCATAATCAGCCCCCAGATGTTATCTATCAGCGCCCGTCGCCATCCGCGTCGCTGTCTTAGTTGATTCCAAAAATAGTGCGGAACTTTCCGCCTTGTCACGGGCTTTCGGCCGTTTTGTTGGGGGTCGTCGAATACGGCCAAAGGGTGTGACATGATGGCAACAGATTGCATGTTTTGTGACACCCGTGTGACCGCGGGCTTTTATTCGGTGCGCCCGAATACCGCACAAGTCCGAGCTCCATTTTTGCCCCGTGTGGTAGATAGGGACGCTGTCTCCATCAGTAATTACCCTTACGGAGCTCACGATTGGCATGCCGCTTGTCAGCCTCACCCAGAATTTTCTGTGATCTTTCGGAACTCTTGTTCCGTCGGACGCTTGCCTCGATAAAAGTCACGGGACCAGCCAGCAGTCAGTCGTAAGGCTGTGCCGGCGGCCGATTTGCCGGATTCGCGGGCAAAGCGGGCGCGTTGCAGGCGTCGCAAAGCCTGAGGAGAAGCGCGATGTCTCCCAACACCGCCTCGCAGGCGAAGCCCGTTGCCGCCACTGTCGAAGATTCTTTCTACATTTCAGCCACGCAATCCGCGGGCGGGCCGCGGCGGACGCTGAAGCATAACGACGCCTTTGTCGTCTGCGACAATAATGGTGACATTGGTGCAACGTCGGCAACAGCCGACGGACTTTTCTACTGCGACACCCGCTTTCTCGCGCGTCTCCAACTCTTGGTGAATGACGCACCACCGCTCCTGCTCGGCTCCAACCTGCGCGACGATAACGCCGCACTGGCCGTCGATCTGGCTAATCCCGACCTGATTTCCGATCAGCACGTCGTCCTGGAAAAGGACACAGTCCATATCCTGCGCACCATCTTCCTGTGGCAGGACACCGCCTATCAGCGGCTTGGCGTACGCAATTACGGCAATCGGACGATCAATATGCGGTTGTCGATTCTATTCGCGAACGACTTCGCCGATTTGTTCGAGGTCCGCGGCACCCATCGCGACCGCCGCGGCACGCAGACGGCGCAGTTGGGCGGCAACGACCAGGTGCTGCTCAACTATCATGGCCTGGACGACCGGCTGCGGCGCACGACGCTGACCTTCGACCCGCCGCCGACGCAGCTGACGACAAAAAGCGCGATCTATGAGTTGCGCCTTCCGCCCGGCGAGACCCAACCGCTTTTCCTCGCCGCCGGCTGCAACGAGGAAGAGGCACGTCCGGCACCGTTTTTGCGCGCCCTTATCCGGTCGCGCCGCGAGCTGCGCGAAGCCACGCGCGGACGCACCAGCGCCGAAACGTCGAACGAGCTTTTCAACGAGATGCTGTGCCGGTCGGCGGCCGATCTCGAAATGCTGACGACCGACACGCCGCAAGGCCGTTATCCGTACGCTGGAATACCCTGGTTCTCCACCACATTCGGTCGCGACGGCCTGATCACCGCATTGCAAATGCTGTGGTGGAGTCCCGACGTGGCGCGAGGTGTGCTCCGCCGGCTTGCCGCGTATCAGGCCAAAACCACCGACAAACTCGCCGACGCCGAGCCGGGAAAAATCCTCCACGAGATGCGCGGCGGCGAGATGGCGGCGCTCCGCGAAGTCCCGTTCGGACTTTACTACGGCAGCGTCGATTCCACGCCGCTGTTCGTTCTGCTCGCCGGCCTTTATCTGGAACGCACCGGCGACATTGAAACAATTGCCGCCCTGTGGCCGGCGATCCACGCCGCCTTGGACTGGATCGACGGTCCCGGCGATCCGGATGGCGACGGCTTCGTGGAATACAAAAGAGCGACCGACCAGGGTCTCGCCAATCAAGGCTGGAAGGATTTGCAAGAAGCAATCTTTCACGCCGACGGGCAATTGGCCGAAGGCGAGATCGCGCTCGCCGAAGTCCAGGGGTACGTTTACGCTGCCAAGTGCGTTGCGGCGCGATGCGCGCGGCGCATTGGACGCGATGCCCAGGCGGAGCGGCTCGAGGCCGACGCGCAGATACTTGCCGAACGCTTCGAGACTGCGTTCTGGTGTCCGCAGCTTGAAACGTATGCAGTTGCACTCGACGGCGCCAAGAGACCATGTGCCGTGCGGACCTCGAACGCCGGGCAAGTCTTGTTCACCGGTATCGCCGATCCGAAGCGCGCCGCGTTGGTCGCCCGTGGTCTGCTGCGTCCCAACTTTTTTTCCGGCTGGGGCATCCGCACGGTGGCGCGGGGCGAGGCTCGCTTCAATCCAATGTCCTATCATAACGGGTCGATCTGGCCGCACGACAACGCGTTGATCGGATTAGGTCTTGCCCGCTACGGGCTGAAACAGCAGCTCGAAACCTTGTTCACTGGCCTGTTCTACGCCGGGACGTATATGGAGCATCGCCGATTGCCTGAACTGTTCTGCGGCTTCCAGCGTCAGTCAGGCCACGGCCCCACCCTTTACCCGGTCGCTTGCAGTCCGCAAGCTTGGGCTAGCGCTACGCCGTTT
The DNA here is from genome assembly GCA_963759345.1 of uncultured Alphaproteobacteria bacterium. GTDB lineage: Bacteria > Pseudomonadota > Alphaproteobacteria > Rhizobiales > Xanthobacteraceae > BOG-931. Next base: position 401,256 of record CAVWYW010000004.1, read on the forward strand.
GCGCTGTTGCAGGCCTCCCTCGGCCTGCACTTTGATCCGTTCGCCAACGAAATTCGGCTGAGCAATCCACGGCTCCCAGTATTTCTTGACGAAGTGACGCTGCGCAACCTGCAGCTCGGTTCGTCGCGCGTCGATCTGCGCGTACGGCGCAACAACGACACTGTGTCGCTCGACACGCCGCCGACCGAGGGCGACATTCGGGTCTCGGTCGTTTACACTTCGTAAGTCTTCGCCGACGCACGCCCTTCAGTCGTAACCTGCTGCGCGACACTTTCATGCCGCAACCGGCTCGATGGAACCTCAGCGAGTTCCCGCGCTTAGTGGAGTGAGCACACCCCAGTGGAGGCAGCATGGGCGGGAATCGTCGCGCGGCGATGGCAGCGACCGCTCTGCTCGTCCTGACGATCGCACTGACCACGGCGCTTGCCGAGAGCGATACCGACAAGGCGGAGCCGCAGACCGGAACCCCGGCGCCCGCCGCAGTAACCATCCTGAACAAGCATGAAGTCGAAGGTGTGCTTGGCCGCGACGTGCGGAGCGCCACCGATGAGAACATGGGCCGGATCGTGGACGTGCTCGTCGACCGGGCCGGCCAGGTGCGCGCCGCGATCATTGATTTCGGCGGGTTCCTCGGGGTCGGCAGCCGCAAGATCGCGGTGGACTGGAACGCGCTGCATTTTCCGCCGCCCGGCAAGCCGGGCAGCCATATCGCGCTTGAGTTAACCCGCGACCAGGTCAAGGCAGCGCCGGAGTACCAGGACGGCAAGCTCGTGGTCATCCTAGGCGCACTCGGCAAGCTGGAACCCCTGCCCGAATAAACAACCATGCCGGAGAAGCATTCTGTCCGCGGAACCGCTACGCCGCTTTGGCAACAGTCGAGATCGGCGCGACGGGATCGAAGCCGAACCCGCGCCGCCGCTTGGCGAACAACCGCGCGGGCCCGAGCCGCCGCTCCGGCCGTCCGCGCGGAGCCTGCGCGGGCTTGATTGGTTCATTTTCTTCGTCGCCGATGTGCAAACCGGCTTTGGGCCGTTCGTCTCGGTGTTTCTTACCACGCAAAAGTGGACGCAGATCGACATCGGCTTTGTGCTGTCGGCGGCCGGCCTCGTATCCCTTATCGGCCAAATGCCGGGCGGCGCGCTGGTCGATGCGGCACGGTCGGAGCGCTTGGTCGCCGGCATCGCGATTGGGGCGATCTGTGTCAGCGCTCTGGCCTATGCAACGCATCCAGTGTTTCCGATGGTGCTGTCGGCGGCGGTGATCCAGGCGCTGGCAAGTTGCGTGCTTGGCCCTGCTATGGTTGCGATCAGCCTTGGCCTCGTTGGTCATGCAGCGATCGGCGAGCGATTGGGACGCAATGCCCGCTTCGCCTCCATTGGCAACGGCCTTGCGGCTGCCGCCATGGGCGCCTGCGGATACTTCCTGTCCGCCCGAGCCGTCTTTGTCGTTACCGTCCTGTTGTTGGTTCCGGCGTTGCTCGCGCTCCGTCAGATCGCTGCAGCGGAGATCGACCCCGAGCGGGCGCATGGCTCGACACCGCGACTGCGCGCCAATAAGCCGCCGACCGGGGTGAGAGATTTGTTTTCCAACCGGCCGCTCCTGATCTTCGCCGGCTGCCTGATGTTGTTCCATCTGGCCAATGCGGCCATGCTGCCGTTGTTGGGTAGTGCCGTCACCATGCGCTCGGCCCAGTGGGCGACACTACTCATCGCGGTGTGCATCGTTGTCCCGCAGCTGCTGGTCGCAACTCTGTCGCCGTGGATCGGCCACCAAGCGCAGATTTGGGGCCGCCGGCCGTTGCTGTTGATCGGCTTCGCTGCCCTGCCGGTTCGCGGCCTTCTGTTTGCTTCAGTGACCAATCCGCAGCTGCTGGTTATCGTACAATTGCTGGATGGGGTGACCGCCGCGGTGTTTAGCGTGATGGTGCCGCTCATCGTCGCCGACCTGACGCGTGGTACGGGGCACTTCAATCTCGGTCAGGGTTTCGTCGGCACTTTCGTCGGTATCGGCGCCTCGCTGAGTGCGACATTGGCGGGTTATATCAGCGACCACTTTGGTAGTCCGGCAGCTTTCGCCACCTTGGCAGCGATCGCACTTTTAGGCGTGGCGATGGTCTGGTTTCTGATGCCGGAAACGCGGCCGGTAGTGGAGCCCGATTGACGTATCCCGGATGCGGCGCACCACTTCGTCTTGCGCCGCACCGGGAAAAGTCGTCGCGGTTGGCAGCACACGGCCTATAATGCCGGCGCGTCCTCAGTGACCAGCCGCAGGTGTGGCGCCACCGCATCAGTCAGACTGCGGTAGACCGATAGATAATCCTGCGCCATGCGCCGCGAGGTGAAACGCTCTTCGAAGCGCTGACGGATCTTCGCGCGAGACAGGTGATCGAGGCGGTCAACAGCACCGATCGCGCCGGTTTCGTCCTCGACGATGAACCCGGTAATACCGTCATCGATAATCTCCGGCACCGATCCGCGGTTAAAGGCGATGACCGGCGTGCCGCAGGCCATGGCTTCGATCATCACCAGCCCGAACGGCTCGGGCCAGTCGATCGGAACCAGGAGGACGATGGCGCCGCTCAAGAATTCGGATTTGTCCCGATCGCCGATTTCGCCGATGAATTCCACATTTCCCGCCTTCATCATCGGCTGAATTTGCTCGTCGAAATATTCGCGGTCGGTCTTGTCGACCTTCGCGGCGACCTTGAGCGGTACACCGCAATGCTCGGCGATGCGGATGGCGCGATCGATCCCCTTTTCGGGAGCGATGCGGCCGAGAAAGGCAAAATACGACGGCTTGATCGGCTTCGGCGTAGAGTAATTTTTCCGGCAGTCCGTGATGAACGGTCCGCACCCAATTCGCCTGCGGCAGCGGCCGCCGCTGCGAATTCGAGATCGACACCACCGGAATCGACGAGAAGGCATCGAACACCGGCTGATGCTCCGCCAAATCAAGACGGCCGTGCAACGTCGTCACGAACGGCGTCGGCTGCCGCGAGAACAGCGAGAACGGATAATAGTCGAGGTGGCAGTGCAGAAAATCGAAGTCGCCGGCACGCTGGTACACCCGTTCCAGGAGCAGCATGTGCAGCGCGTTCGGATCGCGCACCGCGCCGTCCAGGCGCAACGCCCGCGGCCATACCGCCTCCAGATGTGCTGACGTCAAGGAGTCCCCGCTAGCAAAGAGCGTCACTTCGTGACCGAGCCCAATCAATTCTTCGGTGAGCCAAGACACCACACGTTCGGTCCCACCATAAAGTTTAGGCGGGATCGCCTCCGTCAACGGCGCGACCTGCGCGATATGCATCGAACTTAACCTTTCCTGAGCGGAATGCCCCCCGCATCCCGAGAGTTCCCGGCACAGAATCAAGAACCGGAAAACCGCCAAATGTTTCAGTTGAGCCGCGGAACTTATTTTCTGCGGCGCGGGGAACTTTTCAGCTCGTGAAACGTCATTTTTATCGCACGGAAGTTTGGCGCGGCCGGTTCGTTGCTGCGCGAATGGCGGATGGAACCGTAAAAAAGAAACAAATGGGGCGGATAAATTTCGAGTTATCGGCGTTGTGATGCTGTGCTGACCCTCGGGGAAGGACTTACGGCTTCACACGGCGGAGATGAAACGTGCATGGCCGACCTTTGCGACTACGCCAATCGTCCTCTTGTTTTCATCCTTCGCTATGTGCGGCAGCGCCCAATCTCCCACGCGGCGATACTGACCGCGGTCCTCGGGGCGGTGGGCTGTTCAGTCGGCACTCAATATGGCGTCAAGAATCTGGTCGACACGCTTTCTCATGGCGTGACCACCTACGTATGGGCAGCATTTATTCTGCTCGCCGCGTTGATCGCCGCCGATAACCTATTATGGCGCATCGCCAGTTGGATTGCGAATTTCGCCTTTGTCGGTGTGACGGGCGATTTGCGGCGCGACCTGTTCCGTCACCTCACCGGGCACTCCCCGCGCTATTTCGCCGAACGGCTGCCCGGTACGTTGACGAGCCGAGTCACGGCGACTTCGAATGCCGTCTTCACCGGCGAGAGCATGTTTGTCTGGAACGTGCTGCCGCCGTGCGTGGCGACGGTCGCAGCGATTGCATTGGTGAGCACGGTCAGTCTGCCGATGGCGGCCGGCCTTGCCGGTGTGGCCGGTGTCATGGTTTGCCTGATGTTCCGGCTGGCGGCCGCCGGCCGGCCCTTGCATCACGACTTCGCCGGCAAGGCCGCAGCGGTGGACGGCGAAATGACCGATGTCGTCACCAATATGCCGCTGGTGCGCGCGTTCGGCGGCCTGCTGCGCGAGCATCATCGTTTCGATGCCACCGTTGAGCGGGAGATGGAGGCGCGCCGGCGCAGCCTGTTCTATCTCGAGAAGCTCCGGATTTTTCATGCCTTGGTGACGATCGTGCTGGCGCTCGGTCTGCTCGGCTGGGCGATTATGCTGTGGCAGCAGAACCAGGCGACGACAGGCGACGTCGTGCTGGTGTGCACGCTCGCGATTTCAGTGCTGCACGCCACCCGGGATCTCGCAGTGGCGCTGGTCGACATAACTCAGCATATTGCGCGTCTGTCGGAGGCACTGGCGACGTTGTTGATTCCGCACGAGCTGCGCGATCATCCCGAAGCCGAGCCGCTGGTGCGGCGCGGCGCCAGCGTCAGGTTCGAGCACGTCAACTTCCGCTACAGCGACGGTCCGCAGATTTTCGAGGACTTCAGCGTCAGCTTCATGCCGGGCGAACGCGTCGGTCTGGTTGGGCCATCCGGTGGCGGTAAATCGACTTTGTTCGCGCTGTTGCAGCGTTTCTACGACGCCCAGGACGGGCGGATTCTGATCGACGGCCAGGACATCGCCCGGGTCACTCAGGAGAGCTTGCGCGAGGCCATCGGTGTTGTCCCGCAGGACATTTCCCTGTTCCACCGCTCGGTCATGGAGAATATCCGCTACGGCAGACCCGACGCCGCGGATGATGAGGTTCTCGACGCCGCTTTCGCGGCGCGCTGCGACTTCATCGAGGACCTGCCGAACGGCATGCGCACACTGGTCGGCGACCGCGGGGTGCGGCTTTCCGGTGGCCAGCGTCAGCGTATCGCCATCGCGCGGGCGTTCCTCAAGAATGCGCCGCTGCTCTTGCTCGACGAAGCCACATCCGCGCTCGACACCGAGTTCGGAAGAAGCGATCCGCGAGGCATTGGGCCGCCTGATGCACGGGCGCACTGTCATCGCCATCGCCCATCGGCTCTCGACCGTGCGCCATTTCGATCGCATCGTCGTGCTGCAACTCGGCAAGGTCGTTCAGGACGGCCCGCCCGACGTACTGTTTCATCGCGAAGGCGTTTACCACAGGCTCGTGCAACGCGAGATGGATCGACTGGCCCAGACGGCCGCGGCGTAGCAGTACTGGCTCGCGCAATAATTTCGTACATCCAAGCATTGCGGGAAGCACGGCGTTGGTAGCATTATTCAGCGCCGCCGGACGGCAGCTTTCACCGAGGGCCGCCAATGAACGACGTAAGCCCACAATATTCTGCTGCCCTGCCTTGGACCGAACCACAGAACGTCGGGCTTTCGCCGATTGGACTCGCGAGACTGACCGCAGCGATGCAGCGCGAAGTCGATTCGCGCCACGTGCCCGGCGTTTCCATGATGATCGCCCGGAGCGGCAAGGTCGCCTATCGGCAAGACGTCGGCGCGCTGCGGCCCGACGGGCCGCCGCTGGGTGCCGACGCTATTTTCCGCATCTATTCGATGACCAAGCCGATCGTCTCGGTCGCGCTCATGATGCTGGTCGAGGAAGGAAAGCTGTTCATCGCCGATCCGATTGGCAAATTCGTACCCGAAATGGCCAGCCCTAAAGTCGGCGTGGTGAGAAACGGCAAACTCGAATTAGAGCCGATCGAGCGGGCAGTCACCATTCAGGACCTGCTGAGGCATACATCCGGACTGACATACGCTTTCACCGGCAATTCGCCGGTGCAGCGTCTTTACGGTAAGGCGGACTTGTTCGCTCCGGATCCGGCCAACGCCAAGACGTTTCTCACACGCGATCTCACGACCGCCGAATTTGTTGTCGAACTCGCCAAGTTGCCGCTGATCGATCAGCCGGGCACCGCCTGGAATTACAGTCACTCCACCGATGTTATCGGCCGCGTCGTCGAGGTGGTCTCGGGGCAGACCTTGGGCGCGTTTGTGAGGGATCGTATCTTGGCGCCGCTAGGCATGCGCGATACCGCCTTCTATTTGCCGGCCGACAAACGCGAGCGCCTTGCCGAGCCATTTGCGAACGACCCGGACAACGGCAAGCCAGTACAGCTGGTCGAAATGCCCTCCGCACCGCGTTTTGAATCGGGCGGTGGCGGTCTGTTCTCGACGATGGATGATTATGCCCGCTTCGCTCAGATGCTTTATCTCGGCGGTACGCTCGTAAACACGCGCTTCATTGGGCGCAAAACCTTGGAGTTCATGACCGCCGATCACCTCGGACCCGGCGTCCGCATCGTCAATCCCAACTTGCTTCCCCCCGGACACGGCTTCGGGCTCGGATTCGCGGTGCGGCGCGACGTCGGGATGGGACCGACGCCCGGAACACCAGGCGAGTTCTTCTGGGGCGGCCTTGCCGGTACGGTGTTTTGGATCGCGCCGCAGGAGGAACTGGTCGGGATCATGATGATCCAGGGGCCGGGACAGCGGGACTACTTCCGCTACCTGTTCCGCGATCTCGTCCACGCCGCTCTGGCTTAAGCACTCCATCCAAGCAAGGCGCGCGCGCCGTCCCAGATTTCCCGGAGCACTTGGGCGGCGGGCTCCGCCCGCGCCAGCCGAGCCGATTGTCCGGCCCAGACCTGCATGCGGCTGACGTCGCCAACTTTTTGCGCTTCAGTGCGCATGGTGGCGGTCAACACGCGCTGCACCGGATACGGCGCTGGCGGCGGAGCATCCGGAGCCGTCGCCGCACGCACATATTCGGTAGCGATGCTGCGCCCGGCGCGGCCGCTGAACACGCGGCTTACCATCGTGTCCTCCGGCGCTACGCGCGACAATGCATCGGCCCACGCCGGATGCAGCTTCGCCTCCGGAGTTCGCAGCAGCCCGGTCCCGATCTGCGCCGCACTGGCGCCAAGGAGGAGAGCGGCAGCAACTCCGCGACCATCGGCAATGCCGCCCGTGGCAACGACCGGGATTTTGACCGCGTCGACAACGGCAGGCAGTAGCGCAAACAAACCGACCTGCTGGCGCTCTGCTTCCGCCGCATTGAAACAGCCACGATGTCCGCCGGCCTCCATACCTTGGGCGACCACAACATCGGCTCCTGCATCCTCTGCGGCGCGAGCCTCCGTTACCGTCGAGATGTTCGCAAACCAGGTCACGCCGGCTAGCTTGAGCCGCCTGACAAAAGCAGGCAGATAAAGGCCCATCACTGAGGAAACAATCGGCGGCTTGATCGCCAGCAAAGCTTCGCATTGGGCGGCAAAATCCGGCGGCCTGCCATCGCCTGCGTCCGCTGGAATTGGCGGTCCGAAGCGCTCGAGAAACCCGCGGACACGATCTTCGTGCGCCTTGTCACGTGGCGGCGCAGGATCGGGAATCCAAAGATTCAGCTGATAAGGTCCGTTGCCCTTGACCCGCACCTCCTCGGCCCAGGCAACGATTTCATTGGGCTGCATCAGCAATGCGCCGCAGGCGCCAAGACTGCCGGCGTTCATCACCGCAATCGATAACGAAGGCGGACAGGCTCCGGCCATTGGCGCGAGCAGCACCGGTATTTTTAATCCGAACCGGCCGCAGAACGACTCGGCGCGAGCCCGATCGGGAGACATTTTTCAGCTCCATCGTTTGGACCTCGGCGCCGTTACGGCCAAAATCGCGGCTGCGAGCAAGTAAGCGGCGGCACTGGCAAGGATCGGCAGCGTGTAGCTTTGGCTGACATCGAAGGCGAACCCCGCTGCGCTCGGACCGATCAAGGTGCCGAACGCAATGCCAAGCGAGATAAGTCCAATCATGCCGCCAAGATTGGTAGCGCCAAAATAGTCGGCGGCGACGGCCGGAAGCAGCGCCACCCAACCGCCGTAGAACAGCCCATACACCAGGGCGAAGATAGTGAGCGGCCAGAGATTCACCGAGAAGAACCAAATAACGAACGCCAACGCCATGCCGGCGATCATCGCGGCCAAGGACAAGGAGCGGCCGAGCCGGTCGGCAAGTCCGCCGAGAAAGAAACGCCCGGCCGTGCTGCCGACACCAATCGCGCCCAGGAGAAGCACAGCCGCCGACTGCGGCACCCCGTGATCGAGCGCGTAAGGGACGAGGTGGACGAACGGCACAAACACGCCGAACGAGCCGAGCAGACTGGCGACAAAAAGCCCGGCGAAGCGTGGCGATTTGACCGCCGCAAGCATTGACGCGTTGGCTCGCGCAGCCGGTTGAGCGGCCACGGGCACCGGATCGCCGTCAGGACCCAAACCGCGGCCGCGCGGATCATCCTCGATCAGGAATGCCAATCCACCGCCGACAACCGCAGCGAAAACACCGAAGATGAGGTAGGTCTCCCGCCAGCCAACAGCATTGATCAAAAACGCCGCGACCGGCGGCATGACCAGCGTGCCGACGCCAATGCCTGCAACGCCGATACCGGAAGCGAATCCGCGGCGCCTGACGAACCAGCGCTGCATGACGCCGAGAACCGGAACGTAGGAGAGTCCGATGCCAAGTCCGACGCCGAGACCGTAGGCGGCGTAGACTTCCACCAGTGTGCGGGCCACACCTGCGAGCGCCAGTCCGAGGCCGGTCACGACCATTCCGATGACGGCAAGACGGCGCGCACCCCAGCGGTCGGCAAGGGGACCGCTGACAGCCCCCAAAGCGAAGTAGACGAATCCGGCAAGCGAGAAGACCAACGAGACCGAGCCGCGCGATGCGGCGAAATCATGCTGCAAGGACGCGACAAAGGCGCTGAACGCGTAGGCGCAGCCGAAACCGACGAAGGTGACGGCAAAAGTCCCAGCGACGACAAACCAGCCGTAGAAAATGCGGGGTTTGGACATGGACGCGTGAGTTGTCACGAAAGGCTCCCGGAATCGCACTCCACCTTCCCAGCGGCTTCCACCCGATTTCAATTACCTAGGTGATCAATGTGCCCGTTGAGAGCGAGGACACTACGGAACAATCCGAAGCAATGCGGCGGCACTACGAGGAGCAACCCGCCTTTGCTCCTCTCACGAGCTGGGGCGTAGTATCAGTCAGTCAAGGCGCGGAGCACGCGGGCGCAACCGACGAAGCAATTCAAGCTTGCCTAAGTTTACATTGCGTTGCTTTGACCCGCCAGAACTCAGTCGTTGTAGGTCTCGTGTACGGCGACGGCACCTTGCTTCCAATAGGCGGCGGCTTTCACGCGATCCTTGCTCAAGCCGCGTTCGCCGACCAGATGAGCCCGAAGCGCTTTAGCGGTAGCAGCTTCAGCGGCAACCCACGCATAACCGCCTCCGCCCGGCAGCGGGAGCGCGGCAATCGCTTTTTGCAGCAGCGATCCATCGGCAGCGTGGGCACCGTTGCGATGCAGCCAATGCGTCTCGAGGCGCGTGCGCGTGTCCAAACGCAGCTCCTCGGCGGCATCAGCGACTTCGACGACGACAATGGCGCGTGTGCCGGCAGGCAGTTCTTCCAGACGGCGGCCGATCGCCGGTACCGCCGTCTCATCTCCGGTAAAGAGATACCAGTCGAAATCGTCCGGTACGATGAACGATCCGCGTGGACCCCCGACGCCGAGAAAATTTCCCGGCCGTGCCTGCGCCGCCCACGCCGTTGCCGGCCCGGCATCATGCAACACGAAGTCAAGCGTCAGCGCGTTGGCGCCGGCGTCGTAGCGGCGCGGCGTGTAATCGCGTGATGCCGGCCGCTCCACGCCTTCCGGATAAACCGGCCCGTTGGGGCTCGGCGTCGGCAGCACCGGCTTTTCCTGTCCCGGATGCGGGAAGAACAGCTTCACGTGATCGTCGTGGGCGGCGCTGACGAAACCTCTAAGGTCTTCGCCGCCGACGACGACGCGGACCATCTTTGGCGTGATGTGTCCCACGTCGCGAACTTGCAGAAGGCGCATCTTGGTTTCGTGGCGGACGCGGCGGGCGACACGTTCGGCGGTTGGCGAAATCTGTGGCATCGTGGGGGCCTTTCGATGATGGAGGATGTATCTACTATTTTAGCCGTGACCAGTGGCCTGTTTGAACGGACCGACGCATGTCTCCAGAGTCAGGATGCTGCCGCAGCACCATTTCTGGCGACCGTGCCCAACCGCATCGACAATTCGACGTCGTCGCCAAAGGGAACTGACAAATAACCGTTGGCCGTGGACCGGACGCGGGCAAGATATTCCGGGCTCGAATCCGCGTTGTCGGCAACGACAAGGGCGCCGTCGCGCAAGCGCCCCTCCACCAAGGCGAGGATAGACGGATAGAGACTCTTCGCGCGTCGAGGAGAACAAAATCGATCGAGTTGGGCAGATCGCGGGCTAGTGTTTCCAGCGCATCGCCTTCGCGAATTTCCACCAGATCGGACAGTCCGCCGGCAGCAAGATTCGCGCGCGCTCGCACGATCTTCGATGGCTCGAATTCGCTGCCGATGAGACGCCCGCCGCCGCCATTGTCCCGGAGAGCAGCCGCCAGATGCAGCGTCGAAATTCCAAACGATGTTCCGAACTCGACGATGGTTCGTGCCCGGATTGACCGCGCCAGCAGATAAAGAAGCTTGCCGGTCTCCGGTGAAACCGGAAGCGGTTGATCCTTCATCCGTGCGTAGAACTGACGATAGTCAGAGCGATCGGCAGCGCGCTGCTCAGGGGGCAAGCTTCTTTCGTGCTGGCGCGCATTCTCCAATGCGTCCGCTTCGGCAAAAAGCCGATCAAGGAGTTTCGACAGCGTCGGCTGTGTCAAAGTCGTCATTGATTTCTCCACCAATTCCGGATCAGAGCGTCGACCACGCTCTCGTGCACGTCGTGCCAACCACCGCCTGGGCCTGCCTGCATCTCCGCATGGCGGAAATGTTCAGGAGCGGAAGACCCGCGCATCAAGGCTTTTTCGGCTGACGGGGTTCTTTGAATAAACGTCACTTCTTCAAACTCGCGCAACACCGCGACGCCAACAACGAGTCGGTATCGCACTTGCGTGTTGAGTGACGTTAACGCTTACGGCCGCCCAAGCGGCGGCTGGACAAGTTCATATCGTCGAATGCGGCCTCTTCGCAAGCGGAGAAATCGCGAATTGGAACAATTCAAAAACGCACGTGGCGCAGCTTCTCCGGATTGCGCACCACGTAGATCGCTGTGATGCGGCCGTTGCGCTGCTCGAACGCCATGGTGTCGATCGAGCCGTCTTCCTCGCGCAGAACGAACCCGGCCATGCCGTTAACCGTTGCAGGGCGCAATTGAATGGCCGACAGCGCGGCGTTCTTGCGCGTGACCCCGTCGAGGAAGCGCAAAATCTTGTCGGCGCCGTAGATCGGATTAAGCGCCGCCACCCGCTTGCCGCCGCCATCGGTGTAGAGCACGGCTTCCTCGGCGAGGAGCTTGATCAGCGCGGCCGTATCGCCGGCTTGTGCCGCGGCGGCGAACGCGGCAGCGAGGCGGCGGCATTCGTCTTGCGAGGCGGGAAAGCGCGGCCTGCCTTCTTCGACGTGCGTGCGTGCGCGTGCAGCAAGCTGCCGGCAAGCGGCTTCGCCGCGATCCAGCGTGCGCCCGACTTCGGCAAAGTCGAGACCGAACACATCGTGCAGCAGAAAGCTCGCACGCTCGAGCGGCGACAGCCGTTCCAGCACCAGCATCAGCGCGACGGAAAGATCGTGCGCCAGATCGCCGGCGGTCTCGTCGTCGAAGGCTTCATCGACCACCGGCTCGGGCAGCCATTGCCCGACGTAGACTTCGCGCCGCGCCTGCGCCGATTTCATCCGATCAAGACAAAGCCGCGTCACCACGGTGCCGAGATAGCGTCTCGGCTCTATGATCGCGGCGCGATCAGCCGCATGCCAGCGTAGATACGCGTCCTGCACGACGTCCTCGGCCTCGGCGCGCGAGCCAAGCATGCGATAGGCGAGACCGGTGAGCACGCCCCGATGCGTCTCGAAGGACCCCAGTTCGTCTTGTTCGGCGATTGCGCTCATGCGGCCCGGTTCAGTTGGTGGAGGACCGGCCGCGACTCGCCGCCGACAGTGACGCGCGTACAAGCGCGGCCGTGGCCCAACGCGTATTTCAAAGTCGGATAAATCCGTGACGCAACCATGGCAAACGACAACGCGATCAGCGCGCGTTTGCCCCAGCGGCCCACGACTTCTTCGCGCAGGTCGCCCGCCTCGGGCGCGTGATGCAGGCTCGCCTCCGCAAAGCGGAACGCCAGAGCCACCTCGAACGGCATTGCGTTGATATCGCGCGCCACGACTGCGCGCAGGATCGTCGGATCGACACCCTCGCGCTGCGCCATATCGATCACGAGCTGGGTGCAGGGGCCGCAATCCTCGGTCATGGTGCCGACAATGCCGGCTGCACAATAGGCCGCGGGCGGCACGTCCTTGTGATATTTGCCAAGCGCTGCGACTTTGCTGAAAGCCATGAGGGCTCGCGGATCGGCATCGAGCACGTCGCGCAAGTAGCTCGCGTCGTAATTCCAGGTGCGTTCGAATTTATCGATCCAGCGCTGCAGAAACCATCTGATCATTGCGCTTCTCCTTCACTGAGATTGAAAGGCGGCTCGCCCCCGGCCAGACGATCCAGATCGCCAGCCCCGGCGGTAGAAACACCGGCGGAAGGTCGACGAGGAGCTGGTGCACGTGCTCGCGGCCCGCCATCGCGTCCCACAGGTGAACGAGCGCGTGCAGAGCCAAGAATGCCGTCGCGGCGACAGCGGCCGGGCGAACCATCGGGTTAATCGCAAACCACGGCAGCGACGCCCCGGCGACGAGATACGCGACGCCGATGTCGCGGATGAAATGCGGGTTGAACGGGCCAGTTTCCAAAACGCCGGGAACGGTGACGTACCAGTCGGCCGGAATGGCGAGCATAATCAGCCCATTGGCCGCCAAGCCCAATCCGAGAATCCACGCCAAAATGCCGCGCATATCGAGCGCCTCCGACCTCTAAGACGAGGCAGGTGCACGGTGCGTGACATGCTGGCGGGAGAAATTTTTCGCGCAAAGGCGGCGCAATCGGGCGGCTGACGAGCAACCGAGGCGCTGGCTCGGCGATCAGCCTGCCACGACCTTCTGTCAAATCCCGGCACACCAAAGGAATAGAGCGAAGTCGACCCGCCGCAGGGTCAGTATTATGCAAACTGGCGATATAGAAGAGAAGTTTGGTTGCGGGGGTAGGATTTGAACCTACGACCTTCAGGTTATGAGGGTGACTTTAAGGGGCCATAAGGCATTGATTTGGTTGAACTTGTGAACCGCCGTGTGCCGCTGGTGTGCCGAGCCCATTCCGGCATCGGGCGAAAGCGCCAGTTAGGCGAGCAGCCCCCTGGCGATCTGATCCATCGCCTTCTTGTGATCCTCACTCGGGAACAGGTGGCCGTAGCGGTCCATCGTGACCTGTAAAGACGCATGGCCAGCGAATGTCTGCACTGTCTTCGGTGTCATACCGGCTTCGATCCAACATGACACGGCAAAGTGCCGAAGCGCATGCCAATTAAAGCGGCGTGGCGGCTGGGCACTCGTCGGGTCATTTTTGTGGCCCGCTTCGAGCGTGTCAAAGAGCGGTTTGAAACGCCGCTTTACCAGGTTGTCGTGCCCGACGAAGTTGCCTTCGCCGTTCGGAAAGATCAGATCATCCAGCTTTTTGAATTTTGATTTCAACTTCCACGCCTTCAGCATCGCGGTAAGCTGGTTCGATATCGGAATGGTTCGCACTCCGGCTGAGGTTTTCGGCGCACCGTCCTCACCATAGGCATCGACGCGATGGCCGATGTGAAGTTTACCGTTTTCTAGATCCACGTCCCGCCAGCGAGCCGCCCATTGCTCGCCTGACCTCACACCAGTAGACGCAGCGAACAACAGCATGAGGCGGAAATCCTCGTCTGCCGCGTCTTGAATAGCCCGTACGTCCTTTTTCGAAGGCGGAGCGATTTTCTTCGAGCCTTCATCGCGTGGGCCGATAACCCTCATTCCGTGCGCGGCGTTGGTCGCAACCCAATCTTGGGAAATCGCGTAAGCCAGGGCAGAGTGGAGCGTCGCCAATATCTTTCGTGCGGTAGGCACTGTCACCCCAACGCTACGAAGACCGTCTCGAAAATCTCCTACAGATCGGGCCGTTAGTTGTGATAACTTTCGGCTGCCGAGCCCATGATCCACATTGAGGATGTGGTTTTTTACGTGCCCTTTGTAAACCGCGAGCATCTTGCGTGTCATGCGCTCGTCGCGTGCGTTTCGGCCCGCGCAATGCTCTAGGAAGCTCTCGCAGACCTCCTTGACTGTCACCTTTTCCGCATCGGGGCGATATGTGCCCGCCTGCATTTGGCCTTCGATATGAATGCGGAAGGCATCAGCGGCTTTTTTGTTTGCGAAATGCTTGCGCTGTCGATCGCCGCGGCTGTCAGTATAGTCCACGACCCAAGCAGCCTTAGCTTCACCGCTCGCAGCCTTCCAAGTACGCCGACGGACTGACGCCATGATCAATCTTTCCTACCATTCGCAAGCCTGGGCTTCTTCCAGGGAAGGACTTTAACATCGACGGGGAGCTTCCCTTCGTGTTTCTCCGTCCAAATTCGTCGCGCGAGTGTCCGCCCTACGACGTCGGGGGGATCGTCTAGTTCACCAGCAAGTTGCTCAGTGGGACCTGCGCTCTCATCAGCTTGCACAGGGTATTGCCCCAGGAATGCCACCACGCCGGCTTCGAAGGCCTCAAGCACATCAGGGTCGCGATGCCATTCCTTGCCCATGTCGCTCGAGAGCCTTTCAGCAAGCAACCTGATCGAGTTAAGCAAATCACTCATCACAACGTCGATCTGCAGCCGTTTATCTAGATCGGCGCTATCCTGAAGGCGCTCCCTGATCTCGGTGCTCAGACCTCGGCCAGTTAGCTCGGCAGCCGTTCTCAGCTGGTCAAGCAAGTCCCGGGGCAACACAACAGCGGTGTGCACCATCGGGTTTTCTGCGCGCGGTCGCCCTCTTTTTCGCCGCTTCGTCAAAGCCTTACACTCCTGCGATACGTCGCGTACCAACCTATTGACCGGTAGCATATCTTGTAGTATAGAATTATTTTTTAAGCAAGGAAAATTACCGTACGGTAACATGAAAATTGGGGTGGCCTATGAGACGCGAACCTGCACACGAAAATCCCCCTGAGGGACAAGACGTTAGCCCTGTCGAACGGCAGACCTACACCATTGAGGAAGCTGCCAAAATCCTCGGCATCTGCCGCGCGGTTGCCTACCGGAAAGGAGTGCTTCCGACGGTTAGAATTGCTGGCAGGCGGCTTGTCCCGAAACGGGCGCTTGAGCAGATGCTCGCCAAGACAGCGTAAGCGGTGTGATGAGACGACCTGAAGAGCGATCAGTCGAGTGTGCGTAAACGCAGGAGAGTTTCATGAGCGCGACCGGCGCTACTGGCACCGCACCAAGTGAGGGCAATTACGGTGCGCTAACCGCCGATCCACCCGATCTAACTGCTTTGGAAATACAGGAAAGCCGCCGGCTGGCCGACCAGCGTGCTGCGCGGCTTTACGGGGCAGCGAAGAAGTCCAACGGCGCAGGAACCCGTACCCCTTTTTCTGGCGATGAGGTTGAGGCTGGCATTGTCGCCGCGGGAATAGCCAAGCAGGCACGGGCGAACGGCATCAAGCCCGCAAAGACGGAGGGTGGCCAGTGCGCGGTGCGCACTGTAACCGGGCCGACCGGTAGTACGGGCGCGCGGGGCTACGGTGGTGGCACTGGCCCTACCGGGGATATTGGCCCGACGGAGCACAATGGCCCAACCGGGAATACTGGGCCGACTGGCACGCAGCCTAAACCAAACGCCAGTCAGGCGATGCAGAGCGGTAAGAGCCCTCCGAAATTTGACCATGCGGCGGCACTCGAATTTTACAATGCCGTCCGGCCAAACGCTTTCATCTTGGGTTTTACTCAAGGCAGTAGCGTCACGCGCGCCGAAGAGTTTCAGGCGCTCACCAAGGAAGCCGACAAAAAGTGCGAGCACCTATTTTTTCACGTCGCCAACGTAAAACCATGGGCGACCAAAGACCATGAGACAAGGGCACCACGGCAACGAAAAACCAGATTTTAGAATGTCCGTACCTGTGGGGCGATTGCGACGCCGAAAAATATACCGGTAACGATCCGGCGGAAGCAGCCAAGCACTATGAGAATGAAGGCTCACGAGTTAGAGCCGCAATCGACAAAGGACTGCTCGCGCTCGGCATTACACCGTCCGCTATATGGCGCAGCGGCGCTGGCTGGCAATTCCTGATCAAGCTGGATCAGGCAATTGAGCCTGATGAGGCTGAGACGCTGGTCGGAAAGCTGCACGCGGCTCTGGGCTTCGATCCAGCAGTCCGAAATTGTAACCGCATCTTGCGCGTTCCGGGCTCAGTAAATTGGAAGGACGGCAAGGATGGCCGCGTACCATCGTCATGCGTGCCGCTGCGCTTGCTCGATGCCGTAACCAAGATCGATGACGTACGGAACGTGCTGGCGAACGTTGCTGAACCCGTGAAGGAAACCAAGGCCAGCAGTGCGACGGCAATTAAAATCGACTGGTGTAAGGTCAAATCAACCGGAGGATGGTTACAGTCCGTTGATGACCTGCCGATAAATGCTCCCGCCAAGCTTCGGATCATCGTCGGGCATAGCGGCAACTTGAAGGAATTGAATGATCGACTATTGGCGGCAAAATTACTCGATAACGCATACCCCTCGTGGTCTGAAGTGACGCAGGCAGCGACTGCATGTTTCAAAAATTGCGGCCTCGGACCTGAGCAAATTGCTGAAGCACTCGTAGCCGATCTACCGTTCAATCGGCACGTGGCAGCGGCCAAAGACAAGGAACGTGCAATCGAGCGGGCGATCACCCGATCACATAGCCCGACGCAAGTTACGATTGTGGGCGCGAATTTCCGAGACTGCGACAAACACGGCAATCCGAAGCCATCGTTGGCCAACGCCGTTATTGCAATCCGTGCACTCGGCATCGACGTTCGCTATGATCTGTTCCATCACCGGATTAAGGTCACGTACAACGGCGAAGCTAAGACCATCCGCGAGGGTTTGCTCACGGATGACACGGTAAGCGCCACGCGAAGTCTGATAAACAACACTTATCAAATTGATTGCGGCGACGCCAACACTCTCGCGGCGCTCAAAGAAATTGCATTGGCAAACGCTTATGATCCGGTGCTCGACACGTTGGATGATTGTCAAGGCAAGTGGGATGGGGTGAAACGTCTCGATACATGGGTAATCGACTATCTTGGTTGCGAGGACACGCCGCTCAATCGCGCGATTGGGCGCGTGGTGCCTGATTGCCGCGGTTCGGCGGGCGAGGAACCCGGGCTGCAAGTTTGATCTGATAATAGTTTTGGAAGGCGTTGAAGGAACTAACAAGTCGACGGCGATAAGGGTTCTAGCCGGCGACGAAAATTTCAGTGATCAATCAATCATCGGAGCGAACGACAAGGAGGTGCAGGAACAGCTAGACGGCGTATGGATGCACGAGAACGCTGACTTGGCCGGCATGAGACGCGCTGATGTGGAACACGTCAAAGCGTTTGCCAGCCGGCAAGTTGACCGCGCGCGCCCAGCATATGGGCGCGTCCGCGAGGATCGGCCACGGCGTTCAATCGAGTGGGGCACGACCAACAACGATCAGTACCTTCTAAGCCAAACGGGCAACCGACGCTTCGCCCCACTCAAAACGGGCGTGATTGATCTGGAGGCCTTGAAATGTGACCGCGAGCAACTGCTAGGCGAAGCCGCGACGTATGAAGCGGCTGGCGAAAGCATCACGCTCGACAAGAAGCTATGGAGTGATGCGCGGGATGCGCAGGAGCAGCGGCGCGTCGCGGACCCATGGGAAGACTTACTCGGCTCCATCCCCGATTTTGTCGAGGCGAGCGAGGGTAGATATTCAACGCGGACTGTAACCATCATTCACCGTGCAGGCGATGGGTATGAGCGTGTCGCGAGCGCCGACGTGCTCGAACACGTACTCAAAATTCCAAGGGCTCAGCAAACCTCTGCCCACGCCCAACGGCTCGCTCATGCGATGGAGCACGTCGCATGGAACCGCAATCCGAGCGGCAGGGTCACCATCAATCGCGTGCCGGTCCGCGGCTACATTCGTCCCGTTTACGGTCCGACCGGAGTGACCGGCGCGATGGGGGCGCAGGTTGTAAACGGTGCGCGCTGCATGACTGGTGCAACCGGCCTTACCGGCCGGGCGGGGTCCCCGCAGATGCACACCGGCATCGCGTCCGCGGTGGCGCAGGCGCAGGCGGACCTTGCCCTCGTGCGGAGCCGTACGTAGCGGGATGTGCGTGAGCAGCTTCTACTAATCCAAGGCTTAGCGGGTTGCCTCTGACGGGCTGACGGGGCTGACGGTGGATTTCAAGGTGGCTTTAGCACGCTGCTATGGCTGATATACCGGCTGCCCTAGCGGCCCGCTGTATCTGCTGCTGTGAAAGATACCCCTATAAGCCCGTCAGGGTCTGTCAGGGGCCGTCAAGATCAACAAAAGTCGCGGTCTTTTCGCCTGATGGACCCCCTCTCGGGTGTGTCAGGCTGACGGACTGTTCTCTGCGAGCGTCACACCCTGAAAAAGACATCGCGCTACAATCGACGACGCATCAGAACATTCGCCACCGCATAACTAATTTCAACTAATTCGCTGTTACAATACTTGTGGACAGATCGCCCCGCCGGAAAAGATCGGAAAAGGGCGTGGCCACATTGGAGAGTGTCATGTCGTCCTTCTTGGAGCGCCTAGAAAAAGCGCAAGCTGAACTTGCTCATCGTGATGCCGATCCCTTTCGTGAGAAGGTGGAAGCCGCTGTGCGTGGCATGGAAGCCATAAGCACCCACAGCCTGCTCGATCTGCTGGGGCTGCCGAGGACCACAGGCAACGGCCGCCGGATTGCTCCGACCATGCGCTCGTTGGGATATATACCGATCAAATCGCGCCGCCTGATGCCCGGCGGTTACCGTGACACGGTTACCCGCGGATGGGCGCGTCCTATTCGGGAGTTCAGCCAAACAAATTCCAAGCACGGTGGAAAGATTGGAGCCTCCCACCTTAACACCTCCATAGACGGGCAAGCGGGCTAAAGGAGGATGCATTATGATGCACGAGGGTGACCACCCCGACGTCTCACTCAAAGACTGGAAGAGCTTCGTAGACTGGCAGAAATCGCGCATCTCGGCGTTTCCTATTGACGAGGTGATCGACCGGAACGATGCCAAGTTGCCAGATTGGTTCGTGCCGTTGGCACGCGGGGTTGTGATTGCCAGTGATGAATTACTTGGCCACGCAGGCCGTAGTCACGGAATACATCGCCCACGCGGTTGGCACAAAACCGACCAGAGTTGTTTCGTGCGGGCCATGAAAGAGAACGACTTTCTAGTTGTCCGACATAGCGATGAAATGAATTTGTGGACGATCGAGCGGCTCCGCGAAGGGCGCCGATACAAAGCTATTGACGAGGTATTGGTCCACGTATTCGGATCAACGCCGATTGTTTGCCGAAATTATCAGTCAGCAATGCGGCTCGCCATGCATTGCCAAGTGATCGACCCGCCGGCTGGACTACGCTGGATTGGAACGGCCCCCAATAACTGTGAGGCGGCTATGGAGATCGCGAGAAAGCGTCGCATCAACGAAGCGCGTGGCGCAAACAAGTGCGCAACTGGAAGGTATTCTGTCGCGTGACTGAGACGCGCCAATTCCGACGTATCCAACCTGGCGGTAGCTAACAAGGTGAAAAGCCTACACGTGCGGCGCTGCGCACTGTTCCGGGCCATCCGGCGAACAGTCCGGTGCAGCACAACCTCGCGTCCCGCCGACCATGGCGGCGAACGTGGCTGCTCGGCTAGTGTCGCTAGAGCAATTGGTGGATCGAACATCAAGGGAGGAGACTGGCGTGCAAGTAATAGTGCATCACCTTAAACCGGATGCCATCGGCCACGATGAGGATTGGGAGGGCAACAATGCCGCGTTCACATGCCGATCATGCGGCAAGGTGTTTCTTGTCAGCGGGCGGCTACATAAGAACGGTCGCCCTTGTCCGAAATGCGGGAAGACAAAGGGGTTTGTAGAAGGTGGCCGCAAATCGAGCGGTTCGGCTCGTATCGAGTGGGAAAATCCAAATTAAGACACCAGCGGCGGACCTGACATCTGGACTGTCCGTTCACCCCGCGGCATATTTCCCGCTTGGGCAAAAGCGCATCCGCGAAGCCTATCGGCTGGAGCGTGTCGCTCGAAGACAAGGATGGGAGGCTGCATGAACTCACTCTATGCGAACTTCGAAAAAGGAAGGCCCTATATCCTGAGTGTGCTGCGGATCGTCGTCGCCCTGTTGTTCATCGAGCACGGCCTGCAGAAATATTTCGGCTTCCCTTCGGCCGGCCCGCCAATGACGCCCCTGCTCTACGTCCAAGGCGTGATCGAGATCGTTGGCGGCGTCCTGCTCCTCATCGGCGCCTATACGCGCGTGGTCGCCTTTATTCTCGCCGGCGACATGGCCGTGGCCTATTTCATGGCGCATTTCCCGCGCTCCTTCTTCCCCGCGATGAATAGCGGAGACGCGGCAGTACTGTTCTGCTTTGTCTTCTTCTACATGGTGTTCGCAGGCGGCGGCCCGTGGAGCGTCGATCGGATCGTACTGAAACAAGACTAGGGTTCACCGTCCGATACAATGTCCGCTTTTTCGCTGGCCGCCAGCGATGCCGGATAGCGCGGCCTATTGCACAGTAGCAAGGTAACCCGATTGCGCACACTGATCGTCGCAACGCGGTTCGCTTTCGCGCATCGCAGTTTGCGCAAATCATTTTCAATGAAGACGACCGTTACCAATTCTCCTCGGAACCCGATTGCCACGGCTGCCGAGTTAGAGTTATGCGTTTACGATGGCGAAGAATATCATACACTGGCGTTGCCCTGCCGGCGAAATGGTGTGGGCTGGTCCGATGTGCGTCTCAATAAGATGGTGCCAATTAGACCGACCCACTGGCGGCTGTGGGCATGCGAGCGCGCGTGACAGAGTCGGGCTACCCGGGGCCTTGGAGATTTCGTTTTGATGTTTTAGCTACAAAAGGCTGAGATCACTTTGGCGGTGGTGGCATCCGCTCGAAGTTAGGAACATCCTCTGGCGTCTTGTCCCACGTAGCCCGGCCCTTTGTGTAGACGACAGCTTGAGCGGAAAACCAATCGTTCTCGTCGAGACATCCCACCGGTATGCCTATCACACCGGGCCGCCCTGAATTTTCCCCATACACGCGACTACCGCACGTCGGGCAAAAATGTCGCGTGTTGATGTTCCCGCTGTCAGCGATAGAGGGATAGCTGGCGGTTTTACCCAGAATGGTGACATCATCCTTCTTAAAGAAAGCCAGCGACATATGACCCGTTCCTGATGCTCGCTGGCAATCCTTGCAATGACATTGGGCCATTCGGATAGGTTTCGCATTGACGGTGTAACTCACCGCACCACACAAGCAATGGCCTTTCGCAAAAGGTTCGCTGGACATCGTGAGCCTCTATCCACTTTTCTGGTGTGATGGAATTTTTATACCAAGGTGATGGAGAGATTACTGTATTTTAGCGACCTGATCCAGGCGTGGTGGGTAATGGATGAACAAATGTAGTACAAATGCGAAGTGCCGCCGCGTGCGCTATCTGGTCGCTTTCGGTGCATAGCGGACAAAGGTGCGCGCTGGTGCGGAATGGATATGCAGCGAATGACCCATTTCGACATTTCAGCCGGATCATTTGCTGTGGTGCACAACCAACTCTAATCTGACCCATTCGCCCATTTGCAACCGGTTAGCTGCCGTGCTGCCACGTTGATCAAATCGCACGTAGAGGCCGCCATGAGCGACACTGCACTCGAATGCGCTTTCCTCTTACGGAAACGGCCCGATCCCATCCCGCATGTATTTCCGCTACCAGAGTATTTGGCAGATGGGGATCGCAAGGAGGACTACGAAGACACGAAGGCCGTGTTTCAGGTGCCTTGGATGGGCGTCATTGCCATGTCCTTTTCGCACTATCGCAAATTTTACCGCACGCTTTGGCGGGGGCTTCGGCCAGTTTTTCAGTCTGCCGAGTTTGTAGCCAGTTGCAATGCGCTCTGCCATCGTGCTGAGGAGCTTGTCACGGAACTCTCACCGCCACCGTTAGCCGAAGTACTGACGACCAAAGGGTATGCTCCGCGGGAATTGCAAAACATCAAAGATATGATCGCGATTTTTCATCACGGCAATTTCCCTTATGTGCTGTTGGCAACGATGGCGCGAATTCTATTAGAGCCGATCCGGAAACTTCTTGAGTTGAATGAATCGGATGTGATTCCTTATTGGGCGCTTGATTCTTTTGGGAGCGCCCGATGTGGAAGCCTGAACACCGCCGTTCTGCGGATCGCAACGGCCTTCGTTATCCGAGTGATCTGACCGATACCGAATGGGGGATTGTCGAGCCGATGATTCCGCCTGCGAGACATGGCGGGCGGCGACGGTCGGTGAATGTGCGCGAGGTGCTGAACGGGATTTTCTACATCTTGTGGACCGGTTGCCAATGGAAGGCCTTGCCCAAGGACCTGCCGCCCAAGAGCACGGTGTATGACTATCTCGAGCTCTGGAACTGGGACGGCACGTTGGAGCGCATTCATCACGAACTGTACGTCGCGGTGCGCGAGCAGGAGGGCCGAGAGCCGAGCCCGACCGCAGCCATCATCAACTCGCAGACCGCGAAGGGGGCGCAAAAAGGGGGGCTTTGCTCGATCCTTCGGGCTACGACGCGGGCAAGAAGATCAAAGGTCGAAAGCGGCACATCCTGGTCGACACACTGGGCCTCTTGTTGAACGTCATCGTTCATCCCGCTGATGTTCAGGACCGTGATGGGGCTTTCCACTTGCTGCGTCGAGCGCGACGACTGTTCCCGTTCATCGAACGCATCTTTGCTGATGGCGGATACGCGGGACGCAAGATGGCGTTGACCGTGCGGCGTACCGGTGCCTGGAGTTTGCAAATCGTCAAGCGATCGGACATTGCCGGTTTCGAGGTGCTGCCCAAACGGTGGATTGTCGAAAGGACGTTTGCCTGGATCAGTCGCAATCGCCGCCTGGCCCGCGACTTTGAGCGCTACACCACAACCGTCGCTGCATTCATTCGCCTCGCCATGATCCGCATCATGCTCAGGCGACTTGCTGCAAACCCCTCGCCATGAATCCAAACTTCCCGGATGGGCTCTTAGAGGGCAAAGACCTTTCGGCGCGCCGAACGGCAACAGCGTACTCTGGAAGGCATGCGCCCGAAGTTTCCGTTCCATTCGTGCTGATGGAAGCCCATCACGCGGATGCGCCAACGCGCGAGATCTATGAGGACATCAAATCGGCGCTTCATCTGCCAATTGTGAACACGGACTACAGGGCGCTTGCGCGCTGGCCAAGCTACTTTGCCTTGGCATGGAACTCCCTGCGGCCAAGTGTTGCCACGCCTGCCTATGAGAGCCTTGTACAGGTGATGCACGATGAAATCGTGTCCGCGGCACTCACGCTACCAAATCCAGGCGCTCTATCAGGCAAAGCTTTGCGAGCAGCAGCATTAGAAGATGGCGCCGTCGACGATGTCCAGCGGACCGTCGAACTCTTTCAGTGGCTTCTCCCAGGCCTGATTGTGAATGTTGCCTATTTTCGCGCTCAATTGATGTAGCGGCGGCCTATTTTGGGGGCTTATACCAATCCTCAGATTAAGTGACCGACGGCGGCCCAGTCGCGGCGTGCGATGGACATGATTTTCCAGGGCTGATCGATCAGTGTGTTCCATGCGTAGCAACAGTGATCGACGATGTCGTCGAAGGATTTGAAGATTCGGTTCGACAGCCAGTTCTGGCGCATGAACTGCCAGATGTTTTCTTGGGGGTTGAGCTCCGGCGCACGCGGCGGCAGCGGCAGGAGCGCTACATTGCTGGGAATCCTGAGGTCTTTGGCGCCGTGCCAGCCGGCCTGATCGAGGATCAGGATGGCGTGCGCGCCGGCGGTTACTCTTGTAGCGATCTCGTCGAGATGAAGCTGCATGGCTTCGGTGTTGCAGAACGGGAGAACGAGAGCGGCGCCAGCTCCGCGTTCAGGGCAAACCGCGCCGAACAGATAGGTCGACTGCGTGCGCTGATCATGCGCGGCGCGGGGACGCGAGCCCTTCCTGGCCCAACGATAGGTGAGCTTGTTCTTCTGGCCGACCCGCATCTCGTCCTGGAACCAGACCTCTAGCGGTGTGCCCGGCGCGAGCTTGGCGCGGACTTCCGCCACGCGTACGGCAAAGTTTTTTTGAACGCCTCCAAGGCATCAGGGTCCTGCTTGTAGGCTTTCGGCCGTGCGCTCACATGCGTGAAGCCCAGGCTCTTCAAAGCACGATAGATCGTGTCGTCCGAGACCGAGAGCCCAAACTCCTCGTGCAGCCGCATGATCAGGTCGCACGCCCGCCAGCGCACCACACCATGCACCGCCGGGATCGGACCCTCCTCCACGAGCCGAGCCAGAAAGGCCCTGTGTTTTTTGCCCAGCTTGGGCGGCACGCCCGGGGAAGGAATGTTGATGAGACCGTCCGGCCCTTGCTCGTTGAACCGGATCACCCAGTCCCGCAACGTCTGACGGTCCATTCCGCCTATCGTCGCCGCATTCGTCCGCGATGCTCCATCGAGCACCGCTGCGATCGCCAAAAGCCGCCGCGCCTGCGCGCCGTCTTTCGCCCGCTTGGCAAACCCGCGGACCTCGCCCGCCGTATAATCAGCCCTCACCGCAATCGCCTGGCCCATGGCAAACGACCCTCCGTTTGCCACCTTGAATCATTTCGCAGACGATTTGGGAATCCCGGAGAAGTCAGCCACTCCGCGCGTTGGTATTAGGTCTGCTCGGCTGGCGTAGAAAGCGCCGCGCTCAAGCTGTCGCCTGAACGAACAATCACAGAGCGACACCGACGCGCCGCCGTGACGACTTTTGGTGCAGTGAACTTTGGTCGTAATGGCCCCTTTCGTCCGTTGCCCTAACGCAGCAACTCGGTAGCGATTCGGAGCAATAGCAGACATGCCGCCGACTACGCCCGTTGCGAATGACCCAAACGGGAAGTCGCAACCGTGTCATTAGGCTCACCTCGCCGCCGAGGGCCTTGGCGGTCTTGAGGGTTGATGGCAATCGCAGACGCTTCGGCGCGAGCAAAGGCCGGCTCTACTTACAACAGCAATGCCGTCCAGGGGTACTGCAGACGGGATCGCATCCTTGGAGCTTACAGTATTCGAATCATTCTAAACTTCGACACTTTAGAATACAGATAAAGAGGCAAAGCTTGAACATTTCTAATATTGTAGATTATTTCAGAAATACTTGACCTCGACTGTTTATATATCGCATGCATCGACTAGTCGTACTGATCGGTGAGCGACGTCGATGTCACCCTTCCAACGCCGGACCTTTTGCCTGCTGAGTTGTGCAGGTGCTGCCGCGTTAGTCGTGGCGACCGTAAACTCTGCCGACGCGCAAGACGCAAGCGCTTTCCACGAAATCGAAACCAAGTACATTTTTGGTTTCACCATCGGATCATCGATCGGAATCGAGGGCGAGAGAGCGGTCGAACCGGAAACGGTAGCCGGTTTCGAAAAGCGTGGCGGCAGCTACGCCACGGGCGGAACCGCCTTGGAACTTGAGTACACACCTACCCAATATATGCAAATCGAGCTTGGCCCGACGTTCTCGTACTACAATATTCAAAACGTGCCCGGTCTCGACAACCGCAACATGGGAGGCATCAACGGAGTTGAAGCTGATTTCCGATCTCTTATCATTGACCGCGGCCCGTTGCCGCTTGCGGTCACGTTGTCCATCGAGCCCGAATGGCACAGCCTCGACGAAACCAGCGGCGCAGCCGTATGGAATTACAGCCTTGAAGCCAAGCTAGAGGCCGATGTCGAGCTTATTAAAAATCGGCTTTTTTGGGGGTTCAATATCCTCTACGAGCCGGAGACGACGTTTGCACCGCCCACCACCTCATTCAACGAATCGACGTTCGGCGTGTCGTCGGCGCTCGCGTTTCAGATCCACCCGAATGTCGTCGTTGGAGTGGATCTTTGGTATTTGAGTCACTACCAAGGCGCCGCATTCGGCTCCTTCACTGGTGACGCGGTTTATTTGGGTCCGACGTTCTACTGGAAGATAGCACCCAAGGTGCTCGTGAGCGCGGCATGGGAGACCCAAGTGGCCGGGCGAGAGGTCGGCGTTATTCCAGCTCTCGATCTCACGGATTTTTCGCGCCAGCGCGCGCGATTACTTCTTGAGTTCGAATTCTGAAATAGGAGCGGGCGTACCCGGGCAACTCGAAGGAGGAAACGATGAGAATGTCGCAAGGCGCATTCGCAATTGCGATGGCAATATGGGTTTTCAGCGCCGGCTTGGCCGCTGCTCAGGAGACAACCGCGATTGCTGTCACGGTCAAGGCCCATCAATTTCAGCCCGCCGAAATCCATGCGCCGGCCAACAAGCGGCTCGCTATCCGTGTGAAAAATCTCGACGCCGCGCCGATGGAGTTCGAGAGCGTGTCGCTCCGCGTTGAAAAGGTGATTGCCCCGGGGAGCGAAGGTGTCGTCAACGTCCGCCCACTATCGCCCGGCCGATACGAATTCTTCGATGACTTTCATCAGGACACTCGGGGTATTCTGGTTGTTCAATAAACCGAACATATACGTCGCGGCGCGCTAAGGCAGCATTCGGTTTGCGCCGATATGGCGGCGGACATTTTGGCGGCGGATGTTCCGGCGTTGGCTCAACGGTGCGATAACACATTTTCCCGGCTACTTAATCCGTGGAGTACCTAATAGAAACCAATTCACATGCCCGCCGACGCTCAGCGTGCTTCTTAACACCCCCCAGGGCGGGCCGTGGCCGGAGCGGAAATTCGGTTCTTTTCTGGCGCCGAGCTATAAGCACGCTGCTCCGACGGCTATTCTTTCTGTGCCGGGCATGACCAATCGCTTGGCGTGAGCATGGGCTCGCTCATCACGATACCAAAATTGGCCGGGGAGCGTCACGGAATTCGGACGGCTATCAGTCAATCCCATAGACGATAGAATAACGCGCATGAAAGACAGAGTTCTTGGCCTGCCGCGCACTGTTTTTGTGCTCGGACTGACCAGTTTCTTCAACGATTTCTCCTCGGAAATGATCGCCTCGATATTTCCGGCGTTCTTTATATCGGTGCTGAAAACCGGTGCGGAATCGCTCGGCCTCGTGGAAGGTGTTGCTGACGCCGCATCCAACCTCATCAAAATCTATTCCGGCCGTTGGTCCGACAGGATCGAGAGGCGCAAGATATTCGCTGTCGCCGGCTACACGCTCTCGGTTCTTACAAGACCCTTTTATGTTTTGGCAGGGAACGTCGGAGCGGTCATCTGTCTACGGCTCACAGACCGCATCGGCAAAGGGCTGCGCAACTCGCCACGAGATGCCCTGATCTCACTCTCGACGCCCAAAGAAGAGACCGGCCGTTCGTTCGGCTATCACCGCGCAATGGACACGCTCGGCGCTATCGTCGGACCTCTGGTCGCGTATGTCATCCTTTCGTACAGCCCGATGGCGTTCAACAGCATATTCATCATCGCTTTCATCATCGGACTTCTGGCGGTTGCTAGTTCATGGCTGGTACAGGACATCCGACAAACTGTTCAGATACGACGCGTCGAAGCATTTGCGGGTTTTTCACGACGAGTCTATGGGTACCTCGTTTCCATTTTCATCCTTTCGGTCGGAACGCTGCCCATGGCGGTGTTGCTTCTGAAAACGAGAGATCTCGGAATCGCGATCACTTCGATCCCACTCTTTTATGGCATCTCAAATATCTCGTACGCGCTCTTCTCTTGGCCTGCGGGGCGGGCGGCAGACGCTTGGGGAACGGGGAAGATAGTCGTGATTGGCTACGGATTCTTGATGCTCGGCTATCTCGTTCTCGTCGCTTCCTCATCGCCTGTGGTATTAGCCGTTGGGTTTCTGCTTGTAGGAGTTTTCTCGGCATTTACCGATGGCGTGCAACGCTCGCACCTTTCGCGTCTCGTTGATGAACGGTACAGAGGAACGGCGTACGGCTACCTCAATGCGGCGGTGGGGTTCGGCGCGCTCATAGCCGGTATCGCGGGTGGCTATATGTGGCAGCAGCTTGGCGACACAACAGCCCTCATTACGGGAGCATGCGTCATAGCTCTTGGACTTGCCATTTTCCTGTCCGTCAGCGTGCCGCAGCAAAACGCAAGCTATTGAGAGTCGGTTTGTCGACCTGTTGACCTAAAGGCATTGGTCACGCTGTATCTGGCCCACCTTGGTTTTGGAGATGATTTGTCCGGCGTCTTGCAGTGGCCGGCGATCGTCCTTCACGTGTTTCTGACCGGGCTTTTGGCCACTAACGTGACGCGAATGCGGCGCGATGTGCGCTCATGTGAGCCATGTCTCCATATGGCCCTTTCGTCCGTTGGGGTGATGAAGCAAATCGGGAGCGATCG
This sequence comes from uncultured Alphaproteobacteria bacterium, assembly GCA_963759345.1. Taxonomy (GTDB): domain Bacteria; phylum Pseudomonadota; class Alphaproteobacteria; order Rhizobiales; family Xanthobacteraceae; genus BOG-931. The sequence continues at coordinate 429,957 of CAVWYW010000004.1, forward strand.
GAGGGAAAGCGGACGTCGGGCAGACATCGTCAATCGGTAGAAGATGACCCAAAGCCGACCCTGACACGTCGGCCGATTGTCACATGTAACTTTTGCCCGCCCCGGAGCGAAAGACACTAGAAGGAGTGTCGGGGCAAATGGCACAAGGAAATGTGATATTGGTGTCGAGGCGCAATCCGTTGCGCCCCTTCCTATTCCGGTGCTCGATATCGTCCCAACTGATGTCGTTGCCGTCGGCAGCGGAGTGGCGGATCGAACATACAATGAAGCGTGCCGAGAATAGGCAAACAGAGTCGGACGCTCGTCGATCGGCGTTGATGGCCGCTGCCCAAACGGGCGATCGCGTAGCCTATGAGACACTGCTGCGCGATTGCTTGTCATTCATCGTGAGCGTCGCTCGCCGTCAGGGCGTCCCGTCTGACCGCACTGATGACGTGGTGCAGGAGGTGTTGCTGACGGTACACCGCGCCCGAGCGACCTACGATCCACGGCGTTCCTTCAACGCCTGGCTGGGCGTCATCGTCGAGCGGCGCGCAATCGACATCCTACGCCAGATGCACCGACGTGGAGCGCGCGAAGTGCATGCACCGCTCGCCTACGAGAGCCATGCTGACGAAGCCGTCGATCTTTCAGCCGGGATCGAGCACAGTGAAAAGGTCAAGCGCATCGGCGCGGCACTCGCTGAATTGCCGCAGCGCCAGCGCGAGGCGGTGCACCATCTCATGCTTGACGAGAAATCGCTGGACGATGCCGCGGTGTTGACGGGGCGCAGCAAAGGATCGCTCAAGGTGAACTTGCATCGGGCGCTGAATGCGCTGCGCCTCAAGATGGATCGCGGAGATTGAAATGGATGGTTCTAACGATCACCTGATTAGCGCGCTGGCGGCAAATCTTCGGCCAGTACGCCCCCTGCCGCCGCCGGCGCTGCGCACGCTGTTCTGGCTTATCCTCGTCGCAGCCATCGCGGCCGGGCTCGCGCCATTCGCTGACGTGGCGGCGATGTGGCATCGCACGACCGCGACTCCCGACATGTGGCTTGCGGGGCTTGGCTCAATCGCGACTATGGCGACAGCGGCGTTCGCCGCGTTTGAGGTCAGCCTGCCAGATCGGTCCCGGGCGTGGGCTTTGCTGCCGCTACCGGCGGCGGCGTTGTGGGTGGGAGCGAGCGGCCTCGGTTGCATGCGCGCCTATGTGCTGCCGGGCACTCATGTCGCAGCGATCAGCGAGACGCGGGATTGCCTGCTGTTCATTATCGGCCTGTCGGTGCCGCTATCGGCGGCGCTGATCGTCATGCTGCGGCGTGCCTATTCGCTGGCGCCGCCGTTGACGGCGGCGATGGCGGGCCTCGCTTCGGCAGCAGCGGCGGCTACGTTGTTGAATTTCTTCCATCCTTTCGACGCCGCGGCGATCGACCTTGCCGTGCACGCGGTGGCGGTGGCGATCGTCGTCGCTGCGGCGTGGGCGTTCGGCACTCGGACGCTGCAAAATTCGCTTGCCGGCATGTAACCGTTCCGCCCGCCGGTTCGAATTAGGGGTGATGGGATCGATACCATCGTAACCTAATGGAGAACCAGGATGATCGTCCGTTCGCGTCTGCTTTTGCCGGTGGCCGCCATCGCGCTTGCCTTCGCCTTCGCTGCGCCGGCCACGTTCGCCGACGACATGAGCAAGGACACCATGTCGAAAGACAACGGCATGAAAGAAGGACACCATGTCGAAGGACACCATGTCGAAGGACACCATGTCGAAGGACACCATGGCAAAAGACAGCGGCATGAAGAAGGACAGCATGTCGAAGGACAGCATGTCCAAAGACAACATGTCGAAGTAATCACTGCTGGTGCGCCGGGCCGACATTCCGCGGCCCGGGGCATCGCGCTTCATCCGGTGCCACTTGCAGAGTCTAAATGACCGTCAAAAGCCGCGCAGACGCCCTCCGACCTTCGAGGTGCGTCAGCTGAAATTTGCGCCCGGATGGTATGTGCGAATCTTATGGCAGTATGGCCAAGAGCAGCACGTTAACGGCTTCGCGTCTGCCGACGAGGCCCAAAGTTGGGTTCACAAGAAATCGGAAGGATGGTTGCGGAACAGGACGGCTGCGTTGCGCGGCCTCTGATCACGATCTGGTCCCCTTAAGACATTTAGGGCACCTGTCTCGCCGAAACGGCGACTTCCGATGATGGCCCTGAACGTCATTTGCTGCGGGACAACAATACGTCTGAAATAGGGGCAAAGCGGACTCGTCACTAACGGTCGCGATCTGACGTTGTTGACCCACATCGACCGTTTGCCACTATCAATTGACGCATTGCGAAAGGCTTATTCGATCACCGCGTCGGCGCTAGCGAGCAGCGACTGCGGGACGGTCAGGTCGAGCGCCTTGGCGGTCTTGAGGTTGATGACAAACTCAAATTTCGTCGGCTGCTGGACCGGCAGATTGGCGGGCTTCTCGCCCTTTAGGATACGATCAGCATAGACAGCCGCCTCTCGGAAAAGGTTCGGAAGATCGACCCCGTAGGACATCAAGCCGCCTTCGCCGGGCGCGGCGCGCAGCGCGTAGATCGCCGGCAGCCGGTAACGCGCCGCCAAATCGACGATCAATTTGCGCTGAGAATTGGTGACGGGATCGGCAGGAATGATCAAGCCGTCGTGCGAACCGCTGCGGCGCGCCGCCATCGCGGTTTCGATGTCTGCCGGCTCGCGAACTGGCACCTCTTCGACCTCAACGGCGAACTTTTGCGCTGCGTCGGCCGCCCAAGCGAACAGCCGCTTTGATGACAAACTGTCCGGATTGACCAGCGCGACAACGCGGCTGACGTCCGGCGCGATCTGCTTGAGCAAGTCCAGCCATTTCGCGCCGATGCTCGGCTCTAGCACCGTGAACCCCGTGAGATTGCCGCCGGGACGCGCTAGGCTTTGCACGAGGCCGTCGGCCACCGGATCGCTGCCGCCGATGAAAATGACGGGAAGCTTGCGGGTCGCCTGCTGAACGGGTGCAATGGTTTCCGAGCCATTGGCGAGGATCAAATCCGGGACCGGCATCATCAGTTCCGCGACCGCGCCACGTATCCAACCGGTGTCGCCTGTGCCCCAATGAAAATCGATCTGAAGGTCGCGCCCAATGGTCCAGCCGAGCCTCTCAAGCCTCTGTCGGAACGCCGCGGCCCGCACCTGCCCTGCCGGATCGTCCTCAGGATAAAGCATCAGCACGCCGATGCGCCGCACGCGCTCGCTCTGCTGCGCCCGCGCCGCGAACGGCCACGCGAACGACGCGCCGCCGAGCGCGGCAATGAATTTCCGCCTTGCGACGTTGATCGCCATCGGAGCCCCTCGGCGGCAGTCATGAGGACTGGATCATTGCGAACGATAACACGTCTTAACACTGGGGTCTGTGACGTAGTTTGTACTCCACAGTGAGACCGACAGCGAAAAGGTTTGCTGTTTTTCCGCGATGCGAAACGACGCGATTGATGTGGTGGACGGTGCCCGCTCCCGACAACGAGGTCCGATAGGGTGATCGTTGTCAACGAATCACATCAGGGAGCGGTCCCCATGCAAATTACAACGATCGGTTTGGATATCGCCAAGAACGTGTTCCAGGTTCACGGCATCGACGCGGCCGAGAAGGTAGCCGTTCGGAAGCAACTTCGGCGCGGCCAAATGCTGGCGTTCTTCAAGGCGCTGCCGCCTTGCCTTGTCGGCATGGAAGCCTGCGCGACATTCCACTATTGGGCACGTGAACTCACGAAGCTTGGCCACCAGGTGCGGTTGATGCCAGCGAAGGACGTGAAGGCCTACGTCAAGCGTAACAAGAACGATGCCGCAGACGCCGAGGCAATCTGCGAGGCAGTGCGGCGGCCGACCATGCGCTTTGTCCAGGTCAAATCGACCGATCAACAGGGCCGGTTGATGCTGCATCGCGCGCGCGACCTTTTGATGCGGCAGCGGACCCAACTGATCAATGCTTTGCGGGCGCATATGGCAGAGCTCGGCATTGTGGCTGCTCAGGGGCGCGAAGGGGTCAAGGAGCTGCTGAAGATCATTGCGAGCGAAGAGGATGCACGCATGCCGGTTGATGCTCACGCGAGCCTGGTTGTGTTGGCTGCGGGGCTTCAGGCACTGCAGACGATGATTGGATCGATCGAGAGGCGGATCATTGCTCAGCATCGCTCGGACGAAGCAAGCAAGCGGCTGCGGAGCATCCCTGGGATTGGCATTGTGGGTGCGACCGCCATCGCCGCCACTGTCCCGGACCCGAAGGTTTTTCGATCCGGCCGTGACTTTGCAGCTTGGATCGGGATCGTACCGCGAGAAGACTCGACGGGCGGCAAACAGAAGCTCGGGCCGATCTCGAAACGAGGCGACCAATATCTGAGACGCATTCTGGTGGTCGGAGCCCATGCGGTGTTGAAGCGGGCGCGCCACCAACCGGAGAAGTATCCGTGGATCACACGACTTCTCGAACGCAAACCGTTTAGGGTCGTGGCGGTGGCGGTTGCCAACAAGATGGCGCGCGTTGCCTGGGCGTTGTTGGCCAGGGGCGGCAGTTATCGGGCACCTGCGCTTGCGGCAGCGGCGTAAGGGGTCTGGCAAGAGCAGAGTGAGTTTGCGTCTGTGCACATATGAACTGCAGGGTGATGACGACGTTGATGCGAAACGGTCGAGACCGTCGATCAGGAAAACCCGTAACGGGCCACGCGATACTTGAGCGCGCGCTTTTGGTTGGGACCCGATCAGCGGATCACATCAAGGCCAGCAGCCACAGCGGCTGCATCGCGAAGGGGCAAGCCTCTAGGCGAAAACAGGCCGCATACATGGCTGCACCCGAACGCTTCGCAGATAGGTCAGATTCCTCTTGCACCGCGGGCACCGTCCATACATGGCCCGTTTCGACCAATCGCAGTACGCGTCGCCATGTCGGCAATCGGGTGATCAACGGACCTACCGCCGACATCGCCGAAATGACGTTCGTGACCCAAACCGGAAATCGACGGCCCCCTCGACCGTGTGCTAGGGTGTAGTCCTTAGCTGAATGCAGGCCCATGAGGCGGCGGGACTTTATCGCAGTAGTTGGCGGGTTGACGGCGTCAATGCTGCGTTGGCCGCTCGCGGCGCGCGCGGAGCAGGGGCCGATCCGGCGCATTGGCGTGTTGATGCCGGAGTCTGAGGGCGCCGCGGATTCAAAAGACCGCGTTGCGGTATTCGAAACCACGCTCAAGCAACTAGGCTGGATGCCCGGCCGGAGTATTCAGATCGACTACCGCTGGGCGATGGGCGACCGCGAAAGAACGCGAACCTTAGCAGCAGAGCTGGTGAATTCGAAACCTGACGCACTAATCGCAGTGTCGACCCCGTCGCTGGTCGCAATGCAAAAGGCGACGCGCACCATCCCGATCGTGTTCGTGGCCGTCAGCGAGCCGGTCGTCAACGGCTTTGTGCCGAGCCTCGCGCATCCCGGCGGCAATGCCACGGGCTTTTCCAATCTGGAACCGAGCATTGGCCCCAAATGGCTGGAACTGCTCAAGGACATCGCGCCACACGTGTCGCGCGTGTCGGTTATGTTCAACCTGACGACGGGCGTCACCACCGATTTGTTCTTCCGTGCGGTCGAAGCCGCCGCTCCCCAGTTTTCGGTCGAGGGCGATCAGGTCTGATGTCCATTCGCTCAAAGATATCGAAACGGCGATGAAGGGCCTTCCCGGCGACGGCAGCGCCGGTCTGATTTTTCCGCCGGAGCCATTCACGCTGCACAACAGCAAGTCTATTGCCGAACTAGCTGAGCGATACCGGTTGCCGGCGATCTATGCGTTCCGAGCTTTTGTTGCCGCCGGCGGCCTCGTATCTTACGGGGTTTATCTTCCTGAATTGTTTAGGCCGGCGGCCAGGTACATCGATCGCATCCTTAAAGGTGAGCATCCTGGTGACCTGCCGGTGCAACAGCCGACGAAGTTTGAGTTTGTCATCAACCTCAAGACCGCTAAGGCACTCGGGCTCGCCGTCCCACCGGACCTGCTCGCCACCGCCGACGAGGTGATCGAGTAACCAACTGCCGATGTCGGTGATTGGGCCCGAAACCGAAGTGCAACAAGGAGGCACAGATGGCAGTCATATCAACAACTGTAGACGTACTAGCTGGTCAAAGCTCCAATGGTGACATCGTCGTCACCCCCGGCGAGTTGGTAGTTTTCAACGGCGGAACCATCGCCGACACCGTCGTTGCCGATGCTGGCGAAACGATAATCTCAGCAGGCGGCTCCGCGACCGGCACATATCTGCAAGACGACGGCATTCAGGGCGTTTTTGGAACAGCGATTGGCACTTTGGTTGCCTCGAGCGGCGCAGAGGTCGTGGGTTCAGGCGGCGTGACCTCCGGAGCGACAGTATTCAAGGGCGGAATAGAGGCCGTGGGGTTCCGCGGCACCGGCAGTGCCTTCGGGATGATTTGTCGATGTTTCTCGTCGCGATGGTGTAAAGGGCGCGATCACCAAGCGCGACGAGGCGTGGGGCGATTACAGTCAAGCGCCGAAGGATCAGCAACCTGATCCGAACAACATCATTTACGTTGAATAGCGCAAGAACCCCGCCAGAACTTGCCGTGGTGTACTGAGACTTGGAGCCACCGGTATCGCAAAGCGATTTCCGTTCATGGCCCTTCTCGTCATTCGCGACCTGTCCGCGATTTGGTCGCTCTTGGGGCAACAGCAGACATTGATCGGCACCAGCGCCGAATGGCTCGGTAGCGTTTGACCCGACTCGGAAGTCGAGTTTGCATTGCAGCGGCCGCAAGTCGCGCCCGACTACCAAGGTGCCGCTTAAGTGACTGGTATTGGGCCTAAGCCTCAGGTTCGCGAACGCAAAAATCGAGCGAACGCTTTAAGCGTCGTTTCCGATACGTAATGCTCAATTCCTTCGGCGTCAGCTTCAGCTGCTTCGACAGGGACGCCCATCGCGACAAGTGCATCCACGACGAGCCTATGGCGGGTTCGTACTCGCGTTGCTAGCTCCTGTCCGTTTCTGGTCAGAAAGACACCACGATAGGGACGTGCAGTCGCCATCCCTTCCCGCTTCAGCCGAGAGATGGTTTTGACGGCGGTGACATGGGAAACGCCAAGACGGCGCGCAATATCTGTCGGACGTGCCTCGCCCGCGTTGGCCAGCAGGTCAGCGATAAGTTCAACATAGTCCTCAAGCAAGGCTGTCGATTGGGCCGAACAAGTCTTGCCGAAGCGGCGCGCCTGGGTCAGCTCAGCGGGAAGCTTCGACAGCCGTTGGACTTGTTTTCCCATTGCTCTTCCGGACATCAAGCCTCCAACGGTCGCGGCTAGGGCATCACCAAATTTGACCATTGCGCTGCGCAGAAGCGCATTTAAATGCCTTTGATCGAAGTCGCGCAGACCATACATTTTTTAACGATGTTGACAAGTCTATGTATCATGTGCAGTTTGTAGCTTTAGCTACGGGTTAACGTCGATGCTGGATACGCCGAGCCGTAGAATGGCCGATTTGAAGGTGCGACCGGGGTCGCTCACAGAGCGCAGCGTCGGGACGGCGTGCGGTATATTGAGCGGCGAGCGCCGAAGGCCAAGTGCGTATCTGGCTTTCGCCGGTCCCGCAGTGGTTGTCTCAATCGCCTACATAGATCCCGGAAACTTCGCGACCAATATTCAGGCGGGTGCGAAGTACGGCTACGGCCTGCTTTGGGTCGTGTTGCTGGCCAACTTGATCGCGATGTTGTTCCAGGCGCTGTCGGCCAAGCTTGGCATCGTCACCGGCCGCAACCTGGCAGAGATGTGTCGCGACGAGTTTCCCTGGCCGGTCGTCTGGGCGATGTGGATCGTCAGCGAGGTCGCTGCCATGGCGACCGATCTGGCCGAGTTTCTCGGCGGCGCCATCGGGCTTTCGCTCCTGTTCAGCATGCCCCTCCTTGCGGGCATGGTCGTCACTGGCGTCGTCACCTACGGCATCTTGATGTTCGAACGCCATGGGTTCCGAGCGCTAGAGCTAATCATTGGCAGCATGGTTGGAATTATTGCGCTTTGCTACCTTATCGAGATTTTCATCGTTCCGGTCGATTGGAGCTCAGTAGCATTCCATACGGTTGTGCCGCAGCTAGACGATGCCCAGGCTCTCCTGCTTGCCGTCGGTATCATCGGCGCGACTGTCATGCCGCACGCCGTTTATTTGCATTCCGGCCTTACCCAGGCCCGGACGCCGGTCGCCAGCGATGACGAGCGGCGAATGGTGCTGCGCTTCTCAAATCGTGAGGTCATTATTGCACTGACTATCGCCGGCTTGGTCAATATGGCGATGGTGGTGATGGCGTCGGGCGCCTTCCATGCCGGTCATCCCGAAGTAGCGGAGATAGAAACGGCTTATCACACGTTGACGCCGTTGCTCGGCATCGGGGCAGCGGGCGTGTTCTTGCTCTCCCTCATTGCATCGGGAATTTCGAGCTCGACAGTTGGAACGATGGCCGGCCAATTGATCATGCAAGGCTTCGTCGGGTTCCGGATTCCGATCTGGGTCCGACGGCTTGTGACAATGGTTCCGGCTTTCATCGTTGTCGGTCTGGGTGCGAACACGACAAATGCGCTCGTGATCAGTCAGGTCGTGCTCAGTATCGCTCTGCCCCTTCCCATGATCGCTCTGCTCATCTTCACACGACGCTCAGACATCATGGGTCAGTTCACCAATGGCTGGCTGACCAATATTGCCGCGATAGTTGGGACCGTGGTGGTCTTGGGGCTCAATGTTTTCTTGATCCTGCAAACTTTCGGCGTGCCAATTCCTGGCTTGTCTGATGGGGGCTAACCGCCGTCGCGCTATTATCGTGATCGAAATCACAACAGGGTAGGCCCGACCGTTGGGCGCGTCTGGGGCTTGGGGCACTGATGAAGGGACTGCTTGTTGCTGGTGTATCGTTGATCGCACTCGCAAGCCGCGCTTACGCCGAGGACCTCTCCGGCGCCATGGCAGTAAAGGCTCCGGCCGCACCGGTTCCTTATTATGACTGGACTGGCTTCTATGTCGGCGGGCACATCGCCGGTAGTCAGGGTCGGGGGACCAGCACGCTGTCCGATCCCAATCCCTTTAGTGCCGACAATTCGTTCGGCAGCCTCTATGGCGGCGTGCAGGCCGGCTACAATTACGTTTTTCCGTCCCGGCTGCTGCTCGGCGCCGAAGCCGATATTACATTCCCCAATTTTCAAACGGGCGCGGACGGCTCGATCTTTACCGGGGGCACAGCGCAAGGCACGGCCGTGACCGACCAGATCGATTACATCGCCACGCTGCGGGGGCGTTTCGGTTATGCATTCGATCACTGGCTGATCTATGCGACCGGTGGATTTGCCTGGTCGCAGGCGCGCTTCGGCGAGACCAATGCCGCCGGCGATGAGGAGCTGATTCTCCTCACGCGCACCGGCTGGACGCTCGGTCTCGGCGGCGAGGTCGCAATTGCGCCGGATTGGACGGTTCGGATCGAATACCTCTACGACCGCTTCGGCAGCGTTTCCGGTGTCTTTCCATCGGGCACCGGTTACCACTCAGTCTTCGACATAAACACGTGGCGGGTCGGGCTCAACTACAAGCTCGGCGTATCGGACGCCGACATGACGGCGCGCAGCAGCGATCCGTGGCCAATCGCGCGCGGCAATTGGAATATCCACGGGCAGTTCACGTTCATCGAACAGGGCTATCCGGCTTTCCACTCACCGTATGAAGGGGCGAACAGCCTGTCCGGCGGCAGCCAAGCCAAGAATACGGAGAGCGCCACCGCGTTTTTTGGCTACCGCCCATGGGATGGCACTGAAATCTACATCAACCCGGAACTAGCCCAGGGCGCTGGTCTCAGCACCACTCACGGCATCGCGGCCTTCCCCAGTTTTGAAGCGCAAAAGGCAAGTTTCCCGATGCCGCGCATAGACATGGCACGCGTCTATGTGCAGCAGACATTCGGCCTCGGCGGCGAACAGGAGACCATCGAGGACGGTCCCAACCAAATCGCCGGGACTAAGGACATTTCGCGGATCACCGTGATCGCCGGCAGGTTCGCGGTGACGGACTTCTTCGACAACAACACCTATGCCCATGACGGGCGAACGCAATTTTTCAACTGGAATATCGATTGCTGCGGCTCCTACGACTGGACCATGGACCAGATCAGCTACACCTGGGGCGCGATGGCCGAACTGAACCAGAAGTTCTGGGCTTTTCGGGCCGGCTACTTTCTGGTTCCCGTCGTGTCCAATAGTGACGATTTCGACATGAATTTTCCGGATGGCGAGTATATCGGCGAACTCGAATTGCGTTATTCACTGTTCTCACAGCCCGGCAAGTTGCGGCTCATGGCATGGGCCAACCGCGCCAATATGGGCAGCTATACTGCGGCCCTTGCTGAGCCGATCACAACGCCAAATTATCCAGACATCACGCTCGTGCGCGAGGTGCGAACCAATTACGGCTTCGACGCCAATCTCGAGCAGGCGATCACTGCCGATCTCGGCGTGTTCTCGCGCGCAACCTGGAGCCCGGGTCTCGATGAAATCATCGCCTGGACCGATTGCGATCAAAGCCTTTCCGCCGGTGCCGTGCTCAAGGGCACCTCCTGGGGTCGCCCGAACGATACGATCGGAATGGGAGGAGTGTTGGAAGGGCTCTCGCCCGAGGCGCGCGCCTATTTCGCCGCCGGCGGCCTCGGCATCTTGATTGGCGATGGTGCGCTCAACTACCGGCCCGAGAAAGTGCTGGAGAGCTATTACTCGTATAGTCTCAACAAGTGGGCGTCTCTCACCTTCGATTATCAGTTCGTCGGTGATCCCGGATATAACGCCGACCGCGGACCGGTCCACATCTTTTCCGGCCGGCTGCACGCGCAGTTTTGAGACGAGCAACCGATGGCTCCCTGTCGTCTTCTCAAGGCCATGCCGGCTACCTGTTGTCCATTTCCGCATGCCGAGTTTGAATAAAAACAGTAGACCCGATGCCAAAAGTTCTCAAATGGGCGATGACTGCTAAACCTAGAAAGGTGCCGATCATGAGTATCGCTAGCCCAAATGAAACGGCCCGCGACCGGACCGCAATGATCCATCAGGCGTTTTGGCTTGAGTACCTTACGCTCGGTTGGATGACCGTTGAAACCGCAGTGGCCATCGCCTCTGGCATTACTGCAAACAGCCTGACGTTGGTCGCCTTCGGCATCGACAGCGTTATCGAGCTCGCTTCCGCCGGAATGTTAGTTTGGCGCCTTACAGTTGAACTCCGGCGCGGACAGATGTTCGCCGAAAGCGCAGAGCAAAAAGCTTCCCGCATTGGCGGCGGTTTGCTGTTCGTCCTTGCCGCCTACGTTGTCGCAAGCGCTGGCTGGAAGCTCTGGACACACCAAGGTGCGCAGTTCTCGCTGCCCGGCCTCATTCTATGCGTGCTCGCTGTTCCGATAATGTATTTCCTTTCCCGCCGTAAGCTTGCCCTTGCCGAAACGCTTGGTAGTCGCGCGCTCAAGGCTGATGCAGCCGAGAGCATCACCTGCGGTTGGCTATCCCTTGTCGTGGTCGCAGCTCTCATTGTGCAGCTTGCTATAGGTGCATGGTGGGTGGACGCGGTGGCCTCCCTCGGTATCGTTTGGTTTCTTATTCGCGAAGGTCGAGAGGCTTGGAACGGAGAGGGGTGTTGCGCTCACCACTGAACCGCATGTCCGCTTTTGATGCTGTGGACGGCTCCACCACCCGGCGCGTAAGTGCCATGGATATCGACTCTGTTACCTCTTGTCGAACAAAAAAATGCTGCGGTGCATGAGTCTCCTCCTGGCCCGTTTCGACCAATCGCGGTACGCGTCGCCATGTCGGCAATCGGGTGATCAACGGACTTACTGCCGACATCGCCGAAATGACGTTCGTGACGCAAAGCGGACACGCGAGATCAAATAGTGCGAGCCGCGACAGCCACCTGACCTGCTATCGGTAATGCTTCGATGCGGAAAATAGAGTCACCTTGAGCGCTGAAACTTGGTTTTCACCAAGCGTTTTGCCGCCTCAGCCGCTGCGTCCGCATAGCGCCGATCGCCGTGGATCAGGATCAACACCATCGCGCCCTCTGCCAACAGCCATATTTCGCGCGCTCGTTCGTGGGGGGATATGACATGGGCTTTCGCAAGCAATTCCGCGAGATGAGCTTCGAGCAAAGCTTTGTGTTGCCTAGCAATGGTGCGGGCCGGATGTCCGGGCAGGTCGGCAAGCTCAATCGCAAGGCGCGTGAAGCCCGAACCGGCCCATCGGGAGTTCGCTGACCAGACGGCCAACTCACGGAAGAACACATCGACTATTTGTTCCGGACTACCAATTAGCTTATCGCCAAATGTCTGGAATGCCGCAAACGCCAGTTTATGTTGAGAAGCGAGCACTGCTGCCAGCACCGCATCCTTGCTCCAGAAGTGATAGTAGAGCGTGCGTTTGGTGACGCTGGCTGCGGTCGCGATCTCATCAACTCCGACACGGGTGAATCCCTTGCGGCGGAAGAGCTTATAGGCGGCTTCCAATATGCGTTGTCGGGTCAGGTCTGCGGATCTGGGCACGGGCCACCATAACGCCCTCGAATGTATACTGCCTAGTGAGTTTACATTCGATCCGCTCCGCACTCTGGTGATCCCTGACGCTGCGGTTCACCGGGAGGTGCTCTCATGGATCAGGCTGTACGCGCACGGCATGGTGCCGCCGACATCGAGCAGACAATCTCGGAACTGGCGGCAGCATTCGGCAACCGCCTCGTAACGTCCATGGCGGTCCGCGAGCAGCACGCCAACACCATGACCTGGGTTGCGGGCGAGCCGCCCGACGCCGTCGTTTATCCGCAATCGACCGAGGATGTGCAGCGTATCGTGCGCATCTGCACTGGTCATGGTGTGCCGGTCATTCCGTTCGGCACCGGGACCTCTTTCGAAGGCCACGTCAACGCGCCGTTTGGCGGCGTCTCGATCGATCTCAAGGACATGAACCGCGTGCTGGCGGTGCATCCCGAAGATCTCGATTGCGTCATCGAACCCGGCGTAACGCGCAAGCAGCTCAACGAATACATCCGCGATCAGGGTCTATTTTTTCCCGTCGATCCAGGCGCTGATGCTTCACTTGGCGGAATGGCTTCGACACGTGCCTCCGGAACAACCGCGGTGCGCTATGGCACGATGAAGGACAACGTACTCGCACTCAAAGTCGTGCTGCCCAACGGCGAGTTGATGTCAACGTCGCGGCGGGCGCGCAAATCCTCGGCCGGCTACGATCTTACGCGGCTGATCGTCGGTGCCGAGGGCACACTTGGTGTCATTACCGAATTGACGCTGAAGCTGCACGGCATTCCCGAAGACATCGCGTCGGGCATCTGTCGGTTTCCGTCCATTCAGTCCTGTTGCGACGTGGCGATCACCGCCATTCAGGCAGGCATCCCGGTTGCCCGCGTCGAACTGCTCGACGAGATGCAGGTGCGTGTCTGCAATGTCCATTCGAAGCTCGATATGCCCGAGTCGCCGACGCTCTTCCTCGAATTTCATGGGTCGAGTGCGAGCGTTGCCGAGCAATCCGAACGCTTCGGCGAGATCGCGCGGGAATTCGGGGGCGGAGCATTCGAGTGGACGACGAAGCCGGAGGATCGCACCCGCCTGTGGCAAGCGCGACATGACGTTTTCTGGGCGCTTCGGTCTTTCCGGGCCGGCGCAAAAGTCGTGGTCACCGATGTATGTGTGCCCATCTCACGCCTTGCGGAATGCGTTATCGAGACGAAGCGCGACATCGAGCGCAGTGGAATCATCGCGCCGATCGTCGGGCATGTTGGCGACGGAAATTTTCACGCCTCGGTGCTGGTCATGATGGAAGATGCAGCAGAAGTTGCCCAAGCCAAGGCTTTCATCGAGCGGGTCGCAGAACGCGCGCTGGCCATGGAGGGTACTTGCACAGGCGAACATGGGATCGGCGAAGGCAAAAAGCATTTTCTCATACCGGAGCACGGCGCGGCTGCTGTCGAAACCATGCGCGCGATTAAACAGGCAATCGACCCAAACGACATCATGAATCCGGGGAAGATTGTTTAGGGCGACGCAGGGAAGGTGAGATGTCTGCTTCTGGCCCGTTTCGACGTTTGCCGTGGTGCAGCGATACTTCCGCAGTTGGAGGTCAAGCCGACATTCGGGCATCGTCGATCTCAAGCGAATGACCCATCTCGGCCATTCCGGGTGCTCATTTGCGGTGATGCACAGCGGACTACATGATGTGCTAGGCTAAAGTCCTCCGCCAAGGGAGGGCTCGGTGAGACCTCGCGGTACGAGAGGCTGTACCCCAGCAAAGGCTCAGCTTCGCAAGACGAAAAAGTCAAAGCGTAGCTATCGAGCAAGGCTGGCGCTCGATAGCGATCCCTCTGCTGATAACCAGGTTGTAGAGATCGCGCGGCTCACCGGTGAACTGAACGAGGCGTTGGAACGGCAGAGGGCGACGGCCGATATTCTTGCGGCAATCAGCCGGTCGAGTTTCGAACTTCAGCCGATTCTGCAAAGCGTTGTAGATACCGCGGCCCAGCTTTGTCGAGCGGGCGCGTCTGTGATCTTCCGATTGGAAGGTGGAGTTTACCGCTTTGCAGCCGGCTACAGCCTAATTCCCGAGTACATGGAACATGAGCGCCGAAACCCGATCTCTCCGGGGCCTGGCACGCTCATCGGCCGTGCCGCCATGAGCCGGCAAGTCGTTCAGATCGAAGATGCATGGACCGACCCGCTATATGAGCAAAAAGCGGTGGTGGGAGTTGGTCGCTCGATGATGGGCGTGCCGCTGATGCGCAGAGGCGAACTGATCGGCGTCGTCGGGCTCTCACGCAGCCGAGTGGCCCCCTTTACGCAGCGCGAAATCGAGTTAGTCACGACTTTCGCCGACCAAGCCGTCATCGCCATTGAGAACGCGCGTTTGCTTAACGAACTGAGACAATCTCTGGAGCAGCAGATCGCAACGTCTGAAGTTCTGGGCGTCATTAGTCGATCCAAGTTCGATCTGCAACCTGTCCTGCAGAGCGTTGTTGACACTGCTGCGCGGCTGTGCCGTGCCGAACAGGCTGGGATTTATCGGCTGGAGGGCGGAAACTACCGTGGTGTGGCTGCATCCGGTCACGGTATCGTCCCCGCCTATTACGAAATCGAACAACGAGAATTAATCTCGCCGGGACCGGGGACGGTTGTAGGCCGCGCTGCAATGAACCGCGACGTAGTTCAGATCATGGATGCTTGGACCGACCGGCTCTATGACAAAAAGAAAGACGCTGAGTTAGGTGGTGTTCGCTCGATGATCGGCGTCCCTCTTATGCACGATGGAACGCCAATCGGCGTGATCGCCTTGGCGCGCACGCGAGTGGAGCCATTTGTGGAGCGTGAAATTGAACTCGTCAAGAATTTCGCTGACCAAGCGGTGATCGCCATCGAGAACACGCGGCTGCTCAACGAACTGCGCCAGCGCACGACAGACCTCACCGAGCGCACTGCCGACCTCGCCGAGTTGCTGGAGCAGCAGACGGCGACCTCGGAGGTGCTGCGCGTCATCAGTTCATCAGCCGGTGACTTAAATCCGGTGTTCAATATCGTGCTGACGAACGCAACTCAAATCTGCGAGGCAATTTATGGTGCACTTTTTCTCGTCGAAGGTGACGCATTCCGTGCCGTTGCCCTGCACAATGTGCCGCCGGCGTTCGCCGAGGAGCGACGCCGCGAGCCGCTTATCCGTGCTCGGCCTGGCACGATATTTGGGCGCGTCGCAGCAACCAAGGAGCCAGTTCAAATCACCGATGTCCACAGCGAGTTAGCCAGTCTGAGCGATCCGCGCGCAATGATCCACCTAGCGGGTGCACGCACGCTCCTGATTGTGCCGATGCTCAAGGATGAGGAGCTAGTGGGCGTGATAGGGATATTCCGCCAGGAAGTGCGTCCCTTCACCGACAAGCAGATCGCGCTGGTGACGAGCTTCGCTGCTCAGGCCGTCATCGCCATTGAGAACACGCGGCTGCTTAACGAACTGCGCGAGTCGCTAGAGCGGCAGACCGCTACGTCGGAGGTTCTGCAGGTCATCAGCAGCTCACCCGGCGATCTGCAGCCGGTGTTTGCGGTCATCCTGAAAAACGCAACACGCATTTGCGAGGCCAAATTCGGCATAGTGTTTCTTGTCGAAGGTGACCGCTATCGGACAGCCGCAATGCACAATGTGCCAGCGGCATTCGCCGATGCGAGACGGAGCGATCCGTGGGTGAGTATGACCGGCAATTCGGCGTTAGCGCGGCTGGCAGCCACGAAGCAGCCTGTCCAGATCGACGATGTTGCCGCAGACCCGGCGTACCGTGCAGATTCGCAACGTCGCCTTTTCGTCGAGCAGACTGGAGCACGGAGTATTCTTGATGTGCCGATGCTCAAGGACAATGAGTTGATCGGCGCGATCAACGTTTATCGCCTTGAGGTCCGGCCCTTTACCGAAAGGGAAGTGGAACTGCTGACGAACTTCGCCGCCCAGGCCGTCATCGCCATCGAGAACGCGCGGCTTCTTACTGAGCTGCGCCAACGCACCGATGAGCTTCGCGGCTCGGTCGAGGAGCTACGCGCGCTGGGCGAAGTATCGCACGCGGTGAACTCGACGCTCGATCTACAGGCGGTGCTGTCAACTATCGTCGCCAAGGCGGTGCAGCTCTCCGGCACCGAGGCAGGCGCGATCTATGTGTTCGACAATCTGCGGCGGGAATTTCATCTGCGCGCCACCTACGGCATGGATCAGGAGTTGATCACTGCCCTGACCGAGCAGCACATCAGGCTCGACGAGCCGATTGTCGCTCAGATCCTGGCGCAGCCCGAACCGATCCAAGTGGCCGATTTGCGGGACGAGGAGCCGTCGGGTGTCAACGAGGTCATTTTGCGCGCCGGCTTTCGCGCACTGATTGGTGGCGCCGCTGCGGGGAGGCGAAGACTTGGTGGGGATGCTCGTGGTGCGGCGCCGCACACCGGGTGCCTTTGCGCTCAATACGATCGACCTGATGAAGACGTTTGCGGCGCAATCGGCATTGGCAATCCAGAATGCTCGGCTGTTCCACGAAATCGAGGAAAAGAGCCGGCAGCTCGCCGAGGCGAGCCAGCACAAATCGCAGTTCCTCGCCAATATGAGCCACGAGCTACGCACCCCGCTCAACGCCATTCTCGGCTACACCGAGCTGATGGCCGATGGCGCCTATGGCGAGCCATCGGAACGAATGATGGGAGTACTGAAGCGGTTGGAGAGCAACGGCAAGCACTTGCTCGGGCTGATCAATGATGTGCTCGATCTGTCCAAGATCGAGGCCGGTCAGCTCGTGCTCGACCTCGCTGATTACTCCCTGCAGGACGTTGCCCACACGGTTTACAGTGCGGTTGAGCCTCTGGCGGCCGACAAGAAACTCAAATTCACCACTGAGGTAGCCCCTGACCTGCCGCGAGGTCGCGGCGACGAGCGGCGTTTGACCCAGGTCCTGCTCAATCTGGTCGGTAACGCGATCAAATTCACCGATGCTGGGGAGGTTGCCATCAAGGTCTCGGTGGCGAACGGCGCTTTCAACGTCGCCGTTCGAGACACCGGGCCGGGCATTTCCGCTGCCGATCAAGCCAAACTGTTTCAGGAGTTCCAACAAGCCGATGATTCGATAACGAAGAAGAAAGGGGGAACCGGCTTAGGGCTGGCGATCTCCAAGCGCATCGTTGGGATGCACGGAGGGCGGATTTGGATTGATTCGACTGTGGGCCAAGGCTCGACCTTTGCCTTTATGGTGCCGGTTCATGTCACGCAGCAGGTAATGCCGACATGACCAAGCGCATTCTGGTGGTAGAGGACCAGGAGGATAATCGCCAGATTATCCGCGATGTGTTTGCGGGCACCGACTATGAGATCATCGAGACCGAAAACGGTGAGGAAGCTCTTGCTGCTGTGGCCAAGCAACGGCCCGATCTGATCCTGATGGACGTGCAACTACCTATCATGGACGGTTATGAAGCCACACGCCGTATCAAAGCTGATCCTGCGTTGCGATCGATCCCGATCATCGCGGTGACCTCCTATGCGCTTAGCGGGGAGGACAAAAGGGCGCGAGCGGCAGGCTGCGATGACTACGTGGCGAAACCATACGGCCCGCGCCAACTGCTGGCGAAAGTTCGTCAGTATCTACCAGACTGATGGCATTTTTGCTGCAGTGCCGTTCGTCTCCTGTTGGCCCTTTTCGTCATTCGCGACCTGTCCGCGATTTGGTCGCTCGCGGGCAACAACGGACATTGATCCGCGGCAGCGCCTACTAGCTCAGCAGCGATTGACCCGTCTCGGAAGTGGAGTGTGCATTGCAGTATACGTTACGGCGTGCGGACGCATGCTTCAGGCGGCAGCGGGTTGCCGCGTGGGATTTGTACCTATTGGAAGGAGCCGCCTGGAAGTAAAGGGCGTGACACGGGCATTGGTGAATATTTCGGGTTTACCCCTTCAGACAAGGCTAGCGTCGTCCGAACAGCGCCACTTCGATCGCTTCGATGTGAACCAGCATTGCTTGCGCGGCGCCATCGGCGTCGCGGTTCTCCAGCGCCGCCACGACGTTGCCGTGCTGCGAGCAATAATCGCGGCGGCGGTTTTCCGAGAACCACTTCCGCTTCAACTCAATCCAGGGGTTGCGGCTGCGGATGACCTGCAACATGTCGTGGATGCTGGCGAGGAGGTCATTACGGGTCGCGGCGAACAGGCGCTGATGAAACTGACCGTCCCAGTGCTCGAATTCTTCCGTCTGGCGCGCATCGCTGGCATAGCGATGTGCTTCGGCGATTGCCTGAAGATCGGAAAAGCTCGCGTTTTTCGCAGCAATGGCCGCCGCCTGCGGCTCCACGATCAATCGAGCCGCCATGAGATCGGCCGGCGAAACGCCGGTTATGCGCTGCAGTATAGTGGAGAGCTCGTTCGTCCCTCTGTTGACAAATGTTCCGCGGCCGACGTGGCGTTCGATCGTCCCATCGTGTGCGATCGCTTTTACGGCTCGCCGTACCGTATTGCGCGCAACGCCGTATTCGGCGGCGAGGTCACGCTCGGCCGGCAACCTGCCGGCGCCCGACCACTCACCGGCGGCGATGCGTTGGCGCAATGACCCCTCAATGGCGACAGCGACGACTTTTGGCAACGATCGCTTCCATAATGGACCGATTGTAAACCAATTATTGCGTGCTTCTGCCCTGTTGCCAACTTCAATTTTCGCCGCCTTTACATCGTCCTTGCAATGAACGACAAAAGCCCGATAATTCTGCCCAACCTAAAAAATTGGTTCAGATTGGGGAGCGAATGAAAGTAGCCACCGTGTCAGTGGCCGGCGAGCGTCGCGTAGGGTTGGTGACAGACGGCGGGACGTCGATTGCTCCGTTCGATCTGTCGCTATCCGAGGCACAGGACGGCGTCGTTGCTCTGATCCGGCGAAACGATTTGGGTCTGCCGGCTACGCTTTCACCAATCCCACTCTCGCAAGTCTCGCTCGAAGCTCCGATTCCGGCGCCGCGGCGAAATATTTTCTGTGTTGGAAAAAACTATCACGAGCACGCTCACGAATTTGCCCGTAGCGGTTTCGACACGAGCAGCGGGAACGGCGCGGTGCCCGGCAATCCGATCATATTCTCCAAGGTGCCGGAATCGGTCGTCTCCTGCGGCCATCCCATCGTCATCGATCCAAAAGTGTCGCCGGCGGTCGATTACGAAGCAGAACTGGCGGTCATCATCGGCAAAGCCGGCCGCGGCATCGAAGCTAAAGCAGCATTCGAGCACGTCTGGGGCTACACAATCATCAATGACATTACCGCACGCGATCTGCAGGCGCGGTATAGCCAATGGCTCATTGGCAAATCGCAGGACACGTTCTGCCCAATGGGCCCGGTCGCGGTTACGCGTGATGAGATTGATATCAGCAACACGCCGATCACCTGTCACGTTAACGGCGAGCTGCGGCAAAGTTCCAACACCGGACTATTGATCTTTGATATTCCGACGATCATCGAAACTTTGTCGGCCGGTATTACGCTGCAGCCCGGCGACGTGATCGCGACGGGAACGCCCGCCGGCGTTGGCATCGGCTTCGACCCGCCCAAGTATCTGAAAGGGGGCGACGTCGTGCGGATTGAAATCGGCGGGATCGGCATCCTTGAAAATCGGATCGTAGAGCGCTCGTCATGACCTCCATCCGTTTCGCCGGGATGACGGTGGAGTCGGACGGAGAAGGCCCGCCGATAGTGATGCTGCACGGGCTGGGCGGCACCTCAAACAGTTTTCAGCCGTTGGTGGCTTCCCTTGCCGGGTTTCGCATTGTACGCCCGGATTTGCCGGGAGCCGGACGATCGCCGACCCCTTCGCAGCCGATCACCGTGGGTCTCCTGGTGGACGCTGTCGAAAACGCTACGACACCTCTCGGCGTCAACCGCGCGCACGTCGTCGGTCATTCTTTCGGCACCTTGATTGCCCAGCACTTTGCCGCCCGTCATCCGGACCGCGTCGCCAGCCTCACCCTCTTTGGCCCAATCATCGAACCGCAGGAGGCCGCACGCGAGCGGCTGCGCGAGCGCGCGGCGACAGCGCGAACCGAAGGCATGAGTGCGGTTGCCGACCAGCTGATCCGCTCCGCGCTCTCGAGCGCGACTGCGAACGAAAATCCGGTGGCAGTCGCTTTCGTCCGCGAGAGTCACATGCGGCAGGATGCCGAGGGCTTTGCGCGTTCCTGTGAGGGACTGGCGCAGGCAGAGAAAGCCGACCACCGGCTTCTCGACTGTCCGACTCTGATCGTCACCGGCGACGAGGATGCGGTTGGACCGGCCAGTATTGCTCACGAACTCGCAGACAAGCTCGGTGGCGCCAAAACGGTTATCCTCCATCGCTGCGGCCATTGGACGCCGATCGAAAAATCCAGGGAGTGCGGCTCATTGCTATCGGAATTCGTGCGTGGAGTTCCGATCTAAAAGATCAAGAGCGGCGTTCTGACCGCCGCGAAAGGAGGACCATCATGGCCTACGAGACAAACGGTTGGAATGGCAACGCTACCGGACCAATCCATTTTACAAATGTGCGCGTCCTCGATGGAACCGGTGAGTACCCCTACACCGGCGAAGTGCTCGTCCAGGGCAATCGCATCAAACAGGTGACCCGCGGGTCTTCGCGGCTCGGTCCCACCAACGCAACGCATGGTGGGGCGACGCTCATCGACGGCATGGGGGCGACTGTGATGCCCGGGCTGATCGACGCGCACCTGCATCTGTCCTGGAACAACGCACCGGGCATCGACCCCATTCAGATGATGGAATTGGAAGAGCACATGCTTGTGACCATGGAGATGGCGAAACTGGTGCTCGATGCCGGCTTCACGGCGGGGAGAGGCGCGGCGGCAGCAAAACCGCGGCTCGACGTCGTCGCCAAGCGATTCATCAACGAGGGGCGCTTCCCGGGACCGCGCTATCTCGCGGCGGGGCCCGAGATTACGACCGTCGGAGGCCTCGGCAACTCGGCGCCTTCCCACATTCCACACGAGGGGCTCAACCTCGGGATAGTCGTCTCCGGGCCGGAGGAAGTGCGCCGTACCGTGCGCCAGCTCATCAAATACGGCGTCGATTCCATCAAGCTCAATCTCTCAGGAGAGGAGATCACGGGCATGGGCGCCGAAGAAACGCCGATGTCCGAGGAAGAAGTGGCCATGGCGGTTAAAGAAGCGAAGTGTCGGAACAAGGTGCTGTCCGCTCACGCCCGCTCGTCCGGATCCGTCAAACAGTGCGTCCGTCACGGCATCCAGAACATCTACCATGCGTCGTTTGCCGATGAAGAGGCGCTGGATCTGCTTGAGGCGCACAAGGACCAGCACTTCGTCGCTCCTGGCATCGCCTGGCTCATCAACACGGCACGCCACGCCGAACCTTGGGGCATTAAGCCAGGATCGAAAGTGGCAATGCTGTATGAGCGCGAGCTCGAAATGTGCGTCGAGACCATGAAGAAGATGCATCGGCGCGGCATTCGTATCTGCATCGGCGGCGACTATGGCTTCGCTTGGACGCCGCAAGGCACCAATGCCAAGGACCTCCAGACCTTCGTCGAAATGCTTGGCTTCACGCCGATGGAAGCGATTCAAGCTGCAACAAAATACGGCGGCGAGATCATGGGCATGGCGAACGAACTCGGAATGCTGCGGGAAGGCTATCTGGCGGATCTGCTCTTGGTCGATGGCGACCCGATCGCCGACGTCCGGATCCTGCAGGACAAGACCCGCATCCTAGCTATCATGAAGGACGGCAAGTTCCACAAGGCGCCGCGGATAAATCAGCAGCGCCTACGAATGACTGCATGAGCATAGTCGAACAAGCAGCGCCGGGATTGACCGGACGGCAAGCGTGGGCCCTTGTTTCGGCTCTCGCTGCCGCCCTGGTGGCTTGGTTGTTCTTCGCCATCTGGCCCAGTTGGCTAGACGCAATTCTCCTTTCGAAAAAGGCCTTCATTAATTCCATTTTCAACGGTGTAACGTTGGCCGGTCTTTATTTCCTGGTTGCCAGCGGCTTCACACTCGTTTTCGGATTGATGCGTAATGTGAACCTGGCGCACGGCTCGCTATATCTGCTCGGCGCCTACATCGGCTACGAGGTCGCGCAGCGAACGGGAATCTGGCTTCTCGGCGTGGGAGCGGGCACCGCGGCGATCGCCATCGTTGGATTGCTGATGCAGGTCTTCATCTTTCGGCGTCTCGAGGGCGATGAACTGCGCCAGACCCTCGTGACCCTTGGCATATCGATCGTCGCCGCCGATCTGATGCTGGCGACCTGGACCGGCATCACCTACCAGATCGGCATTCCGTCCTGGCTCGACGGCGCGGTGAAGCTGCCCATCATCACCACGGTCCGCTCGAACGGCACCGCCGTGATGATGACCTATCCGTTCTACCGCTTGGTCGTGCTTGCCGTCGCCATCGTCATCGGCGTGGGATTGTGGTTGATGATCAACCGCACGCGCGTTGGCATGATGATTCGCGCCGGCGTCGACGATCGTTCGATGCTCTCGGCCTCCGGCATCAATGTGCACATGATCTTCGCCGTCGTGTTCGCGATCGGCGCCGGGCTCGCCGGCTTTGCCGGCGTGGTTGGCGGCTCCGCGCTCTCAATCGCTCCCGGCGAGGACGTGCGCTACCTGCTCGCGTCTCTCGTGGTTGTCATCGTCGGCGGCATGGGCTCCATTACCGGTGCCGCCATCGGCGCACTGCTGGTCGGCCTCGCCGAGCAGATCGGACTGGTCTATTTGCCGACCTACGGCATCGTTCTAACCTTCATTATTATGGTGGTGACGCTGGCGTTCCGCCCCCAAGGCATCATGGGGAGAGCGCTGCCCTCCAACGCTCCGATCTTGGCCCTTGATCAACCGAACAAAGCCGTCGTCGTATCGGCTCGCTTGGGACCCGTCCACATCGCGCTCGCAACCGCGCTCATCCTTTATCCCGCCATTGCTTCGGAATTCTTCCTGACCCAGATCGGCGCGTATTCGCTCATCTGGGGTTTGCTGGCGCTATCGATGATGCTGCTTGCCGGTTATGGCGGCATGGTCTGCTTGGCCCAGATCACCACCGCCGGCGTCGCCGCCTACACGGTCGCGATCTTCGGCACCAACAACATGAACATTTACGGCTTCGGCTGGCCGTGGTGGGTACTTGTGCCCTTCGCCGTGCTGCTGGCGGCGACCGTCTCGGCGATCATCGGCGCGATATCGGTGCGCACCGAGGGCATCTACACCATCATGATTACGCTAGCGATCGCCGCAGCCTTCTTCTATTTCGCCCAGCAGAATTACGGGCTGCTCAACGGTCATTCCGGCTATGCCGGCATTCCCACGCCGCATTTCTGGGGAATCAACTGGCGCGATCCCGTGCCCTTCTACTATCTCTGCCTTTTCGTTGCTTCGGTTGCGTATGCGGCGGTGCTCTATTGCTCGCGCTCGACCTTCGGGTTGGCGCTGCAGGCGATCCGCGACAATGGGCGTCGCATGCGGGCGGTCGGCTTCGACATCACCGCGCACAAGGTCGTTGCCTATTTCTACTCCGGCATTATCGCCGGCCTCGCGGGCGTGCTTCTCGTGTGGTTCAACGGCCGCGTATCGCCCGGCACCGTCGGCGTATTCCAAGCCGTCAACGTGTTGGTCATCGCGGTGATCGGCGGGCTGCGCCATCCAATCGGTCCGTTCCTCGGCGCAGTCTTCGTGGTTCTCATCCAGACCTTCGCAATCGATATCGTTGGCGCCGAACGCTACAATACGCTGATTGGTCTCGTCTTTCTGGCGATCGTTTTTGTCTCGCCGGATGGGCTCCTGGGCCTGTGGGGGAGGATCAAGCCCCTGCTTGCGCAGGATTCCGTGCGTTCCCGCCTCTCGGGGGGAGCGACACTTCGTGCAGAAACTTAGTCAAACCAAGGGAGGATCGAATGACTCTACATCGACGCGCGCTTTTCGGCCTCGGTCTGGCCGCGGGATTGATAATCCCGTCCGTTGCTATGGCCGAAGACACCATCAAAATTGGTGTACTCGCCACGTTCGAAGGGGCCTTCGCCATACTCGGCGACGACAGCATGCGCGGCGCCCTCATGGCCGTCGACGATTTCGGCGGCAAGGTCGGTGGCAAGAAGATCGAGGTCATCAAAGGTTCGTCCGACGGTACGCCGGACAGCGCGGTTCGCGCGGTGCGCAAGTTGGTCGAGCAAGACGGCGTGAAGGTCCTGGTCGGTCCGCTGTCGGGCGACGAAGGCCTGGCGATCAAGGACTACGCCAAGACTAAGCCGGATGTGACCATCGTCAACGGCACGTCGGCCGCGCAAGATACGACGTTGCGCGATCCGGCCCCCAATTTCTTCCGCTTCTCCACCGACGGCGCGCAATGGATGGCGGGTCTCGGCGACTACTCCTACAACGTCAAGCACTACAAGAACGTGGCGACGTTGGCGGAGGATTATTCCTTTCCGTACACGCAGGTGTTCGGCTTCATGGCTCCGTTCTGCAAGGCCGGCGGCCATGTGGTGAAGAAATTCTGGGTTCCGATCGGCACCAAGGATTTCTCGTCGGTTATCGCCGCGATGCCGGACAATATCGACGCAATCTACGTCGTCCTCGGCGGCTCCAACTCGGTCAACTTCCTGACGCAATACAAGCAGGCCGGCGGCCAGGCGCCGTTGATCGGCGGTTCGGTCACCGTCGACCAGACGATCCTCGGCTCCAAAGGCAAGATCCACGATGTCGTGATCGGCACGCCTTCTGCGGGCCCAATCGCCGACGACGACAAGACCGCGGCGTGGGAGAAGTTCGTCGCGGCGTACAAGAAACTGCCGAATGCCTTCCCGTCGCCGTCGCTGTTCGCCCAGGGCTATTACGTGAATATGACGGCGTTGCTGACCGGCTTGCAAAAGGTCAACGACGACGTATCGGACGGCGGCAGCAAGCTGCGGGCGACGCTGTCAAGCCTGGTCCTCGAAACTCCGACCGGCAAAGTCTCGCTTGACAAGAATCGCAATGCGGTCGCCGACGAGTTCCTCACCGAAGTCACTCAAAAATCGGATGGCACGCTTTACAACAAGCTGGTCAAGGTCATTCCGCAGGTGAACCAGACGCTGGGAATTCCGGAAGCTGAATTCCTCAAGCTGGGCAAAGTCGGCCGCGATAACCCGAGCTGCCCGTAACGGACCGGGCAGTATAGTGGAGGCCACCAGTGACCGAGGTGTCGGTTGCCGAGCGTTTGCAAGAGTCGGGGGCGCACGCACTCGAGCTTGATCGCGTCGCGCGGCACTTTGGAGCACTGGTGGCACTTTCCGATATCAGCATGAAGATCGCGGCCAGCGAGCGGCGCGCGGTCATCGGCTCGAACGGCGCCGGTAAAACTACTTTGTTCAACGCCATCACCGGCGACTTCATGCCGTCGGCGGGGCGCATCCGTTTTTTCAACGAGGACATTACGACGCTGCCGGTGCAGGAGCGGATTCGTCGCGGCCTGCGCCGGACCTACCAGATATCGCAACTTTTCGGGGGCCTGACCGTCCGCGATTCTGTTTATCTCGCTTGCCGCGGCGTCTCTCGCGGACGTTTCGCACTTACGCGGCCGCGAGCCGATGACCGCACGATGATGCAGGCGGAATCGATTCTTCATGCAGTTCATCTGGAAACGATGCGGGATAGGCTGGTCGCAACGCTGAGCCATGGTCAACAGCGGCAACTCGAAATCGCGCTCGCGCTGGCCGGCGCGCCGCGCTTTATACTGTTCGACGAGCCAGCAGCAGGGCTGTCGCCGACCGAGCGGCGCGATCTCGTCACCATCCTGAACGCTTTACCGAAGCACATCGGCTACATCATTATTGAACACGACCTCGACGTGGCGCTGCGTGTGACCGAATACGTCACGATGCTTCACAACGGCCGGCTTTTCAAAGAGGGAACCCCGGAGCAAATTGAAGACGACCGCGAAGTGCAGGAGGTTTATCTCGGAGGCGGTCATGGCTGAGGGTAGCGTGCGGCCAGCCCTCGAAATCGCGGACCTTCAGGTCTATTACGGCGAAAGCCATGCCATTCAAGGCGTGTCTTTGTCGCTCGATCACGGCGTCTTGGCCGTCGTGGGCCGCAATGGCATGGGCAAGAGCACGCTCTGCAATACGATTGCCGGGCTAAAATCGGCGCGTTCCGGCAGTATCCGCATTCTCGGACGCGAAACGTCTCGGCTTGAACCGCATGTCATTCACCGCTTCGGCGTCGGCTACGTCCCGCAAGGCCGCCGAGTGTGGCCAAGTCTTTCGGTCGACGAACACCTGCGCCTGGTGGCAACTGGCGGTCCGGACGCAGCGTGGACGGTTGACCGCGTGTACGAAACGTTTCCACGCCTTTATGAACGGCGCACAAGCGGCGGCTCGCAATTGTCCGGTGGCGAGCAGCAAATGCTCGCGATCTCGCGGGCACTGCTCGGCAACCCACGCCTTCTCATTATGGATGAGCCCACCGAGGGGCTTGCGCCTGTGATCGTAGAGCAGGTCGAAGCGATGATGGTGCAACTCGCTCAAGAGGGCGAGATGGCCATCCTTGTGGTCGAGCAGAACATAGGCGTGGCGACTGGCGTCTCTGATCACGTCGCCATTATGGTCAACGGCCGGATCAACCACATTATGGACGCCCGTGCGCTTGCGGCTGATCGTGAGTTGCAACAGAGGCTTCTTGGGGTTGGGCGGGTAGAAGAAGACAGCTTTCCACCGCCGGAGGTCGCCACGAACGAAAGCGCCGAAGCGCTAATGGCGGAAGTGTATCGCGTTGAACGCGGTGACGGCGCGGCCGCCGGCTCTGCCGCACCGGCAACGGCACTGCCAAGCGACTTGCTGCCGGATCGCTGGAAAATGCCGGCAACCAGCCTGCGGCAATCGATGATCGAAGCGTCGGGGCCGGAGCAGAACAGTCGCAGAATGTTTGCGATGCCATTTTCAGAGCGCATCGGCCGCACTGCACTCGTCGTCGGAACGTTTGATACCAAAGGAAATGAACTGAAATTCATCCGCGATCGGTTGAAAGCGCTCGGTATCCCAACTCGAACTGTAGATCTTTCAACTTCGGGCAAACCATCGACTGCGGATGTAACGCCTCCGCAAGTCGCGAGCATGCACGCCGGCGGCACGTCGGCAGTATTTTCGTCCGATCGCGGCCGGTCGGTGACGGCGATGGCCGAGGCGTTTGCGCGCTGGATCGCGCGCGAGCCCCGGATTGGGGGGATCATCTCGGCGGGCGGTTCAGGCGGAACGACGTTGGCCACCGCTGGAATGCGTGCCCTACCGATCGGCATTCCGAAGGTCATGATCTCAACGGTCGCTGCCGGCGATGTCCGGGAATATGTAGGTTCAAGCGACGTTGTGATGTTTCATTCGGTCGCAGACGTGCAAGGTCTTAATTCGATCACCGAGCAGGTGCTGGGCAACGCCGCGCACGCACTCGCCGGGATGGTTGCGCAAATGCCGACCCGCGAGGCCTACGATGCAAGGCGTAAACTCGCCAAACCCGCTCTCGGCATCACAATGTTCGGTGTTACGACTCCGTGTGTGCAGGCGGTTACCAAGCGGCTCGAAGCCGATTACGATTGCCTGGTGTTTCATGCGACCGGAGTGGGGGGCCGCGCTATGGAAGCGCTCGGCGATTCCGGACTACTCGCCGGCTTTTTAGACCTCACCACCACCGAGGTGGCGGATATGCTGGTCGGCGGCATCTTGCCGGCAGACCAAGATCGTTTTGGCGCGCCAATCCGCACTGGTTTGCCCTATGTCGGCTCGACTGGGGCACTCGACATGGTCAATTTCGGGCCGCGCGATTCCGTACCCGCGCGCTTCCAGAACCGTAAGTTCGTCATTCACAATCCCAACGTAACGCTGATGCGCACCACCCGCGAAGAGAACCGCGCCGTGGGCGAGTGGATCGGCCAGCGGCTCAATTTGATGGAGGGGCCCGTGCGCTTTCTGCTGCCTGAAGGCGGCGTGTCGATGCTCGACAGGGCTGGCGGAGCGTTCCATGATCCGGAGGCGGACGCGGCGTTGTTCGAGGCGATCGAAAAAACTGTGCGGTGGAGCGGCAAACGCAGCGTGGAGCGGGTGAGAGCGAACATCAACGATACCGCTTTTGTCGATGCGGTAATCGAGGCATTGGATTCCATCTCACCACCGGTCAGCAAACGGGCCTGAATGCCGCAGGGGTGAAAACAGACCAGAGTGCGAAAGTTCAATTCGGGCGGCCGCAAGCGCCCGGCTGAATGAGCGGAGAGTGAAATGAGTGCGAACACGTTTGGGGAAGTGCTGCTTTGGTTGATCGGCATCGCGATCGCGATCGTCATCCTCGTATACATTATGCGCTGGCTTTATCGCCGCTCCACTAAGGAGACGGCGTTCGTCCGCACGGGGTTCCTTGGCGAAAAGGTTGTCGTAAACGGCGGCGCCTTTGTCATCCCGGTGCTGCACGAAATCACCCCGGTCAACATGAATGTCCTCCGCATCGAGGTGATGCGCCGCGATAAAGGCGCGCTCATCACCCGGAACCGGATGCGAGTCGACATCATCGCTGAATTCTTTGTTCGCGTCGGAGCTTCCAGGACGGCGGTCGCGGCTGCCGCCCAGACTTTGGGCCGCCGTACGTTGCAGGAGGACGGCATCCGGAGCCTGTTGGAAGGAAAATTTGCCTCCTCGATGCGTATGGTTGCCGCGCAAATGACGCTCGAGGAGATGCACGAGCGGCGCCGCGATTATGCCAATCAGGTCCGCGACCTCGCCGCCGAGGCGCTCACCACGAACGGCCTGGAGCTAGAGAACGTCGCTATCGTCGATCTCGATCAGACGAGCCTTGAATATTTCGATCCATCGAATGCCTTTGACGCCGAAGGCCTTACCCAGCTTACCGAATCGATCGAGACGCGGCGCAAGATGCGCAACGAAATTGAACAGCGCACGCTGGTCGATATCCGCAACCAAAATCTCGACGCACAAAGGAAAGTTTTTGAAATCGACCGCGAGACCGAATACGCGCGGCTGGAGCAGGAGCGCGAGGTCGAGTTTCGACGGGCGATGCAGCGGGCCGAACTCGCCAAAGAGCGGGCGCTGCGCGAACAGGAAGCGGAGGAGGCGCAGCTCTTTTCGCGGCAGGCGGTTGAGAAGGCGCGGCTAGGGCAACAGCTCGCGATCAGCCAGGAACGCATCAAGAGCGAGGAGGAGACCCAGCGGCGCGAGATAGCGCGTCGGCGCGCTTTGGACGAAGCCGAGCTCAAGACCCGCGAACAAACCGAGCGCGAACAAATCAACCTTGAACTGCAATTGGAGACTGCCCGGATCGGACGCGACCGCGAACAGCGCGAATTGGAGATTACCCGGCAGAAGGCGCTCGAAATTCTGGAGCTCGACCGGCAGATCGCGCTTTCCGAAAAAACGCTCGCTGTGATCAAGGCGCAGGCCGAGAAAAGCCGCACCGAAATCGTCGAGAATCAGCTCACTGAAGCGGAGCGGATCGCCCAGGAGCGAGCGCTCGACCAGATACGGCTCGAGCGCGAGCGACATCTGGAGGGCCTACAGATCGCCAAGCGCCAGGCCTTCGAGGAAGCTGAGATCGCTGCCGCCGAAGAAGTCGAGCGGGCGCGCATCGCCACGGAGCGCGGCATCGAAGAAGCGCGGATCGCCAAGGATCGCGACGTGCGGATGCTGGCGACTGAGCGAGACAAGCTGGTGGAGATGGCCGAGATGGTCAAGGCTGTTGAATTGGCCAAGAAAGCCACCGAGCGCTCGGCCGCAATCGCCGCGTCTGAGGCCGTGCGGGTCAAGGTCATCCAGGCCGAAGAACAGGCAATTACCGCCCGCGAGAGGGAAATCGCGGAGCGGCGCAAGCTCACAGAGATGATCGCGGCGCAGCGTGACGCGGAACGCGAAGCATTGCGGGTTACCGCCAAGGCTGAAGCCGAAATGCGAGCCGCAAGAAGTTTTGCGGAGGCGCAAAAGATCGCCGCTGAAGCAGCCGCAGAGGCAGAGAAAATCGGCGCCCTGGCAGCCGCTGAGCGCTACGAGGTCGATGCGGCCGGCGCACGGCAGCTCAACGAAGCAGAGAACATTCTCAGCGAGCCGGCGCGCGCCGGCCGGCTGCGAGAAAAGTTGCTGGAGCGCATCGAAGGGATTGTGCGCGAAAGCGTCAGGCCCCTAGAGAAGATCGAAGGCATAAAAATCCTCCATGTGGACGGGGTCAATGGCGGAAATTCGGGCCGTAACGTGACGGATGAGGTGATCGATTCAGCCCTGCGCTATCGCGTCCAGGCGCCGATGATCGACAATCTCATGAAGGAGATGGGCATCGAGGGCGGCAGCCTCGGCCGCATGACCGACGTCCTGCGCGATGCTAAAGACATTTCGGCGCTAACGCGCGACAGCAAATCCGGGAAGGCCAAAGCGAGCAAGGACGACCGCGATCGCGACAGCTGAGCCCAACGGCGCCGTACCGGCGGCTCGTTAATGGGGCGATCGAATAATCGGTTGCAAAATCAAAAGTCTGAACGGCTACCATTCTTTTGGTGCCACTGGTCACCGCGGAGGAATTGGCGGGGCTCGGCCCGCCGCAACTTCTCTCATCCTCGGCTCTGACAAAGGGTGCTGTACGGGGGGTGAAGTTTTCCAGATCAGGGACCAGGTCATTGTGCCACCTCTTCGACGCAAAAGTGATGGCGGAGGGAATTAA
>CAVWYW010000005.1:0-252954 GCA_963759345.1 uncultured Alphaproteobacteria bacterium
GACAACTACACTGTTTTTCTGGGTCCTTGGGCCGCGGCCTTGTGTTTTCTAATCATAGTCCGTCAACCTAGCGGCAGACGTACCGGTCCGCCACGCTCGATCGAACGCTTGTAGGCCGGGCGCTGCTCAAGTCGCGCCATGTATTTTTCCAGCGACGGGTAGCCAGCGAGCAGTTTGCCCATTCGCGCGACCTCTAGAACATAGGACATCTGGATGTCCGCGCCACTGAATGCATCCGTCAGATATCCGTTATCGGGAATCTCGGCGGCGATGTATTTTAGTGTTTTCTCAATGTCCGGCGCAATGAAACCCTTGAGTCCATCGGGCAAGCCGCCGGTCAGCATTCCAAGTAGATGCACGAGCAGCGGCATCATCGCGGAGCCTTCGGCAAAGTGTAGCCATCCGATGTAGCGAGCCCAGGCCGGCCCCGATCGAGCGGGTATCAGTTTGCCACCACCATAGGTGGCGATGACGTATTCGATGATCGCACCCGACTCGGCCATCACGAGCGCACCGTCCTCGATGACCGGTGCCTTGCCGAGCGGGTGAATGCGGTCGAGCGTCTGCGGCGAGCGGAATGTGTTGGGATTACGAGTGTGGGGAACAATTTCGTAAGGCTCTCCCAATTCTTCCATCAGCCAGATGATCCGGGTCGAGCGCGAAAAATTCAAATGGTGGATCGTTATCATTATTTGGGCCTCCCAATTTTCTGAAATTATTTCTATCAGTTGCCATTTACGGCATCGTCGGCATTACTTGACAGCGATGCGATCAGTGATCGCCCGACTTATGCGCCGCTGAGCGCACCCAGGAAGATCTGAGTGAACGGCTTGGCCAAAACGGGCTCCAGCTTCGGCACGATTGCTTTGATATCAGGCGTGACCATGTGGGCATCGAGCGCAGCCTTGTCCGTCCACCGCTCGAACGTCAGAAAGCGGCCCGGCTCGCCTATGACTTCCATCAGCGTGTAGACCAAGCAACCTGGCTCCTTGGCCGACTTTTCGGCGAAGGGTACGAGTAGCGCCCGGAGCTCGTCCGCCTTTTCCTTTTTGGATACGATTTCCGCGATTACGAAGTAGCCGCTCTGTCCCGCTGCCTGGACAGATGAAGCAGTGAGAACGGCAGCGGCTACGCTACCCAGAGCGGCAGCCCCCACGAATACACGACGATCCATTTCTGACATGTGAGCTCCTCTCCCTTCAGTTTGTTTTCGTATGCAAACCGGCGGCGTAAACGCGAGCTAGTCGGGCCTAGTTAGCAATCTTGTACCCAATTAACTTGCACACAATATAATTGGAGTCAATGATACGAGACACGATGCAAAAAAATCCAAGTGTGGCAAAGACCTATTGCGCCTATAATGGCGTTCAATGAATCGACGATATGAGACACCGATGCAAAAGAAATTTAAGAGTGGTCGAAACCCCATTGCGCCAGTCGAGATGCCGGGGCTCGACAGTCATCTTTGCTTCGCGCTCTACGCCGCCAGTAATCACATGACGCGTATGTTTATACCTTTCCTCCGAAAGCTCGGCGTTACTTATCCCCAGTACTTGGTACTCGTTGTGCTTTGGGAGCGCGGCCCTTTGGGCGTTGGAGACCTCGCCTCGGCGCTCCGTATAGATTTCGGCACGCTTTCACCGATGCTCAAGCGTATTGAGAGCAAGGGACTGGTCACGCGACGCCGGCAGCCCACCGATGAACGTCGCGTCCTTGTTGACCTAACTCCAAAGGGAGTGTCGCTTCGGAAGCGAACTGAGCAGATGTTGGGCGAATTCTACTGCTTTCTGAATATGCCCTTGGACGAGCTTTTCGACTTGAAGGATCGACTTCATAACTTCGTAAATTCTGCCGGACCGAAAGAGCTACGGATGACCCCCATTGAAATATTGGAGCGAGTTTCCTGAGCTGCAGTTTGCATGGCCGTATAAGCCGCAAATACTAACCAGTAAATTCGCGAATGCCGGGCATCGGGGCTCTACATCGGCGTGCCGCGGTGAAAATGATGAAGCGCGAAGTCCCACATGGATTACGTTTCCGTTGTCGGCATTTGCTGCACCGCATATGTCGCAGTTTTGGCCCCTTTCGACGTTTGCTGTAGTGCAGCAATTCGTCCGTAATTGGAGGCGAAGCGGACTCCAAGTCGAGGTCCTAATTTTGCTTACGCCCACGTACGCTGGCTGCAGCGAGCTTGCCGCGACGCAGCAACTAGGGACGGACATTCATTGTGAACCCTGAATCGACGGGACGGCGATTCGAGGTCGCGCGTTGCATCCTGATCTTCGCCTTGCACGCCTGAGTCTTTGTCAAGTACGATTGAGTTCGGGGATGAAACGTTCGACGGATGCATATGCCCTACACTGTTACACTCCTGCC
Source organism: uncultured Alphaproteobacteria bacterium (assembly GCA_963759345.1). Lineage (GTDB taxonomy): Bacteria > Pseudomonadota > Alphaproteobacteria > Rhizobiales > Xanthobacteraceae > BOG-931. The sequence continues at coordinate 2,377 of CAVWYW010000005.1, forward strand.
CAGCGAGCATTCTTTCAAAGTTGAGGAAGGACAACGCATTCTGGCCGCCGGACTCGCCGCGGGCAATTCTATGCCGTACTCATGTCGGCAGGGTGTGTGCAACACCTGCAAGGGTCGTATCGTGTCGGGAACCGTTGATTACGGGGATGTTCACCCCGCCTATTTTTCAGAAGCGGATCGCAATTCCGGATTTGCCCTCTTGTGTCAGGCGACTCCGATCTCGGATTGTGTGATCGAGGTTAAGGAGTTGGAAGGTTTGGCAGGCGTGCGCCGAAAAGTCGTGCCTTGCCGCGTTACAGATCTGACCCTGCTCGCGCCTGATGTGTTTCTGATGCGTGTCAGACTGCCAATGAATGAAAATATGATGTTTGTCGCAGGCCAGTTTGTTGAGTTTATGCTCAAGGACGGTATCCGGCGCAATTACTCGATCACTGTCCCTCCTTCAGTTGAAGGCGTGCGCTCACTTGAATTTCACATCCGGCATTTGCCGGGGGGTAGATTTACGGATCGACTCTTTGCTGGCGGAATAAAAGTCGGTGAAGTTATGCGTTTCGAGGGGCCAGACGGAAGCTTTTATCTGCGCGATTCCAACAAACCAGCGATCCTGCTCGCCAGCGGCACTGGTTTTGGTCCCATCAAGGCGATGTTACAGCATGCAGGTAAGCGCCCGGATCCAAGACACATGACGCTGTACTGGGGAGGTCGCTCAAAGCGCGATCTTTATATGTTCGACCTAGCGCAGGGCTGGGAAAGGCAATTCCCAGATTTTCGCTTCGTTCCGGTGCTATCCGAGCCCAATATTGAAAACAGTTGGACGGGTCGTGCGGGACTCGTCCACCAAGCTGTGATGGATGATTTTCCCGATCTCTCCGGACATCAGGTGTATGCCTGCGGTGCACCGATTGTCGTGGAGGCTGCACGAAGCGATTTTAGTTCGCACTGCGGCTTGCCCTCGGACGAGTTCTTTGCGGACTCGTTTATCACCGAAGCTGAAACCCACGGAGGACAATCATGACACCGATTATTGAAAATGCAGCCTTTCCGCCACCCAACGCCGATTCGGTTGTTAAGCCCTACATGATGTCGCATGGGACGCTGGAATGTTACAATCTCAAGGCGTCGCGGAAGTTTTATGAGGAGTTCTTGGGCTTTGAATGTGTCCGCCATGCGATTCCCGCTATGGCGATCCGTTGCGGCATAAAGTTTCATGTCGTTTGCGTAGAAGTGGGAGATCAGATCAAGCCCGGCAGTGTTGGCGTCCTGAATTATTGGGGCATCGACGTAGCTTCGAGAGAAGAGGTTGATCGCTGCTGGCGAGCAGCTAACGAGCTCAAAGAGAAATATGGCATACGCAAGGTGATGCCGATTGCTGATCAGCATGGCGTTTATTCGTTCTATCTCGTCGACCTCGATCACAATTGGTGGGAGATTCAGCACTGCGAAGGCTTATTCCAGGACGATGACTTATTTGATTTTGGCGATCGTTTTTCCATGGACGAGGGAACCGCAAGCAAGGAGGTTTCCGACTTGAAGTTGGGAGACTCTCGATAGTTTTATCGATCCGGCCTTCGTCTCCCAATCGTCTGGACAGTCTTTTGAGGAATTTGCAGTTGCTACAACTGCGAGCGGAAGACCGCGCGCGCTTACCCACCGAGAAGATATGCCCAGCGTAACGCCACCTCGACCGAGAACAGTGCCTAGGGCAAGCCTCTGCTCATGCGGGGTCCCGGGGCGCAACAATCTGGAGTATATTCATGCGCCTTGTGACTTTGGCAATTGGCAACGAGTTTAGACCAGGCGTCGTCATCGACGATGAAATTCTCGATCTTCGTGGATGCGCGACAATCCTTGAGGCGGCGCGTCTCGTCCCAAGCGAAATCAAGGGCATCCTTAGCGCTGGTCGGGCGGCCCTCGATCTTTTGCGCTCGATCGTCGATCAGGCCGCGACAAACAAAGATCGTCTGCGCGAGAAACAAGCGCTCGTCGGAATCACCGAAGCGAAACTTGCCGCCCCGATACCCAATCCCGGCATGATCTTGTCGATCGGCGCTAACTACCACGAGCATTTGAAGGAGATGAACACTCTGCCACCGAAGACGCCTCTGGGGTTCTACAAGAGCGTGGCAAGTATCATCGGCTCCGGCGAGCAAATTATTCTTCCCCCGAGCAATCCCGACATGGTCGATTGGGAGGGTGAATTCAGCGTCGTTATCGGCAGACCATGTCACCGCGTAACTGCTAGCGACGCGCTCGACTATGTCGCAGGATACACAATTGTTAATGATGTCTCAGCCCGCGACTGGGTGGCGCCAGCTTTTGCAGCTAACGGGATGATGGAGACAATCGTAGCCTGGGAGCACAACCTTCTCGGCAAATTCTTTCCGACATTTTGTCCAATGGGGCCTGCGATCGTGACTAGCGATCAAATCCACAATCCTCACGATCTGTATATCGAAACCCGGCTTAATGGCGGTGTTGTTCAATCGTCCAACACCTCCGACCTGGTTTTCAACATCAAGCAGATTATCGAATATTATTCTCAATTCCTGCAATTCCGGCCCGGCGATGTAATTACAACTGGGTCACCTAGCGGAGTTGGTTACGGTCGTAACCCGAAGCTGTTTATGAAACCGGGTGATACCATCGAGGTTGAAGTGCAAGGGATTGGAATTCTCAAAAATCCTGTTGCAGCAATGGGACGATCGTGATTTCAACGTCCGATCCTCGACTCGACAATCTTAAAACAAAACGGACTACGCCACTGAGGTGAGATTTTGGGCGTGCGCTCCATCACCAACCTGCTATCCGCAGCCGCCGGCCGAGCCGTTCGTCATGGAAACCGCCTCGGCCTCGACGCTATGATGGGCGCAACCATCGGAACGTCGTTGTAGGCTCGGTGGTTCTGCCACCAAAGAAGGAGTTGCGAGACGCTGTCCACTTGATCGTCATGGCGTCCGTTCGGAAAGGCGAGCAGTTCGAAAAGGAAGTCGGCAAGCCAGGGGGCGCCTGTCGGCAGGGCGACGTGGCCGGCCTCAATCACGACCGATTGGGCCACCATCCGGTCCACCTTGCTTCCTTCGGGCTTGACCTAGATCGGCCGTGTGAGCCCAGACGGCATTGAACGTCGGAGATCCTGCAGGAGGCTCATGCCCAGCCCCGCGTTCTCGATCAGGATCGTGGCCGGTCGGCGATCCTGGGCCAGGGCGATGACCTTGCGGTGCAGATCGGGGTATTCGAGCCGGCCAGGAAAGACATCCAACAGATAGACGTCATCCCTATCGGCGCGCCACGTCGTGCCGACCGAATAGTCGTTATGGTGCCCGGTCATCATCGCGACGTCCCAACTCTGGACGATCCTTGTGGAATAAGAGGCAGCGGGCAGATCGGCGGGATCGTACTGTTGAACTCGCGCGGCCGTTACAGAAGAACATCGCCTACGAGATGCAGAAAGAGCGCTCTCGCCGGGTTCTACTTTGAGGCAAGGCCCTCAGCTCGGCACCGTTTCGGGCCGATCGCGGGCTCCAGACGACGATGCTACGCTGATCGATCGAGTTTCATTGTGACGCGGCATCGTGCATGTTACTCGACCAAGCATGGTCCAGTTGAAGCACCCTTGTTTAGGACCAGAATAAATGAAGGTTTTCATTGTCCTCGCGCATCCAGAACCCCAGAGCTTTAACGCAGCCATGTTCCACGCCGCTGTTGATGCTCTCGTGAAGGCAGGCCATGAGGTGAAAACTTCTGATCTCTATGCCATGCAGTTTGACCCAGTCTCGGGGCGACACAATTTCACGACGGTCAAAGATCCAAATTACCTAAAGCTACAAACGGAGGAAATGTACGCGTCGGAAGCAAAAGGATTTGCCGGAGATATAGAAAGCGAAATTCGGAAAATTGAGTGGTGCGATCTCATGATTTGGCAGTTTCCGCTTTGGTGGTTCGGTCTGCCGGGAATATTGAAGGGCTGGGTCGATCGAGTTTTCGCCATGGGCCGCACCTATGGCGGCGGCAGGATATATGGCGCCGGAGCTTTTAGGGGCAAGCGCGCGTTGCTTTCTCTGACCACAGGTGGTCCATCTTCAGCATACGTCAAAGGTGGCTTCCAAGGTGACATTGACGCAATTCTCCGACCAATCCAACGAGGCATGCTTCAGTTTGTGGGTTTTGACGTTCTGGCTCCGCAGATAATTAACGGACCTGTTAGGATGGGGGCAGGACCAAAGAAGCCATCTGTTGGTCGCCTTCGCTAATCGCCTTAAGGACATTGATGACGAGAAGCCCATCGACGTTGGAATTTATTGACTACAAGGGCGGCTGGCCTTTGGGCAAAGCTGGACAGCATTCTCTGGAGCGCTCGGCGCTAGTCGAGCCGTTCGAACAGTTTACCCGTGCTCTCGATCGGATCGCGACTTTGCCGCCAGCGCGGCCCTCCGCCGCGCGCAGATCCGGCTTCAAGTCGCACTCGTATTGTCGTTCCGGCGGCGGCTTGATTGGTCTAGGCTGGGTGAGTGTTTCCCATTCGTTTGAACTCGGGAGAATGCACATGGGCGACGGCGAGAAGCGATCAGGCATTGAGCGACGCGGTAAGAAAGAACGAAGGAGCGGCGCCGACACGCGATCAGAAAAGGAAAAACTGCTAATTGGTGAGCGGAGAACCAATACGGATCGGCCATCTGGAATGGAAAGGCGTTCCGCCGTTAAGAGAACTGACACGCCGAAAAGCGACTGATTTCCCGTCGCCTCGCGGGCTCCGTCGGTCCGTTTGATCCTTCGAGCCTCCGGATTGGGAAGGTGTAATACCGCAGTTGATGGCGCGCCCCGTTCTCAGATCGCGACTTCGCGACCGATCTCGACAACCGCGTCGGCGGAAGCTTGAAGTAATCGCTGACATAGGCGGAATTGCGCTGCATCGCTGCGAACAAGGCTTCGACCCACCGCGGCAGCCCCGTTTTGTCATCGCTCGCGACGACAGTCTCATGCCCGACGTAGTAGGTCACATCGGACAGGTCGATGCCGCAGCCGCCTGCGTGGGCCGTTTGGAGCAGAGCCGGAATGTCGGGCCGCTCCATGAAACCGTATCGGCCTGCGGCTCGCCAGAAGTGTGGCGCGATCTCCTCGACATGAAGGCGCGTGGCGTCCTCGATCCACGGCACCGACTCAGTCATGACCGTGAGGACGAAGACACGCTCGTGCAGCGCGCGGTTGTGCTTCAAGTGCCACACCATAACCGGCGGTGCATCGCGCTCAGTCCGAGTGAGAAAAAGTTTGACAGTCAGCTCGCGCGATGACCGGTTATGGCCCGTTGCGACAGACATTGCAGCGCAAGCGAATGTCGGCGTTCGGGGTAATAGCGGAAGTCGGCGAATGACTTTATCCGGACACTCGGGCTGCGTTCATTTAGGATGCAGGCGTGAACTTGGCCTCACCATCCAGCGCGACGGACGTGGCCATCGTCGGAGCTGGTCCGCGTGTCGCCGGCCAGCGAACTCATCCGCACAGCACCACCCATGAAAGTCATCGGCCTAGAAGAGCATTTCGTGATCTCCGACCTGCTAAAGGCTTGGCGCATGCTCGACCCCCAATGGCAAGATATCGCGCTGAAGCCATCGGCGGAGGGCGCGAGTGCGCGCCGCTTGGCCGAACTAGGGCGCGAGCGCTTCAACGCGATGGAGGAAACAGGGCTCGACGTTCAGGTCCTGTCACTCACGGCCCCCGGCGTGCAGAACTTGGCGCCTGATGACGCCGTGGCGCTGCAGACCGCCGCCAACGACCTGCTCGCCGACACGGTGCGCTCACATCCCGATCGCCTGCAGGGTTTGGCGACGCTCGCCACCCCTGCCCCGACCAAAGCGGCTCGGGAGTTGGAACGGGCGGTGACCAGTCTGGGGATGAACGCAGCGATGCTGTTCGGCCGCACGCGCGAGCGCAACCTTGATCATCCTGACTTTTGGCCGATCTTCGAAGCGGCGGCCGCTTTGAATACGCCGCTCTACCTGCACGCGCAGTCACCCCAACCGACGGTGCGTACCGCTTATTACAGCGGGTTTGGCGACGCCGTGGACGCCGCTTTCGCCGCCTACGGCATCGGCTGGCACTATGAGACCGGCGTCCAGCTTCTGCGCCTGATCTTAAGTGGCGTGTTTGACCGCTTTCCCGACCTCCAAGTGATCGTCGGCCATTGGGGCGAGGTGGTTCTGTTTTATCTCGAAAGGATCGATAAGTTGGCGACGGTCGCGAAACCGGCACGCCCGATCTCAGATTATGTCCGCAGCAACGTACTCGTCACGCCTAGTGGCATCTTCAGCCAACGCTACCTACGCTGGGCGATCGAAGTGATCGGCGTCGACCGCATTCTGTTCTCGACCGATTATCCGTTCGAGTTTGCCCCGCAGGGCGGTGCCCGCCACTTCCTTGAGAAGGCAGACTTAAGCGACGCCGACCGGAAGAAAATAGCATCTGGCAACTGGGACCGACTATGCGCCGGCGTTCGGCGCTGACTGCAAGCTGAGGAGGGGGTGCGCAATGGGCGATCTCAAGCTGAAATTCGCCTTCTGGGATTACGATCGGACGCGTGCGTTGGCCGATGGCACCGTTAAGATCGATGGCGTCGATGCTAGCTTTCACAGCGCGCGCATCGTCTCGGAGATCTTCGAGGGAATGATCCGGGGGCGTGAATTCGACGTTTCAGAACTTGGGATGACGTACTATCTTCGCACCCTCGACTTCGACGATCCGCCGTTCATTGCTCTCCCGGTGTTTCCAAACCGTTCTTTTCGACACTCCGCGATCTACGTCAACGTGGCGAGTGGTATAAAAGAGCCCAAGGATCTCGTCGGCAAGACCGTTGGTGAATTTGCGATCTATGGTCACGACGCAGGCGATATGGCCGAAGGGAATCCTGTCAGACGAGTATGGCGTGACACCGGACCAGTGCCGTTGGATGGTTGGCCGCCTTGATTGGCCCCTGAAGCCGATCGACTTCATCCCTCATCCCCATCCTCCCAACATCGAGGTGACGTCAGATCCAGGTCAGGATCTAGGGGAAATGCTGGAAGCGGGGGAAATTGATGCACTGATTTCAGCCAATGTGCCGAAATGCATTCTCAACAATTCACCAAAGGTCACGCGACTGTTCGAAGACTACGAGTTGGTTGAGCGCGAATACTATCAACGCAGCGGCATCTTCCCGATCATGCATACGGTTGTGATGGCCCGAGAGTTTCTCGCGCAGCATCCGAATCTCGCAAGGACGATCTATCAAGGGTTCTGCGATGCCAAGAATGTTGCGGCGGAGCAGTACAAGCGGGGCCATGATCTTCAATAACATGGGTATCATGATCCCCTGGTTAAGTAAGCTCATCAATGAAGATCGTCGTGTGCTGGGTGACGATTGGTGGCCATATGGTGTCGAAGCCAACCGCAAAGCGGTTGATGCCTTCTGCGTTACCATTTCGAACAGGGTCTCTCGAAGCGGCGACTGACGTGCGAGGATATCTTTGTGCCGGAGCTGCTCGCAACATAACGCCGGTTGTGGTGTTCAGGCGTTTTTTGGAATCATACCGAATACATAGCCGCCGGCCAAGAGGTGATCGATTGACGATGGCGACCTCTGTGTCGCAGACGCACTTGCGCCGCCGAAAAAATTCCTCGCCTCCGGCGACGAGGTGCAAAGCTTTGGGCGTCCCCTCGTGTGCTGCAATCACAGCGTTAGAAGCCGACGTGTGTTGCTAGGCCGAGATATTATGCGGCGGTCGCCAATTCCACGTCTTCCGCTTGGACCGATCGCGACAATGGCGCGCCGTCCAGCGAGCGGCGCACCTCGACCGCGTCGAGAGCGACATCAATTGTTTGCGTCGGCGAGAACGCGAACGCGTGGCGGCCGCTGCCTAGGCCGGCATGTGCCAGGTCTTGGCGATAGTGGTTGGCGAGAACCTGCCCAACGAGCCGGTTGCCGGCAAAGATGTCCAAGCACACTGGCGCTTCGGGATATTCCGCGTTCTGCGCCCAGCCTTCGATAACATGCGGCGTGACCAGATCGATAAAGCCGCGCAGATGGCCGGCCCGCGTCGTCTGATCGCTCGGCACCAATCCGGCGCGCAGCGCGATGCGCTGCCGTATCGTCTCGACCTCGTAGCCGTCCTCGTGCCGCGGTGCGCAATATTGCGCGAGCCCCGGCGCCGCCTCCGGATAGAGCGCGCGATACTCATGAGCGTTGTGGAACATGCCTCGGCTGTCGTCATCGATGAAGCTTTCTGACAACGCCCCTTCGGCGATGATCACGTCGTGGCTGTCCAGTTCGATATGAAAATATTCAACCGTCCTCGACCCGTTCGGTCTGCACAATCGACACGCCGTTGACGAGGTCCTTGGCCTCGACCAGTACACCTTCGAGATACATGGCGTGATGCGGCGAAATCCAGAGGTCGCGCCGCGGCACGTTCTCGTCCAAGGCTCCGGCCTTTATGCAGATCGGTAGAATGTCCTTGCGGCCGATAACGAAGCGGCCGCCGTAGTTGCGCCGCCCGATCCATTTGATCGGCCGCAGCGCGCCCGGCTTGGTCATCACCTTGTCGCCGATCTTGAGTTTCTCGACCGGTGTCTGTCCGCGCCCAGTTCCGATCAGCGTGCCGCGGCAATAGCAGGGGAAGTAATTGAACCCGGTGTCGGTGGCGCCGACCATGGGCTGAAAATCCGCAAGCGCTTGCCCCGGAATATCGAGCGTGAAGCTCTCGGGGATGGTTCCGCTAGTGTCGGTGCCTTGCAGCGTGAGGATGCCATCGGAATAGGATAGCGAGGTTTCCAGAAAGTCGTCGATCTGGATCGTGTCGCCAGGACCGAACCCCTCGATCGCATTGGTCGGCGCGTTCGCCGGCGTGAATTCCAGGCTCGGATCGGTCGGTGGCGGATCCAGGAACGTGATCGCGCCGGTGCCGGCCGCACTCGGGGTGGCGAGATCGAGGGTGCCCTGTTCGAGTGTGATCCCGCCGGTGAAAGTGTTGGTGGCGTCGAGCACCACCGTGCCGGCGCCGTCAACGATCACTGAACCGGCGCCGCCTGACCCGCTCTGATCCGCGATCACGTCGTTAATCGTCAAGGTCTGATCAGTCGGCGGCGCAAAGCTGATCGACTGATTGCCCTGGATGAAGATGCCACTGCCATAGGCAGAACCATCGCCGGCGGCGCCGGCACCCAACCCTGGCGTGACCGTGCCGCCGGTCAGGCTGCCGCCCTCGATCGTCAGGCTGCCGCCTTGTTGCACAAAGATGTCGCCGCCGGCGCCGAGACCGCCGCCACCGCTGCCGCCAAAGAATTGGGCAGCGCCGTTGCCGCCGCCGAAGCCGCCAGGGCCACCACCGCCGCCGCTGAGACCGGTGGTTTGAATGCGACCGACACCGCCGCCACCGCCGCCGCCACCAAAGCCGCCGCTACCGCCGCCAAAAGTCGAACCACCGCCACCGCCGCCCCCGCCAAAGCCGCCGACGCCACCGACGGGCCGAAAGCCACCGCCGCCGCCGCCGCCGCCGCCAAAGCCACCGTCGCCGGCGCTGCTACCGGTGCCAAAGATGCCGTTGTTGGTGGTACCAACGCCGCCGCTGCCGCCGCTCACGCCGCCGCCGCCGCCGTCGTATTCAGTTTGACTACCGCTGCCACCACCGCCGGAGGCGCCGCCTTTGCCGGGAGTGCTGCCGTTGAGGAAGGTGCCACCGCCGGCGTTGGTGAATATGCCGGCGCCACCTCCGCCAGCCCCGGGGATAATTCCTGCGGCGCCGCTGCCCGGCAAAAAATAGGCGGCGAGACCGCCGTCGCCACCGCTGGCACCCAAGCCGACGCCGCCGCCGCCGCCACCGCCAGAGTCGCTGCCGCCAGTGCCGCCGGCGCCGCCGAGACCACCGCCACCGCCGCCGCCACCTGACAATAGCCGAGAGCCGCCGGCGCCGCCGGTCGCGCCATCGTTGATGAAACTCACATTATCTAAGGTGACGTTGCCGCCGCGTTGCGACAAACAGACCGCCCCCCAAACCTGCCCCGCCACCGCCGCCGCTGCCGCCGGCGCCGCCCACCGCGGACATGTTCTGGAGCGTCAGGTTCTCGAGCGTGACATTTCCGGCATAGACGAACAGGCCGCGCTGGCTGCCCTCGCCGTCCAATGTCTGCACCGCGGGGCCACCGCTACCATTGGTGCCAGCGAGGGTCAGTGACGACCCACTCTCCAGATTAATTGCCAAGAGGTCGGTAGTCAGATTGATCTGGCCGGTGATGTCGATCGTATAGGCGGTGTTCGCTCGCCGCATCAGCACCTCCAACATCGATCGCCTGGATCGCGGCGTTGAGCGCGGCCTCGCTGGTGTTGCTGAAGCTGGTCTGTGGGATCTCCGTGCCGCCATGCCCGTCGCTCGCGAGCGAAAACTGGGTGCCCGAAGCAACGCCCGTCAAGGTCAGCGTGTCACTAATATCTCCTTTAAATATATCGCCGCTGGTGACGGTCAGCGTGTCGGTCGTCGGATCAAAGTTGGCGGAGTGGTGTGTCGGATCCCAGCTCAACCCTCGCAGGTCGAGCGTGCCGTCGGTGCCGAGCCCGCCGATCGGGTTGGCAAAGGTGCCGCCGGCGGGCAACGCTGCCGCGTCAAGCAGCAGGGCGCCGTTCGGCGCCGGAAAGGTTGATCGGCCCGCTACCGGCCGCACCTGCTGCGGCGAGTTCCACGGTGCCCTGATTCGAGCGTGATGCCGCCGGTGAAGGTGTTGGTGGCGTCCAGCACTACCGTGCCAGCGCCGTCGACGGTCAGTGCACCCGCACCGGCGTTGGCGTCAGTGCCCCCCGACCCGCTCTGATCGGCGATCACATCGTCGATCGTCAAAGTCTGGTCGGCCGGCGGCGCGAAGGTGATCGACTGGTTGCCCTGGATGAAAATGCCGCTGCCGTAGGCGGAGCCGTTGCCGCCCTTGAGGGAACCGAAACCAGTGACTCCGGTACCAGCGCCGCCGGTGACCGAGCCTCCGGACAGACTGCCGCCCTCGATCGTCAAGCTGCCGCCTTGCTGGACGAAAATGTCGCCGCCGGCTCCGAGGCCACCGCCACCGCCGCCTTCATAGATTCCGCCGCTGCCACCGCCCAAACCCGCCGGCGGCGCCGACGACGGCCTGAAGACCGCTTGTATCGCCACCGGCGCCGTCGCCACCGCCACCGCCAAACCCACCGAAGCCGCCGCCGCCGCTGCCGACGTTGTCTTCACCGATGATGCCGCCGCCACCGCCGCCGCCAAAGCCGCCGGAGCCGCCATCGACGCCGCCGCCGCCGCCACCACCAAACCCGCCGGTGCTGCCCGGAAAGGTGGGGACGCCTAAACGGTTTTCGCCGCCAATCCCGCCGACATGCCCGTCGACGCCACCGCCGCCACCGCCGGCACTGGCAGCACTGCCAAAACCTGAGCCGCTGCCGCCACCGCCGGCACTTGCGCCACCCGTTCCCCGGGTGAGGGCGCCGCCGGCGCCGCCGCCGGCAGCGCCAGGGATTATCCCCTTGGCGCCGGGTCCATTCACTCCCGACCCCCCTGAGCTGCCGATGCCGCCGCCGCCGCCGCCGTCGCGGTGGCCGCCGAAGGCCACCGGCGCCGCCAAGACCGCCACCGCCGCCGCCGAGGACGACGAGGCCGCTGGGCCGCCTGCGCCGCCGGTCGCCTTATCGTTGCTAAAGGTCACGTCATCGAGGGTCACATGAGCGCCCCCGACCCCATCGTTGGTGCCGGTGACGAAGAGCCCGCCGCCCAGCCCGCCGCCGCCACCGCCGCCGGTGGCGCCCGCGCCGCCAACCGCGGACATGTCCTGGATAATCAGGTTCTCGACCGTGACATTACCGGCATAGACGAACAGGCCGCGCTGGCTGCCGCCACCGTCCAAAGTTTGCACTGCGGGACCACCAATGCCGTCGGTTCCGGCGATGGTCAGCGACGACCCGCTCTCCAGATTGATCGCCAGGAGCTCTGTCGTCAGATTGATCGGGCCGGTGATGTTGATCGTGTAGGCGGTGTTTTGCGCCGCATCGGTGCCGCCGGTATCGATCGCCAGGATCGCGGTATTAAGATCGGCCTCGCTCGCGACCGTAAAGATGGTATTCATGAGTAACCCCTCGTCGACCGGCGCGGCACCTTTCGGGGCGTCGCTCGGCAGTTTCCCAGAAACACGGATCAACTCGGCCACGCTTCATGCGGGCGGAACGAACCCTTGCGCTCCAAGCTCCGCGATCAGCGGCTGTAATTGGCGTTCATGGGCGCGCCAACGGCCGAGGCCGCGGGCGTTGACCGGCTGGCGCACCTGCGCACGGCTGACCGTGCGCACGCGGCTGTCGCTGCTCGTGGAAGCGCTCACAGGCCGGATCGTAGGGAAGTTCAAGGAAATCGAGCACGCGGCGCAAGGTGCCGGCAAAATCCTCGACCCAATCCTTGAGCGGCAAGGTCAGGATCGGGTTCGGCAGCGCCGCGCGCCAGTGCGCCATCAGACGCTCGTGCTGGGCGATATACCAGCCCAGATCGGCGAGATCGTGCGCGTAGGGATGGTAGCCGTAGAAGCGGAAGGTAAAGATCGACAGGCCGATGTCGCGCGGGTCGCGTGTGCAGTGGATGATCCGCGCGCCGGGCAGCATCAGCGCGACAAGACCGAGATAGGCGAAATTGCCCGGCATCTTGTCGACGATCCGCGTCTTCCCGGGGGCGAGCGCGTGCAGCTCGGCGAGATAACGCTCCGCGGCGCGATCGAGCGTCGGCGCGTCGAGAGCGGCGACGCGCTCGACGGCCTGAGCCGTGTCCCAGCCGCCGCCCATCGTTCCAAAGGCGGCGGACAAGGCATTGCGCTCGCCGGCACCGAAGACATCGCGATGGGCCCCGATGATCTGCTCGGCCAGCGTCGTGCCCGAGCGCGGCATGCCGACGATGAATATGGGCGTTGGGTCGCGGTTATCGGCGCGCGGGCCGTCATGCAGCCGAGCACGGTCGAAACGCGCGATCGTCGCATCGACAAAGCTGCGATAGGCGGGGCGCGAGAACGGCTGCAATCGGCCGAGCAGCCGGTGGCCTTCGATCCAATGGGAAAAGGCCCGGTCCGCATCGCCTTCCCACGACCAGAATTTCGCCAGGTCGAACCGAGACATTATATTGTGCTCGGGAACCAGCGAGACGGGCTTGCCCAGCGCCATCTCCATCTGCTCGGCAAAGGCGCGCGCGCCGCCGCGATCGCCCTCGGCCGAGGCCAACAAGACACGCCGCCACAGCAAGAGCGGCGCAAGCTCGTCTCCTGCCGCGTTGATCGTGTCGAGCGTTCGTCGCGCCTCGGCCGGCTGACCGAGCTGGAGCAATGCCAGCGCCCGCTGCGCCTGCCAGTGATTGAAAAGGCGCCGCTCCGCCGGCGGGGGCACCGCGTCGAGCAGAGTCAGCGCCTCGGTCGCGCGCTCCTCCTGGAGGAGCTCGGCGGCGAGATTGAGCCGCGCCTCCGCGCTGTCGGGATCGCGCCCCAGTGCCTTGCGCAACAGAGCTTCGCCGGCCTCTGCCTCACCGGTCAGCCGCAGGAAGGCGCCAAGATTGGCAGTGGCGGCGCGATGCCCCGGAGCGGCGGCAAGCGCCCGGCGCATCGCCGCTTTGGCACCCTCCATATCGCTGCGCCGATAGCGCACGAGCCCGAGATTGACCCAGGCATCGGCAAAGCTGGATGAAAGTTGCACAGCCGCCCGAAACGCCTCTTCGGCGTCGTCCAACTGCTCGGCGGCGAGCTGGACCACTCCCAGCATGTAATGAGCTTGCGGCAGTCGCGGTGCGCGCCGCTTGGCTTCGCGCGCCGCGGTCAGCGCTTCGCTGTTATCGCCGAGCGCCAGCGCCGCCGCGGCCAAATTGAGTGGCGGGGCTGGGTCATCCGGCAGCAGTAACTGGCAGGTACGGAACAGAGACGCCGCCTCGGCGTGGCGGCCCACCTCGTAAAGGCCGAGCCCGTAATGCAGTTGCGCGAACGGATCGTTGGGGGCGAGATCTCGCGCGCGGTCGAGCAGCTCAAGAGCCGCGGTCGGATCACCGAGCCGGAGACGGCACAACCCGAGAAGACGAAGGGCCGTCGGAAAGCTCGGTGACAGCTCATCGAATTGCGCGAAGATCGCAGCGGCCTCGCCGTAGGCGCCGGCCCGATAGCGCGCCTCACCTAGCGCGATCGCCTCCTCGTCCGCTGAACGGACTGGTTCCGGCATCATACTCTCGCAGAGAGAACTCTTCGGCTAAATCCTGTATTCCACCAGTTGCGAAATCGAATGCGCCAATCGCACAACGTAGCACGACGGTTGGGACCGGCAAACTCTTGGATTTCGGAGAGACCGCCCCGAGGCGGTCTTCCTGTTTGCGCTCATGTTGCAATGCATGAGTCTCTTCCTGGCCCTTAGTGTCAGTTAGTGCGTCCCAGCTATATGTCGGTTGCTGGTGGTAAAGCGGAACTCAACGCTGACAGTCGATCCAAGGCTGTTTCAGACCCTTGCAGCACTGCGGGCACATAGCCTATTCCTAATTAACAGTTCCGTGTTTGATAGCGATGACCAAACGGATTCTCTCGATCGACGGTGGCGGCATTCGTGGCATCCTGCCGCTCGCCCTGCTGGTCGAGATCGAAGCGCGGCGCGGGCCGTGCGCCGATTTGTTCGATATGGTGGCGGGCACCTCGATCGGCGGCATCATCGCCACCGGCTTGGCGCATCGCGTCCCTGCTAAGACCATTTATGCCATGCTGGTGAACGACGGCGGCGCCATTTTCGCCAAGACTCCGCTGACCCCTGTGCTGAACGCGGTCAAACCGAAATACGATGCCGGGCCGCTAGAGAGCTTTCTCGCCCAGACGTTTGGCGACGCCATGCTCAACAGTGTCGCCAAACCCGAATTGATTGTGTCTACGGTCGATTTGCTGCGGCCAGCGTCGATCTTTTTCAAATCCTGGCGGGCGCGGCAGGATGCGTCGTACAACTTCGCGCTCAAGGACATAGCGCGCGCGACCAGCGCTGCCGAAACCTATTTCGCGCCGGCCGCGATCAAGAGCGCGACGGGCGACGCCTACCGTTGCGTCGACGGTGGTACCGCTATCAACAACCCCGCGATCGCCGCGGTCCTCGAAGCCGACCTCCTGTGGCGTGGCGACGATTTGCGCGTCCTTTCGCTTGGCACGGGCACGATGACTCAGCCGATCGCACCGGGGAATGGCGGCTTGGTCGGCTGGCTGCCCGATCTCATTTCGCTGTTCATGAATGCCCAAGCCAGTGTGCTCCACCATTTGGCTCGGTGGGCGGTGCCGGGCACCCTTGTGCGGTGTGACATCGCCCTTGGGCCGGGGGTCAACACCGCCTTCGACGACGCCTCGCCTGCGAACCTCACCGCGCTGGCGGCGCTGGGGCGCCAACTCGTGATGGCTGAAATCAATAACGCACTCGCCGTTCTGGCAACTCCACCCGTCGCCTAGAGGCGTTCATCCACGCCTCGGCACGTCACGAATTTCGGAGGGGAAGACGTGGCTGCGGAGCTTTGTTGAGCCGAAAACTAGCGTCTGTTGTGCGTCCCTCGGCGAAAGCCGCCAACCGCTGTTCCTGAGGGAACTCCAGGTTCAGGTTACGCCAAACGGCCGTGACGTCAGAGCACGCGTTTCTCGAATCCATCGCCGCAGCGTATCGATGTTCGCCCGCCAGGGTGCAAGCATACCCAGTCCACCGGCATTGCTTACGGCCGCCGCAAGAGTCGGACCAACCACACCACCCATAGAAGCCTGAATGATCGGCAGTTCAATGCCAGACGATCGCAAAGAGCGGTTTTCAACGGCAGCAGGTCCAAACGCTTTCGCGATAGGTCAAAATAAGCGGACATCCGCCAGTTTATCGTCGAAGGCCTCGCGCAATAGATTCAGTAAATCAAACGAAGCAAGTTCGGGCCGTTTAGCGGCCCGAATTCACGTCACGGATATTGGAAGGGAAGAGAGGTCGCGGGGCTTGGCTGAGCGGCGGATGGGGATTGGTTGGATCAATCGTTGTCGGCCATCTCCTCGACCAGGTGAACGATCGCACGCCGAAGAGCTTTCTCTTTGATCCGCATGAACGCCTTGGTGAGCGACAGCCCGTCGGAGGTAGTGAGAAAAAGCGAGACGTAGGTGGGGAAAGGCGCGTCGGACGCTTTCTCTGATCCTTTTGTCACGGCGGGCAAGCCCTCGAAGAAAAAGGGGATCGGTACCTGGAGAATGTGTGAGATGTGCTGCAGTCGGCTCGCGCTTATGCGGTTCACGCCCTTTTCGTACTTCTGCACTTGCTGGAATGTCACGCCAAGCGCGTCGGCAAGCTGTGTTTGATTGAGGTCGAGCATGAGGCGGCGCATGCGCACTCGGCTGCCGACGTGAATGTCAACGGGGTTCGGCGATTTGGTCACCTGAGCTCTCCAGGCGTCTAAAAATCACCAAATCATAGCACAACATCCAAGGGTAATGCCGGGCCGCCTTTCGCACGTCCCGGATTTTGGAGGGTTTGGCTCTCCTGTGGGGCTCTGTTGAGCGGAAGTGACACGCTGCCCAGGATTTCAAACTGAAGCACTTCCCAACATGTCGGCATCAATTAGTCGCAGCCTTGATCGATTAGCGTCAGCTAATCCCGCCATGCGAGAGACGAAGAGTTGCTGTGATCGCAGGATGGGTAAGACCTCTCGGTTCCTGTAGATTTTCCACCCATACGTTTCGTTCGGCGGGGTGCCGCTATTTTTTATCTCCACACGGTAAGTCGGTTTTTTATAGTTCATGGCTGCTTGATCCTGACTGAGGCACTACCGAAAGCTGCGGCGGTGCGCACTCGCAGGAATGATGAAATTCTCGTCACCGATTTTGGAAGGATGATGGACATTAGGTAGCTCTATTGAGCGGGAGAGTGGTTGTTGTTCGGCTGCCGTTACACCGCTTGCAGCTGTTTCGGCTTTTGCTGAATTTCGCGCATGTCCCCGTGGTGTACGCGGGCCACCTGTCCTTTTTTCCAGGCGATCGTAACTGCATCCGAACTCGTTGCAGTAATAATGCCACCGTCGGCGGCATCGCCCTGCCAATAGACGCGGCTCCCTTTATTGAGGGCTTTGGATTGGTCGACTTTCATCGTCGCTTCTCCGATGGCGAGCGCTTAACTTCCTTGTACTGACATCCTCGCAGGAAGGGCAGACGAAGATGAACTGTTCCAAACGCGCCCCAAGTTTTGGGATTGTCCGGAGGTGCTGCATCGTGTCGCCGCAAGAGGGGCAAACTAGAACCGGCGTGTCCGGTACGAGCGGAGAGCATTCGATGGCGGGGATCGAGGGCGGTTTAATACTGCATGTACGACTCCGCTAACACAGGCGGGAGCGCTACCGAACTCTCAGCCACCGATGCCTCGCAGGGGGCCGCTGTCGGTGATGACTGTACATAGGACTGATGAGGACAGTTTGCGAGGTCAAGTTTTAGACAAACGGCTCGGAACGAAGACAATCGTCATGCGAGAGGAAAGCGAGCAGTGAGCGAAGGGTCTGCCTAATCAGGCGGTATGGCCGTCGAAGTCGCCCGTCTTGAAAGGAAGCGTTTTGAAAACGTCGGGGCTGTTGATGGCGCCGAGGTCGAGGTCAGCGTACGCCGTCGGCGGCTTATTCTGAGCATGCAATGCGGTAACAGCCGTAGCTCCAATGACCGAGCCTGCGAGCATTGTTAGTCCCAGTGCGATAGATCGATTCATGGTGTTTTCCTTAGTCCGCTTGCAACTAACGATGCGCACGGCCGATCTGCGCCGCCGCGTAATCAATGCTGCATTGGTTGCCCCAGCCGTGGTCGGGGGACGGGGGCTGGGGCTTCCATCTTCGGGACGGCCACGCAACAAAACACTGACGCTACGCACCGACCCGGTTACGATCTGTTTTCAGCTACGACTTAGGCCGCCGCAGCAAAGCGAATGCTTGGTGAGCCCAGTACGCCGCTATTCTCCATCGTCGTCTTCATTTCATTGGAGCCATACCACGTGCGGGCTTTTGCCACGTCGGCGACATCCTGGAGGATGACGACCTCGTTCGGATTATCCGCGCTGCGGAACACTTTGCCGTTCGTGATGCCGGCAGAGGTGCGGTTTTTCTCGTTTCCATTGTAACTCGTACGCCATGTGTTGAAGTCCTTGACCTTGAAGTGGAGTGTCAGGTTTTCGTTATTCATTGGGTAGTCTCCTTTGTGAAAATCTATTTGAGTACGCACGCAACCGGAGGTGCGCGCGTGGCCGATTTGCGCGTGCCAACGGCACCCGCAATGCAGCCAATATCAACTTGTCAGACAGAAATCGTGCCTGCCGATGGGCACTGGCGCTGCTAATTATGAGAGCGGAGACTTCGGTACGTCGCCGTTTTTTGAGCAGCTCAAGGGCAAGCCGCGGCCTGCCAGTATGTCTGCATCTGTGGTACCGATATCAAAGCACAAGGGTACGTTGAGAATTTAGTTCGCGGTTGACGAGGCGGTCACAGTGTTGGCTGCATTGCGACTACCGAGCCCGGCCACCTCGCCAAGGTCGCGAGGCGTCACCGCACGTCCGCCCTAGCCTTCGGCCACCCAAAAAACCTGCCTTTTTCGACAGCATCGACCCGAAGGCGACATTCGGCTTGATCGGCGTCTAAGCCGTTGGGCGCCATTTCCCACGCGCCAGTACCGGTCACCCGCCGATGATTTAGCCAGTGGTGGAATGTATATCGGGGATAAATGCCACCATGCTCGGGCTTTTAGAGCATGTTACGATCGTCACTCAGGCATCGCGATAGTAAAGGAAGATCTATCAATCAGGAGCCAAGGGCATGCGAGAGCTCGGAGTGCAAGGAGATGGCAAGAGAAAAGCCAAGACTTCGTCCAAGCTTGTTCTTCCATCAGCGGTCATGGCGAATAAACGCCGCGCGCCGGTCGCCATTCTCTCGCCTACCGAGCGTACCGCTATCATCGAGTGTTTCAGCAACAACGGCCTTCATAAGCGCAATGGCTATTGGTACGGAACGCCCGAAGGAAAGCACATCTCGGGTGTCACCGTTGCAGACCTCGCTCGCGATGGCGTGTTCTCTGTAGAAAAAAATCTCCCGCTTGGTTCCGCACTTTTGACAGAACGCGGTCAATGGTTTGCACGAACGCTGATCGATGCCGCAGACGAAGTACAAATACGAGAATAGTCACGGCTTCCCTCGGCGTGATTGTGTTCAACGGGCGCAACGGCACTTACGAAAGCCGATACTTGCCGTCGCTTTCGCCGCATCGTCCACAAGCGCCGGCTAGAGCAAGCACAGGTTAAGTGCCTCAGTTTAAAATTACTTCTGCGCGGTTATTCCACTTATCCACCGTCAATTCATAGTGAGCTATTTTATACAGATTCAGTAAAACGCCCGCCTCAACATCGCAAATGTCGAGCGCTTCCCTGGCCCCTGCTGAAGCGCCTATCTTGTGAGTGAGTGTGCCCGCGTAAAAGACCCCGGCCGTGCGACCAACGGCCGGGATCTTTGTTCCCTCTTGCTGAGAGTGCTCCGCCTTTCCGCTGATGGCGCGTTCTCACACCGCACCGTATCAGCGTCGAGCGAGGAGAAACTGCACGTGCGTCAGGATGCGTCGCTCCATGCTCAAGCCTTTACACCCGTGCCCTGTATGCGGAGCCGAGACTGCTCTTGCAGAGATTGAGCCCCACCCTCTGCACGTCAATTTTGACATTCACGGATACCTTTGTGACCAGTGCGGGCCCGTCAAATCCTTGGTTGTGCGTCGTTCGTGGAGCCCCGCACTTTTGCAGTAACGGTACGCGCTGGCCATTTCTAGTCCGCTGCGCTTCAATTCCGGACGGATTGCGGTGTCGGAGCCAACAGACGAGAACATAAGGACTGCTTCAAGGTGTCCCCGAGGTTGAGCGCGCGATACCCTTCCCCTCGAAAAATGCCTATGATCGGCGTGGAAGGTCTCGTCATGGCGACTAAACGTCGACGCGCATTCGACACAAAATCGTTTCTCGCCCGTGTCGGCGACGGCCGGAGCATCGGCAGATACCGCAAAGACCAGGTGGTCTTTTCACAAGGCGACGCTGGCGACGCAGTCTTCTACATCCAGAAGGGCAAGGCCAAGCTCACCGTCGTTTCCGAGCAAGGCAAGGAAGCGGTCATCGCGATTCTTGGTACCGACGATTTCTTCGGCGAGGGATGTCTTGCGGGACAGGCGCAGCGTATTGCGACGGTCACGACCATGACCGACGCCGTCATCGCGCGATTGGAAAAATCGGCGATTCTCAAAGTAATCCATGAGGAACCGGCATTCTCGGAATTGTTCATTGCGCATCTGCTGGGTCGGAGCATCCGCGTCGAAGCCGACCTCGTCGATCAGCTGTTCAATTCGAGCGAAAAGCGCCTTGCCCGCCTGCTCCTGCTGTTGGCGAATTTTGGGAAGGAAGGAACACCCGAGCCGGTCATCGCGAAAATCAGCCAGGAGACGCTCGCCGAGATGATCGGAACGACGCGGTCGCGGGTGAGTTTCTTCATGAACAAATTTAGGAAGCTGGGCTTTATTGAGTATAACGGCGGAATAGAAGTCCACAGTTCATTGTTGAATATTGTTCTGCACGACCAGCCGCAAATCAGGAATTGAGATTTGCACGTTTTTGCCCGGCTCCGATGGCTGCTCTGCCCAGGGGGCACTTCTCCATCGACACGTGGTTGCCGAGTGGTGCTGAAAAATACGGCTTCTTTTCGCAGTGCAAACGGTCGCTGTTGGCCCCTTTCGACGTTTGCTGTAGAGCAGCAATTCGTCCGTAATTGGAGGCGAAGCGAACTCCAAGTTGAGGGCCCTAATTCTGCTTAGGCGAGCACTCCAAAAACATTTGTCAACGCGTCGATGCAGCAGTGTGGTCGCGCAATCCGTACCAGCGGCTCTGAGAGAAACTCGTCGTTAAAAGTCAGTTGGTCACTCTGCGAAACCACATCGGAGGGTCCCCGCCGACGCCAAGCAGCAGCCGCTCTCGGATAATAGACCGTACATAAGACTGATTAGGATAGTTTGCGAGGTCAAATCTAAACGGCTCGGAATTAGTACAGTCGTCAGGACACAGGAACGCGCTCGCCGAAAGACGCGTTGAACGTCTGCACAGAAACGCGCCCCTTCAAGCCACGTATCCAAAAACATTGCGCAAGACACTTTTGGTAGTGTCGAGTCCTTTGTTCAAAGGTGCACCCCTACCCGCAATTGAAAACTAACCGCTGCTGCTGAGATGATTCCCTCCAATATTTCTAAGTGAATGTAAGGCCGCCCCGGTTGGCGGCAAATTGTCTTATGTGTGCGGTAGGAAAGAATTTGGTGATGCCGAAAGCCTCGGAATACTGGTCTTAGTTCGCGAGTGCGCGCTATGAACAGGACTTCGTCGCTTGGTGCAGCGCGAAGTCTGCAATTCGGCGAACAGCCAAGCAAACATTCGACGCGTCGGGTGTGAGCTGTTTTGCTCAGATTCTGGACGGACAAAGGCGTAACAGGATCCTAATCGATACGCTATCCCAAGGCGTTCGGTCTTCAATTCAAGCTGAACCGGAAGTCCATCCGGGTGTCCGTGGCCTCGCCCCGAACCATGTCGGGCGAAAGGAAAACACCATGCAAGTACCTTCAACGCTGCAAGGAGAATCACTGAAGCGTCTGCTGCAAGGCGCAGCCATCGGTGCCGTCGCAACGATTGCTGTCGGGTTTGGCTGGGGCGGCTGGTCGCTTGGTAGTACTGCCGACAGGATGGCGAAAGAACGGTCCGAGCTGGCGGTCGTAGCGGCGTTAGCGCCGGTGTGCGCCGACAAATTCCGCGCCCTACCTGACGCCGAGGCGAAAACCATCGCCCTTTCGAAGGTCGAAGCGTGGAAACGCGCGGACGAGTTCCCCAAGGAGCTCATAACCCTCCCGGGTGAAACGTACCCGAGTTCTGCCCTTATGTACGCCTGCTCCACCCTGCTGCTTACACCGAAATCAGCTGCGCTCCAGTGACAAAGAGGCGGCGAGGAACGCTATTATGAGATCATGACTATCAATGTCGTTCCTGATTACGTGATGCGAACGGTATTTCTTTCGCTGGCAGTCGCAATCCTCGTGTTTGTCGGCATGTTGTTGTTGACCACTCTCCATTCCTAGAAAAACTGAACCTGCCGAGCAAAAAAATAATCACAAACAGCTCCAAGAGAAACGTCATGTATTCACCCATCGCACTGGCATTGGCGGCGTTGGCACTGATATGGAGCGCCGGATCGGCTGGCGCCGAACAATACGGTACAGCGGCGGAAGCGAAATTTATGCTTGAGCGAGCCGTCGCCTTGCTGGCGGCCAGCAAGGTCACTGCGCTGAGCGAATTCAACGACGAAAAAGACCAGCAGTTTCACGACCGCGATCTTTACGTGTTCTGTATGAATACGTCCGACGCCAAATTTACAGCCCACCCAAATCCGGCCATGATCGGCACGGACGCACGCAGCGTGAAGTTCAATGATGACCCGTTCGGACAAAGAGTCTACGACGCCATTAAGGGCGCGTCGGAAGGACGTGTCATCACCGTTGACTATATGTTCCCGAAACCAGGAACCACCGAGCCCGTTTTAAACGAAACCTTCGTGGTGCGCCGCGGCGACCAGAGTTGCGGCGTCGCCTACTACAAATAGTTGGCTCGACTGGCTTTGAAGCAAGACCGAACTGGGACGCAAGACCGTCGCGGCGATCTCGCCGTGTCTGTCACGCGTTCTTCAGGTTCTCTGCGATGTCCGCACCACGACTTTCGGAAGAGCCTCAATTTCAGAGGAGCTATGACCGCCTTCGGCCGGAGATCAATCCTGTGAGCCACCCTTTTGGCGCCCCCGCCTCTCAGCCGCATTCGATGCGAGTGGCGCGGCGGAGATCAACGAGCGGATTGCCGCACTTGCAATGCCGCTTGCGCCCGGTTCCCGTTGAATATGGTCAATTTTGAACAGATTCCTCTCGGCCGAGGTGGAAAGCTGCGAATGGTCGCCAAGGCGGGGAGGCGTGATGTCGATAGTACCCCTTCATCAGCAATGCGGTGTTTGAACCCTCAGACATCAAGATGATGTCCGATGCCTACGACAAGGCAATCGAACACGTTTACGGCTTCGGGCATCCTAACAAGATCGTAGGTGAGATCATTGCCGCGCGGATCATATCACTTACAAAGGGCGGTGAGCGCGATTCCGATCGATTGCGTGAACGCGCCATCGCCGCATGTGGTTTCAACTTGGTTCGCGCAGGTTGAGCATTAGACCAAGGACGGCCGATGAAAGTCACGGGACTGTCTTGGAACGAAATGATTTCGGAGATGTCGGCAAATTGTCAGCGAACCGTAGCAAGGATCGTGGACGCCGGGAGCGGCTCTGGCGCTCTCGAATTCGCCGTTAGACGGCAGGCGGTTACGCTTATCTCTCAGCGGCTGCGGCATAATCAGTGAATTGAATCAGTGAATTGACGGTTGCCCCCTTTGCGACCACCGCTTCCGGCTAGCAATCCGTGACATTCGCCGGGCGCCCGGAAAACTTAAAGCAGCAAACCCGGTCTAGTCCTTCACGATGAACAACTCCGCGCGGTCCAATCGACCAAGGCGGTGGGAATCGGCGTGGGGGTGTCATGCTGGTTTCGGTTCGTAGTGGAACCGCCCAATCTCATGTGCCCTATAGACGGGTCCACCGATTATCTTGACGGTCGCCCGTATCTTCTGCTCAGGCGCCAGCCTGTGCCAGGCCAAAACAGCTTCTTGCAATGTGGCGCAATCAGTCTGAACGCCGGCTCCGTTGTTGAGGGTCGCGGGTTGCCCGGCATCGATATAGATTTTGTAATCGCCACTCATCAGCATTCCCAAAGGTCGGGCGTCCGCTGCCTACTCGGCGACGAATCTGTAGCTTGCGGGACGATGTTCGGACGGTTCCGTGGAGAGCATCCGCGTCCGTGATCCGGAAAGCACTTGTTCGAGTTCAGGTGCACCGGGCAAGTCCAAATAACGAAGCTCGACGTTGTCCCGCCGCACAGTTTCGACCCGGACCCGGCGCCACGGCGCACCTGGGATTGATCTGCGCTCCCAAGTCTGACCTGGCTTAACATTCAACATCGGAGATCCCTTATCATGCTGCCACGGGAGCCTCACGGAGGCGTTGCCAAACATCGCGGGGTGAATGGCTAACAAGGCCCCAGCCCGTGGCCACAGGCTGGGGGATTCCTCATACAGGCTCGGGGCGCTTCGGGGCTTTGAGGGCGGGGGTTAAAGCGCCCGGCAGCAATCACCCTGAGCCGAACGCTTTTCTATATCTGTATAAAACAGCTCACTTCTCCTCGACGGTGGACAAAGGGGATACCCCCTGAATATGGATGATAGCCGACTAAACGCAGACGTTGCGGCACTTCGGTTTCGGGCCATTTTCGACCGGTCGCCGCAAGCAGCGGCACGTTGGCTCTACCCCTGCCAGAAGCCGACATTTGCAACGTGCATTCTAAGTCGGCGAAGTACCAACAACAAAAGTTCAATTCGCGCAGATGCCGAGAATCAGGTTCGACAAGCGCTCACCGCGATCAAAGGAAGGGGTTCAACCCTGAAGCATAAAGCTGTGTTGAGACCTTGCTACGGCTGGCTTTGGTGCCGGGCGCGCAAGGCGTGAACCGAGATCTCCTGCGCGATGCCTTTGACGTGGACGGTCTGCGCGCGGGACTGCATGGTCGCCAACAAGTCACCGGCGCCAGGTAGGCTGTAGATCTCGTCGCTCAGATAAATCTCGTTATCTGCGGCCAAACGTTGCACGCGCGCCGCCAGGTTGACGGTCTGCCCGAAATAATCGAGCCGTTCGTTCAGTGTCACCGCCAGGCAGTGACCCACATGCGCGCCAATTTTCAGCGTAATAAGCTCCTCGCCGGCACTATCGTTGAAACGCTTGATCTGCGCGAGCATGTCCAGCGCCGCACGAATAGCGTCTAGCGGTTCGTGGAAATTTGCCATCACCGCATCGCCAATTGTCTTGACCAGCGCACCATTGTTCGCTGCAATGACATCGCGTAACACGCCGAAATGTTGGCGAACCAAATTGAACGCCTTCATGTCCCCGATGCGGTCATAGAGCGCGGTGGAGCCCTTAATGTCGGTGAACAGTAGCGCCACTCGCTTGACCGCCAGGCCGCCGGCGCTCATCACCGTTTCCGACGGGAAGAGATCGCGGAATGTCTGGGTCGACAACAGGCGCGAACCCGACAGGAACCCTGCCAGCTTGACGCCCGGCGGCGTGTCTTTGTTGGCCGCAAGTTCGGCCTCACCGATGCTGAGCGCGAATGCGACGATCCGAGCAGGGCTGGCGTTGGTCAGATTGTATGTCAATGATCCGGGGGCCACTTTCCGCATCGGTTCGGCCGGCCTGCCGTCACGATGTGTGATATCGATCCGCTCAACGCGATTATCCGACGAAGTAGTCACCATAAGCTCCGGCCCGTATTGAAGAAGAAAAAGTCCAGGCTCCAGGTTGATCTCGAACGTCCTGTTCTCGTCGGGTTCGACATAGGCGCAAAACACTTTGTGCCGCCAATAAAAGTCGCGCACTTTCGTGCCGTCTCTCGCCAGCGCATCTGCGGATAGGTTGTAGATATAAAATTCCTTCGCGCTCAACGTCTCTGGATCATGGAACCGCGATTTGCGCACGGCTTTCGAGACAGTAAATCCGATCTCGACGAAATCACTGAGATCCGTGTCACGGTTCTTTAGACAGGTTTTGCAGAATGAGTGTTCATTCGCCGCATTCAGCGTGTGAAAGCTTGCGATGATCGGCCCGCAGCCGCGGCACACATAATGCCACTCCATGATGAGCAAGCCCGCTTTGCGCGCATGCAGAAACAAGTCAATGATTTGAGCCTCACCGCGCCCGCGGTCAGCCGCGTACTGGATCGGATTGATCTGCACGATCTGATCGTCGGGCGCCGTCCGCACAAATCTCTCCAGCTCCCGAACCAGACCCTCACTGTTTGCATAACTTGTGCGGAGTTTATCGAGACTCTCTCGAAAACGCGGTTCACTGACGGTGGGTGTGCCGCTATTCACAGCCATACTTTCAATCGCCGGCGAGTGCTTAGGTCCACTCGGGAATCGCCGGAACGGCCACACTCTCAACCTCGGGCAGATCAAAGCCGAAATGTTCCCGGAGCAGGCCGCGGAGAGCCGTGCGATCCGCTAATTCCGTGGCCGTTGGTTCAGCAGCCCCGCGAAGTAGCGTCACTTTCAGATTGATGACATTGACCCGCCCCTCGGACGTGACCGCGCTCAAGAAGATCCAGTTCACGAACGGGGATTTGGGGTGAGTCGCTATATAGTGGTTGAACACTTCGAAGTCCAAAGGGTTCTCCACTTCCAGCGTGGAGGCCCAGTCGGCCACAGGCTGCCGATCCTCCCGAGTGACGTGAAGGACCCAGAACTTGCCGTCGCGCTGCATCCAATGCGTGCGTTGTCTGACCCGGTGACGAAGCCACCAGCGGCACCGGAAAGCGGGGGACGTACGGTCCAAAGCCTGGATCGACAACATATGTCGCGCCGCCAACTACCACAGTCATGAACATGTGGTCCCTTTTCGCTTCGGCCAACGGCCCAAACAGAACGACCCGCGCAGCATGACGGGTGACATGAAAATCGAGCAATTCAAGCACGGCCGCAAACAGGCTGGCGTGTTCGAAACAATAACCGCCACGGCGGGCACCGACAGTCTTATCCTGAAGCCCCTCAAGGTCGAGACGGAGCGTGCGGCCGAGCAATACGTCCAAGTTCTCGAACGGGATATGCGCCGTATGGGCCTTAATCAGCCCGGCTAATGTCTCAAGCGTCGGGTCGCTGCCACCGGACCAATGAATGCGCTGAAAATAGGCGTCGAGGTCTACTTTAGCGACCACGGCATTTTCCCTTCGGTCAATAGAAGTCCGATAATGTACGACAACCCAAACCGAGAGTGATTGCGGCCGGAGTTTATGGTCGCGGGTGGGACTTTTGCAATGCGGCATGGATGGCGCCGGAATGGCGCTATGGGTCACGAACGTCATTTCGGCGATGTCGGCAGTAAGTCCGTTGATCACCCGATTGCCGACATGGCAACGCGTACCGCGATTGGTCGAAACGGGCCATGAACGGCCTCATCGCGACTTCGCCTTCCCCAGCACGCTGAGCTTGTCGGTGTTGACCAGGTCCTTCGCGGTCCAGCCGTCGAGATCATATTCGGCCATACATTTCTCGGCGAACTGCTTCAGGCGCACATCGGTGCCGGCGGCCATCGCGCCGAACAACGCGTAGCGTCGGATCTCCTCGTGACTGCCGCTATAGTTGATCTCGTAGAGCTCATGGCGCCCGCCGAATTCGGTCCCAATCGCGTCCCACAATAGCTTCATCACCTTCACCCGCCCGACCGCATCGATACCCCCGGAGCCGCGCATATACTCGTCAAGGTACGGGCGCAGCGCTGGGTTTTTGAAGTCGTTCACGTGTGAGTTGAGATAGATGAGCCCGCTTGCCACTGTCTTTTCGATCAAATTCTTGATCTGTGAATAAGCCTCAGGTGCAAGCACCTGATAGGCCGCGGCCGGCTCCATCCCGGGCAGTATCGCGCCGCCTTCCCACGGATCACCCGTCTTCGCCATCGCATCTGACAGGCTCCAGATCATGTTTCGCCACGCGATCACCTCACCGATGTTGGCCTCAACGCCGCGGAACGCGCGTGCTCCCGTGATCTCCGTCGCTTTGATTAGGAGCCCTGTGATGAAGTCAAGCTTCACTGCAAGCCTCGTGCACCCATGAATAAGAGCACGCGGCAAGAAACCGGTGCGCGGGAAAAAGTTGTTCGCCTTTTCCACATCGCCGTAAACAAAAACATCCTCCCAGGGAACAAACGCGTTATCCAACACGAAGATCGCGTCGTTTTCGTCAAGACGGCTCGAGAGCGGGTAATCGAAGGGGCTGCCGAGCACCGCTGCCCTGTATTCATTTGAGGTGCGACAGATCAGCTTTACGCCCTTGGCGTTCGTCGGGACCATGAACACCACCGCGTAATCTTTGCCCTGGACGGGAATAAGACCGTGATGAGCCACGAAGGTGAAATGGGTCAGCGCTGAGCCGGTTGCCACTACCTTTGCACCCTTCACAAACAGTCCGCCGTCTGTTTCCTTGGTAACATGGCAAAACACGTTCTGGCCGCTGCCAGGCGCACCCGGCGCTATATTCCGGTCGACTGGCGGATGAATGATGGCATGGTTGACGAAGGGCACACGCTCCTGGCTTAGCCGATACCAGCGCCGCGCATTGTTCTGAAATGGCGCGTAAAACTCGGCATTGGCGCCAAGCGTCCCCAGGAATGCGGCTTTATAGTCGGGCGAGCGGCCGAGCCAACCGTACGTGATGCGTGCCCACTCGGCGATCGCGTCGCGGCCCGCCACTTGCTCCTCAAGGCTGGTCGGCGCCTTGAAATAGCGGTGAGTAAAGCCACCCCACTCGGTCGGCGTCGTGAGGACATTCCTGCCGCTCTTGTGGTCCTCATGCAGCGCATCGTAAAGGCGCGCGATCATGCGAGCACAGTTTTGAAAGGCTGGATGCTCGGTGATTTTATCGACGCGCTCGCCGTAGATCCAGATCTCGCGGCCGTCGTCGAGGCTGTCGAGATATTCGCGGCCAGTGTACGGCAGGGTCTTGGTGGCCGCGCCGACGGCCGGCTTCTCGGCCGAGACGGTTGGCGACATGGCGTTCCTCCCGATTTGTTTTTCGAGATTTCGCCGCGCGCGGCGCCTCGATCATGCTCATCCTAACACTGGACGACGAGCTCTATCTATACACTAGGGTCGGTGGCTCGAGTTCGGGGCGTGGCTCGCGCGTAACCCTCCATCCTGCGGCTGCTCGGCCACGAGGACCGCTTTGGGTCTTGGCTGTGTGAAAACTCCGAAATCGAATTTGCGCTGAGAAATTTCGTCTCGACTTCGTCAATTTGAAAAACAAAACCGCCTGCAACCAGAGTCTGGAAAAGACAAAAGAGAAAACAGTTCTGCGGGTTCTTCGCGCGCCCACGTTTTCACACAGCCTAGGTCATTCGCGTCGAATGAAGCATCTAGCAGCGATTTCCGCTATTACCTGGTGGTCTCAACCGGTCGACGCAACACTTTATCGTGGAGGGAAAGATCGATTATAGGCCGATAAGTCATAGATTTCGTGATGGTAAGAAGGCGGCAAAGAGAACGTCGTTGTGGGATAGCTGTTGCGGTGGGACTCGCTGAAAGCGATTGGGCGAGTGTTTGGCAAGCCGTCATCGTTATTTATTGCCGCCCGACCCCGAGTGTTGCGTCGACCGGTTGAACCGGCACCCCCTGAACGCCGACATTCGCTTGCGCTGCAATATCTGTCGCAACGGGTCATTCAGTACCGACCTAGTCGGCAGCCAAGCATCTTTATGACCGTAACCGTCTGAAAGCCGACATCGTTTCGCGGGCTTTGGGCTCGGGCGCATGTTCGTCATCCCGACCAACAGAGGAGTACGACCATGCCAGACAATGAAAATTGCTCAGCGGCTAACAAACGCACGCCCTGGAACAAGGGCAAGCTGATCGGGGCAAGACCTCCACTGCGACCAAAACACGTTTGGTCCATCAGAACTCGATTGCTGTTGGAGGGGCGAATACGTGACCTTGCCCTGTTTAACTTGGCCATTGATAGCAAGCTTCGCGGCTGTGACGTCGTGGCCGTAAGGGTCGAGGACGTTGCCCCAAACGGTTATACGATGGACCGCGCAACGGTGCGGCAGAAGAAGACGGGCCGGCCCGTCAAGTTCGAGCTAACGGATCAGACCCGCCAAGCCATCGACGGCTACTTGAAGGCCGCGGCCAAGAAGCCGGGAGAATTTCTATTCGCGGGTCGGCGCTGCTCCGGCCACTGCATGAGCACTCGGCAGTACGCGCGGCTCCTTTCGGAATGGATCGTCAGCATCGGGCTCGATCCAAAGGTCTTTGGTACCCATTCGCTGCGGCGAACAAAGGCAACGCTGATCTATCGCCGAACAGGAAATCTACGAGCCGTGCAACTCCTGCTCGGGCACACCAAAATCGAGAGCACCGTCAGGTACCTTGGCATCGAGGTCGACGACGCTCTTACGATAGCGGAACAAATTGATGTCTGATCAACTCGGGCAGAGCGGACCTGCTCTGCCCGTTTCAAGACAGGACATTTCACAGGAAATTGAACCGCCCCGGGTTGATCGGAGGCTCCAACTCTTGAGAAGGTGGAGCCATGATGAGCAAAACGACAAACAAGTTTTCTCCCGAGGTTCGCGCCCGCGCGGTGCGGCTGGTTTTGGATCACGAAGGGGAGCACAGTTCGCGCTGGGCGGCGGTCACATCGATTGCGGCCAAGATCGGCTGCACGTCGCAGACGCTGCATGAATGGGTGAAGAAGGCTGATCGCGACAGCGGTCGCAGGCCCGGCATTGCGACGGATGTGGCGGACAAGCTAAAGGCGCTGGAGCGTGAGAACCGCGAGCTTCGGCAGGCCAACGAAATTCTGCGCAAGGCGTCTGCTTATTTTGCCCAGGCGGAGCTCGACCGCCGGTTCAAGCCATGATCGCCTTCATCGACGATCATCGTGGGGTCCATGGGGTCGAGCCGATCTGCAAGGTACTGCCGATCGCCCCGTCGACTTATTGGGCCAATGTCGCCAAGCGCGCCGATCCCGCCAGGCTGTCGGCCCGCGCGAGACGCGACACCGCGCTGAAGATCGAAGTTCGTCGGGTCTTCGAGGAAAACTTCGGAGTCTACGGTGTTCGCAAGGTCTGGCGGCAGCTCAAGCGCGAAGGCTTTGATGTTGCGCGTTGCACCGTGGAGCGTCTGATGCAGGGCATGGGCTTGCAAGGGGTGATCCGGGGCAAGCCGGTGCGCACGACGATCAGCGACAAGTCCGCACTGTGCCCTCTGGATCACGTGAAGCGCCAGTTCCGAGCGCCGCGGCCGAACGTGCTGTGGGTCTCGGACTTCACCTACGTCGCGACCTGGACCGGCTTCGTCTATGTCGCCTTTGTAATCGATGCCTACGCACGAAGGATCGTGGGCTGGCGGGTCAGCCGGACCGCCCATGCCAGCTTCGTACTCGATGCACTGGAGCAAGCCCTTCATGACCGACAGCCCGTCCATCGCAGCGGGCTCGTGCACCACAGCGACCGGGGTAGCCAATACGTCTCGATCAAATACACCGAGCGCCTGGCGGAGGCAGGCGTCGAACCTTCGGTGGGCAGCGTTGGAGACAGCTACGACAATGCTCTCGCCGAAACGATCAACGGTCTCTACAAAGCCGAGGTCATCCATCGACGCGGACCGTGGAGGAACTTTGAAGCCGTCGAGTTCGCGACGCTGGAATGGGTCGACTGGTTCAACAATCGCCGGCTGCTGGAGCCTATCGGCAACATCCCGCCGGCCGAAGCCGAGGAACGCTACTACGCCATGCTGGAACAGCCAGCCTTGGCGGCATGACTCAAACGAAATGGCCTCCGGAAAACCCGGGGGGGTTCAAATCAATCGCGCAGGAGCGACCAAAACCCCGTCTTGCGGGGATGCGTCCGCAGTAGTCGCGCCATGAACTGATCGTGTGTCTCGAAGTCCGCATAGTCCTTGATCTGCGCATTCAAGCTGTCGATCTCGCGGACATGACGGGCCGCATGTTTGTAGCGCGTGGCGCGGCCTTTACGCAGCGTGACCTCAATGAGCGCCCGGCGAAGCAGAACGGCAGCCAATGAGTATTTGCCTTCGAGGGCGACGGCAGCGGGATCGAGCAACTCATAGCGATCGCCGTCGATGTCACTGATCCGCAAGCGGACCAGTCGGGCTGCCCGCTCAAGGGCCGGCCACCAGACCAGAAACGCCAGCGCCGCATGAACATTGGTGTGCCCAGCGACAAAATTGAGCGCCCGGTCTTCGGCCTCGACGTCATCGAAGTCGGGCAACCGGTCGAGGTATGCACGTAAATGGGATGCGCTCAGCTGGGCTTGAAAGAATGCCAATCTCAATTTCTGAGCCTCGTCGACGCGCTGTAGAGCATCGAGTACCGCAATTCTGGCGTCTGTCCACTCGGTTTGTCCGAAATGCCGATTCTCGGTCGAGGGTGCCGCCCGGTCGAGATAACCCAATGCCTCCTGGCCACGGTTCGCCCTTAACAGTTGCAACGCGATTTCGCTGGCAAAACGCGGGTTCGTCAGATCGCGACCCTGATAAGTGTCGATAAAGGCGTCAGCATTACCTTCGCATGCGGCGATGTCGCGCAATGCGAGCGAGAGGCAGCTCAGCGTGAAGTCATAGCGGCCAGCGGCGATCTCTGCCCGTTTGTCTTCGGTCAGATACTGTTGGCGTCGTTGCAACAGCAGTGCTCGTAGCGTTGCCCGACCTTTCTGGCGCAGAGCCACCGCGAGGCTTACAACAAGACCATCGTAGATGCCGTAGCTGTTGTTAGTGACCTTCTCAAACACCGTGGCGGCGAGCGGGTCGGGTTCGATCCCTGCTCGTTGGGCGAGGAGCCCGAGATCGTCGCATGCCATTCGGAATACGGAGCCGACGCGGCCGCTGCTGTCGTCGACCCGCTCAAGGATCGACGGATGGAGGTCGAGGAACTTCCACAGGAGTTCGAACGCAAGTTCGGAATCCTTGGCGCCGATCGTTTCAACTATGGTCGTACGCAACTCATCGAGTTCAGCGATTAGCTCGCGGCCTCTATCGTAGGACAACATGGAGTGTGATTTGGCGAGCGTGACGAGCCGCCTGCGCAGGATTGCGCCGAGCTCCTCAGGACCATCCTTGGTGGAAGTGGCCAAGTTCAGGGTTTGCTTTAGCCGCCGGTTTCCTGCCGCCTCGGCGATCAGCAATTCGGCGAGCTTGTCTGCACCCAGTTTGGTCAGAGTCTCGATCGTGAGCTTCCGGTTTGTTACCATGGCGCCATAAGTCGAACTTCGAACGTCCCGTGGCCATCGGGTATACTACATTGGCTATGTCAGAACGGCTGGCCGAACGAGACACTCCATGCACTATGATGCAAATAAGCAACCCGATTCAGAGATTTGGCTCGAACTTGATGAAGCCGAACGGATCGACGCTGTCATGGACTATCACGCCGAACCGGAGTCAAATTCGAAAATCCCGAACTCCACGCGATGGCCCATGTGGTGGTAGAAAACCAAGTTGCGCTCGGTGAAGCCACGTCGGTGCCTGCAACTCTCGACCGGTTGATGGACGACGGGCTTGACCGCCATGAGGCCATTCATGCCATTGGCAGCGTTCTCACGCGCATCGTGTAGGAGGTGGCGCGTGAGGCCGATGATGGTGGCGACATCAATGCGAAGTATAGTCGTGAACTGGCCAAGTTAACCGCCGCTGGCTGGCGAGCCCAAGTTGAATAGGCTGCTCATCATCAGACCGCAGTTTAATTTGCGCCACGGCCGCGGCACTTTGGCCTATCATCAACAACGGGACTTTCTAATGCCGTTCGACCGCTTCACCTCCAACAGCGGACAAAGACGCCGAGTTTAAGTGCGTCGCTTAGGGTCTCATGAGCCGACATGCTCTCGGCCTGTCGGCTGACCATAGATGCGTCACAGATCCCAGTCTTGAGGCGTGCTACAGTCCGTAGTGATCCGATCCGCGTGACCCCGAATGGAGGTCCGATGGCAATCAGCATCGCGAGGCGGCAATTCCTATCCGCGCTCGGCGGCGCGGTGGCTTGGCCGCTCGCCGCGCACGCGCAGCAGCCTGCTGGCAGGACCGCCCGCATTGGGCTTCTGCAGACCTCGCTCGATGATCCGGTTTCTGCGCGAGGCTATCCAGCATTCCTCGATGAATTAAAAAAGTCCGGTTTCAGCGAGGGTCAAAATCTGACGATCGAAACTGTCAGGTTAGACCAGGATCCACAAAAACTTTTTGCCGCAACAGCCGATCTGGTGCGCTCGAACGTGGAAGTGCTAGTTGCGGAAGGTACGGAGCCTGCGCTGCAGGCAGCCTTAGCGGCGAGCCCAACCATTCCGATCGTCATGTGGGCTAACAGCTACGACCCGATCGCACGCGGCTATGTGAAGAGCCTGGCGCGACCTGGTGGCAATGTCACCGGCATATTTACCCTGCAAACAGAATTGGCCGCAAAGCAAGTGGAACTCTTGACGCAAGCCTTGCCTGGAAGAACCCGTTTGGCGATCCTCTGGGATGCGATTTCGTCCGCCCAGTTTGGCGCTGCGGAGCGTCAAGCGAAAACGCTACACTTGGACGTCCAATCGCTGAAGCTGGAAAACCCGCCTTATGATTTCGATGCGGCGTTTCGCAGCATCGCCGAGGGCTCACCGCAAATGCTTCTCGTGCTCTCCAGCCCGTTCTTTGCATTGTCCCGCGCGCATATCGCCGAGTTAGCGATCCAGCAGCGGTTGCCCACCATGTTCATCTTCAAGTCCTACGCCCAGGTCGGCGGACTTATCTCCTACGGCATAGACCCCGCGGCCAACTTTCGTGAGCTCGGATCTTACGTGGCAAAGATACTCAAAGGGGCGAAGCCTGCTGAACTCCCCGTTACCGAGGCGGCAAAGTTTGAGCTGGTCGTCAACCTCAAGACCGCCAAGGCAATTGGCGTCGAGCTATCGACGGCGATCCTGCTCCGCGCCGACGAGGTGATCGAGTAACTGATCGAGGATCATCCTCGATTGCTGCGACGCACACCCCACTTCGGAAGTGGGTCAATCGCTACCGAGCCATTAGACGCCGGCAAATCTACGTCTGCTGTTCCCCGCAAGCGACCAAATCGCGGACGGGCCGCGAACAACGCTTGGTCCGGAATCTTGTCACCTGATATCTTTTCAGCAGCGACACTGAGCTGTGCCGATCGATGCCGCCGATTGGAATCGGGCGGCCGTTTTCCTCAAGCTATGCGTTGCCAGTGATTTGGACGATGACGTTGATGACAGCACGCGTTGCGGTACCGAAAACCTGGGAGACGATGCTGAGATCAACACCTAATTGAGCGCCCAAAACCGGCAGAACGATCAACAGGCCGATCAGGATTACGAGGCCGAATGGCTCAAGCCGCGCAACAGCTCCGGCCAGAGCCTTCGGCAGAATGCCGACCAAAATGCGCCCGCCGTCGAGAGGTGGCATTGGAAACAGATTGAACACGGCCAGCACGACATTGATAATCAACGCGTTCCGCAGGTTAGCTGCGAGCCATTGCGCCGCGGTCGCCGGCAGAAAACCGACGACGTGAAATGCCAATACCGTGACAATGGCGAGCGCGATGTTCATCGCCGGCCCGGCGGCCGCGACCAGGACCATGTCGCGCCGTGGGCTGCGCAACGCCCGAAAATTAACCGGTACCGGCTTGGCGTAGTCGAACAAAAACGGCGCGCGCATTAGCAGCAATATGCCGGGCAACACAATCGTCCCCACCGGATCAATATGTTTGAGCGGATTGAAGCTCACGCGTCCGAGCCGCCACGCCGTGTCGTCGCCGAGAAGATGCGCGACGAAGCCGTGCGCGGCTTCATGGAAGGTGATGGCGACGATTACTGGGATGACCCAGATCGTCGCCAAATAAATGATGCTCGCGGTCACTGTTTTTGATTCCTCTGGACGCCGCCGTGTTCTGTTCGACGCAGCGACAAAGTGCGCTCAGGCAATACAGTGTTATAAATCGAAATGCATTGCTCCCTTTGATTGTTCATTACCTAAATTAATTCCCCTCCGCGGCCAGGTCTGGGTCAAAGGGTGAAATGGCCGGTCGCTCGTGCGTTGTCCGCTATTACCCTCAATATCAGACATTGGGGGGTACTAGTCAGATGGCAGCTTCGGGCCACTAACAGACTAATGCACTGCAGCAAAATCTGCCTTACACTCGCCTAGTCGGCAGCCAGTTTCGCGGACCTGGATTTTCGAACTGATCACCTCGTCGTTTGAATTTTGTAGATTCCGTCGGGGAATGCCTCCAAACACGTTCACGCGCGAATAGACGGAGCAATTGCGCTGATTCCCCTTTTGGCGATAGCAGCTCTTCTGTTCGTGTTTGGCTCTGTTGCCCTGGACGTGGCGACACGCAAACCCTCCACTTTTGATCACCGCGTCATGCTTGCGCTTCGCAAATCCGCGAACGAACCGATCCCTATCGGGCCACCGTGGTTACAAGAAGCGGCCCGGGACCTAACAAGCCTCGGCAGCATCATTGTGCTCTTGATCATCACATTTGCGGTTGCGGGATATCTGTTCCTGGCTCGCAAGCCGGCAGTGGCTTGGCTGATGCTGATTGCCGTGGTTGGCGGTCTTGTGCTCAACAATCTTCTAAAAATCGTGTTCGCGCGCCCTCGGCCAGATGTCGTCAGGCATGCGCCACGCGTTTTCACGACAAGCTTCCCGAGCGGGCACGCGACATTGTCTGCGATCACCTATCTGACGATCGCCGCCCTTCTCGCGCGAGCCTACCCTTCACCAATATTGGACCTCTACTTCATGTTACTCGCGGCCCTTCTAACGGTGCTCATCGGCCTGAGCCGAATTTATCTTGGCGTTCATTTTCCAACGGATATTCTTGGAGGCTGGTGCATCGGAACGGCCTGGGCCATAGGTTGCTCGGTGCTGATGGCGTTACTTCAGCAAGGAGGCCAGGTCGACCCGCCCGGTCCAGTTTGACAATTCAATAGAAACTCATGCCACACGATTGACCGCCGAAGCCGTTGCCTAGGCCGCTCAGGGCAATATTGATTGCACCGTGGCTGGCGGCGGTGATGGCAACCCGACTTGCCCGGACACGATTCCAAAGTTGGGGGCTTTGTTTGGGTTACGAGCATGCCCGAGAAATTCTTCATCAAGAGCTAGTATTGGTGCCGTCCCATGCGAGATCAGACCGCGAAGGATAATCAAAAAGGTGCGCCGCTATACCTTTTGGTGATCGCCTTTTTGCTGTTCGTCTTTGGCGTGGTTGCCGAAGCTGTCGTCGAAGGGAAATCATCTGCGTTCGATCGAAGCATCATTCTTGCTTTTCGTGACCACACTAACCCGTCGGCTCCCATCGGCCCGGCATGGGTTCAGGAGGCGGCTCGCGATCTGACAAGTCTTGGCAGTATCATAGTGCTGCTAATCATAACGCTGGCAGTCGCAGGCTATCTGTTTCTGGCGCGCAAGCAGGCAGCGGCCTGGTTGATGCTCATAGCCGTGTTCGGCGGTATAGCGCTGAGCGATTTGCTCAAGTTCTTTTTCGCGCGGCCGCGTCCCGATATAGTCTCTCCAGCAGCGCGGGTTTTTACAAGTAGCTTCCCAAGCGGGCACGCCGCGCTATCGGCCATAACCTATCTGACCATCGCGGCGCTTCTGGCGCGAAGCCAATCCTCACCCAGGATTGGTGTGTATTTCATCGTCCTGACGGGGCTTCTGACGATCCTGATAGGCGTCAGCCGCATCTACCTTGGCGTTCACTATCCGACGGATGTACTTGGAGGCTGGTGCATCGGTGCGGCCTGGGCGCTGGGATGCTGGGTGCTGATGACTTGGCTTCAGCATGGCAGTCGAATCGGATTGGCCGGTTCGGCATAGCAGCACAACAGGAACTCGCGGCTTGGTTTACGGGATACTTAATCATGACCTCGCGGCCGCCAGCAAATGTAAGCCCAACCTGCATTCTCAACGGCCATTCCGTTCACCTCGAAGAGGCGAAGGCGCATATCGCGCGTATCTCAGGGGAAGTCAGGGCTCAGGTGCAGGTCGTGGTGACCAAGCGCGGCGACGACATCTCAGCTTTGGTGGATCGCGCCCTGGGTGACCACCGTCACCCCGTCGCGGCCGGGGGCGGTGACGGGACCGTCAATGCAGTAGCCGGCAAGCTCGCAGGCACCGATACACCGCTCGGTGTTCTGCCGATGGGCACGTTGAACCATTTCGCCAAGGATGCCGGCATTCCGCTCAACCTAGAGGCCGCCGTCCGTAATCTCTTCACCGGGCAAGTCACCAAGGTGGATGTCGGGGAGGTCAACGGCCGCGTGTTCGTCAATAATTCGGGCGTGGGCTTCTACCCGCACTTCGTGCGCCAGCGTGAAGAGCAGGAAAAACACGGACATATAAAGCGGGTGGCGTTCATGCTGGCCTTGAGGGCCATGATCCGGCGCTATTTTCGCTTGCGCATGAAGGTGCATATGGACCAAGCAGAAGCGTTAGAACAAGTGACGCCTTTCTTGTTCGTCGGCAACAATCGCTACCGAACCTCGGGCGCGCACATCGGCACGCGATCCAAGCTGGATTCGGGCCGGCTGTGGGTGTGCACGGCGCCGACCTCCGGTCGCCGAAACGTTATACCCGTCGCTATGAGGACGCTCGTGGGGCGAGCTACTGATCAGGAGCTGAACGCCTTCGAGACGAAGGAGCTATTGGTGGAGCCCGGAACCGCGCGGGTGAACGTGTCCACAGATGGTGAAGTCAGCATTATGGATGCGCCGCTTCACTACAAAATTCGCCCCCACTCACTCGGCGTCGTCGTGCCAAACTAAGCCGCACGGCTAAGACCATCTATTCGTTTTTAGACGATCCCGAAGTTTCCAAATTGCAACGCGCAACAAGGTCAAACGCAATGCGGGCCGAAGTCGTTACGCAGTCAGAAACTGCGGGTGCTGCTGACCCATCGCAAGCTGCTGGTGTCGAAGGCGATCGCCATCGAGAACGACCTGCGCGGCAGCTTGCGCAACTTCGGCCTCAAGGTCGGGATGATCGGGAAGGTAAACTTCGAGGCGCGGATCAGGGAGCTTGTCGAGAACTTGCCCGATCTAGCCGTTCTGGTCGAACCGCTACTCGTTATCCGGCGGGTGCTGCGCGAACAGATCGGTATCCTACACCGCCGCTTGCTGGCCATTGTCCGGGACGATGACGTGTGCCGGCGGCTAATGACGGTTCCCGGTGTCGGTCCCGTAGTGGCGCTGACCTATCGCGCCACCGTCGACGTGCCAGCTCGCTTTAGGAACTCCAAGGCGGTCGGAGCGTCGTTTGGACTGACGCCATCCAAGTATCAATCAGGTGAGATCGATCGGGCCGGTAGCATATCACGCTGCGGAGACGAGATGATGCGGGTGATGCTCTACGAAGCGGCCAGGTCATGCTGACCCGCACCAACAAGTGGTCCTGGCTCAAGGCCTGGGCGATGCAGATCGCCAGGCACCGCGGGATGAAAAAGGCAATCGTCGCGCCGGCACGTCGGTTGGCCGTGATCCTGCACCGCATCTGGGTTGACGGCACCGAGTTCCGCTGGACCCGTGAGGTCTTAGCGGCATGAGAACCGTGCAAGATCAAACCTAACAGGAGAACACTCGAGCTCCACCAACCGGTAGAATGATGTCCCTCGCGGGACGATGGATGAGGTGAGTTCGTTTGGTCGCTTGGACCTGCCGTTCATCTGA
Organism: uncultured Alphaproteobacteria bacterium; assembly: GCA_963759345.1. Lineage (GTDB taxonomy): Bacteria > Pseudomonadota > Alphaproteobacteria > Rhizobiales > Xanthobacteraceae > BOG-931. Next base: position 41,817 of record CAVWYW010000005.1, read on the forward strand.
CGGCAAGGCCGCCCGCAAGATTGTTCTACCTCGTCCTCGGATGGAAGGGCCTTGGTGCCGAGTCCGAAGAGAAGCGTGAGCCCGCGAGAGACATCGACACCACAGCAGTGGACAGTCTGAAAACGCTTGACCCAGAACGGCCGATTAGAGAAGCGACCAAATCGCGGACATCTCGTGGATGACGCAAAGGGCCACAACCGAACTCATGCACCGCAACATTATACTGCAAAGGGAAACCTCCTCGCAGCAATTTCTGTACCCGCCGATCGACGAAAACGCCGATGCCGGGCGAGTTGCGAGACTTGAACAATTTGGTTCGCTTGGTTGAGCTTAATAGAGCATTGTCCGATCGACCATTCATTTGCTTTCAAGCGTCAATAGCCCGAGTTCTTTAAGACAAACCACCATCTGGCGTGCGAAATTTAGTGACTCAGTCGCTTCTCTCCATATGTGCTCGGGCTGTTGCTGGTGCCTCAACAAAGCTTTGGTGCATTTCTCAACAGCTTCGTTTTCAGTCATCCGATGCCTCCTTGCTGTGCGGCCAATTAAGTTTTCGTCGGGGGTGCCTGAAGCCAGTCGCGACCAGCGCACGGCGCGGCCGACGCTTCACGCAACGATCCACTACAGTTCGGGATCATGATAAAGCCCCACATTCCGACCCAGTTCCGGACATCTCGCCGCGTTGCACTAATCGACGCTTCGGGCCAAAAGCGAGAAATTTGCGAAAATGACGCACACGAGAAAGAAAGACCGCCTTGCGGCGGTCTCTCCTAACTGAATGTTTGGATCAGGCGGCTGTGCGCTTGGCTTTTTCGACCTGGAGGTGGCCGGCAATAGCATCGAGCACGGCCACTTTAGCCTGCTCGATAGATGCGATGGCATAGTCGATGGCGAAAGAAGCGTCTTCGTCCAGCAACTTTTCGCTGCAACGGCCGACCTGGTGCGGTCGAACGTGGAATTACTGGTTGTGAGCGGGTCCGAAATTGCCCCGCAGGCCGCCATCGCGGCGAGCCGAACCATTCCCATTGTCATGTTGGCTATTAACTTTGATCCGATCGCACGCGGCTATGTGAAGAGCCTAGCGCGGCCTGGCGGCAACATCACCGGGGTGGTCTCTCTGCAAACCGAATTGGCCGCAAAGCAAGTGGAGTTACTGACCCAGGCATTTCCCGAAAGAACCCGATTGGCGGTTCTCTGGGATGGAATATCGGCGGACCAGTTTGCCGCTGCGGAGCGTCAGGCGAGATCGCTACGCCTGGACGTGCAATCGCTGGAACTTGAGAACCCGCCTTACGATTTCGATGCAGCGTTCCGGAGCCTCGCCGAAGGCTCTCCGCAAATGCTCCTCGTACTTTCCAGTCCGTTCTTTACCCCTTACCGCTCGCAAATCGCCGAGTTGGCGATCCAGCAGCGGCTGCCAACCATGTTCATCTTCAAGGCCTACGTCCAGGCAGGCGGGCTTATCTCCTACGGCGTAGACCCTGTGGCCATCTATCGTCAGCTCGGTTTTTACGTGGCCAAAATACTCAACGGGGCGAAACCCGCCGATCTCCCCGTAGAGCAGGCCGTGAAATTCGAGTTGGTTATCAACCTCAAGACCGCTAAGGCGATCGGCGTCGAACTGTCAACGGCGATCCAGCTCCGCGCCAACGAGGTGATCGAGTGACTCATCGAGCATTTATAAGCCGGGATAGCTGCACGCTGCACATGCTGCGCTGCACCGAACTTTTGCGGCAAACGGTCGGTATGGTAGAGTCGAGGATGGGCGCGGTAGCTTGGGGCCTATGGCCAACGCCCCGTTTTCCATCCCCGCTCATCAAACCGGACAAGCCGATCTCCGGCATCCGGCTTTCCGACTGGCTTCACCGCAAGGCACACGACGGGACCGCTCGGGGCAGCCGTTGGAGGCACAGAACGCCGAGTTCTCGATGAATTACATCGAATGTGAATCGGCGATTGCCGCGCCCTTGCACCTTGTGCCTTCGCACGAGGAACCTGCGCACACGTTCAAAGACGTAATGGTCGACGCTACGGTATGCCTTGCTCCGCGAGCCGTAGCCAAAGTAGTTGGACCAGCCTCGCAGTGACCTGTTCAGCTTGTCACGCACTTCTGGCCATGGATCGATATTGCTCGGCACCAGAAGATCGCCGACCTTTGTTTTGAGCCGTTGCACGCTCTTCTTGGACGGGCTCGCACCCTGATACCAATTCCCGTTCGCCTCGAACAAATGCGCGCCGAACGAGTAGCCAAGGAAGTCGAAGCGTTCCTTTCGGGCGTTTCTCAACGATGTTTTACCCTCGTTAATCGTCAACCCGAGCTTGGTCATCACCGCCTTTGTCCACGCTAATGCCTCCGCCGCGCGACCGCGGCTGAGGATAACGAAGTCGTCGGCATAGGAGACGACGTGAGCATGGAACGTGTCGCCGCATCCGGTCAAACGCCAATGCTTCAGGAACCGGTTCATGTAGATGTTGGCGAGCAGTGGACTTGCGACGCCGCCTTGCGGCGTGCCGCGCGTGTTTCCATTGCCGCCACTCATGCGCCGGGTTCCGTCCGCGTCCCGTTCCTCGATCGGCGCCCTCAGCCACATTTTGATGAGGCGCAGGACGTTTCGATCCACGACACGCCGGGCTACTGACTTTATCAGCTCGGAATGCGGGATCGTATCGAAGTACTTGGACAAATCAGCATCAACTACGTCAGCATACCCCCGGCATAAATGCCGGTGCACTTCCCTGACCGCGTCTACCGCTCCGCGTGTGGGTCGGTAGCCGTAGGCATTGTCCTCGAAGTCAGCCTCGAAGATGGGTTCGATCACGATCTTGGCGGCAGTCTAAATCACACGATCACGAATGGTCGGAATGCCGAGCGGACGCTCGCCACCATTCGCTTTGGGGATCATCACCTGCCGCACCGGATCAGGTCGGTATGTCTTCGAGACCAGTTCCGCGCGCAAGCCCGCCAACCATGCTTCCAGCCCCTGCTCCTCGATGCGAGCAAACGTCATCCCATCCGCACCCGGTGCGCCCGCATTAACGCGGGCGAGCCGATAGGCGTGGTCCAGGATGTCCTCGCGACAGATCTTGTCGTAGAGCAGATAGAAGCGGAAGGCGGGCTCCGCCTTCGCTTTGCAGTAGAGCTTCCTCTGAAGGTTCCGGATCTTATCAGGCGTTGTCAGGCTCATCGCCAATCACCTTCACCTCACCATCTTCGAAAGCGCACCAGAAGTCGGGGCCCTTTGCTCCGCCGGCATTACCCGGCCTCAACACTCTTACGACCCCGTCCAACTCCCGCCGTGACCACCGCCTGATGCGATGCTGAGGCTGCTACCCTCGTCTGCGACGGGTCTCCCCCTGTAACTACGAACCACCCTTCCGACGTGCCGTACCCACTACCCCGGCGGATCGTGCGGGTGCGCGTGTCGATTACTTCCCCACACGTGCGGCCTTCCCCAAATGACCGGAGGGTCGGCATCCGCATTAGAACTTTCGAGGCCTGCTCGGGCTTCACTTTATTACGGCCCATCAGATCGCTCAGCAGCCCAAGGCTGCCTTTGTCGCAGGGCTCCGACCCAGCCAGTTACCCGACCGTGTCGCCTGCCAGCTTCCGGACCAATCGACATTTATCCGGGTGAGATCCTCCCTCACTGATAGTTCGCGCCCTCGGGGCGCACGGTCATCAACGTCGGTTCGAGCGAGTGTCTGTCACTTCCGCTATGCTCCCAACTCCAGACGTATTGCTGTCATGCAGCAAACGACGTTCGGGGCCAACAGGAGATGAACGGCACTGCAGCAAAAAACCGTCAGTCCGAAAGATACTGACGAACTTTGGCCAGCAGTTCACGTGGGCTGTAGGGCTTGGGGATGTAGGCATCACAACCCGCTTCGCGCGCCTTCTTGTCTTCGCCGCTGAGGGCGTAAGACGTGACCGCTATGATCGGTATTGATCGTAACGCAGGATCGGCCTTAATGCGGCGCGTAGCGGTGTAGCCATCCATTACCGGCAGCTGAATATCCATCAGGATGAGATCGGGGCGTTGCTTGGCCACAGCAGCAAGAGCTTCCTCACCGTTTTCGGCCTCGACGATCTCATAGTCGGTGCCCGCGAGCATATCGCGAATAATCTGGCGATTATCAGCCTGGTCCTCGACCACCAGAATGCGCTTAGTCATGGCGGCTCCGCCTGCTGCGTAACATTTACCGGCAACGTGAAGGCAAAGGTTGAGCCCTGGCCGACGACCGAATCGACCCAGATTTTTCCGCCATGCATTTCAATGATGCGCTTGGAGATCGCGAGCCCTAAGCCCGTTCCTCCTTTCTTCTTGGTTACCGAATTGTCGGCTTGCTGAAATTCCTGAAACAGTTTGGCTTGATCGGCAGTGGAAATGCCCGGCCCAGTGTCATGCACGGCCACATTAAAGGCGCCGTTCGCCACCGATACCTTAATGGCTACTTCTCCATAATCAGTGAATTTGATCGCATTGCCGACGAGATTGAGCAGGACTTGTGTCAACCGCCGCTCGTCGCCGTGACCTCGGGGTAGATCAGGCGTTACCTCGGTAGTGAACTTTAGTTTCTTGTCGGCTGCCAGGGGTTCGACCGCGCTGTGGACCGTGTGGGCAACGTCCTGCAGTGAGTAATCGGCGAGGTCGAGCACGAGCTGGCCTGCTTCGATCTTAGACAGGTCGAGCACGTCATTGATTAGCCCGAGCAAGTGCTTGCCGTTGCTCTCAAGCCGCTTCAGCACTCCCATCATCCGCTCCGATGGCTCGCCATAGGCGCCGTCGGCCATCAGCTCGGTGTAGCCCAGGATGGCATTCAGTGGGGTGCGCAGCTCATGACTCATGTTGGCGAGAAACTGCGATTTGTGCTGGCTCGCCTCGGCGAGCTGCCGGCTCTTTTCCTCGATTTCGTGGAACAGCCGAGCATTCTGGATTGCCAATGCCGATTGCGCCGCAAACGTCTTCATCAGGTCGATCGTATTGGGCGCAAAGGCACCCGGTGTGCGGCGGCGGACCACGAGCATCCCTACCAGGTCTTCGCCTCTCCGCAGCGGCGCCACCAATAGTGCGCGAAAGCCGGCGCGCAAAATGACCTCGTTGACAGCCGACGGTTCGCCGTCCCGCAAATCGGCCACTTGGATCGGTTCGGGCTGCGCCAGGACCTGAGCAACAATCGGCTCGTCGAGCCTGATGTGCTGTTCGGTTAGGGCGGTGATCAACTCCTGATCCATGCCGTAGGTGGCGCGCAGATGAAATTCTCGCTGCAGATTGTCGAACACGTAGATGGCGCCGGCCTCCGTGCCTGAAAGCTGCACAGCCTTCGCGACAATGGTGTTAAGCACGGCCTCAAGATCGAGCGTCGAGTTCACAGCCTGGGATACCTCGTCGAGCGCGCGCAGTTCGCCCACCGAGCGGCCAAGCTCATCGGTGCGCTGGCGCAGTTCGTTCAAGAGCCGCGCGTTCTCGATAGCAATGACGGCCTGGTTGGCAAAATTCTTGACCAGATCGATCTGCTTGTCGGTAAACGGACGGACCTCTTGGCGATATACCGTGAATGCGCCGATGACTTCGTTTTCCTTCAGCATCGGGACGGCCAGCATGGTCCGAACACCGCCCAGTTCGACCGCGGCGACAACCTGCGGCGCGCGCTCGTCGAGATAACCCTCATCCTCGATCAGATCGATGACGTGAATCAAGCTTTTGTTAGCCGCCATGCGGCGCACGCCGGTTTTTGGGCCGGGTCGGAATGCGGGCGCGCGCTTGCGTGCTTCGTCGAAGGCCGGGGGCAGGTTATGCGTTGCCAACAGGCGCAAAGTCTCGCCGTCCCAGCCATGGATAATCCCAAACTTGGCGCCGGAAATGCGGACTGCGTTCTCCAGCACCGAAGCAAACACTGGTGTGAGATCGCCGGGCGAGCTTGAGATGATCTGGAGCACCTCGGAGGTGGCCGTCTGCTGCTCTAGCGATTCGGTGAGTTCCCGCGTGCGCTGCTGCTCGGCCTCGAACAGCCGCACGTTCTCGATCGCGATGGCCGCCTGGTCGGCGAAGGTCTCAACAAGAGCGATTTGCTTTTCGGTGAAGGGCCTGACCTCGAGGTGATAAATGATCATGACGCCCAACAAGTCGTCGCCCTTGAGTATCGGCACCCCAAGGAGCGTGCGAAACGGCTCGACACCTTGCGACCCCACCGCGTACGTATATTCCGGATCAGCCATGATGTCGGGAATGTGGATCGTGCGGCGTTCGAGCGCGGCGCGAGCGGAAGCGCTGTGCCGACCGGGGCGGATCGGATGTTGCGCCACCCACTCCTCAAACTCTGGAGTAGCGTTGAAGGTCGCCGCTACGCGCAGCAGTTCGCCGTCGTAACGCATGATGAACGCGCGGTCGGCGCCGCATAGCCTGACCGAACTTTCGGCCACGGTTTCGAACATCGCGTGGAGATCGAACGCCGAGCGGCTGATGACCTCAAGTACTTTTGAGGTTGCGGTCTGCTGCTCCAGCGACTCCGTCAGATCGTTGGTGCGCTGCCGCAGCTCATTGAGCAGCCGTGTGTTCTCGATAGCGATGACAGCCTGATCGGCAAATGTCTTGACCAACTCAATTTGATTTTCTGTGAAGGGCTGTACCTCCGTTTTCCACAGCGTGATCGTACCAATCGGGACACCTTCTCGCAGCATAGGCGCGACAAGCGTGGTCCGGTAGTTTCCCAGTTTCTGTGCTTCTTTTAGCGCCCCTTCGGGAGGATCATATTCGGGATCGGCCAACACGTCGGGGATGTGCACCAGGCGACGTTCGATGATTGCTCGGCCTGTCGCTGTCGCTCGGCTCGGCCTGATCGGGTTTTCGGCCCAGAGTTCCTTGAAGCCGGGGACGTTATTGTAAGCGGCTATTGCACGGCAAACTTCTCCGTCATAGCGGAATATCAGTCCATGTGGTGCGCCGCACAGCCGCGCCGCCGATTCGACCAGTGTATCGAGCACCGTCTGCAGGTCGAAGGTCGATCGGCTGATGACCTTGAGCACATCGGCTGTGGCAACCTGCTGCTCCAGCGCCTCGCGCAGTTCGCTAAGCAGCCGCGTGTTCTCGATGGCAATAGCGGCTTGGGAGGCAAAGTTCTGTACGAGCTCGATCTGTTTGTCAGTGAACGGGCGTACCTCCTGACGATAAACAGTTAGCACGCCAGTTAATTCACCTTCCTTCAACAGTGGAACGGCAACGTAGGTTCGCGCGCCCCCCAGCTCGACCGCAGCAACGACTCCCGGCTCGCGTCGTTCGGTATAGGCAAGCTCCGCAGCGGCATCGATGGCATGAACCAAGGTTTTGGTCGCTATCATGCGGCCAAAGGCATTGGCCGGACTCGGGCGATAGGGCGAACGCTTGCGGTGCTCGACAAAGGCCGGCGGGACGTTATAGCTTGCAACGAGCGCTACTTCGTTCCCGTCCCAGCGGTAGATATTGCCAAATGTGGCTTGGCAGATCCGAACTGCCTTCTCCAGCATGGTTGCAAATACGGGAGCCAGCTCGCCTGGTGAGCTACTGATGACGCGCAGTACCTCCGACGTCGCCGTCTGCTGCTCCAGCGCCTCGTCGCGTTCGCGTGTGAGCCGTGCGATCTCCGCTTCCAGGGCTGTGATCGCCGCCCAAGGACCGGGCGCCGTTTTCTCATGAGTTCGCTTTAGCGTCGCCTCCTCGCGGGGCGCCGACTTACCCGTTTTGCCGCGCAATTTTGAACCCCGCTTCATTGCCTACTCTCGGGCCCGGATAGGGCATCCTAGCCGCTCAGGCTAGTTAGCCGGAAGTGGCCTCATCGCGGCGCAGCAAATCTGGCTGCTCGAATTCCGTTCAGGGTCCAATCGCGACCGAATTCAGCTTTCGCTTTCGAGTCCGTTGTGACTTCAACTCCGGACATATCGCTGCGTCGCACTAAGTGACGCGACGGGCCAGAAGGCGACATTGATAGGGTCAGGCGCCGTTACGCAGCGTCCGGTTCGCCGAACCTTATTACCTGCGTTGAAAGAGGTAAGACTGCCCGGTCAAGCGAACGCCGGACTTCAATCACGTTACGCGCGGGGGAAAGTCCTGACGGCAGCCGGAATGCAAAACTGTGGCAGCCTGAACCGAGGCCCGCGTGCTTGAGGTCTTCGCGGTAGCGGTTGGCCAAAGCCTGGCCGACGAGGGTGCCTCCGGCCAGAATGTCAAGACAGACCGGCACTTCCGGAAGGTCGGCGTTCTGCGCCCAGCCTTCCACCAAATGCGGCGTGACCCGATCGACAAAGCCGCGGAGCGCACCGGGAGTCGCTTCGTTGCCTGCGCTTAACCCTGCCCGTCGCGCAATTCGCTGCCGAATCGTCTCAAGCTCGTAGCCCTCATCAACCCGCGGTGCGAAGTAATGCGCGGGAGCAACGTGCTCCTCCGAATAAAGCCGGCGGTATTCATGAGCGTTGTGAAATATGCCACGGCTGTCGTCGTCGATGAAGGTTTCGGATGGTGTGCCTTCGGCGAGAATCACATCGTGAGTTTCAAGCTCGATATGAAAATACTCGACCTTGCCAATCCGCTCTGCCTGCACGATGGAAACCCCGTTGGTGAGGTCCTTGACCTCGATCAACATGCCGTCTCCGGTCGGCTCCGCGAAATACATCGCATGATGCGGCGAAATCCAAAGATCGCGGCACGGCACATTGTCGGCAAGCGCGCCAGCCCTGATGCAGATCGGCAGCATGTCTTTTCGCCCTAACAGGAAGCGTCCGTTATAGCTCCTGCGCCCAATCCATTTGATCGGCCGCGCGGTGCCCGACATCACGGTCACCGGATCGCCGATCTTCAGAGCTTCCACGGGCACCTTGCGCTTGGGCGTCTGTATCAACGTGCCGCGGCAATAGCACGCGACCTGATCGGCAGCGATCAGATCATCCTGAGTGAGCGTCGCGCCGAGGTCCTGGAAGTAGCTATCCGCTACCTGCTGATAGGCCGCGTCTCCACTGGCTTTGGACAATACGGAGGCCGCATCGCCTTGCTCGGCGATGCTGGAACCCGTGATGTCCGTGAAAATCTCCAGAGGGGAAGTCGCATTGAGCAATTGCTGTTCGAGGGCTGCGCTGGTTTCAGACGCGATCGACGCAACGGCTTGCGCGGCCGTAGCATCCAGTCCCGCCAATTGGGCTATGGCGTCGATCGTTGCGGCATCAGCCGGATCGACAGTTGTGCCCGCGGCCGACGCGGCTGTGATGTCGGTCACGAAGGCCGCATACGCCGCATCGGGCGAGCCGCCCGCCGCCTGGATCAGGGTGATGGCATCGAGCAGTTCCGAACCGGCCTTGAAGGCCGCCGTACTGGCCGGATCGCCCGACTGGGCCCCGGCGACAGCGTCAAGTGTGGTGAGGTCGGTTCCCGCCGGCAGGCCTAGCGCCCACACGACGGCATCGTCGGCTTGCGCGGCGGTGTCGCCGCTCGTTTCGACAAGTTTCTCGACCAGCGTCGTCAACGGCGACACCACCGCCGAACCCTCAGGTGCTTCGAGCTTGCCGGTGAACGGCAGACCCGTCGAAATATCCGTGCCGCCGGTCATGATGAGCGGGCCGGAGCCACCGCTCAGCGCAAAATTGCCGGCGGCATCGGTGGTGGTGGAGACTTCGCCGACGTCGTAGACGCCGTTGTCATTGGCGTCCGCAAAGACAAAGCTGCCGGAAAAATCGCCGTCGAACGCAAGCCCGATCGTTACGTTCGTGCCGACGTTCGGGTTGCCGGAAAAATCGAACGCGGAATCCGGAGTGGCGCGAATGGTGAAAGAGTCCACGCCGGTATCCGGCGTGAAGATCTCCGTCAGCGTATGATCGTTGACGAAGGTCTGCTGGCTGAGCGTGCCGCCGCTGGCGGTGAGGAAGTCGGCCCCGACACCGCCAATGCCCTCGCTGAAGGTCGCAGTGATGGTTGCGGTCTGGCCTGCCGTCAGGTGCGTTTTATCCGACGACAACACGACGGTCGGCGCCACTGTATCAATCGTGATCAGGTCGCCGTCCGTATTGGTCGCGCCGTCGGCGGCGGCGACGGTGGCGCGGAGCTGATGCACCCCGTCGATCAAGCCGGTGGCGTCGATCGACGTGGACCATGTGCCGTCAGCGGCGACCACGACGCCGGGCAGGAAGCCGCCATCGACATAGAGCGTCACGGTCTGGCCGATGGCGTCGGAGGTGCCGCTCACGGTGACGTGCGAGGAGTCCTCGGCGGCATTGATCTTGTCGTCGCCGGTCACCGGATTAATGGCGATCTGCGGTGGTGTCCCAAGAGACGCGATGGAAACGCCGTAGATATCGGGCACGGTGTTATTGTCGAGCGGGCTCAAACCCTTTGAGGTGACGAAGGCAACATAGCCGCCGTCGGCGGTCATGGTGAGCTGGGTGCTGAGATCGTTGGCGAAGGTGCCGGCGGGGAGATTGACGCGGGTGATCGCGCCGGTCTGCATGTCCTTGACAAACAAATCCGCGGTGGTGCCGGAATCGTCGGACGTCAGCACGGCGTCGCTGGTGAAGGCGACATAGCGGCCGTCAGCCGAGATCGCGATGGTATTGAAGCCGGCGTTGAACGTGCCCGACGCATTGTCGACACCGGGATTGCCAAGGGCGTCAGAGGACGCGACCTTCAGCTCACCCGTCGCGAGATTCTTGACATAGACCTCGGGCTTATCGTCATTGTCCCAGGACCAGAACGCGACGAATTGGCCGTCCGCCGACAGCGCTGGATCGATCGCGCCGAACGGCATCGGCGTGCCGTCGGCATAGGACGAGGCCAGCTCAGAAGCAGCACCGCCGCCACCGTCATCCTCCGGGGGAGTGGGACCGGCGTAGATCTCAGGAAGAGTGGGAGGCTCTATCGTGACCGCTGGTGGGTATCCTGACGTGTCCCATTGCTCGCCAAAGAAGCGCGCCTCGAACGCCATGACCGAGCCGTCCGCGGATATCTGCGGGGCAAATTCCTGCAGAACGAACCTGCCGAAGTCATTATCGGCCGGGGGAATGGCGTCTGGCTCTGCATATCCGCCCGAATAAAAGAATGGCGTGCCATCGGTATCGAGAGAATTGACATCCAGCCTGATCTGGGTGGTCATCACCAGCGGCTGGACAACCTGATCGGGCTCGAGATCGTCTATCAGTTCCAACGAATTGCCGCCGTCCGCGGTAGCGAGCGGAAAAACCGGCAGCGGTTGGATGGGAGTCTTGTCCGGGTAGTTCCCTAGGTCATAGTAAGAGGGGGTGATCCCGGGATCTAACGTATCTGGGTCGGTGCCGTCGTATGCGTCGTCCGTGAGATTATGGAAATAGGTAGTGCCGGTGGTCAGATCTGTCGTGTAGGTGAAATACAACCCCGGCGCATACGAAGGATTGGTCGGATCGAGATTGGCGTCGGTGACAAATTCGATATAGCGTCCGTCCGGCGAGATCGCGCCGAACTCGGCATTCTGCGAAGGATCGGGCGTGGCGAAGGTGATCGCGCCGGTCGTGAGGTCCTTGATGTAGACCTGCGCGCCGGATGAGCCCGTGGCGGTCGACATCAGATTGAAGTTCAGCCCAGTGAAGACAAGCTTGTCGCCGGCGCCGTCCAACTCCGGAAACATCACCCCGCTGCCGCCACCCTGCTGCCCGCCCGGACCGTCCGAGAGCTGCTGCGCGCTGAAGCCGCGGTCGACAAACACGCCGGCACTCGCCTCGCCGGGATTGCCGGCTTCGTCGTCGACGTCCGCCGTGACCAAATTCTCGCCGGAGTTCGCGGCGGCGAAATCTCCCGTCGCGATCCAGGTGCCGTCGGCTTGCACGACGGCTTGGCCGATTTCGACGCCATTGAGCGAGACCGTGACTGTCTGACCGATCGCATCGGACGTGCCTTGAATGCCTTGCTCGGTTTTGAGCTCGGTCGGATTGATGACGTCGTCACCCGATATTGAGGTGATCGCTATCTTGGGCGGCGTGGTGTCGATGATGACGTCGATGGTCCTGACGGTGGTGTTACCGGCCTCGTCGACGGCCGTCACCGTGACGGTATGCGCGCCGTCGGCAAAACCCGCTGCATCGACGTCATCAGAGAAGGGCTGCGGATCGTTCGTCGGACTGAATTGCGTGGAAAATTCCGTGCTCGGCCCGTTGTCGATCTTGATCTGGAGTTCACCGACAAGCGAATCCGCTACTACGGGATCGCCGATGGCGACCGTGCCGACGACCGCCGCATGGGTGAGCTCGGCGGCGTTGATGTAGTTGTCGCCGGCTACCGATGAGACGTCGAGCTGCGGCGGCGTCCGGTCGATGGTGAAGGGATGGTCGACGGTGGTCGTATTGTTGAAGTCGTCGGTGACGGCGGCGTGGAGGTTGATCGCTCCATCGCCATACTTGCTGGTGGAGATCGTTGTGCTCCACGTGCCGTCAGCCTGCACAATGGCGGACGCAGTGGATAGCAGACCACCAGGCAGGCTGACGATCACCGTCTTGCCGATGGCGCCGGAGGTGCCCGATACGGTGATGGTCGAACCGTCAGCAGCGTTGACGTAATCGTCGCCATTGATCCTGTCGATTGTCAGCGTGGAGCCGGTGATCGTGGTGACGACGATGCCTGAACTGCTCTGGGAGACGATCCGCGAGCCGTCATAGGAGATGAAGTCACCGCCATCGTCGAGCAAGCGGATGCCGCCGGTTATTATGTCCTTGATGTAGACGTAGAAGGTGGTGTTGTTCGCGGGAATGCCAGGGACAAGATTCGTCGCGTCGCTTTCGAAGATGTCGAATTCTCCGTTTCCGGAGAATGCAAATTGAAAGCTATTATTATTGGCGACCACGCCGTCAGCGCTGGCCGTGATGATCTGATCGGGCGTGCCGGCGGGCGCATCGTTGTCGTGAAGGAAAATCGCGTCAATGTCAGTGGGCCCGCCGATATTCGTCAGCGCGTCGTATGCGACATAACGTTGATCAGCCGAGACTAAAGTGAGCCCATCAGAGGCGCCACCGCCGATGAAAACGCCGCTGGTGGCCGCGGACGCGACCTCCACTGGGCTGCCAGTTTGCAGATCCTGAATGAATTCGTCGATGGCTCCTCCGACGTCGTACTCGAAGGAGAGATAACGGCCGTCGCCCGACAGGCTGACATCGCCGTATTCGCTATCAAGACTTGGCGAATTCAATTCCTCCACGATGCCGGTGGTGCGATTGTCTACTACAAGGCCGGCGAACTGTGGGTTTCCTCCTGAGAGGTCATTATAGTCTTCGTTGTAGACGATAACGTTGCCGTCATTGGAGATCGCGAGCGCTGTGAGCGACGACCAGACAACTTTAATACCACCCGGGCCCGTCGGGCCCGGCAGTGTCGGCGTCACGTTGATCGGCGCCGTGACGTTGGTCAGGTCCTTGATGAACAGGTCACCGTAACTTTCGGGACTCTCGCCGCCGATACCTTCGCTGTAGAAAAGGTAGTCGCCATTCGCTGAAAAACTAACGTCGGTGAAGCTCGCATCGCCCGCGGGGGTAAAGCCGTCGATTAAGGCGCTCTGAAGGGTGCTCAGGTCGAGCACATACAGTGTGTCCAGGGTGCCGGACATCTCGGAGTACGCGATGTACCGACCGTCCGAGGACATTGCGAGCAGCTGGTCGGACGCCGGAAGGATCGTGGTCGTCGTGGTATTCGACATAGCCACCACCAAACAGATATCACTCCGCGATCACGCTACCATCGGTTAGACGGACGATCTTGGCGGCACGCGAACAAAGACGCGTACGGTCCGGTTCACCATTTGCAAAGTTGGCGCTATCCGATCTAATGTTGCGCGTAATATCCTGGCGCCGGTTTCACCGACGGAGCTTTTGGTGAAGGCCGCGCCTGGGGGCGACAAGTGGTTAATTCAGGTCCGAGGTCACAGTCGGGCGGCACCGCTGACTTTTCGGTGCGCCGATTTACGACCGACGCCCTTCCGGAACGCCGTCGTCTATCGACGTGGCGCGAGGAATTCGGGCGCGCGGTCGTTCGCGTAGACATCGAACCGATCGGGGACGAACCGTTTGGGGCGCAAGCAACGTTGCGCACCATGCCGGGGCTGCGGACGGTACTATTTTCCGGATCGCCGATGTCGTTCAACCGCACCAAAGCGATGGTGGCGGGCAGCGAGGATAGCATCGGGCTGATCGTTAACCTCGGCGGCCGAGCCGCGGTCACGCAGCGAGATCACGATTTTTCTTTGGGAAAGGGCGAAGCCTATCCGATCTTGACCGGCGAGCCGGCGAGCCTTTCGGGACGGCGCCATCTCGGGATGCTGCTGCCTCGCCCCGCACTCGCGTCCCGTATCAAACATATCGAAGATTTCAGAGGGCGGATTGACGGTAACAGCCTGCCCTTACGCCTGCTTCTGAATTACCTGAACGGGTTGCCGGAAAAGCTTGGGCCCGTATCGCACAAGCTGCGCCGCGTCATGATCAATCACATCTACGATCTGGCCGCGCTCGCAATCAATCCCGACCGTCCGGTGAACGAGAACGGCTTGAGCGCGACGGCGGCGGCGCGGCTTGAACTCGCGCTGACATATATCAACAGGAATTTCGTCTTTCCCGGCCTTACCATTTCGGCTACCGCTCGCAGTCAGAATGTCTCACCGCGATATCTGCAGCGTCTCATCGAGACTACGGGCATGACATTCTCTGAGCGAGTGACCGAACTGCGATTGCAGCTGGCGTTCGCGCAGTTGACCGACAGGCGGTTCAGCCAAAAACGGGTTTCGGATATTGCTCTCCAATCCGGATTTTCGGACATCTCCAATTTCAATCGCTCGTTCCGCCGGCGCTTCGGTGATACGCCTGGCAACGTGCGCGCTGGAGCAAGCACGTCCGATTTAATCTGATCGATGCGCTAGCTGAAATAAACCAAACTTTCAGCGACAAGCCCCCTACCGCACCCGCGCCGGCAATAAGCGGCGTTCTTAGAGCGCGTGGCGCTATCCCAACAAAGTCGGCTTTGCCCCCCCAATAGTGACCGGATAGCGGACATCTGACGAAGTCGGCGGAAGTGCCTCAATACTTGCCGTTAGCGAGTGGGCGCCGACCGCCGCCACGAATGCGCCAACGGATATCAGGTCGTAGTGTCCTTCCGCCCACCGAAATTCAATAGCGACGTTCTTTCCTTCTTCATAGCCGACACTCCTGCAGCCCCTGCCGAAATGCGGCAACGGGCCCGGTAAGAGCGGCGGCAGATAGGCAGCTAAGAAAGCCAATGACCGGCAGTGATGGCTGGCGCGCGGGCGTGGCGACCGTCCACGTGCCGGATGCTGCCGTTCCTCCAAACAAGGCGATAAAATCGCGATGTCTTATTCCCATTCCTTCCCCCTAGCACATCATTGGGCGACTAAGAGATGCAGTGCGGAAGAGGGGTGATTGTCATGTCTGCTCGGGGTCAACTGCTTCGCAATGGCGATGTCCGAGTCATGTCGGCTTTTCCCGATAACGGACTAAACATACACGATGCGGCACTTCGGTTTCGGGGCCACAAGGAGAAGTCCGCGCTCCAGTTTTGCTCCTATACGACCCTCACTTTGTTCGGATTGCGGGCCGGGTCGCGCCAAAATGCGTCGTTCTCGAACTTGTGGATGAGCAGGGGCGGCAGCAGATTCCGGCGCTCCTTGAATTCGACGCGGCGACTGACGGTATGAAGACCGGGCGTACCGAGCCGGCGATCGAACTCGGCGGCGTCGAATTCGACATTCTCGAAATCGTGCGGAAATGGCTTCTCGCCGATGAAGTCGTAGACCGCATCGATCGCTTTGCCCGGATCGCTGGTCAGCGTCTCATAGGAGAGCAGCAGCAAGCGGTCGGCCTGCTCGCCGCACCACGCTTCGTGTAACGCATTCCAGGAATAGCCCACCATCCCATTGGCGGCGCCTAAGCCTTCAACCCGCGAATACACGGTGCCGCCAGGCTCGAAGTTAAAGATCGCAGACGGTTGGAATTTGTTGTTGCGGATCAGCCGCTCGATGCTGTCGAAAATCCACGGAATGTCGCGCACGCAGCAGATGACCCGCGCCTCCGAGAACAGCGTCACGATCAGCGGCAGCTTGGTGCACCATAGCCGGTTGGTGTCGAACACCACATGGTCCTTCGGCACGTCATCGTAGAAGGTGGCAAAGATCGCCCTCAGGAGCGCCTCGCGTTGCGCGTCGCTAATGAAGATCGCGGTCTCGTTGCTCATGCTCATATGGCGCAGCGTCGCCTCGATGAGCGAGCCGACCGGGCCGGTCATGCCGGCGCGGAAGCGCGGATTCTGCCGCAAAATCGCCGACAGCAGCGTAGAGCCTGAACGCGGCAGGCCGGAAATGAAATGGATGGCGGATTGCATGCGAGCCTCGTCAGGTTGGGGCCGATAATTCATGCTGTCCGTGACCGGGACGATCGTCTTGTCTTGCAAGGGGCGAGGGCGCGACGTCACGAACACTGGTCCCGCCGGGCACATGGCAGCTTGTTCCCGCTGGACGAATGCGCATAGGGGCGGCTTTAGGGGGTGAGTCGGAAGCGATCCGAAATTGGTTCAGGTGTATGTTTTGCTGCGGCGGAGAAAACGAGACGCAAAATCGGTGCAAACAACTCGGTCGTAGCGCTCTTCTACCCGTTTACGGCTCGCCGATGCCGTCCAACTTTGGCGGATCGCTCGATGGTAGCGCGTCCGCGAGCTGACTCTGTCTCTGAAACTACGGCTAGTCGCAGTGCGCGCCACGCGTTCGCGGTTAACATCAACGGCGCAGCGTCGAGCGAGCGGCGCACCTCTACGGCGTCGAGCGTGAAAGCAAACCCTGCGGGCGGCACGAACTCGAAGCTGTGACGGCCGCTGCCCATGCCGGCTCGGTCGAGGTCTTCTCGATACCGATTGGCAAGAACCTGGCCGATCAGCCGGCCGCCTGCGGAAATGTCGAGGCATACCGGCGCTTCGGGATGGTCCGCGTCCTGCGCCCAGCCCGCGATGCACTCGGTACTGATCAGATCGACATAGCCCCGCAACACACCAGCTCGCAGCTGATCATCGCCCGTGCGCTGTCCCGTCCGTAACGCAATGCGTTGCCGTACCGTCTCGACCTCATAGCCGTCTTCCAGTCGCGGCGCGCAATATTGCGCGGCGGTCGCTGCCGTCTCTGAGTAAAGCGTCCGGTATTCGTGCGCATTGTGGAATAGGCCGCGGCTGTCGTCGTCGAGGAAGCTTTCCGACAGCGCCCCCTCGGCGATCAGCACGTCGTGGGTTTCGAGCTCGATGTGAATATACTCGATCTTCGCAACACTCTCGGCCTGGATGATAGACACACCGTTGACGAGATCCTTGGCTTCAATCAGTGCACCATTCAGATACATCGCGTGGTTGGGTGAGATCCAAAGGTCACGACGCGGCACGTTCTCGTCCAACGTGCCGGCCTTGATGCAAATCGGCAGAATATCCTTGCGGCCCATGACGAAACGACCGCCGTAGCTGCGGCGCCCGACCCAACGGATCGACCGTGCGGCGCCTGACGACGTTATCACCGGGTCGCCGATGGAAAGCTCTTCGACCGGCACCTCGCCATCCGGTGTGAGGATCAAGGTGCCGCGGCAGTAACAGGGAGTTGTGTTCTCGGTGATGTCCGTACCAGGACCGACGCCGCGATTGTCCGCTGCAAGGTGGAAATAATCACCGGAGAAATCTTGGCTTTTGTCGAATTGCAGCGCGTAGGTGTTGCTGCCCTCCGTAACGGTAAGAACGTTGGTGGAGTAGTCCATATCGGCGTGGCTGCCGGCGACGTTACCGATAGTAGTCAAATCGACCGTGTCGCCACTAACGAAGCCGTCTATGGTATTGTCCGGCATCGTACCCCCGGCGATCCCCAGAGTGCTGCTGGGATCGAACGTGATGTTTCCTCCACCATTCAGAGCGGCGGTGCTGCCGAGAACAACCTCGCCCGCTTGGATTGTCAGTCCGCCTGGCAACGTGTTGGTGCCGGAAAGTGTGAGAGTCCCGGTGCCCTCCTTGATCAACATTCCCCCGGTCGGACCCGAGATCGAACCGGTGAAAGCGGTGGAATTCGACGTTCCCTCGGTCAGGTTCGCGCCCTGCAACAAAACCTCGCCGGAGCCCGAGAGATCTCCGATGGTCTGGGCGAAGTCGTCGAGGGCCACGATCCCGCTCGCCCCGATCGCGAAGGCGCCTGAGCCAAGCGCACCGGTGGCGCCAGCGACCAACTCGCCGGCGGTGACCGTTGTGGTGTTGCCGTTGGTGAAGCCCGAGCCGGTATACTCAACCGATGACCCGGATAACAAATTGAGCGTTTCGCCGCCGGTGACCAGCGTTATAGCGTTGAGGAAGTCGAAGGTGTAGGTCACGCCGCTCGCCGCATCCGCGCCGCCGCTATTGACGTCCGCGAGATCGGCGAGCAGCTGCGCCTCAGTGCTGATGGTGAAGTTGGTGGTGACGACGTCGGTGCCGGTGCCGGCGTCCTGGACCGCGACCAGTCCCAGACTGGAGCCGGGGCTGGCGAGGGTTAGCGTGTCAGTCACGCCGTTGCTGACTACCGACAAGGTGTTCGAAACGATGTTCACCGTCGCGCCGGCTTTAAACGTCAGGCCGGAGAAATCGAACGCGTCGCCGGCAGCTAGGGTATTAACGGTGTTGCTGAGGTGACCCGAGGCAAGCGCCGCGTTCTCGATCAACAACCGGCCAGTGCTACCTGAGGCGAAGGTAATCTCGCCCGTCCCGCCCGCGCCGCTGGCGCCGAGGTCGAGGGTGCTGTTGGCACTGATGGAGGAACCGCCCTCAAAGGTATTGGTACCGGTGAGACGGACCGTGCCGCCGCCCGCGATAAAAAGTTTGCCTTGGGTGGCGTTGGTTTTAGTGCCGCCTGAACCCTCTTCATCGGCGATTACACCGCTCACCGTCAGCGTCTGACCGCTCGTCGGTGCGAACGTCACCCCCTGCGCAACCGAGGTGCTGTTATTCTGGATGAAGATGGCGCTGCCGAAGGCGGAGCCAGGCGAGCCCTGCGTGCCCACGCCGTTACCGTCGGTTCCGGTTACCAAACCACCGGCGCCAGCAATGACCGTGCCGGCGCCGACTGACCCAGCACCGAAGGTAAGAACACCCCCGGACTGGACAAACACGGCACCACCGGCACCCAGACCGCCGCCCCCCGCGTCTCCGCCTGATAGGGCATATTGTGGCGTCCTGCCGTTGCCGATGTTGTATCCACCGCCGGCATTGCCCGCGCCAAATCCGCCGAGCGCGTATTTTCCAAATCCCGGGCTGCCTACTCGCGTGTCAGGCATACCTCCGCCGCCGCCGCCGAAGCCGCCGTTGCCGCCATAGGCGTACTGGCCCGCGCCGCCACCGCCACCAAAGCCGCCGTTGCCGCCGAAGTAATAGCCAGCGCCGCCGCCGCCGCCGAAGCCGCCTTGTCCTCCGCCGCCGGCGGTCTTTTGGCTGTTGTAGCCGGCGCTCTTGCTATAACCGTTATGCCCGCCGACGCCGCCGCCGCCGGCTCCGCCACCGTAATAGCCATCCGCCGACGGAAAACTCGAATTGTGGCCGGTTCCCTCAGCTAGGCCGCCGCCACCGCCATAGATCCCGCCGTGAGTATGCGGGTCAGTGCTGTTCAGAAAGGCACCGTTTCCCCCGGACGCTCCGCCGACGATGATGCCGGGCCCAGGGATCGATGTATCGTCGGTATGGTCGTAGTTGGTTACTGCCCTGTAGCTGCCGGTGCCGCCGAACGCCGTGCGTCCGACACCGCCGCCGCCGGAGAAATATATCCCGCCAAAGACAATGCCGGCATTGCCGCCGAGACCGCCGCCGCCGCCCCAGCCGGCGGTTCCACCGCCGGTGTTGTTACCGCCGGTACCGCCGATCGCCTTGGTGCCGGAAAACGAGACGCCATTCAGCGTGACATTGGCGTTCGCGGCGACGAATAAACCGCCGCCGAGACCCGCGCCGCCGCCGCCGGCAAAGCCCGCGTTGCTGCCGGCACCGCCTTGCGCCACCGTGTTCTGGATCGTCACGTTGTTGATGGTCAGGTTGCCGCTATAGGCAAACAGGCCACGCACTGTGTCGCCGCCGTCGAGCACGGCGTTGTTGCTGCCGGTGATGACCAGCGAGACGCCGCTGTGCAGGTTGACCGCCGCAATGTCTGGCACTGCGGTGACTTCGGTCACCCTGCCGACATTGTTTGTGATCGTCAGCAACTCGCCATCGGCGACCGACGGCAGCGTATCCAGCGAGATAAACCCGCTGATATCGATGGTAAGGGTCCCGGCGCTGGTTTGTTTGTCAGCCGCGGTGATCAGCGCATTAAGGTCGCTCGCAGAAGTCGCGGTGGCCGTGCCGTTGGTGAACGTTGTGGCCATGCTATTCCCTCCGGATCGCTCGAAAAGTTTGTCGCACTTCTAGCGGGTAGCTCTGATTTTCGGCGAGGTGAACTTATGGAAGTAATTCAAGCGCGATGCAAGCCGGCGAAGTTCCAGCTGACGGAAGCCAAGTTCCTCCAAGGGCGCCGTCGATGGCGGGCCGCACTTAACTCTAGCGACCGTTTTGTTGCGCTTCCGTGAATGTCTCAAATGGGTCATCTTCGACCGATTGGCGATGTCCGTGTAATGTCCGCTTCGCTACCAGTTTCGGACTTTTTGCTGCTCGCAGCAAACGACGTTCAGGGCCAAAAACGGGAGTCGCTTTGTCACTTGCAAAGGTTGAGATATCGCTCGGCGCGATAGAGCAGTCCAACGATGGCACTAAGCTTTGACTAGTGCCGTGTGCAACTCGGCGACCGCTTTCGTGAGCTGTTCGCGATGCATGACGTCATCCTTTGGAATGCGGCCAACGCTTAAAGCCAACTCTCGCAGTATGTCAGCGAACAGCCCAAAGTTGATGTGCATGTGAATCGATTTGTGGACGTCGTCAGCGCCCGGCCGTTCTAAGATCAGCGCGATGCCGGTCGGATCGAGATGCGCCTCGAAGCGCGATGAGCGTTCAAATGTGCCAACATAGAATTTGTCCGGGTATTCGAGAGCTATCTCGGCCTTGTCGGTGATGGGTTTGGTCATTGTGGTCCTCGTCGATTGTTCAGCGGTGACCAAATTGGATCGATTATTATTCTTTCGTCTCAGGGCCGGCGCCACGCTTGGGGGTCGTCGTCCTAATCGTTTCGTACTCCGTGACACGGACCACGCCGGGGACCGGCTCATCGATCACGTCGATGATCGTGTCTTCGATGACCGGCACGCCTTGTATTGGCGCTTTTCTTGGTGCCATTTTTGCCACGGTCTTCGGCGGTCGCTTTTTCGGCGTCGCACGCTTTGCTGCCCTTTTGCGCGCAGGCTTGGCGTTTGCCTTGCCACGTTTCGAGGTCTTCTTGCGCGTCGCAATACGCCTATTCGCTTTGGCCATAGCTATCTCCTGTGAAGATGCCGCCGGTGAACAAATTTCGAAGCAATCCAACTCAGCCAACATTATCCCTCAGCGTTTCGGCACGCCACTTTTATCGAGTTCCAGTTGGGGGCATTCTTGACCGAGCCGAAACTTTCAACATGCTCATGCCGCACGCTAAGGACGAGCGCGATAAGCGGATATGATGAACGGCGTTGCGGCCTCAAGGTCCGCGATGTGCTTAATCGTGATACGCTTCTTTAACTGCCGCCATCCGTGAGTGGTTGGGATGTTGTCAGTGACGCCCGACGGGTCTGGACACCCACCGTCGGCGAGGTGCAACACAATCGCGGCGCGCTGGATCTTCACTTCCAAAAAGATTTTGCCGCCCGGAACCTTGTATGCAATCCGTTGCTTTGATGTGCAGCGTTCAGTTTGCCGTAAGCGCTCGTCAAGGCTTAACACTCTGTTGCGAATTTCAAGAAGGATTGGCCGCCTTACGATGTCAGTGTACGAGGCATGATCCTCAACCGGTACGGGGGCCACACCCGCAGGAAAGGCGCTGTTCCAGATGATGGGCGTGTTTGCTGAGTTTGAACGCGCGATCATTCGTGAGCGGGTTCGCTCTGGTCTGGGACGCGCAAGAGCCCAAGGCAAGGTTCTGGGTCGGCGCCGAAACGACGACCCGAAGCGGTTGGCCACCGTGCGGCGCCTACGCAAGAAAGGCGTCGGTATCGGCAAGATCGCTCGCACCCTCTGCATCGGGGCGAGCTACGTGCAGCGCGTTGTTGCGGAGACCGAAGCGAAGCGATCAGGCGCTAAGCGTTAGGATTTACAGGCGCTCATTCGCCCAAGGGGAGCCGTACTACCCCGGGCACACCCGCCTATTAGTTAGGAGTCCCGCGTGGATTTTTCCTAGTCCACCGACGTGCTTGCGAAAAAAACTCAAAAACTCCAAACCAAAATTTAACAAACAAAGAACTCCGATCAATCATGGCCAAAGTGTGCTCAAGATTTTCCTCCTGCAACTTCACTATGGGTAAGCGCCACCCCATTCGGCTCTCGTTGGTGTATCGGTTTCGGCGCACGGCGGTGAACTTCACAAAGCCCGGCGGCCCCACGTGGCTATCACGGCGTTCGATCTATTCTGCGGCCTTCCTCGCTTGGGGACCGCCGGTTCGGGGCGCCGTATGAGTTGCACCACTTAGCGCTGCGGCCCCGATAGCACTAGTTCGCGTTCGGCGCGGAAAACGTTGCTATAAAGATTTGCAATCCATCTGCGCCCGCTCGATGTAACATTCAGATAACGAATAGCCGATTGGAGGCATGCCGAAACGCTGTTGAAGTAAAATTGTGGATATGAATCGATTAAATCGGCTGGGGAATTGTAGCCGAGTTGTTTGTTCATACCGACTTCGTCAAATTCATAATACAAAGCATTGGCTTTTCGGAGATAGTGCGGATCACCGAGTTGTCCAATCAAATTTGCTGCCCTCACGAGCAACCCTTCTTCATCATCCCGGTCATCTGACCCAGCAGTTATTGGGAACCGAGTGAACTCGATAGCCCGCGAAATTCTTGCTGCATCGAGTAGGCGGCTGCTCGCGAAGCGATCCATAACGAAGAGCTTTGAACGCTCAACATGATAAGGCGTCAGCGCCGCATCAGATGCACCGCGTGAGAGTTTTACTTGGCCGCCATCTGCGTCGACGACGTATGCACCCTCATTATCTCCCGTGAGAACGCCTCGCACGAAGCCGATGTCATGAAATAGGCACGCAACGATGAAGTGGGCATAGTCGCTTGCCGACGTAGAATTAAGTAGCGACCTCCCCTTCATGATGTCGTAGCCGACGAGCGTAACAAGCATCGTATGTTCGACGTTGTGATAAAGGGCGTCGCTGTTACCGATGCATTCAAGAGCCAGGCGGGCTGCTGAAGGGATGGCTTCAATCAAACTCGCGTGGGTCGATCCAAATCTGCGAGCCATATGTGTGGTCAGGAAAGACCTCAACGCCTCCGCCGCCAATTCGGGAACCGTAATCATGCTATTCCCCGATCTTGGACCCCGAACCTAATGTCCGGGCCAGCTTGAAAGTTTCGGCATCGAGTTACACGTCTTACGACGCTAGCTCGTTAAGCAAAGCCTTGGCCTCCTTCAGATCGAGCGTGTCGAAGCCTTCAGTGAACCAACCGTAAACCGGAGCGAGCAGTTCATGTGCCTGCTGTCGCTTGCCCTGGTCGCGCCAGAGGCGCGCCATGCTCATCGCGGCGCGCAGTTCCCATGACTTGGCCTGCTGCTGACGCGCCACCGCGAGTGCGCGCTCGAAATACGCTTCCGCTTTCGCCGCATCGGGTTGCCGCGACAGCAGCGCAATCTCGCCAGCCACGCGATGGAGCTCAGCCTCGAACCACGTTTCCTTGGTTGCTTGCGCAACTGTCAAAGCTTCGCCGATGCAGCGCCAGGCCTCATGGAATTGAAGATTTTGTGCATGAGCGGTCGCCAAATATGACAACGAGAACGGCGCAAACACCGTGGTTCCCGTTAACTGCCGTGCGGTGATCCCGGTAGTGATGATTTGGACTGCGTCCGCGGCTTTGCCGTTCAAAGCAAAAACACAGCCTTGCGACAACATTCCCAAAGCCTTCCATAGCGCAGCGCCCTTCTCGTCCGCCAGTGCGACGACTTCATTCGATTGCGCGTTCGCTCGGACATGATCCCCGCAGCAGATTTGGCTATAGGTTGTATTGTTCAGCGCATACATCAATGTAGCGGCTTGGCCGATCTCGCGCGCATCTTTTATCGCGAGGACTGTGTCCGATCGAGCGGCTTCGAGATAGCCGAGCAAACATAGAGCCAACGACCGCCAGGTCAGAATTGCCACGCGGACGTCTTGACCAAATCGCGTTGCCAGCGGGCGATGCGCCGCAGGATCGTATAGCGCAAGCGCTTGGTCCAGGTGCTTTCGCGCTTGCTCGAAGTCGCCGGTGAACAATAGGGAAATGCCCATCAGTCGGTGCCCCACCATGAGCGGGACAGTCGCCGCTTGCTTTTCCGCAAACCCCAGGAACTGCGCGGCTAGCTCACAAACAACGCCGCCGTTGAATGCCACGTAGTTCGCGACCCAAAAACCATACAGCACGGAGAACAACTGCAACGGGTCTTCGAGGGTTTCTCCCAGCGCCTCTGCCCGCTTTATCAACGAACGTGCCTGATCGAGTGCGGCTTTTGTCTCCAGCGCCGCGTAGCCTTTTGTGTGCATTAGAGCGTTTGCGAGCGCGACCTGGAGCTTAATCTCTTCGCGGCGTTGCGCGGGCGCGGCAGGCAAGGTTGCGATCTGCGTAGTCGCGCGCTTGAGCTGCTCCACGGCTTCGATCAGCGCTGAGCGCTCCAGCGACCGCTGTCCGGCTTTGCCCCACATGCGCGCGGCTCTATCAATTTGACCGCCATCGGTGTAGTGACGCGCCAGCAGCTCTGGCTGGTTCTCAGCAATCTCGGTGAACTGGCTTTCGAGGGTTTCGGCAATCCGAGAGTGAAGCGCACGTCGGGGCTCGCGCAGCAGGGTGCCGTAGGCGGCATCCTGTACCAGTGCGTGCTTGAACAAATAAGTTGCGTGCGGCGGCGCACCCTGCCGGAAAAGTAACCCTGCCGCTATGAGACTGCCAAGCGCCAATTGGAGGTCCGCCTCCTCCTTGCGCGACACCACAGCCAAAAGAGCATGAGAGAACTCGCGCCCAATGACTGCTCCAATCTGCGCCACCTCCTTGGCCGAACCGAGCCGATCAAGCCGTGCCATCAGCGAGGCGTGGAGGCTTGCCGGAACCGCGACAGATTGTGACGGAGTAGCTCCAACGGCTCGCTCGGCAGCTTCCTGGCCGTCTGCCTCCAACACGGCCTTCGTCATCTCCTCGACGAACAATGGAATGCCATCGGTTCGCTCGACAATTTCCTGCCTGATGTTTGCTGAGAGCGGCTTGTTGCCGACGACGCCGTCAATCATTGCGCCGATTTCGCGTTCTCCGAGCCGGTTGATGGTGAGCGCTGCGACTTGAGGCCGCCCGACCCACGGCGGCTCAAATTCAGGCCGGTACGTGATGATTAGAAACACACGAAGGGTTCTCACTCGGTCCACTGATCGACCAAGCGCTTCCAGGCTCGTTGGGTCGATCCAATGCGCATCCTCGAATATCATCAGTAGGGGATTGGACCGCGATAGGGCTTCCATTTGTACGGTGAGTGCTTCCAACGTTTTTTGCCGACGCTGTTGCGGTGTCAGTTCGGGCGTGACATAGCGTCCATCGTTCGGCAGCGATAGCATCTCGGCAATGAGCGCTGCGTCCTGGGGTGGCGTGGAACTTTGCGCCAGCACGGCGTCTAGCTTGTCGAGCTTTGCTTGAGAGGTATCATCGATCTTAAACCCAGCGGCGCGCTCCATCTGGCCGATGATCGGGTAAAACGCGCTGTCGGTGTGCTGCGGGGAGCAGAAATAGCGTAAGCGCGTGTGCGGCTCGGGAGAGAGGCGTTCTAGAAGCGCGGCTGTGAGCCGTGATTTGCCAATACCGGCCTCACCGGAGAGCAAAACGACTTGGCCTTCGCCCGTTTTTGCCTTCGACCACCGTCGCAGCAGCAATTCGAGTTCTTCTTCACGTCCGACGAGGTCGGTTAGGCCCGCACTGTGCATCGCCTCGAAGCGGCCTTCGACCGAACTTTGACGAAGCACCGCCCAGGCTTGTGCAGGCCCCGCGATGCCCTTGAGGTCCTTCACCCCAAGGTCCTCAAGCTCGAACAGATTACCCACAAGCTTACGGGTGCTTTCTGCAATCACGACGCTGTTCGGCTCTGCGACCCCCTGCAAGCGTGCCGCAAGGTTCGGGGTTTCGCCGACGATTGCCTGCTCCTGAGAAGCACCCGAGCCGATTAGGTCACCGACGACCACCAAACCAGTAGCGATGCCCACGCGGGTCTGTAGGAGCGCGCGGGTCTTCAGGCCACCTACGGCACCGACCAATTCCAGCCCCGCGCGCACCGCCCGCTCGGCGTCATCCTCATGCGCTTGGGGAAAACCGAAATAGATCAGAACCCCGTCCCCCATGTACTTCGCGACGAAGCCGCCGAAGCGCTGAACGGTCTCCGCAACGCACTTCTGGTAGGCGGAAATGACCTCGCGGAGGTCTTCCGGGTCCATGCGGGCCGATAGGGCCGTTGAGCCGACCAAGTCGGAGAACATCACCGTGACTTGGCGACGCTCGGCGCGGTCTTCGGGAGAAACGCTCGGGGCACCGGACGGCGGCGCTGCGTCAGCGGAGGGTGCCTTGCCGCCCACGTCGGCGCGCAGAGCCGCGATAGCTTCGAGGAGTATCCGGCGATGACCAACGGGACCAACGCCGATTTCCTTTAGGTCCTCCTGCGTAAGGTTCGGGAGGACCCGGCCCTCAATCGCGTTATCGCGGAAGGCCGCCTCGTAGCATTCAAGGCCAAGGCTCTGCAGCCAACCGCCGACATCCATGAGAGCGCCCCGAACTCTCCCCGCTAGGTCACATCATCTTCCGGCCAAAGGATGTCTGCAATGGGTCATCTTCGACCGATTGACGATGTCTGCGCGATGTCCGTTTCGCCCCCAACTCCGGACGTATTGCTGTCTCGCAACAAATGACGTTTCGGGCCAATTGCGGACATGACCGTCTTCACCGTTGGCGCAAAAAACTGAGGACACTTGCCGTAACGAGCGCGACCAGAAGGACACCGATGACGAACACAGCGAGTGCTTGAATGCGCTCGTACGACCAACCGCTGGCCCAGATGCCGTGCCATCCGGCTGCTGCCAACAACACACCGAATAAACCGAAAATGGGAGCCGCAATGGCGAATGCTATGCCGTGTGTCTTCCCCCGGCCCCTTGGTGCGCCGATCCAACTGAATAAGACATCAAGGGGATCGAACATTCGGAATGCTCCGTCATGTCGAGTACTACCATTAACATCATCAGATGGCAGTTAGACGCTCTGCTCGCTTCGGGTCATCTGCGTTGCTTGACGCATCCTGTCGCGACTTCCGTTATTACCCTGAACGCCGACATATCGCTGCGTCGCAATAAGTGACGAGAAGGGGCCAGAACCGGAAGTCATCGGCGGCATTCGAGAAGTTGCCGTTTGTCTGATACCTGTGACTCTGCCGGTGGCGGCGACGGAAGCCTATCTCAAACCGGCAAAGTGTGCTCCCGATCACATCGCGCGCCGCGCACGCGAGGTACACTTTTTTTAGTCTCAACATAGCTGGGCAATGGAGCGAGCCATGAGCATGATGAGCCTCAGCCTGAACGCGGTACGTTTGCGTCGCCTGCCGCGTTGGAGTGAGCTGCAGTCGCTATTCACCGAATGGCGCCAGCGCGCCCGTTCTCGCCGCGACATGATGGCGCTCGACGATCTCAACCTGTGGGATATGGGACTAACGCGAAACGATGTCTTCAACGAGGCCAGCAAACCGTTCTGGCGAGAATAACTAGGGGCGGTCTCATAAGGGGCGAGTGAGGTTCAGCGCTGATTCTTGCGGAGCACGTGCAGCCAGGAGGAAGGGCATGACTGAGATAGCGCCGGAAAATTTAAATGCAATCCTGCAAAGTGTTCGACGCTCCTTCTTGCCAAAAGAAGCACTGTTTCGCCTTTGGAGGGCCGCGATAAAGGACGATGACAATCTCGTCGATGAGATAATTCAGAAAGTGTATGATGATATGATTTCTGCCAATCAAGAACGCGCGGAATGCGTGATGGAGCTGATTGTAAGGCGCAACCGAGCCGCTGGATGCATGTTCCGGTCTTTGCTCCATGATACGCTAGCATCCAGTGGCCCCAATCGCCGCCGTAACGAGTGGGAAGCGGCCGCTTAGATTATAGCCGGTGCGCGCAATGAGGCGCACCCCGGCCCTGCCGCAGGAGTAAGCGCTCGGGAATTCCTCCGTAAAAGTCAGCCACCACGCTCTACGTGGGTCCCTGTGGGTCAGACTCGGTCCTTCGGCGATGTCCGAGTCATGTCCGTTTTTCCCGATAGAGGACTAAACGTACACGTTGCAGCAGCTTTACCTAAAGCGCGGCGCCCTCAACGTCAGTCAGAAAATATTTCGTGACAACTGGACGACCGGCATCTGACGCAAAGGAACACTTTGTCTTGTCACATTGACTGTGAAATTTCGGTTGAACCTGTGACAAAGCCAAAAAATAGTTCCGCACCAAGTGCTTGGCGCATAGATTTTTTGTGACCGTCCTGTAGATATCTTGTGGATATCGGACAACCGACGGAGCACTCCGGACGAGCCAACGCATCAAACAAAAGCGGCACAAACCAATGTCATGCCACGTTGTCCAACTCGGTTAGTCTCGCTTCAACTAGGGCGGCGACTTCAGAGCGAAGCATAACCGTCAGTGACGCCGCCCAGCCGCTCGCTTGCTCTTCCGTGTATCCCAAATCCTGCGCCGTTTTTCGGTAGCTCCGCTCGGCGGCCTCAAAGGCCCTCAAACAGTCTCTTGCGGACAACGAGCCGATTGCTTCTGCCACGCGCGATATACCGGAGACTGCCTTTGCGAGAATCGCTTCCTCCTCCGACATCAACGCCATGACGGACACCCTCAGCACCGTCAACATGATACCACCATTCGCTTGCTGGATCACGTTGTCCGATCCTTTGCGCCAGATTGGTCGGTGTGTGGCAACCGTGCCTCCCCGGCGGCCTTCCCGGCTTAGCTTCATCGTCGAGGCCCCACGGATCGCCGCGCTCCTTTAGTTGGGCGACGACATGACGAGGCCGCCAAAAGAAGAAGCCCCGGCTGGTTCAAGGCCGGGGCTCAGTAGAAGGGAATGTCAGATGTAGTTACGTTTAGTACTTTGATGGGCCGACGTGACAGCTACATGACACTACCTAGGGCAACTCGTTCAGGTAACGACATATTTGCGCCGCCGACCTCGGCCTGAACGATGCAAGAGAAAGTATTTGAGGGCGAATTGCCCTTCGCGGCCAGGAAGCGAGCCGCCGCAAGCGGGGCAGTTTATTTCACGGTCGTTCGCCGGGGCCGCTTCCACCCGGACAATCTCATATAGGGCGTCGCAGTTCGGGCACTTGAAGGGAACCGGTTCAGTTTCGGTCATAGGAAATGGTGTATCACAACTCGATGACAGCCTGCGACCCATCTGGGTTTCTCGTATGCCGAGGAAACGCACTAAGCTGGTTGTGGCTAAGGCCCGCACTAAGCTGGTTGTGGTTAAGGCCCGCACGGCCGAAGCTAGGCGGCTCGTGACTCGGCAGCAGGACCTTATTGCGACACTCAAATTATCGAAGCAGCCTACCGTCGATGCCGAGGGAACGCTCCAGACTTATATTAGCGCGCTCAAGCACCTTGAGGCGCATGAGGACAAAGTCAGAGCCGAAGTCAGCGCGAGAAAACACGAAACCAAAAGAGACCGGCGCTTTCGAACTAAGACACCGCCGGATTCGAATTAGGTCCAGAGCCCGGACTTCCGACGGAAGTCGCCCTTGGGTCATCAACGTCCGTTTCACGACGTCCGCTCTTAGTCCGCTAATACCCCAAGAGCAGAAGTAAATCGGACTTTGCGGCACTTCGGTTTCGGGCCAATAAGAGACAAGCTGCATCGCAACAAAAACTTTTATTCGATCACCTCGTCCGCGATTGCGAGTACGCCCGACGGAATGGTGAGCCCGAGAGCTTTGGCGGTCTTGAGGTTGATCACTAATTCGAATTTGGTTGGCTGCATCACAGGCAATTCAGCAGGTTTCGCACCCTTTAGAACGCGACCGACGTAAATTCCGGCCTGCCGATAAGCGTCAGGTAGATCGACGCCATAGCTCATCAGCCCTCCTGCTTGGGGATATTGTCGGAACTGATACATTACGGGCACCCCGCGTTGCGCGGCGAGAGCGATGAGCTGATCGCGACGCGTGTCGAAAAATGGATCGGCGGCAACGCTCAGTGCGGGAATATGGTCGCGCGCGATTGCTTCGAAAGCGGCATCGATTTCGGCCGGATTGCTGGCGTTGTAGATTTGGAGGCGTAGACCAGCGGCATTCGCGGCCGCTTCCAATTGGGCGAGTTGATCTTGAGCGTAGGGAAATTTCGGGTTTATGAGAACGCCGAACATTTTGGCACTCGGTATCATTTCGTTCAGAACCCCAAGACGTTTTACATCGAGGTTAGTAGCGAAGATGTTCACCCCGGTGGCATTCCCGCCTGGGCTGTTGTAGCTCGCGACGAGGCGGAGTTTTACAGGGTCACTCCCAACCACGAACACAATCGGAATAGTCGATGTTGCGCCCTTAGCAGCCAGCACCGATGGTTCGGCTCCAGCAAGGATCACGTTGACCGGTAGACGAACCAGTTCGGCTGCCATCGCTGGCATTCGGTCGTAATGTCCCAGGCCCCATCTATACTCGATAGCGACGTTTTGACCCTCTACATATCCGTTTTCAGCGAGCCCACGGCGAAACGCGGCAAGCTGAGGCGCGCTATCTTCAGGTGACCGAACATACAGCAACCCAATCGTCGGCCGTGCTTTCTGCTGAGCGCGCGCCGCAAGCGGCCACGCCACCGAACCACCGATGAGCGTAATAAATTCCCGCCGCCTCATGAGCCAATACCAAGCTGGAGGAAGACACTCTACCACATCAATGGGAAGCTGTTGCGCGTCGCAGCAAAATGCGCCGCCCGACCTTCCGAATTGGGTCATCAACGTCCGTTTCACGACGTCCGCTCTTAGTCCGCTAATACCCTGAGAGCGGACTCAAAATGGACATTGCAGCACTTCGGTTTCGGGCCAGGAACTGACGCGGAATCACTTTCGAAATGAGGATAACAAGCGCGCCGACATTCCTACCAAGTGGATGAAAGGATTCTAGAAATCTGGCTGGGGCGGGAGGATTCGAACCTCCGCATGGCGGAATCAAAATCCGCTGCCTTACCGCTTGGCTACGCCCCAATGTCGTAAGATTGCCGTTGTCAGCCAACTTAGCGAGCGCAACATAGCTGCGTCCCAGTGATCGATCAACGCGCAACGCCTAGAATGCTCCGGCCGATGCTGTCGGATCATCCTTGTCACCTGCATCACTAGAATTTTCCGGCAAGGGATGCGTTTTTAGCCACAACGTGCGCGCCGCGACAATAGGATCTAATCCGGCTTTTCTCCACCAAACCTCCTCATCGCCACGGCGATGAACTTCGCGATGGTGCCCGCGACAGAGCGGGACCGTAAACTCATCGCTGACTTTACGGCCGAGCGCACGACTTTGTGCAAAACGCAAATGGTGCGCATCGGCAGGCTGGCGACCGCACACCAAGCACGGATGTTGTGCAACGAACTTGACGTGCTCGCGATCGCGCAGTCGGCGCGGCTCCGGCCAGCTCAGAGTACTCTTGTCGATCGAGGAGAGGGCAAGTCCCAGTCTTGGCTGGGTCTGCTTGAACGCGGCCATGACCGATCCGTCGCTGGCCTCACGCTGCGAGGGCGGCTCTATGGGGAGACTCCGTAACCGCACATGAAAGGCTTCCTCGAGCCCTTCCGCATCGGCCGCCATCAATTTGTTCCGTTCCGGTATGATGCGTTTTGCCCACAAGGCGGCGTCCTCGCCGCTGCCCAGTCCGTCAAGTTCGGCCATGAGGCGATCCCGGAGCACCGCGGAGGCTTCGGCGGTCAGCGGCGGTTCTATCGGTCTATTCTTCTCTAGGGCGCCCTTGCCCTTTTTTGACAGGTGTCGCGGCGCGCCGCCATCGTTGGCGTAGCCATTGCCATCGGTGGCTGATCGGTCAGCACCGGTAGACGAGGCGGCAGGTGCCATAAGGTCCGGTGCGTCGAGATCGTCTTCGCCGGCAATGCCAACGAGTGTGAAAAGGGCATAACGCCTGGCATAGGTCAGTGCCGCCCCCATGCGGTGGGGAGTAGCCGTATCACTCACTGAGCACACTGGCCAGTCAGAGGCGATCCACTCGCCTGACGCATGCGCAAGCATCGTCGTGAGCTTGATGATGCCGCTTGCCTCCTCAATCGAAGTAGTCTGGACCGTAGCAATCTCATGCTGCCCTAACGTCTTGCGGACGATATCAAGCCCGCTCGACAGTGAAGCGTAGTTAAAGGTCTTCTGCGACCCACGCGAGCCCTCTTCTCGGATAGTTGCCGTGAGCGACTTCTCAGGGTTGACCAGTTCGCCTTGCGCCTTGGCAAGAGCTGCCGCGAGATGCGCAATCGAATCGCTAGACCGATGCATTATCGGCCTCCGCACTAGGCAAAAGATCGAAATTGATTGCGCCCGACTTTGAACGCCTGGCACGGATGCCGTGGCCGATCGCTTGCTGGGCATCATCTGGCACCAGGCTTTTGAGCTCAGCCTTGGCGCGCTCATGCTCAAGGTGAGCGTTCCGGGTCCGGGCGAAGACCGCAGAAAATTCCGCCCAGGCATTGGACTCGCTCATATCGACAATGCGGACCGCCTCGATGCGGGGCTTAGGTGGCTCGATCCCGAACACGGTGGGAGGCTCGCCATTCTCGACACAGCGCCAGAACTTCCGCTCGGCAGTCACGATCAGGTGCTGGTAGAGCGGGTCGGCATGGGTCACGATCTCCACCCATTTGCCACCGCCAGTGATCACCGAGAGTACGGCATCCCTTGCCGCGACGACCCACATGTTGTGCTGCAGTTGGGGCGCGTACTTCTCGAGGGCTGCTTCTTCCGAGAAGTACCAAGGCAGCATGAACTTGGCTTCGAATACCGCTCCCTTCGCTTCCACCCGCCCGTCAAGGGTTGCCGCCATCCAGCGCAGGGCTGGATGTCTAATGTGCGCTTGAACGCCGGTGACGACCTGACCGCTGTTGGCCTCGTACCAGCGCCGGTTCAACTCCTCGGTGGCCACCCCTAGCTGCACCAATAGATTCCGGGACAGATCCTCGGGTTCGGCCTCGCCGCGCTTCTCCTTCTTGCGCATTTCGCTGATTGTGAGCGGCGATTTCACGCGATGGTGAGCACTCATTTCATTTGATCGTGAGCAATAATTTTGCGCGATCATGAGCGGCCGCTTCGACCGACATGGTGATTGGTTCAGGCGTTTGAGGCCGCGTCAAGAGTTTGATTGCGGGCGTTTTGTTTTCGCATGCTTTCTCCGGTGAGTTGAAGGCGATGAGCATTATGAACGAGGCGGTCCAGGATTGCATCGCCGAGGGTGGGGTCACCGATAATGTCGTGCCAATGTTCCACGGGGATTTGGCTGGTGACGATGGTCGATGCGCGACCATGGCGATCATCAAGGAGCTCCAGAAGGTCGCGCCGTTCGGATGGATTGAGAACCGACAGGCCCCAGTCGTCGAGGATGAGGAGTTGAACGCGACCGATGGTTTTGAGTAGGCGGCCATAGCGGCCATCGCCTCGAGCGAGGGCGAGCGCCTCGAAGAGGCGCGGGACGCGATGATACTGGACCGAACGATTGTCGCGGCAAGCTTTGTGACCGAGAGCGCAAGCGATCCAGCTCTTGCCCAGACCGGTTGCCCCTGTGATGAGCAAGTTCTCATTGCGGTCGATCCAATCGCCGCCGACGAGTTTGGCGAAGACGGCGCGGTCGATGCCGCGTGGCGTGCGCAAATCGACGTCTTCCACGCATGCGCTTTGGCGTAGCGCGGCGAACTTGAGGCGCGTCGTGAGACGCTTGGTGTCTCGTTCGGCGGCTTCGCGATCGACCAGAAGTCCGACGCGTTCTTCGAACGACAGGGCATCGAGATCCGGTGATCGTCGCTGCTCCTCCAAGGCTTTGGCCATTCCGGTCAAGCCGAGCCTGATCAGCCGTTCATGGGTGGGATGCGTCAGCATTGAGCTCTCCATGGTTCAGTGGAAATAGCCCTGACCGCGGATGTTGCCGTGGCGCAGGGGTTGGTGGTCGGGCGTGTCGTCGAGGAAAGCGCGATCCAGACCGTTCTTAAGGATCGAACGGATCGAGGCGACGGAGCGAGCCTTGATGAGGATGCCGCGTCGGCAAGCTGCATCGACGCGCACATTGCCGTAGCTCCTGGCCAGCGACAGGATGCCGAGGCAGGTGCGAAAGCCTTGCTCGGGATGAGGCCGGGCAGCGATGACAGCCTGGAAAAAGGCAGCGGTAGAGGGACCAATCCTCTCGCCGGCCGCGATCAGCCCTCCCGGCGTCCACTTGCCGTAGCGGCGATGCGCGCTCGGCATGTGATCGGCAATCGTGGTGTGGCCGCGCCGATTGGGCGCACGGGCATGGCTCGCGATCCGCTGCCCCTTGTGGAAGATCTCGACCGTCTTGTCAGCGATGCGGACATCGACGAGTTCACGGATAAGCCGATATGGCGTGGAATACCAATGGCCGTCGATCTCGACGTGATAGTCGGGCGCGACGCGGCAACGCTTCCAGCGAGCAAAGACGTATGGCTGGTCCGGCAGTTCTCCCAGCTTGAGACTATCGATCTCGGCGAAGAGTTCGGCGCGGCTAGAGCCGAAACCGCGCATCTGGCGGGCGTTGAGTTCGCCGACCAGCACACGAATAGCGGCATTGAGTTCCGCCAGGGAAAAGAACCGCTGATTGCGCAGACGCGCCAGCACCCAGCGCTGCGCGATCTGGACGGCGACCTCAACCTTCGCCTTGTCCTTCGGGCGCCTCGGCCTCGCCGCGAGGATCGCGGTGCCGTAGTGGCCCGCCATCTCGGCGTAGGTTCGGTTGAGACCGGGATCGTAGCGATCCGGGTTGGTAACGGCGGCCTTGAGATTATCGCAGACCACGAACTTCGGCACCCCGCCCAGAAACCGGAACAGATTGATATGCATGCCGATCCAGTCGGGCAGGCGCTCGCTCGGGCAAGCCTCGGCGTAGGTGTAGTTCGAGGCCCCCATCGCCGCGACGAACAGCTTCATCGCGTGCGCTTCGCCGGTGATGGGATCGAAGACGTCGATGGTGTCGCCGGCGAAATCGACAAACACCTTCTCCCCACCCGTGTGGGTCTGGCGCATCGTCGGGCGCGCACGCTTCTTCCAGGCCGCGAAGGTCGTGCAAAACCACGTATAGCCAAAGCCGTCGGGATTGGCCGCGCGATATTCTTCCCACAACAGCAAGCGTGTCACGCTGCGGCGGCGCAACTCCTTCTCCACGTAGATCCAATCGGGTTCCGGTCGCCGGTCGCTTTGCGACGCTGCTGTCGGCGCCGGGAACAACAGCAGCTCCAAGCTGTCGTCGTCCAGGCCGTCAGGGAGCGGCCAGGTCAGCCCCGCAAGCCGGGCGCGCCGCTGATAACCATGCACGACGCCATTACTCACTCCGATCATGTGCGCGATGACGCGCTCGGTCAGGCCCTGGTGCCTTAAACGTAGAACTTCTCTGATCCGGCGCATCGACAATCTCTGGGTGGGCATCGGGCTTCCTCATTGTTAAATGAGGCAGCCGTAGACCGGTTGAGTTGTCGACCGAAACGTCCAGCACCTGCCGAAAGGTGCTCACGATCGCCTGAAATCGCTGCTCACGATCGTCTGAAATCGTTGCTCACAATCCCGCGAAATCCGTGCTCACGATGCGGTGAAATCCGTGCTCACGATCCCACGAAACGCGCATCCTTCCAAAGGCGGACCAGCGCCGCCTCATCACCCCCCATGATGATTCGGGCGTCCGAGCCGCCAACGAAGTAGCGGCGACTGGCAGAATTTTCTTTTCCCATCACTGATACCCACTGATGCATTCAATTTATTTTCGCTTGTATCATATAAAACATATCGCTATGGTCAAGCGAAAAACAATCGTATTGACGCGAATCAATGGTTCCGGCTCAACAAGCCATGATCACGGCTTCGCAATGCCGAGCAGCCAGAGGACTTCTGGACTGGACCCAGCAGAAGTTGGCGGACGCCGCCCGAATAGGAGTTGCAACGGTCCGACAGTTTGAGGCTGGCGGCGCGGAGACACGACAGACGACGCTGGTGGTTTTGGAATGGGCTTTCGAAGCCGCCGACGTCGAGTTCATCGACGAAAACGGCGGCGGTCCCGGCGTACGACTACGCAAACGTCAGAAGAAGAAAGATTGAGAAAGGGCGGCAGGCGAGCAACCCTGTGCGCGCTCGAAGGCAGCAGGTGTCGAGTTCATCAAAGAAAATGACGGGGGACCGGAGGATCGGTTTGCGTTAAGCGGCAAAAGAAAAAAGACTAATTGGCTGCGCGCCGGGCGCTATGACCTGCAACTATAGATTGCGTAAATTACCACACTCGTCGTGCTATTTTTCCG
Organism: uncultured Alphaproteobacteria bacterium; assembly: GCA_963759345.1. Lineage (GTDB taxonomy): Bacteria > Pseudomonadota > Alphaproteobacteria > Rhizobiales > Xanthobacteraceae > BOG-931. Next base: position 78,468 of record CAVWYW010000005.1, read on the forward strand.
CTATTTTAGTGGAATGACACACCCGAAAATTCGGATTCGCGATTGGCAAAGCAACACGAGGTTGCAGATGATCATCGGGCCACATCGTCACGCCGACACGATATAATGACGTACCGTAACAATGTGCGGCTGACGGCCTTAAGTTGGCGCCGCCAGTCTGCACCATGTAGAAGCGGAGGAAGCCGATGACCTACCAAGCCCCCCTCGCCGATATGGGCTTCGCGCTCAAGTACGGGGCCGCGCTTCTACCCGCCCTTGAGGAGGGTTTCTTCGGCGACCTCACCATCGACGATGTCGAGGCAGTCCTCACTGAGGCTGGCCGAATGGCCGGTGAGGTCATTGCGCCGCTCAACCGGGTCGGCGACCAACAAGGCACAACTTTCAAAGACGGTGTCGTTACCACAGCGCCGGGCTGGAAGGAGGCCTACCACGCCTGGTGCCAGGCCGGCTGGAACGGCCTTGCCTCACCCACCGAATGGGGCGGCCAGGGGTTGCCCCAGGTTGTCAATGCCGCATGTACTGAGATGTGGAATGCCGCCGCCATGTCGTTCGGCCTTGGCCCGTTGCTGACCATGGGCGCGATCGACGCGCTCAATGCCCACGGCAGTGACGAACTCAAACGCGCCTATCTCGAAAAACTCGTCACTGGCGAATGGACCGGTACGATGCAGCTCACCGAGCCGCAGGCAGGCTCCGATGTTGGCGCGTTGCGCACCCGCGCCGAGCGCGCCGGTGATGGCACGTATCGCATCAAGGGTCAGAAAATCTTCATCACCTACGGTGAGCACGACCTGACCGATAACATCATCCACTTTGTGCTCGCGCGCCTACCCGATGCCCCGCCCGGAACGCGCGGCATTTCTCTGTTCCTGGTGCCCAAGTTTCTGCTCAATGCCGACGGCTCGATTGGCGCGCGCAACGACCTGCGCGCGCACTCAGTCGAACACAAAGTTGGCATTCATGGCTCGCCGACCTGCACGATGATCTTCGGCGACCAAGGCGGTGCGACCGGATTTATCGTCGGCGAAGAGAATGCGGGCATGGCAGCGATGTTCACGATGATGAATCGCGCGCGCCTCGCCGTTGGCCTGCAGGGCGTCGGCATCGCCGAACGGGCAACGCAGCAGGCGATCTCTTACGCGCGTGAGCGCCGGCAGGGTCGCATCCCTGGAATGCCGGCGACGGAATCGGCACCGATCATCGCCCATCCCGACGTCAAGCGAATGCTCATGACTATGCGCGCGCTGACCCAAGCTGCGCGCACCATTTGCTACGCGACGGCGATGGCGCTCGATCGCGCCGAGCGCGGCAGTGACAAAGCCGCGCGGCAAGCGGCACATGCACGTGCCTCGTTGCTTACGCCGGTCGCAAAAGCGTATTCGACCGATATTGGCGTCGAGGTCGCCTCGATCGGCGTGCAGGTGCACGGCGGCATGGGTTTTATTGAGGAAACCGGCGCGGCTCAGCATTTTCGTGATGCCCGGATCGCTCCGATCTACGAAGGCACAAACGGCATCCAAGCAATCGATCTCGTGACCCGCAAACTGCCGCTCGGCGGCGGCGCGGTGGTCGAAGCTTTCCTTGTCGAGTTACGCGGCATTGTCGAGGCCGTGAATGCGACCAACGATCCGGCCCTTGGCTGGAGTGGTGTGCGCCTCGAAGAAGCCGTTGAAAGCTTGGCGCGGGCGACACACTGGCTGCTCGCCAAGCTCGATAAGGACACTGATGAGGTGCTCGCCGGCGCAACCCCGTATCTTCGCTTATTCGGCGTTGCCACCGGCGGTTGCCTGTTGGCGCAGCAGGCGCTCGCCGCGCTGCGGCTCAACGCGGATGCCGGCCCCCGCATTGCCCTGGCGCGATTCTTTGCCGAGAATTTCGCCGTCCAGGCTGGAGCACTCGAGCGCACCGTGGTCGAAGGCGCGCCGGCGGTGATCGGTGCTGATGCGGTTCTGGCTCAATAGGTTTGGCAGCGTCATTTGATGTCGACACTCTTAATCACTCATCCGGCCTGCCTGGATCACCTCACGCCACACGGTCACCCCGAACGGCCTGATCGACTGCGCGCCATAGAGCGCGCACTTGAGGCGGAGAAATTTCAATCGCTCGCGCGCGTCGAAGCGCCGCGGGCGACACTCGAAGTCATCGCGCTATGTCACCCTATGGATTATGTCACGCAGATCCGCGACGCCACGCCCGAACAAGGCCTGGTGCGTATCGATGCCGATACCTCGATGTCGCCCGGAAGTTTTGAAGCGGCCTTGCGCGCGGTCGGTGGCGCCATCCATGCGGTCGACGAGGTTGTGACAAAGAAAGCGGTCAACGCCTTCGTCGCCATGCGGCCACCCGGCCACCATGCTGAGACGGCGCGGCCGATGGGCTTTTGCTTGTTCGATAACGTCGCTATCGCCGCGCGGTACGCGCAACGTCATCACGGTCTTGCCCGCGCGGCCATCGTCGATTTCGACGTCCATCACGGCAACGGCTCGCAGGACATCTTCTGGGCAGATAAGACAGTAATGTATTGCTCGACCCATCAGATGCCGCTTTATCCAGGAACTGGCGCAATCACCGAGGCCGGCGAATACAACACGGTCGTCAACGCGCCGCTCAAACCCGGCGATGGCGGCGAAGCATTCCGCGCCGCATTCGAAAACCGGATCCTGCCGCGGCTTCGCGAATTTCAGCCGGAACTCATTATTATTTCCGCGGGCTTCGATGCCCACATGCGCGATCCGCTCGCCAACCTCAATCTGGTCGAAGCGGATTTTGTTTGGGCGACGCAAAAGCTCATGGACGTCGCCGACCAATACGCCGGCGGCCGCGTCGTCTCCGTACTGGAAGGTGGCTATGATCTGGAAGCGCTGGCGAACTCGTCGGCTGCGCATGTCACTGCCTTGATGCACGGATAGCCCGGTCGATCTATATAAGCCAGAATCATTTTCGGGAGCCGGCAATGGCACCACCAAACGATCAGAACAACCCAGCCGACCAAGGCAACGGCGACGTCGGGCAACTTTCATTCGAGCGCGCTATCGAGGAGCTCGAATTGATCGTGAAACGGCTTGAAGACGGCCGGGTGCCACTGGAGGAGTCTGTCACCATCTATGAGCGCGGCGAAGCGCTCAAGCGTCGTTGTGAGGATCTGTTGCGGCAGGCGGAGGCGCGCGTTCAGAAGATCACGCTCGACGCTGCGGGAAATCCGACAGGTACTGAGCCGCTCGACGTGGAATAGAGTTCAATGGGTCACCCCGATATCAATCCCGCGATCATGCAGGCGGCGGCCGCCCGGCGCGGACGGCTCCATGTTTACGACGAGATCGTGCCGACGCATACAGCGCTCGTCGGTCATCGATTTACAGAACGCATTCATGCGGCCTGGCGCTCCATCGGAGGTGCCGAGTGGCGCGCGATAGTGCCCGCCGTAAACCGTCTGGCGGACACGCTGCGTAAAAGTGGACGGACAGTCGCTTGGGTACAGGCAACCTTCGAGCGGGACGGCTGGCCGCTGTTCTTCGAGCATATGGTGCGCCCGGAGCTGGCGGCGCGAATCTTGGCTGCGTTGCGCCCGGAATTCGCCGGATCACGCGCTGTGGCCGGAACTTTCCATCGTACCCGAAGACATCGTCGTTCCGAAGTACCGTTTTTCGGCTTTCTCCCGGTGCGAGCACATTGCCGGCGATCCTCCGCGGCCGCGGCATTGACACCGTCCTGATCGCCGGATGCATGACAAATATGTGCTGCGATTCCTCGGCACGCGACGCCATCATGACTGATTTCCGCACTGTCATGTTCGCCGATTGCAATGCGGCCTGGACCGACGCGGAGCACCTTTCGGCGCTTGGTTCGTTCCTGACCGGATTCGGTGACGTGCGGCGCTCGGACGAACTGATCGCCAAACTCACCGGCTCGCCCGCGGCGATATCCGCCGTCGGCTAGAAAGGGGCAAGCGTGCCGCGATCAGATGCCATCGACATCGACGTCAATCCGCTTACGCCGCGCATCCTGGCTGCACCAGCCGGACTGGTCGCAGGATTTCTACACGAAAATGATTGGACGCGCTTCGGCGGATGTCAGATCGGCCAGTGCGCGGTGAACACCCGGTTCAATGTCACTGCAAACCGTTGTTCGCGCAGGGTCGAAAGCTGCGCGGCATCGGATAGGAACAAAGGATCGATGGTCGTCGACATCTATTGCAGACGATAAGCGCCTCGACCAGCGTCGCCAATAAGCGTTAGCGCGCGACAGCACTGCGCGGCGGCTGATAAAGCACCACCACATCGCGCGATCCGCAGCGCGGGCAGCGTAGCCGGCTTTCCAAGCGCGACAGCGGGAACGCCCGGCCCCGCGTCCACACCAACGTTTCCATATCCAATTCTTTGCGGTAGTTGCATTCGCGGCTCGATCGGGAGCTCGGGCTTTCGGAGCGGCCGTAGCCGCAGCGTACCGTTACCATCCAGCCTAGCGAAAACGCGTCGCCTATGGTCTCTACCGCCATTGAAGCGCTCCGCATTTTGTCCTTGACTTTTGAGAACAAAAAGAGAACAATCTACGGTCCGAGTCAAGGGGTAGATGGTTGGAGGCGATCATGGCGGCGGACAAACGAAGTGAGTGGCTGCGCAAGCTTGATGAGGAATGTCCCTATCAGGTGGTGCTGCCGCGCCAGCAGCTCACCGACGACAGCGAGATCCTTGATTTCCTGCTCGCCTATGTCGGCAAATTCGACATGTATGTCGAAGACGATTACGCCGCATTCGTGCGCTATTGCTTCGAAGATCCGCTTGACGCGGAAATCTTCCGTGCCCGTTTCGAACCGAAACTGGATCGGCTGAGGCTAGCCGGATAACGGCGCTTCTTCCCTCTTCAGCGTTAACTTGTGGCCAATAAGCCTCTGGCCGATATGAAGATGGCGCGTTAGTGTGCGAGCCAACGCTCGCCCAATTCTTTTCCTCGGCCACTTTCGGTGTCCCTTTTGTTCAATCCTTGGCTTGACATTGCTTTTAAAGCGATCCAGCTCGGCGTCGAGGCTCAGAGCGTCATTGCGCTGCGGATGATTCGACTGGCGGCAGGCGGTGCCGTCGCACAAAGCGAAGTGCAACGCATGGTTTTGGAAAAGATTGCTGCCGTCGCCGAGGTGCACACGGCAGTTACCGCCGGCATCCTCAATGGCCACGAAGATCACGTCGTTGCCAGCAACGCGCTTGGCGCCTTCAAAAAGCGCGTGCGCGCCAATAGGCGTCGTCTCTCGCGGAGGTAGACGCCTAAGGCGCGTCCGGGGAATTCGACCGCAGCACTATCTTCGGCGCTTTGGAATTTCCGGGAGTTTCTGGCGAATCTTGCCGATACCGGCCCAGGCGTCATCCTTGAGGCGCTTTTTCAGATCGAGCAGCGTAAAATTGTTGCCTCCGGTTGTGCGCGCCAGCCGCTCCCAGGTCACAGGCGCCGAAACCGGCGCACCGGGTCGCGCGCGCGTCGAATAGGCCGCAACCGACGTAGCCTCCCGGGAATTACGCAAATAGTCGATAAACACGCGGCCCTCGCGCAACGACTTCGTCATGGTGGCAAGATAGAGTTTCGGACTGTCGGCGGCCATCGCTGCCGCGACTTGTTGGGCAAACAGCTTGGCGGTGTCCCAATCGGCATCCGTAATCGGCAGCACGACGTGAATGCCTTTGCCGCCTGAGAGTTTAACGAAGCTTTCGAGCTTGAGCGCTTGCAGCCTCTCGCGCGTTTCACGCGCCGCAGCGACGATCTGCGGCCACGCGACCCCCTCCCCCGGATCGAGATCGAACACGATGCGATCGCAGGTTTCCAGACTATCAAGCCGCGATCCGCGCACGTGGATCTCAAGCGCTGCTGACTGCACCAGCTCTACCAGGTCGCCGACCGTCTCGACCGCTATCACGTCGTGATCCTTGCCGGGGACAATGCGGCGCAGCGCCGTGGACTTGATATTCGCGGCGATGTGCTTTTGAAAAAAAGTCTCGCCGCCGGTTCCCTCCGGGGCTCGCACGAGCGAAAGCGCACGGCCGACAATGTGCGGCTTTATCCAATCCCACACCCCGACGTAATACTCGGCCAGATCCTTTTTGGTGACGCCAACATCGGGCCAGTAGACGCGATCCGGGTGCGTCAGGCGAACAGCGGCGATCACCGCATCTTTGTTGTTGCTTGCGTGTATCGGTTTCGTGTTTCCCGGCGATTGCTTCGTTTTGCCTGGCGCGAACCGCGTCGACTTTTGCTCGACCTGCTTTTGCGCGCCCGTCGCGCGTGCCTTAGGAACCTCGCGCACAACCTCCTCCGCTGCCTTGTCTTCCCGGATGCCTTTGAACGAACCCTGCCGCAGTACGCCACCATGGGTCACACCGGCAAACTCAGCTTCGATGACCAATTTCGGCTGCACCCAAATTACATCCTTGCGCCGCTCGTCCGCCGGCAACTCGATCGGTCGCCGCCCGACTCGCAACGGATCGAGGCGCTTGAAAAGATCACGCGCCATTTTCTGTGTGTAGCCGGTACCGACGCGCCCAGCATAGCGAAGCTCACCATTCTGATGAACGGCAACAGTGAGCGCGCCAATCGCCTTCGGTAGGGCGTTCGAGGGCGTAAAGCCGGCGACGATAAATTCCTGGCGGCCGTGGCATTTGGTCTTGATGAAATTGTCCGTCCGGCCCGAGGTATAAGGCGCATTGCGGCGCTTCGAGATGATGCCCTCAAGCCCGATATCGCACGCTTTCTTGAGAATGAGCGGCCCGCCCGCATCGAAATCCTCAGTGTAGCGGATCACACCGGTCTTGCTGCTGCCCTTGAGCAATTTCGCCAGCGCCGCTTTACGCTCGACCAGCGGAGCGCCAGTCAGATCATGGCCGTCCAGATACAAAAGATCGAATACGTAATAGACGAACCGACCGCGGCCTTCCTTTAGATCGGTCTGCAGCAAAGAGAAGCTGCTGACACCTTTCTCGTCTTCCACGACGATTTCGCCGTCAAGAAGTGCGGTCTCCGCGGGCAGCGCGGCGACCGCTTCGGCGACCGGCTTGAACCGGTGCGTCCAGTCCTGCTGCTTGCGCGTGAATAATCTCACCTTGCCGTGATCGAGCCGCGCCTGCATTCGATAGCCGTCAAACTTGATTTCATGCAGCCAATCCGATTCGCTCGGCGGCTGGTCATAGAGCGTGGCGAGGCTGAACGGCACGAACGCGGGTAGTTTCGATCCGGCGGCGTCGGGACCTCGCGGTTTCTCACTCTTTTTTTCCGCGACCTGCCGCGAACTCTTCGCAGCCTTGGTTCGTGGTCTCGCGGCCGGCCTTGCCGCGATGTTTCTGATCCGCTGCTTAAACGAAGTCTTGCTTTCCGATTTGCCGGAGTCCGTACGGTCTGAGTGCCAGACCTCCTTCTTGCCGCCCTTCCCCGAGGCAATCTCTGCGATTGATCGGCCGGTCGTTACTGAGCGCGATTTTTCTTCCAGAATATCCTTGTCGCGCGGCCCGCGGGCTTCCTCGTCTTTGCCTTTGATCAGCAGCCAATTGTCGTGGCGGTCGTTGGCGCGACCGCGCATCCGCACCAGATGCCAGCGGCCATGTAATTTCTCGCCGTTCAGATCGAAAACCAGATGGCCCTTGGCGTAGCCCCGATGCGGATCGCCCTCCGGGGTCCACGTCCCGCGATCCCAGATCATCACGGTACCGCCGCCGTATTCGCCTTCCGGAATCGTGCCCTCGAAAGCGTTGTACTCGATGGGGTGGTCCTCGACGTGAACGGCGAGGCGTTTATCGTCTGGATTGAGGCTCGGTCCGCGCGTTACCGCCCAGCTCTTCATCACGCCGTCGAGCTCGAGTCGAAGATCGTAGTGCAAGCGCCTTGCCGCATGTTTCTGAATGACGTAGCGGCGCCCACCGGTCGGACCCTTGCGGCCCCGCGGTTCCGGCGTCACGCCGAATTGTCGCTTTTTGCGGTAAATTTCGAGAGCCACGGAGTGTCAACTCGCACTTTCGCGGGGTTTCGAGCAGGTTACGGCTCGGTTGCGAGGACGCGGCGACAGCAACCACGACATCAAAAAAACTCCCCCTGTGGCATCTGGGCCATAGCAAAATATGCAACCCAGCCCAACATAAGTCGTTGCGATATAACGTGGGAGTCCTTGGCCGGTTTCCGGGATACAGCGCCCCCAAAATTGCGTTGCCTGCGGGAAATGGTGTAAATGCTGGGGGTTTGTGCGAACCTGTTTCGCCACCGGTGGGGCTAACCCAAAAAATTGCCGTTTAGGCCTGACCAGGGCCAATTAGGCTATAAGAAGGAGTATTCGCGTGACCGTTTCTTCCAAAACTCCGTTGCTTGATCTTGTCAAAACTCCCAGTGATCTCCGGCAACTCGAAGAGCGCCAGTTGCGCCAGCTTGCCGATGAATTGCGGCAAGAAACGATCGACGCGGTTGCGGTCACGGGCGGTCACCTTGGCGCCGGACTTGGCGTCATCGAGCTGACGGTCGCGCTCCACTATGTATTCGATACACCGGCCGACCGGCTCGTCTGGGACGTTGGCCACCAGGCTTACCCGCATAAGATTCTGACCGGCCGTCGCGACCGCATTCGCACGCTTCGTCAAGGCGGCGGACTTTCCGGCTTCACCAAGCGCGCCGAGAGCGAATACGACCCGTTCGGTGCCGCGCATTCCTCGACCTCAATCTCCGCAGCGCTCGGCATGGCCGTGGCGCGCGATCTGGAAAACAAGCGCAACAACGTTATCGCCGTCATCGGCGACGGCGCGATGTCGGCCGGTATGGCCTACGAGGCGATGAACAATGCCGGCGCCATGAACTCGCGCCTCATCGTGGTGCTCAACGATAACGACATGTCGATTGCGCCGCCGGTTGGCGCGCTTTCGGCCTATCTCGCGCGGCGCGTCTCCGGACGCACCTATCGCAGCATGCGGAACATCCTGCGCCAGATCGCCAAGCGTATGCCATCACGAGTGCTGGCGAAGCGCGCCATGGCGGTCGAAGAATACGCGCGCGGCCTTGTCACTGGCGGCACATTGTTTGACGAGCTCGGGTTTTTCTATGTTGGGCCGATCGATGGCCACAACATCGATCATCTCCTGCCAGTCCTCAAAAACGTGCGTGACGCCGGCAACGGACCTTTCCTGGTTCACGTCGTGACCCAGAAGGGCAAAGGCTATGCGCCGGCGGAGAAATCCGCGGACAAATATCACGGCGTCGTCAAGTTCGATGTTGCCACCGGCGCACAGGTAAAATCCAAGCCATCCGCTCCGGCCTATCAGAAGGTCTTTGGTGAAAGCCTGATCAAGGAAGCGCGCAAGGACGACAAGATCGTTGCCATCACCGCGGCAATGCCGTCCGGCACCGGCATTGATCTGTTCCAGAAGGAATTTCCGAAGCGCACGTTTGACGTCGGCATTGCCGAGCAGCATGGTGTGACCTTCGCTGCCGGACTGGCGACCGAAGGATTCAAGCCGTTCGCGACGATTTACTCGACATTCCTGCAGCGCGCCTATGATCAGGTCGTTCACGACGTGGCTATTCAGAAATTACCGGTACGCTTTGCCATGGATCGCGCCGGCCTCGTCGGCGCCGACGGGCCGACCCATGCCGGTTCGTTCGATATCGCCTATCTGGGCTGCCTGCCCAACTTCGTCCTGATGGCGGCTGCCGACGAAGCCGAGCTGGTGCACATGGTGTCGACTGCAGTTGCCATCGACGACCGGCCCTCGGCGCTGCGCTATCCGCGCGGCGAAGGCCGCGGCGTGCCCATGCCTGAAGAAGGCAAGCCGCTCGAGATTGGTAAGGGCCGCATCATGCGCGAAGGCACCAAGATCGCGCTGTTCTCTTACGGCGCGCGGCTCGGCGAATGCCTCAAGGCGGCCGACGAACTGGCAGCCCACGGGCTGTCAACGACCGTCGCCGACGCTCGCTTTGCGAAGCCACTTGATGTCGATTTGCTGCTCCAACTCGCGCGCGAGCACGAAGTTTTGCTCACGCTGGAGGAAGGGTCGATCGGCGGCTTCGGCGCATTCGTCATGCAGGCGCTGGCCGAGCACGGCGTCCTCGACCGCGGGCTGAAGATCCGGTCCATGGTGCTGCCCGACGTGTTTATCGATCAGGACAGCCCCAACGCGATGTACGCCAAAGCCGGGCTTGATGCTAAGAGCATCGTCGCCAAGGCATTCGAGGCGCTTGGACAGAACATCCACGGCGACGTGGTGAAACTGGTCCGGTCTTAGCCGGCGCTGAATTCCGGTCGCCCTAAGTTCGAGCACGGCGCCTTCCGAAAAGAAACGCCGGTTCGGCGCCGTGTCCCCTTCGAGGGCCGCATCATGACGGCCCGCTTGGGATCGCGGTGAGCACAGCATGACCTCCCGTCAACGCGCCGATCGTGTCTTGGTCGCGCGCGGCCTGTTCGAGAGCCGCGCCAGAGCGCAAGCGGCCATCGCAGCCGGGCTTGTAACTGCCGACGGACTTCCGGTACGCAAGCCATCGGACGAAATCTCGTTCGCTGCCGTCATCGAGGCACAATCCGCTCATCCTTACGTATCGCGAGGCGGCGTAAAGCTCGCCGCTGCGCTCGATCATTTTCGTTTGGATGTAACGGACCGCGTCTGTCTCGACGTCGGCGCGTCAACCGGCGGCTTTGCCGAGGTGCTTGTTCTGCGCGGCGCGAAGCGCGTCTACGCGGTCGATGTCGGCCGCGATCAGCTTCATCCCTCGCTGCGCGGCCGAAATGACATCGTCTCAATCGAGGAAACCGACATCCGCGCGTTCGATGGGACAGGCCTTCCCGAACAACCGGATTTCGTCACCATCGATGTGAGCTTCATTTCACTCAAGCAGGTGTTACCGGCGATCGGAAATTTGCTCCCGCCAAAGGCTACGCTGCTCGCGCTGATCAAACCGCAATTCGAAGCCGGGCGGCGTGACGTCAAGAAAGGCGTCGTGCGCGATGCGGCGATCCATCAGGCGGTCTGCGATGACATTGTCGCATTCCTCGCTGCAGCGGGATGGCGCGTCGGCGGCCTCACGCCATCGCCAATTCTCGGCGGCGACGGCAACGCCGAATTCTTCGTCGAGGCGGAGCGTGGTTGAGCGGCTGGTCATCAACCGGTTCGGCCATCTCGGCGACGGCATTGCCGAAGGCGCTGAAGGCGCAATCTACGTTCCCGGCACGCTGCCCGGGGAAACGCGTCGAGGTGGAAGGCGTGACGGGCCATCCCGATCGGCGGCGGCTTCTTCACGTCGACGTGGCGAGCACCGAGCGCATCGCACCGATTTGCCAGCATTTTGGCGTCTGCGGCGGCTGCGCCGTGCAGCATTGGGAGATGCACCACTATCGCGCCTGGAAACGCGATCTTGTCATCGCTGCTTTGCGCCAGGCCGGCATTGATGCGCCGGTCGCCGAGTTGATCGACGCCCATGGCGAAGGGCGCCGGCGCGCTGTCTTTCATGCCCGCCGCGGCACCCACGACGTGCTTGAGGTTGGCTTCTCCGCGGCGCGCGCGCACCACCTGGTGGCAATCGACCAATGTCCGATTTTGGCCAAGTCCCTCGACGGAGCGTTAAAAGCCGCCTGGGCAATTGCCGAAACGCTCGACCCCGTCCGGAAGCCGCTCGACATCCAGGCCACTGCGACCGATGTCGGGCTCGACATCGATGTGCGCGGCTCGGGCGTGCTGTCGGCGCCGCTCGTCTCCGCGCTGGCACGAGTCAGCGCCAAGTGTGATCTTGCAAGGCTTACGCGCCATGGCGAGCTGGTCGCTCAGGCGCGCACGCCCACGCTTCGGATCGGCAAGGCGATCGCGCCACTGCCCCCGGCTGCGTTCCTGCAGGCGACGGCCGAGGGCGAGGCCGCGCTGGCGCGGCTTGTTCTCGCCGCTTGTACAGGCTCGGCGCGTATCGCCGACCTTTTCTCCGGCCTCGGGCCGTTTTCGCTCCGGCTTGCCGAGAAGTGCCCGGGTATTCGCGGTGGACGATGACGAAGCAGCGATCGCGGCACTAAAGCGTGCGGCAGCGTCGGCTGCCGGCCTCAAACCAGTGCAAGTCGAGCGCCGCGATCTATTTCGCCGCCCGCTCGCAGCCGTGGAGTTGAAAAACTTCGACGCAGTCGTATTCGACCCGCCGCGCCAGGGCGCCGAAATGCAGGCTCGCGAGCTTGCAGCCAGCAATGTCCCGCTGATCGTTGGCGTATCGTGCAATGCTGGCACCTTCGCCCGCGACGTGCGCGAGCTTGTGCGCGGCGGCTATCGGCTGACTCTCGTGACGCCGGTCGATCAATTCCGTTATTCGCCGCACGTCGAAATTGTTGCGCGATTGGAACGATAGTCGGCTCCGCAAGGTCCACATTTCGCCTACGCACACTTGATGGCTGAGACATCTACGGTATTTTGCTGAGATGCCTATCCCGACAAAAACCATGGCCGTGCGCCTGTTCGAATACGGTGCGCCGGACAAGCTGATCTTTGGCGAATACGATTTGCCGGCACTGCGCGAGCATGACGTGCTGGTTAAGAACCACGCCGCCTCGGTGTCGCGCTGGGACGTGAAGTACCGTGCCGGCGATCTCGCGCGCTATCAGCTTCCCGGCCGTGCCGCCTTCCCATTGCCGCAGCAGCTCGGCCGTGAAGCGGCAGGCGAAGTAATTGCCGTCGGCGGCGCCGTCGCCCGGTTTAAGCCAGGCGACCGTGTCATCGGTGTCACCCATCCCGAAGACCCTAATTCGATCGAGACCGCGCGCGGGCTCGGCAACCTGTCGCGCAATCTTGCCATTCCTGGTCATCAGGCATTCGGTTCCTACGCCCAATATCTCGTCCGCGATGAGCGCTTGTGGCTTCCGCTGCCTGACGGACTCGATTACGAGCAAGCCGGGATCGCGCTGTGGCCGTTCTCCTCATCGCACCGGGTCGTGCGCGACAGGCTGCGTGTCCGGCTCGGCGACACCGTGTTGATTGTCGGTGCGTCCGGCGGCATGGGCCAGGCGACAATGCAATTGTGCAAACTCGCCGGTGCGCGCGTCATCGCGGCCACCCGTCGCGCGGCGAAGGTTAAGGTCTTGCACGACCTCGGCGCCGACGCGGCGGTCGTCACCCAGGATGCCGAGCGCGCTCAAGCCGAATTGCTGGCCCTGACAGGTGGCGAAGGCGTCGATCACGCCGTCGATTATACCGGCAGCCCCGAACTCCTTCGCCTTGTCGCCAAGGTGATGCGGCTCGGCGGCAGCATCGTCATCAGCTCCGAACAGGGCCGTGAACCGTTGCCGTTTACTGCTGCGGATATGATCCGGCTGGAGCTGAACCTGCTCGGCATTCGCGGCGCGCGGATGAACGATATGCTGACCGTTCTCAAGCTGCTTGGAGCCGGTAAAATCAAAACCCGCGTCGCCGCGCGTTTTCCGTTAGCCCGGGTCGGCGAGGCTCACGAATTGCTGGTGAACTCACCCGATCTCGTCGGTCGCATCGTCGTCCTGCCCTGGGCCAGTTAGATCAGATCCTCGGCAAAGAGTGCCCAATGTTTCCGTCGGGCATTATCGGTCCGCCATGCGATCAATTTTTCTTGGGTGTCATCTTCCGCAAATTCGCGACTCGGCCGCGATGGACTGCTTGCGCGGCCGCGAAGGGAAAGGCTTAAATGCCTGATCGACCGGGAGCAGCCAGCGACATGAGGAGTCAGAGATGAGTGGGCTCGGTGGATTGAACAAAGCTCCCGACGGCGTCGTTATCGGGCTCGTTCAACTGCAATTGCCGACGATTGCGACCAAGGGCGATCTGGCCGCGCAGACGAAGCGGATTTGCGCGATGGTCCAGAAGGCGCGCAAAAATATGTCGACAATGGATCTGGTGGTATTCCCGGAATATTCGCTGCACGGCCTATCGATGGACACCACCGCCGAACTGATGTCGCGACTCGATGGTCCGGAAGTCGAGAGCTTCAAGGGGGCCTGCGCCGAAAACCGCATCTGGGGTTGCTTCTCGATCATGGAGTACAATCCCGACGGCAATCCCTACAATTCCGGCATCATCATCGACGATCACGGCGAACTGAAACTTTATTATCGCAAGATGCATCCGTGGGTGCCGGTCGAGCCCTGGGAGCCTGGCAATCTCGGCATTCCGGTCTGCGACGGGCCGAACGGCAGCAAGGTCGCGCTGATCATCTGCCACGATGGCATGTTCCCCGAGATGGCGCGCGAGTGCGCGTACAAGGGCGCCAACATCATGCTCCGCACCGCGGGTTACACGGCGCCGATCCGGCACGCCTGGCATGTCAGCAATCAGAGCAATGCATTTTCAAATCTGATGTACACGGCGAACGTCTGCATGGCCGGCACTGACGGCGTTTTCAATTCCATGGGCGAAGGCATGATCGTCAATTTCGATGGCGTGCCGCTTGCGACCGGCAACGGCGCGCCCGACGAGATCATCACCGCCGAGGTACGGCCGAAGCTCGCCGACGAGGCGCGGCGGCTCTGGGGCGTGGAGAACAATATCTACCAATTCGGCCATCGCGGCTACGTCGCGGTCAAAGGCGGCGCTCAGGATTGTCCCTACACTTACATGCGCGATCTCAGTGGCCGGGCAATACCGCCTGCCCTGGGAAGATGAAGTTCAGGTCACCGACGGTTCAAGCTGCGGCTTCGCTATTCCCAATCGGCCGTATCAGGGATAAGACGCGCCGATGCTCAAGCAGAGAAGCAGCCGCTCACGAGCGGCTGCTTCTCTTCGAAACGCGACGTCACACGGTGGAACTCATAACGAATCCTTGCGGCAACTCAGTACGGCACGACGCCTTCGAAATAGGTTCCGACGAAGGGATCGCGCAGTCCGATTCTTGCCGGCTGGCGCCACTGAATCCCAATAGTCTTTATTGTAATAGGAGTTCGGGCTTTGCCAAGCGGTGCTCGTGCGTGCCGATTGTGCATTCGTGCGTGCCGACGTGCGCGCTCGTTTGTGCAGACGCCGCTCCGGCAGAGGCAAGCAAAATTGCCACGACTGCGGCGGCCGTGATGTTACGAGTTCATATCAATCTCCACTTTGCAGCTTCATGAGCGGGGATGGGCCAAATCGGCGGCTGGAAGCTGCTCGGCCGCCATCTCCAATATGTGAAGGCCGACGCTTTTCAACATCGCGCCAATTTTGAAAGGCCCATTCAGGGGCAACTGAACAATCAAAGGCGCAAGGGCGATGCTCCGTACATGGACTCGGCGCGAGGACGTGAACAGCAATTCCGCGGACGCATCCTCGCATTGCGTTTTCGGCAGGTGTGATCAGCGCAAAACGCGGAACGTTACGGCCTTCGCCCGCTCTTGCTCGGGGGGCAAGGAGGTCTTAATTAAAGACGGTATGACGACCCCAAGCGCTTTCCGCTTATGCGTCTCAGTGGTTTGAACAAGCCAAGTCAGTCGGCCGTCAACAGGCCTAAAATGCGGAGAAGTCAATTTGCCGAGCTAAGCGCGTTTGTGGCCGTCGCCGAGCAGGCAAGCTTTACAAAAGCCGCTGAGCTGCTCGGGCTTTCCATTGCAACACTAAGCCAGACAGTACGGACACTGGAGGAACAACTTGGCGTTCGGCTTTTGAACCGCACGACGCGCAGCGTAGCTCCGACTGATGCAGGCGAACGTCTACTGACGCAACTTCGCCCGCTGCTTGACGGCTTCGATGCCGCAGTCGAATCGGTCAACTCGTTTCGCGAGAGGCCCGCGGGCCACTTGCGTCTAACGATGCCGCCACCCGTCGCGAGGTTCGTCCTGGCGCCCGTTCTGGCGCGCTTCCTCAAGCAATACCCGGACATTGTCATTGAGACGACAGTCGAATCCACTCTGACTGATATCGTGGCTGGTCGCTACGACGCTGGCATTCGGCGCGGAAACCTGGTCGCGCGCGACATGATCGCCGTGCGCGTCACTAACGACATGCACTACCTCGTGGTCGCGTCGCCTGAATATTTGGCGCTCCATGGCCGACCACAAACGCCCGCCGATCTGCAAGCCCACAACTGCATTCGCTACCGGCTGCCCGGAGGCGGATTTATCCCTTGGGTATTTGTCGTTGATGGCAAGACCGTCGAATTTGACATCAACGGATCGGTCGTCGTCATCAACGATCCCGAACTGGTGATCAGCGCCGCACTTGAAGGCATCGGCATAGCCTATCTCTACGAAGAATACGTGGCTTCGCTGGTCGCAGATGGACGCCTGGTCAGCTTGTTGGACAAATCGGCATTGCCGATTACGGATGGTTTCTTTTTATTCTATCCGAGTCGCCGGCAGAACCCCGCGGCGCTGCGTGCGCTCATTGAATTCCTTCGATTGGACGCGCGAAAGAGCGCCAGACTGGTAGAGGCTAGATCCTAGAACGATCCGCGAGCGACCCGCCACGTGGTCAGCACGGCCATTTAACCTGCGCATTATTTCCTGTAATCAAACAGCTCCGTTGAGAGCTTGAGTTTTAGTTCGCCTACTGGCGGCGATCATGCTCCGCGATCGGCGCGTCGGCGCATGGATCGCAAGTCTAGCGCTGAATTTAGAGCGCGGTTTTCCAGCTGCGCCAACTCAAGGAGGACAACGATGTCGAACCACACATTGCAATTTAGTCTTGGGCCACAAGCCATCGTAAATCACTTGCGATGCTGGTCCGGATCACAATTTAAGCCTATTTGTCGGCGGCCTCGTCACCTTGCTCGCGCTGCTTTTACGGTGGCCGGTCAATCTTTGGTGCCTAGCCCACGCATACGGATTGCACCGACGGCAAGCTGCCAGTAGCTCGGTTCGCGAACGGCGCCGGGAGTTTGCCATGAACACTCATCACTTCCATGCGGTCGTCTGGATGGATCACCATGAAGCCCGGGTGTTCCATTTCGGCCCGAGCGAAGTAGAAAGCTGGTGTTGCATCCGGATCGTCCCACCCGGCATATCCACCATAAGGCAAACTCGATCGGTTCCGGCCACGCCGCGGAAGATCACAACTTCCTTCAAGCCGTAGCTCAGTCAATTGCCGATGCCGGCGCTGTTCTTATTACCGGACCGGCAAATGCCAAGACCGAATTGATCAAGCACATCACCAGCACGCTCCGCAGCTGATGAAAATCATCGTCGGCGTGGAGACCGTCGATCATCCGAGCGACGCACAACTCGTCGCCCATGCCCGGCATTATTTTAAGGTCGAGGATCGGATGCTGCCGCAGAAAGGCTAGCGCGGGCACTCGTTCGCTTTCCGCCCAGCGCATGATCGCTCTACCTGAGTTAAAGCATTTCGTGATATGTGACGAATATTGACATTCGTCAGTAGTCAGGCCACCTTCCAAGTATCGGAGGTGTCCAGATGCCCTACCATACCGATTTCTTCCGAAATTACATCGGCTTACGTCGCACTGCGGCCGTTGTCGCCCTGGCGCTCGGGTTGGCCGGATGCAACGAGATCGCAGCGCAACACGCAGCGCCGATAAGGCCGGTCCTGGTCACCAGCGCCCATTACCAAGCCCAGGTATCCGATCGCAGCTTCGTCGGGACCATTCGCCCCAGGATCGAAAGCGATATCGGCTTCCGGGTGGCCGGGAAGGTGTCGAAACGACTGGTGGAGGTCGGGGCGATGGTCGAGACCGGACAGCCCCTTGCGACACTCGACGAGGCCGATTTGCGGCTGCAAGCGGAGCAGGCCGAGGCCGAGTTCTCGGCCGCAGGCGGCGTCCTCGCGCAGGCTAGCGCCGCCGAATCGCGGGCGAAGGAACTAAAGCAGAAGGGCTGGTCGACCGACGCGCAATTGGACCAGGCCAAAGCGACAGCCGACGAGGCGCGCGCAAGACTCAAGCGCGCTGAACGATCGGTCGAACTTACGAAGAACAGTCTGTCCTACGCGACGGTTGTTGCGGATGCTCCTGGCGTCGTCACAGCGACGTTGATCGAGCCCGGTCAGGTCGTAATCGCGGGGCAGACCGCGATCCGCGTGGCGCGGCTTGCGGAAAAGGAAGTTGTCGTCGCGATCCCGGAAACGCTGCTCGCACGCGCCAGGTCGGGCGAAGCGCAGGTCTCGATCTGGTCGCAGCCCGACAAGCTCCATGTCGCGAAGCTTCGCGAGCTCGCTCCTTCGGCCGATCCGGCGACGCGGACCTACCTCGCGAAGTTCTCGATGCCCGATGCCGGCGACGACGTGCAACTCGGCATGACGGCGACATTGATCCTGTCTGATTCGGGGAGCGAACGCGTCGCGCGGCTGCCTCTTTCCGCGCTGTTCAACCAGGGTGCGGGACCTTCGGTTTACGTCGCCGACGGCAAGACCGGCGTGATCACGCTCAAGCCGGTGGCGGTGAAGGCGTACGAAAGCAACGACGTCCTGATCAGCGGCGGCGTGGATGAGGGCGCCAACGTAGTCGCTCTCGGCGTTCAGAAGCTCGATCCCGCCGAGAAGGTCAAAGTCGTCTCGTCACTGTCGTTCTGATCGCAAATCGCGGTTTGCCAGGGGAGAGTACCATGCACCGTTTCAATCTCTCGGCATGGGCCGTGGCGCACCCTGCCCTGATCCTGTTCCTGATCGTGATGTTTGGCGGAGCGGGCTTATTGTCCTATCGCAGTCTGGGACGCGCAGAGGATCCGTCCTTCACCATCAAACTCGTCGTCGTCACCGCCATCTGGCCGGGCGCGACCGCCGCCGAGATGCAGGCACAGGTCGCTGACCCGATCGAGAAGAAACTGCAGGAGCTGCCCTATTTCGACAAGGTCACGACTTACTCAAAGCCGGCATTCACCGCGATGCAGGTCGCCTTTAAGGACAACACGCCGGCGCGGGACGTGCCGCAATTGTTCTATCAGCTGCGCAAAAAACTCAGCGACATCAAAGATGATCTTCCCGCCGGCCTGATCGGGCCGTCGGTCAACGACGAGTACGGTGACGTCAATTCGATCCTCTACATGATCACGTCCGACGGCGCCGACTACGCGCAGATGAAGAAGGTTGCCGAGGCGTTCCGCCAGCGGCTCCTCAAAGTCAAGAATGTCACCAAGGTCAACCTGTACGGCACGCAGGACGAACGAATCTTCGTCGAATTCTCTGACGCCAAGCTCGCAACGCTGGGTATCACCACCGACCAGTTGTTCCAATCACTCGCCCGTCAGAACGCGGTGGTGCCGGCCGGTGTCCTGGAGACCACCGCGCAGCGTGTACCGCTGCGCGTGACCGGCGCGCTCGACGGCGCCAAGGCGGTCGCCGAGACACCGGTGGAAGCCAATGGCCGCGTGTTCCGCATGGGCGACATCGCCACCGTGACGCACGGCTTCGCCGATCCGCCCGACTTTCTGGTCCGGCAACGAGGCAAGTCGGCCATCGGCGTCGGCGTCGTGATGGCAAAGGGCGCCAACATCCTGGAACTCGGTCCGGCCGTTGCCGCCGCGACTGCAGACTTCACGAGCGCGGTCCCCCAAGGGTTCGATTTCGAGCAAATCGCCGATCAGCCCGCAGTGGTGGACCACGCGGTCGGGGAATTCGTCCGTTCGTTCATCGAAGCGCTGGCGATCGTTCTCTTCGTCAGCTTTCTTGCGCTCGGCTGGCGCACCGGCTTTGTCGTCGCGCTGTCGGTGCCGCTTGTCCTTGCTGTCGTGTTCGTCGTCATGAACGCGATCGGCCTCGACCTGCACCGGATCACGCTCGGCGCGTTGATCATCGCACTCGGCCTCTTGGTCGATGACGCCATCATCGCGGTCGAGATGATGGTGGTGAAGATGGAGCAGGGCTGGGATCGCATCCGCGCCGCCTCATTCGCGTGGGAATCCACCGCCTTCCCCATGTTGACCGGAACGCTTGTGACCGCGGTTGGCTTTCCTTCCGATCGGCTTCGCCAATTCCTCGGTCGGGGAATATGCCGGCGGGATTTTCTGGGTCGTCGGGATTGCGCTCATGGCGTCGTGGGTGGTGGCGGTCGTATTCATCCCCTACCTCGGCGTGAAATTGCTGCCGAGCGTCAAGCGGCTCGGAGCTGACCACGATCCCCACGCGATCTACGAAACGCGGATCTATCGCGGTTTGCGCCGCGTCATCGAGTGGTGCGTCAAGCGGCGCGGCACGGTCGTGCTCGCGACCGTCGGGATCTTTGTGCTGTCAATCCTGGCCTTCGGCCACGTGCAGCAGCAATTCTTCCCGCTGTCCGAGCGGCCGGAACTGTTCTTCCAGCTTCGCATGCCAGCGGGCACGGCGTTCGGTACGACGTTGGAATCCGTTAAGCGTGCCGAAGCGCTGCTCGACGGCGACACGGACATTGCGACCTACACCGCCTATGTCGGCCGCGGCTCGCCGCGGTTCTGGCTGGGGCTCAATCCGCAACTGCCGGACGAATCCTTCGCCGAGATCGTGGTCGTGTCGAAGGACGTCGAGGCGCGGGAGCGGATCAAGGCGCGACTGGAACGTGCGGTTGCGGAAGGCGCGTTGTCGGAGGCGCGGGTGCGCGTCGACCGGTTCAATTTCGGGCCCCCGGTCGGCTTCCCGGTGCAGTTCCGGGTCATCGGCCCCGATACGAAAAAGGTGAGGGACATCGCCTACCAGGTGCGCGAGGTGATGCGCGCCAACGATCAGGCAATAGATCCGCACCTCGATTGGAACGAGCAGGCGCCGTACCTGAAGCTCGTCGTCGATCAGGATCGCGTGCGGGCGATGGGCTTGACGCCGCAGGATATTTCTCAGTCGCTGAGTATGCTGATCTCCGGGCTGCCGATTACGACGGTGCGCGACGGCATTGAGAAGGTCGTGGTCGTAGCGCGGGCGGTGCCGGCGGAACGGCTCGACCTGGCGCATATCGGCGATTTGTCGCTCTACGCACACAACGGCGTGGCCGTTCCGCTCTCGCAAATCGCCCACATCGAATACGCCCACGAGGAGCCGATCATGTGGCGAATCAATCGCGACATGGCGATCACAGTGCGCGCAGACGTCGTCGACGGCGCTCAGCCGCCCGACGTGACCAATGCGATCTGGCCGAAACTTCAGTCCATCCGCGACCATCTTGACCCGGCCTACCGGATCGAAATCGGCGGCGCTATCGAAAAATCCCAGAAAGGTAATGCTTCGATCTTCGTGCTGTTTCCGGTGATGATCATGGCCATGCTCACGCTCTTGATGATCCAGCTGCAAAGCATTTCGCGGCTGATACTGGTCTTCCTGACGGCGCCGCTCGGCATCGTCGGCGCCTCCTTGGGATTAAACGTCGCCAACAAGCCGTTTGGCTTCGTCGCGTTGCTCGGCCTGATCGCGCTCATCGGCATGATCATGCGGAACGCCGTGATTCTGGTCGATCAGATCGAATCGGACGTCAATCACGGGCTGACCCGCCGCGAGGCGATCGTGGAGGCGACCGTCCGGCGGGCGCGCCCCGTCATCCTCACGGCATTGGCGGCGATTCTGGCCATGATCCCCCTGTCCCGCTCGGCGTTCTGGGGGCCGATGGCGATCACCATCATGGGCGGCCTGTTCGTGGCGACTTTTCTGACCTTACTGTTCCTGCCAAGCCTTTACGCATTGTGGTATCGTAAGCGGCTGGATGAGCGCGGCGGCAAAGCGAGCACGATCTCCCCCGCGCCGAGAGTGGGTGCGGCAGCCCGCGCCTCTTGCGGTCGCGGCCGAATGAAAAGACAGAAAGCGAAGAGCTGATATGACCGAGGTGATGGAACACACCGAAACCGACGTGCGAGAGCGGATTCTCGTTACTGCCGAACGTTTGTATCGTGAAATCGGCTACCAGAAGACCACAGTTGCCGACATCGCCAAGTCGCTGCACATGAGTCCGGCGAACGTCTACCGTTTCTTCGACTCCAAAAAGTCGATCACCGCCGGCGTCGCGCGCCGGCTGATGGGAGAGGTGGAACACGCGTCACAGGCCATCGCCACGGGGCGAGGCTCGGCTACGGAGCGGCTCCGCGCGCTGGTAGAGACCGTGCATCGGATGAACTCCGACCGCTATGTCGGCGATGCGAAACTGCACGAGATGGTCGCAGTCGCCATGGAAGAGAATTGGGAGGTTTGCCGATCGCACATGGAATGTGTCGTCGGCATGTTTGCAGCGGTGATCGCGGACGGTGTCGCGTCCGGCGAATTTCATGCGCCCGACGCCGGTCTTGCCGCACTTTGCACTTGTACGGCGATGATCCGTTTCTTCCATCCGCAATTGATCGACGAATTTGCCGATAAGCCCAGTCCGACACTCGATCAGATGATCGACTTTGTCATCGCCGGACTGAGCGCGCGAGCGAAGCGGCCAGACGCGTAATCCGTCGCTGCAGCGATAACGGCATCGCCTCCCTTAATTCCGAGAATGTGAACCGCGTCGCTTGCGGATCCTGAATGCGGATGGGCTAAAGCAGATAGCTACTCTGCCGCCTGCCGCGCTGGCGGGCGCACGTTCGCCAGGCCATCCGCTTCCGTCGCCGAAATCGTCGTGCGCACCATAAAACGCGCCTCGTCTGCGGGCCAGGGCCGGCCGCGATGCATCGTTGCGCGATTGTCCCACATCACGACATCACCCTTTTGCCACGCGTGCTCGTAACTCAGACCAGGTGCGGTCGCCGCATCGATCAATTCGGCAAGCAGCTTCTGCGCCGCCACCTGCTCCATGCCTTCGATGGCATAGGCGTGCGACGCGAGGTAGAGCGCCGTGCGGCCATTCACCGGATTCTTCCACACCATACGCCAGCACTGCGGCGGCAAGGCGGCGCGCTCCGAGGCGCCGACCAGATTGGGCGATATCTTCCCGCGCGAATGCGAGTAGTCGTGCCAGACGAAGAAGTTGGCAATTCGGTCCTGCGTCGCTCGATCGAGGCGTTCCCAGGCAAGGCGTGTGGAAACGTATTCGGTCTCACCGCCCCGCGCCGGCATGATCCGTCCCGACAGCACCGAGGCAAGTGCCGGCACGCTCTTGAAGGTGGAATCCGTATGCCAGAGCTGATTGGCTTTGTTGCGCAGCGCAAGCCGATGATCGGCCGGCACGACGTTGCCGTCCTTGTCGATGGTCGAAAGAATCACGAGGTTGGTACCAGCGCCCTCCGCGGCGACGTGGGTCACCTCCAGCGGACCGAAGCGGCGCGAGAAGGCAAGCTGCGAGTCGTCGGTGACATCCTGGTCGCGAAAGACCAGAACCGAATGCTCCTCAAACGCCGCGCGCGTCTGCCGGTACGTCTCATCATCGGCAGCGACATCAGTAAGCGTTACACCACGGAGCTCGGCGGCAAAGCCCGGACCTATAGGGATGATTTCCATCGGCGTTCCCTTTGTTTGATGCTAGTTTCCCTCAAAATCAGCGGGCCGGCAAGAAGTGCGGCATGCCAGGAAAGTCCGCCTCTTGTCCAACATGGCGCACTCCGGTAATGCAGCGTGGCGCCGCCCTAATTGAGAACGTCTTGCCGTGGCCGACGGTTTCGCTGAAACCTACAAATTATCGCGATTGAATGTGCAATGAAGTGTAAGGCGGAACTACATCCGCTTCGCGACTTCCTCCAGCATCACCTCGGTAGCGCCGCCACCGATGTTCTGCACACGCGCGTCGCGCGCCATGCGCTCGATAGTGCTTTCCCGCATAAAGCCCATGCCGCCGTGGAACTGCACGCAGTTGTACATCACCTCGTTGACCAGTTCGCCGCAATAGGCCTTCACCATGGACACCTCCTTGGTGGCATCGATCCCTTGCGTCGCGAGCCAGGCCGCGTGGTAGACGAGCTGCCGGCCGGCCTCGACCTTTGCCGCCAGCATCGCCAAGCGCTGACGGATGGTTTCGCGTTGCCATAACGGCGCGCCAAATGCCTTGCGGGTGCGGACGTAATCGAGCGTCAGATCGAGCGCCGCCTGAGATTCGCCGATCGCAACAGCGCCGATCGTCGTCCGCTCGTTCTGGAAATTCTGCATGATGGCGTAAAAGCCGCGGCCCTCATCGCCCAAGCAATTCTCGGCCGGAATGCGGCAGCCGTCGAAGTGTAGCTCCGCCGTGTCGGACGAGCGCCAGCCGTGCTTGTCGAGCGTGCGGCTGACGGTAAAGCCGGGCGTGCCTTTTTCGACGATGAACATGGTGATCGAGCGGCTCGGCTGACCGCCGCGATCCGTCTTCGCCGCCACGAAATAGAGATTCGCATACACGCCGTTGGTGATGAACATTTTGGCGCCATCGATGATGTAACTATCCCCGTCGCGGCGCGCGAAAGTGCGAATTCCCTTCACATCGGAGCCCGCATCCGGCTCGGTTACGGCGACGGCGGTGATGACCTCGCCGGAAATGACGCGCGGCATCCACTTGTCCTTTTGCGCCTCGCTGCCGGCGCGAAAGAGATGAATTGAGGCCATCTCGGAGTGAACCAAAGCGGTCGTCGCAACGCCACTGAAGGTCGAGCGGCCGAGCTCTTCAGCAAGGACGACGGTCGCAAGCGCATCCATATCCGACCCGCCATAGCGTCTCGGGATAGCGGATGCCGAAAAATCCCAGGCTGCCCATGCGGCGCAGCACCTCGCGCGGTACATAGCCCTGCTCTTCCCAGGCAAGCCCGTGCGGCTTGATTTCCGTCTCGACAAACCGGCGGACCTGGGCGCGGAGAAGCTCGTGTTCCTCCGAGAAGTAAAGCGAACGCGGCGACGATTGCGGCACAGCGTCATTGCTTCGTATGTCGGCGATTTTGTTCATGACAACTTCCCGGTTGGTCCCATGTTTGCAAACTAAGGGACAGGCTTAGCCGGCCTTAACGCTCCGGCCCCGACAGGTTTCGCTCTCGCTCGGCGCGGAACACGTTGCTGTAAAGGCTGGCAATCCATTGCCGCCCGCTCGAGGTCACATTCAGATAGCGGATGGCTTTCTGAATATGGGGTGACACGCTGTTGTAGTAAAATTGCGGATACAGATCGGTAAGGTCCGCGGGCGATCCGTAGCCGAGCTGTTTGTTCATGCCGACTTCTTCGAACTCATAGTAAAGCGCATTCGCCTTGCGCAGATAATGCGGGTCGCCCAGCTGTCCGATCAAATCGGCCGCCCGCACCAGCGAACCCTCCTCGCTGTCTTTTTCCTCCGGCACGACGGCCGAGGGGAAGCGCGTAAATTCTATCGCTCGCGCAATTCTGGCGGCGTCCAGTGGTTCCATCGTCGCCAACCGGTCCGTCGCGTAGATCTTGGAACGGTCCACGTGGTAGGGGGTCAACGCAGCGTCTGACGAACCGCGCGGGATCTTGGTTTTGCCGCCCTTGGCGTCGGTGACGTATCCGTCCTCGCCATCGCCTCCCAAAATTCCGCGCACGAAGCCGATATCGTGCAGCAGGCAGGCAACAATGACGTGGGCATAGTCGCTGGCCGACGTTGGCAACACCAGCGATCGGCCCTTCATGATGTCGTAGCCCACCAACGTCACCAGCATGGTGTGTTCGACATTATGGTAGAGCGCGTCGCTGTTGCCGATGCACTCAAGCGAAAGGCGAGCCACCGCTGGGATCAACTCGGTCAAACCGGCTTCCGTGGAAGCAAATCGACTGTTGAGTTGCGTGGAAAGGAACGACCCCAATGCCTCGGCAGCCATTTCGGGAACGGTAATCATTCGATGCCTCAACACCCAATCGCTGAATTCCACGGTCATGAAAGCATAACAGGTACTTCGGGCAATGTTGCTACGATTGCTTGGTTGTTTCTCGTGTCTCGGTGACCGCAGCAGGCGGAAGCGGCAGCCGCAGCAGCTTCCATCGCTGCCTTGACGCTCAAATGATATGCGGTCGGAATTAAATGCCGGCCGCTGGTTTCGACTTCAAGTCCGAGCAGCATTGACGATAAATGTTCACGCATCTGATCGTGTCGCCGCTCCACCGCGGCTGCAACTTCGTCACGGACATGGTGAAACTGCGGACTCTTGAGAAAGATGATCTGCGCTTGCATCAATCGCCCGCTTTCGAACTCGATATGCCGCATGGCTTGTGCAAACGGGTCCATGGCATCGACGGTCTCGGGCAATAACGCCGCTGGGCGAATGACAGCATGCAGTGCGTGATTGAAGGCGGCGAGATCGATCATCCGCGCCTGGGTCCAATCCGCTACGCAATCGACCGGGCGCGGCCACCACGCCGCCTCCCATTGCCAAAACAACATCGGCAGCATCGGATCGGGCACCCATGCTGTCGCCCGAGAAAGCATGGAAAGAAATTCGATCTGCCGGCAATACTGGGCATGCATCTCCACCTGCACGCTGTTCTGCAAGCTGACCGGCAGCAGCGCCGCAAGCTGACGCGCCAGCGCGCCGTGCGCCGACATTAAGAACGCGGAGACGCGGGTCTGCTGATGAGCCGGAATGCGGCCACTGTCATCGAGCGGACCAAGGAATGCGTTCGGGACCTTTTTCGTCGGAGAGTTCATCCGGACGCGGTCTCCCCGGACGTTGCCACTTCAAGCTCAGCGGCTTGCGGCTTCTCTCGGCGGACCGGTATCGCGCGCATATGGTCAAAGTCTTCGGGAAACGGCTTGAAATCGCCGCCGGGTTCTTCCGGCCCGATCCAAACCGTCTTCTTGCCGCGCCAGCGGTCCGCTATCACGTCGCGGGCAAAACGCGCAAGGTAGTCAGCGGTCAACACTGGCTTCTCCAGCGTGAAGGCGTGATAGGCCCGCGGCACAAACACCAATTCGCTGTCCGGGATGTGCACGCGCAGCAATTCCTGAAGCGATCGCGGGGTGAGAAAATCGAACTCACCGTTCAGGATCATGGTCGGGACGGTGATCGACGACAGTTGTGAGGTCATTGGCTCAAACTCGAGGAACGACTCCATCAAGTTCTGCAACGCATAGACGTCGTTCAGCAGCCACCCTCTCCGCTTGGCCATCTCGAGCGCGTGCATCTGCTGTGAGAGCCACTCGTTGGAGAGGTTCATGGGGAACAGAAGATCCATAAGAAAGTTGGTGCCGCCGAGAATCAAGCCGGTGCGCATCACGCTCCCAAGCAGGTAAAGCTGCGGCGGCAATTCAGCAAAGCTCGAGATCGGCACCAATCCCGCGATCGTATCCGAATGAGCGATCGCGTAGCGGAGCGCAATGACCCCGCCGAAGCTGATGCCGGCAAGAAAGACCGGCCCCCCTCCCAATTCGCCGATGATGTCGTGGAGAACTGCAACCTGGTCGTCCTGGGTTATGTGGAGGGTCGGCTTATCCGAAATGCCCTGCCCCAAAAGATCAAAGGTCACGACGCGGAAGCCTTTCGCGACCAGCATGTACCGATACGGCTCCCAAAGCTCGATATATTGCGTCAGGCCATTGACCAAGACGAAGGCCGGCCCATCCGGCGGTCCTTCAGCCGGAGAATCAAGCTCGTAGCGTATCCGCCGCCGCCCGCGTGCAAGTATCGGCATCTGCCCTTCCTGGCTACCCTACCCCCCATAGAGTACCGCGAATCGCGCCACAGGCTAGTGACGCCTATCACTCTGTGTCGAAACAAGACTTAAAGGGCGTCGGCGAATTCCACCATTTGCCGGCGCTGGTCCGGATCGGGCAAGGGGCCCCGCATGGCTCCTGCATTGTCCGCCATGTGCGCCGCATCTGCGGTGCCGGGAATAACTGCCGTTACGCGCGGATCGGCAAGCAGATATTTGAGGAAGAATTGCGCCCAACTGTCGGCAAATCCACGCGCCCAGTCGGGAAGTTCCTTACCATGCACAGCGCGAAACAGCCGCGCGCGGCCGAACGGTAGCGCGGTCAGCACGCCGGCCTTTACCTCGGCAGCCGCCGGCAGAATGCGCTTTTCAGCTTCGCGGTCGTCGAGCGAATAGTCGATCTGAACGAAATCCGGCTTCTCCCGCAGCAGTACGGCTTCGATCGCGGCATACTGTTCATGCCGGGTCGACGTGATTCCGATATAGCGACAGACACCTCGCGCCTTCCATTCTTTGAACTGCGCCAGCGATTGCCGCGGATCACGCACGTTGTGAAACTGCAGCAGGTCAATTCTTTCCGTTTTCAATCGTGTCTGGGAGCGCTTGAGTTCGGCGGCGTCGGGCGACTCGAGCTTGGTAGCGATGAAGAGTCTGTCGCGCGATCTGGCATTTGCGATCACGTCGCCCAGTACCGCTTCGGCGTCACCGTAGACCGATGACGTATCGACCAGACGCCCGCCGTTGGCAACCAGCGCCCGAAGCACCGCAGCGGCTTTTTGCCGGGTGGTCTCGATCATTGCTGTCGAACACCTGGGCAGTGCCGAGGCCGACCGCTGGCAGGCGCTCTCCGCTGCCTGGGATCGGCCGGGCGAGCAGCGCGGGTGTTTGCGCGAATGCCGGCGGCACCAAGACCGCCGTTGTTGCCAGCGCGGCGAATTCGCGTCGCGTCATGCTTCTCATGCTGGCTCTCCCTGCGCCACCGCCGCAGCCACTTCTTCATCCGCATCATTAAGCGCGGCGCGGCGTTCCTGCGCCCGTCCCAGCACCGACGACAGAACGAGCCACCCCGCCGCCACCGGCAAGGCAACAAGCGCAATCGCGCCGAGCTTCAGTCCCAGCGCCTGGAGGCTGTCGAACACCCAGCCGTAGAGCGCGTCGGAGCCTCGATAGATAACCACGTCGATCAGATTCTTGGCTTTGTACTTCTCTTCACGATTAAGCACGGTAAAAAACACTTGCCGCGCCGGATTGGCGATCGCGAAATTCATCCACCGCTGCACTACCTGGAGCGTCACCACAACGGCAAGCGTCGGCACCACAAATAGCGCAGCAAAGCCGATAACGTAAACTCCCGGTAGCGCGCCGGCGGCGACGCCGGTGCCGAAGCGCTTGAGTACCTGCCCGGTGATGAAGACCTGTGTCGCCAGGCTAAGCAAATTCACCGCCAGATCGATAGCGGCGAAGATACGCGTCTGCATGTCGCGGTCGTGCACGGCAGCCGCAATGATGTTCGCCTGTTCGAAGTAGACGATAGTGGCGCAAAACGACAATAAGCTCACCCAGGCGCCGACGCCGATCAGATAAGGCGACCGCATGAGCTCCGGCAATGCCGCAAAGGCTGAGCCGCCCACGCGCTTCGGCTCGGCTTGCGCGCCCGCATGCGCGATCGCCGCGCGCTCGAGCCGGTACACGCAAAATACCGCCAGTTCGAGGAGGATCGCTGCGGCGATCAAGAGATTGACGGCGCCGAGCGGTGCCGAAAGTCCGATCGTGATGACCGGACCCAACAGTCCACCGGCGGTACCACCGGCGCCGATGAAGCCGAACAGCCGCTTGCCTTGTTCGGCGGTGTATAAATCGGCCATAAACGACCAGAAGACGGCAACGGCGAACAGGCTGAACACGCTGACCCACACGAAGAACACGCGGGCGACAATCACCGGAGCGATATGCAGCGTGAGCAACAGCCAGAACAAAGCCAGGTTGGCGACAAAAAAGTGATAAACGATCGGAATGAAGCGAGCGCGCGGCAGCTTCGCCACGAGTGCCCCGTAGAGCGGCTGGGCAACAAGGAGCGTAACGAAGGTGGCAGTGAACAGCCACGGCAGATTTCTCACGCCGCCGGCGATGCCCATCTGATCGCGCAGCGGCCGTAGCACGTAGTATCCGGCTAGCAACGCGAAGAAATAAGCGAACGACCACAGTGCAGCCGCGCGCTCTTGCGGCGTTGCCGGCAGCGCCCAGCCGAGCCAGCGCTGCAGCTTGTTCATGGCGTTAGCGACAGTTTCTGCCTGAGTTCAGCTGCGGTCACCTGTTGGCCATAGCCGGGGCCGCCACGCTGAAAGCGCCGTGCGTCGGCGAGCTTGCCGACGTCTACCGGCTCAAAGCCAGCGTCACGCACGAGACCAGCGGCGACCTGCACTGCGACCACATCATCGCCGGCAATTGGTATCGCAAGTTTGGGATCAGGCCGGTTCGCCTCTTTGGCGAAGATTTGATAGTTCATGGCATTAAAAGCGCGCACTAGCCGTGTGCCCGGCAGATATTTCTGCGAAACGACGCCGATACCCGCTTTCTCTACCTCGTCGGCGATGGGAACTCCATCGCGCGCCGGAGTGGCGTTGCAGGCATCGAGAATAATCTTGCCTTTGAGCGCTGCACCGTAATCTTTGCCGACCTGCGGCAGTGCGCCATAGGGCACAGCTATGAACAGGACGTCGCCGAAGGCAATCGCCTGCTCAACAGTCCCGGCTTGAGCAAGCTCGCCCAAGTTCGACACCAGATCCTTAAGCTCCTCGGGATGGCGTGAGGAGAACAGCACCTTGTGTCCGTTCTTGACCCACAGGCCACCAATGGTGCCGCCGATGTGGCCGGAGCCGATGACGCCGATATTCAACTTGGCTTGCGCCGGCGCGCGGGCCGGCCATAAGGCCGCACTCAAAAACAACGCGCCGCCTGCGCCAAGAAGCGCGCGGCGCCGGTGGTTGACGCGATCGTGCTTGGGCATCCAAATCTCCTCGATATCGGAATTGCCGCCGCGCCCCTCCGCACCATATAGGGACGCCGAGGTTGGATGCGCAACGCATGGTGGGCATGCGTTCTGCGGCGAGCAGGTTCGTCTGCGCTTTGTTGGTCCGGCGCTAGGTCACGTAAAGCCGGTCGGGCAGTTCGTTGGCCGAACCGTCAGGCGGAGCATGGGCAGCCAGCACCGCGCCGCAACGTTCGATTGCCGCAGCAAATCCTGCGGCGATGCGGCCGGCCCGCATGTGGCCGACCAGAGCGTCGATCGCCGCCTGCCACTCGGGACCGTGAACTTTCTCTGCAATGCCGTCGTCAGCAACGATGCGTGCGTAGCGCTCGGCCAACGATACGAAGATCAATACGCCCGTGCGGTTCCTGGTATGGGCGACACGGCGTACGACGAATTGCTCAAGCGCGGCCCTGTGTGCGCGGGCGCGCTTCACAGCGCGGGGAACCAGCGCGAGCCGAAACGGCATCCACGAAAAGGCAAGCCCGGCGACGATAAATACCGCAATCTGAATTAAGAAAATGCGCTGCACGCTCCACGGCGTCAAAGCAATCATCGGCCACGGCGCAATGAGCGCAAGCGCGCTCGCCCACAGAATCGGGATATGGGCATAGTCCGATGACATGCGCGCCAGTACGCACACTATCTGGCCGCTGGTGCGCTTTTCCGCTTCGTGAATAGCGGCCGTGACCGCGTCGTGATCTTCCTCGCTGAAGTGCATCACCAGCCCCCCGACGCACCGCCGCCACCCGACGAGCCCCCGCCACCGGAAAATCCGCCGCCAAACCCGCCACCTCCGGAAAAGCCGCCACCAAAGCCGCCGCCACCCCAGCCGGACCCCAGGATGATCGGGCCAGCGCCGCGCCTGCGGCCGCCCGATCCCGGCCCACCAGCATGGTGGATCAGGTACCAGATAAAAAAGATCAGCAACACGAAAAACAGGATCGGAAATAGCTTGCTGACGTCGCCCGTGGCGTCGTCGGCGCGAACGTTGGCCTTCTGATGCCACTCCGCGGCATCGGTGGTCAGTACGCTAATAATGCCATCCACGCCGCGTTCAATGCCGCCCGAAAAATCGTTGGCCTTGAAGCGCGGAACAATCGCGCTCGAGATGATGACCGACGAAAGGGCATCGGTCAGCGTGCCTTCGAGACCATAGCCGACCTCGATGCGGACTTTGTGCTCGCTTGGCGCCACGAGCAGTAACACGCCGTTGTTCTTCTTCGCCTCACCGAGTTTCCAAAACCGAAACAGCTGATTGGCGTAGGTTTCGATGTCGTTGCCCTGCAGCGATTTCACCGTGGCGACGACCAACTGGATACCGGACTTGTCTTCAAGATTCTTCGATTTCATTTCGACGTCGGTGCGGCTTGCCGCGCTCATAACGCCAGCCTGATCTACGACGCGTCCGGTCAGCGTCGGGAAATCGAGTCGCGAGCGCCAGCGACACGAGACAAAGGGAAAGCGCAGCAGCAACGATCAGGACCGGCGCAACGGTTCCGCTGTTTCGCGAAGCGAAGCAACGAAGCAGTCCAGGCGCTACTTCCTGATTACTTTTCCCTTCGGACTCACACATGACGGTGCAGCATCAGAACTTGACCTGCGGCGGCTTTTCAGCGCCGTCAGTAGCGGTGAATTCCGCCATCGGTTTGTTGCCGGAAAACGCCGTCTTCGCCCAAAGCACAGTGGGGAATGTGCGCAGCGCCGTATTATAGGCGCGCACCGCCTCGATGTAGTCGCGCCGCGCGACCGCGATGCGGTTCTCGGTGCCTTCAAGCTGAGACTGCAGCGCCAGGAAATTGGCGTTCGATTTGAGGTCCGGATAGTTCTCCGACACCGCGAGCAGCCGACCGAGCGCGCCCGATAGTTGGTTTTGGGCATCCTGGAAAGCTTTCAGCTTGTCCGGATCGGTTAGTTGCGAAACATCGACTTTGACCTGCGTTGCCTTGGCGCGGGCCTCGACGACCGCTGTCAGCACGCTCTTTTCCTGCGCGGCGTAGCCCTGGACGGTCGCCACCAGATTGGGAATGAGATCGGCGCGGCGCTGATACTGGTTTTGCACGTCCGACCAGCGCGCCTTGGCCGCTTCCTCAAGCGTCGGAATGGTGTTGTAGCCGCATGCCGACAACGACAGGCCAATGCCGATAAGCGCCACGGCAAATCCAATTCGCTGAAGACCAATCCGGCTCATGATGCTGCTCATTTTAATTAATCCCCGCTTGTTGCCGACACCGCCCTGGCCTCACACCTCGACCAGTTCGGTGCCCACGATCTCAATGCCGAAACCGGAGAGACCGATATAAGTCATGGGGCGCGTAAAAGTCAGAAGCCTGATCGAGGTGACGCCGAGATCCTTTAAGATCTGCGCACCGAGACCAACCTCGCGCCATTGCCGGATGCGAGCCTCACCGGATGCAGTTTCGTCGGATTTCGGAATAGCGATGACCGGCACGCCGGCGGCTCCGTCGCGTAACACCACCATGACCCCGCTGCCTTCGGCCTTGAAGCGCTCGAGTGTCTTGTGGACAGCTTTGGCGCCGCCAAAAACGTCCAGAATCAGATTGGCGCGATGCAGCCGCGTGAGCACATTTTTGCCGTCGCCGATGCTGCCGTGGACGAAGGCCATGTGATAAAATGGGTCAAACGGAGTCTGAAACGCGTAGCCGGTCAACGTGCCGATTTCAGACTCCACTGGAAATTCGCCGACCCGCTCAATCAGTTTGTCGCGCGCCTGCCGATAGGCGATTAAATCCGCGATCGTGACCCGTTGCAGCTTGTAGTGCGCGGCAAACGCTGCGATCTGCGGCCCGCGCATGACTGTGCCGTCGTCGTTCATCAACTCGGCAAGCACGCCAACAGGTGGCAGGCCAGCAATTCGGCAAAGATCGACGCAGGCCTCGGTGTGGCCGGAGCGCATGAGCACGCCGCCTTCTTTCGCCACGAGCGGAAACACGTGACCGGGCCGTACGAAATCGGCCGCGCCCATATTGCCGTTGGCGAGCGCGCGCACGGTGTTGGTGCGCTCTTCCGCAGAGATGCCGGTGGTCAGGCCGTGGCGAACATCAACCGAAACAGTAAAAGCGGTACCGAGCGGCGCATCGTTGCGCGCCACCATCGGATCGAGGTGCAGCCGCCGCGCTTCATCCGGCGCCAGTGGCGCGCAGACGATGCCCGAAGTGTTTCGGATGATAAACGCCATCTTCTCGGGCGTGCACAGCGAGGCCGCAACAAACAGATCGCCCTCGTTCTCACGGTCGTCGTCATCGGCGACGATGACGATCTCGCCGCGGGCAAAAGCGGCCGCGGCCGTTCGGATGCGCTGGTGAGCGTCTTCCATCAACTTCTGCCCCTCACTGCCGCCCTACCGTGAAGGTGACGGTTGCGGAAACGGCCAAGCGGACGCCTCGCCGACTTGGCCGCGATGGCGCAAATAGTGATCGGCAATGACGCACGCCACCATGGCTTCGCCGACCGGCACGGCGCGGATGCCGACACACGGATCGTGGCGGCCGGTCGTCGCGATTTCGGTATCACGGCCGTAACGATCGACGGTCCGGCGTGGAGTGGGAATCGACGATGTCGGCTTGACCGCAAAGCGCGCAATGATCGGCTGGCCGGTGGAAATGCCCCCAAGGATGCCGCCAGCGTTGTTGGAGAGAAGATCGGCTTACCGTCGTTGCCCATGCGCATCTCGTCGCCGTTTTCTTCGCCGGGCAACTCCGCGGCCCCAAAGCCTGCGCCAATCTCAACGCCTTTGACGGCATTGATGCTCATCAGCGCCGCCGCCAGATCGGCGTCAAGTTTGCCGTAAAGCGGCGCGCCAAGACCAGCCGGCACGCCTTCCGCAACGATCTCGATGACAGCGCCTATCGAGGAGCCGCGCTTGCGGATGCCGTCGAGATACTCGACGAAGAACGCTGCTTGCTGGGCGTCCGGGGTGAAGAACGGATTGCGCTCGACCTCGGCCCAGTCCCAGCGTGCCCGATCGATCCGGTGCGGGCCCATCTGAACCAGCGCACCGCGCACCTGAAAATTCGGCACGATCTTGCGCGCGATAGCGCCAGCGGCTACCCGCATCGCAGTCTCGCGCGCAGACTGTCGGCCGCCGCCGCGGTAATCGCGCAGGCCATATTTGACATCGTAGGTGAAATCGGCGTGGCCGGGCCGGTATTTGTCCTTGATATCGCTGTAGTCTTTGCTGCGTTGATCAACGTTGTCGATGAGCAGCGCAATCGGCGTACCGGTGGTCACCTGTTGGCCGCTTGCTTCATCCAAAAACACTCCTGACAGGATTTTGATCGCGTCCGGCTCCTGGCGCTGTGTGGTGAAACGCGATTGGCCGGGCCGGCGGCGATCGAGATAGGGCTGGATATCGGCTTCATTGAGCGCGATCCGCGGCGGACAGCCATCGACCACGCAGCCGATGGCCGGACCGTGGCTCTCGCCGAAGGTCGTCACCCGAAATAAATGCCCGAAAGTGTTGAACGACATGGTCGAACGACTGGCTGAAAATCCCGGCGCATTTCTTGGCGCACTGAACGCCGCCTGCGCCCGCAGTCACTCCTTCCCGTTGTTGCCGACCGTGATATCCGGCGCGTCAGGATGCTTCATACCGACAATGTGATAGCCGGCATCGACGTGGTGCACTTCGCCGGTAACCCCGCGCGACATATCGGACAGGAGATAAGCGCCGGCTTCGCCGACATCTTCGATCGTCACATTGCGCCGCAGCGGCGCGTTATATTCGTTCCATTTGAAGATGTAGCGCAGGTCGGCGATGCCCGCCGCGGCGAGTGTCTTGATCGGCCCCGACGAAATCGCATTGACGCGGATGTTTTTCACGCCGAGATCGGCGGCGAGATAGAGTACGGATGCTTCGAGCGCGGCTTTGGCGACGCCCATAACGTTATAGTGCGGCATCCATTTTTCAGCTCCGTAATAGGTGAGCGTGAGCATGGAGCCGCCGTTCGGCATCATCTTCTCGGCACGCTGCGCGACCGAGGTGAAGGAATAGCAGCTGATCAGCATGGTCTGAGTGAAATTGTCCTGCGTCGTGTCGACGTACCGGCCGTCGAGCTGCGCGCGATCCGAGAATGCGATTGCGTGGACGAGGAAGTCGAGCGCACCCCAGGCCGACTGCACCGCGGCGAAAGCCGCATCGATGGTCGCCGGCACTGCAACGTCGCAATGTCCGATAACGAGCCCGCCGACCTCCTGAGCTAGCGGCTCTACCCGCTTCTTGAGTGAGTCGCCCTGATAGGTGAAAGCAAGCTCCGCTCCATGACCGTGGCACGCCTTAGCGATGCCCCAAGCCAGCGAGCGCTGATTGGCGACCCCCATGATCAGGCCGCGCTTACCGCGCATGAGGCCCGAGACTCCCGGCATTCTCCGACCCCGCTACGACGTTTTCAGGCGCCTAGGCCTCGTATGGCATAGGGTTGTGGGGGCCTTCAAGCGCGCCACCGGAACATGTTGGACCGCAGATCCACACGCATACGTCGTGAAACCGGGCTTTGATTGAACGTCGGAACGCCGCCGAGCCCTACATCCCCTTGCGCGGATCGTAGGGTTTGTCGTCGCGCCATTTTTTCATCAACTCCTCAAGTTCGGCGTCACCATGCTCGGGGAGGACGATGCGGACTGTGGCAAGGAGATCACCCTTGCCCTCCTTGGCCGGAAACCCCTTGCCCTTAAGGCGGAACGTACGGCCGCTATTCGTCCCGGCGGGGATCGTGAGCTCCAGCGGTTTGTCGAGAGTAGGCACCCGCACCTTCGCGCCGAGGACGGCTTCATAAAGCGTGATCGGCAGGTCCAGCCGGACGTCTGCGCCATCAAGCGTAAAGGTCGAATCCGGGGCGATGGAAACCGTGATGAGTACGTCGCCTGCACCACCCGGCCCGGGCATGCCCTGGCCGCGGAGCCGTATTTGCTGACCGTCGGCGATGCCCGCGGGGATCTTGACTTCAAGATCCTTGCCGTTCGGCAGATGGATGCGTTGAGTAACCCCATGGGCGGCGTCCGGAAGCGTGACGGTCAGCGGCGCGGTGACATTGGCGCCGGGGCCGGCAGCGAAATCCTCGCCCTCGAATGCCGCGCCGGCGCCGCCGCGGCGTGCCCCACCCATCCCGCCGAAGGCTTCTCGCAGGATATCTTCAAAGCCACCTTGCCCGGCGGCGCCGCCACCTGCACGGCCTCGCCGCGCATTGCGGGTAAACCCCTCTGGGCCAAAGCTGAAAGTCTCGAATTCCGCTTCCGGGCCAAAACCGCCGCCGGGCCTTTGCCCTCCTCCTCCGCCAAATCCCTCGTAGCCGCGGAATCGCGGTTTGCCTTCAGCGTCGATCTCGCCGCGGTCGAAGGCCTTGCGCTTGTCGTCTTCGCCGAGAATTTCATACGCAGCGTTGAGCTCGGCAAAGCGGGACGCCGCCTTCGGATCGTTCTTGTTGGCGTCGGGATGCAGTTTTTTGGCGAGCCGCCTAAAGGCGCTCTTGATGTCGGCTGCGCTCGCCTTGCGATCGACGCCTAGCACATCATAGGGATCACGCATTCCCCATGAACTCCGTTAGGTTTTGGGGCTGGCCCCGCCCGCCCATGGTTCCCAATGTGGGACTTAAGTCGCCGCCCCGCAATGCAATACCGGCCGTAACGGATCGTCTGTGTGTGGATGACGATATGTTCAGCCCTGTTTGAGCTGCTTCAGGCTCTTCACTTGCCATCTGCCGTGCTCCGAGCGACAGGCCTCGCCCTTTAGCCAGGCTTGCGCCTGCCCATGCACATAGCTCGCCAGGAAGTCGCGGCAGAACAAGACGCCTTCACTATAGGATGCGGCCAGCGGCGTGATGTTACCGCCTGCGCCGTTGTGCGGATTCTCCCACGGAAAGCTGCTATCCTTGCTGCCACGTGCGAGAGCGTCTGCAGCGACCGCGCGCGCATAGGCGAGGTCCGCCTCCGAAGGGGTCGCCGCTTGGTCCGGCCGATCCTTTAGCGCTACGGAACTGGTTTGATCGCCATCCGCGGCGCCGTTTTCGAACATCGTATCGAGCGGCAGCGAGCAACCGGCAGCGGTCATCGCGCTAACTGACCACGGCGACGGCTAACCGACGCAGCGGCCAACATAGGCGCGACTGCGCGGTTCCATTATATAGAGGCTGGTAGCCCGCTTCCCGATCGCTGTTTGCGAGCAATTGGGGTACCCCAACGCAATGTCCGATACTGCGCCGATAGAACACCCCGGATGGTTAACGAGCGGTGACTTCGCCGAAGCCGACGAGCCGCTGCGTCTGTTTGCGGCATGGTTTGCAGAGGCCCAACGCGCCGAGCCGGTCAACCCTGACGCCATGGCGCTCGCCACTGTGGATGCCGACGGGCTGCCCAATGCCCGGATGGTGCTGCTAAAGGCGTTCGATGAGCGGGGCTTCGTCTTCTACACGAATCTCGATAGCGTGAAGGGTCATGAATTGGCAGGCGCGCCGAAGGCGGCGCTGACGTTCTACTGGAAATCGCTGCAGCGTCAGGTGCGGGTGCGAGGCTGCGTCGAACCTGTCACGGCGCAAGAAGCCGATGCGTACTTCGCGACGCGCTCACGCATGGCGCAGATCGGCGCGTGGGCCAGCAGACAATCCGCCGCGCTCGAAAGCCGCCTTGCTTTCGAGAAGGCGGTCGCGCGCTACACGGCGAAATTCCCCATTGGCACAGTGCCGCGGCCACCGCATTGGTCGGGCTATCGCGTCGTGCCTCAGGAAATCGAATTCTGGCAGGAGCGGCCCTTCCGCCTGCACGACCGCATTGCTTTCAGGCGTGACGATCGAAGCACGCCGTGGAGCAAAACGCGGCTTTACCCTTGAGGACAACAAAAGTGCCAACGAGCAACCAACCGCGCCGCACACTCCTTCTCACGGGGGCGAGCCGCGGCATCGGCCACGCCACCGTCAAGCGTTTCTCCGCCGCCGGCTGGCGCGTCATCACCTGCTCGCGGCACCCCTTCCCGGAAAATTGTCCGTGGGAAGCGGGACCGGAAGATCACATCCAGGTCGATTTGGCGGAGCCCGCCAACACCGAGGAGGCGATCGCTGAGATCAAGCGTCGGCTCAACGGCGAATTGCATGCGCTGGTCAATAACGCCGCGATTTCGCCGAAGGCTGCGGAGGGCAGGCGGCTCGGCTCGATCGAAACCGCGCGCGAAGATTGGCACCACGTGTTCCAGGTGAACTTCTTTGCCCCAATCATGCTGGCGCGTGGGCTCCTCGACGAGCTCAAGGCCGCCAAGGGCTCGGTCGTCAACGTGACCTCGATCGCGGGCTCGCGCGTGCACCCGTTCGCCGGCGCGGCCTATGCGACATCGAAGGCCGCGCTCGCGGCGCTCACGCGCGAGATGGCGCACGACTTCGGCGCCGTTGGCGTCCGGGTCAATGCCATCGCGCCGGGCGAGATCGACACTGCGATGCTGTCTCCCGGCACGGAAAAGATCGTCGAGATGATACCCATGCACCGCCTCGGCACGCCTGACGAGGTGGCCAAGATCATCTACGTGCTGTGCACGGAGACTTCCTCCTATGTCAACGGCGCCGAAATTCACATCAATGGGGGCCAGCACGTTTAAGGGCGCTGCCCCAAAATCGCTCCTTAGACTTTGCTACTGACGGCGATCAACAAACCGTGGCGCTTTGAGGCTCCGCTCGAACTCGGTCGCGAGCGTTCCGCGCTTGAGCGCTTCCACGAGCGGCGTGATCTCGAAAACCTCCTTGATGCTGCTGCCGACGCGCGTACACGCGGCGTCCGGATCAACCGTGCTGCCGACCTCGATGAGAACACGGACGCCCTCGCGGCCGGTCGATGGCTCGGTCTCCAGGATTGCCTGAAAATCGAGCACGTCGGGATTGCGGAACATGAAGTCTTCGAAATCGGCGTGATTGACGTTGACACCGCGCACTTTGAAAAAACCGGTGGTGCGATTGGCGTGCCTGATCATCGGAAAAAGGTCGGCGAACGGCCCGCAGCCGGACGAACGCGACGCGTAGCTGACCAGATCGCCCGAATTCCAGCGCAGGAACGGCGTCGCGTGGTTGGTCCATAGCGGCGTGACGCACAGTGCGCCGACTTCGCCCTCCGGAAGCGATCTGCCGGTCTCGACATCGACCACTTCGATGAAATACATGTCGGTCCAGATGTGGATGCCGTCATGAGCTGCCGTTTCTGCGCCCATGAGGCCCGCTTCGCTCATGCCGAACACGTCGAAGACCTCCGCGCCCCACAAACGCGATAGCTTCTCCCGTTTGGCGGCGGATAAAGTTTCCGCCGAGCAAACAAGCTTTCGTACCGAAGACGCCGCCAGGTCGATGCCTTTGGCCTCGGCGAGATTGGCGAGATGCAGCGCAAAGCTGCTCATGCCGATGAAAACACCCGGCTGCAGGTTCTGGATCAGCTCGAGCTGGGCACTCGACGGATAGGCGTTTCCCGCCCCGACCCACACCATGCCGACGTCGACCAGCCGGGAAGAACGCGCCCAGACCTGGCCGGCGGGATGGACGCCGAGCGGAAACGAAATATGGCACAGCTCGCCCGGCTCGATGCCGATGCACGGGAACGAACGCGCCCACGACAATTCGCCGTAGCGCAGATCGTCCTTGGTGCGGGGGTAGAATACCGGCTGCCCAGTCGAGCCGCCGGATCGCCAGTACTCGGCGATCTCGTTTTGCGGGACGATGCACAGGGCTTGCAGGAATTCGGAATGGGAGAATTTTCGCAGCACGTCTTTGTCGAGGATCGGGATGCGCTCCCACATCTCCTTGTCGTCGAGCCGCCGCGGATCGATATGGTCGAGCTTGCCGCGATACCACAGCGCGTTCTTGGCCAATTCGAAGGCGTTGCGCTTACGCTCGCTTTGGATACGCGCGATGTCTTCGCGCGATTTGGGAAATGGAAGCGCAAATTCCACAGCAGCCCCGAAGCTTCCCGGCCCAAGAACGATATTGCAAATCTGCGGCTGGTTACAGGGCCGCGCCTTTCGATCTACATGCGCGCAGCTAGCACCCGCGAGGTATGGTCGTACATGCCGGTTAAGAGCGATAACGCATTGCTCGCCGATTTAAGCTGGGCCTCGATATTCGGCACGTCGGCGCTCGGTGAGATCAGCAATTCGCGCCGCGATGAAACCAGGAATTCGGTCAAATCGCGCCCGGCCTGGGTCGGGCGGTAACGGGTGTCGCGGTTGGTGCTGCCGGGAACCTTTTCGATCAGACCGGCCGCCGTCAATTTCCGCAAGCTGTACTGAATGTTGGATACGTCGTCGCGGTTGCTGAAACGGCTCAACTCGCTGACGCTGCGCGGCCGTGGCGTGAACATGAGCTGTTGCAGGATCACACATTCCTGCCCGGTCAGTTTCTGTTGCGCACCGGTCGGGCCGAATACCGCGCCGGCGAAGCGATAGAAAGCTTCCGCCGCGCAGATCAGTGCCTGCTCAAATTCCAAAAACGAGCGCTCGCGCTCGCTGCGCCCGAGCGGCGGCGTGGTTTCGAGTCTCTCGACATTTGCACGTCCTTTTCCTGCCGGCATGCGGCCTCCAAACTTTTCCCACCGTGTATGGTAGATTGACTGATAGAATTTACAAGATAAAATCGATTGAAAACGCGAGAAGCGGAATGAAGGAGAAGCGAGCGTGAAGATCGTCGTCATCGGCGGAGGTCCCGGCGGGCTTTACTTCGCGCTGCTGATGAAAAAGCGCTTCGCGAGCCACGACGTCACCGTGTACGAACGTAACCGCTCTGACGACACGTTCGGCTTCGGCGTGGTTTTCTCCGATGAAACCCTCGACAACCTCATGGATTACGATCGCGAATCGTATGAAGCGATCACCCGCGAGTTTTCGTATTGGGGTGAGATCGACTTTCATTTCCGTGGCGACGTGGTCCGCTCGACCGGGCACGGTTTTTGCGGCACCGAGCGCCGAACGCTCCTGACGGTTTTGCAGCAGCGCTGCCGGGAGCTCGGGGTCAAGCTCGAATTCTCGCGTGAAATTTCCGACTTGGCCGAATTCGATGCAGATTTGATCGTCGCTGCCGACGGCATCAACAGTTTTGTTCGCGAACGCTACAAGGAGCATTTCCAGCCAAAAGTCGAATTGCGGCGCAATCATTTCATCTGGCTGGGCAGCACCGCGCCGTCGACCACTTTCTCGTTCCATTTCGCCGAAAACGAATGCGGCATCTGGGATCTGTGCACCTATCAGTACAAGAAGGACATGAGCACCTGGGTAGTAGAGGCGCCGGATACCACCTGGGCGAAAGCCGAAGCAACGCTCACAAAACTCAACGAGGCCGAAACCGTCGCTTATCTGGAGCGGCTCTTCAGCAGCCAGCTCAATGGCGGCAAACTCATCGCGAACCGCTCGTACTGGCGGCGCTTTCCGGTCATTAGCAACAACAACTGGTATTACAAGAACATCGTGCTGCTCGGCGATGCCCTGCACACCGCACACTTTTCCATCGGGTCGGGAACTAAACTGGCGATGGAAGACGCAATCAATCTGTTCAACGCATTTGAAAAGTCCGGGTCGGTCGCCGACGCGCTGACGATATTCCAGAGCGCGCGCCGTGAGGATGTGGAGAAGACCCAATATGCGGCGAATGTGAGCGCGCTATGGACCGAAAATCCATCGCGCTACTGGGGCATGAGCCCAATTCAGGCCTGTTTCAGCATGCTCTCGCGCGCCAAAGCCGTCACGTTCGAAAACCTGCGCCTGCGCGACCCGAAATTCGTCGACGACGTGCAGGTCTGGTTTGCCGGCACCGTTCGCGCCCAGGGCTTCGACGTCCCTGCCGACAATCCGCCGCCGCCAATGTTCACACCGTTCCGGCTCGGACAGATGGTAGTCGCGAACCGGATCGCGGTTTCGCCGATGAACATGTATTCCGCCGAACCCGGCGGCATCGCGGGCGATTTCCATCTGGTTCATCTCGGCAAGCTCGCCATGGGCGGCGCCGGTCTGGTGTTCGCGGAAATGACCGCAGTATCGGAGCAAGGCCGCATAACGCCAGGATGCCCTGGCATCTATAATGACGAACAGGTCGCCGCTTGGCGGCGGATCGTCAATTTCGCCCACCGCGAGAGCCAAGCCAAGTTCTGCCTTCAGCTCGGACATTGCGGACGAAAGGGATCGACCAAGCGCGGTTGGGAGGGCATGGATCATCCGCTCGACGACAACAATTGGGAGGTTTTCGCCGCTTCGCCGCTGGCGTTTTATGACTTTATGCATCTGCCGCGCGAGATGACGTGGACGGACATGGAGCGCGTCATTGCAGAGTACGCACAGGCGG
Source organism: uncultured Alphaproteobacteria bacterium (assembly GCA_963759345.1). Taxonomy (GTDB): domain Bacteria; phylum Pseudomonadota; class Alphaproteobacteria; order Rhizobiales; family Xanthobacteraceae; genus BOG-931. The sequence goes on from CAVWYW010000005.1 coordinate 121,148, forward strand.
CCTTTAACGCCGACAAGGCCGGCTTCGATATGATCGAACTCCACGCCGGTCACGGTTATCTGCTGTCCGGATTTATTTCACCGCTCAGCAACCAGCGCTCCGACGAATTCGGCGGCATTTTCGAGAACCGCGTGCGGTTTCCGCTGCAGGTGTTCGATGCAGTCCGCAGTCACTGGCCTCGGCACAAGCCGATTTCGGTGCGCATCTCGGCGACCGATTGGGCGCCGGGCGGCATCACACCGCAGGACGGGCTGCAAATCGCCGCTGCCTTTCGCGCGCATGGAGCCGACATTATCGACGTGTCGGCCGGGCAAACATCGCGCTGGGCCAATCCGGTCTACGGGCGCATGTTCCAGACGCCGTTCTCGGAAATGATCCGCAACGAAGTCGGTGTTCCGACGATTGCGGTCGGAAACATCACGACAGCAGACCAGGTCAATACCATCATTGCCGCCGGCCGCGCCGACATCTGCGCGATTGCGCGACTCCACTTAACCAACCCGCATTTTACGCTGATGGCCTCCGCGGAATACGGTTATGGCGCTCAGCACTGGCCGGCACCATATCTTTCAGGCAAAGACCAAGCCTTCCGTCTCATGCAGCGCGACCAGGCAGAAATGGCAGCGCTGCGCCGGGCGGCACGGCCATCGAGCCACGAGCAGCGGCGCGAATTCAAGCAAGCGGCCGAGTAAACCGCAGCGGACTTGGTGCATCATGACCGACGAAACCAGCTTTCTGGAAGCAACGTCTTTCATCGATTGCGGCGATGAAACGATAAAGGCCTTCGCACAAAAAGCTGTCGGATCGACGCAGACAGCGAAAGAGAAAGCCATTGCGCTTTACAATGCCGTGCGCGAACTCGATCCAATATGACCCTTATCTCGACTTTCTGGATCCTGCCGTGTTCCGCGCCAGCGGAGTGCTCGATGCCGGCAAGGGCTTTTGCGTCGGCAAATCGGCGGTGCTTGCGGCTGCGGCGCGCGCCAGCGGCATCCCCGCTCGTCCGGGCTATGCCGACGTGCGCAACCATCTCACCTCGAAGCGCCTGATCGAGACCTTGGGCGATACCTTCTATTGGCATTCGTACACGGAGCTGAATATCGACGGCAAATGGGTGAAGTGCACCCCTGCCTTCGATGCGGCCTTGTGCGCGCGAGCGAATATTGCGCCGCTCGAGTTTGACGGCATCAATGACAGCCTGTTCCATCCGTTCGACCAGGCCGGGCGCCGGCACATGGAATATCTCAAAGACCGCGGCCCGTTTCCGGACGTGCCGTTCGAGACAATCATCGCGGATTTCAAGAAGTTCTATCCGATGCTTCTTGCCGCGAGTCCGACCGCCGCGAAATTTCGCGACGAAGTCACGACCTAATTGAACCGACGGTTGCCAACGGCTGCGGCATTAATGCCCGCGTCCGGCGCTCGGCCCAGCACGATAATTTTACCTGGACCTGCCGCGCACAGCACGATGATTTTATCGGGCTCGACGCCCGTAGAAGATATGCTGCCTGCATCTGAGAGCCTTTCGGAACATCTCCGGCGGCTCGGCATTGTTCGGGGGTTGAGGGGCGGATGGACGACCAAACGAAGCCTGCATTTACGGTTCAGACCCTCGTCGCGCAAGGGCCCGGCGCGCGCGATCCCGTCACCAACGCCGTCACACCACCCGTCCATATGTCGACTACGTTTTTACGCGATCCCGACAATGCCTATCGCACCGGCTACGTCTATGGCCGAAGCGACAACTTTTCAGTGCAGCAGGCTGAAAACCTGATCGCTGCGCTGGAGGGTGCCGACGAGGCGCTGCTGTTCAGCTCCGGAATGGCGGCTGCTACGAGCGTGCTGCTCGCGCTGGAAAAACCGACACATATCATTGCCTCGCAAATCATGTATTGGGGCTTTCGCTCCTGGCTGAAGGAAATCGGTCGTTTCGGCCACAGCATCAGCTTCGTCGAAACATCCGATCTCGATGCGGTTCGTGCCTCTATAAGGCCTGGCGAGACCGGCCTTTTTTGGATTGAGACGCCGAGCAATCCGCTGTGGACGATCACGGACATTGCCGCGATCGCCGACATCGCTCACGCCGTCGACGCCATTCTCTGTGTCAACTCAACCGTCGCCACTCCGATTCTGACTCGGCCTTTATCGCTGGGCGCCGATGTCGTCATGCATTCGGCGACCAAATATCTCAACGGACATTCCGACATTGTAGCCGGGGCCCTCGCCACGGCGCGGGTGAGCAAGCTCTGGGAGCAAATTCGCAAAACGCGCTCGCAACTCGGCAGCGCGCTTAGCGCCTTTGACGCCTGGCTGCTGATGCGGGGCATGCGGACGCTTGACGTTCGCGTTCGCCGGCAGTCGAGCACGGCGGCGACGCTCGCCGACCAGCTGGTCGGGCATCCCGCCGTGTCAGCCGTCCTTTATCCCGGCCTTGCACAGCATGTCGGCCACGAGGCCGCCCTGCGGCAGATGATCGGCGGTTTTGGCGGCATGTTCTCGATCCGCATCCGAAAGGGCGAGAGGGCCGCCATTGCCGTCGCGGCAGCCGTCGGAATTTGGAAACGGGCGACCTCGTTCGGTGGCATCGAAAGCCTCATCGAGCATCGCGCCTCGATCGAAGGCGCAGGATCGCCTTGCCCGGGCGACCTGCTGCGGTTTTCCGCGGGCCTCGAAGATGTAGACGAGCTTCACTTCGACCTCTTGCGCGCTCTGGCCGCGACGCGCGACTAGACCGTCACGCATATAAGAAATCGAGCACCGCAGTTTCGGCGAGTATGGCCTCGGGAATGCCATGGCGGGCGGAGCGCTGACGCTCTTGCGCGCTTTGCGTCGCCTGCAAATACGCGCCGAGGTGACGAGCGCGTTCGATGATGCGATTGTTTTCCGGCAGACGCTCGGCCTCGAAATGTAGCAGCGCCTCTTCGATGTCATCATTGTCGAGCGCTGCCGCGAGGACCGCCGCGTCGTCGGCCGCCTTCGAGACGCCGGCCGCGACGTGCGGGCGTGCTACAAAGGCTGCGTCGCCGATGATGGCGACGCGCCCAAAGGCAAGACGCGGGCTAGCGAGGTCGTAGATCGGTTGCAGGATCGGCTCGTCGATCAAGCGAACGACGGCGCGCAGTTGAGGCGCCAGCAATCGCTCGGCCGCCGCGCGCATATCAGCGACGGCATCGCGGCGGATAAGTGGCGGCGGGATCGAGATAGTGTGGGTGATGCCCGTTTTGTCGGTGAGGAGCCGCGGCAGCTCGTTCGTCTCATCCGCCGGGCGATACCACACGATGTTGTACCGGCGCCGCCCCGGCCGAAGGTCGTCGTCGGGCCCGGCAACCGGATAGCCGAGAAATTGCTCGCCGGGCGGCAGGCAGAATGTCATCGCTTCGAATAGATCGCGGTGGACTGCAGGCGGCAGTGCATCTTCGGCGATCAGCGCGCGCCAAGCCACATAGCCCGCATAAAGCGGGGTGGTGGCAGACAGGCATTGCTGCCGCACGGTCGAGCGCAACCCGTCGGCGCCGATGAGCACGTCACCTTCACTGGAGCTGCCGTCGCTGAAATGAGCAATGACGTTGCGGGCATTCTGCTCAAATGCCTCGAGACCGTGCCCACGGTGATAGCGATCGGCCGGAAATTCATCGCGCAGCACGTGATAGACCCGCTCCCAGGCCGTCAGCATCTGCGGATAGATGCCAGTAAGGGTCACTTTTCCCGCAGCTACTAAGGATTTGGCGCCGTGCGATCGGTACGCCCAGGTCGCGCACATCCAGACCAAGCGCGGTAAGCCGCCCGATCAATTCCGGTTGCGCCACGATCCCCGCGCCGCGGCCACCAAGTTCGCTTTCGACGCGCTCGAAGACGTCGACCCGCCAGCCGCGGCGCTCGAGCATGATGGCGGCTAAAAGCCCACTCATCGAGCCGCCAATGATTAACGCGCGCCTCCCGGCGTGGCGCTGCGACATGCCAACACCTTGTTTTGCGCCGAGACTAATTGCCAATGCCCCGGCGTTTTCTGTATTGTGCCGCCAATCGCTGGAGGAACGCCATGGCCCTGACCGGGCTCGGCTTTTCGTGCCGCCCCGGAGCGACGTTTGCTTTGGCCGCGGGACAGGGCTGAGGAATGATTTTTTCGTTCGATCTTCTGATCAATGCCGTTATATCGGGCATTCTGATCGGCGCCTTCTATGCAGCCGTAACAGCCGGGATCACGATATCGTTCGGCATCCTCGATATCGTCAACATCGCCCACCCCGCCTTCATTATTCTCGGCTCATACATCGCCTATATCGTTAACGCCACATTCGGCCTCGATCCGATCATCACTGCCATCATCGTGTCGCCGGCGTTTTACGCGCTAGGCGCTGCCATCTATCAAATCTATTACGTGTCATTCGAGAAGCGCGGCCAGGAATCGATGCGTGGGCTGGCGTTCTTCTTCGGTTTGTTGTTCATCACCGAAGTGACGCTCGTGCTCTATTTCGGCGTCGACTACCGCTATGTCGAAGCACGCTATATCGGTCCGACTTTGCACTTCGGCTATCTGGACATACCGCTCCGCATCTTGGTGCCCTGCCTGGTGTCGCTGCTCTTGATCGCGGTGCTGCAGCTCTTCCTCACGCGAACCTTCATCGGCCGCGCTATCATGGCCGTGGCGCAGGATCAGCTCGCACTCAAGCTCTTGGCGGTCGATCCGATCCGAATCAAGCGGATTGCCTTCGGCATTTCCATCGCCAGCGCTTCGCTTGCTGGCGCGTTCCTCATCATTATTCAGCCGGTCGAGCCGTCGGTCGGACGCGAATATATTGGCCGTGTCTTCGCCATCTGCGTGCTGGGCGGCATGGGCAGCCTGCCGGGAACGGTTATTGCCGCAATGCTGGTCGGCATTGTCGAAAGTCTGACCTCGACGTTCTATGGCCCCTCCTGGGCGCCCGCCGTCTCATTCGGATTCTTGCTGCTGACGCTAGCGCTGCGGCCGGCCGGCCTGTTGGGACGCTAGAGACGTGCGCTCCGATCTATTCTTGCTCGTGTGCCTTGTCGTCGGCGGTTTCGTCTACGCCGCCGCGCTTACGCTCGGCAACGACTACTACTTCTTCGCCGGCTACGTCGTGCTGCAATATGTCGTGCTCGCGACCGGCTGGAACATCCTCGGCGGCTATTGCGGTTATGTAAATTTCGGCTCGGCTGCGTTCTTCGCGCTCGGCGCCTATTCGACGGTCGCGATTTATCGGCTCTATCCGATGCCGATTCCCGTCTTGGTCGCTTTCGGCGGCGTGGTCTCCGGCGTCGTCGGTTTCGGCATGGGCTACCTGACGCTGCGGCTGCGAGGAGCATTCTTCGCCATTGCGACACTCGCGCTCGCGGTCGTGCTGGAGACTCTGATTGTCAATTGGGATTATGTCGGCGGCTCGCGAGGCGCGTATATCGTGCGACCCGAGTCGATCGCGCCGTTTGGCAGCTACATCAGATACCTGTTCCTGATCATGATGCTGCTCGCCGTGGGGGCGATTACCGTCGCACGGCTGATCGAGCGATCGCGGCTCGGTTACGGCTTCGCCACCATTCGCGACGACGAATTGGCAGCAGAAGCCTCCGGCGTCCCGACATTGCGGCTCAAGCTGATCGCGACCACGATCTCCGGCGGACTGATGGGAATGGCCGGCGCACCATTCCCCTACTACATCGGCTATTTGCAGCCATCCTCGGCATTCGGTCTCGATTATGCGGTGAATTCCATTGCCATGCCGCTGATCGGCGGCACCACAGGATGGGTAGGCCCGCTGATCGGCGCCATCCTTCTCGGCTCGCTGCAGCAGATCGCAACCGTAACGATTTCGTCGGCGGTCAATCTCCTGATCGTCGGTCTCCTGCTGGTCGGCTTCGTCATCGTCGCGCCGAATGGCATTATCGGGCTGGTGAATAAATACATACAACACAAGCCAGTCGGTCCAGTCGGCCGCCGGCGTATCGAAGCCGACGTTCCGGAAGCCGCGCCATGAGCGAACTGCTCGGCGTCAACAATCTGGGCAAGCGCTTCGGCGGATTTGTCGCTCTGGAAAGCATCTCATTGTCGGTAGCGCGTGGGCGAGCGTGTCGGGCTCATCGGACCCAACGGCTCCGGCAAGAGCACGCTGGTGAACTGCATCTGCGGCACGCTGCGGAACGAAACAGGCTCGGTGCATTTCGACGGCCACGTGCTCGACGGCGCGACCGCGCACCAACGCACACGCCGCGGGCTTGCCCGTACCTTTCAGCTGCCGCGGCCGTTTGCCAGTCTCAGCATCGCCGACAATTTGCGCATTCCACTCCTCTACGCTGTGGCAGCACGCGGCGGCGCGCATCGCTCTACCCCCAACATCGAGGCACGATGCATCGATCTCCTGCGCGAGGTCGGCCTCGACGGCAAGGCAAAGCGGCTGCCGCGCGAGCTTACCCAGGTCGAAATGCGTAAGCTCGAACTCGCCCGCGCCATGGCGGCAGAGCCGAAGCTCCTGATCGCCGATGAATCGATGGCCGGCCTGACCCACTCGGAGGTCGAGGAGATTTTGACGCTGCTCAAGCGATTGAACGAACACGGCGTCACCATCATCCTCATCGAGCACATCATGCGCGCGGTGATGAGTTTCTCGCAGCGGCTGGTGGTGCTCGTCTCCGGGCGAAAGATCGCCGACGGCGATCCGAACATTGTCGTGCGCGATCCGGAAGTAGAGAGAGCCTACCTTGGCCAGTAGCCTCACCGTCGCCGGTATTCACGCCGCCTATGGCGCGGTCCGCGTGATCGAGGACGTGTCGCTCAAGATCGGCGCCGGCGAGACCGTCGTCCTCCTGGGGACCAACGGCAACGGCAAGTCGACGCTCATGAAATGCATCATGGGCATGGTGCGGCCGAGCGAGGGCTCGATCATCGCCGAAATCGACGGCATCAACCACGATCTCATAGGCCGCACGACCGAAGAGATCGTCGATCTCGGCATTGCGCTGGTGCCGGAAGGCCGCCGGCTGTTTCCCAAGCTCACGGTAGAGGAAAACCTGCTGCTCGGCGCTTTCCGCCGCACCGCGCGCCGGGAGCTTGCCCGCAACCTCGATATTTGTTTCGAAACGTTTCCCCGCCTCGCCGAGCGCCGCTCCCAGCTAGCCGGCTCCATGAGCGGCGGCGAACAGCAGATGCTCGCGCTCGGCCGCGCACTGATGCTGGCGCCCAAAATCCTGTTGGTAGACGAGCCATCGGTCGGCCTAGCGCCGATCCTGGTGAAGCGCACCATTGACGCCATCGCCGAAATGAAACAGCGCTACAGTCTCACCGTGCTGATGGCGGAGCAGAACTTCACTCAAGCCATCCGCATTGCCAACCGCGGCTACGTGATCGTGCACGGCAAGATCGCGTTCGAAGGCGCGTCTACGGACGAACTCAACAACAACGATCTGATCAAGAAGTTTTATCTGGGATTGTGAGCAGAGCGGTGGTGCCTCGCGGGCGGTGGTGCCGGCTGATCACTGCGCGCGCTGGAACCGCTTGCGGCGATCGCGCGGGGCTCGCCGCAATCTGGCGGGCCAGCTTCTTTCTTCCGTCCGCCGGGCGTTCCTGCGCGGCTTGCGGCGAGCCAGTTTGGCTGGCCGCGATTTGATGGCCGGGCTTCTTTCTCGCGTCCGCCGGACGTTCAGGAGCTGCTTGCGCCGCTTCGGCTTTGCCGCCCCTGATGTGATGGGCGAACTTCTTTCTGCCGTCCGCCGGGCGCTTTTGCGCCGCTTGCGTCAAGCGGGTTTTGCCCGCCGCGATCTGATGGGCGAACTTCTTTCTACCGACTGTCGAAGGTGCCGGGGGCGGTTTCAAATAGCTCGGCGGATTCGAAGCGCTGTCGTCATCCGATTTTCCGGCAAGCATGCCGGAATAACGCGAATAGAGCCGTTCGAACTCGTTGCCGCCACATGTAAACAAACGCGCCCGAGGTCATATTCTCAACCGACCTCCAGAGTTGCTTGATATTCGGCAGCGTATTTTGCCAAATCGCCCGCTTGCACCACTTCTCGCCCTTCTCTTTGCCTTCGTCGGTGGCGCACATCGACTGCCAGGCGATTCGCCCGGGATGCGCTACGTGCTCCGCAGCACCCTGCCAGCCTTGCTGATGAATCAGATAAAGATCGCTGAAAGTCGGATCCTTATGCGTGTCCCATTCAAACATCGTCCCTTCGGTGATGAATTTGTAAGCCGCCGCAATAGCATTGTCGCGCGGATTGGTAATGTCTCCGGAGCCGTATTTGTTGAATTCATAATGGTTGAGCTGGAACAGACCGATGTACGACCCGGTGCGCTGCTTCGGATCAAAATCGGACTCGATCTTGGCGACGGTTTTCATGAAGTTGTAGTTCAGCCCGAAGGCGTCGGCCGCCCGCTTGATTTCCTCGAGTGGCGTGCCGATTGGAACGTTCCGCAACGAATCTAAAACTATGTCGGCAGGCCTTCTCGGCGGCGGATGCTCGTCGTATACATAGTAAGCAAGATATGAGTGCTTCGGTGGGATCGAATCGGAGGGATGATCTGGGGCAGCGGCGGCGCTCTCTTCTAACTTCGCTTGCTCCGTCTCCGAAGCGCTGGTGGATGCCTTCTGTTCTGGCAGAAGCGGTTCGGGCCTGAGCGCGTCCGAGGTCGCGGATAGTGCGGGAGAACTCGGCAAAGCAACGCCGACGTTCGCTTCGCCGGCGGCACTCGGCGGACCGGTATAGTCGAAATCATCCGTCGCTGAAGCGGTTCTGAATTCGTGAGCCGGTTCAGTGCTTTCGGGCGAATTCTCCCACAACCTAGCCTGCTCAGGTCTCGGAGCATCGATGCCATTATTTTCTTCAGGCGATTGAGACGGCGTACGCTGAGAAGATTCGCCACGGACGGCCGGAAGAGCGAAAGCGCTGGGCGCCGCGGGAACTATCGACTCCTCTGCAGCAATCGGCGGGACGGAGGAATTTGGGTCACGCGCCGGTTCAGCGATCACGGAATTTGTAATCAGTCCGGCCCCTTCCGGCGAAGCCTTCTCTAGTTTTGTTTGTTCCGTTGGCTGAGCATCGATGGTGTCTTGCTCTACCGGCGAGCGCGACAATTCATGATGCGAAGTAGTATCTAAAATCGCAGAGACCGGGCCAGCACTTGGCGGCGCTGCGCCAATATGCGCCTGGGGTGCATTCGGCGGGACACTCGGCGTCCCTCCGACATGGGTCAAATAAATCACGGCAACGGGACACGCCGCTATCACCCACCCAAACCGTAAGTATTTCATATTCCCCCGAACCGTTACGCCACGGTACCCGTCAGCAATACTAGACGCTATCAGCAGCCTTATTCAATACTGATCAGCATTTGTTTAGCCAGCAACGGTGAATTGGAACTTTTTCCGAATTTGGGCGACATTGCCCAAATCCCGTGCTGAATCGGCTCAAAAAGGCATCAGACCAGGGGCTTGTAGCGTTACGTCCGATAATGGACGCTTGCGGCTGGCAGCATCGCCCCAATCTTGCGTTACCACGGATTGCTTTGGAAGATGGGGCGACGGATGAGGTTAATAGCGGACGGTCTCTGCTCGAGAGATTTGTCCGGCGTAGTGAAACGGACCTGCAGTCGGGTCGTATATACAATGGCGCGCTCGCGGCATGTGGGGTGAACTACCAGGATGAGGAATGAACTAAAAGACACGGAGCATGCATCATGCGGGTGCTTGTCATACTGGTCACACTCTTAATCAGCGCCACAGTCCGCGCCGGCGCCGGTGAGGACATCGCCGCGGCACAATCCATCATCCAATCGCAAGAGGAGGCCTTCAGCCGCGACGATGCGGCGGCAGCGTATACCTTCGCCGCGCCTTCCATAAGGAGCTGGTACCGGACTCCCGAGACCTTCATGTACATGGTTCGCAACGGCTATGCTCCGGTCTATCGGCATAGAAGCTTTGAGTTCGGACAGGCAACGATTTTGAACGGCAAGATCATGCAGCAGGTCCACATCATCGATGCCGACGGTATCGCCTGGGAAGCGCTTTACACGCTGGAGCCGCAGTCCGACGGAACTCTCAAGATCAGTGCGTGCGTTCTGACCAAGGCGGTTATCTCTTAGAAACCGCAAAGCGCGCAAAATCTCCGGCATAGGCTTTCGGCAGGGGCGCGGCGTAGGCGCCACGTTTTAAGGTCCGCAGCCGCAAAGTCACGAGCCCTCTGCAAGTTTGACCGCGGTGGCCACAATGGCTGGCTCCGCCAAAGCCGCAACCACTTTAGAATTTCACGAACTAAACAAGCCCGCGGCGGCGCTTCGATCTGGCGCTTGAAAGAATGCTCGACTAACTTACGTTTTCTTCTCCGGCGGGACACCCAACCACAATGCAGGCGCGAGCGTTGACGATCCGGCTGGTGCGGCTGGCCATGGCTGCGTCTCTGCTGGTTCCCTGCCTCCTGTTCGCATTCGCGTCGTGGAGCACCTACCGCAATCTTAAATCACTGACCGATGAGCGGCTCGTGCGGTCGCTCGACGTTCAGCAGGAGGAGGCCCAGAAAGCCTTCCCGCTGGTCGATTTGGCGTTGAACACCACCGCCGACCGCATCGCCGGAATGTCCGACGCGGAGATCACGGCGCACGAAGAGCCGCTCCATGCATTTCTTGAAAAGCTGGTCAGTGAAATACCCGTCATTCAATCGATTTGGATTTACGGCAGCAACGGCGGAGCGCTGGTTTCATCCTGGTTGCGATCCTCGCCCAGCCAGGATTTCTCAGACCGGGATTTTTTTCAGGCGCATCTAAAACCCGATAGCGGGACCTATTACGGGCAAGTCTATCAATCGGCGTTCAACGGCCAGCCATTCTTTACGGTTAGCCGGCGCATCGAGCACGACGGAGAGTTCGTTGGGGTTCTCGAGGTCTCCGTTCTCCCGAGCAATTTTTTTCAGTTTTTCTCGACGCTCGCGTATACCGAAGGCCTGCAATACGCATTGATCCGCGACGACGGGCTAATTTTAGCGCGCTATCCGGTCGTTCCACCCGGCGCAACCACCCGGCTGGACGAGCATACTGGTTTTCGCCGATCGATCGAGCAATCCCCCCGCGGCGGCATCTATACGGCGACGTCGCCAGTCGATCACGTCCGGCGGCGCTTTGCCTATCGCCGCTTTGGTGCGACGTCGCTTTATCTGACGAGCGGCATTGCGACGTCGGCCATCTGGGATGAGCTGATCAGGACGATGGCGGCGCATCTGATCTACGGCGTCCCGGTAACGCTGATACTTTTCCTGGCGCTGTTTGCAGTTCTGCGGAGAACCGGCCGTCTCTACGCAGAGATCGACCGACGCTCGGCGGCCGAAGAAGCTCTTCGCCAATCGCAAAAGCTCGAAGCCATCGGCCAGCTTACCGGCGGCGTCGCCCATGATTTCAATAATCTGCTGACCATCATCATCGGTAATCTGGAGTCCGCTCAGCGCCAGATAGAATCGTGGACGGAAGGCGCGCAGGTCAAGCTTGCCCGCCGCCTGGACAACGCTATGCAGGGAGCACAGCGCGCCGCCACCCTCACCAAGCGGCTGTTGGCGTTCTCCCGGCAGCAGCCGCTCAATCCCGTCCCGCTCGACGTCAATCGCGTACTCAACGGGCTCGCGGAATTTCTGCGTCGTTCGCTCGGCGAAGACGTCTCACTCGAAATCGTCGGCGGTGGCGGCGTGTGGCCGGTCGAGGCCGATCCCGCCGAGCTTGAAGCCGCGGTGCTAAATCTCGCACTCAACGCCAGGGACGCTATGCCGAATGGCGGTAAGCTGACCGTAGAAGCGAGCAATTCGTATCTCGACGAAGCCTATTGCAAGCAAAACGGCGATGTCCGCCCGGGACAATATGTCCAGATCGCAGTGACCGACACCGGCTCCGGAATGAGCAAGGAGGTTGTCGAGCGCGCCTTCGAACCATTTTTTACGACCAAACAGTCCGGACAGGGCACCGGGCTTGGCCTCAGCCAGGTTTACGGCTTCGTCACGCAATCCGGCGGGAACGTGAAAATTTATAGCGAGATCGGAGAGGGCACCACGATCAAGGTCTATCTGCCCCGGTTTGCCGGAAAATCGGTGGCATCAGAGGAGGTCAAAGGCGAGCCCAGCCGCGGAAGTTCCGCCGAGTGTGTCCTGGTCGTCGAGGACGATGCCGACGTACGCAGCTACGTCGTGGAAACACTCAGGACGCTTGGTTACAGCGTACTCGAAGCCGCAGACGCCGAGGATGCGCTGCGTAAGTTGCGCGAACACAACAGCGTCAACCTGCTTCTCACCGATGTGGTCATGCCCGGGATGAACGGGCGGAAGCTCGCAGAGGAAGCAAAACGGGTTCAAGCTTCCCTGAAAGTTCTGTACATGACCGGATACTCGCGCAACGCTATCGTCCATCAGGGCCGTCTCGACCCCGGTGTGGACTTGCTTCAGAAGCCACTCACCAGCGAGCAACTGGCTGCTGCCGTTCGCAAGGTGTTGGACGCCGTAAGCATCAATACCTGAATACCTGCGGCGTCAGAGCTACCAGCCTTGAACGGCGGGCCTCTGACCGATTTCAAGCCGCCGGAACCACTCACTTGGAACCAACTGAATTTAGTCCTGTGGGGGGACGTTCCTGAGGGCATCAGATGCCAAGCGTCTTGATTATCGAGGACGAGGCGCAAGTCCTCGTGCTGGCAGAATCTGTGCTGCAAGAGGCCGGCCATGAGACCATATCGGCGAGTACCGTAGCCGAGGCGCAGGCGATCATTCATTCGGACGCAAAGCTTGATCTGGTTTTTACCGATATCGCTCGGGACCCTAGCCGAGGGCGGCATAACAGTCGGCCAGTCAGCTGGACAATCTCGCGCAGGGATACCGGTCTTGTATACCAGCGGGCGGCCGGTGACCGACGGCATGCAAACGCTGTTTGCCGAGCCGAGCATATTTCTGGCGAAGCCCTATACCGCGCAGCAGTTGACCGACGCGATAACCAACCTTCTAAAGGCCGCCTAGCCTCAGGTCCACACGCGGGCAGGCACGTGTCGAGCGCATTGCTGAACTAAGCACTACAAGAGCCTTCCATGCAGGCGCACGCAACGCTCGCTATATACGCAATCGCTGCGCTTGCCACTGCGGGTGTAATTGTCCGACCCTTCAATCTTCCCGAGGCGGTCTGGGCAGTAGCGGGAGCAGGCCTGCTCGTTGCGCTCCGTCTGATTTCGATCCCCGAAGCGATGACGGGCGTTGCCAAGGGCATCGACGTCTATCTTTTTCTGTTCGGCATGATGCTGCTCGCCGAGATTGCGCGCGAGGAAGGACTGTTCGATTGGCTCGCGGCGATTGCGACGAGCCAATCCAAGGACTCAGCGCGGCGGTTATTCCTCCTGACCTATGGTGTCGGTATCATCGTCACGATCTTTTTGTCCAACGACGCGACCGCGGTGGTACTGACACCGGCGGTGGCGGCGGCTGTGAAGACGGCGAAGGCCAAGGAGCCCCTGCCCTATCTCCTGATCTGCGCGTTTATTGCCAACGCGGCGTCGTTTGTTCTGCCGATTTCGAACCCCGCGAATCTCGTTCTCTACGGCAGCCGCATGCCGCCCCTGCTGCAATGGCTGCCGACCTACCTGCTGTCGTCGGCACTTTCGATCGTTGCGACGTATCTGGCTCTGCGATGGACGCAGCGAAAGGCCTGCTCAACCGATCGCGAAGGATGAGCCCCGGCCCGCACTCGGCGCGGCCGGAATCGTCGCCGCAGGGGGCATCGCCACGACGGCTATGGTTCTCCTCGTATCATCGTCGCTGGACATCAGGCTCGGTCTGCCGACCGCCATCGCCGGCACTGTCACAGCCGCGATTGTGTTGATCAGCGCGAAATCCTCGCCATGGGCGGCCCTCAAAAATATTTCTTGGGGAATTTTACCGCTTGTCGCCGGATTATTTGTGCTTGTCGGAGCTTTGCAGCAGACCGGCCTGATCCAAACGATCGCCAATGTCCTCCACGATGGCGCGCAACGCTCCACTGTTTCGACTGCGGGGATTGCCGGCGTCATCGTCGCGTTCGTCAGCAATCTCATCAACAACCTGCCCGCCGGATTGATTGCCGGCAGTGCCGTGCGGGCCACTGAAGTTTCCGATCAAATCACCCGCTGTTTGCTGATCGGCGTCGATCTCGGGCCGAATCTTTCGATCACTGGATCGCTGGCGACCATTCTGTGGCTCACGGCGCTGCGTCGCGAAGGTCATGCCATGAGCTTTGGCACGTTCTTGAAACTGGGCATCATTGTCATGCCGCCCGCGCTATTGCTGGCTATCGGAGCGGCTTTGCTGCTTGGGTAAAGCCCGTCGTAAACGCAAAGTTATGGAAAAAGGCGTCACTTCTTGTTCGGGGCCTGCAGAGGGGTCGCGCGTTTTTCGACGAAATCGCGCAGGCGCTCCACCGATTCGGGCGGCCGCTGCATGGAGGTGTTGATGTATTCGAGGAACAGGCCGTCGTCGTGCGACAGATCGTTGACCCGCGGCAGCACGTTGGTAATCTGCCAGTTCGTGAGCGGGGTGTTCTGGGCGATGCGAGCGGCGAGTTCCTTGGCCTTCGCCAATGCCTGCCCCTGTCCGACAACATAGCGCGCGATGTTGAGCCTCTCGGCCTCGTCGACTGACAATATGCGGCCGGTAAGCATCATGTCAGCCATTACCGAATAGCCGACAATGCGCTGAACGCGGACCGAACCGCCGCCGCCGACGAAGATGCCGCGTTGGCCTTCTGGAAGGCCGAAGAACGCTGTTCGATCCGCGACCCGAATATGCGCCGCAGCCGCGAGCTCAAGACCGCCGCCGACCACCGCGCCGTGGAGTGCGGCGACAAACGGAATTGGGCCGCGCGCAATGATATCGAATACGGTGTGCCAAGCATGGTCGCGCTTTTTGCGGGGCTTTGGCGTCGTAGGGTCCATGTTCTTGAGGAGCTCTGCGAGATCCAGACCGGCCGAAAAGTTTACGCCGTGGCCAAAGATCACACCCGCGTCGGCCTCGTTGCCGGCGCGCACGACCGCGTCGCGCAATTGCATGACCACATCGTTGTTGATGGCGTTGCGCTTTTCGGGCCGGTTCAAACCGATGACCGCAACTGCGCCGTCAAGCTCATAGGTGATAAGTTCAGGGGACATCGATCGAGTTCCTTTGCAACGCAGATAAGTGGAAGTCCCGCGCTTTCGTGTCGGTTCGAAGGCGCATCAATGAGGTTGCGGTGCTCCGCCGCCAGTGATGATCAGGGCATCGAGCGCCGTAGCACCATGACCGGCGGCATGCACCATCAGCGGATTGACGTCGACCTCGGCGATGTCGGACCGTGCGCGCATCAGGCGGCCGACCGCCGCTGCGGCGGCGGCCACCGCCCCGACGTCTACAGCTGGTGAATTACGGAACCCTTGCAGCAGCTTTACGGTCTTGAGCTTGCCAAGCTCCACGACGATCTCGTCTTCAGTCAGGTCCGGCGGGATCAGCCGCACATCGCCGAGAGCCTCGACCCAGATTCCGCCCAGTCCCACCATCAGCACCGGCCCCCATCGCGGATCGCGGCGGGCGCCAACAACAAGCTCAAGCCCACGCGGCGACATCGCTTCGACGAGCACGCCGTCAAGCTTCAGGCCCGGCTGTGCGCGTTGGACGTTTTCATGCAGGGTCGCCCAGACTTTGCGCACTTCATCCGCATCGGCCACGCCAAGTACGACGCCGCCGGCCTCGGTCTTATGCTCAAGCTTCGCGGCTTGCGCTTTCATTGCAACCGGATAACCGATGCGGCCGGCAATGCTGACCGCCTCCTCGACGCTGCGGGCGAGGTCGCCCGCCGGCACTTTCAGACCGAGCGCCATCAGCACCTTCTTGCCGAGCCACTCGGGTTGCGGGCCTTGGCCGAGTTCCGGAATCTGCACCGGCGCAACCGGCACTGCTTTGCGTTGCGCCAACGCAAAATTGCGGTTGCCGTAAGCGATGACTTTCCCCATCGCCCGCAATGTCCGATCCGACGAGCGGGACAGGACCACATTGTTCTTGAGCACCGCCGCGACGAATTCGGGCGCGAGCGGCGATGCGTCCCCGAGAATCGCCAGCGCGACTGGCTTGGTGCTGGTTTTGCTCGCGGCGATGATGCCTTCGATATAGATCACGGAGTGACGCGGGCTCGTAGCCGGAATCGAGATAGCGAGACCGCCGATCGCGGGATCGCGCAGCAGCGCCTCCGCACAAGCCTGCAACAATTCCGGTTGCTGGATCGTCTGGGTCCCGAGGTCGAGTGGATTCTTCGGCGGCAGGAATGTCGGCAACAAGGGCGTGAGATGATTTAGTGTTTCAGGTGACAGCGGCGGCACATGAACCCCGATGTCCTCACAGAAATCGTGGGCAATACCGCAGAATGCGCCGGAAAAGGTCAGAACGCCCAGATCGCCCTTCGACGGCTTCGGAAAGCGAGCGAGGATCTCGCTCACATCCATAAGCTCGTCAAGCGTGTCAACGACAACAACGCCGGCATGTTCGACCAATGTACGCATCACCGCATGGTCGCCGGCAAGCGCACCCGTGTGAGAGCGCGCGGCCTCCTTGGCTTTGGCGCCGCGGCCGGGATGCATCATCACGATGGGCTTGCCGCATCGCAAAGCTTCGCCCGCGATGTCGATGAATTCCTGCGGACGCCGAATATCCTCTGCGTAGAGTGCGATAACCTGAGTCACCGGATCGTCGAGCAGATACTGGATAAAGTCGGCGAGGCCGAGGCCCGCTTCGTTGCCAGTCGAAATCCAGCATGAGACCGGAACACCGCGGGTATTCAGCCCGCTCTGCAAATGGCTGCCGAGCCCGCCGCTTTGCGCGACAATAGCAACGGCGCCAGTCGTACCTGCGGGCAGACGCGGCGTAGGCTGCGGCGAGAAGAATACCGCCGAGAAACCTTCCGCGAAATTCATGAAGCCGAGGCAGTTCGGTCCGACCAGCGCCAGCCCACCCGCTCGCGCGATTTCGCCAATCCGGTCCTGCTCGCTCAAACCGTCGCTGCCGACTTCGGCGAAACCGGACGCGAAGATCACCGCGACTTTCACCTTACGCCGCACGCAGCCTCCAACCGCTTCGCGGACGGCGCCCGCCGGCAATGTGAGGACCGCGAGATCCACACCCTCCGGAATATCGTCGATGCTCGCCAGCACCTTGCGGCCTTCGATATCGGTGCTGCTTCTGCCGACCAGATAAACCGGGCCGCTGAACTTGTTGTTGCCGAGAAGCTCAAGGACGACCCGTCCGGCCGAACCCGGTTTGGCGGAGACGCCGACGATTGCGACGCTGCGCGGGCGCATGAGAGCGGTGATGGCTGCGGACGCCATACGGCGGCGGTCGGTTTGAGCGTTCGGCGTCATGTTTGCAAAAGTCTCCACATGGATTGTTTAGTCAGATTCGAACCGTACTGCCCGAAAGTCATCGCACCGAGAAATCGAAATAAGTATCCGGAAACGGCTCGTGCGACAGCGTAAAATGCCACCACTCCTTAGCATAAGGGCGGAAACCATGGCGCTGCATCGCCGCGGCCAGTGTGGCGCGGTTGGCCTTGGCATCCGCACTGATGCTCGCGGCGGCCGGCCAGGATCGTGGACTGAAAAAGTCGAACGGCGTTCCCATGTCGAGTTCATGGCCGTCGGCGCGAGCGAGCGTCAGATCGATGGTCGAGCCACGGGAATGGCCTGACCGCGAAGAAATGTAGCCGTCCCGAAACAGCGTGCTTTTGTCGACGTCGGGATAAAATTCCTTTTTGGCAACGGCGTCGTTGAGATCGCGCGCCCAGCGAACGAAATTCGCCACCGCACGGGTCGGCCGATAGCAGTCGAATGCTTTAAGCACGAGGCCGCGCGGCGCCAAGTCGCGCGCCACTTCCGCAAGTGCGGCGGCGGCCGGCTGGGTCAGCAAACAGCGTGGCGCTTCGTAACCGGCGATCGGCCGGCCGACGAAATTATGCGATCCGGCGTAGCGCCCATCGACGATCAGCCCGGGGACGACCGCGGCGGCATCGACGAAGGCGGCCGGCCGATCCTGCGACCAAGCCATTTGCGGCAGGCTGGCGAGCAGCACGGCAGCGAGAGAATAGCTGATGGCCTTCAATTCTGCCCCGCGGATTGGGGCGGAAAGGCAGGACCGACGATCGGACCCAACGTTAACCCCCCAGTAACCATAAACCAGGCACATTTTGCCGGGGAGGTCATAGCGTATCCACTGTACCTTCGGGGGCAATTTTGGACGCCAGCGCGGCTCCCATCGTCCGGGCCGGCGGCCCACCGGCCGCCGTGCACAGCTTTGAATCACGTGACCGCAGTCGACGGGAACGATCAACCGACATGACTGAGGCAACCTCAGCACAGGGCGGCGAAGGATCCTTGGCGCTCTCGCGATTGAGCGACCTCGGGACCATGCTGCGGCGGAGCGACATCGGGCTCGCGGTCGGCATGATGGCCATACTCGTGGTCCTCATCCTGCCGCTGCCGGCGATATTGCTCGATTTTTCGCTCGCCATCTCGATCACCTTCTCGGTTCTGATCCTGATGACGGCCTTGTTCATCCAGGCCCCGCTGGAATTTTCCGCCTTTCCGACCGTGCTCTTGATCGCCACCATGTTGCGGCTGGCGCTCAATCTCGCCTCGACGCGGCTCATCCTAGCTCACGGGCATGAAGGAACAGCCGCCGCCGGCCACGTCATCGAGGCGTTCGGCCATTTTGTCATGGGCGGCAACTTCGTCATCGGCATCATCGTGTTCACGATTCTGGTGATCGTAAACTTCGTGGTCATCACCAAAGGCTCGGGTCGCATCGCGGAAGTGGCGGCGCGTTTCCACCTCGATTCCATGCCCGGCAAGCAAATGGCCATCGATGCCGATCTCTCGGCTGGCCTCATCGACGAGAAGGAAGCGCGGCGACGACGCAAGAATTTGGAGGACGAGTCCGGCTTCTTCGGCGCGATGGACGGCGCCTCGAAATTCGTGCGTGGCGACGCCATCGCCGGTCTTTTGGTCGTGCTGATCAACGTCATCGGCGGAATGGTGATCGGCATATTGCAGCAGGGCCTGACTTTCGGGGAGGCGGCCCAAGCTTACACGCTGCTCACCGTCGGTGATGGCTTGGTGACACAGGTTCCGGCGCTGATTGTCTCGATCGCCGCGGGTTTGTTGGTCTCCAAGGCCGGAGTTGCCGGCGCCGCCGACAAGGCGCTGCTGAGCCAGTTCTCCGGTTATCCAAAAGCGCTCGGCATGTCGGCCGCGGTCATGCTGGTGATGGCGTTGCTGCCGGGCATTCCGATGATTCCGTTCGTTGCGCTTGGCGGCGGCACCGGCGCTTTGGCTTATCTGATCGACCGGCGGCGCAAAAAGGCTGTCGCGGCCGAGGAGAAAAAGGCCGACCTCGCCAAGCCGGCACCTGCGGAAGAGCCGATGTCGGCGACGCTCAAGATGGACGATCTCAAGATCGAGCTCGGCTACGCGCTGCTGCCGTTGGTCAACGCGCCGGACGGCGGCGACCGGCTGACTGAGCAGATCAAGGCGCTGCGCCGTTCGCTGGCGATCGAAATGGGCTTCGTCATGCCCGCGGTCCGCATCCTCGACAACGTTCAGCTCGACGCCAACACTTACGTCATCAAGATCAAGGAGGTGGAATCCGGCACCGGCAAGGTGTGGCACGGCCAGTACATGGTCATGGACCCGAGCGGCAAGCAGGTCACGCTACCAGGCACCCACACCACCGAGCCCACATTCGGTCTGCCGGCGACCTGGATCGATGCGGCGCTCAAGGAAGAAGCTTCGGTCATGGGCTACACCGTGGTCGACGCCGCGACCGTGCTCGCTACTCACCTCACCGAATTGATCAAAGCCAACATGTCCGACCTGCTTTCATATGGCGAGGTGCAGAAATTGCTCAAGGAGCTGCCGAAGGAACAGGGCGAACTGATCAAGGACATTGTGCCCGCACAAATCACCGTTTCCGGGATCCAGCGCGTGCTGCAAATTCTGCTCGCCGAGCGCGTCTCGATCCGCGATCTCTCGACCATTCTCGAAGGCATCGCCGACGGGCTTGCATCGACCCGCAACCCGGCGATGCTGGCCGAGCACGTCCGCGCGCGGCTCGCGCGTCAGCTTTGCGCCCAGCACACCAGTCCCGCCGGCTACCTCCCGATCATCGCGCTCACCGCCCGGTGGGAGCAGGCTTTTGCCGAATCGATCGTCGGCCAGGGCGACGACCGCAGCCTTGCCATGCAACCGTCCAAGCTCACCGAATTCATCAATCTGGTCCGGGAAAAATTCGAGCAGGCGGCGCGGGACGGCGAAGCGCCGGTGTTGGTCACTTCGCCGAATATCCGGCCGTTCGCGCGCGGCATCATCGAACGCTTCCGCGCCCAGACCAGCGTTCTCGCCCAGTCGGAGATCCACCCGCGAGCGCGCTTGAAGACCGTCGCCAGCATTTGATCACGGCGCTACCGAGAGACCGACGACTTTGTGCCGCTCGATCAGGCGGGCGACGAACCCAGTCCGCTTTGCCTCCTCGACAAAGTCGCGAAGGAATGCGGCGCCAGCGGTGTTGCTTTTCAAGGTGCCGATCGCTTGCTGGACCGCAGTAAAATTGCCGGGCAGGATTCTGGCGCCCGGAAGCTTGCCAGCCTCGCTCATCAGTGCAGTCCGGAGACCCGCGAGCGCATCAAGGCCCTCGGCGACGAATTGGTCGAACGGCCCGTCCGCCGAATCTGATCGCAACAGCGTCGCGTGTTTTAGGTTTCGCGTCAGCCAAAGGTCGTAGGCGCTTCCGGCACGGACCGCGATGCGCGACCCGGGACGATCGACATCGTCAACGCTCTGCAACGGCGATCCTTCACGCACCAGGTAAGTCGCCTGGATCTCGCAATAGGCCGGCGTGAACGCGATCTTTTCGGCCCGCGCCGGTTCTGCACCAATGAGCCCAATGTCCCAGGCATTGGTGTCGGCGGCGTCGGCGAGTTTCGACGGCCGGTCGAATTTGACATAGGCGACCGGAACCTTGAGCCGGTTGGCAATCTCCGCAGCCATATCAGGCGCGACGCCCTGCGGATCGCCCGCGGCGGTCATTCCGGTCACCAACAGCCCGTTGCTCATATTGATTCCCGCCCGGAGAGTGCCCGTCCCGGCAAGTTCCGCGATAATTTGACTCATGCATGGTCGTGGGCTTGGTGTGCGCCACGCTCGTTGCGGCAGTTGGTGTCTTTGCCCACATCAGTAACGAAGTGGACCTTGGCACCGTGCCGTTGGTTAGGGCCGGCCAGCCGACCGCCGTGAGCGGACACCTCCCCGCCGTTCGCTAATAGTCTCAGTCTCCCGTGTTACGTCTTAGGCGTTTGTGGTGCAGATGCCGGCAATGATTCAACAGCCTTGCCGGTGAACAGCACCGGCCCGGTCGGCGCACCGCTCTTGGAGCCACCGGCAGGCTCAAGCGACACCGCATAGGTCGCTCCGCGCAGCGTGTCGGCGTCGTAACTTCCCGGCAGTGGGCGCTCGGTGAATTCGTCGTTGCCAACAATTCCGAGCGAGCGCGGCGCGTCAAGGCGGCTCGAAATCAGCCACAGCTCATAGCTTTTGCCGGCTTCTTCTGTCGCCGAAACCTTCCGCACGGTCAGCGTGCGCTGCCGGGTGTCGAGCGTGAGCAGGAACGCGGGCCCGGTCGGCCCCGGCTGCAGGACGGCAACCAGCCGATCTTGCGCAGCGCGCCCCGGCGTCGGTGAACGCGCCAGCACCTGTGCCGCTCCCGGCCGCAATTGCGGCGGCACGAGGTCGGGCGCGAATTGCCACACGGCGATGTACAGCGCCAACAAAGCCGCTATCGCGCCCATGAGAAACGCAACGCGCCGCCAGCGTTTCGCCCGACGCGCAAGATAAATGACGTCGGCGCCGCGTTCGATCTTGACCGGTTCCGGCGCCGACGGCGCAAGCATTTGCGGTACGTCGCGCGCTATCGCGACAGCCGGCGGCGGCTCGAGCCCGGCGGCCGGCGGAAGCGTGTCCGTGGGCATCAATTCTTCGATCGGGGAGAAAAACTCCTCTTCGGCGGACGGCGCAATGTGTTCAGCCGGCTCGACCGGACCCATCTCGGTCTTGATTTTGTCCCACACTTCCGGCGGCGGCTCGACGGCTTCCACCATCACATTGAGTTCGCCAAGCCGGCGCTCCCAGTGGCGCACCGCCGCCTCGAATGCCGGATCGAGCGTTATGAGCGCTTCGGCGTGGGTGCGCTCTTCGTCGGAGAGCGTGCCGAGAACGTACTCGGCGGCAAGCGCATCCTGGTCGTCGTCGTCCGTGGCCACTGCAAGCTCCTCCGACATCACGATCCCATACACTCGCGGATTTCTATCAGGCTGCGACGCAACCAAGTCTTGATTGTGTTGACCGGGATGTCGAGTTTCTTGGCGAGCTGATCGCG
This sequence comes from uncultured Alphaproteobacteria bacterium, assembly GCA_963759345.1. GTDB lineage: Bacteria > Pseudomonadota > Alphaproteobacteria > Rhizobiales > Xanthobacteraceae > BOG-931. Next base: position 143,582 of record CAVWYW010000005.1, read on the forward strand.
ACTCCAGCCGCTGTAGTAGGCGAGCAGCACGATGCGCTGCTTCTCCGAGTCGAGTTTGCCGAGACAGGACAGAAGGCGCTTGAGCTCCTCAGTCATCTCGCGGCGGGCCAGCGGCGCCGGCGTGTCGGCGGCCACGTTCAAGGCCTCCGGATCGTCCTCGATCGAGATTTCAGCCTTCTTGCGAACGATGTCGATCGCCCGGTTGCGCGCCATCGCCACCATCCAGGTGATCGGGCTCGCCAGCGTCGGATCGAACCTGTCAGCCATCGTCCAAACCTTGAGATAGGTTTCCTGCATGACCTCGTCGGCCAATTCGGGCCTACCTAAAATACGAAGCAGCACCCCGTAAAGTTTCGCGCGCGTTGCGTCGTAAAGCCGCTCGAATGCGGCGGCGTCGCGCTTGGCGACGGCTGCAAGCAGCCAAATCAGTTCCGCTTGCGTCAGCATGACCCTAGCGTCCCCCGCCGCAACGATTATCGCCGCGGACATACCCGCTCGTCGAGAGCGAAACGGGGCAACGCGGCATTCCGGCGCGTTCCGCGCGTATCGTTTCGGGACAAGGCCGGGCTCAGTCCGGCCGCGCTCGCGCCCTTCTCCTTCTCCCCGCGTGCGGGGAGAAGGTCGGGATGAGGGGGCCTCTCCGCCGGGCTCAGAGTTGCAACGCTCAGACTCGCTGAGAGGCCCCCTCACCCTCGCTCCGCTCGACCTCTCCCCGCACGCGGGGAGAGGTGAACATGCAATATCGTTCCCGCGACGCGCTCCGCGCCCGGGTCTTGCGAAAATGTAGGGTGGGTTAGCTGCCAACGGGTCCGGCCCGAAGTGGCCGGCCCGATGACAAGCTCCGCAGCGTAACCCACTATGCTGAGCGGTGGGTTTCGCTTCGCTCTACCCACCCTACGAAGCGCAATGAAGAAAGAAAAAAAGGAAGCGCAACGCCGACAGACGTGTTCAACCAACCTCCGCATCTCGCGATGCGGCGCGTGCCCTTGTCTCTTTCCCCTCCCCCGCGTGCGGGGGAGGGTTCGGAGGGGGCACGCTCGCCTATCGGCGTTCCACCGCGGCTCTTGCTGCAGCGAGCGAACGCCGCAGCTCAGCTCCAGATACGCACTTCCTGGGACTTGGTCGGACGCAGCGATCCCAAAGCTTCGAACAACCGGGTTCGAAAAACCGTGCGTTTTTTTAGCGCATGATCCGGAAAAGTGGTTACCGGTTTTCCGGTAAGATCGTGCGCCGCTAAACGGGCGTTACCCGCTCCTTCCTGTCCCAGTCCAGCGAGGGTTATCTCGCAGACCGGTCGTAATGCCGGCCGGGCGTAGTTTCCCGAAGCCGCCCGGGTGCGGAGTGTATGGTTCCGCCCGCGGGTACCGCATTCGCTCCGCATTCGGGAGTACCCTCGGCCGAAGGCGTCCTTCACTGAGCGAGATTCGGTGCACCTTGTATCTGAAGTAAGGACTAATGTCAATGAAAATGCGACCGGCCGGGGCTTGCTCTAACGGACCTGGTTCCGAGTAATGCGGCGAAGCTGTTATCCTTTCAACGCTCACGGGAATCGCAGGCAGGGCATGAGTTCATCGGAAACGACACCACGACAAACCGCCAAGAGACCACAAGAAGGTGCGCGGGCTGAAGGCGCCGCGCGCCGTCCGGCGCGTGCGGAACTCGTTTGGGAAGGAAAATACGATGACAACGGGCGGCGCGTCGCGCCGCTGCGGGTGGCATTGCCATTCCAGACCGTCGAAACGGTCAACGAGTTCAGCGCAGGACCGCCAGAAAGGCTTTCAGTTCGGCGCGGGGTTTCGTGAGGAGGTGTGGCGCAACCGGCTCATTTGGGGCGACAAGAAATACGTGTTGCCCTCGCTGCTGCCGGAATTCGCCGGCAAGGTGAACCTCATCTACATCGATCCGCCGTTCGACACCGGCGCGGATTTCTCTTTCACGGCGACGGTGCCGGACGATCCGGAATCGGAAGAGGATGATTCTTTTACATTTACGAAAGAGCCAAGCGTCATTGAGCACAAAGCGTACCGCGATACATGGGGACGCGGGCTTAACTCATATCTTCAATGGTTCTATGAAAGTGCGACGCTCTTGCACGAACTGCTCCATGAATCTGGCAGCATCTACGTACATCTTGATTGGCATGTCGGGTATCCAACTCGCTCTGCTGCTTGCGCTGACACAGGCGGAATATCGACCCACACATCGGGAATTGCCACTCCGCCGAGTTCATCTGCAAAATGCTTAAGGCGCGGGGTGCCATCTTCTTTCTGCGGCCAATAGATCATCCCAGAAGCATCAAGCGCATCCAGTTTATGCTGCACAGTCTTGCCCGTGATGCCGAGCCTCTTAATCACATGACCGGGAAGCGCCCAGTGGCGACCGACCTTCGTGGGGTTCACCCCTCTCCAGGGCTTTCCGCTGTCGCCGTGTCGGATTCCAGCCCCAGTCAGCGAAATGGCGGAGAAGCGTCGTCCTGACTTGGGATCAATCTGCTTGAAATGATTTGCGACGTATGCCGGATCTTGGGGCAGGGATGGATCAGTCCAGATAGGAGCTTCAGATTTTGCATAGAAAAGTAATGTGTCGTGGACTGGACCATATCGGTCGGAAGAGCCGTGCGCGAAAGTTCGTTTCCAGACTATTTCATTCAGCGCGTTTTCGGCTCCGAAAACCTCATCTAGAATTGCCTTCGCATAATGAACGCGACTCAGAAACCGGAAACACTGCTTAAGCGGATTCTCGAAGCTTCATCCCGCGATGGAGACCTCGTGCTGGACTGCTTTTGTGGCAGCGGCACAACAGCCGTTGTCGCTGAGCAACTCGATCGCAGGTGGATTGCCTGTGACTTGGGTCGCTTTGCAATTCACACAGGCCGCAAACGGCTCCTCTCTACGTCCGATGTCCGGCCATTCATCGTTCAGAATCTCGGCAAGTACGAGCGGCAACTTTGGGCCGGAACGGAGTTCGGTGACAATCAGGCAGCAAAACGTCAGCGCGCGTATATCGAATTATTCTCAAGCTCGCTCAGGCCGCTCCGCTGAACGGCTACACTTGGCTGCACGGTGTCAAAGCCGGGCGCATGATTCACGTCGGCGCCGTCGATGCTCCGGTCAGCGTCGGCGACGTGACGCAGATCGCGGTCGAGTTCAAGCGCGCCATCGGTACCGGCAAGGACGCGCCCAAGACCAATGGCGTCGATGTGCTGGGCTGGGATTTTGCTTTCGAGTTAAACGAAGTCATGAAGCAGCAGGCGGCCACGGCGAACATTCAGATGCGGTTTCTGCGCATTCCGCGCGATGTGATGGACAAGCGCGCGATCGAGCAGGGCGACATCAAATTTTTTGAACTCGCAGCGCTATCGGTGGATGTGAAAACTAATAAACGCAATGTGTTCCTAAAGCTCAAAGATTTCGTGATTCCGCCCGACGACGTGCCAGAGGACGTACGCACGGCGGTCAAGCACTGGTCGCAGTGGATCGACTACTGGGCGGTCGATTGGGATAACCGGAGCGACACGTTCCACAACGAGTGGCAGACTTATCGAACGCGCAAGGACAAGTCGCTCCAGCTCGAGATTACGCACGCTTACGCCGATCCGGGCGACTACACGATCGTGGTGAAGGTGATCGACATTCTTGGCAACGACACCACCAAGTCGGTGAAGGTGAAGGTGACGTAGAGCTAAAAGTCCACCGTCATGCCCGGTCTTGTGCCGAGGTATCCACGTCTTTTTTTGGGGTCGCAAGAAAGACGTGGATGGCCGGGTCAAGCCCGGCCATGACGAAGGGAGGGTGAGGCGGCTTGAAATTGGACCGGTTTGAGGACGCGTGATGGCGCACAAGCGCAAGCAGAATTCCGATCAGCCCGATTTGCTGGACGCGCGTGTGGCGACCGCGCCATGCGTGCCGGGCATCCGCGAGAAGATCAAGGCGTGGCGTGAGGACGGTTACAAAGGCATCAGCGAGACGACGCGCATCCTGCTGAACTACTGGTTCTCCACAGACCACAAGCTGCCGGACGGCCGCAAATTCAAGTATCACCCCTTTCAGCGCGAAGCGATCGAGACGCTTATCTATCTGTACGAGGTAGCTAAGGTTCGACGGCACAAGAGCCTGGTCGAGACCTTCGCGACGCGCAGCGACCTGCGCCTGCTTCAATACGACGACTTCGCTCGTTACTGCCGTGAAGATGGCAACTGGCAGCGGCAAGACTAAAGTCATGTCGCTCGTCATCGCTTGGCAATTCTTCAATGCGGTGGCGGAGGCGCGCGACGATTTCGCCAAGACATTTCTGCTGATCGCCCCGAACGTGATCGTGTTCGAGCGCCTGCGAAGCGATTTCGAAGGCGGGCGCATCTTCCGCGGCGATCCGGTGATCCCGCCCGAACTGCAAATCTACTGGAATGACTTTCAGTGCTACATGCGCGGCGAGGGCGAGAGGGCCAGCTCGCTCGGGGCGCTTTATCTGACCAACGTCCAGCAATTTTATGAGCGGCGAGGCGGCGGCAATGATGAGCCGGAAGAACTGACGGCGGTGCTCGGGCCGAAACCGCCGGCCTCAACCTCGACAATTGAGGATTTCGACAAGCGTATCGTGGCTCGCGGCGGGCCCGTTGCGGTGCTGAACGATGAGGCCCACCACACCCACGACGAAGACAGCGAATGGAACAAGATCATTCGCGGTTTGCATGCGACCGTTCCCGGAGGTGTCGCGGCGCAATTCGATTTCACGGCCACGCCGCGCCACAGCAAGGGGCAATTGTTCTCTTGGACGGTGTTCGACTATCCGCTCAAGCAGGCGATCCTCGACAACGTGGTCAAACGACCGCTAAAGGGCATCGCGCAGGGGATCACGGAGGCGCGATCGGATATCGCCAGCACGCGCTACCAGGCCTATCTGGCGGCTGGCGTCGAGCGCTGGAAGGAATATCGCGAGCAATTGACACCGCTCGCCAAAAAGCCGGTGCTGTTCGTGATGATGAACGACACAGCGGAAGCCGACGACGTGGGCGACTGGCTTCAGAAGAAATATCCGTCCGAATTCGGCGGCGAGAAGCTCTTGATCATTCACACCGACAAGTCGGGTGAAGTGTCCAAGAAGGACTTGGATGTCGCACGCAAGGCGTCGCGCGAAGTCGACGACGAAAAAAGTCCCGATCAATTGCATCGTCAGCGTGATGATGCTGCGCGAAGGCTGGGACGTGCAAAGCGTCACGGTCATCGTCGGGCTGCGGCCCTACACGTCCAAGGCGAACATTTTGCCGGAGCAGACCGTCGGACGAGGCTTGCGCCTGATGTTCCGAAATAATCCCGGTTACATCGAACGCGTCGACGTGATCGGCAACAAGACATTCATCGAATTTGTCGAGCAATTGGAGCGCGAGGAAGATATCCAACTGGAGACCTTCAATCTCAAAGAGAAGGTCAGCATCATCACCATCGCGCCTGATCCCAAGAAGGCCGACAAGGACATCGCGATTCCGGTTCTCAGCCCGATTCTCACTCGCAAAAAGTCGTTGGCAGAGGAAATCGGCGAACTCGACGTGCAGACCTTCGACTGCCCTGTTCTGCCGCGCAAGCAAGACGACGCGGTGGCAAAGACCTTCCACTATGAGGGCTATGACATCATTACGCTGCAAAAAATGATCGAGCGTGATTACAAAATTCCTGAGCCGCAGACCGCGGAAGAAGTCATTGGCTACTATGCTCGCCGCATCGCGCAGGACGTGAAATTGCCGTCGCAGTTCGCGGCGCTGGCTCCCAAGGTCAGGGAGTTTCTGGAAACGAAGGCGTTCGGCGCAGCGGTTGAGCTGAACGAACCGGCGATGATTAAAGCCATCAGCAGCAACGTCGCTCAATACGTCACCGTAAAGACGTTCGTCGAGGCGCTGCGCAAGCTTGTGATAACGGAGCTGGAACCGCAGCTATTGCATGCCGGCCGGCCATTGTCCGAGACGGCGCCGTTTCCGTGGTCGCGCCCGACACTGGCAGCCGACAAGTCGATCTTCAATCTGGTGCCTTGTGATAACGAATACGAAAAGGAATTCGCCGTTTTTCTGCAAAAAGCGACCGATGTGCAGCGCTTCGCCAAGCTGCCGGAGCAATTTGGGTTTGCCATCGACTACACCGATAATATGGGCAACTTGCGCTATTACGAGCCGGATTTCGTCGTGCTCACGAGTGAGGGCACGCACTACATCGCCGAGACCAAGGGATTAGAAGACATCAACGTCGCGAACAAAGATCGCGCGGCGCAATTGTGGTGCGAGAATACGACGCAGCTCACGAGCAAACCGTGGGCCTATGTCAAGGTTCTGCAGACCTCATACAAGCAGCTACAGCCAACGAGCTTTGAGGATTTGCTGGTGCTCGATCAAAAAAAGCTCCTGTGATTTCGTAACGCGCTACAGCGCCGGCCACGGCGACCCCTGTCACGTCAGGGGCAGGTCTCTTTCTAAGTGATAAGCGAGATCGCGAGGCCTTCAGGCCGCCGAAGCGACCGCGCGGACTTCGAGATGCACGCGGGTCTTCTTCTGCAGCGCGCCGATGACGCCAAAAAGATTGGCCGCCGTGGGATTGCCGCCCGGCCCGAACATCCGCATCAGGCTTTTCGGCGGTGTTCCCGTCGCCTTGGCCAGCGCCGCAAAGCCGATGGTGGCGTTGATGAAGTCGCGCAACACCGCGCGCGCCGTGTCGACGTCTCCCGAGATCAGCGTCTGCACGGCTTCCTGGAACAGCGCCTGCCGGAATGCCGGATCCGATTTAATCTTTGCCTTGACGTGATCCTTGAAACTGCGCGTCAGAACCATGGGTGTCCTCATCTGCGATAGAGCGTCTTGCGCTCTTTGTATTCGGCCCATCGCGCCCTGGCGGTGGCGATGTCTTCGCCCTGCCGCTTCTTGGTGCCGCCCGCGAGCAGGATGACGAGCATCTCGCCATCCTGCCCGAAGTAAATCCGATATCCGGGCCCGAAATCCACTTTCAACTCGGCGACACCGCCGCCGACACCTTTCACATGCGAACGATTGCCCCGCGCGAGCCGCGTCAGCGCAACAACGACTTTCGCCTGAGCCGGCTTGTCGAGCGCATCGATCCATCGCTGGAAAGGCACGCGCCCGTTGCCATCAACGAACGACCTGATCTCGATCTCATCCATAAAGTATCATATACGTTACCTTTTGGCAACCGGCTCGGCTTTCGTCGGGCCGGACAAATCGGCCGCGCTCGGCTTTCGAAAAATCGTATTCGGGGTTCATCGCGCTGTGTCGTCGCGGCATGAAGACACCGAGAGGCCACGCGAGCTTACACGGATGCAAAAGTTTTCTCCCGGATTTCGCGGAGCTTGTCGTCGGGCCGGCCACTTCGGGCCGGACCCGTTGGCTCCATCCAGGCTACCCATTGTACGCCGTGACGCCGGCCCGACCGGGCCTTACGCCCTTACGCCGGCGCGACGCCGCGCACGCGCATCAGCGCGATGGCGTCGAGCTCGTCCTGCTCGGCGGCGTTTTCGGCTTCGCGCTCGCGCATCTGGTCGCGCTCGTCGAGCAACTCGACCTTCTTGAGCTCGTCGAAGGCGTCACCGAGCGCCATTTTCGCTTCCTCAAGCTGGGTGCGCAGCTCGTCGGCCGAGCGCTTGAGGTTTTCGCGACCTCGCGCCGGCCGCCGGCATGTGATAAAAAAGGTTCCAGCCGCGTCAGCCTCAGGCTCGCGCGGCCGATCATGGAGTCGGTATGTCCAAACCGGTGATTTTCACCATTTCGGCGGCATGGGACGACGAAGCCTCGGTCTGGAGCGGGCATTGCGATGACATCCCGGCCGCAGCCGACGCGCCGACCCTTGACGAACTCCTGGCGAAGATTTCCGCGATGGCGCTCGATCTCCTGCCGGACAATCATCCGGAGATCGATCCGGCCTCGCTGTTCCTCCAGATCACTGCACTGCGCGAAGCTGAACCGGCCGCGGCGTAGAGTGTTCAGTGGGGCATGATTTTGTCCGAAAACCAGTATCCACCCCGGATCAAGTCCGGGGCATGCTTTTTCGGAATCATGCTCTAGATGGCGCCGCAGTTCGACAAGCCCCTGCGCGAACTGCTGCGCGGCGCGGGCTGTGTTTTTGTCAGACAAGGCAAGGGCAGCCACGAAATTTGGCATAGCCCCATCACAAAGCGGAATTTCGCCGTGCCGGTCGGCATCCCGAGCCGCCACACCGCCAACGCCATCCTGCGGCAGGCCGGACTGCCCAAAGCCTTTTAACCGGAACAAGTCCGGCCATGACATGCAGCGCGGGCTGCCCTGGATTTAAGGTCGTCAAAAGCCGTACAGCCGGGGGCGAGCCCCGGCCATCGCAACTTTAAATCTCGGAGTGTCAGAACAAGAGCCCAGCCAAGGCCGGCCCTGACGGCGTTACGCCGGCGCGACGCCGCGCACGCGCATCAGCGCGATGGCGTCGAGCTCGTCCTGCTCGGCGGCGTTTTCGGCTTCGCGCTCGCGCATCTGGTCGCGCTCGTCGAGGAGTTCGACCTTCTTGAGCTCGTCGAAAGCGTCGCCGAGCGCCATTTTAGCTTCTTCAAGCTGGGTGCGCAGCTCATCGGCGGAGCGTTTCAGATTCTCCCGGCGCCCGATCGCGGCTTTGGCGTAAGTCGGATAGGCAAAATGGCCGGGATCGTGGATGCCGGCGCGGTCCTGCTCGACCTTGATCTCGCGCTCCAGATCGCCCGCCATGCGGTCGAATTCGGCGATCATCGTCTCGATTTGCGCGACCTTGCGCCGCTTCTCGTCGACCTGAAACTTCTTCAGGCGAATAAGAGTCTCCCGGGACTTCATCGACTGCTACTCCCCCGAAGCCGCAGAACCATGACGCCGCCCGGATCGTGCCGGACGACGCCGTACAGGGCAATTGTGACCCGATAACGTTAGCGATCGGTTTCCACGATCGCCATAATTTCGGCCAATCGCCGATAACCTTCGGCCAGGCCGGTTGCTTCTTCCTTACCCTGGGACAGAAAGGCCTCGAGCGGCTTGTGCAGGCGGATGGCTTCGTCGACCTCTGGGCTGGTGCCGGCCCGATAGGCGCCTAGCCGGATCAGCTCTTCCATGTCGGCATAAGTCGCCATGACCTGGCGGGCCTGGTTGAGGATGGGCAGATAGGCGGGGTCGGCGGCGCGCGGCATGGTGCGCGATATCGATTTGAGGATGTTGATCGCCGGATAGCGGCCGCGCTCGGCGATGGCGCGTTCCATGACGATATGGCCGTCGAGAATGCCGCGCACCGCATCGGCGATAGGCTCGTTGTGATCGTCGCCGTCGACCAGGACCGTGAAGATGCCGGTGATGGTGCCCAGTTCGGTACCGGGACCGGCCCGCTCGAGGAGCCGCGGCAGCTCGGTAAAGACGGTCGGCGTATAGCCCTTGGCGGTCGGCGGCTCGCCGGCGGAGAGGCCGATTTCGCGCTGCGCCATGGCAAAGCGCGTCACCGAGTCCATGAGCACGAGAACGTCTTTGCCCTCGTCGCGGAAATATTCGGCGATGGCGAGCGTCTGCGTGCGCGGCCTGGCGGCGCATCAGCGCCGGCTCGTCGGAGGTCGAGACCACGACCACGGAGCGGGCGAGACCGGCTTCGCCCAGATCGTCCTGGAGGAACTCCTGCACCTCGCGGCCGCGCTCGCCGATGAGGCCGATGACGGTGACGTCGGCGGCGACGTTACGCGCGAGCATGGACAGCAGCACCGATTTGCCGACGCCGGAGCCGGAGAAGATGCCCAAACGCTGGCCGCGACAGCAGGTCAAAAAGGTATTGAGCGCGCGGACGCCGAGATCGAGCGGGGCGCCGACCCGGCGGCGCGCGTGCGCCAGCGGCGGCGTATTGCGGAACGGATATGGCGACGGGCCGTAGAGCAACGCGCCCTTGCCGTCGATCGGCTCGCCGAGCGCATTGACGACCCGCCCGAGCCAGCCAACAGACGGCCGCACCGCGCCGGCGACAGCGGTAACCACGGCCTTGCAGCCGCGCCGAACGCCTTCGAGCGGCGCAAACGGCATCAGCAAGGCATTACCCGCGGAAAACCCGACCACCTCGCAGGGGATCGACTTCGCCGGCGTCTCAATAATGACGCGCGCGCCAACCGACATCGCATGCAGGGGACCGGCGACTTCCACCATCAGGCCGCGGACGCCGACCACGCGGCCGTAAATCTCGATGCCGTCGAGTTCGTTGATCTGCTCGGCCAGTGCCTTCATCGAAAGTCCGTCATCGAAAGTCCGTCGGTCGGTCGTATTTGGTTACTTCGGAGCGTTCGGCGTTAACGCTGTATTTACCCGGGCCGTTAATCATTGCGTCGTCCTTGGGACTACAACCGGGCTTGCCCAGCCAGAACGGAGGGGCGAGTTTCAAGAGTCGGTTAGCACCGAGTCTTAATGTGGAACTTGAGCGTCGACGTGGCTAGAAAACCGCTCCACCGCAATATCTTAAGGCGATTCGACAGAATTTGCCTACGGAGTTCTTGCGCGGACGAATTAGGTTTTGTTAACCATACCGCGTTTACAGTCTCGAATCAGTTTGTCCCAAGGCGTTTTTCGGGGGCCGCCGTCGGGGCGTGCCGACCTTAAAGCCGCGCGGCGAGGAAAGGGACTGGCATGCGCGTATTGCTGATCGAAGACGATAGCGCCACGGCGCAATCCATCGAATTGATGCTCAAGTCCGAGAGCTTCAACGTTTACACGACCGATCTCGGGGAGGAAGGGGTCGATCTCGGCAAAATCTACGACTACGACATTATCCTCCTTGATCTTAATCTTCCGGACATGTCGGGCTTCGAAGTGCTTCGGAGCCTGCGCGTGTCAAAGGTCAAGACGCCGATCCTGATCCTGACCGGGCTTGCCGGGATCGAGGACAAGGTCAGAGGGCTGGGCTTCGGCGCCGATGACTATATGACCAAGCCGTTCCACAAGGACGAGCTGGTGGCGCGCATCCACGCCATCGTGCGGCGCTCCAAGGGTCACGCCCAATCGGTCATCCAGACCGGCGATCTCGTCGTCAACCTCGATACCAAGACGGTCGAGGTCAGCGCCGCGCGCGTGCATCTGACCGGCAAGGAATACCAGATGCTGGAGCTGCTCTCGCTGCGCAAGGGCACGACGCTGACCAAGGAGATGTTCCTCAATCATCTCTATGGCGGCATGGACGAGCCGGAACTGAAGATCATCGACGTCTTCATCTGCAAGCTGCGCAAGAAGCTCGCCAACGCCTCGAGCGGCAAGAACTACATCGAAACGGTGTGGGGCCGCGGCTACGTGCTGCGCGAACCGATCGAGGACGAGGCGAAGATTTCAGCCTGAGCGGCTAAAGCTTCAAGGATCAGCAAAACCCCGGCCATCGGCCGGGGTTTTTTTGTTTGCGGCCCGGCAATCGGTCCGTCGTTATCGGCCGCCGCTCACTGCCACCAGGCGCGGCCCGAGCGCGCCGGCGGCAGCCTGCGCCGGCATTCTTGCCGAGGGCGGGTTGGGCACATAGAGACCGCGCAGATCCGCCACGGTCCTGAATTTGTCAGTGAGCCCCACGACGGTCTCGGCTGCGCCAAGCACCAGATAGCCGTCGCCGGCGATGACCTCGCGGAGCCGGTTGAGCACACCGATTTTTGTCTCCTGGTCGAAATAGATCAAAACGTTGCGGCAGAAGATGAGATCGAACGCGCCGAGATGGTAGAAGTCGGACAGCAGGTTGAACTGACGGTATTTGACCATCGCGCGAATTTCGGGCGCGATCTGCCAGACGTCGCCCACCTGGCTGAAATACTTGATCAGCAGCTGAATCGGCAGCCCGCGCTGAACTTCGAACTGGCTGTAGATTCCCTGGCGCGCTTTCTCCAACACGTCATTCGAGACGTCGGTGGCGATCACCTCGATGCGCCAACCTTCGATCTTTGGCCCCATCTCCTTGAGCGCCATGGCGAGCGAATACGGCTCCTGGCCGGCGGCGGCCGCCGCACACCAAATGCGAATGGTGCGCGAATTCTGCCGCGCCGCAATGAGCGCCGGCATAACTGCGGACCCGAAGTTCTCGAACGGCGTCTTGTCGCGAAAGAAAAACAACTCGTTGGTCATCATAGCTTCGACGACCGCGATCATGAGCGCTTCAGCGTTGCCCCGCTTAAGCGTGGCGACGAGCTCGCCGAGACTGCCGAGGCCGGCTTTGCGTGCCACCGGCAGCAAGCGGCTTTCGACCAGATATTGCTTGTCGGCGGACAGCACGAGACCCGAGCGCTGCTTGAGAGCATTTTCGCAGGAAATCGTAGTCGTGCGGCGTCACGGACGATCTCCCGAGAACAAGTGATTGATCTTCGCGCCAATCTGCGGCAGCGGCAGCACAGCGGAACACAATCCGGCCTGCGCTACCGAACGCGGCATGCCCCACACCACGCTGGTCGCTTCGTCTTGGGCAATCACGCTGCCGCCGGCGGCCACAATTTCGGCGGCGCCACGCGTACCGTCGGTACCCATGCCGGTGAGAACAACGGCAAGACTGCGCGGTCCCCAGACCCGGGCCGCCGAGGACAGCAGCGGATCCACTGCCGGCTTACAAAAATTTATCGGTGGATCGTCGCCGAGCGCGATTACCGGGCCATCAGGGCCGCCCGCTACGCGCATATGCCGGCCGCCGGGCGCCACGTAAATATTGCCGGCAGTGACCGCTTCGCCGTCCTCGGCCTCATGGGCGCACCGCCCGCTGACGCGCGACAAGTGTTCCGCCAGCACCGCGGTGAACGTCGGCGGCATATGCTGTGTGATCAGGATCGGCGCCCGCTCGATCGCCGTGCCGATTTCTCCGATCAGGATGTCCAGAGCCTGCGGGCCGCCGGTCGAGGAACCGATGAGCAGCGCCTGCGGCAGAGAGCGTGCAAACGGCCGTAAAGGGAGCGCGGCACCGTCCGTTGGCGGAACAGTGATTGCGCGCTTCGTCGGCGCCGCCCGGCTCACATCTGGATCCGGCCGCCGGTGGCGCGCCAACCAATGGCCGCGCCTGCCAAGCGTGCGAATTTTCTCGATCAGCTCGCGACGAAACGCCGCCGAGGTGGCGGCGTCGGGCGCCGCTTCGGGCTTCGGAACGTAATCGGCGGCGCCGAGCGACAGCGCTTTCAGGCTGATCTCCGCGCTCCGCCGCGTCAACGTCGAGGCCATGATCACGACCAGGTCGTGCTTCTTTTTGAGCAGGACCGGCAGCGCCGAAATGCCGTCCAGCTCCGGCATGTCGATGTCGAGGACGACGACGTCCGGGTCGCTGGCTTCGATCTGATCGACTGCCTCGCGTCCGGTGCACAAAGATGCCGCGACCACCATGTCCGGCTCGGTGCCGATCCAGCGCGTCAACAGGCGGCGCGCGACAATCGCATCGTCGACGATCATGACCCGGATGGGCCGCTCGACGATGGTCTCCAGGCTCGCAGGTTTTAGCGCGATACTCATCACTGCAGTACTTTCGGCACTAAACTTCGCACTGGGAAATTCGCCTGCGCGCCGGGCGGCGCGTTGAGCGCTTTAGAGCAGTCCTACTTCCTGAAACTTGGCCTCGACGATGTCCTTGTCGAACGGCTTCATAATGTATTCGTTGGCGCCTGCATGCAGCGCCCGCGCAATATGGGCCACGTCGTTCTCGGTGGTGCAGAACACCACCTTCGGCTTGTCGCCGCCGGGAAGACGGCGCAGCACCCGCAGGAACTCATAGCCGTCCATTTTCGGCATGTTCCAGTCCAGCAGAATCGCGTCCGGGATTTGCCGGCGGCAGGCTTCAATCGCTTCCTCGCCATTCTCCGCTTCGGCGATCTCAAACTCGAGACCCTCGAGAATTCTTCGCGCCACCTTGCGGATGACGCTCGAGTCGTCGACGACCAGGCATGTCCTCATTGTGTCCTCACTTTAAGCTTCGCGGGCGAACCCGCTTCGATCTCTGCTCTGCGTTTCAATGCTCTCATGCGGCCACGGCCTCGCTGCGAAGATCCAGCACGCGGTCGATGTCGAGTACGACCAATAGCTGCCGCTCGAGCCGGTAGACGCCTGCTGACAAGCCCGCGAGCTTGTGGTCGAGGTTGACCGGATTGGGCTCACGTTGCGTGTTGCTCGGCTTGAGCACCTCGCCGACCGCATCTACCAAAAGCCCAAACAATTCGCCCTTTGCTTCGATGCCAATCGCCATCGGTGCCGCGCTGTCTTCGCGCTTCTTCACTTCGAGCCGATTGCGCATGTCGATCGCAGTTACGATGCGGCCCCTCAGATTGAGCACGCCGGCAATTTCGGCTCCGGCGAGCGGTACCCGCGTCATGTGGAAGGGCTTGAACACGTCCTGGACACGCGCGATCGGCAGGCCGAAGATCTGACCCGCAATCGTAAAGGTGACAAACTCGGTGAGCTCGTTATCGCTTTGCATAATGGTTCTGCCGATCACGCCGCCTGATGCAGGTCGCCGCTCTGCTCCTTGATCGCCGCGATGAGACCGGTCCGATCGAACTTGGCGACGAAATCATGGAAGCCAACACCACGGCCGCGCTCGATCGCATCGGCTGAAACCATGGCCGACAGTGCAATGACCGGAACGGCTGCAGTGCCCGGATTTTCGCGCAACGCCGCGGCGAACTCGAAACCGTCCATCTCCGGCATCTCGATATCGGTCACGACGATATCGATCGGAGGGCCGGATTTGATCGTATCAAGCGCCTGCGCGGCGGACGCCACCGCGATCACGTGATATCCAGCGGCCTTAATCAGGGGCGCGAGCAAGTCGCGGAAAAACGCCGAGTCGTCGACCAGCATGACTCGACGCGAGCGGGCCGCCGACCGCCCCTCCCGCCACCGGAACCAGTCGGCAAAGGCCTGGGGCAGGAAATGGCCGATGTCGACGATCTCCGTGGCGGTTCCCTTCACCACCGCGTAGCCGAGAACCCCGGGCTGGTCGCTCGCCACCTCGATATCGAGCCTCTGCTCAACGATATCGATGATCTCGTCGACCACGAGTCCCATGGAACGACCATGGTCGGAGAATACCAGGATTGGCTGCGCGCCCTCCTGCCGGATGGTGGTCTGCGTGTCGATCCGCAGCAGCGGCATGAGTTGGTCGCGATATTGCAGAAGGTGGCGGCCGTCGGAGATTTCAATTTGGCGGCAATCGATTTCTTCAAGGCGCGACACGAGAGAAAGCAGAACGGCCTTCGGCTGTTGGGAGCCGGCGCGGAACACAAGCAAGGGTGTCAGGTCCTCCTCGGCTGCCACGTCGTCGTCGAGCTCAGTCTCATTGGCTCGCGCGACCGGCGTGACGCGACCGAGCACCTGGGCGACCCCATTCGGATCGATGATCATGATCACCGTGCCGTCGCCGAGTATCGTCGTTCCGGAAAAAGCCGCGATGTGCCGCAGCTTCGACGACATCGGCTTGATCACGATCTCCTCGGTGTGCAACACGCCGTCGACGACGATGCCGAAGATCTGGCTGCCGACCTGAGTAACGACGACGAAGCCTTTGTCGACCTCGCCACCGCCGAGTTGCAGGATTTCCTTCAGATTGATGAGCGGCAACAGCTTATTACGCAGCCGTAGTACCGGCGTGTCTTTGATCCGCTCGATGCGGTGATCGCCGCCACTTGTAGGCGCGCACCAGCTCGAGCACGGAAAGCTGTGGGATCGCGAAGCGTTCGCCGCCAGCATCGACAATGAGCGCGGAAACAATCGCAAGCGTCAGCGGGATCTTGATGGTAAATGTGGTCCCGACGCCGGGCACGGATTTCAAATCGACCGTGCCGCCGATCTGCTCCATGTTGGCGCGCACGACGTCCATGCCGACGCCGCGGCCGGAAATGCTGGTCACTTTTGCGGCAGTAGAGAAGCCGGGCGTAAAGATCAGATTGCAGATATCTGCCTCGGATTTCGCAGCTATCTGCGCCTCACTGGCAAAGCCTTGCTCGATGGCCTTGGCGCGTATGCGTTCAACATTGAGGCCACGGCCATCGTCCGCAATCTGGATGATGATATGGCCACCCTCGTGACAGGCGGCGAGCCGGATCGTCCCCTTCAACGGTTTACCGGCGGCGAGACGCTCGGCGGCGCTCTCGATGCCATGATCGGCACAGTTGCGCACCAGATGGGTGAGCGGGTCTTTGACCATCTCAAGCACCTGGCGGTCGAGTTCGGTGTCGGCGCCGTTCATCTCGAGCTCGATCTGTTTGCCGAGTTCGGCGGACAGGTCGCGCACGATGCGCGGCAGCTTTTGCCATGCATTGCCAATTGGCTGCATGCGCGTCTTCATCACGCCTTCCTGCAGTTCGGCAGTGACATTCGAAAGCCGCTGCAACGGCACTTTGAAGTCGGAGTCCTCGTGGCGGCGGACGATCTCCAGCAGCTGGTTGCGGGTGAGGACCAGTTCGGAAACTGTAGTCATAAGGTGATCGAGCGTGTCGACATTGACGCGGATCGAATGGCCGGCGACGCGTTCGCGCTCGTCGTCGGACCGTTCGGCCGAACGCTCGGCCAACGGCTTTTCGGATGTTTGCTTCTCAAGCAAAGCAGCGTCTGAACCCCTCGCCTCATCGATCTCGTGCACACCTGGCGCTGGTCCGGGTCTTGCTGCTTCTTCTGCACGAGGCGGCGATTGCGGCTTCACGTCCTCACGCTGCGACCAAGTCGCGAGCCGGCCGATAAGATCGTGGTCGTCACCCGCGGGCTCGCGCTCGTGCGCTTCGATTGCCTCAAGAATGGCCTTGATGCGGTCGATGGTGGAGAGGATCAGCGTGACGGCTTCGGTAGTGACCGGCATCCCGTCACGGAATTTACCCATCAGGTTCTCGGCGGCGTGCGCCAGCGTCTCGAGCCGGGGCAGCCCGAGAAAGCCGCAGGTCCCTTTGATGGTATGAACGAGGCGAAAGACGTTACCGAGGATTTCCCCGTTATTGGGCTCTTGCTCGAAACGGACGAGTTCGGCGTCGACCCGTTCGAGGCTTTCATTGGTCTCGGTCAGGAATTCCTGAAGTAGGTCGTCCATCCCAAGCGCCTCGTCCGCCCACCCGCTGGCGCTTACCGGCGCCGTGACCAACACGCACGCAAGGGTGCGTGCTTTTGCCGTCAGGCCCCAGGCACCTGTTCGGACGTACGGAGTTTGTTGCGAAAGCGTTTAATTTCGGTTGCAGGAAGCCCGGCCGCTAGGTGAATGGCCGCTCTTTTTCGCGCCCAAGCGCGGCCATTTAGCCGGCGGTTAACACTACCGTACCGGAGTCGCCCTGGGCCGAAAGCGTCAGTCCGCAGTCTCGGGCCAAGATACCAGCATAAAGCGGCTGAATTGCATGGGCGTCCACGGCATGGGCCGGGCTGCCCGATAGCAGTTCGGCTACGGCCGGGTTCAACCGGGCGTTCAGTCCGCTGGCAGTGACCACATACCCGGGTGAACCGCCGTCCGTTGCGCGTGGGTCGACGATCAGCCTTCCCCCGCGGGACACTGCACTGGCTGCGATTAGTAACATATTCAACACCAACTTTACGCGGTTCTTCGCCAGCAACTCGCGAGGCAGGTTCCAGACCAGTGTGGTCTTGTTGTCTTCAAGGAGGCCGCGGGCAACCTTTTCCGCATCGCCAAGATCTATCTGTGCGCCGGCCGATCCGGCAGCGCCAAAGGCCAGCCGGCAAAATTGCAATTTTGCCGACGCTTGATGCGCACTTTTCTTAATCAGATCGAGCGCGAACGTCTTGGTCTCTTCGTCTTTGTCTTCTTCCAGGACCTCGATGCCATTGACGATCGCGCCAACCGAACTGATCAGGTCGTGACAGACCCGAGAGCAAAGCAGCGCCGCAAGATCAAGGGCTCCGATGGCAATGGGACCGGAAACGGGGGCGGACATGGCAAGCTCCGCTATAGCGCGAGGGCGTCCGTCCGTGTCACAGCGCGCGCGATTCGGCAATCGTGCCGTAGTCGCCGCGGTGTGCTAGAGAGCCCCCCGCCCGCCGCCGCGATCCGATGATCGGAGGTTGCGAATTCCAAGGGAGCGCCCGTGTCCACGATCGATCCCGCCGACTACCCCGATCTTGTGGACGCGCTAACCAAAATCATCATCTCGGCTGCGGAAGCGATTCGGTCGCAGGGACAGGGCAGCGTCACCATCAAGGCCGATGGTTCGCCGGTGACGGCGGCAGACGAAGCCGCAGAAGCCGTCATCCGGGACGGGCTGGAGCACCTTTCTCCGGTATTGCCCATCATCTCGGAGGAAGAAGCAGAGCGCGAAAGACCCGACATCACCGGCGGGAACTATTTCCTGGTCGACCCGCTCGACGGCACCAAGGAATTCATCTCCGGGCGCGACGAGTACACCATCAATATCGCTCTTATGGCCGATGGAGCGCCGATCCTCGGAGTCATCGCAGCACCCGCGCAAGCTCTGATCTGGCGCGGTATCGTCGGGCGCGGAGCCGAGCGGCTCAAATTTTCGGGACAACAGGCCGAAACACCTCGAGCGATCAAAACCCGACCGCAGCCGGAGGGTGAACTCGTCGTCATGGTAAGCCGCTCGCATCTCGAAGCGCGAACGCAAGCTTACCTCGATCGCTTCCCGCGGACGCGTCGCGTGGGCTGCGGCTCCTCGGTGAAGTTCTGCCGACTGGCCGAAGGGGCCGCCGACCTCTATCCGCGACTCGCCCCAACGCACGATTGGGATATTGCCGCCGGTCATGCGATCCTCGTCGCGGCCGGCGGGAGCGTCGTTGATCCCGACGGTGGCGCGTTGCGCTACGGTAGTCCCACCTTAACTATTCCCGCATTCCTGGCCTGGGGCGGGCCGCCGCCGATCGAACGTCTCCAGGCCGGCTACTGACAAGTTCAGGGGCTGAGCGTGCCTAAGACATCCGGCCATTTGCGCTCGGCCTCGGCGATAAATCGCGTCGGATCGGCTGTGAACAATTCCAGCCGCTGGCGATCGTAGAACAGAAAGAGACGCCCACTGGCGATCAGCCAGAGGCTTGGGTTCCCTGGCACGGCAACGCCCCGCGAGACGCCGATCGGATCGTAGCCGCCGAACTGCGGCATGTAGACGTCCGGACGGGTCGCAAATTCATAACGATTCCCGGTGTTGCTAAAACGCCAGATCGGCCCCCGCACAAGAGAATTCAATTTCCGGGCTGCCGGGAACGGGCTTGCCGTCGGTATAGAAGGCGACCGGGTCATAGCCATCGATTGCCAGACCCGTATGCCAATCGGTCACAATTCTTTCCGTGGTGGCAGCCCGCGAGATGGGGGCGATCGGCAAAGCCAGCAGAAGGCATGCACAGGCGGCGATCGCCGTGCGGTGTCGGTTCCGTAGTTGCCGTGCTGCCGTCATAGTTCTGGCAAAGGATCTGCCGATTCGGATCGGCTTTGGTGGGTTGGTTGAATTCAGCGGAGAGTTAGCCGGTGTGCGTGATCAAGGGGTTAACAGAGGGCGCCTGATGAGCTTCGCCGCGCGGTCGGTTTTGATGGCCCAGCTCATTCTGCTCGCCGGGTGCCTCGGCACTGGGCCGGTCTCAGCTCAAACCATCCCGCCACAGCCGCCTGAGACCGTGATGCCAGCGCAGCCCCCGGCACAGCCGCCTCCGTTCATCCGCGCGCCATCGGTGCCGGCCCAGCCGCCGGCGAATCAGTACTCGCCAAACGAGCTCATCGATGCCGGGCACCATTTCTTCGGCGGCGTTTCGCGCGGCTTGGCCACGATCGTGGAAAAGGCCGTGAGCGAATGGGGCCAGCCGAACGGCTACATTCTCGGCGAGGAAGCGGGCGGCGCCTTTGTCGGCGGACTGCGTTATGGCGACGGGACACTCTACACCAAGAATGCCGGCGACGTCCGTGTCTATTGGCAGGGGCCAACCTTGGGCTTTGATGCCGGAGCCGACGGCGCCCGCACCATGATGCTCGTCTATAACCTTCCGCGAACCGAGGCGGTCTTCGAACGCTTCGGCGGCATCGAGGGCTCGGCGTATTTTGTCGGCGGTTTCGGCATGACGGCACTAACGGCAAATGACATCGTCGTGGTGCCGATTCGTTCCGGCGTTGGCTTTCGGCTTGGCGCCAATCTCGGCTATCTCAAATTCACCCGGCACCCCACCTGGAACCCGTTCTAATCGCTGATTGCCGACTCTCATTGGTTAGAGTCTGGCACAACGGCCATTGCCAGTTTAGGATAATCCTTCGGTTAATATCGTGCGGCGGACCTCTGGGCGTGGCAATGTGAGCCGGACGGCGGCGGTGCGGCTTCAAAGAGTGGTGTCATGATCGAACCGATCATGTACTTCGGGATCGGGTTTCTCGTTGCGGCATTGCTTGGACTACTGTTCGTTCCACTCGTTCACGAGCGCGCCGTCCGCCTGACCATGCGGCGCCTCGAAGCGGCCACACCGCTTTCCATAGCCGAAATCCGTGCCGACAAGGATCAGCTGCGCGCCGAGTTCGCCATGTCGACGCGGCGACTCGAAATGAGCGTCGAGCAGATGAAGGCCAAGACCACCGGCCAGCTCGCCGAACTCGGCAAGAAAACTGACGCTATCATCCAGCTCAAGAGAGAACTCGGAGAAAAGACCGCAACGATTTTCGAGCTGGAATTGCGCGACAGGCATCTGCGCGATCAACTGCGCGCTAGTGAAGAAGAATTCGAATTGAAGTCGGGCTCGCTGCACGGCGCGGAGCGCGCGCTTGCTGACAAGGAGGCCGAGCTCGCAAAACTCATGGCGGAACTTGGCGAGCGCTCAATCATGGCCGACGGCCAACGCGTCCAACTTGCGGCGCAGCGCGCGCAGGTCGAGGCGATGAAGGTCAGTGTCGCGGACTATGAGCGTGCGGTGCGCGTCACGGAAGAGCGCCTTGGGCGCGAACGCACCGAGGCCGAGGCAGCGGCCGGTCGGTTGAACCAAGCGCGCGGCAAGCTCGGTGAACTCGCGACGCGCACCGCCGAGCTTGAGCGTCAGCTGATGGTGCAGAAGACCGAAGCGGAAGTCTTGAACCGCCGCGCACAAGAACTGGAAGCGCGACTTGGCGATCAAGGCCGTCAGTTGACCGAACGTCAAGTCGAGGTCCAGAGGCTCCGGGCCGATCTTAAAGCTGCGAAAAAAATCGAGAACGATCTTCGTGAAGAGCTTAGCCATGCCGGCATCCGCAGCAGCGGAGCCGTCAACAAGTTCCGCGCCGATATAGTCCAGCTTGAAGCGCAATTAGCGGCCGCGCTTGAGGAGCGCGCCAAGCTGCAGGGCGAGATCGCGTCAATGCGGCGCGATACGGAATCGACCTGGGCCGCCGAGCGCGTTGAGAACGCTCTGCTCCGCGAGCGCATCAACGATGTGGCCGCTGAGGTGGCGCGGCTCACCGCCGCCCTCGAGGGTCCGAACTCGCCGATTGAGTCGATCCTCGCCCTTGGGACTGCGGCCGTAGGAAAAGGAACCGGCGACCTGCCCGGCACCAATGGCGCTAGAGCCGAGGCCAGCGCTACAATCGAATCCCCGCAGCAGGGTAAGGGCACGCTCGCGGATCGTATTCGGGCCCTGCAGTCGACGGCCTCGCGGGCCTCGAATTGATCGGCGGCAACGACGCTTCGCTTGACACGTTCGTCAAGCCGCCCCTTAAATCCGGCCGCAACGGGAGCGGGCGCTTAGCTCAGCGGGAGAGCGTTCCCTTCACACGGGAGAGGTCGTAGGTTCAATCCCTACAGCGCCCACCATTCGCCCCGTTCCAAAATCAAGCCGCGGCCATAATCCATACCGGCATCCGTACCGAGGGCCTGAAGTTCTCCCACCGCGAGCAAATCAATGCAGCGCCGCGGCCAATTCTTTTGCTCCTGGTTTTCTCGCCTCTTCATCCATGCGCGCGTCGGTCACCGCCAGTAATTTCGCCACCACGTTGTTGCGCCGCGCGACCGGGTTGTCCTGATAGCCGCTGCGCTGAAAGAAATTCGAGGTCGGCACCTGGTCGCGCCAGACGATCGGCATCGTGATCATATCGTAGCCGTTGCCGTCGCCGGTCAGGTTCATCATTTCCAGCTCGGAGGCACTGAGAGTCCGGCTTAATCCTCTGCGCCGCGCGAACACGACAGAATCAAGCAGCTTTTGGGTTTGCAGCAACGGTCCGACGTCTAAATCCAAGTTCATGGCGTGGACAGCAAGACCCCTCGGCGTGTTTGCCAATACTTCATGTTGGTTCCAGTCGTCAGGAACGCTGTTCGCGAAGTTGACCATTTTGCGCATGACGGCAATCTTGCCTTCCAACGCCTGCTTCTCGGCGGCCGACGACAGGGCGGCACGCGCCATCAGACTGTTGATAAAGTGGCTGCCATTCTCGGCGATGATCTCGACTGTGTTGGTCGACAGCAGCTGGTTATAACCCAGCGCCGTGGTGATCGCCCGCGCTCGCTTGTTGTATTCAAGCCCGGCTTGAACATCGTAGTCGCCGTTTCCGCCCGCCTCAAAGCCGTAGATGCGGACTATCTGTTCTCTGGTCAGGCCTGCCGCCAATGCCGTCCTGGCGTAAGCGCGTTTAAACTCGCTCTCGCTTTGCGGCATCTGCGGGACAAATTTGAATTCCCGCTGCGCTGCGCCGAGAAAATCGGCCACCACAGGCACATAGGGTGGTGGCGGCGGCGCCTCTTCCGGCTTTGAAGGATCGCGCGGCTTCGGCGGGCCGGTATAAACCGGCGGCTGCGTCAGTACATAGTCGTCGAGCAAAATCGGCTCGTGGTTCGTGCGCTTTGCGCTTCGCACATGCCGCTTTTCCGCTATCGATCGCCAGTACGCCTGGGCCACGGCGTTGTAGGTCGCCCAGGCGCTCTGGTATTCGGCCAAAGCGCGGCGGTACTGCGCCATGGCGTCGGACAGTGCCGCTGCCGGCAACGCGTGTTGAGCCTCATCGGCTGCTTGGGCCTGAAGTCCCAGTGGCGAGAAAACGATCGACACCACCAGCAACCCGGCGAGGCGGCTACGTCGTAGAACAATCATCGTGTCCGAATCGGTGTCCTGCCGGCCGCCTTCATACCAAACAACGCAGCCGGGTGGCGACGGCGTCTAGTTTCGGTTGCGACCACGACCCCGTCCGGACCCGCGCGAGTTCCCGCCGTGTGCCGGACCGGGCTGCCGCGGATTGTTCCGATGTTGATTCGTCCTGCGATGCCGTTCGAGCGTCTTGCGACGGCCGATATTGTACGAGGCGAACAAGCGTCGCAGCACGCCGCGGTCCCGAGCCGCCTCTTGCGGCGGAATTTGATACGGCACCGCCTCCAGTCTCCCGCCGGCCCCTGGCCGCAAAACAAACGCGCTCGCGCCTTGTGTCAGCGCGCCGAGCCGCACGCCTTGGGGATTAAACACTTCGATCTGGCCGACATATCCGTCGGCGTCGGCGTAGAGCTTAATCCTCGGCTCGTCGACCGCGTTACCGGGAGCAGCCGCACCGCCTTGCTCGGGAACGTCGATCACACCGGTCGTACCGCGGATACCGAGCGTGGCGACGGGCGTCGTAATTTTCATGTTGCCGGTTTTGGCGACAAGGCTTGCAACAAAGGCGGCCGTCCCGGCCACCACATTGAAGGAGGCTGCGTTGGCGGCGCCGCCCTCCGCATAGACGAATTCGTTGACAACGATCCGCGTGTTCTGAGAAAGGCTGAACGTCGTCTGGTCGTCAAAGGTGACGCCGAGCGTGGAGTTGGCGGCCGTCGCAAGCGTATCGTTCTTGAAGACGGGGTCATTGACCCGCAGCGCAACGGCGGTCGTCGTCTTGTCGCGCATCACGCTCGCACTGCCCTGCAGTGTGGCAACCTGCCCGATTTGATTGGCCGCGGCCTGATCCGATGGCGCCGGATCTTGCGCACGCGCTGGCCGCAACCAAGGAAACAGCCAGGTCGATGCGCCGGCGACAAGCATCATGAATTCACGTCGCTTCATTTCTGCCACCCCCACGAAAGCCGGGGCTGCACCCCGGCAGATTTTGTCAGTTTCGGCGCCGCGCAATTCCTCAATCGGGGAAGAGCGACGGCGCCACAACTGCTATTTGTTGATCGTTGCTGCGCCGGCAGTACATATTACCTCGTCCTGAGATCCGGTCGCACCTGAACAGCCAATTGCGCCAATGATTTTGCCGTCTTCGACCAGCGGGATGCCGCCGCGCGAGGCAATCACGTCATCTAGCGTCAGAAGGAGATTGGCGCCTTTTTGCACGCCCTCTTCGAAAGCCCTTGTTGGCCGGCGATATTTTGCTGCCGCACGGGCTTTGTGTTCGGAGATCGCGATCGACGCGAGTTGTGCACCGTCCATGCGTGCAAAAGTCACCAGATTACCGCCGGAATCCACAACTGCGACATTGAGCTGCCAGCCGCGTTTATTGGCTTCCGCAATCGCCGCCGCAATTGCGGCTTGCGCTTTCCCCAGCGAGATCGGCGCGCCGTAAGGCGCGTTGAAGGGCATTTTCTCCGGCACCACGTCCATCGGGTTTTGGGCGGCCGCTTGCGGCTGCTGCGCCGAAGCTGACCCGCCGGCGAGCAGCGCAGTCGCCAGCACTATTGCGGTCAATCCACTGATCTTCATTGGTTTCCTCCCTGTTCCGTGGCGTTGTTGCCACTTCACACCACTGAGGATGCTAGTTGACCGGTTCCGAAGGCGCTAGGGCAGCCGTAAAGGCTGTCGCTCTCTCCTAGCAACACTTTGTCAACCATCGGCGGTAAAATCGTAACAAACCGGAGAAACCGCGAAACGCGAGCGGCGGGACTATTCTCGTCAAAAATCGGCGTGTGATTTCGCGTCGGCGCTAAAAGCGGACGGCCGCCGCCCCGAGGGAGAGGAGCTGCGGCCGTCCTGATGCCGGAAGGCGTCCCATCATACGCCCCTCCCCGACACTGCGGTGATGATGCCGGACCGAAGTTGACCGATGGTTACGAACAGCAACCTGGCGGGAAGCGGCGCGCCGGCTAGTTCAAAGCGCTTGAGACGCTCGAAAAAGTGGCGGTGAGATTGGTGCCAAGGCCTAAGACGACCGCGACGATCACGCCCGCGATGCCGGTCGCCAACAGGCTATATTCAATTGCGGCAGCGCCACGCTCGTTGGCGAGAAAATTTCTATACAGATTGCCCATGACAAAGCCCCTTCAAAAGCTCACCCGACCCGCACTATGGCTTGGTGCGGGTGGTTATGTGCGTATCCGCACGGCTTGAAGCAAACCTTTCGTCACAACGCACAGATTTCCTAAAAGTGAGCGGATCGCGTCTCCGGATTACTTTGCCGCCGGATCGCGCGACTGCTGCTTGTCCTTCAGCTCATCGAGATATTCACGCCAGTAGGTTTCCCGATTGCGACCAAGCTCCAAAAGATAATCCCAGCTGAAGATCCCGGTCGAATGCAGATCGTCGAACACGGGTCGAACCGCATAATTGCCGACCGGTCCCAACTCCAGAATTTTCACATCGCGCTTGCCGGCAACGAGGCGGCGCTCGGCGGGCGAGTGGCCCTGCACTTCGGCGCTTGGACTGCGCACGCGTAAATATTCGGCCGGCAGCTCGAAGCTCTCGCCATTGTCAAACTTAACCGCGAGAGTTTTGCGGTCCTTGTGCAGGCGTAGTTCGATCGGCCATGGGCTGCTCATTGAAGCCCGCCAGCGCTAGCGGCAGAAGCCCCGGCGATTCTGCCAAATACCGCGCCAGACATTAGCCCCGTGCCGCCCGGATAGTTGAAATAAAACAGGCCGCCGACGAGTTCGCCGGCGGCATAGAGGCCGCGGATCGGCTGGTAATCGGTATTAAGCACCGCACCATCGGTGTTGATGCGTAGCCCGCCGAAAGTAAAGGTGACGCCGCAGGTAACCGCGTACCCTTCAAAAGGCGGCGCATCGATTGTATTCGCCCAGTTGCTTTTGTCGATGACAAGGCCCTGCGTGCAACGCCCGTCCTTGACGTTCGGATTGAATGGGATATCAGTGCGGACCGCCGCGTTCCACTCTTTGATGGTTTGAAGGAAGACGGCGGCGTTTACACCTTCGAGCTTTTGCGCAAGCTCCTCGATGGTGTTCGCCGTTACTTTGGTGATTTGCCGTATTTTGTATTCATCCCGAAGCAGATGCTTCACTTTCTGGTCAAAAACCTGCCAGGCAAACTGACCCGGCTGTTCCAGCACCACGCGCCCGTATTTGGCGTAAGTGTAGTTGCGGAAATCCGCGCCCTCGTCGACGAAACGCCTGCCCGTCGCATTGATCAGGATGCCGAACGGATAAGAGTGCTTCTGGAATTGATCGCCGACCGCAAGATCGCCGAACTCCGGTGCGTTCATCTCCCACTGCACGGCATGACAGCCCGACCAGTTGCCGCGCGGGCTGCCGCCGATTGCGAGCGCCATGCGGATACCGTCGCCGGTGTTGAATCGTGAGCCCCGCACTTTGGCTAGGTCCCATCCCGGCCCAAGATACCGGGTGCGCCACTCGGAATTGGCTTCGAAACCGCCGCAAGCCAGCACCACGGCGTTTGCCCGCAATTCCTGGATGACGCCGTCGCCGCGAACCAGAACGCCTTCGATCCGAGTACCGTCGTAGAGAAGGTCAAGCGCGCGTGTCTGGTAGCGGATCTCGATGCCGCGTTGTTTCGCGGCAGCCGTGAGCATGGCGACAAGACCCGGTCCGCCGCCGACAGCTTCCACCGTCAGGCCGCCCCAGAACTTGAACCTGCCGTCGACCTTGAAGGCCTGCCGCCCGTAGATCGGGATCAAACGCACGCCCTTTTCGCGTATCCAGTTGAGCGTCGCGAAGCTTCGTGTGACCAGCAGTTCAACAAGATCGGGATCGGCGCGATGTTGCGTGACGCGCGCCATGTCATCGAAGAACTGATCGGCTGTGTAGGTGCCAAAATCCGTGCTTTCGATCTCAGCCGGCGTAAGATCGGGCACGAGAGTCTTGATGTCATCGGCACCATTATAGACGACGCGGATCGAGCCGGCGGTGAATCGGCTGTTGCCACCGGATTCCTCTTCCGGCGCAGCTTCGAGCATCAACACATGTGCGCCGCGCTCTTGTGCTGCCAGCGCCGCGCAAAACGCGGCATTGCCGGCGCCGACAACAATGACATCAGCGATTTGATCGGGCATTGCTTGCGTCCGTCATGGCCGGACTTGTTCCAGCCCGTCCACGTCTCGTGCTGCCAAAGCGTGGCGACTACTCAGCAGCCTGGGCAACGCCGCCATGCGCCTTCGACCAGCCCGCGGGATCTTTCATGAATTTCTCAGCTTCTTTTAGCTTGGCCTTCTCGAACTGGCCGCTTTTCTTTGCAGCCTCCAGCACGTCCCACCACGTCGCCAGCGAATGCAGCGTGACGCCGAGATCAGTCAGGATTTTCTTTCCCTCGGGAAAGATGTCGTAAAAGAAGACGACAAAGCAGTGTTCGACGCTGGCGCCGGCTTCGCGCAGTGCTTTGCAGAAATTGACCTTGCTGCGGCCGTCGCTGGTCATGTCTTCGACCAGAAGCACACGGTCGCCGGCCTCGAGATGTCCTTCGATCTGGGCGTTTCGGCCGAAGCCCTTCGGCTTCTTGCGAACATACTGCATCGGCAGCATCAGGCGGTCGGCCATCCAGGCGGCAAACGGAATCCCGGCAGTTTCGCCCCCGGCTACCGCGTCGAATTGCTCGAAGCCGACTTCGCGTTCAATCGTCGCCACACCGAAATCGATCAGCGCCTGCCGCACACGTGGAAACGAAATGAGCCGCCGGCAATCGGTATAAACCGGACTGGCCCAGCCCGAGGTGAAAATGAAAGGCTTGTCGGTCATGAAGCGGACCGCCTCCACCTCGATCAACATCTTCGCCGTCAGTTCGGCGATCACTTTTTTATCGGCAAAGCCGGTCATTGCGCTCTCTTCATTCTGCTACGCCGCCGTGCCTTTCGGAAAGAAAATCTATCCGACCACCTTCCACTCGATGGTCTCGCCGCCGCGATAAAGCAGCGTCCGCTCATCGGGGCCCGCGACTTTGACCTCGACCGGTGCCGTCCAGGGCGACTTTTCGAGCACGATGTTATCCTCGTTCGGCGGCAGCCGATAATGCTTCGGTCCGTTAAGCGACGCAAAGGCTTCGAGTTTGTCGAGCGCGCCCTCCTCGTCAAACACCTTGGTGTAGGTCGAAAGCGCTACCGGCGCGTTGAAGATACCCGGCACACCGTTGATCGCAACCTTGCGCGCGAACGGATGCGGCGCGGAATCGGTGCCGAGAAAATAGCAGGCAGCCCCTGAAGTCGCGGCTTTGCGCAACGCCGTGCGGTCGTTTGCGGTCTTGATCACTGGCATTGCATACATCATCGGCTTTAATCCGGCGCCGAGCCAGTCGGTTCGGGTCAGGTTCAGATGGTAGGGCGTGATGGTGCCGCCGACCTGCGGAGCAGCGCTTGCGACAAAATCAACACCGTCCTTCGACGAAAGATGCTCCAGCGTCATGCGCAAACCGGGAAATTTCTTCACCCATTTCGACAGCCGGCGGTCGATGAATGCCGCCTCGCGATCAAAAATATCGATGTCAGGGCCGACCTCCTCGCCGTGCATGAGGAACGGCATGCCGATCTTCTCCATGCGTTCCAGCACGCGCGTGATGTTGCGATAGTCGGTAACACCCGCGGCCGAATTCGTGGTCGCGTTCGCCGGATACAGCTTCACGCCGGTGAAAACACCGTCGCGAAACCCGTGTTCGACGTCGTCGGGATCCGTTTCGTCGGTCAGATAACAGGTCATCAGCGGGGTAAAGCGGGACCCTGCCGGCAGCACCGCCTTGACGCGTTCACGATAGGCGATCCCCTCCTCCCGAGACCGGATCGGAGGCACGAGGTTGGGCATCAAAATTGCCCGGCCGAACTCCCTTGCCGTGTAGGGCAGGACGGCATTGAGCATTTCCCCGTCGCGAACGTGAAGATGCCAGTCGTCGGGGCGGCGGATGGTGATACGCGTCGGCATGACGGGAGCCAGTAACCACCGAATTTAGGGCTCGGCAATCCTGCCCGCGGCGATGCGCACAGGCGCTCAGTTCGACCCGTCATCGTGATCGACCGCCAACCGATCCTTGGGGTCGTCAGCCGTGCCGTCGGCGAGAGCAGCGCGTGGAAACGCGACTGCAGTGCCGACCAGGGCCATAGCGCAACCGAGCAGCATGTCGATGACCCGTTCGGGCAGCAGCTTGGCGATACCCTCAGCATGGAGCTCCGCCAGATCATAGCCGACGGTGCCCACTTGAGAATGATGCGGTGCTCACTTGAGAACGATAAAGTCCTCAACCCCACCGACGTGCTTCGCCACGACTGAGAACAGGCCGTTCATGCCGCGCTCCAGATGAGCGGTCCGATCCGTCAGATTGCGCGATAGATTCAGCACTGCCCCAGCATCGGTTTGAGTGCGCGCTATTGCATCGGCTACTGTCTTGAGAGCGTCGGCCACCATGTGGGCGTTGGCGACCGCATGACTGGCGCTTTCGACGATCTTGTCTGTCGCAGCAGCCGCCGGTCGACTGAGACGGGGAACCTCTTCCGCGATGGCGAAGCCAATATTGCCGATGGTCTCACCGCCGTTTCAACACCGGAACCGCGACCCGCTGTGTCCCGTCCTTAATCAAGGCGATCTGATCGCTGATCGCGGCGGTTGCCTTCGCGGTCTGGGTAGCAAGTAACTTAACCTCCGACGCAATGCCGAAAAACCGCGGCCGGCTTCCCCAGCCCGAGCAGATATCGAACTTGCATTAAGCGCCTAAATGTTGGTACTGCAGCAGCGACGATCAAACAGGCCATGGCGTTTTGCCGCCCGCCAGCGAATTCTCGGCCGGTTCGCGCCGGCCAGGCCGTCCGCAAACGTGACGGTCACGAACAACGGCCACAGGACGGCGGCATCGTTTCTTGACAAAAATCCGACGGCCGGCGACCGCGACGCATCCCGCGTCCACAGCGAAGGCGCATCGGCCTAACAGCGGCCCATCGTTATCGCGAAAGCATGAGCTGCATTTACGACCCGAGAAGCGATGCCGCCGCGCGATAATTCCGCAGGCCGCCGAGAGGATCGATGCCGAAATAGCTCCTCTGGAGCGCATATCGAGCTGATGTTCGATTTCGAACTTTGCCCGGGCTTCGGCGTCGGCCGCCCATCGCTCGTCAAAAGGCTCGAGAAAGAGTTTGGTTGTGTACGTCCTGTAAGCGGCCAGGAACGTTGCTTTATGCTTACTGAAGATAGGCTCGTATGTGGGAGCGTACTTGATCACACGCGCGACGTGGGCGCGCATGATGGCATCAAATTCTGAGTTCAAGCAGCGCCCAGATTTCACGCCGGTCCCGGTCGATCGCGGGAGTAATTCCATAGGCGGCGAGGCGAACCTCGAAGGCTGGAGGTAAATTCATGACGATGCCAATTCCGCGGTGCGGCAGTGCAACATAGCTAACAAATCTTGACGAACTCTGACGTGCCGGCGTGTTTGAGGATTTGAACCCGAGCCTGCCCGCCGCTATTTCGATGAAATGTCGGTTTGACGTGGTGCCGTCCACCTCAATATCATGCCGTCCAACCGCGGGGTGTGTGCGGGTCCGGCACCGGCCGCCGCCGCCACCACGCGGCGCTAACCTCATTCGCCGGTCATAAATTGCCGTTTTGGGGAAGGCACCTGACTTGATGACCGCAGCGCCCGTTTAGGGGGGAAACATGACCGCGCAGCCTAAGTCCGCCGACATCCAGGCGAGTACGCCGATGACCGGCCAGAAGATGATCAACCTGGCGCTCCAGGGCGGCGGTAGTCATGGTGCTTTCACCTGGGGCGTGCTCGACCGTCTTCTCGAGGACGACCGCATCGGCTTCGACGGCATCACGGCAACCAGCGCCGGCGGCGTCAATGCGGTTTTGCTGGCCGATGGGCTGGCGGCCGGCGGCCGCGAAGGCGCGAGAAAGATAATGCACATGTTCTGGAAAAAGATGTCGGACACGACATCCGCCAGCATCATCGCGCCCTCTTTCCTGGACAAAATGAACCCGACCTTCGGGCTCGACCACTCCCCCGGCTACGTGATGGTGGACATCATCAGCCGCTTCATGTCGCCCTATCAGCTTAATCCGATGGATGCCAATCCGATGCGCGACCTGCTCAACGAGGTCGTCGACTTCGAGCGGGTGCGCGCGCAACAGGTGGTGAAGCTGTTTCTGAGCGCAACCAACGTGCGCACCGGCAAGGTAGCGGTCTTCCCCAACAAAGAAATCACCGCCGAGCATGTGCTCGCTTCGGCCTGCCTGCCGTTCATGATGCGCTCACCCGTGATCGACGGCGAGGCCTATTGGGACGGCGGCTTCATGGGCAATCCGGCAATCTTTCCGGTGATCTACGCCTGCCAGTCGTGCGACGTCCTTCTCGTCCACCTTACGCCGACCGAACGTGCTGAACTGCCGACCAACTCACGCGCCATCCTCAATCGCATGCAGGAGATCAGCTTCAATTCATCGCTGATGCGGGAAATGCGGGCCATCGCTTTCGTCACGCAGATGATCGACGAAGGCAAGTTGACCGGCGGCAAACGCATGTTCATCCACCTCATCGAAGCCGAGGACATCATCAGAGAACTGGCGGGTTCCAGCAAAATGAACGCCGACTGGAAATTCCTGATGCATCTTTTCGAGATCGGCCGCGAACGCGCCGACAAATGGCTCGCCGCCAACTTCGACAAGCTCGGCGCCGAGACAAGCGTCGATCTAAAGGCAAGATATCTGTAAGCGCCCGGCGCCAGAACGCGCGGCGGCTCGTGGTGCGGCAGTACTCGGGAAGCCGACGGGCTGGGTGCAATAGTGCGTCGGGAGTGGCTTTTTAATTTGGCGATGCGACCACTACCGGGCTACCGCAACACATAACCCGTATCGTCGTTGTCTTCCGCATAGTCGACGGGCTCGGCAGCAGGCGTAAATTCGTTTTCCGCACCCAGCCATCCCGCGTCGCGCAATTGCTCGATGTGCTGCAGCAATTCTCTTTCTAATTTATCAAACGCTTCAAAAACGTCTCGCAATCGCGTTTCGGTGCTTTCCGAAAAAGCCGCATCATAGTATTCGCGTTCAGCCTGGGCGCTCATTCGAAGACATGCCGCAGCAAATCAGTTTCCAGCACTGAATCAGTGACTCTCTGATTGTTCAAGCATGAATGCGGGCGAGATCGTTTTTTCGATCTTGAAATGCGGCGCCATGGGCCGTCCACGGCGTGCTACCGCGAGACCCCAAGCCAATCGCCCCAAATGCCCAGGTTCGCACCCGGGGCAGCGGGGCCGGCTTATTTTGCTCGGAAAGGCCGGTTGATGGTCGGAGTGGCAGGATTTGAACCTGCGACCCCCTCGTCCCGAACGAGGTGCGCTACCAGACTGCGCTACACTCCGCCACACCGCGGCGCTTATACAGTTGGCCCGGCGGGGCTGCAAGCGGCGGCCGTTTCGGCTATCTAGGCGCCGGAGGACTTAAATGACAGCTCCGCTGACGACACGCGTTTTGAAGGCTGATGCGGCTGCCGTTGCCGAGGCCGCGCGCGTGCTCGCTGCCGGCGGATTGGTGGCGTTTCCGACCGAAACCGTCTACGGCCTCGGTGCCGACGCCACCGACGGCCGTGCCGTCGCTCGGCTCTACGCGGCCAAGGGCCGCCCGGCGTTTAATCCGCTCATCGCCCACGTCGTCGATCTCAAAGCGGCGCAGGCGCTGGCCCGCTTTAATCCGAAGGCGGCCAAGCTTGCCAAAGCGTTCTGGCCAGGTCCGTTGACGCTGGTTCTGCCCAAAACTCCCAAATGCCGCGTTGCCGACCTGGCGACCGCCGGTCTCGACACCATCGCGGTGCGCGTTCCCAACCACAACGTCGCCCGCGATATCCTGGCGGCCTTCGGGAAACCGGTGGTCGCACCTTCTGCCAACCGGTCCGGTCACGTTTCGCCGACCCGCGCCGAACACGTGCAGGCCGATCTGGCCGGCCGTATCGAACTCATTATTGACGGCGGTGCAACGCCGGTCGGCGTCGAATCCACTATCATCGCCTGCCTCGACGAGCCGGTCCTGCTGCGGCCGGGAGGCCTGCCGCGTGCAGCGATCGAGGGCGTGCTCGAGCAAAAACTTGCTTATGCACCGCCCGGTTCGCCACGTGCCGAGGACGCGCCGCTGGCTCCCGGTATGCTCGCTGCGCATTATGCGCCTCGCACGCGGCTGCGGCTCGATGTCGGGCGCGTAGAACCCGGCGAAGCGCTGCTTGCGTTCGGGCGCAGACCGGCAGAAGGCGCCAGCGGCGCGCAGAAGGTGCTCAACCTGTCGGCGCGGGGCGACCTTATCGAGGCGGCCGCCAATCTGTTTTCACACCTGCGGGTGCTTGATGCCGCGGGCGCACCAGCGATCGCCGTGATGCCGGTACCTCATGAAGGGCTGGGCGAAGCGATTAACGACCGCCTGTGCCGCGCGGCCACACATTAGGCGAAACGTGGTGCGTCCATTTGCTGCGCGCGGTGTTCGCTACTGCTCTAGCTTTTGCCGGAGCTCAGCCGGCACGGAGGTGAATAATTTGTGCTCGTGTGAGGCGGGCAACGGTGTTCTTGCCCGCCAATGAGACGGCTGCCATCTTTGTGGCAGGTGATCACCTACCAACCCGGAAACGCTGGATGCTTGATAAACCCCCGAAAAGCAGCGGAACCGATCCTGCCCTGCTCGCGCGCTTCGCCGCCATCGTCGGCGAGAAATACGCCATCACCGATCCGCAGGCACAGCTGCCTTACCTCGTCGAGATGCGCGACCTTTATCGCGGGCGCTCGCCAATGGTGCTGCGGCCCGGTTCCGTCACCGAGGTCGCGGAGATTCTCAAACTCGCCAATGCCACTTGCACTCCGATCGTGCCCCAAGGCGGCAATACCGGGCTGGTCGGCGGCCAGACACCGCACAACAACGAGATCGTGCTGTCGCTGACGCGGCTTGATCGCATCCGCGAGGTCGACCCGATCTCCAACACCATGACCTGCGAGGCAGGCGTCACCTTGCAGCACGCCCGCGAAGCTGCCGCAGCAGCCGATCGTCTCTATCCGCAGTTACTGCCCTCGGAAGGCACCTGCACAATCGGCGGCAATCTTTCCAGCAATGCCGGCGGTGTCGCCGCGCTTGCCTACGGCATTGCGCGCTCGCACGCGCTTGGCGTCGAAGTCGTGCTGGCCGATGGCCGCGTCCTCAACAACCTCAACAAGCTGAAGAAGGATAACACCGGCTACGATTTGAAGAACCTGTTCATCGGCGCAGAAGGCACGCTGGGTGTCATCACCGCAGCGGTGTTGCGGCTGGTGCCTCGACCGCGCGCCGTCGAGACCGCTTTTGTCGGGGTGCGTTCGCCTGAAGCTGCGCTCGCGCTGCTCACACTCGCCACGGACCGTGCAGGCGCCGGTGTCACGAGCTATGAGCTGATGTCGCGTGCTGGCTTGATATTTGTGCTGCAACACGCTGCCGGCAGTCGCGATCCCCTATCCGCTCCCCATCCCTGGTACGTACTCATCGAACTCTCCTCGCAAGCCGAAAGCGGACTGCGCGAAGTGATGGAGGATGTTCTGGCGCAGGGACTGCAGCGCGACCTCATCGCCGACGCCACCATCGCCGACAGCCTGGAACAGGCAAAAGCATTCTGGCGCATCCGCGAAATGTTCGGCGAAGTGCAGCGTCACGTCGGCGGCTCAATCAAGCATGACATCTCGGTACCGGTCGCCGCTGTGCCGGCATTTCTCAGGGAGGCCGACGCTGCCGTGACGGCGCTCATTCGCGGCGCGCGTCCGCTGTCATTCGGCCATCTCGGCGATGGAAATATCCATTACAACGTGATGCAGCCTGCGGAAGCCGACAAGGCGGCTTTCCTCAAGCGGTGGGACGACGTGAATGCAGCGGTTTTTGCGGTCGTGAAGAAATACGGCGGATCGATCTCGGCCGAACACGGCATCGGCGTGATGAAACGCGATCTGCTGCCGACAGTAAAAGACCCGGTCGCCCTCGAACTGATGCGCGGCCTCAAGCGCATGCTCGACCCCAACGACATCCTCAATCCCGGCAAGGTTCTGTAGCTTCGGTTTCCGCAGCTTCAGAAAAGCCAAAGCCCCTCGACCGGGATCAACGGTCGAGGGCCGTTTGCCTTATGCCGAAGCCGGCTAACCGCAATCAGCCGGCTCGGCCGACAGTAGTTACCACCAGCAGCGACGCCAGCCGCAGCGGCGCCACCCATACCCATAAGCGTACGGACGGCCCCAGTAGGGGCGGCCCCAATACGGACCGGGGCCCCATCGGCGGTAGCCATAACCCCATCGGCCGTAGCCCCATCGACGGTAACCCCATCCACGGTAACCCCATCGGCCGCCGCGCCAGCCTCGGCAGCACCAGACTTTGTCAACGCTGCTGATTTGTTTGCCGGCTTCCGTCAGGCCGTTTACCGGCATAGCCGCCGACGCTTGCCCGACCAGCAGGCTCGAACCGAGCAAGGCCAGAGCAAAAGCAGCAATTCTCAGGCTAGCCATAGCAACTCCTCCTTCTTGTCGTTTGTCATTTGCGAAATCGCCACCGGCCAAAAGTCCCACACACGGGATGTAAGGAAGCTGAAGGCGTTGTTGGCAATTGTTAATCTCGCCGCAGGCGGCCGTGCCCCAATACCTCCAATTAGTTGCCGAACCTTATGCCGGCAGCGATAGTCGGCGCTCCAATTTTTGAGCGGATGGAGACGACTTGGCCAACAGGATAGGACACTCCGGTGCGCGACGATCAAGCTAAAGCAGCGCGGCATTTTCGCGCAATGTTCCGTCTTGCTACCTAATATGCCGGCGTAAAATTTGTTTTTCTTAGCAAACTAAAAGTCGTCATTTCGTCGACTATTCTAAGTAAGCTCAAAACGCCGACCTTTGGGGCGTCGCTGCCGGCTGCTCGACATCGCATCGCCCGGCGGCTAACAATATTCGGCAAGGGGAGGACAATGCGTTTCGGAGTTTTTCACGAACTCCAACTGCCGCGACCCTGGAACAAGGGCGACGAGCGCAGTCTTTTTCACAACGCCCTTGAACAAGTGGTGCTGGCCGACCGGCTTGGCTTTGATTACGCGTGGGAAGTCGAGCATCACTTCCTCGAGGAATACTCGCATTCCTCCGCTCCGGAAGTATTCCTCGCGGCCGCGGCAGCCCGCACGAAAAATATCCGGCTCGGGCATGGCATCCGGCAAGTCATTCCCAACTACAATCACCCGGCGCGCACCGCCGAAGGTCTCGCCACCCTCGACATTATCTGCGACGGCCGGCTCGATTTCGGCATCGGCGAGGGTGCGACGCGGCTCGAACTGGGCGGTTTCAAGATCCCGGCTAGAGAGAAGCGCGCCATGGCGCTTGAGGCCGCGGAGCAAATTGCCAACATGATGGTGCTCGAGCCCTACCCCGGCTTTGAGGGCAAGTATTTTGCCATGCCGTGTCGGAACGTATTGCCGAAGCCCGTGCAAGCGCCGCACCCGCCGATGTGGATGGCCTGCACAAACCGCGACACCATCAAGATCGCGGCACAGAATGGGGTCGGCGCGCTCGCCTTTTCATTCCTTGATCCCGAACAGGCGCGGCTATGGTCCGATATCTATTACGGCATTATCAAATCCGACGCATGCGTACCGCTGGGCCATGCGGTCAACGCCAATATCGCCATGGTGTCGAGCTTTTCGGTGCATCACGATCGTGCGGACGCCATTCGCCGCGGCCTCGAAGGTTTCGAGTTCTTTGGTTACGCGCTCAACGCGCTCGTTGCTCACGATACGATACCGGGCCGCAGCACGCTCTGGGCCGATTTCACCAGGGACCGCGGCAACCGGACTGAAGAGGTCGTCGCGGCAACGCAACGGGTCGGTGCCTACTCATCCGGCATCGGCACCCCGGATGACATGCGCAAGCACCTGATGGGATTTCAGGACAACGGCATCGACCAGGTCATCTTCCTGCAGCAGGCTGGGCGCAACCGCCACGACCACATTTGCGAGGCGCTCGAACTATTCGCCGCCGAGGTCATGCCCGAATTCAAAGCCAAGGCGGCCGCCATGGAGGCGCGCAAGGCTAAGGAACTGGCGCCTTTTATCGCCGCGGCTCTCAAGCGAAAGCGGTGGATGCAGCCGCTTGCCGACGCAGAGATACCGGTGGTCAAGGCTTCGGCGGAAAAAGCGCAGTTTTCGCACGGCGCACGCTAGGCCGAGGTGCGCTCTTAGAAGAGCGACAATTGTTCGTCAGGCTTCTTAGCCGGCAGCGGCTGCTGGGCTGGTTCGGACCGGTCAGGTTTTGTCCCGGCCACGGGCTCGATCAGATGAGCCGCATCGTTCGCCGCGCGGTTCACGGCGGTTGAAACTTCATAACATTCCAGCAGCGCTTCGGGGGCCGGCGTGATCAGCGCCGCCGCGGCCGTCGCGTCATCCCCAGCGCAATCGAGCCAAAGATCAAAGGCCTCGGCCGGTACGATAACCGGCATGCGGTCATGGATGGCGGCGAGCGTTTTGTTAGCTCGCGTGGTGACGATCGCGGCGGTATCAAGCTCTTCGCCGTTCGGACCCGTCCAGGTTTCCCACAGCCCGGAGAAGGCCATCGGTTCGTCCGAATTCTTTCGCCGCACGAAATAAGGGCGTCTTGGCACACCGTCGCGCCAGTCGTAGAAGCCGTCCGCCGGAATGAGGCAGCGCCGCCGCCGCATCGCATTGCGGAACGCGGGCTTCTCGAGCGCCAATTCACCCCGCGCATTCACGAGCAGTGAAAGCTTCTTCGGGTCTTTCACCCATGCGGGAATGAACCCCCACCGCACCAGCGCAAACTGCCGCTTGCCATCGACAAGCCGCACGATCGGAATCGGCTGGGTCGGCGCCACGTTGTAACGAGGCGGAAAATTCGGCAACTCGCTGTAGCCGAACAGCGCCCTGATCGCCCCCGGCGCCGAGGTGATGACATAACGTGCGCACATTGCGATAAGCGTAGGCCTTGTTTTGGCACATCAGCCGCGATGTGCCCCGATAGTAGCTTAAATGGATCGTGCTTTTGACCAGTAACAGTACCGAAGCGCGAATTTATCCGACGCGGCCCTATGTTGCGGTCAGCGCCGCCATTTTTCGGGACGGCCGCGTGCTGATCGTTCGCCGGGCTCAACCGCCGGCAAACGGTCTCTACACCCTTCCAGGCGGTGTTGTCGAAATAGGTGAAGCGCTCGTCGAGGCGGTCTCGCGCGAGGTCCGTGAAGAGACCGGCCTCGAAATCGAACCGCACGGGCTCGCTGGCTATCGCCAGGTGATCGCCCGCGACGACAGCGGGCGGGTCGAGCGGCATTTTGTGATCCTGCCCTTCGCCGCGCGCTGGCTCGCGGGCGAGATTTCGCTCAATGACGAATTGGCCGAGGGTCACTGGCTGGCGCCTATCGAGCTTTCCGGGCTCAAGACCACCGAAGGACTCGCGGACATCGTCGCTGCGGCCGGCGAGCTGATCGCCGCGTTGCGTTAACTCGAACCACCTCAACCGCGCCGACTGGCACTGCTTGCTGTCCGGTTGGTTGAAGCCATATGTTCGCTCCACCGATGCTCCGCACCCTTACTTTGCTCCTGCTGTTTCTTTGCCTCGGCGCCGCGAGCGCCCGCGCACAGATCTTTTCGCCGCAAGCTCAGCCGCAACCGCAGCCCAAACCGCAGCCACAGGTTCAGCCAAGGGCGCAACCGCAGGCGCAACAACCGCAGGCGCAGCCTCAGGCACCGCCCCCGCCGCGGACTGCCCCCTATGACCGCGACATGCAACGGCTTTCCGAAATTCTCGGTGCGCTCCACTTCTTGCGCGGCATTTGCGGTACGAACGAGGGTCAGAAATGGCGCAACGAAGCGCAAGCGCTGATCGAGGCCGAAGCGCCTTCCGGCGAACGTCACGACCAGATGGTCTCGAGCTTCAACCGCGGCTATCGCTCCTTCCAACAAAGTTACCGCACATGCACGCCGGCGGCGAACTTCGCTATTCGCCGCTACCTCGACGAAGGTGCAAAAATCGCCCGCGAGATTACCGCCCGCTACGCCAATTAGCCGCTTGCCAGTGGTATTAACCCTGCCTCAAGGTTCGATCTGACGCCTGATTGGGCCGTGCTAGCTTGTTTTGAGGCAGGGACGTTGCCGGGGTGCGGCAACAATCAACAGTAATGACCACGGCGACGCGTATCTTAGCGGCACGGGAAAACGTGGCCGATCACGAACAGAAGCGGCGGGCACTAGGCTATTTGCAAGAGGCCTGGGCCGAGGCGCATCACGACGGCATCGAGGGCGACTGCCTCGCTCAAACCGCACTTTTCCTCGCGCTGGTAGAACTGATTTCAACTTATGGCGAGGAACCGGCCGCCTGCTACGCGGAACGGCTCGCGCCGCGAATTCGCAATGGCGAATTCTCCGTGGAATTGCCACGGCAATAGCAGCAATCCGCAGTCAGATTTTCCACCGCCATACCCGGTGGTCGCGGGCATTTGCGTCTTGAGACCCTGCGCCCGCTGCGGATTAAGCGCTCGCAGTCCGCGATATCCGCACATGGTGGCTTCCAGGCTCGCCCCGCCCGGTCCGATGCGCTAGCCGGTGCGGTATCTGCAATTCACGGGCGGTCCATATGTTCAGTTTTGAACGCCAAGAAGGTGAATATTGAGCCGTCCACAAATCCGCATTCGCCGAGCGCAAGCTCTTGAGGCCAATCGCGCTGCACCCTAGTTTGAGTTGATGGCCCGAAGGTTCCCCCGATGAAGGCCGCCCTGCTTTCCGGCCGCGGCGTGGTTAAGGTTGCCGGCGAGGACGCGCGCGGCTTTCTGCACGGCCTTGTCAGCGCGGATATCCTGAAGCTCGCACCGGGGGCGGCGCGTTTTTGTGCACTGTTAACGCCGCAGGGCAAGATTATTGCGGACTTCTTTGTCGTCGAGGCACCGGCGCAGGATGGCGGCGGCTTCTTCCTAGACCTGCCGAGGTCCCTCACCACGACGGTGGTCGGCAAGCTTAACCTCTACAAGCTGCGCGCTCGCGTCATGGTCGAAGATTTGTCCGAGGTCCTTGGCGTCCTGGCCGCATGGGATGGACAAGGAACCACCAGCATCGGCCTTTGGTATCCGGATCCCCGCCTGCCGGCGCTCGGGCTTCGAGCCATGCTGCCGGCGCAACGCGCCGCAGATGCAGCCTTGGAGGTTGGCGCTGCCATGGTTGATCTGGCCGAATACGAAACCCACCGTATTGCGCTTGGCATCCCGGAGGGGGGTGTCGACTTCGGCTACGGCGACGCCTTCCCGCATGAAGCCGACATGGATCAGCTTGGCGGCATCGATTTCGACAAGGGTTGCTATGTCGGCCAGGAGGTGGTTTCGCGCATGGAGCACCGCGGCATCGCCCGCACGCGCGCCTTATCGGTCCGCTTCGACGGCGCAGCACCAGCCCGCGGTGCCACCGTCATGGCCGGCGATCGACAGATCGGCACCATGGGCTCAAGCGCGGCGGGACACGGGCTTGCCCTTGTGCGCCTCGACCGGGCAGCGGAAGCTCTGTCGCGCGGCGAGTCGCTCGTTGCAGGCGGCGTTCCGATCCGGCTCAGCAAACCGGACTGGGCGCGCTTTGCGTTTCCCGAAGGATCGAAGGCCGCCGAATGACTGCATCTGCGCCCGCCCAATCCATCGTGCGCTGCCCCTGGCCCAAGGACGATCCGCTTTATCTCGCGTACCACGATGAGGAATGGGGCGTCCCGGAATACGACGACCGCGCGCTCTATGAAAAGCTTGTGCTCGACGGCTTCCAGGCGGGCCTGTCGTGGATCACAATCCTGCGCAAGCGTGAGAATTTCCGCCGCGCCTTTGATGGCTTCATCCCCGAGAAAATCGCGCGCTACACACCGAAAAAGGTCGAGCGCCTGATGCAGGATGCCGGTATCGTCCGCAACCGCGCCAAGATCGAAGGTGCCGTTCTTTCGGCCCGCGGCTGGATCGAGATTATGGAAAAGGGACCGGGCTTCTCCAAGCTGTTGTGGGACTTCGTCGACGGCAAGCCGAAGGTGAACCGCTTCCGCACCATGCGGCAAATTCCGGCCGATACGGCGATCTCTCGGGTGATGTCAAAGGAGTTGGCGGAGCGCGGCTTTAAGTTCTGCGGGCCGACGATCGTGTATGCTTTCATGCAGGCGGTCGGCATGGTCAACGATCATGTGATCACCTGCTACCGTCACGAAGCCGTACAAAAACTCAAACCGTAGCCGTTATTGCCAGAGGCGAGGCGCACAGCGCTCCTGCCTCGCCCGGCTCAATTTTCAATATTCGGTGCTGAGCCGTTCGGCTACGCGGCCGATCTAGTCTGGTCTCCCGCTGGCGGGACGGCGGCGAGCAATGCTGAAGAAAATCGCAGCCAACAACGTCAAGCCGCCGATAACGGTGTAGTGCACCGACGAATTGGCGTTGATGTAAGACGACGCGCTCGATGTCGCTTGCACCAAAGCAGCGCCAAGAAGGATGCTTATGAACGAGCCGCGGCCGCCGGCAACGCTGGCGCCCCCCAGCACCACCACCGTTATGGTCATCAGCGTGTAATCGGTGCCGGTCGAGGGCGAGCCAATTCCGACCTGGCCGGCGAGCATCAGCCCGCCGATGCCAGTCAAAAACCCCGAGATGACGAACGCGAGCCAGGTCAGGCGCTGACTGTCGATGCCAAGCCGATGGCTCGCCAGCGGGCTTGAGCCGACGGCGCGGAAGCTCCTGCCGAATGCAGTCCGATACAGCAACCATTCGGCAACGCCCACCATCACCAAAGCCAACGCAAGTCCGGCCGGCAGAATCCAGAGTGGAAACTGCGCGGCATCGGAGATGGCGTCGTCGATGGAGCCGGCGGCGACCGGTCGCAGCAGCAGTGAAACGCCCTGTAGCCCGATGAAAGTTGCGATCGTGACGACGATCGCCGGCAGCCGGAGCGAAGTAATCAGCAAGCCTTGCAACAAACCGAAGCCGGTCGTGAACATAAGGATCAAGATGAGCCCGGCCGCAAACGGTCCTGTGGCCGACGCCGTCGGGCGTCAGAAACGATGCGAGCACCACACAAAGACCGGCCAGCGGGCCGATCGAAAGATCGATGGCCCCGACCAGGACCGTCGCCAGTTGCGCGCTCGAGACAAACGCCAAGATGCTGAGAAACGACAGAATGCTTTTGATGCTGAATGGCGACAGAAAGTACTGGTTCAAAGCCTGCGTGCCGCCGAGAATGATGAGAGTGAGAACGGTCAGCACCAAAGCCGGAAAATGATCGCTGGCGGCAAAGTCGCGCCAGCGCCGGCTTTGGATGCTCTGCGGATGCCCGGCTGGCGCGCGACACCGTCGCGGTCAGGTTGGCCTCAGTGATCGCGGCGTCGGTAACAGCCTTGCCGGTTAACTCGTGGACAACGCGGCCGCGGGCGAAAATCAGGACCCGATCGCAAAGACCCTCGAGCTCGATGCCGTCTGAGGATGACACCAGCACCCCTACGCCCTGGTCGGCGATCGCTCGCAGCCGCTGGTAGATTTCACTGCGCGCGCCGATGTCGACACCTTTGGTCGGCTCGTCGACCAATAGCGCCGTTGGCTTTGCCGAGATTTCGCGCCCAAACAGCGCCTTTTGCTGGTTGCCGCCCGACAATTCGTTGAGCTTGGATTCGATCGAGGCGGCCCGGATGCGCAAATCCTCGGTGATCTTCTTGGCGCGCTCCGCTTCTCCCGCCCGGTTGATCACGAAATGTCGCGAAATCGATTCCAGAAAACCGAGACTGAGGTTCTCACGCAAAGTCAGGTTAAGAAACACGCCTTCGCTGTGGCGGTCGTCGCTAATGAAGCCGACGCCCGCCTTGCGAAATGCATCCGGGGTGTCGCCGGAAATCCTGACACGCGCCACTCGCACTTCACCCCCGGTGCGGCGATCGATGCCGGCGGCGGCTCGGATGAACTCACGCTGGCCTTCACCTTCAATGCCGGCCAGTCCGACGATCTCGCCGGCGTGCACAACAAGGTCGACCTGATCGAAACCGCGGCCACTGAGCCCGCTGACGGCGAATAGCGGCGCCCCAACCACCTTCGCCTTGGCCGGGAAAATCTGGCCAAGCGGTCGGCCGGCGATCAGCGCCACGATTTCCGCCGGGGTAATTGAATCGGCAAGGCGGCTGTCGATGATCTCACCGTCGCGCATCACCGAAATGCGGTCGGCAAGTTCATCGACTTCGTGCAGGCGATGCGACACATAAACGATGCCGACGCCGTCGCGTTTTAATTCGCCGATCAGGTCGAACAGTTTGCGTACATCGGCGTGCTGTAGAGGCTCGGTCGGCTCGTCCAGAAACAAAACTTTCGGGTTGGTGGCGAGAGCACACGCGATCTCCACGATATGCAGTTGTGCCAACGACAGCTCCGCGACGCGCTTCCCGATCGGCATGCGCAATTCGTCGGTCGCGATTCGCGCCAAAATGCGCTCCGCCTCGGCGGCGCCCCTTGGTCCGGCGAGCGAGGGTTCGGCGAGCTGCAGATTTTCCAGCACGGTGAGATCGGGCGCCAAAGCCGGATGCTGATAGACGACCGAGACGCCGTCCTCGCGCATTTGGCGCGGGTCGGGCCTCGCTATGTGCTTGCCTCCGTAATAGATGCCGCCTGCGTCGGCACGCAGCACGCCTGCGGCAATGCCGATCAGGGTCGATTTGCCGGCGCCATTCTCGCCGACAACGGCATGAACCTCCCCGGGCATGATCAGGACATCAACGCCTTTAAGCGCCTGGACAGGGCCGAAGCTCTTGCGCATGCCGGAAAGCGTCATGATCGGCACATGCGCCGTGACCGGCAACGCAGTTGTACGGACAACGCTATGCATGGCGGAGCCGTCGTGTGATCTCGGGAAGCGCCACGCCGCTCAGCACAATGATCGCGTCGGCCAAATCTTCGGCTGATCCCCCAAAACCCAGCGCAGTCACGAGCTGGGCGAGATAGGTCAGAAAGAAGGCGCCGACTACCGTGGCGATGACGCTTCCCTTGGTCAGGCCGCCCAGCGGGTTGCCGCCGATTACGACAGCGGCAATCGTGCCGAGCAAATAAGGCAGCCCGCACAAAACAGTCGGCGATACCAGATACCCGGACAGCATGATCGCCGCGATGGCATACATAAGGCCGGCGACCGTGTAAGTCAGAATTCTGTAAGTCTTGAGCGGCACTCCTACAGCATGCGCTGCCGGAGGATTGACGCTGACCGCGATGAAGCGGCGGCCGACTGTCGTAAACGTCAGGACGAATACCGTTGCCGCCGCCACCAGCAGCAACACCCAAATCGTCGCCGGCACAAAGAGAAACTGTCCAATAAAAAAGCTCACCATCATCGGCGGC
Organism: uncultured Alphaproteobacteria bacterium; assembly: GCA_963759345.1. Taxonomy (GTDB): domain Bacteria; phylum Pseudomonadota; class Alphaproteobacteria; order Rhizobiales; family Xanthobacteraceae; genus BOG-931. The sequence goes on from CAVWYW010000005.1 coordinate 187,922, forward strand.
GATTGCACCGACGCGCCGGTCGAAACGAAATAGGTCAGGCCGAACAGAATGGCGTTGACGCCGATAGTTGTAACGAGCGGCGGGACCCGCAACAAAGTAACGATCAGGCCAGTGAAAGCGCCGATCGCCGCCCCGACTAGTAGACCTGCCGCAATATAGAAAATCACGACGCTGGGATCGGTAGAAGAGTTCGGGCAGCTTGGTAACAACCACCGCAACAAACGACATAATGCCCGCGGTCGACAGATCGAGCCCACGCTGCTGGATCACGAGGTGCTGACCGATAGAGGCGACTGCGAGGATGGCGAAGTAGGGCAATGTGGAAAGGATGGCCGCGACGCTGACGGTGCTGGGCGCGGCAATACCGCCGATTAAGACCAGAAGCGCTGTGGCGACGAAGGCTTTTCCCGCCAGCGGGAGTTCGGGCAGATCTCTGCTGGGCCATGGCACCCGCAGGGTAATCTTCCGATACTCAATCCATGTCGTCATTCCCGCCCCTACTCAAGCGCGGTAGCGGCAACCCGCCGCCGGTCCCGCACCGCGCGTGCCGCGCGGCTGCCCGAACTTCCGCCGGCTTTAGTCCGGCTTCAACTTCGCCGAACCCCGTCCGCGTGGCGGAAAGGAATATGCAGCAGCGAAACCTTGGGCATCAAACAACAGCACGCCGCGCGCAGATGCACTACAGCGCCAAAAGATCGCCCGGACCCCATGGGGGGACCGGGCGATCACAAGACAAACAGCGGAACGAATTACTTGCCGCCCAGCGCCTTGACCTGCTGCGGCTTGCTCAGCATCGACGACGGGATCGAATCCATCGGCATCGACTTGTCGCACTTCAGTGCGAGCTTTGGATCCTTCGACGTCGTGTCCTCGGAGTATGGCAGCTTGATCAGGCTGGGCTCGTCGTTGTCCATGCCATTGGCGGCCGCAAGACCCTTACGCAGTGCGTTACGCACCATCCAGGTGTGAGCATCGATGCTCATCATCTTCATCTCCGGATGGTCGGCCGTGATGCAGCTCAAATCCATGAGCGACTGGCCGACATAAGCGGGAATGGGCCTACCGGCGGCGACGAAGGCGCGGATCGGGCCTACCGTCTCACTATAGATGCCGTCGATCTGCGGATATTTGGCGATGAGCGCAGCGGTCTTCTGTTGCGCCACGGCCGGATCCCACATGGTCGGTACCGGTTCGGCTTCAAGGACCTTAATGCCCGGATACTTGGCGAAGACGGGCCTCCAGCCGACGACTTGCGCCGCGGTCATCGGATTGCCCGGCGTGCCGCCGAACATGATGATATTGCCTTTGCCGTGGAGCGTCTTCACCAGCCATTCCGCAGCCTGTGCACCGACCTCGCTTTGGCTTTCGGTCACACGGTCGATGTAGTCCTTGCCCAATCCGGGGAAACTTTCACCGGTCGAGAACGGAATGGTCGCTACGCCTGCCCCGGTGGCTTCACGCGTCGCTTTCAAAATCGCCGCGCCGGTATCGAGGAAGGCGACGATCACATCGTACTTCTGCGCGATCAGGCCTTCAATATCGGCGATCTGCTTCTCTGGCTTGAACTCGCCGTCGGTGTAACGGACCTCGGCGATATTCTTGCACTTCGACGCTTCATCCTCGAATTCGGCGCGTTGGATGTGGCGCCAATAATTGCCGCCCCAACCGTCCGACAGCGCGACTTTTAGCGGCTTCGTGCCGCAGAACTTGGATATCGGCTGAAAGTCGGCGACGCTCCCTTTCTTTTCCGGATGAAGCTTCACTTTCATGATGTCGGCATAGCCCACAGTGGCAATGGCAAACGCCAAGCCCAGTGCGGAAACGCCAACTCCTAGACTGCGTGATGACAACATTAACTCCTCCCCTGCTGCATCTGATTTGACCGAGTCTGACCGAACACTAACCGTGGCAGCGCCGCAGCTTTTAACGTTCGTGGCAGCTGGAAATTCCCAGATGACCTTGTGCGGCTGAACAATACTCTGGTTTTGCAGCCGGTGCCAAGCTCTGCGGCAGGAATCTACCGTACCGGTCGCAGAATTAATCTTTATATTTGACCGTGGGATGTGGCCCTTGAGCTTGTGGGCTTGGCCCACCTCACGTCAGTTTTGCTCATTCAGCGTGCTGCGCCTGGTCGCATCAAAAAAACGCGCTTTCGTTCAGGCGCGTTACTCGTCTTGAACCATCGTCTTGCGCCTGGCGGTGATTGGCTGGCATAATCCGCAAGACAGTTTTGGCAGCAGAACGCTTTGCCCGCCGAACAAAGTTAAGTCATTGGGAGGAAATTGATGAAGAAGAGCGCCGAGTACATCCTGACTACGCACACCGGCAGCTTGCCACGCGGCAAAGACCTTAACGACGCCCTGATCGCCGACGAGGCCGGGGAGAAGGTCGATCAAGCCAAGCTGACCGACATGATCGAAAAACGCGTCGCTCACGTGATGGAGAAGCAGCGCTGGGCCGGCGTCGACGTCGCCAATGACGGCGAGCAGGGCCGGGTGGGTTTCCAGACCTACGTACCGAAGCGGATGTCGGGGTTTGGCGGTGAATCGAAGCGTCCATTCGGACAGGAATGGATTCAGCTGCCGCTGTTTACGGAAAAGTTCATGGCGCGCATTCCTAAAACCGGCAAGGTTTTCGGGTGTCCGGAATGCGTCGGCGAGCTCAAATATAACGATAAGGAAGCGATCAAGACCGAGCTTGCTCGCGTTAAGCGCCACGCCGCCGCAATTAAGCCGCCGTTCCCGGAAATCTTTTTTGCCGAGCCGTCGCCGGGCATTATCGCGACGACAATGCTCAATGCGCATTATTCGACCTACGAGGCATACCTCGATGCAATCGCGCGCGAGATGCACTACGAATATAAATCGGTCGTCGACGCGGGATACGTCCTTCAGATCGACGCGCCCGATCTGGCCATGGAACGGGTGCTTCTGTTCCAGGACAAGTCGGAAGCCGATTACGTCAAGATCGTCGAGACCCACATCGCCACGCTGAATAAGGCGCTTGAGGGTATTCCACGCGACCGCGTCCGCCTGCATGTCTGCTGGGGCAACTGGGAGGGGCCGCACATCTTCGATATCGGCCTCGAGCCGCTGCTGCAGGCGTTCTATCAGGCCAAGGTCGGTGCGCTCGGTATCGAATTCGCCAACGCGCGTCGCCAGCACGAATATGCGGCGCTGAAGAAGCACAAATTCCCCGACAACATGATCCTGATTCCGGGGGTCATCGAACTCGAAGATCAATCTGGTCGAGCATCCGGAAGTCGTGGCGCAGCGCATCGAGTCTGCGGTCGCGGCGATCGGCGATCGCGAGCGCGTCATCGCCGGCGTCGACTGCGGCTTCGGCACTTTCGCCGGCTGGGAATGGGTCGCGGAAGACGTGGTGTGGCTGAAGCTGAAGACGCTGCGCGAAGGCGCCGACATCGCCTCCAAGCGCCTGTGGGGCAAGAAGGCTGCGGCTTAGCCTTTCACGCCAAGCCTGTTTGCGAACGATCGGGAGGCCGTTAGCCTCCCGATCATGGTCAAGCGATCACGCCCGGATTCGCCTCGCGCCTGGCAACGCATGTTGTCCGGGCGGCGGCTTGACCTGCTCGATCCTTCAGCACTCGATATTGAAATCGAAGACATCGCGCATGGCCTCGCCCGCGTTGCCCGCTGGAACGGGCAGACGGTTGGACCAAATATTTTTTCAGTCGCTCAGCACTGCCTGCTGGTGGAAACGCTGGCGCGGGCGCGCATGCCGCGGCTTGAGCGCAGCTGGCGGCTGGCGGTACTGCTGCACGATGCGCCGGAATACGTCATTGGCGACATGATCTCGCCGTTCAAGGCGATTATCGGCGGCGACTATAAGGCGGTCGAGCGGCGGCTGCTCGCGGCGATCCACCGTCGCTTCGGCTTGCCGATAAACTCTGCGCCGGAGCTTAATGCCCTGATCAAGGCCGCTGATCGTGCGGCGGCATACCTGGAATCAACCCGCCTCGCCGGTTTCGAAGCCAAAGAGGCGCACCGATTCTTCGGCCGCGAACCAGCGATCTCTGCCGCGATCGAGCGCGACTATTTAAAACCCTGGGCGGCAGAGACGGCGCAAGCGCGCTATCTCGAAAGATTCAATAAGCTATTTGTCAAAGGTGAATGCTACCATCGCAACGATTAAAAGAGTCAAGCTTTAGCCTTTCGCTTGTCGCAGTAGTCTTTTAGAATCGCGACGCGGATTGGGCGGCGCCGCTTTCAATGTTCGATCTGATCATCATCCTGGTGATTGCGGCGCTGGCCTTTCCAGTACTTGCCGTCGTAGCGTTGATCAAAGCGGTCGGGGTCAGCGATCTGGTCCGGCGCCTGGAACATAGAGTGGCGGCGCTGGAGCACCGGCTTTCGCTGACTGGCGCGCTTCCACGACCGGCTCCGTCTCCGCCCGCAGCGCCAGTCGAGCCGCCACCTTTGCCGCCGGAGGCGCAGGCGCCGCCTCCGTTGCCGCCGGAGGTTTCCGCTGCACCGGCAGCGTCAGTCCCAGCTTCGCCTGCGCCCGCGCCGGCGGCATCGCCGCAGCCGGCGATCGGTTTTGAGGAACGCTTCGGCACGCGGTGGGTCGTCTGGGTCGGCGGCTTGGCGCTCGCGCTCGGCGGCGTATTTTTGGCCCGCTACACGATCCAGCAAGGACTTATCGGCCCGGGCGTGCGAATTGCGCTCGGCGGATTACTCGCCCTCGTTCTTGTGGCCGCGGGCGAGTGGGCGCGCCGTAAGGAGAAGCTGACCGGATTTCCCGCTCTTCCCACGGCAAACATTCCGAGCACCCTCACTGCCGCCGGCACCACCGTAGCCTACGCCACGGTCTACGCCGCCTATGCGCTCTACGGTTTTTTGCCGCCGCCGATTGCGTTCGTACTGCTTGGCGTCGTGGCGCTGCTGACGCTAGCGGCGGCATTGCTGCACGGTCCGGCGCTTGCCGGTCTTGGCGTACTGGGTGCGTTCGGCGCGCCGATGCTGGTCGCCAGTGCCAAGCCGGACTATTGGGCTTTGTACATCTATATCGCGGTCGTCACTGGAGCATCGTTCGCACTGGCGCGGATAAGGTTGTGGGAATGGCTGGCAATCTCAGCGTTGGTACTTGGTGCATTGTGGACAGTGCCGGGCGCCGATCTTTACCCCGTCGAAGGGCTGGGCGCGCACGTGTTCAACGCGATCTCGGGGTTTGCTCTTGCCGCCGCGCTTCTCGTTTGCGGCTTGATATATGGCCCGCGAGCAACGCCGGGCGAGATCGATCGCCTCTCGACCCTGGCGCTGTCGCTCTATCTTCTCGTAGCGGCGGCCATTGTTCTTGTGAGCCACCACGATGCTGTTGCGCTGACCGCTTTTGCAGTGCTCAGCGCCGCGACCGTAGCGATCGCTTGGCGAACGGAAGCCGCGACCCTGGCCGTGCCGGTCACCGCTGTCCTCGCTATGGTGGTGATGGCCGATTGGTCGGTGCACTTAAGCATTGACGCATTGATCGCGCCGGCCGGCCCCGCTGCGCCGACTACGCCCGAACCGGAGAGCTATGACTACGGCGTGCATCTTTTTCTTGCTGCCTTGTGGGCGGCACTGTTCGGCATTCCCGGATTTTTTGCGCAAGGACGCTCAGCGCGTCCGTTAATACCCATTCTGTGGAGCGCTTCCGCCGTATTTGGGCCGATCGCGATGCTGGTCGCGCTCTACTACCGCATTGCCGGCCTCGATCGATCATTGCCGTTCGCGGGTTTCGCACTCCTTCTCGCCGCTATCTTTGCGATCGCGACTGAAACACTGGTGCAGCGCAGACCGCGACCCGGCCTTGCCGCATCGGGCGCGATTTTCGCCACCGGCGCGCTGGCGGCGCTCGCGCTCGCATTCACATTTGCCTTCGAAAAAGGTTGGCTTACGGTCGGACTGGCCTTGATGGTGCCGGGCGCTGCCTGGGTGGCGGAACAGCGACCGCTGCCGTGGCTCCGCTGGCTTGCCGCGATCATGGTGGCCGTGGTGTTGGCGCGCATCGCCTACGAGCCGCGGATTGTCGGCGACGACATCGGCACGACGCCCATCTTCAACTGGCTCCTCTACGGCTATGGCATCCCGGCGCTGTCGTTCTGGGTCGCCGGTTGGATGCTGCGGCGCCGCGGCGACGACCTGCCGGCCCGCATGGTCGATGCCGGTGCAATTCTGTTCACGGTCTTGCTCGTGATTTTCGAAATCCGCCACTACATCACCGGCGGCGATATCTATCAGCCGGTCAGCGACATCACCGAAGCCGCGATCGATGTGAATGCCGGACTGGCGCTGACCATCGGCCTTGAGCGGGTGCGCGGGCGCACCGGCAGCATTGTGCACAATATCGGGGCGATGCTGATTGCGGCATTGACGCTGTGCGTCGTTGGATTCCAGCTTGTCATCGTCGCAAGCCCGCGATTCTACAATGAGCCGATCAGCGGCGTGTTCTTCAACATGATACTGGTCGGTTATGGCCTGCCGGCGATGCTGGCCATCATCCTGGCGTTGATCGCCCGCACCACACGTCCCCTCCCCTACCGTGTCGTCGCCGCGATCACGGCAGTGCTGCTCGCGCTGTTCTATCTGACACTCGAAGTGCGCCGGCTGTTCCACGGTCCGATCATCGCCGGCCCAACGAGTGACGCGGAGCAATACGCTTATTCAAGCACGTGGCTCGTTTTCGGCATTGTTCTCTTTGGGCTGGGCTTCGCGCTCCGCTCCCAGCCGGCGCGGCTTCTTGCCCTTGGCGTTTTGGCACTGACAGTCGCAAAGGTTTTTATCATCGACACCGCCAGCATCGGCGGCATCTATCGCGCGCTGTCGGCGATAGGCCTGGGCATCGTTCTCCTCTGCATCGGCTGGATCTATCAGCGACTGCTTTACCCGCGCACACCGGCTCCGGCGCCATTGGCGGTGCCAGAGTAAACGTCATACTTGTGCCGCGCGCGGTACCTATACGACACTACGCAATGCGTGATGCGATTCCATAATCCGAACCCTGGTTGCCCTTGCCTTCCATGATTTACGTCTGCCCGCTTTCGCTGCTGCACCAGACGGTCGAAGACACCGGCGCCCGCCACGTCGTATCGCTGATCGGCGACGAGGTTGTCATCGAGCGCCCAAGCGCGGTGGTGGAGGAAAATTACCTGCGGCTGCGGCTGCACGACATCAGCTCGCCGCTCGACGGCTACATCATGCCGGATGAGGAGCACATCGCCGATCTGCTCAAATTCGTGCGCCGCTGGGATCGGCGGGCGCCGATGGTCGTGCACTGCTACGCCGGGATCAGCCGCTCGACGGCGAGCGCATTTGCCAGCGTCTGCGCGCTCAATCCGCACCGCGACGAAGACAGCATTGCGCTCGCGCTGCGGCGCGCTTCGCCGACGGCCACGCCGAACATCCGCATCGTATCGCTAGCCGACCGGCTGCTTGGCCGCGATGGCCGCATGGTAACGGCGATTGAAATGATCGGCCGCGGGGTCATGGCCACCGAAGCGACCCCCTTCCGGCTCGAGCTGGAATAACGGCGCCGTTACTCTTCGATCGCCGGCCGTAACGTCGCGATTGGCAATGACCGCGGCGACGCCGACGCTCGGGTTATGACCTGAGCGCGCGGATTGTGCTGGCGGAAGTCACAATAGGCGAAGCCGAGGCCGGAGATTGAACCGCGAAAACTCCGGTAATCGATCCGCTGCACGTTGAAACACGGCTCAATCGGCAGGCCCGAGAGGTGCGCGCACATCGAGCTACCCTCGACCTTAATCGTGCCGGCTGGCAGGGAAGCGAAACGGGTCTCGCCGCGACCGCCCGGGCGGATGGTTCCGACGACGGAGCCGTCGGAGAAGATACGGCCCATCCCGGCGGTGCCATCAAAGCAAGTGTAGGCGAACAGCTTGCCGATGACGAACGCTCTAGCCTGCTCCGGAGCGAGTTCCTCGGCGATGGCCGGGGCAGTTCCCAAAACACAAGCGCAAATAACCGCAACGCGCAGCAACATGTACGACTCCACCTTGAACTTGAGCCTTATGTTAACGCCATTTCTTAACCGACCCCTTACCATAACGTCCCCGCCGGCCAATGAAATATTCTGCACCGTTTATCGAATTTTTACCACAATGCGCCCGCGGACTTCACCTGCCAGAATGCGCGCGCCGGCGTCGATCACATCGCCGAGTTCGACTTCCGAGGTCATCGCCGCAATCTTACCCGGATCGAGGTCGGTTTCCAGTCGGCGCCAAGCCTCTTGCCGCATCGGCAGCGGGCACATGACTGAGTTGATGCCGATCAACGACACGCCGCGCAGAATGAAAGGGGCCACGCTGGTCGGCAGATCCATGCCGCCGGCAAGGCCGCAGGCGGCAACCGCCCCGCCATAGCGTGTCATCGACAGAACATTGGCGAGCGTGGTCGAACCAACGGCGTCGACGCCACCGGCCCAGCGCTCCTTGCCGAGCATCCGCGGAGCGCCGGTCAATTCCTTGCGCTCAATGAGCTCGGCAGCGCCCAGGCCCTTCAGGTAGTCAGCCTCCGTCGGACGCCCGGTCGAGGCGATAACCGTGTAGCCGAGCTTCGCCAGGATCGCGATTGCGACCGAACCGACTCCTCCGGCTGCGCCGGTCACGATCACCGGCCCTCGTGCCGGCACAACGTCGGCCCGCTCTAACGCGATCACCGCCAGCATGGCGGTGTAACCCGCGGTGCCGATCGCCATGGCGTTGCGTGCGCTTATTTTCTCCGGCAGGCGCACCAGCCAGTCGCCTTTGACACGCGCCTTTTGCGCAAAGGCTCCAAGATGTGTCTCGCCCAATCCCCAGCCGTTGAGGATCACCCTGTCGCCCGCCTTCCACGCCGGATGCGAAGAGGTTTCAACCGTGCCGGCGAAATCGATGCCAGCAATCATTGGAAATCGGCGCACCACCGGCGACTTGCCGGTGAGCGCGAGCCCGTCTTTGTAGTTCAGCGTCGACCACTCCACGGCAACGGTGACGTCGCCGTCCATTAAATCCTTCTCGTCGAAATCGGTAAGCCGGACCGTCTGGCCGCCTTCCGTCTTGTCGACGACGATTGCCTTGAACGCCGCCATGCTTCCGTCCCTCATTTCCTGGCCGTGCTGAAGCATGCGCGGATCGCCGCGGCACGGCAAGCGCGCAACCTACAGAACCGCAAATCGGCAAGCCGAAATTGGACGCCGGAAAACAGCGGGCCCTAGAGCCTCGCAGTTTTGCGTCCTCTTAGTAGGCGAATGGTGGGCGAAGCGTCCGCTTCCGGGGTCTTGATCGCGGCCGCGGGCTGCTTCACCGGCCCCCAGATCGGCGCGTCCGAGCCATCACCCCACGCCCGCGGACGGTAGAAGGTGTGCACGCCGAGCTTATAGAGCTTCGCCATTTCGTTCACCCAGCTCGGGCGCACCCAGTAGGCGTGATAGTGGGTAGCGTGACCGACTTCGCTGAGCCAGAATTTGCCGTCGAGCACGTCCTTGGCGATGCGTTTGGCTTGCTCCCACATGTCCGGCTCGTCGATGCGGCTCAGATCCTTGCCTTCGCAGGCGAAGGTAAACTGACAGGCGAGATGACGGTTGGCGTTCTGATAAACCACGTCGCAGACGTTGTCTGGATAACGCCCTGAGAACACGCGGTTCATTACCACCTGCGCCACCGCCATCTGTCCGCGCAACGGCTCGCCACGCGCCTCGAAATAAACCGCGTCGGCGATGCACTTCTCGGCCTTCGCGCGCGGTTTGCCGGCGAGACCGAGACGAGCAGCCGGGCTCTCGAACTTGCTCGCATTGCCCTTCCCGGCCACGGTTTCCCCACCAGGCCCGGCGTCGGCCGACGGCGCGAGAGCAGACAGCTTCATCTCCGGATCGACTACCGGCGACACCGGCACGGGCGCCGCACCAGGTGCCCATTGTTGTAGTCCGTCGCGCGGGCCCATCGTGGCAATGCTGAAATAGAGCTGCGTGTCGCGTTCCGCCGCATCTTCGTTCAGGTAGGAAAGCGACACTGATTCCGGCCCGGGCGAATTGTTCTCACCGGCGGTTGTGATGTCCGGCGGCGAATTTGCCAGGGCGCTATCGTCACCGGCGTTCGCATCACCAGCGTCTTCGTGCAGTTCCATGACACTGGTTTGCGCCGCGCCGGTCGTCTCTTCGGCGCGCAACTCTGACGGTCGCTGATCAATCACGTCACTTGTCGCATCTGGCCGCGACTGATCGAGTCGTTCCGCGTTCTTCGGCCGGCTCATCGATATGGGCGGACGGACGGACGGCGGCGTCGACGGTGCGTTGACTGGCTGAAGCGCCGGCAAGCTCTCGGGTTCGTTCGGACCCGGAGCGCTTTGCGGCAGCGGCATACGATCGCCCTTGAGGCGGCGATTGACGGTCGGATACGCGATTTCCTGGACTTGTGGAGCAATCAGCAGATCGTCACCGCGCCATGCTTTCACGTCGAAGGCGCGCGGGTCGAAATTGACGGGCCGCAGGCCGATCGGTTCGGACATCGCCGTTCCGATTGGCCGGGTAAAGCTGAAAGTCGCGGCGTGGATCGTGCCAAACGGTGAGGCGATCAGATGATCACGCCAGCGCTGGGAGACACCCGGCTGGCGCGCAAAGAATGCAGCAAGGTCCTGATAGCCGATCGAGGTCGGCATCAATGCCGTGCAGGCCGCACTGAGCCAGAACAGCCCGGAGAAACCATTCGCCGGCCGCTTACGCAACGCTAACGCTACCATCACCCCTCGCGCACGCTCAAACGAAGCGACGCTTCCCACTCCCAGCAAACGCTACCGCAGTGGCGCGAATGCGACACACTCGGATATTGTCCGGTTAACCTTGCAGACCCGTTAATCGTGATGGAATTTGTCGTCCGGCGCTTCTGGCAACCCACGAACTCCTTGCCGACGCCGGTTTCGACCCCGTCGTTTGTTGTTATTTGTTAACCAGACGGCAATTCGCATCCGGAATACTTGGCGCCAAGTCGAACCCGCGAGACCATGTCCGACACGCTCTTTCCTAACCTGCCGGACTGGCAAACCGCCGGCCTCGCTGTCGCTTTGCTGTTATTGGTCATTGCAATCTTTGCCGGCCGGCGCATGGCCGTCAAAATTCACCGGCTCACTGACGCCTTGAACTACATGTCGCAGGGCTTGTGCATGTTCGATGCCGCCACGCGCATCGTGGTCTGCAATCAGCAATACCTGCGTATGTACAAGCTTTCGCCAGAAGTAGTGAAGCCCGGCTGTACGCTGCTTGCGCTCATGGAACACCGCAAACAAACCGGTTTCCTGACCCGCGATCCGCATCAATACGTCAAGGAAATCACCGACAGCATCGCCGCGGGCAAGACCTCGAAGTGGTTGATCGAAGCCAGCGACGGCCGCAAGGTCCATGCCATTAACGAGCCGATGCCCGGCGGCGGCTGGGTCTCGACACACGAAGACGTCACCGAACAATTGCTACTGCGGCAGCAGCATGACTCCATGGCCGAGCAGCAAAAGCGGCGCAACGTAATCGACGCGGTGATCGCTGCATTCCGCGGCGAAATGGAAACGCTGCTCAGAACCTTCGGCGACAGCGCGGCGGCGATGAAATCGACCGCAGTCGTTCTTTCATCCGCTTCCAATCATAATTCGCTCTGTGCCGATGGCGCGGTGGCGGCATCCAACGAGGCGACAAAAGGCGTGAACACTGCGGCGATTGCGACCGATGAATTGTCGAGCTCAATCGGTGAAATCGCCCGCCAGATCACGCAGACCAACAACGTCGTGCACATGGCGGTCAAGGAAGCGCAGAGCACCAACGGCGAGATGACGACGCTTGCGGAATCCGCGCAGAAGATCGGCGATATCGTCAAGCTTATTCGGACCATTGCCGAGCAGACCAATCTGCTGGCGCTCAACGCCACAATCGAGGCGGCACGCGCCGGCGAAGCCGGCCGCGGCTTTGCCGTCGTCGCCTCTGAAGTTAAATCGCTCGCCGTGCAAACGGCCAAGGCCACCGAGGCGATCGCCGGACAGATCCTCGCGGTACAGGGCTCGACCGCAAGCGCCGTCGAATTGATCCGCCGCATTACCCAGCGCATGCAGGAAATTCAGCACTATGCCTCCGGGGTCGCGGCCTCGATCGAGCAACAAAGCGCGGCCACGAGTAACATCTCGTCCAATGTGGCGAGTGCGGCTCATGCGACGCAAACTATGGCTCACCTACTCACCGACGTCGCCGGGGCGGCCAGCCAAACCCACACTTCGGCGGAAGTGGCGCTTGATGCCTCGAAATCCGTGGAAACTGCCGTCGCAGAGCTTCGCCGGCACATCGAGGATTTCCTCGCCGGCGTAGCGGTATAGCGTCGGTCAGCCCTCAGAGCGGACGACCTTGCCCAGAGCCGCCTGCGCGGCAGCCAATCGCGCGATCGGCACGCGGAACGGCGAGCAAGACACGTAGTCGAGCCCGATCTCGTGACAGAACTCCACCGAAGCGGGATCGCCGCCGTGCTCGCCGCAAATGCCGAGCTTGATCTTGGGCCGGACCTTGCGGCCGCGCTCTGCCGCCATCCGCACCAGCTCGCCGACGCCTTCGCGGTCAATGGACACGAAAGGATCGGCCGGCAGAATGCCTTTCGATGTGTAAATTCCCAAGAAGCTTGCCGCGTCATCGCGACTGATGCCGAAGGCGGTCTGCGTCAGGTCATTGGTGCCGAAGGAGAAGAACTCGGCAGTCGCCGCGATCTCGCCCGCTTTGAGCGCGGCGCGCGGCAATTCAATCATGGTGCCAACCTGATATTTGACGGAGGCCTTTGCTTCGCTCGCGACCGTTTTGGCCGTGGCATCGATGCGCTCTTTGACCAGATCGAGTTCGGCTTTGCTGGCGATCAGGGGAACCATGATCTCCGGTACCACGGTCTTGCCGGTTGCCCGGCCAGCCTCGATTGCGGCCTCGAAAATGGCGCGCGCCTGCATTTCGGCGATTTCCGGATAGGCGATGGCAAGGCGGCAGCCGCGGAAACCGAGCATCGGATTGAATTCGTGCAGCTCGCGGGCGCGGTCGGCGAGCTTCTTCGGATCGGCGCCCATGGCCGCCGCCACTTCCGCGATTTCCGCCTCGGTATGTGGCAGGAACTCATGCAGCGGCGGATCCAGCAAACGGATTGTCACCGGCAGGCCGCCCATGATCTTGAACAGCTCGACGAAATCGGCGCGCTGCATTGGCAGCAATTTGGCCAGCGCGAGCCGGCGCGCCTTCTCATCCTCCGCCAAAATCATCTCGCGCACGGCGCGGATTCGATCCTCCTCAAAGAACATGTGCTCAGTGCGGCAAAGCCCAATTCCCTCGGCACCAAATTTGATAGCGGCGCGTGCGTCCGCGGGCGTATCGGCATTGGCGCGCACTTTCAGCTTGCGCACGGCATCGGCCCACTTCATCAGGATTCCGAACTCTCCGGCGAGCGCGGGCTCGCGCATCGGCACCTTTCCCAGCAGCACCTGGCCGGTCGAGCCGTCGATGGTCAGGGCATCTCCCTTCGTTAGCGTCGTACCGCCAGCCGTCATCGTTTGCGCACGGTAATCGACGCGGAGCGCGCCGGCGCCGGAAACGCATGGCTTACCCATGCCGCGCGCAACCACCGCCGCATGTGAGGTCATGCCGCCGCGTGTCGTCAAAATTCCCTCGGCCGCATGCATGCCGTGAATATCCTCCGGCGAGGTCTCTACGCGAACCAGGATCACTTTATGACCCTGGCTCTTGAGCAATTCGGCATCTTCGGACGAAAACACGATCTGCCCGGTGGCGGCGCCGGGCGAAGCCGGTAGACCGGTCGCGAGTACCTTGCGTTCGGCCGCGGGATCGATGGTCGGGTGCAGAAGCTGGTCGAGCGCGGCAGGATCGATGCGCGACACCGCCTCCTGGCGGCTAATCAATTTCTCCTTCGCCAGCTCGACGGCAATTCGCAACGCGGCCTTCGCGGTGCGCTTGCCGCTCCGCGTCTGCAGCATCCACAGTTTGCCCTGCTCCACCGTGAACTCGAGGTCCTGCATGTCGCGGTAGTGTTTTTCCAGTGCGTCCTGGATGCGCTTAAGCTCGGCAAAAGCGTGCGGCAGCGCCTTCTCCATGGATGGCTTGTCGGAGCCGGCTTCTTTGCGCGCCTCCTCGGTGATTTCCTGCGGCGTGCGGATGCCGGCGACCACGTCTTCACCTTGCGCATTGATGAGAAACTCGCCGTAGAGCTTGCGTTCGCCGGTTGAGGGATTGCGGGTAAAGGCAACGCCGGTCGCCGATGTGTCGCCCATATTGCCGAACACCATGGCCTGCACATTGACCGCGGTGCCCCAACTTTCCGGAATGCTGTGCAAACGGCGATAGGTGATGGCGCGCTGGTTCATCCACGAGCCGAAAACGGCGCCGATGGCGCCCCACAATTGCGCGTGGGCGTCCTGCGGAAACGGCCTGCCGGTTTCCTGCTCGACCCGCTGCTTGAACAGATTGGCAAGCTGCTCCCAATCGTCCGCCTCGAGATCGGTATCGAGCATGTAACCGTTGCGGTCTTTGTGCTCGTCGAGGATATCCTCGAAGTGATGGTGCGGGATGCCGAGCACGACGTCCGCGTACATGGTGATGAAACGCCGGTAGCTGTCATAAGCAAAGCGCCGGTCGCCCGATTTTTCCGCCAGCGCCGCGACGGTGGTATCGTTGAGGCCGAGATTGAGCACGGTATCCATCATGCCCGGCATCGAGGCGCGCGCGCCGGAGCGCACCGACACGAGCAGCGGATTTTCGCCGGCGCCGAACGTTTTGCCGGTGATGCGGCCAATCTCGGCAAGCGCCGCTTCAACTTGCGGCTTCAGATCTTTCGGATAGTTTTTGCCGTTGGCGTAGAAGTAGGTGCAGACCTCGGTCGTGATGGTGAAGCCGGGGGGCACCGGCAAACCGAGATGCGCCATTTCGGCAAGGCCCGCGCCTTTGCCGCCGAGGAGATTTTTCATGTTGGCGCGTCCGGCCGCCTTGCCGCCGCCGAATGCGTAAACCCATTTCTTTTTGGCGGACGCGGCGGGCCGTCCTGCTGCGGATTTCGCCGCAGCACGCGGCTTTGATTTCTTTATCGCCAGACGGCTGTTTTTCGAGCGCGATTTGGCCATGGAGTCTGATTCGCTAATCCGCATCGCATCCTTAATGCAGAAGCCGGCATCCAACGCAACGCCGGCGAGCGCAAGGCTTCAATGAAAGTTGAGCCAGTGGTGGACGGTATTGAGCTCCACCAGCCCGATAAAAATCAGATAGATCGCAACAATGTAGCTCAACAGCCGCGGCACCAGGAGAATGAGGATCCCGGCAATAATGGCGACAAGCGGGGTGATATGGGCAGCGGTAATGACCATTGGTGTTCCTCGAGGTTGAAGGGGACGCTGTGGGCTAATAACGTGGCTGGCGCAAAAACCGGCAGACTTAAGAACGCATCAGGAGGCGTTCGGTTCTATGCGACAAAAGGGGTTTTGCGCAATCACCCCTCGATCCGGGAGAAATCGGCCACGGCGCGGGTCGCTTCACGGATTTCGTTGAGCAGCTTTAGCCGATTTTCGCGCAGCGGCTTGTTGTCGACATTGACCGTCACCTTGTCGAAGAACGCATCGACGCTGGACCGCAGCCTCGCCATGGGACGCATGGCACCTTCAAAATCTTCCGTCTCAGTGGCTCTCGCGGCTACGGCCTTGGCTAGGTCGATTTCTCGCGCCAGCATCTCCTCTTCGATCAGCTCGTACAGCTTCGGGTCTGGCGCGCCGGTATATTCGCGGCCATCCTTCTTCTCCTCGATGCGGATGATGTTGGTCGCTCGCTTGTAGCCGGCGAGCAGATTCTTGCCGTCTTCGGTGTCAAGGAGTTTCCCCAACGCCTCAACGCGGCGAACGATAAGAAAAAGATCATCTTGTCCGTCGAGCGCAAATACCGCGTCGACAAGATCGTGCCGCGCGCCCTGCTCGCGGAGCAGCACCTTGAGACGCTCGGCAAAGAACGACAACAGCCCTTCGCGAAACGCGGCATTCCCCGCGGGGTAATGCGTGGCCACAACATAGAGCAGCCGCAATCGCAAAGAATTACTTAAGGCAATTCGAATGACTCCCAATGCTGCCCTTCGCAGCGCGTAGGGGTCTTTACTTCCTGTCGGCTTTTCATCAATTGCCCAAAAGCCGACCAATGTGTCGATCTTGTCAGCAAGCGCGACGGCTATCGATACCGGATCGGCCGGCACAAAATCGTCAGGCCCCTTCGGCTTGTAATGATCCTCGCAGGCATGCGCGACGGCTTCGTCCTCGCCTTGCGCCTCCGCGTAGTATTTCCCCATAAGTCCTTGCAGCTCGGGGAATTCGCCGACGGCTTCGGTGAGCAGATCCGCTTTGCACAGCCGCGCGGCTCTTTTGGCTTTCTCTACATCAGCGCCCACCAGCGGCGCCAGCTCTGCCGCGAGCCGCTCGATGCGTTCAATGCGCTCCCACTGCGTACCGAGTTTCTCGTGAAAGACGATGTTCTTGAATTTCGGCAGCCGGTCTTCGAGCCGCATCTTCAGGTCGGTCTCATAGAAGAACTTTGCATCCGAAAGCCGCGCCCGGATGACGCGCTCGTTGCCGGCGACGATGGCCTTGCCGCCATCCTCTGCCTCGATATTGGAAACCAGGATGAACTTGTTGACGAGCTTGGCGTGGGCAGAATCACGCAGCACGAAGCATTTCTGATTGTTGCGGATGGTGGCGCGGATCACTTCCTCTGGAATTCGCAAAAATCCGGGATCGAATTCGCCCATCAGCACAACCGGCCACTCAACGAGGCCTGAGACCTCGCCCAGCAGGCCTTCGTCCTCGACCAGTTCGAGCCCTTGCGCGAACGCAAGCTGCTTTGCTTCGGTGATGATGATGTCGCGCCGCCGCTCGGCGTCGAGCACCACCTTGGCCTTGTCGAGTTTTTGCTGATAGTCCGCGAGCCGGCGTACCGTAAACGGCTCGGGCGCAAGAAAGCGGTGGCCCCGCGTGGTGTTGCCGGCGGCAATTCCGTCGACCGAGAACGGCACGATGTCCGGCTCCTCGGTTTCCGGACCGAATGTCGCGACGATCGAATGCAGCGGCCGCACCCAGCCGAGCGAGCCCGGCTCTTGCGATTGCACGCCCCAGCGCATGGATTTCGGCCAGGGGAATTTTTGAATCACATCCGGCAGGATTTCGCCGATCACTTCCATCGCGCCGCGTCCCGGCTTCTCGATCACGGCGACGTAGAAATCGCCCTTTTTGTCCGGCTGTACTGTAGCTTCGCCGATCGATTTCAACCCGGCAGCTTTGAGAAATCCGGCAATGGCGTTTTCCGGCGCGCCGACGCGCGGGCCCTTTTTCTCCTCGCGCACATCCGCCTGGCGCGCCGGCACGCCGTGAACGGAAAGCGCCAGCCGCCGCGGCGTCACAAACGCCTTGGCACCGTCGTAGACGAGGCCGGCGTCGACCAGCCGGTCGGTCACGAGCTTCCGCAAATCCTCCGCCGCCCGCACCTGCATGCGCGCCGGAATTTCCTCGGAGAAAAGCTCGAGCAGGAGGTCGGGCATTGTTTGCGGCGCTACGTTCAAAAATGGAGAGGCCGGGTTTATTCGATGTGGTCTGTCGTGTCATTCGCCAATTGACTACAATGTATTCACGTAATACATGTAGACAAGACAGACGGTGCACTAGGATCAATGAAATGCGGGCAACAATGGTCACATCCTTTGCCGAAGCTGCTGAAAACATTGCGAAGTATCAAGAAGCAATTCGCCAAAACGCTGAAATGCGCAGGCGCGTCGGAATGGTCTGGTCTTGGTATGCCGCGCGGGATGAACGCTCGGGCAGCTGGAAGTTCGCTCCGAGCAAGTTCATCGGCTACCGCGATCCCAGTGCCAAGCGTTACTTGGCGGAATCAGGAATGGAAGGAGATTTCGACGGTCGCATCACCGAGCGCATTCTCTCGGAATGGTTCGAGACTCCTGATAAGAATTCTAAACTCGAACGTGAACTTGCCGATGACTTGCGCGCGTTTCTGGCCGAATTTGGCAAGGCTCCCGGTGCGCGCGCGCGCATCAGTGTGCCGAAGGACCAAAATCCGGCCACAACGCGTAAGTCCGTCTCCGTCAACGAGGCGAGACTCCTAAGCCGGATCACGTCCGACCCGGGAATTTGCGGCGGGCGGCCATGCATCAAAGGTACCCGCATGCGCGTGGCCGATATTGTCGAAGCGCTCGCGCATGGGGCGAGCCAAAAAGAGTTGCTGGCGGATTTTGACTATCTCACCGCAGACGACATTGCTGCAGCCCTGCTCTATGCCGCTCACGCCACAGACCACCGGGTTGTGCGTACGGCCTGATGGTGCGCTTCCTCGTCGACGCGCAACTGCCACCTGATCTCGCGCGCCGACTGGCGGCGTGCGGTCTTCCCGGCCGACACGTCAATCGCGTCGGCCTCGGAGTCGCCAGCGATACCGCCATCTGGCGCCACGCCGCCCGCACCAAAGCGGCGTTGCTCACCAAAGATGAAGACTTTGTCATCCTCGCCCGTAACGAACCGAACGGCCCGCAAGTCGTCTGGATTCGCGTGGGCAATATCAGCAATCACGCCTTATGGCGCGCGATCAATCCGCAGTTGGACGAAATCATTCAAGCACTAAAGGCCGGCGAGAGAATCGTCGAGGTTCTCTGAACCCTCGCCCCACTACACCGTCAGCGTCTTATGGGTACCGTCGCACATCGGCTTCTTCGAGGAACGCTTGCAGGCGCAGAACCACGTCTCGCCGGCGGCCTCGGGCTTATATTCGACGGGCGTGAACGCGGTGACTTTGTGCGAGCCGTCGCAGAACGGCTGCTTCTTGGAAAGACCGCACGCGCACCACCAATAGCTCTTTCCGGCCTCGACTTTGACCGGGATCGGTTGCCGTCCGCCGATTGCAGGCATCTCGCTCATTTGGTTCTACCTCCGCCTGCTGTTGCCAGCCACGCCTCGCCGCAGGCTTTGGCGAGTTCGCGTACCCGCAGGATATAACTCTGACGCTCGGTTACCGAAATTACGCCACGCGCATCGAGCAGATTGAACACGTGGCTCGCCTTGATGCACTGATCATATGCCGGCAACGCCATCAGATGACGACCTCGATTTGTGCGCTCTTTGCTTAAATCGTTGCCATCGCCCTGCCAGCCCTCCTCCAGATATTTCTTACAAGCCCCTTCCGCCATCCGAAACTGTTCGAACAGCATGTCAGTGTCGGCAAATTCGAAATTGTGCCGCGAATATTCCTGCTCGGCCTGCAGGAAAATGTCGCCATAGGTCACCTTCTGCGCGCCCTCGCGGCCGTTGAAGTTGAGCGCGAAAACATTGTCGACGCCCTGCACGTACATCGCGAGCCGCTCCAGCCCATAGGTCAGTTCGCCGGAGACCGGCGCGCATTCGAAGCCCGCGACCTGCTGGAAATAGGTGAACTGGGAAACTTCCATGCCATCGCACCAGCACTCCCAGCCGAGGCCCCACGCGCCGAGCGTCGGGCTCTCCCAGTCGTCCTCGACGAAGCGGATGTCGTGGAGCTTCGGATCGATACCGATGGCATAGAGCGATCGCAGGTAAAGCTCCTGCAGATCGTCGGGCGACGGTTTGAGGATCACTTGCAGCTGATAGTAATGCTGCAGGCGGTTGGGGTTCTCGCCGTAGCGGCCGTCCTTGGGACGGCGCGAGGGCTGCACGTAGGCGGCATTCCACGGCTTGGGGCCGAGCGCGCGCAACGTCGTCGCCGGATGAAAAGTGCCGGCCCCGACCTCCATATCGTAAGGCTGTAGAATGACGCAGCCCCAATCCGCCCAATAGCGCTGCAATGCCAGGATCAACCCCTGGAACGAGCGCTCAGGGCGCATGTATGCCGGCAAATCGCTGGAAGCCGAGTTCATTGAGACGTTGTTGGGGAAACGTCCGCTCGCGGTCAAGTGTCGCCGATTATCCCGGCCGGTATTCGCCGGAATTTGGATCGCGTCTCAGTGTCGGCAGTGTGCCGCGGTCGATTGGCTCGACCGCGGACGTGGCACGGACGTCCTCGAGGTCAGCGTTCACGCGCCGTACCTCCTTGACGCACCACCGCACCAAAGCCGCTGCTCCCATCAGTCCAAGCGCCAAGGCGAAAACCGGCGGCATGTCCTGAACCTCCTGTCTAGAGCCCGTAACGCGCCCACAAGGCGCGGGTTTCAAGCGCCGATATTATGTCTTCGGCAAGGCCGCTTGGCATCAATTCACTGCGACTGACACCAAAAGCTCGCCGGCGGAGGAGGCCGCGCTCGGCGGAAATCAGCGGAGTCAATACTTTGTCGCCGAACCGCTCGCGGAGCGTGGTACGGAGTTCACCTATGGAATCGACGAGGCCCAAATCGAGCGCCCGCCTGCCGGTCCAATATTCGCCAGAGAACAAATCGCCTTCCGGGCCGCGCAGTTTGTCGCCGCGCCGTGATTTCACCAGGGCGATAAAATCACCGTGGATCTCGCGCTGCAATTGCTTAAGCCGCTCGACGTCTTCCGGGTTCTCCGGCAGGAACGGGTCGAGCGCCGCCTTGTGTTCGCCGGCAGTGTAGAGACGGCGCTCGACGCCGATCTTGCTGAGCAACTTGTCGAAGCCAAACGAGCCGCCAACCACGCCGATCGAACCGACGATCGAACTGGGGTCCGCGATGATCTCGTCCGCTGCGCAAGCAAGCATGTAGCCGCCGGAGGCGGCGGCGTCTTCGACGAACGCGATAACGCGGCGATTTTTCTCTTTCGCCAGTTCGCGAATACGCTGGAAGATCAGGTGCGACTGCACAGGCGAACCGCCGGGCGAGTTTATGGCAAGCGCGACCGCGGCCGCGTTACGTACCGCAAAAACCCGGTCGAGCATGCGCGCGATACCGGTGAGTGTCAGGCCAGGCCGAAGCGGCGACGAGAAACCGATGATGCCGGTGAGGCGGACGACCGGCACAATTGTCTGATCTCCGCGGAAACGTTGCGGAAGCCATCCGCGCACTCTGGCAAACATGCCCATTTAGCCTTCTCTTATCCCGTTGCGATCTTTAGTCATCAAATTCACATAGGCTCGCCCTCCGAAAGCCTCAAGTAACTGTTTCTTAATGCGCTAGGCCGTTTTGTTCGTTAGGGCGAAGGCGGGAGCGTGCCGGCAATGAAGATTTTTTTGCTGTTGATGCTGATCAGCGTCATTGTTGGGGTTTCTTACTTTCCCAACCGTCGCCCGGCACAGCAAGCGGCTCCGGCAGCGCCCGAGCCGGTACCCGCTAACGCCTGACCGCCGAACTTCAGCCCCTCTCAATTTTCAGCTAGTGGCAACGCGGCGCCTTCACGCAACACTGTCTCCGCTTTTGACGTTGGCCTTCCTGTGGCGTCAGCGAGGATAAGGGCCGGTAACAATGACAGCGGGCCTCGGCCTGCTTTGACGGCTCGGATCAGCACGCGGATCGCCGCGGTGTCAGGTCTGGGATAGACCGGCAATATTGCAACCGCGCCAAAGTCGGCCGTGAGCGCCGCCAGCACTTCAATGAGACCGTCCGCGCGCCAGATCAACGTCAGGGTGCCCGCGGGGCGAAGGAGTCGCGCCGCGGCCCGCAGCCATAGGCCAAGCGTGTCATCCGCAGCGGCATGAGCGAGCCGGCGGCCGCGGTCGGGCGAAGGATTTTGGGCAGCATTGAATGGCGGATTCATCAACACGTGATCCGCCCCACCGGGCGCGAGCTCCGCGGCGACGAAGGCTGCTGAGGCAGCTCCGACGTCGAGGTGCACTGCGCGCGTACGCTCGGCTAGGCCGTTGCTCGCGGCGTTTTCGCGCGCGAGCGCCACCAGCGCCGGGTCGATCTCGACCATGGTGACGACGACGTCCTCGACGCGTCGCGCAACAGCCAGCGCTGCCGCGCCAACACCCGCACCTAGATCGACCAGGCGATCGCCGGGACGCGCCGAACATGCGGCCGCGAGCAGAATAGCATCATGGCCGACCCGATGACCCTTCAGCGGCTGACGCAACACGAGCCGGCCGCCGAGGACACTGTCCTCGCTCGTCTGCACTGGCTCAACGGCCATCTCGACGAAGCTCATTGGCGAAGCCGGCGTCCTCCAGGAGCCGACGCGCCGCCTCGATTTCATCATCGCCCACCAGGATGCGACGCGGGAAAATTCCGATCGAGCCTTCGAGCACGCTCATGTTCTGATCGACCACCATGTGAGTGATATCCGCGCCCTTCAGCAGCGCCTCGATTGCCGAGATCAGCACGGCGTCATTGGTGCGAACAAGCTCACGCACGCCTTAGCTCCGGCGCCGTTCCTCGCCCGGCGCGCGCAAGGCGAGGTAGGCGAGGAGTTTGAGTTCGCGCCGGCCGCGCGTGACCGTGTCGAGGATCAAGCCGCAGGCGATCGACAAAAATCCCAGCAGCATCAAGCCGGTCGAGAGCACCGCGGTCGGCAGCCGGGGGACAAGACCTTCCTGCACGTAGGTAATGACAATCGGGATGGCGAGGCCGATCGACATGATGCCGAGCGCAAACCCGAACGCGCCGAACAGCGATAGCGGCCGTTCAGCGCGGTACAGTTTCAAGACCGTCCACAGGATGCGAAAGCCGTCGCTGTAAGTGGAGAGCTTCGAAGCCGATCCGATTGGTCGCGAATAGTAGGGCGTTGCGACCTCGCCGACCGGCAATTCAAGCTCGAGGGCGTGGATCGTCAGCTCCGTCTCGATCTCGAAACCACCGGACAGAATCGGAAACGATTTCACGAAGCGGCGGGAAAATGCCCGATAGCCGGACAGGATGTCGGTGAAGGAGCGCCCGAACATGTGGGCAACGAAGCCGGTGAGCAGCCGGTTACCGGCGCGATGGCCGCGACGATAAGCCGCTACTTCCTGATCGATACGAGCGGCGACCACCATGTCGAGCCGCTCTTCAAGGAGTTTGGCGATCATCGCCGGCGCACTCGGCGCGTCGTAGGTGGCATCACCGTCGACCAGCACGTAGACGTCGGCCTCGACGTCATTGAACATGCGCCGCACCACGTGGCCTTTGCCCTGATAGGCTTCGCGGCGAACCACGGCGCCGGCTCCACGCGCAGCTTCGACGGTGCCATCGGTGGAATTATTATCGTAGACATAGACTGCCGCATCGGGCAGGGCGGCGCGAAAATCGGCGACGACTTTCGCGATGGCGCGGTCTTCATTGTAACATGGCACCAGAACCGCGACCGTGACCTGATACGGGGTTTCACTCATGGTCCCCGCCTCCGGCCCATTGCTTGACATTCCTCCTCTCCGTCGCCACGTCAAAAAATTACTGCGCCGGCGCGCTTGCCGCCTAACCATAGCGTTTCTATGCTCGCGCGTCCCGCATAGAGAGAGCTCAAGTGGCCGTCGTCGTTCCCTTCGAAACTCCGGGTGGCCCCTCCGTCGACCCTTTGGTCGAACTGGTCACTCCCGACATGGAGCGTGTCAACGGCGTCATTCTTTCGCGCACCGGCTCCGAAGTGACGATGATCCCGGAAGTCGCCAACCATCTGATCAATTCAGGCGGTAAGCGGCTGCGGCCGATGCTTACGCTCGCACTGGCGCGGCTCACCCGCTACGCCGGCGACGGCCATATCAAGCTCGCCGCAGCGGTCGAATTCATGCACACGGCGACGTTGCTGCATGACGATGTCGTCGACGAAAGCGAGCTGCGCCGCGGGCGGCTCGCCGCCCGGATGCTTTGGGGCAACGAGGCGAGCGTTCTGGTCGGCGATTTCCTGCTCGGCCAGGCGTTCAAGATGATGGTCGAAGTCGGCAGCCTCAAAGCGCTTGAGATTCTTTCTTCGGCCGCTGCCGTCATCGCCGAAGGCGAAGTCATGCAGCTCGCCGCGGCGAAGAACACCGCGACAACGGAGGACGAGTATATTGCCGTCATCCGCGCCAAAACCGCCGAGTTGTTCGCGGCCGCTTGCGAGGTCGGGCCGGCGCTGTCGTCGCGGGAGCGGGCTGAGCAGGCCGCGTGCCGCTCGTTCGGCATGAATCTCGGTATCACTTTCCAGCTGGTCGACGACGTCCTCGATTATGGCGGCGCGGCGGCCAAGCTCGGCAAAAACGTCGGTGACGATTTCCGCGAAGGCAAGATCACGCTCCCGGTCGTGCTCGCGTTCCGCCGCGGCGGCGACACCGAGCGCGAATTCTGGCGCCGCACGCTGGAACGGGGCGAAGCAACCGACGCCGACCTCGAACACGCCATCGGGCTCATGACCAAGCATCGCGCACTCGAGGACACTATCGGCCGCGCTCACCATTACGGCGCCATCGCCCGCGACGCGCTCGCCTTGTTCCCCAATTCGCAGATGAAATCGGCGCTCGCCGAAACGGTCGATTTCTGCATCGCGCGGACGCACTAGAACGCAATCGCTTCAGATTGAAGCGATTGGCGCTCTATTATTTTGGTGGAGCATGATCTTTTCGGAAACCGGCGTCCACTTTTCCGGATCATGCTCTAGTTCAGCGTCGTCGACTTGACCCACCAAAGCGGAAATTTGCCAGACATTATTTTCGCCGCTTCGCGTGCCGCCGCGGCGGCGGCGAAGAGAGCAAAGCAAGTCGCGCCTGATCCGGACATGCGGGCGAGCTTGCATCCTGGGAGCTCGCGCAACGCCGCGAGCACTCCGGCGATGACCGGCTGAAGCGCGACCGCCGGCGGTTCGAGATCGTTCGATTGCGCGCCGAGAAATTGCAAAACTTGATCGCGGCTTGAAAGCTTCGCGATCGCATCGAGATCAGCGGCAGTCCCGTGCTCACCCGTTGGCGTCCATTGGGCAAAGACCGCTTTGGTTGGTAAGGCGACACCCGGATTGACAAGCAGCGCCGGCAGCTTGGGCAAAGCCAGCGGGGCGGAAAGTATCTCGCCGATACCACGCATGATCCGAGGGCGTGGGTCGAGGCAGACCGGCACATCGGCGCCAGTGGCGCGCGCCGCGGCGTAGAGGTTAGGATCGTCGCTTGGGAGGGCGTTCGCCTGGGCGATGAGCCGTAGCGCCGCGCCCGCGTCGGCCGACCCGCCGCCCAATCCGGCCGCGACCGGCAATTTCTTGTCGAGACGAAAGGCGCCAAGGATGGTCGCCGGGCGACGCTTGGCAAGCGCGTGCGCCGCCTTGAGCACGAGATTATCTTCGCCCTCACCCGCCTGCGCCGCGCTCGGGCCGCGCACTGTCAGCTTGAGCTCGCCGCCGCGCGAAAAGCTTAGTCGGTCGCCAAAGTCGGCGAACGCCACCAGGCTTTCAAGCTCGTGATAGCCGTCGTCGCGGCGGCGGAGCACCCGCAGCGTCAGATTGACCTTGGCCGGCGCGTTCTCGACCAGCGGAACGGGCAAGGACGCTCCTTAGCCGCCGTTGCCGGCCTTCTTGGGCTTGGCCGCGTCGGCCGCCGAGGACGTATCGTCCGGCAAACCGACTTTGAGCTTTTGCTCGATCTTCGGCAGGTCTTCGGGCTCGGGCTTCAAGTCCTTGGCGTGGGACCATTGGAACCGCGCTTCCAGGACCCGGCCGACGCGCCAATACGCATCACCGAGATGATCATTGATGGTTGGATCGTCGGGCTTGAGCTCGACGGCGCGGTCGAGTTCCTTCACCGCCTCGTCGTAATTCCCGATGCGGAAATTCGCCCAGCCCAGCGAGTCGACGATGTAGCCGTCGTCCGGCCGTTGCTCGACCGCGCGACGGATCATCTTCATGCCCTCGTCGAGATTGGTGCCCTGGTCGACCCAGGAATAACCGAGGTAATTCAGCACAAGCGGCTGGTCGGGATAGAGCTCCAGAGCTTTCTTCAGGTCAGCCTCGGCCTTGGGCCACTGCTTTGAACGTTCGAAACAGATGCCCCGGAAATAGAACATCACCCAGTTGGCTTTCTCGGGCGTCGCGAGGTTGCCGATGGCCTTGCTGTAGACGTCGGCGCATTCAGCAAAATCCTTGCGGCCGCGCAGGATATTGCCGAGCGCCATGATCGCTTCGGTATCTTTGGGATGATCGCTGACCAGGCGCTCGAGCCGCTTCTTGGCCTCGTCGGTGCGATCGAGAGAATCGAGATCAGAGGCGACCTGGATGTCCGCGTTGCGCCGAAGAGGCGACGACGGGGCGATACGATCGTACACTTTGATCGCAAGCTCGGGCTTCTTGAGCAACTCGTAGAGGTCGGCAAGTGAAAGCAACGCCATCGCGTGCGTCGGCTCGAGATAGAGCGCGAGCTGCAAGTAGATCAGCGCCAGATCTTCGCCGCCGCGGCGGCCGATCGAAGCACCAAGCCCGTAGAGTGCTTCAGCGGCGCCGGCCTGCGCCGAATCCGCGAGCGGGGGCAGTTTGTCACCGGCGGAGATTTCCTTCATCTCCTGCACGATCACCGGGTGATCGGGAACGGCTTTGTTGAATTCCTGATAAATCTTCAGTGCGTCGTCTTTGCCGGCGGTTCGCGACAGATAGCGGCCATAGGCCTGCACGGTCCGCAGCGCCATCGGGTCGGCCTTGTAGGCGCGTTCGTAGCGCTTGCCGGCGTCTTTCTTGTTGGCCAAATCGAGGATCATGCCGGCGTGCAGGTCCTTGAAAATGGCGTACCAATCCGGGCCAGCGAGCCGGTCCAAAGTGTCCGTCGCGGCACGGCTGTCGCCGCTGCCCGACAGCGCCCAAGCCGACAGAAGCGCCGCCGTAAGGTCGGTAACCGGGCCGCGCACCGATTGGGTGAAGTTCTGCCGGGCGGAGCCGTATTGCTTTTGCTTGAGCGCCCGCACACCGATCACCAGCCGCGCGATGCGATCGTTGCGGTCGAGCTGGATCAGCCGATCGGCGAGCCGGCCGGCCTCATCAATGTCGCCCTCACTGAGGACCGAAAGAAAAGTGCGGCTGAGCAGGTCCGCGTTGCGCGGATCTGCTTTGAGAACGTTGAGGTAGTAAGCCGCCGCCGTGCCGGAGTCGCGCTCGACACCGGCGTGCCGTGCCGCCAGATAACTGCCGGAGGCCGTCGCGTGGGCGATCTCCTGCGGCGTGGGGGTCTCGGCGGCGAACGCCGATGGCAGGCTCAACAAGACAACGGCGCCAGCGATGGCGGCGTGCCGGGGCAGCAGCGAATAAATCACGATAGCTCCATGAACAATCCAGGCCGGCAAACAGGGAATCAGGCGGCCGCACCCCAACCGCCGCGCGAGAATGACCTTTTTGCCATGCCCTCGCAAGGACGCCACGTCGTTAGGCCCGAAGGGCGGCGAAATCACGGCAAACACCAGTGGGTTAATTCGACGCAAGACCAAGCGGCGGATGCCAGCGACGGTCACATATTCGGATAATTCGGGCCACCGCCGCCTTCGGGCGGAACCCAATTGATGTTTTGATTGGGATCCTTGATGTCACAGGTTTTGCAGTGGACGCAGTTTTGCGCGTTGATCACGTAACGCGGCTGGCCTGCATCCTCCACCCATTCGTAAACGCCCGCCGGACAATAACGCGCCGACGGTCCGGCATAGACATCGTGCTCGGATGCCTTTTGCAGCGCCGGATCGCGCACGATGAGATGAACCGGCTGGTCTTCCTCGTGATTGGTATTGGACAAATAGACTGAGGAGAGCCGGTCGAAAGTGAGTTTGCCGTCAGGTTTTGGATAGGCGATCGGACGGCAGTCAGCCGCCGGTTTCAACGTCGCGAAATCGGGCTTGCCGTGCTTGAGCGTGCCGAGCAACGAAAAGCCGAACGTATTCGTCCACATATCGAAACCGCCGAGCGCCACGCCCGCGACCGTTCCAAGTTTCGACCAAAGCGGCTTGGCATTGCGCACCCGCCAAAGATCGTGCCCGATCGGTGAGCCACGCCACGCGGCTTCGTAGTCGGCAAGCTCATCGTGCGCGCGACCGGCGGCGAGCGCGGTCGCGACGTGCTCGGCCGCCAGCATCCCGGAGAGTATGGCGTTGTGGCTACCTTTGATGCGCGGCACGTTCATGAAGCCCGCGGCGCAACCGATCAGCGCTCCGCCGGCGAAGGCGAGCTTCGGCACCGACTGCCAGCCGCCTTCGGTGATTGCACGAGCGCCGTAGCAAATCCGCTTGCCACCGACGAAGGTGTCGCGCACGAGCGGATGGGTCTTGAATCGCTGGAATTCTTCGAACGGCGAAAGGTAGGGATTTTGGTAGTTCAGGTGGACGACGAAGCCCACTGAAACAAGGTTGTCGCCGAAGTGATAGAGAAACGAACCGCCGCCGGTGTTGTTGGCCAGCGGCCAACCCATGGTGTGCTGGACGAGCCCCTTACGGAAATTATCCGGCGTGACCTGCCACAGCTCCTTCAAGCCAATGCCGTACTTCTGCGGTTGCCGGTTCTGGTGGAGCCCGAAACGCTCGATCAGCATTTTGGAAAGACTGCCGCGCGCACCCTCAGCAAATAGAGTGTACTTGGCGCGCAGCTCCATGCCGCGGGTGAAACTTGCCTTGTGATGTCCGTCCTTGCCGACGCCCATATCGCCGGTGGCAACGCCCGCAACCGCATTGTTCTCGAACAGCACCTCGGCTGCGGCAAAGCCCGGATAGATTTCGACGCCAAGCGCCTCCGCCTTCCGCGCCAGATACCGGCAGACATCGCCGAGCGAGGCGATGAAATTGCCGTGATTGTTCATCAGCGGCGGCAGCAACAGGTTCGGCAGGCGTACCGCACCAGAGGACCCCAGTACGTAGAAACGGTCCGAGGTGACGGCAGTGCCGAGCGGCGTTTCCTCTTTGCGCCATTCGGGAATCAAGGCGGTCGAGCCCGATCGGATCAATGACGGCTCCGGAGAGGATGTGGGCGCCGACTTCGGAGCCCTTTTCAACGACGACGACGGATGTATCCGGTGCGAGCTGCTTGAGCCTGATCGCAGCGGCAAGCCCGGCGGGCCCGGCGCCGACAATGACAACATCGAACTCCATCGCCTCGCGGGCGGGAAGATCCGCTGCATTCATGGCCTGCTCCCCAGTCCGACCGAAAAGCCATATTTCATGCTTTCATCCCTCGCATAGACTAAATGGATCGTCCATAAATCCAGTTCCAGCATGAATTCCGCAGCCAAAAGCGTACGCGAGCTTGTCGACTTCTACCTCGACGCCGGGGTCGACACCCTTGTCGGCGAGGAGCCGGTCGACCGCTTCGCGGACGAGGTTGTTCCGCCGCCACAGCCTGCTGCGGCACGGGCCGCTTCGCCGTCCGCGGCCTCGCAAAGGGGTGGAAAGCAGTGTTGCCGCGAAACGCCGCACGCCGCCTGTTCCGCATCCCGGCTTCCCCGGAAACAGCAATCATGGCAGCGCGCGATGCCGCCAAAAGCGCTCAGACCCTCGACGAGTTACGCGCCCTGCTCGAAATTTTCGAGGGCTGCATGCTGCGCGCCACCGCTACCCAACTGGTATTTGCCGCCGGCAACCCCGAAGCGCGTGTCATGTTCGTGGGCGAGGCGCCGGGCCGGGATGAGGACATCTCCGGGATTCCTTTCGTCGGCCGGTCGGGACAGTTACTCGACCGGATGATGACGGCGATCGGACTTGATCGTACCGGCGCCTATATCGCCAACGTCGTGCCATGGCGGCCGCCCGGCAATCGAACACCGACGCCGCAGGAGACGGCGATCTGCCTGCCCTTCATCCGCCGCCAGATCGAGCTTGCGGACCCGGATATCCTTGTCTGCCTCGGCCAGCCGGCAACCCAGACGCTGCTTGGAACCAGGGAAGGCATCACACGAACGCGCGGCCGATGGTTCAAATTCGACACCGGAACCCGGGAAATCCGCGCCATCGCGACGTACCATCCCGCGTTCTTGCTGCGAAGCCCGCTGCAGAAGCGGCTCGCCTGGCGGGATTTTCTGGCGCTGAAAAAAGCATTGGCCGGATAAAGCTACGTTCGAACCGCCTGCGCCGAGGCAACGGCGAACCGGTCACCGCGGCGCCGAAAGCGCCGATGCGGAGGCGTTGGCCGGCCGGATCATGCCCCAACCGATCAGCAACGGTGGCAGGCGGCCTCGTACCGGTCGTTCGAACGTTTGCGGCACTTCGGGAACGAGGTCAGGAAACTGTGTCTTGATCTCCGGTGGCGGCGCAGGATCGGTGTTGGCTGCCGGCCAGACAACGATGGCGCCCCTTTCGCGGATCTCGGCCGCGGTCACCCACGGCGAGTGCAGCGGTTCGCTAGCAAAATACACACTTGGCCGGCTTCGTGCCGACAACGCCACCAGCGCCGCGGTGCGCGTGTCACCGCTGACGATCGCAAGCGGCTGGCCGGTCCGGCGTTCGAAAGTTTCTGCGAAGAAGCGGCCCATGGCGGCGGCCGGCTGCGCCACTCTCAGATCGGTGCCGGTCGCCCAAGGCAGAAGAATGATCGCAACCGGCACCAACAACGCGGGCACCAGTAAAAGGCCGGTCCAGGCAAAGCCAAGAATGCGCTGATGATGCAGCGCGATGCTGTCGCCGGCGGCAACTATGATCGCAAGTCCAGACAGTACCAGCACCGGCGCTGCGCCGCCGACCGGCAGTCGATCGCCGATCAGCACGGCAACGATCGTCGTAAGCAAAGCCGGTAGTGAGGCAAAAACCTTGATGTAAGTGACCGCAGGAGCCGCGACCGGCGCGCGCGCAATGGCCGGAGCCGGACTGGCACGGGTTCGCGGCCAGCCGCTCGCCAGCACGATCATCACCGCCAAGCCGGCGTGGGCGATAATGAGCGCGCCGAGAAGTCGCAACCAGGCCGATGTATTCGCAGCCGGCAATGCTGGCGTCGCGCAAGCGCTCCAATGTCGGCATCAGCCCGCCGACGCGTTCGAGCCAGAACACGTGGGCAAACACCGCGAAGATGAGCACCGTCAGTACGATCCACGCGGCGATCGTGGCAAGCGCAGCACGGCCTCGCTTAGTCATTGCCGTAAACAGGGCGAGTGCGCCGAGAAGAACGAGCGCAGCGTCGGTAGTGAAGAGGAGCAGCGCCACCGCGGCGCCGAGCGCGAACCAGTATCGCTGCCGGCCCTCCATCACCGTGCGCCAACAGAACAGCAGCGCCGCGGCCCATAACGCCATCGCCAGGATCGGCGGGCCAAAATCCGGCGTCGGCACGGTGAACACGGAAATGCCGACCATCAGCAGCACGGCCATGATGGCGTGCGTTGGCCCGACAATTGCGCGGCCGAGCGCGAACACGCACCAATACGTCGCGATCAGACAAATCTGCGACAGCGCATAAACGCCGAACAAACCGGCGGCGCGGAACGCGATCTCTGCGAGCCAGTAAGCGAGCGGCGGTCCGAAATTGCCATCGACGGGAAACTCATGACCGATGGCGAGCAACTCCACGAGATCGCCGGGCGGCGCCGAGTAAAACAACAGCGGCACTACAATCCACACCGCCGCCTGCGCCAGCGTGACCAGCCAGAACAGGAGAACCGGACGCGTGCGCAGCGCTTCGAAATAAAGTGGGACGTGAAACATCGGACTCCGCGCGATGCTGTTCGCCGCCAATCGGCAATCCGATCCGCAAAATCAGGCGCTCGCCGGCCTTACCCCGGGCGCGTTGCCGTATAAAGCTGGATGCCTACAGAGGCAATATGTCGGCGGCGAGGTCGTCCGCGTCGCCCGCGAGAATCGCCGAGCGCACCTGCGACCGGTGCAAACGACCGCCGATGATGAACCGTCGGACCGAGCCGGTCGAGGGCAGCGAAATGCTCGGGAACGCTGTAGCCCATGTGGCGCTCGAAGCCGTAGCCCGGATGGGCTGCACCGAGACGGGTCATAAGGCGGTCGCGCGTCACCTTGGCGACGATCGAAGCGGCCGCGATCGAAGCCACGAGCCCATCGCCGCCGATAACCGCCTGGCAATCGCAGCCTGCATCAATGCGATCGCGGCCATCGACGAAAACCAGGCGCGGCTTTACCGGCAGCGACGCCACCGCCCGCGCCAGCGCCCAGAGCGATGCTCGCAAAATGTTGTCGCGATCGATGCGCCACGGCGGCGCCATCGCAACCGCGACCTGGGCACGAGCGCAGATGCGCTCGTAGAGGACCTCTCGGCGCTCCGGCGTGAGCCTCTTCGAGTCGTCAAGGCCGCGCGGGACGTTATCGGGATCGAGAATGACGGCGGCGGCGACCACGGGCCCGGCAAGCGGGCCGCGCCCAGCCTCGTCGCACCCGGCGACCGGCCACACTCCACGCTTGAGTGCCGCGCGCTCGCGTCGGAACGTCGGCCGAACGATTTCCTCGTCGAGCGGCAGGCGAAGCGCCGCGCTTTCCTTGCGACTCATGCCGCATCATGACCACGGCAGAGCCCGGTCCGCAATGCGAACGGCTTGGGCAGAAGAATTGCGGGGACAGCGGCGTCGCCCAGGCCGGCTACATCATCAGCCGAACAGATTGAGCTGCGCCGATGCCGCCTGTGCAGGGCGGAAATGCGCGGTCGTCGTCGACACCTTGGTCGTGTTGAGAGCCAAGCCGCTCACAGGCGACTTCGAAGCGGCGGCCGATCATCCAGGCAATCGGTCCGGTTCCGGTCATACGCTTGCCGAAGGTGGAGTCGTAATCCTTGCCGCCGCGCATATCGCGGATCAGCTTGAAGACGTGACGATAACGGTCTGGAAAATTCGCCATCAGCCATTCACGAAACAGGTCGCGCACTTCGAGCGGCAGGCGCAGCAATACGTAGCCGGCGTGACGCACGCCGGTTGCCGCGACGGCTTCAAGAATGCGCTCGATCTCGGCATCGTTGATCGCCGGGATAACCGGGGCGACGAGCGTCGAGGCCGGCACGCCTGCCTTCACCAATTGCCGCAGCGCTTCAAGCCGCCGGGGCGGCGTAGAGGCCCGCGGCTCCATGGTCCGCGCCAGTTTGGCGTCCAGAGTCGTGACCGAAATGGCTACCTTGACGAGATCGCGTTGCGCCATCCGCGCCAGAATGTCGAGGTCGCGCAGCACCAATGCCGATTTGGTGACGATGCCCACGGGATGACCGGCTCGTTCCAAGACTTCGAGAATGCCGCGCATAATTTTGTATTGGCGCTCGATCGGCTGGTACGGATCGGTGTTGGTGCCGATGGCAATGACTTTCGGGACATAGCCCGGCGCCGACAATTCGCGCTCGAGCAATTCCGGCGCGTCCGGCTTCATGAACAGCTTCGATTCGAAATCCAGTCCGGGCGAGAGACCAAGATAGGCGTGCGTCGGCCGCGCGAAGCAATAGACGCAACCGTGCTCGCAGCCGCGATAGGGATTGATCGAGCGATCGAAGGAAATGTCGGGCGAATCGTTGCGGGTGATGACCTTTCGAGACGCGTCGACCGTCACGCTGGTTTTGAACGGCGGCAATTCGTCCAGGCTTTGCCAGCCATCGTCGAAGGCGACACGCGCCAGCGGTTCATAGCGCCCGGAAGCATTCGAATGTGCGCCACGCCCGCGCCGGCGTTCGCGCTCGACGGCTGTTCCCGGCTCGCCCGCCGGCGCGGAGGGCAGCGGCGCCGGCGGGCGTTTCAATGCGGACGATCGCGTCATGGTCATAAGCTAATGCACCTCTGTGAACAAAACAAGAACGAAATTAGCAAGTAACTCGGATGTGTTGGAAACCATCCGGGAGACGCCTTAAGCCTGCGAAGGAACCGTCAATTCGTGCCACCGCCGGGCGGACGCAATTGGTCAGGGGATGCTGAGCGTCATCATCGCGACACGCGATTCCGAGCGGGCGTTAGTCCGGACCCTTGCCGCCCTCGTCCCGGGGGCTACCGCGGGACTGATCAGCGAAGTTTTGGTTGTCGACGGCGGTTCGAGTGACGATACCGCGACCGTCGCGGACGTTGCTGGTTGCGTGTTTATGAACGTCGCCGGCTCGCTTGGCCAACGGTTGAAGGCCGCGGCGGCGGCGGCGCGATCGCCTTGGCTGCTGTTTCTTCGGCCGGGCATCGTCCTTGACGCGCCCTGGATCGGCGAGGCGAGCCATTTCAGCCAGCAACCGGCAACGGGCCGGCGAGCCGCCACATTTCAGCGTGGCGGCACCGCGCAGTCGACGGCGCAGCAGGCCTGGCGGCTGCTCGCGGACGCTCTGGGGGGCGGCCCGCACCCCGAGCAGGGCCTGATGATCTCAAAGCCGTTCTACGTGGAACTTGGCGGCCATTCCGAGTTTGCCGCCGATGCCGAGACCGATCTTCTCCGCCGCATTGGCCGGCGGCAGATCGTCATCCTGTCCGCGGCCGCATTTCCGTCACGCTAGATACTTGACTTAGTCAAGTATCTAGCCGACGCTTGATTGATGACCGCCCGCGACCGCCAACACACGCATTTCTCAAGACCACATTGCTGAAGACCGCGTTGCCGCAGTGCGCCGTTTCAACCGGTTCTACACCAGACAGCTCGGCGTGCTGCGCAAGACCTATCTCGACAGCCCGTATTCGCTCGGCGAGGCTCGGCTGCTCTACGAGATCGCGCAGCGCCGTTCGCCGACTGCGAGCGAGATTGTCCGCGCTCTCGATCTCGACGCCGGCTACTTGAGCCGGACGCTGCGCAATTTCGAAAAACGCGGACTGATCCAGCGAAAAGTCTCTGCGCGCGATACCCGGCAAAGCCATATCGCGCTGTCGGCGTCGGGGCGAAAGGCCTTCGCGCCGCTCGATCGCCGTTCGCAGCGCGACGCCGGCGCGACCCTCGAAAAACTCAAGCCGGAAGAGCAAGCTCGACTGGTTGCCGCCATGAACACCATTGAAACGCTGCTCGATAACCAGGCGGAGGCGCGGCCGACCAAGGCTTCCGTAGTCAAGTTACGCGCGCCGGTGCCGGGCGATTTCGGCTGGATCATCAAACGCCACGCCGAGCTTTATGCGCAGGAGTACGGTTGGGGCGCGCCGTTCGAAGGAGTGTGCGCGCAAATCGTCGCCGACTTCGTCAACAAGCACGATCGAAAGCGCGAGCGATGCTGGATCGCCGAGATCGACGGCGAGAACGCCGGCACCATCATGCTGGTAAAGGATTTCAGCGAAAATCGCCCGCATTCGGTTGCTTTTGCTCGAGCCGAGCGCGCGCGGGATCGGCCTCGGCGCACGGCTGGTCGACGAATGCATAAGTTTCGCGCGGCGCGCAGGCTACCAGAAGATCACGCTGTGGACCCACAGCGTACTGACCGCAGCACGGCACATTTATCAGAAAGCCGGCTTCAAACTCATGCGCACCGAGCGGCACCGCAGCTGGGGCCGGCCTGTCGTCAGCGAGTACTGGGATTTAGATCTATAATCGTCGGTGGCGTGTACGGTTCAAACCGTCGCGCCCCTCGCCTTCGGGCGGCGCAAATGCTCGTCGAGCCGCGGCATGATCTCGACGAAATTGCACGGCTGATAGCGATTATCGAGCTGGTGCACCAAAATTTCGTCCCAGGCGTCCTTACATGCGCCGGGTGAGCCGGGCAGGCAAAAAATGTAAGTCGAGCCGGCGATGCCGGCCGTGGCGCGCGACTGAATCGCCGACGTCCCAATTTTCGGGAAGCTCACGACCAGAAACAGCGCCGAGAAAGCGTCCATCTTCTTTTCAAACAGCGGCTCGACCGCTTCCGGCGTAACATCGCGGCCGGTAAAACCGGTGCCGCCTGTGGTGATGATCACATCAATCGAGGGATCGGCGATCCACTGTTTGACGCGTCCACGGATCGCCTCGATATCGTCGGGCACGAGGCTGCGTTCGGTGGCGAGGTGGCCGGCGGCGACAATGCGTTGCACCAGGAGCGCACCCGATTTGTCGTCCTTAAGATTGCGGGTGTCGGATATTGTCAGCACCGCGATCTTCAGCGGTACGAACTCTCTATTCTCATCGACGCCGGGCATCGGCAGACCTTACGCAATCCGAACCACGCAGGAATAATACACTAGTGGAGCGGATTTGACATTCGCTGTCCAGCTAGCCGAAAACTCGTCAAGCGAATGTCAAATCCAAAAGCTCCACTGGCACTCTAGCTAGTGGTCCTTTGATTCCAACATTCGCATGAGAGCGTGCCGAACCCGGATGCGAATGTTGAATCGGACACTAGAGCGCGCTCGCCGACAGGGTATCGCACGCCGAGACTTTGCCTTGGCTGAAGCCGTTGGAGAACCAGCGTTTGCGCTGCTCGGAAGTGCCGTGGGTGAAGGAGTTGGGGACGACGTAGCCCTGCGCCTGCTTTTCCAGACGGTCATCGCCGATCGCCGATGCGGTCTGGAGAGCCTGGTCGACATCTCCCGGATCGAGGAAGCTGTGCTTCTGCTCCGCCCGGTTCGCCCATACGCCGGCCAAACAATCGGCCTGCAGCTCGATGCGGACTTGCAGGCGGTTTGCCTCAGCGCGGCTCGCCGAAGCCTGCTGCATCTGCGTCACCCGCGGAAGAATGCCGAGCTGGTTCTGCACGTGATGACCGACCTCGTGGGCGATGACGTACGCTTCGGAAAACTTGCAGGCGTTGCTGTTCGAACAGCCTCCGAACTTGTGCTGCAGGTCGTCAAAGAACGAGGTGTCGAGATAAATGCGCTGATCGCGGGGGCAGTAGAACGGTCCCATGGCCGACTGCGCGAAGGCGCAAGGCGTCGGCTCCGAGCGCGCGAACAAGCGCAGCTTCGGCGGGTGATAGGTTTGCCCTCCGGCGGCGAAAATCTCGGTCCAGCGGTCCTCGGTGTCGCCGAGCACAAGGGCGACGAACTTGCCGGTCGGATCGTTCGGCGTCCCTGAGGCAACGGGCGGCGCCGGGCTGGTCTGCTCCGACTGCGTTCCGCCGGTGAGAATCTGGGCGCCGTTGAGGAGCACGCTCGGATCGATGCCGAAGTACCAGCTGATCAGCCCGACGATAATGATCGTGCCGATACCAAGGCCGCCTACTCCACCGCCCGATATCCCGCCGCGTGACGCGCTCACTTCGCGATCGTCTTCGACGTTATCGCTGGGACGAAAATCATCGGTACGCATTGTCATTCTCCTTCACAAATCGCTGCTCCGACCAGCCCGATAAGATCGTTTCGGAGCAAAAACTTGTCAGCGAGCGCACGCAATTAACCAAGTGTTTGCCGGCATTTATTGCCTAGTTACGGCGCCTGGCAAGTAACCTGATTTTTACCTTGCGGCGGCATGATGCGTTTGTCGGTTGCAGGTCCCGCGTCGCCGATTTCGACGTCGCCTGATGTCAGAGTTCTGAGTCATGGTTGTGTCGCGTCGCGGGGCGTCCGTAAGGGCGCCCCGCGTGAGTTTTGAGTCCGCCGCTTCCGCGCGCATTCTAGTCGGCGATTGCGTTGCCGAAATGGCAAAGCTGCCAGCCGGTTCCATCGACCTGGTTTTCGCCGATCCGCCATACAATCTGCAGCTCCAGGGCGATCTCAAGCGCCCTGACAATTCGCGCGTCGACGCGGTCGACGACGATTGGGATAAATTCGCAAGTTTCTCCGTCTATGACGATTTCACCCGCGCCTGGCTCATCTCATGTCGGCGGCTGATGAAGCCGAGCGCGACGCTCTGGGTGATCGGCTCCTATCATAACATTTTCCGCGTCGGCGCGATCCTTCAGGATCTCGGATTCTGGATCCTTAACGATATCGTCTGGCGCAAATCGAACCCGATGCCGAATTTTCGCGGCCGCCGCTTCACCAACGCGCACGAAACGCTGATCTGGGCGGCGCGGGACGCGGCCAAGCGGAATTACACGTTCAATTACGAAGCGCTCAAAGCCGGCAACGAGGATATCCAGACCCGATCCGACTGGTTCATACCGCTATGTACCGGCGAGGAACGGCTCAAGGACAACGACGGCAAAAAGCTGCATCCGACGCAAAAGCCGGAAGCACTGCTCGCCCGCGTCATTCTGGCAGCGTCGCGGCCTGATGATCTTGTGCTCGACCCGTTTTGCGGCACCGGCACGACCGGGGCGGTCGCGCGCCGGCTGCACCGGCGCTTCATCGGCCTCGAACGTCAGGCGGACTACGCGGCAGCCGCGGAACAGCAAATCGCCGCCATCGAGCCGCTGCCGGAACCGGCGCTCGCCACCTTTATGACAGCGCGTGAAGCGCCGCGGGTTCCGTTCTCGGCGCTGATCGAACGCGGCTTGGTGGCGCCGGGCATCAAACTCGTCGACGCCAAGAAGCGGCATCGGGCGCTCGTTCGTGCCGACGGTGCGATCGCGCTCGGCGAGGCGGTTGGCTCGATCCATCGCATTGGCGCTCTGGCGCAGGGACTGGAAGCCTGCAACGGCTGGACCTTCTGGCACGTCGAGACGTCGCAAGGCTTGATGGTGATCGACACCTTGCGCGCGCAGGTGCGTGCCGAGATGCCGGCATCGCCGGCGATAATTTTTTTGCGCATGATCTTCCCGAAACCGGCGTCCACTTTCGATCATTTAGCGCGCCGCAACCACCATGATTTCGACCTTGTAGTCGGGCGAGGCGAGCTTGGCCTCGACGGTCGCGCGCGCCGGAGCATTGCCGGGCGACAGCCACGCATCCCACACTCCGTTCATCTCGGCGAAGTTCGCCATATCGGTGATCCAGATATTCGCGGACAGCACTTTGCTCTTGTCGGTTCCGGCCCTGGCCAGGAAGCCATCGATCTGCGACAGGATGTTTTTGGTCTGCTCGGCCGTGCTTTTGCCCTTGGGCGCATCGGCGACGATGCCGGCAAGATAGACGGTGTCACCATGGACCACGGCTTTGCTCATGCGCGGGCCGGTTTCGTGACGTTCAATTTTCATCGCTGACTCCTCTGCCTGGAATGTTCAAAGGTCTTACTAGGGTTCTCATGCGACGCCATTACAATAAATTATCACCCGGATCATGCAGACGTTGCCATTCTCGCAGCGCCAGCGGAAGGCCGCGGCGTTTCAAGAGGACGCGCGCGCGCAATCGTTCCCTGCCCGGCCCCGTCCTTGGATAACGCACATTCCAGCACTTTCCTGAGCGATCGAGGCAACGCCGCGAACGCCGGCATTGTTTGTTCGCGCATATGGTCCAGAACCGGAGAATGTCGCTGTAGCAGCGCGCCAGCGTAACCAACTTTCTGATCACGAATGTTCAGCCTCTTTGCTCTTTGTTGACGGCATGCGCAGTCGTTCTCGCGGCGCCGCGGCGCCCGAGTGTTAAACACGAACAACTACGCTAAGCTAATGGCCTCCCAAAAAATGAGGGAGGCGAAGCGCCGAAAGGCGCATGCCAACCATTGTACGCGCTTTGAGCGCGGCGACGCATCCCAGCGGGATGCGCCCGCCTTCCGGCGCTTCGCCGCGGCTTTGCCATTGGCGGGATTGCCGCCAACCGGCTTCAACTCCGGGCCGCGCTTCCTGGGACGGCGACCTGACGCAGAGCAACCTGCGTTCCCCATCCTCCAGTCCAGCGAGCTCCTCGCAGGCCGGTCTTTATGCCGGCCGGGCGGTGTCCGGGTCGCCCGAGAGCGGATTGCAAATCCGCGCGCGGGAACCGCACTCGCTCCGCTTTCAGGAGTGCCCTCGCGAAGGCGTCCCTCAATGAGCGAGATTCGTTACCGTGTACCTGAAATAGGGACCTATGTCAACGAAAAAGCGACATGCGCGTGGCGAAACGAGAGTCGAAATTACTCACTTCGCTCACGGGGCATAACGGACATCGGCCGGCATCGGTCCTGGATGGCCTGGTCGCGTTTTGGACCCGGAACGGACATCTGCAGCAACGCCGGCGACGGCACCGCGATTCATCTGTCAGCCCCCGGGGCCGTCCGTCATGATGTAGCCCATCAGGTCGCCCACGTTGTGCTCCAAATTTCGGATGATGTCCTTGACGACGTCTCCAATCGAGATCACGCCCACGACCTTGCCCGCGTCCAGCACTGGTAGATGGCGAAAGCCGCGCGCAGCCATCATTGCCATGCAGCCTTCCAGTTGGTCGTCCGGCTTGACCGTCACCGGGTCGCCCGTCATCACTTGGCCCACCGGAGTCTGCTTTGCATCGAGCCCGGGCAGCAGCACTTTTATGGCGCAGTCACCCTGGGTCACGATACCGACCAGTACGTCGTCGTCGATGACCAACACCGACCGGACCCGGTTGTCGCGCATCTGGCGCAAGGCTTCGACGACCATGTCGCCCGAACGAACATGGATCAGGGCGCCACTCTTCTGGGCCAGAGCGTCTTTGACTGTGTTCATCGAGTCTCCTCTCCTGGTCCCTGTCCTAGCCCGCCTAAGTGGTACGCATTGAAGGTTAGAGCCAGCTCGTTCAGCATCGACCATAATCTAGCTCACTACGCGGCTATCAATCGAGGGGCTGGGCTCGTTCGCGTCGCATCTCTTCCTTTGCTGACCCGGTGCGAATCGTCTGCTGCACCTATCTCGTAGCTAGTCGTCATTCAGCGCATTTGCGCCCACGGGGCCAGCACCGCGACAATTAAGCATGCTCACCGGTTCGGTCTATCTCTGTCATATCGCCTACGCCGCCGCCGGCCTCATCAAATAGCGAAGCGAACTTTGCTGCGGTGCGTCGAGAGGTCGAGACGCAAATCGGACGTTAATGGCACTTCGCTGCAGCTCGGGCATCACACCTCTTTGGGAGCGATCGGAGCAATAACGGACATGTCGTCGACACAGCTGAGACGCAGATGACCCTCTTCAGACATCGGCCTTTGAGACTTGCTGCTCCGCAAAATAACCATTGAACCCCATTCCGCCTGTCGCAAATCCCTGCTGTAATTGCACCGTTGTAAATCCTCGGCCGTGCCGACGAGGTGATTGAGTGAGCCGACGCGAGTTCATCAAGCTGTTCGGCGTCATCGCCGCCGCTTGGCCAGTCGCAGCGTGGGCGCAGCATTCGAAAATCCTGCAGATTGGATTTTTGTACCCAGGCGCAGATTCCGGGGTACCGCCGCGCGTGGCCGCTCTTCTGTCCGGAATGGAGGCCGCCGGATTGCGCGAGGATCAAGTCGCGTTTGTTACTCGCGGCTCAGGAGGCGACGCTAACAAACTCGCGGCAATGGCATCCGATCTTGTCAAGCGGAAGGTCGATCTGATTTTGGTAGAGAGCCCGCCCGCGGAACGGGCCCTTCAGGCCGCGACCGCCACAATACCCATCGTAGTTGGCGATTTGGAAAGCGATCCAGTCGCGGACAGATTTGTTGCGAGCATCGCGCGACCTGGCGGCAACCTGACCGGCGTGTTTTTGGATTTTCCGGATTTCGGCCAAAAATGGCTTGAGTTTTTGAAAGTAATGCTTCCGCAACTCACCAAAGTCGCTGTCTTTTGGGATCCCACAACCGTCAAACGGCAACTTGACGCGGTCAAATCAGCGGCCGATGTGCTCGGTCTCGTCGTCGACACGATTGAGATTCGGGATATTGCCGATGCCCAAGCCGCATTTTCCACAGCTGCGCAGCAGGGTGCGGGCGCCGCGATCATGCTGCCACGGCCATTCATTGGAAGTCATACAAAAACGCTCGCCGACCTGGCTCTGGCTCACCGCTTGCCAGCAATAACCTTGTTCACGGACTTTGCCCGTGACGGAGGTCTAATGGCCTATGGGCCAAATCTTCTTGCATTCCTTCGCCAGCAAGGCGTCATGGCTGGCAAAATCCTACAAGGGGCGACACCGGGTGACCTTCCGGTGGAAGCGCCGACTAAATTTGAGTTCGTGTTGAATTTCAAAACTGCAAAGCAGCTCAATGTCAAAGTTCCACCTTCAATTCTGCTTCGCGCCGACGATGTGATTGAATAGCCCCTCTTGTGCAACGCACTTGGTCTGTGTTTGGCCCATCGCGACATTTCGCGGCGACTTAGCATTTCAGTCGCTTTCGGGGAGCGAAGCGGACATCCCACAGGCTGTGCTTACAGAACCGACTTATGAGTACGCGCCCCACGTCCTGTCACTCCTAAGTCTTGCCGCTCTTCGCCGCGATCACCCGGACCAAATCTCCAACGTTGGCCATGCTGTCGCGTTCACCGTGCTAGCTGCATGTTGACGACGTCCTGCGCCAGCATGACAATTTCGACTTGCCGGAAGGGAGTACCAGCCGGCCACGCCCCTGCCCACTCGATCAAAAGCGCACTAGGGGCCATATTTCCGTCCGGTCGCATTTGCTCGCCACCATAGAAGAAGCCAGATCAGCGCGACGATCACGGCGATCCCGCGCCAGATAGCGAGCAAAGCACTCCCGACCGGAATTGTCGCGAGGTTCAGAAAAACCGATCAAAAGCGCTACCGCTATCGGGCCAGAAGGATCGACGCCCCCGGCTCGTTGCTTTCTTAATCCGCAACGTTGCCGTTTCGGCGGCCAACCGAGACGTCCCCGCCGCGTATCAATGCGACGTATGACCCGATGTCCGCTTCAATCCAAAGCGACCGAATAGTCGCGCCGCAACGAAACAACGCGAAGGGCCAGAACCAGACTTGATCAGTGGCTCTGGGCTGAGGAAAAGCGCTAATCTGTTGAGGCGAGCGCAAATCGTTGGACAACGATTCCTCTGTGATTTCAGCCCGCTTGCGCCATCGCCGTTTCGCTCGCGTCGGGTCCGGCTTAATGGGTCAGCAAAAATGGGTTAAGGCCGCCTGTGCTTGACCCTCCCGGGGCCTCGTGAATGTTGCTCAACACACCAGAAGCCGAGACACTGCCTTCCCAGAGTTGGGTGGTATTGTGGTTGCCGGGACCGTTGGCAGCAAAATAGAGGGTGCCGTTGTCCGAACTGCCGGCGATATAAGTAACCGTGTTCGGATTGAGATTGCCCCAATTGTCGTTATAAGGCGCGCCTGTGTTGCCGAAGTTGTAGGTATCGGATGTCAGAATTCTCATGGTAAGAATTGCTGCCGGCGTACACTTCGAACAGGCCGCGCCCCCCGAGACCATCATTGCCGGTGAAGAAAAGGTCGCCTCGGGAATCGAGGATGAGGTCATATGGGTCCAGGTTCGCCGGGGCTTTCCCGCTCGAAGGTGTGAGCTGCGAATTGCTGGTGTAGTGTCCGACATTCGCAAAAAAGAGGCCGCGGTCGCCATGTCGGTCAGTTACCCCAGAATAGTAAACGACACTCTGACTTTATAGCCCAAGCCGGAATACGTGATATCCAGGGGGTCACGGCCGCGGTTTCCCTGCGCGTCGCGGTATGAACTGGAGCCGGAATCGACCTTTTCAAGCACATACGAACCATTGGCGGATTTGTAATACGCGTACAGCGCGTTCTTGCCGCTTGAGTTGAGGCCGTTGAAGACCAGATCGTTGCCGGCCACGGTAAGGTCAGTCGGATTAAGGCCCGTGGCGGCGCTGATCTTAGTAAAAGAGCTGCCGTTATAGCTGAACAGATCGTAGTTGTTGTTGCTGTCCTGCCCATCCATGAAGAGCTCGCCGTCAAATACGACCATGGAGGACGGATTGGCCGGCGCGCCTGACACCTCATTTGCAACCAAAGTCGTTCCGCTCGGTGATACTTCGTGGACAACCTCATAGAGTGCGCCTACCGCGCCGGATAGGGCGCGAGGCGGAACAGCATAATTGTCGAAATAGATTTGGCCGCCGTATGAAACGAGGTCCGACGCCTGGTTTTGTGATTGCCCGCTGTTGATTTGTATTTGCGATGACGTGTCGTTGGACGTATCGTAAACAAACAGGCCAAAATAGCCGTTGGTTGCATTTGCCTTGAGGTAGACGTCGCCATTGTAATCCAACAGGTCCGGACCGCTGATGTAAGTTTCTCCTTGCGTGCCTTGTCCGACGACCCCTTGCTCACCGTAATTCTGCAGATAGTTGGACCCGGCCCCCGTAAGCGATACCGGTTCATAGGCATTCGTGTGCGAGTTCCAGACGAAAAGCGCGTAGTTGTGGTCGCGGTAGCCCTCGAAAACCAGTTTGCTGCTGCTCATGACAAGGTCTCCTCTGCGAAGCATCGGCGCACGCAATCGTGCGCGTGTGTTGTAAGCGCCCCGAGCGCGACGGTTCATTCGCCCTCAAACCGGCAGTTCCGCTATCGACCGGCCAAACAAATGATATTCGCGCCGCCCGTATCGGTCTTGACCCAAATGGGCTAAAGTTGGCCCGGCGCGATGCGGAGCATGGTCGGTTCCCATGCGAAATTTCGCTTTGAATTCAGAGCGATTGGTTGCCGTCTGCAACAATCTGGGCGACGCGGTCGCCGATCCGACGCTATGGCCGCAGATCATGGACGATATCTGCGCTGCCGCAGGCGCCACAGGCGGCGCGCTGCTGCAGAGCGACATTCGCACGCCCGATATCCCGCGCACTGCGAGCGTCGACGATTGTTTCAAATATTATTTTGCAACAGGATGGCCGGCGCGCGACACGCGAGCCGAGCGCAGCGTGCCTTTGCTGATGCGCGGCCAGCCGGTCGTCACTG
This sequence comes from uncultured Alphaproteobacteria bacterium, assembly GCA_963759345.1. Taxonomy (GTDB): domain Bacteria; phylum Pseudomonadota; class Alphaproteobacteria; order Rhizobiales; family Xanthobacteraceae; genus BOG-931. The sequence goes on from CAVWYW010000005.1 coordinate 232,232, forward strand.
ATCAGGACATCGTCACGCCTGAGGAAATGCGCCGGCTCGACTTTTATAACGAATGTGCATTGCCTTTCGGTCTGCCGTGGTTTGCCGGCATCGGGTTGCAAGCCGGTCCGGCGCTCTGGGCGATGGTCATTCAGCGCACGGCGCGGCAAGGGCCGTTCGAGCCGCACGAAGTGCGCGCTCTCGCCTGTCTTGCGCCGCGGCTGACCGAGACGACGACGTTGTCCAAAGCCGTCGGACAGAGGGCGCTTGCGGGCATCAGCAATGCGCTGCACCTTGTCGGCCGACCCGTGCTTGTGCTTGATCGGTTGGGTTGCGTGCTCGACGCCAACGCAGCCGCCCAACAGATTTTCGACGATGAGTTTTTCGTCCGCAACCGCCGACTGGCGGTGCGCGACCAACAGGCAAGCCTCGCGCTCGATGCGCTTACCAACAAGATGCGAACGACATCAGATACCGCTCCATTAGCCGCCACGCCCATCGTGGTACGGCGTGTCGCCAGGCAGCCGCTCGTGATCCGCGTTCTGCCTGTCGCCGGCCCGGCGCGCACACCGTTCCTCGGCGCCCGCGTCCTGCTCGTCATCTCTGATTTGCACGATCGACCTCAACCGCAGGCATCTGTTCTGGCTGAGGCGTTCGGCCTGACGCCTGCGGAGTTGCGACTTGCCTCCCTCCTCGCGATGGGAATTTCCATAGAACATGCTGCCGATCGGCTTGGTCTGTCGCAGGCAACGGTTCGCAACCAATTGAAGTCGGTCTTTACAAAAACAGCGACCCATCGTCAGAGCGAGTTGGTCGCTCTACTGTCGCGACTTTGACTATTGCGAAATCGATATCGCTAGGTGCCTGCGCGCGACCCATTACCTATCTGCCCGAGCAGCCTACCTGTTACTCTACCACACCCAGAAAGGGGCTGTTGGGCATCGTAGCATCTACGGCGCTTGACTTCCCACATGGGTCATTAGCGCCCGATTGAAGGACTTTGCTGCAAGTCCGTTACAGGCCCAAAATCGGACGTGACAGCGAACGCACACTCGCTCACGCATTTGCTCGCCACCATAGAAGAAACCAAATCCGCGTAACGATCACTGCGATCCCGAGCCAGATCGAGCGTAAAACGCCGCAAATTATTTAGTCACCCAGAAATTATCCAAAGGTATCGCCGACACTAAGGTCTAGTTGGATTGGTGATGAGAACGGAACATTTGCTGGCCAGTGATGATTGTTGCGGGAGAAAGGCCATCGCCGGTGAGCGGCCAAAGCTTGCTGAGTGTGCCCGAGGCCGAGCTCCGGCAAACCCGTCTGCTCTGCGCGAGCCAAGATCTCGGAAAACAGATGCAATTTCAGAGAGGAGAGCACAATGACAGCAAAAGGAAAAGTGTTGGTGCTGGTCTCGAGCGGTCGCGGCTTGCCCTTGAAAGATGGCAAGGTTTATACCGGCGCTGGCTATTACCTCAATGAGCTGACGGTTCCGGTTCGCGCCCTGATGGGGGAAGGCTACGAAATCACCTTCGCCAACCCCAAAGCCAACACGCCGCAAATGGACGTCCATTCAGCCGTCCCCGATTTCTTCGGCGGGGACGAGGCCAGGCTTCAGGACTATCTGAAATTCCGCGACAGCCTGACTGGGCTCAAAAATCCAACTCGCATCTCGGACGTCATCGCGTCGGGCCTGGATCAATATGACGCCGTTTTCGTCCCCGGCGGCCACGGCCCGATGATGGACCTTCTCGACGATCCCGACGCCGGCACCGTGATGAGACACTTCCATAAAGCATCGAAGCCTACGGCGGTCCTTTGCCATGGTCCGATTTCACTTCTCTCGGCTCTGCCAAATTCGACAGAGGTCGTCGCAGCGCTGGCGGCGGGCGATGCCGCCGGAGCGCGGGCAAAGGCTCAAGGATGGATTTATACCGGATACAAGATGACCATCTTTTCAACGGCGGAAGAGCAGCAGCGGGAGCCGCTTGAAATTGGCGGTAAGGTTCTGTTTTACCCGGACTTCGCCTTGCGCACCGCGGGCGGCGACGTCAGTGTGGCCGCTCCATGGCAGAGCTACGTTCTTCAAGATCGCGAGCTGATCTCAGGTCAGAACCCGTTCTCGGACCAAGCGCTTCTGAAACTTCTTCTACCCGCGCTCAACGCGAAGAAGAAGTGAGGGAGCTGGCGTCGGCTGTCCAGCTTTCCGGTTACACCACTTCCTCGTCCACTGGCGCTGGAGGGTTTTCAATTTCACCGAACTGCATGCGCAATCACTTTGCGCATCAGGCTCGGCAGCGCCTCGCCGGCAATGTCCGCCATCGGGATCCAGCGCATGCCCTCCGGCGCCTGCATGTCCGCCGGAAGCTCGGTGGCGTATACGCTCAGTTCGAGCGGAAAATGTGTGAAGACGTGGCGCACTATCCCAGCGACGGCGGCGCCACGCAACGACCTTGCGCCGCTTTGATGAGCCGAAACGCGGCGCGCTGCTGTCGCGCCGATACTTCATCGAAATCGGGCGTCCACTCTGTCGTCGGCACCTCAGTCATGCCGCCAAGAAGCCCTTTCGCCGGCCGGGTACGCACCAGCAGAAAACCGTCGGCCCGATGAGCAACAAAGGCTGCACCGCGCCGCAGCGTGCCTTCGCGCTTGGGTATTCGGCGCGGAAAGGTCTCGGCTTCGCCGCGTGCGCGGCCGGCACAGCTTTCGTCCCACGGGCAAAAGACGCAAGCCGGTTTCTTCGGCGTGCAGATCGTCGCGCCGAGATCCATCATTGCTTGCGCGAAATCACCGGCGCGCCGTGGTGGGGTGAGTTCGCGCGCCAGCCGGCGCAATTCAGGTTTTGCGTTGGGCAGCGAATCGGTGACGGCGAAGAGCCGGGCAATCACCCGCTCAATGTTGCCATCGACCGGGCTTGCTTTTGCGTCAAACGCGATCGCGGCAATGGCGGCGGCCGTATAGGCGCCGATGCCGGGAAGCGTCGCGCAGCGCAGCCTCGTTTTGCGGAAATTTGCCGTCGTGCCGCTCGACTACGGCGCGCGCGCAGGCATGCAGGTTACTGGCGCGCGCGTAGTAGCCAAGTCCCGCCCAAGCCTTGAGGACTTCGTCGAGCGGTGCGGCTGCGAGCGCCTGCACGTCGCCCCAGCGAGCAAGAAAGCGGGCGTAATACGGCGCAACTGCCCTCACCGTCGTCTGTTGCAGCATGATTTCGGAGAGCCAGACGCGGTACGGATCGGCACGCTCGCCCGGCGGCGCGCGCCACGGCAATTTCCGGCGATGACGGTCGTACCAGGCGAGCAAAGCGGTGGGTTGCGGGCATGGAATCGCCGCGGGACGCTTTGCGCGCTGTCGCACCGCCGTCTTGGCTGCTACTGTCATGATCGAGGGATGACAGAGCACCCCATTGTGAACAACCCCTCCCGCTCCTTCGCCAAGCCGTTGCGCGACCTCCTCGGGAAGGTCGTTGGCGAGACATTTACGCGACAGGGCTTTGCCTCAGCCGAACTGGTGACGCGGTGGACTGAAATCGTCGGTGGCGAAATCGCCGCGCACAGCGAGCCGATAAAAATACAATGGCCGCGGCCCGTTTCACCTTCGGGGCGAGCAAGCGACGATGGGTTGGCGTTGGGGCGGCCCGCGGGCACGCTTGTGCTGCGCGTCGAAGGACCGGCGGCGATTGAGATCCAGCATCTCGTCAACGTGATCTGCGAACGCGTCAACCGCTTCCTCGGCTGGCGTGCGGTAGAGCGCATCGCGTTCCGGCAGGCTCCGCTGCGGCGTGCATCGCGCCGGTCGGCCGCCGCTCCCGATCCCGCTGCGGCTGCATGCATCGCCGCGAACATGCCGGAAGTCGCAGACGAGGATCTGCGGCAGGCGTTGGCGCGGCTCGGCGCAGCGGTCAAGCGCCGTTGACACTGTTGCCCAACCACCCTCAAGCGACCGTGAATGCTGAGGCGGTACGGGGCCTTGGCGGACGGGCGCGGTGGTGCCACATTCGTACGGCACGAGTTCACACATATTGTCGGAACGTAGGAGCTGACCTTGACGCTGACCCGCCGCCAAGTTTTCGCAACAATGTCCACAATGGCTGGCGCCGGTGTCGCGGGTGCCCTCCTCTTGCGTCCGTCTCCGGCCCGGGCGGCTGCCGAAATCGACCAGGCGGACTTGGCGAAAGCCGGACCGGACGGCGATATCGTCCTCGGCTCGGAGAAAGCGCCGGTAACCGTCATCGAATACGCTTCGATGACGTGTCCGCACTGTGCGCATTTCTCGACGGCGACCTTCCCCGAGCTGCAGAAGCGCTACATCGATACTGGAAAGGTCCGTTTCATTTTCCGCGAGTTCCCGTTCGACGCGCTCGCGGCAGCAGGTTTCATGCTGGCCCGTTGCGCCGGCAAAGACAAATTCATGCCGGTCGTAGAGACGCTGTTCGCAAAGCAGTCGGAATGGATGGTGCAGAAGCCCGTCCCGGCACTGATGGGGATCGCCAAGCAATTCGGCTTCACCCAGGAGTCGTTCGATAAGTGCTTGGCGAATCAGCAGGTGCTCGACGGCATCCAGGATGTGCGCGATCGGGCCGCCGAAAAGCTCGGGGTCAACTCGACGCCGACCTTTTTCGTCAACGGCAAGAAGCTCGTTGGCGATCAGTCGATCGATGCTCTGACTAAAGAGATCGAGCCTTATCTCAAGGAAGGATAAGGGTTTTTTTTGCCACCTTGGGCGCCGGCCGCGCGCTGGCCGGGCCCGGAGGCGCAGGCGGCCGGACGAGAAAATCTGGATAACCGGGCTGGCCTGTTGCGCTTCCGAGCGTGACGATTCATTCTCCGCGCCGATGCGGCGGCCTCCAACTCAAGCTCGCTAAGGGCATGAGTTATCAGTGATTCCCCTTGCGGCCGCAGCAGGACAACAAGAAGGACTTAAAACGCGAATGAAGCTCACGCGGCTGCGCTTGATCGGCTTCAAGTCCTTCGTCGAACCCACAGACCTCGAGATCGAACCGGGACTGACCGGCGTGGTCGGCCCGAACGGCTGCGGCAAGTCCAATCTCGTCGAAGCCGTGCGCTGGGTCATGGGTGAAGCCTCGTACAAGGCCATGCGCGCGTCCGAGATGGACGACGTAATTTTCTCCGGCAACACCGGCCGTCCAGCGCGCAATCACGCCGAGGTTTCGGTTCTGGTCGACAACAGTGATCGCACCGCGCCGGCGACCTTCAATGATACCGATACGCTTGAAGTCTCCCGCCGCATCATGCGCGAGCAGGGCTCGGTGTTTCGCGTCAATAGCCGCGAGGTGCGAGCACGCGACGTCACCGTGCTGTTCGCCGATGCCTCTACCGGCTCGCGCTCGCCGGCATTGGTGCACCAGGGCCGCATCGGCGAAATCATTCAGGCGCGCCCCGACCAGCGCCGCCGCGTTCTCGAGGAGGCGGCCGGTATTTCCGGATTGCACGCGCGCCGCCATGAAGCCGAACTGCGGCTCAAGGCCGCCGAGCACAATTTGACGCGAGTCGAAGACGTGATCGGCCAGCTTGCCGCTCAACTCGCGTCGCTAAAGACCCAAGCGCGGCAGGCGGTGCGCTACCGCAACATTTCCGGACAAGTGCGCCGCACCGAAGCGCTGCTGTTGCACCTGCGGTGGACGGCAGCACAAACCGAAGTCGCCGATGCGGAGCGCACTAAGGACGAAGCCGTCCGTATCGTTGCCGCGCGCACTGGTGAGCAAACCGTTGCGACAACGCGGCAAGCGGAAGTCGCGGCCGGCTTGCCTGCATTGCGCGAAGCGGAAGCCAAAGCCGCGGCGGCGCTGCAACGCCTCCTCCTTGCCCGGGACGGACTGGAGCGCGAGGAGGCCCGCGCCAAGGAACGTCTTGGCGAACTTGACCGCCGCCTGGAGCAGTTCGCAGCCGATCTGGAACGGGAGCGCACGCTGGCGGCCGACGCCGCAAACGCGCTCGTCCGATTGGACACCGAAGAGAAACACTTAAAGGCCCAGGCGCAGGCCAGCGCAGAGCGGCTCACCGGCATCAACAGCCGCGTCGCCGCCGCGGATGAAACGCTGGCAGCGTCGGAGAAGTCTTTTGGCGAACTGACCAGCGCCCTCGCTGATCTTACCGCTCGTCGCAATCAGCTCGAGACCGCTTTACGCGATCACGAGCAGCGAGCGGCGCGGCTGGAAGCCGAACTCGCCAACATCGACGCCGGCCTTGCAGCGACTGACAGCGGTCAGCCCGATCTGTCAACGCTGTCGGCGGCACTTGCGGCGGTGCAGACGGCCCTCGCTGAAGCCGAAGCCGCTGCGCGGAAGACCGAGATCAACCATAACACCGCGAGAGAGACTATCGACGCGGCCCGCGTGCCGCTCGATACGGCCGAACGTCGCGTGCAACGGCTTGAAACTGAAGCCAAGACGATCGGCAAGCTCCTTGCCGTCGAGAACAAGAACCTATGGCCGCCGGTGATGGATTCGCTCACCGTTACCAAAGGCTATGAAAAGGCAATCGGCGCCGCACTTGGCGATGATCTCGATGCACCGGTCGATCAGTCTGCGCCAATGCGCTGGGCTGGAGCGGCTGTCGATCCGTCCGATCCCGCTTTGCCGGATGGCGTTGCGGCACTGTCTCAGTTTGTGCAGGCTCCGCCGGAGCTTGCGCGCCGCCTTGCCCAAATCGGCGTGGTGGAGCGGAGCGACGGCCCTCGCCTCGCGGCGATGCTCAAGCCCGGCCAGCGGCTGGCCTCGCGCGAGGGCGACTTTTGGCGCTGGGATGGTTTTGCTGCTGCTGCACATGCGCCGACCGGGGCAGCGCGGCGCCTCGCAGAGCGCGGCCGCCTGCAGGCGATCGAAGGCGAGCTCGCGACCGCGCGCAATGAAGTGGAGACGCAGCAGCACCGCGTTGACGCCGCAGAGGCCGCCCGCGCCGCAGCAGCAGCGGCCGACGCCGAAGCACGCGCGCAATGGCGCGCCGCCCAGCATTCGACCGATGCGGTGCGCGAGGAGCATGCGGCGGCCGAGCGCGAAATCAGCCGCAATGCAGCGAGGATATCGGCACTAGAAGAGGCCAAGCAGCGCATTATCGCAGATCGCGACGAAGCCGAAATTGCGAGACGCGACGCGCAAAAAGCGCTCGCCGGATTGCCGGACGCGGCCGATCTCGAGTCTAAGCTTGCCAAGGTCAACGACGAGATCGCGAGAGATCGCGGAGCGCTCGCCGAAGTGCGCGTCGAAGCACAAGCCATTTCCCGCGAAGCCGAGCTTGCCGACCGTCGGCTGCAGGCGATCGCGATCGAGCGCAAGGACTGGAATGAGCGGAAGGACAAAGCCGAGACGCAGATCGCCACGATCGCCGAGCGCACCGCCGAGGCGAAACGCGAGCGCGGCGAACTCAGCAACGCGCCGCAGCAATTCGCCGAACAGCGTCAGACCCTGATCGGTGAGATCGAGACCGCGACCGGCGCACGCCGCACCGCTGCCGATCGGCTGGCGGAAGCGGAAACACAGCTTGCCGCTGCCGACAAGGCGGCACGGGTTGCGCTTGAAGCGGTCGGCGAAGCCCGCGCCGAGGCCGCGCGCGCGGAAGAACGCCGCGACGGCGCCAAGCGTCGCGTTGCCGACACCGAACACGAAATCCGCGATCTCCTCGACGTCGAACCGGCGGAAGCAGCCGAGATCGCCGAACTCAAGACCGATGCCGACCTGCCGGCGATCGGCGAAGTCGAAGAAAAGCTTGATCGCATACGCCGCGAGCGCGAGCGCCTCGGCTCGGTGAACCTGCTTGCGGAAGAGGAATTGCGCGAGGTTGAGGCACAACACGACAAGCTCATTGCCGACCGCGACGATCTGGTCGAGGCGATCAGACGGCTGCGGCAGGGAATCCACAGCCTCAACCACGAGGCGCGTGAGCGGCTGCTTGCATCGTTCGCAACAGTCAACGAGCACTTCAAAAAGCTTTTTGCCGAGCTGTTCAGCGGCGGCAACGCCGAACTGCAGCTGATCGAAAGCGAAGACCCGCTCGAAGCCGGCCTTGAAATCATGGCAAAACCACCGGGCAAGAAGCCGGTGACGCTGTCGCTGCTTTCCGGCGGCGAACAGGCGCTCACGGCGCTGGCGCTGATCTTTGCGGTGTTTCTGACCAACCCGGCGCCGATCTGTGTGCTCGACGAGGTTGACGCCCCGCTCGACGACTACAATGTCGAGCGGTTCTGCGATCTGCTTGACGAGATGACGCGCGCGACCGACACGCGCTTCATCATCATCACCCACAATCCGATCACCATGGCACGTATGAACCGGCTCTACGGCGTCACCATGGCTGAGCGCGGCGTCTCCCAGCTCGTCTCCGTCGATCTGGAAGGCGCGGTGAAGCTGCGGGAAGCCAGCTAGATTTCCTCTGCCCTCTATGCATTTCCCAGCTTGAACAATCGGCGCGCATTGGTGCGGCCGATCTTGAGCCGGTCGTTCTCGCTGATCGGACAGGCGTCGAACCAATTCGCCGCATGGTCGATGTTTTCGAACGGCCAGTCGGTCGAGAACATGATCCGGTCGGCGCTGACTTCAAGCATGGCGTTCAGCAGCGCCGGGGTGTGGAAATTTCCCGACGTTGTGACATGGAAATTTTCGCGGAAATATTCGCGAATGGGTTTTTTCGCAGGATATTTGTTCCGGTCGGCGATCCAGCCGTTGGCATTGTCAACGCGCCACAAGGCAAAGGGAAGATTTTCGCCCATGTGGCCAAGAATGATCTGCAAGCGTGGATGGGCATCGAACAGGCCGGAGCCCATCAGCCGCAGCGCGTGGACCGCCGTTTCCTGCGCAAAGGCCCAGATCGGGCCAAGCAACCATGGGTGACCATCGTAGATTTTAGCGTCGCGCGGCAGTGGATTTCGCGGGTGCAAGTAAAACGGCACATCGAGGCGCTCCATCGTCGCCCAGAACGGCCGGAATTGCGGCAGGTCGTAATAGACCGCCGTTTCGGGGTCATTGACCTGCGAAAAGCCATTGACCAGCGCACCGCGAAAGCCGAGCTCCTTCACGCAGCGTTCGAGTTCACGCGTCGCGCGCGCCGGATCCTGCATCGGCAGCGCCGCGAGTCCCTGAAACCGGTCCGGCCGCTTGCGCACCTGCTCGGCGAGATAATCGTTCGATCGCCGGGCAATCTCATCAGCTTTCGCCGGGTCGGGAATAGCCTGGACCGCGGGCGCGTTGAGCGACAAAAGCATGGTTTCGATGCCGTACTCGTCCATCAGCGATAGCCGCCGGTCGTGCAGATCGAGCACACGGCTTTTCACCTCCTCCCAGACCTGGTCAGGAAAATAGCCGCGGGAATCGGCGACCGTTTCCGGGATGGCGAAATGTTCTTCGAGTGCGATCTTGCCCTTCATGCTGCTCCTCCGGCCTCACCGGCCGCGCGCCGGCGCGTTAGTCTTAACACGCCAATGACTTGGCGCCAGTTTCGCCACGGCTCCGCTGGCATGTTTTTGGCGACGGGAAGGCTAGTTCCTCGCCGTTGTCCCATTTCGGGGCAAACGGAAAATGCATTTCGCGGCAAGCATGAATACCCATCATCAGAGCTACACGCTGACGTCGAAACCGCAGACCAACCCTGTTCTGCGCGCTTGGGCGGTGCTTTGCCGCGGCACGTTTTCCGCCGCGATCTTTGCAGCCGATGTCGCGCTGATCGTTGCAATGTCGTGCCTCACCGGCGTTGTCTATTACCGCATCGCTTTTGGCTATCCCGGAAGCCTTCCATCCTTCATCCAGATTGGTGTTTTGGCAGCGAGCATTTTTACCATCTCCAACCTGTTTCGACGCGAATATCGGCTGCCGAATTTCTTTTCATTCAAACGCCATGCCCGGCGCACGATCCAGCTGTGGAACGTGACGCTCATTTGCCTGCTTGGACTTGGCTTTCTGGCGCAGATCAGTGTCGCGTATTCGCGCGGCTCGATGATCCTGTTTTATGTCGTCACGCTCGCCGCCTTGATCCTGCAGCGTTACAGCATTGTCCGCATCAGCACGCGGGCGCGTGCGGCGGGCCTGCTTTCCGCGCAGCGCATCTTCCTGATCGGCACCGGCGAACATGTCGGCGCCTTTATCAACCGCTACGAGCCTTGGGCGCTTGGCATCGATATCGTCGGCTGCCGATTTTTGACGCCGGTCATTTCAACCGCATCCGCCCGGGTTCGCCGCACTATCCTTGATCGCGATCTCGCCGAGGCGGCCGCCGGCGTCCGCAGCGTCGCGCCAGACGCGATCTTCGTGCTGCTGCCATGGTCGGCAACCGCGACCATCGAGCGCTGCGCCGAAACATTCCAGACCCTCCCGGTCGAAATTCATCTCGGCCCCGAGGAGGTCCTGCACAAGTTCGACGACGCCAAACTGTCCACGCTTGGGCCGGTCATCACTTTGCAGCTCACGCGCAGGCCGCTGTCGCGCTTTGAGATCTTGCAGAAGCGATTATTTGATCTTGTTGTCGCGGCGGCGGCGCTCATTGTGACGACGCCGCTCTTTCTGCTTGTCGCGGTTCTGATCAGGATCGACAGTCCGGGACCGATCTTTTTCGTGCAACGCCGCTACGGCTTCAACCAGCAGCCATTTCCCATCATTAAGTTTCGCACCATGCACACGTTCGATGACGGCGGTCGGCAGGCGATCCGGCACGATCCGCGCCTGACCCGCATCGGCCGCTGGTTGCGCCGCGGGAACATCGACGAGATTCCGCAACTCTTCAACGTACTCACCGGCGACATGTCGCTTGTCGGCCCGCGCCCGCACCCGCTGCCGCTCGACCACGAATATCAGCGCCGTATTTCGCTCTATGCGCGCCGGAGCAACGTCAAACCGGGCATTACCGGCTGGGCGCAGATCCATGGCTATCGCGGTGAGACCGATACCGAAGAGAAAATGCGCAACCGGGTCGCCTACGACCTGTTCTACATCGACAATTGGTCGCTTTGGCTTGATTTGAAAATCATCGCCCGGACAGTTCTGTCGCCGACCGCTTACCGGAACGCGTACTGAAGATTCGCTCTCCAAATTCAGCCTCCGCTGCGACGCAGGGACAGATACGTTTTTGCGCTATCAGCCTACGAGCGCGGAGATGGCGTAGACCGCGCCGAGCGTGACGAGAGCGGTCGAAACCCACAACGCCCCGATCAGCGGCCAGACCGTATGCGCACTCTGGCCAATCGTCGCGGCTGTCGGCGGCGGTTCAGACCATGATTGCAGCGCCGGCTCCATTCGGCGTAGAAGGGCGGTCGCGCGCTCGATCGCGGCGATATCGCGCGCGAGCTGCTTGCGATCGGCCGCTGCGTCCAAGTCGAACTCATCATCGACGCCCGTGCGCATGTTATCCTGCCGGACGGTGTCGAGATTGCGGATTTGCTCCAGGATGGCGTTGCCTTGCGCGCCGTCGGAGGAAAGAAAGCCAAGAGGCTTCGGCATGACGGTCACCCTGTTTTCTTCAGCCAATCCCTAGCCGAGAGGTGACGGGCGAGCGATATTCATCGCTGGCTAACCTTAACGGCATCGATGAATCATCCTATTTAAGGGAGCCAGCGCGGGGGCCCGGCGGCCGTTTGTGTGCAGACCGCCGCGGTCTTACCTATTTTGGGTCCGCCAAAGCTATTTGTTGCCAGTCATACCGGAGGATTGCCGCCGATGGGCACTTCAACACTGATCGTCCTTGCCGTAATCGTCGTTCTGGTGGTGTGGGTGATCTCGATCTACAACGGTCTCGTCACCATGCGACAGCGGGTGAACCAGGCCTTTGCCGATGTCGACGTGCAATTGCGCCAGCGGCACGACCTTGTGCCCAACCTGGTCGAGACCGTGAAGGGCTACGCCGCGCATGAACGCGGCACGCTCGACGAGGTGGTAAAGGCGCGCAACGCCGCGGTGGCGGCCCAAGGTCCGGCGCAGCAGGCGGCAGCCGAGAACATGTTATCCGGTGCGCTCCGGCAACTCTTCGCCCTCTCCGAGGCCTACCCTGACCTTAAGGCCAACGCCAACTTCCAGGCACTACAGGTGGAGTTGACCGATATCGAGAACAAGATCGCGGCGGCGCGGCGCTTCTTCAACAATGCGGTGCAGGAATACAATACCGGCATCCAGAGATTCCCTGCAGCCCTGTTCGCCTCGGCGTTCGGCTTCGCGTCGAAAGACTTCTTCGACCTCGGCGACGAGCGCAAAACTTTGGGCGAAGCGCCGCAAGTGAAATTCTGACCGGTCCGATCGCGCCGGATAATTGGCCATGGCCGCCTACGGTCTGTATAGCCACATCCAGTCGAACCGGCGGCGTTCGATCGCGCTCCTTATCGGCCTGTTTTTTCTCGTCTACCTGATGGTCTATGCCGGCGCGTTGACCGCGGAAGCACTGTCAGTCAATGCCGACCTCAATACGCTGATGCAGCGCGCATTGAACGACCTGATCAGCGCGGCGCCGCTGGCGACAATCGGCACGGCGCTGTGGATAGTGATCGCGTATTTCTTCCATCAGAGCATGATCGACGCGATAACGGGCGGCCGTGAGATCACACGCACCGAAGAACCGCGGCTCTACAATATTCTGGAAAATCTTTGCATCTCGCGCGGCATCACCATGCCCAAACTCAAGGTTATGGACTCCGACGCGTTAAACGCGTTCGCCACCGGGATGAACCAGAAACAGTATTCCGTCACCATCACCTCGGGCCTGCTTGCCCGGCTCAACGATGCCGAAGTCGAGTCGGTGCTCGGCCACGAACTGACGCATATCCGCAACGGCGACGTTCGCATGATGGTGATCGCAGTCATCATTGCCGGCGCCATTTCGTTTTTTGCGGAACTGTTCTTTCGGTTGTGGTTCTACGGCGGGTTCCGTGGCCCACGATCCTCGGACGACCGTCGCGGCGGCGGCGCCGGCCTGGCCATACTGATTGCCATTGTGCTGATCGTCGTCGCCTATCTGCTCTCGTTCATCATCCGCCTCGCGTTGTCGCGCTCCCGCGAATTCCTCGCCGATGCCGGCTCCGTGGAGTTGACCAAAAATCCCGACGCCATGATCTCGGCGCTGCGCAAGATCGAGGGTCGTGGCGAGTTGCCCCGCGCAACTTCGGCTGTCATGGAAATGTGCATCGATAATCCGCGCGCGGGCTTTGGCGAGCTGTTCGACACGCACCCTTCAGTCGACAACCGGGTAGCGGCTTTGGTCAAATTTGCCGGCGGCCACGATCCCGGCCCGCTCGCCTTGCCGCCGCAAGAAACACAAGCGATTACCGAACAGCCGGCGGCCGCCGGACCGTGGGATCAACCACCGGCGGGCCCCTGGGGCGCATCCACCGAAAGTGGGGCAAGTGACGCGTCAGCGACGGAAACCGGCGATGCCTCTGGACCCCGGGGGCCGCACGATCGCCGCTAGTCGCAATGCGGTCACAATTAACCATATCGGATGCCAAACCGCTCTGAACCCAGCGTAGGAAAGCAAGCCATCCATCTTGAGGCTTCCAAACCGTAAACGGGGTGTGTAAAATCTTTTTCAAGGGGAAAATGCGTGACGCGCTCCATTTGGCCGCAGTCATCCCGAAAGCCGGACCCATCGAGTCTTAAGGCGGCTGGGCGCCACTGAAGGATCGACTATGGCAAAGCCAACCGTAATCGTCGTAGGGGCGGACAAAGGCGGCGTGGGCAAGACCACGGTTTCCCGCACGCTGCTCGATTATTTTACCGCACATCATGTGCCGACGCGTGCCTTCGATACCGAATCGCCCAAGGGCACCCTGAAGCGCTTTCATCCGGATAACAGCGACATCGTCGACGTCACGTCGGTCGCTGACCAGATGCGGATTTTCGACACTCTGTCGAGCACGGACTCGAACGTAACAGTGATCGACGTGCGGGCCGGGCTGTTATCGCCGACATTGCGTTCACTGCGCGACATCGGTTTTCTCGACGCGGTGAAAAAAGGACAGCTCACCTTCGTCGTCTTCCACATCCTCGGCTCCTCGATCGCCTCGCTCAATGAGATCGAGGAAACGTCCACCTTCGTGGGCGACAGCAAATATTTCCTGGTCAAGAACTTCATCAACAACACCAGCTTCTTCGAATGGGACCAGGCCACGCACTCCTCCTACTTCAAGAAGTTCAAGGACGCCGTCGAGATCACCATTCCCAAGCTCAACGAGATGGCCTACGAGCAGGTCGAACTCGCATCGGTTCCGTTCCTCACTTTTGTGGCCAACAAGGGCACCAAGGGTGAGGCGGCAAATTATTCGTTTGTGCTGCGTGGTTATGTCCGGCATTGGCTCGGCAACGTCTGGGCCGAGTATGATCGCATCAAGCTCAATGACATCGTTGCCACCGGTGGCACCGCGCCGGCAAACAGCCCGCGGGTTCAGGTCGTCAGCCGCTCCTAAACGGGCAGCGGGCCGGCCTTTGCCGCGGCGGCTCCGCGGCAGGACATAACATGCTGCCGGCACCGCTCTACATTATCGCATCGCCGCGTCCGCGAACGGGCAAAACGCTGATCGCGCGGCTTATGATTGAATTTTTCCGCGCCGGCCGCCGGCCGCTGGTGGGATATGATCTCAATCCGCGCGAGCAGGCACTGGCGACCCGTTTCCCAAAGCTGGTCTGGCCCGTGGATATCACCACTACCCGCGGCCAGATGGAGCTGTTCGACCGGCTGATCGCGGACACCGCAAGCACGAAGATCGTCGATCTCGGCTATGGCTCCTTCGATCAGTTCTTTGCGGTCATGGCGGAGATCGGCTTCCTGCCGGAAGCGCGGCGGCGGATGATTGAGCCGATTGTGCTGTTCATCAGCGATCCCGCCGCGGCAACGGTCCGCAGCTATGCCGAGCTGCGGAGCCGGCTGGCAGCGACTTTCGTCCCCGTGCACAATGAATCCGTATCGCTGATGTTCGCCAAGCAGGACTTTCCGGGAACACGCCCTGAATGCGGCTTGATCCGCATTCCGCGCCTTTCCCCGATCGTGCGCGGCGTTATCGACCGGCCGAATTTCTCTTTCGCTGCTTATTTGGGCGAGCAGCCCGGCGGGCCGACGGAGGTCCATCAATGGGTCAGCGAGATTTTCGCGGAATTTCGCCAACTCGAACTGCGGCTGCTCATGGGCCGGCTCACCTCTTCGCTGGCGGGCCCTCCGGCTGTACGGCGCAAAGCGTGAGAGGCCAAGCGATTGGGCCCGGTTTAATGCCCCTCGAAGCTGACGAGCGTGCGCACCGGCACGCCGAGCTTCCTGATTTTTGCGGCACCGCCTAATTCCGGCAGATCGATGATGAAACATGCCGCCAACACTTCGGCGCCCATCTGCTTTAGGAGCTTGCAAGCGGCTTCCGCGGTGCCGCCGGTAGCGACCAGATCGTCGACCAGGATCACGCGCTCGCCCCTGATCACCGCGTCCTCGTGTATCTCCATCTCATCAATGCCGTATTCGAGCGAATAGCCGATGGTCACCCGTTTGAACGGCAGCTTGCCCTTCTTGCGGATAGGCACAAAACCGGCCGAAACCTGATGGGCGACGGCACCGCCGAGGATAAAGCCGCGGGCCTCGATTCCCGCGACCTTGTCGATCTTGCTGCCGGCCCAGGGATGCACCAGTTCGTCGACTGCGCGACGGAAGGCCCGCGCATCGCCGAGGAGCGTGGTGATGTCGCGAAACATGATGCCCGGTTTGGGATAATCCGGGATGCTGCGGATCGCCGACTTCAGGTCATTGTCCAACGCCACTGTCGTCATGGTCGATGCCTCACCTCGCCTGCCCCGCACCCTTTAGCACACAAGTGAGGCTCGGCCAGCCAGCGAAAGCTTGCGGCAAGGTCAACCCTGGCGAACCATAGCGGCCGAAACAACCGGAGCCCCCATTATGAGTGAAAATGCCCAGCGCTTCGTCATTGTCGACCTGCGTATCCCGTTTGTCCGTTTGGTCATGTTCTTCGTCAAAGCCGTGCTCGCGGCCGTTTCGGCCGCGATCATCGTCGGCTTGGTGGTAATGGTGGTAACGGCACTGATCGCCGCACTTGTCGGCGATGGTGGCGTGGTGATGATGCGGCGCTGGTCTTTCTAGCGCCACTCTCGTTCATCGTTCTTGGCAAGCACCACGCTATGGGTGCCCGCATGAATGGCGCAGGTAGCCACGCTTCACTTCGGGCCGAAAGCCCCCAGCAACCCGCCGACCGCGCTGCCTACGGCGCCGCCGACTGCATCGTTCACGGCGCCACCCACTACGTCGGTTGGAGAGCCAGAATGCCCCCCGCCCTTTGAGTCGCCGCCGCTCTTTCCGCCGGTATTGGTGGCGCTCTTCGAATGGCTCCCAGAAGTCGACTTCTTGTCGCTGGCCAGCGCCCCCGATAGCGAAGAGGCGGTGAAAATTGCCAGCAATGGCACAATCAGCAGAAGGCCCCTGAATTTGGTCATGGTAGTCGCTCCCTGTCCTCACCGTCGACGATTGTAGCTGCTTTCAGACCGTTTCGCCACGCCTCGATGAACCTCGGCTCCTTGCTCGCAAAAATATCGGCTCGCACCTGCACGCGCGCACGCGGCCACGGTTGAACGCGGCAGTGCGATGCTGAGGTATACGGGTATTCGGTTGGGATGCGGCGCCAAATACTTATGACTGGTGCAACACATCGTACCAGACCTTCTTCTTGGTAAAATACAGAAGGCCGGTGAGCACAATCAGGAATACGAATACCTGAAAACCAAGCCGTTTGCGTTCATCGAGCTTCGGTTCGGCGGCCCACATCAGGAAGGCAGCGATATCGCGACCGTATTGATCCACGGTCGTCGGCGTCCCGTCGGTGTATTCAACCTGCCCGTCGCTCAGCGGCTTTGGCATGCCGATGGCGTGACCGGAAAAATATTTGTTGTATTGGGCGCCCGGCGGCAGCGTGAAGCCGGCAGGCGGATCCTCGTAGCCGTTGAGGATGGCGTGGATGTAGTCGGGACCATCCTCCTGGTACTGCGTGAAAGCATCAAAGATAAACCACGGGAAGCCGCGCTCGACGCTGCGCGCCTTGGCGAGCACGGACATATCCGGCGGCAGGGCGCCACCGTTGGCGTTGCGCGCGGCCTGGTCGTTCGGGAACGGCGGCGGAAAATAATCCGCAAGCTTGCCCGGGCGCTGGAACATTTCGCCCTGGTCGTTCGGACCGGCGGTCACCTGGAAGGTGGCCGCGATTGTCGCCGCCTGCGGCTCGGTAAATCCTGGACCCCCCGGATCGGCGAGATTGCGGAACGCCAAAAGTTTTAGGCTGTGACAACTGGAGCAGACCTCGCGATAAACCTTAAATCCGCGCTGTAACTGCTGCGGGTCGTAGAGGCCGAACGGCCCAGCGAACGACCAGCGTTGCTTCGGCGGTATCTCCTGCTCCTGCGCCGAGGCCATCCTTGCGCCGAGTGCTACTGCAAAAGCCGAAAGCGTAATGGCAAGCACGACCTTGCGATGAAAGTTCATGGCCGGCCCCCCTACGCCTTGACGCCCGACTGAGCGCCGGCAGGTACGCCCTCGCGCAGCACCAATTCAGAGATCGAGTTCGGCAAGGGCTTCGTCGTCTCAAACAAGCCAAGCAGCGGCAAGATGATAAGCAAGAACACGAAGTAGTAGGCGGTCAGAATACGTGCCGCGATCACGTAACCGCCTTCCGGCGGCTGCGAGCCGAGATAGCCGAGGCCGACCACGACTAGGAAGAAGACGATCAGGAATTGCCGGTAGAGCGGCCGATAATTCGCCGAGCGCACCCGCGAGGTATCGAGCCACGGCAGGAACGCGAGCAGCACGATCGAGGCCAGCAGTGCGATGACGCCGAGAAGCTTGCTCGGGATCGCGCGCAGGATGGCGTAGAACGGCAGATAGTACCATTCCGGCACGATATGGGTCGGCGTCTGGCCCGGGTTAGCCGGTATGTAATTGTCGGAATGGCCGAGATAGTTGGGGATGTAGAAGATGAACCAGGCAAAGAACAGGCAGAACACGCCGATGAAGAAGCCGTCCTTGATGGTCGCATAAGGCGTGAACGCAACCGTGTCCTTCTCCGTCTTCGGCTCGACGCCGGTTGGGTTATTTTGCCCGACCATGTGCAGCGCCCAGACGTGCAAGACGACCACGCCGGCGATGACGAACGGCAACAGGTAGTGCAGCGAATAGAAACGGTTCAGCGTCGGATTGCCGACGGCGTAGCCGCCCCACAGCCAGGTCACGATCGGATCGCCGACGCCGGGGATAGCCGAGAACAAGTTGGTGATGACGGTCGCCGCCCAGAAGCTCATCTGCCCCCACGGCAGCACGTAGCCCATGAAGCCGGTGGCCACCATCAGCAGGAACAGGATGACGCCGAGGATCCACAACACCTCGCGCGGATCCTTGTAGGAGCCGTAATACATGCCGCGCGCGATGTGAGCATAGACGGCGACGAAGAAGAACGCCGCGCCGTTGGCGTGCA
Source organism: uncultured Alphaproteobacteria bacterium (assembly GCA_963759345.1). GTDB lineage: Bacteria > Pseudomonadota > Alphaproteobacteria > Rhizobiales > Xanthobacteraceae > BOG-931. The sequence goes on from CAVWYW010000005.1 coordinate 250,637, forward strand.
GGTAGCGCAGCAGCCACCCGTAATTGACGTCGCGCATGATCGCTTCGACGGAATTGAAGGCGAGATCGACATGCGGCGTGTAGTGCATCGCCAGCACGATGCCGGTGACCATCTGCGCGCCGAGCATGAACGTCAGGATGCCGCCGAACGTCCACCAATAGTTGAGGTTGCGCGGCGTCGGATAGACGATGAAGGACGAGTAGACGAGGCTCGCGATCGGCAGCCGCCGTTCCAGCCATTGCATAAAGGGATGTTGCGGCTTGTAGACCCAATGTGCGCTCATGGTCGAACCTTATGCATGATCTGGAGCATTATTTCCGCGCAGTTTCGCCGAACCGGATCGTAGCACTGCAAGCGAATTGGTTGAGGTCACGCCGCGATGGCTTCGCTGCGGAGATTGTTGTCACCGTCCCAACCTCTTCCGTCTTGCCGGCTTTCCATCCGAGCTGCGAACCGCCCCCGAAGGGTCCGTGCGGCGGCGAAAGGCTTGGCCTCATCCGATCTGGGGAAGATCAGAAACGACCCAATCCGGCGGCGTTTTATTGGCACCTTTACCGCGGGAGTGCAAGTGTGCCGGTGAAGACCCTAAAAAGGCTCGTCGCACGGCCCCATGCCTGCGCTAGGGCAGCGGGCAGCTTGAAATGGCGGCCATATCGCCATCCTAAAGCTGTTCGAACTTGCGCATGCGCATCGCCTTCTATGAGCCCGACATTCCGCAGAACACCGGAACGATTTTGCGGCTCTGCGCCTGCCTCGGCATCGCGGCCGATATCATCGAGCCGGCCGGCTTCCCCTCACCGACCGCGCCTTCCGCCGCGCCGGAATGGACTACCTCGACGCCGTCGCGATCACGCGGCACCGATCGTGGCAAAGTTTCGCGGCCTGGCGGCGGCAGCGAGCGGCCATCGCCTGCTGCTGTTCACCACCGCTGCGTCCCGTCTCCTATCTGGATTTCCGCTACCGGGCGGACGATATCCTGCTGTTCGGACGCGAATCGGCGGGAGTGCCGGAAACGGTCCACGCCGCGGCCGATGCCGCGTCTTCAATCCCGATGCGGCCCGGCCTGCGCTCTCTCAACGTCGCGGTCGCCGCGGCGATGGCGGTTGGCGAGGCGCTGCAGGCAGACCGGCGGGATGGCTGTTTCAACACACAGTGACGGCGACTAGGCCGTCGCCACGCCAGGGCGACCGCCTTCGACGGCAAACGTCCGCAGGGTCGTTATGTCGGCTTTAGGGTCGTTGACGTCAGAAACGTTTTGCATGCGCGCCTGCATGCCCGCGCGTGCGAGATCGACGCTGACATAACCGCGCTGTCGGCTTTCAAAGAAATGGACGTGCGGATTATCTGGCAATGCCTGAGAGATCAGGTCGTAAGGCGGCCCGTAGGAGGAAATCGAAGTGCCGACAAATTCGGTCGCAACGATCGGGGAAGTTCGGTCATCGAAATCAAGCCTGAGGTCGTTCGCAAAAAACGAATGCATATCGCCGCTAAGGACGACTGGATTTGACACTTTCGTGTCGAGGATACACTTGAGAAGCCTGGTCCGGTTTGCGGGATATCCGTCCCAATCGTCGGTCGAAAAACCATAATCGTTGTTTTGCTTGACCCGGACCTGCGCCATCAGCACATCCTGGGCGATTAGATTCCACTGTGCCTTTGAGTGCGCGAGGTTAGAGTGAAGCCACGCTTCCTGAGCGAAGCCCATCATAGTGCGCCCGACATCACGCCGCTCTGGACAAGCTGCGTCAGTTTCCAGATGCGTGCCGCCCTTGCTCGGCGGCGCATAGCAGGCTTCGCGCGAGCGGTACTGGCGGCCGTCGATCATTGAGATCTGGATCGAGATCGCCGTAGGCGAAGCGATCATAAATCCGCATCACCGGCCCTTCGGGTCGGGATAGCATTGGCCGCACCGGCATGTGCTCGTAGAACGCCCGGTAAGCCGCGGCGCGGCGAAGCAGGAACGGCTCCGGGTCGTCGAAAGTTTCCGACCATTTGTCAGCGTAGTCGTTCTGCACCTCATGATCGTCCCAGGTAACCAGTGCCGGCACCTCGGCGTGCAGACGCTGCAAATCCTGGATCGAGCCGATACTGTGCATAGCGATTACGGTAGGTCGGCAGCGTCGCCGCCACGATGCCATCGGAGTGACGGCGTACGATCGCCCGCTTCTCCTCGATGGTCTCGTAAATATAGTCTCCGAGAAACACCACGAATTCGGGATTTTCATCGGCAAGATGCCGATAGGCAGAGAAATAGCCGTGCTCGTAATTTGAACAGGAGACGAAACCGAAACGCAGTCGATCGAGTGACGTCCCCGGCG
>CAVWYW010000006.1:0-66502 GCA_963759345.1 uncultured Alphaproteobacteria bacterium
AGGTCCCCAGCCGCCGCCGGCCGGTCCCGTTATCTTGATGCGGTCACCGGGCCGGATCGGCACATTGGCGAACTTGCTGGGCGATGCCTTGTTGAAGGCCTGCGCAACCGTGAGCCATTCGTCGGAGCCGCTTCGCTTCATCAACAGGCCGGCCTTACCGCCCGCCATGCCGCCATGAATCCCCCATGGCGGGATTTTCTGGCGATCGGCCATATAACTGAAAGTCATGTTGGTGTCGGTACAGCGCACGGTCTTTGACAGTGACAGTCCGCCGCGGAATTTGCCCGGCCCGCCGGAGCCATCCACCAACTTGAACTCCTCCATGTGCCACGGAAACCGGTTCTCGAACACCTCCACCGGAATGTGCGGACAGTTGCCGTTGATCCCGCAGACCGCGTCGTTGCCGTCGGCAAAGCTGCGCGCGCCCCAGCCGACCGGGGTGAGATCGTAGCAGCAGAAAAACTCGCCGGTCTTGTTGTCGGCACCGCCAAACAGGAAATTGCTGTGCGACGCGCCATCGGTCGCGGCCGAGCGTTCCTTAAGGCCGGCCGCAAGCGCGCCAATCACCGTGTAGGCGATGCGGCAGTGCGTTTCGGTGTTGCCGCCGACCGAAGGCCCTGGGAAATTGACGTTCACCACAGTGCCCGGCGGGGCGAGCACGCGGATCGGACGGAAGCACCCGGAGTTTTTCGGGATAGAAAAGTCGGTCAGCTGCAGCACTGCGTCGTAAGCCGCGCTCCATGCCACCCCGAGTGTCGCATTGATCGGGCCCTTCGCCTGCGGCGACGAACCGTGATAGTCGACCACCATGTCGGAGCCGTCGACCACGACCTCGGCGCGAATTTTGTACGGCTTGTCCTCGATGCCGTCGTCTTCCATGTAATCTTCGAAGACATAACGGCCATCGGGAATCTTGCTGATCTCCGCGCGCATCCGGCGCTCGGAATAGTCCATGAGCGCGCTCACGATCTCGCGGAAGTTTTTAGTTCCGTGCTTGCGGACGAGCTGGGTCATGCGGCGCTCGCCGAGATCGGTGGCCGCGATCAAGGCGCGAAAATCCCCCATGTTGTAGCGGGGCGTGCGCACATTCGCGAGCAAGATGCGCCAGATGTCGTCGACGTCCTTGCCGGCTTTTTTGATCTTGACCGGCGGAACGCGCAGGCCTTCGTGGAAAACCTCGGTCGCCTCGCCGGCAAAGCCAGCCGGCGACATGCCTCCGACCTCGCAGACATGGCCGATGGCGACCGAAAAACCGATGAGGTCGCCATCGACGAACACCGGCTTGAAAAAAGTATGTTCGGGCGTGTGCAGTCCGCCACGATAGGGATCGTTGTGGAGGATAACGTCGCCTTCCTCGAGATCCTCAACGGCAATTTCATTGACGCAGGAACGGATTAACAGCGGCATTCCGCCGATCATCGCCGGACAGAAGTCGCCGGTCGCGATCATCTCGCCGTTGGGGAGCGCCAGCCCGCAGGTGAAATCGAGCGATTCCGAAAAGATCGTCGAGTATGACGTCCGCATCAACGTCACGCCCATATCGCGGCAGATCGAAGCCAGGATGCCGCCTACGATGTTCAGCGATACCATGTCCATTGGCGTGCTCTTGTTGCTGCCGCTCAGCTCGCGATCAACAGGTTGCCGTACCGATCAACTGTCATCTTTTTCCCCGGGTCCAATACGGTGACGGAGGCACTCTCCTCGACCAAAGCCGGTCCGGACAGTGCGTGACCCTCCAGCAGATCGGCTCGCGCATAGACCGGCGTATCGACCCACCCTTCAGAAAACCAGACCGGGCGCCACGACACCGGAACTGCAGGTGCCTTGGCGCTGCCGATTTCCGGAAATCCGAGCTGCCCAGTTTTCGCGATCCCCGTGACCAGAAAGTTCACGATCTCGATATGATCCGCCAGCCGAAATCCGAAGCGCGCCTCGTGCAGGTCGTGAAACGCGGCGAGCAGCCGCGTCACTTCCGAGTCACCGAAGGTTTCAACGTCAGCCGGGATTTCCAGCTCGTGGTTTTGCCCGAGGTACCGCATCTCGACGCTTCGGGCGATCACCACGTTGGTGTGGCCCTGCGCCGCGAGATCGGCGATACATTCTTTGACCAGCGCCGACATGGTTGCGGTGGCCCGATCCCGATCGAAGAAGCGCGAGTTCAACTGCACGGTGCGATGCCGGTCGACGCGCGCGTCGGCCATGATGAAACCCAAGGCGGAGAATTGGCCGGGAAAATTGGGGACTAGTCCGCGCGGGATAGATGCGTCGGTCATCAGGTCGCTGACATGCAGGGGGCCGGCGCCGCCGAACGCCACCAGCACGAAATCTCGCGGGTCGAGGCCTTGCTCGGTCAGCACGCTGTGTAGTGCGCCCACCATGTTGTTATTGGCGATGTGGATGATCGACAGCGCCGCCTTTTCCAGCGGCAGGCCGAGATGATCGGCAATCGGCTGGATGGCGGCGCGCGCGGCATCGGCGTCGAGGCTCATTTTGCCGCCGAGAAAATTGGCCGGACTGATCCTGCCGGTCACCACATTGGCGTCGGTCACGGTCGGCAGCTTGCCGCCGAGCCGATAGCAGGCCGGTCCGGGGTTGGCTCCGGCGCTTTGCGGGCCGACGACCAGCATGCCGCCCGCGTCGATCCGCGCGATCGAGCCGCCGCCGGCGCCGATCGATCGGATATCGAGCATCGGAATCTGGATCGGCCGGCCCCATTCGATCTCGAAATCGGTCGTGAACTTCTCCCGGCCATCGACAATGGTTGAGACATCGGTCGAGGTCCCGCCCATATCGAGCGTGACCAGGTTGGAGATACCGAGTAGCTGCGCCATCTGCTTCGAGGCAATGACCCCGCCGGCAGGGCCCGAGACCGCGATCTGAATCGGCGCGTCCGCGGCAGCGTCGAGAGTCATTTCGCCGCCGTTTGAACGCATGATGACGATCTTGGCGCCGACGTTTTCGTTCTTGAACCGATCGCGGATGGAATGAAGTTGCCGGTTCACCACCGGCTTGATGAAAGCGTCGCAGATCGTGGTCGAAGAGCGGAAGTGCTCCTTCCACTTCGGCAGCACCTCGTAGGAGATCGAGACCGGGATGTCGGGCGCACGTTCGGCGAAGATCTGCTTGATCAGAAATTCGTGCTCCGGTGCGAGATAGGAGTGCATCAGCACCACGGCGACAGCTTCGATCTCGCCTTTAGCGACCATCTCGTCCGCGATCGCCCGGACGTGCTCCTCGTCGAGCTTCTCGATGACCTCGCCTGACGGGCCAATCCTTTCGTTGACCTCCAACGCGTTGCGGCGCTTGACGAACGGCTTCGGCTTGACCCAGGCGAGATCGTAATGGTTGCGGCGGTTGCCTCGGCCGATGAAAGGGATGTCACGGAAGCCGCGCGTCGTCAGGTAAGCCACCACCGCGCCTTTGCCTTCGAGTAACGCGTTGGTGGCGACGGTCGTGCCGAGGCGGATTGAAGCGATGCTTTCAGTGTCCCCAAAAGTCTTGAGTCCCGTCATTACGCCTTCGATTGGATCGCGAGGCGTCGAAAGATTTTTCCAGGCCCTTAACTCACGATTTGCTTCGTTGAAGGCGACAAAATCCGTGAAGGTCCCGCCGATATCAATTCCCAGACGGTACTGCATCCCTCTGACCCCAACCCTACGAACCGACCGCTGAAGTTCTCTTGGCTTCCTTGTCGGCTCTCGCCTCTTCCCAGTCGAGACACCATTGTGAGCAATAAATTTTGCCGGCCTTGGTGATTGTTTCGGGATTCTTGTTAGCGTTGTTGGCGCCACGCTTTTCGTAGATCAGGACGCCGCAATTCGCGCACTTCACATATTCTTCGATGTAAAGGTTATTAGGCGCGAATCTCATTTCACCAAGCCCCTAAAACGTCAATCGTCACATCAAGCCTCGGTCGGACCCAGGATGATCGTAACAGACTTGGCATCGCGCTACCAAGGCAGCACATGGCCTTCATAGTCGATATAGACTTCTTCGCCACTGCCGCACCACTTCTCCAGGGTGTTGTAGAGACCCTCGACGCTGGCGGTGAGATCGACCGGCGCGTCCTCGCCACCCATGTCGGTCTTCACCCAGCCTGGATGCATAATCAGCAGTGTTCGTCCTTCATCATGGTGACGTTGATAAAAGCAACGTGCCAACATGTTCAGAGCGGCCTTGCTGGCACGATAGGTTTCCCATTCACCGGCGGCGTAAGTCGGTGCGAGCGCCAAGCTGCCCATCCGCGACGACATGATCGCTAGCGTGCCGCGAGGCTTCAGGCGATCGAAAATCGTTTCGGCAACATAGACCGGGCTGTGGGCATTGGTGATGAATAAACGTGCCGCCTCCGGCACTGGAACTTTATGGATCGGTTTGGTCGTATCGTCGTGTACGCCGGCGATGATGAAGAGAACGTCGAACAGCTCGTCAGAAAGCCGGCGATGCAGCTGTTTGACCTCGTCATGATTGTTGATGTCGAGGCGCTCGATCCGGATCCGGCCGGCCGCGTTTGCCGCCGCGGATTTAAGGCCGGCGGAGTTGCTTCGTTCGGTAGCCACCACGTTCCAGCCGCGGGCGGCGAACAGTTTCGTCAATCCCAAGCCCAGTCCACGGGATGCGCCGATCAAGAGCACGCTGCGCGTCGCGGCTGGTGAGGCGTCCGTACCTCCCGCCGTAGTTGTTTGAGCAACCATTCAGGTTCCTCCGACTGCGGGGATCCTCAAATGTGTCGAATGGGACCCGCAAACGCAACGGACGGCGCCCAAGGGAACGCCGTCCGCTACGCATCATTCAACCAACCAAAGCGCCGCTTATTTCTTCCGGTACAGCACGTCGGGCGGGATGGCTTCGCTGATCCGCCATTGGTCGATCACTTTGCCTTTTCGATCGCCGATCTCGACGATGTAATAAGGCGCGCGATCCTGGATGTGCAGCGTGCTGCTGAAGCTGCGCGGACCAAGAATGGTCGGCTCATCGTGGAACGTGTTCATCACGGCCACAACCTTGGCTGCATCGGTCGTGCCGGCTTTCTCTACCGCCCTGGACCAGAGCTGCAGCCAGGCGTAAATTGGAAACGCGTACTGCGTGACCGGCGGTTCCTTGAACTTCTCGGTGTACCGCTTGATCAGCGCGTTGATTTCGGGACGCGGGTCGTCACCGTAGATCGACGCCTGCACCGGAACGTAGAAGTTGGACAAGTTCGGCACTGCATCAAGCCAGTAGGTGCCGTCCATCGAACTGCCATTGGCAATCGGTATATCGATGCCGGCAGCCCGGATTTGCCGCGTAGCGCTGCCGCCGCCGGGGAGGAAGGTGCACGACATGATCACGTCCACCTTCTGGTTGGCGATCGCGTTGCGTAGCCGAGTCACCTGGGAGGCGATCGAAGCGTCGTTTTGTTTGAAGACGTCATGTTCGACGATCTTGCCGCCCTTTTTCGGGAACATCCAATCGAAGCCGGCACAGACCGACTTGTCGTATTCGATGGCGTCATCGAGCAGAACGTAGGCCGTGCGCCAGCCCTTCTTTTCGTAACCCCATTCGCCAAACACTGCGCCCTGTACCTGCGCCGCAACTGACGACGTGAAGGAGTACGGTCCGATGCCGGCAATACCGGCTTTCGGATCCTCAGCGCACATGAAAACGGTGATCTTGCCGGCTTTCTGGCCCTGCAGCGCTGCCGGAGCGCCGAAATCGTAATCGCAGGTGCCATAGACGACATCGGCGCCCTGACGAAGCACTTCCTGGCCGGCTTTGGCGCCTTCGGCGCGATCCGATTTGGTGTCGGCACTGACAGCGCGCAGCTTCCGGCCAAGCAGGCCGCCTTTGGCGTTCATATCGTCGATGAACACCTGGGTCATCTTGGCGCCGTTGTCATCGTACGCGGCCATCGGCCCTGACATCGCCACTGACAATCCAAGAACGATATCCTGTGCGGCCCGCACGTGCGGTGCCGATAACAGCATTAGCATGCCTGCGGCGGCGAGCCCGCCAGCGACTAGATGACGTCTCATGCGACTACCCCTGTTCTGACCCCGGTAATGCCTGATCTGTTCTTGAGGCGAACGCGCCAGGCCCCTTAGCACGGTTCTTGCAAGTACGGCTCTTGCAAGCGAGTTGAACGACGTTCCAACCGGGCAGCATACCACGATTGGCTTTTTCGTGAACTCGCCAGCCCCAGCGTGGAGCAGTTTGCCATGAAGGCTAGGCCATGTAAACGTGTCGGGGTCCTGTGAGGGCGTCCGATCGCATGCGATTTAATGTTCTTCCGGTTGCCGCGTCAGCACCGAGCGATGCTGCGGACCTCTGTGCCGAAGCTATCGTTGTTCAGTTCAGCGGACTGACTGCAATCGCTGACGTTTCCCTGCGGGTTGAGCGGCATCAGGTGTTTGGTCTGATCGGTCCGAACGGCGCCGGCAAGACGACGCTGGTCAATTGCCTCACCGGTTTTCAGATCCCGACCAGCGGCCGCGCCATGCTTGGCGGAACTGATAGTTCCGGATGGTCGCCGAGCCATTTCCGCAAGGCGGGCGTCGCGCGCACGTTCCAAAGCGGCCGGCTGTTTCGCGACATGACCATCCTGGAAAATGTCGAGGTGACAGCCGTCGGTCTGGGCCTCAATCGCCGGCAGTCTCACCGCTACGCCATGGATATGCTTGGGTGGGTAGGCCTCGCCGACAAGGCTCATGTCATCGCCGGTTCGTTGCCGTACACCGACGAGCGACGGGTCGGCATCGCTCGCGCGATGGTTCTGCCTCCCGCCTTCGTCCTGCTGGACGAGCCTGCCGCCGGCATGTCGGACGCCGAGTGCGACGAGCTGATGCACCTGATCGCAGCTATACCAAAAGAATTCGAGTGCGGCGTGTTGCTGATCGAACATAACATGCGGGTGATCATGGGTGCCTGCGACCGGATCCACGTTCTCGACACCGGACGCACCATCGCAGAGGGGACGCCGCAAGAGATTCAACGCAACACCGCAGTCATTAATGCTTATCTCGGCGAGCATGGTTGAACGCGAAAGAATGGATACGCCGGCAATGCTCGAGGTCGACGACATTCACGTCAGTTATGGCCGGTTGGTCGCGTTGCGCGGCGTGTCGCTTAATGTCGGCGAAGGCGAGATCGTCTGCATCATCGGACCGAACGGAGCCGGCAAATCGACAATGCTCGCGGCGATCGCCGGCGGCGTGCCGTTGCAGGCGGGAACCGTGCGCCTTGGGGGGAAGGTCATTGCCGGCATGGTTCCGGAGGCGATCTCGCGGCTTGGCGTCTCGCTGGTACCAGAGGGGCGCCATGTCTTCGGCACGCTGACCGTTGCGGAGAATCTGCGCATCGGCACCTTCCAGCGCCGCGATCGCGCCAACGTCAACGACGACTTTCGCCGCATCCTCCAGCACTTTCCGCAGCTTCGCGAGCGGCTGGGACAGCCGGCGGGCAGGCTCTCCGGCGGCGAGCAGCAGATGCTGGTGATTGCACGTGCGCTGCTGACGCGACCGCGGCTGGTCTTGGTTGACGAGCCATCGCTTGGCCTGGCGCCGCGCATCATCGACCAGGTTTACGAAATCCTGATTGATCTCCGCCGCCGCGAGGGATTGACGCTGCTGATCAACGAGCAGTCCTCCGATCGCGTGCTGAAATTTGCTGACCGTATCTACGTGCTGCGCAGCGGTCGCGTGCAGCTGCATGACCGCGCCGCCAACTTGCGCGAGGGCCACGCCATCATGAGCGCATATTTCGGCTTCCAAGACCGGCATGACGCGCCTGCAAGCCAAAGCGTGTCATCATGATCGGCTTCCTACAAAATCTCATTGATGCGTTGAGCCTCGGCAGTCTCTACGCGCTGGCGGCACTTGGCATCGGCTTGCTGTTCGGCATCTTGCGCCTCGCCAACTTCGCTCACGGCGATTTCATCACCGTTGGTGCGTATGCACTGATCATTCCGTCACTCGATGTCACCGCCAAAATGTTCATCGGCCATTGGCCGCTGATCCTCATGATACCGACGGTCTGTATCATCGTCGTCGTGCTGGCTTTGCTCGCCGATGCTTTGCTGTTCCGTCCGTTGCGGCGGGCATCGGCCCCGACTTTGATGATCGCATCGTTTGCGCTTGGCTACATCATTCAAAACGTCATCCTGATGTTTTATGGCGCGCGACCGAAGGCTGCAGACTTATGGTCCAATCTAAGCCAGCAGGTCGAGATCGGGCAGCTCCGCGTGCCGCAGTTGCAGCTCGTGACCATCGCGGTGACGATTGCGCTGATGATCCTGCTGACGCTGTTTTTGCGCCAGACATCGTTTGGCGTGCAAATGCGGGCGGCGGCCGAAGATTTCCGCATGGCGCGCTATCTCGGGGTGCGCGCCAATTTCGTGGTCGGTTTGGCTTTCGCCATTTCCGGACTGCTGGCGGCTGCGGTATCGCTGCTGTTTCTTTCGCAGACCGGCCAACTGAGCAACACCATGGGCGTTCCGCTGATGCTGTTTGCGTTCATCTCCACCGTCATCGGCGGGATGGGCAGTCTCACTGGCGCCGTCGTGGGCGGTTTCACCGTCGGGCTCATCTCCACCATGTTGCAGGCTTACTTGCCGGCTGAGCTGCGGCCATTCCGTGACGCTTTCGTCTTCGCTGTGGTTATTCTCATTCTGCTGTATCGCCCGGGTGGACTGATCCCAACAAAAGCGCTCGTGCAGCGCGTCTGAGCAGCACTATGGAAGAGTTCGCGCCCCAAATCATGATACGCAAATATTGGCCGTTGCTCGCCCTCTCGATCGGCGTGATTGTTCTCGTCGCGATCGGCCAAATCGCCGGCGGTGAACAGCTGCAGACGACGTTGATCGAAATGCTGACCCGCATGATCGTCGTTGTCGCCATGCAATTGTTTATCGGCAATTCCGGCGTGCTGTCCTTTGGCCATATCGGTTTCATGTGCATCGGTGCCTATGCGGCGGCCTGGGCAACCTGTGAGCCGAACTGGAAGCAGCTGATGCTGACCGGCTTGCCGAATTTCCTGCAAACCGCCCAATGGCCGTTTCCGGTCGACGTCATCAGTGGCGGCTTTCTCGCTGCCTTGGTCGCGCTGCTCTACGGCGCCGTCGTGATCCGGCTTTCCGGCATCGCCGCCTCGATCGCGACGTTTGCCTTTCTGGCGATCATCAACAGCGTCTATTCGAACTGGGAAACCGTCACCGGGGGGACAAGCTCGATCATCGGCATTCCCACTTTGAACGGCCCGTGGCCGATCGTCGTGTTCGTGCTTCTCACAATATTCGCCGCGTTCCTGTTCCAGAATTCGCGGTTCGGACTGATGTTGCGTGCCTCGCGTGACGACGACGTCGCGGCCACGTCGTGCGCGGTGGACGTTATTCGCGTGCGGCTCGTTGCTTTTGTCGTCAGCGCCTTTTTCGTCGGCGTGGGCGGCGGGCTTTATGCGCATTTTCTCGGAGTGCTTACGGTCGACGTGTTTTTTCTGAACCTGACCTTCATCACGCTTTCAATGCTGGTCGTCGGCGGTCTTGGTAGCGTCAGCGGTGCGGTCGTCGGAGTAGTAGCCGTAACCATCGTTGTCGAAGGCCTGCGTATGCTCGAGGCCGGCTTCAATCTCGGCTCCGCTCACGTCGCCATGCCCGAAGGGTCGCAGGAAATCGGCCTGGGTCTGATCATGGCGTTGATCCTGATTTTCAGGCCGTCAGGGTTGACGCGCAGCCGCGAAATTCCGTGGCCGTTCGCTATACCGCAGACGGCGGCGCAGCCGCACGCGCCGCTCCACCATGGCGGGATAGCAGCGGCATCGCCCGCGCCAGCGGATACCGCTGCAGAGTAGAACGGCTGCATCGCCCGGACCGCCAAGCGGGCTCGTGCGCTTTAGCCGGCGAACTTCATTCGCCTTCCTCGATCAGAAGCAGACCGAAGCGGTCGACGGTGACTCGCTGTCCGGGTAGCACCGCCGTCGTCGCCGTCGCTTCCTCTATAAGTGCCGGTCCTGAAAAGCTTGCACCCGCCGGTAATCGGTCCCGGTCATAGACCGTAGCCAGGGCAGCTTCGCGGTCATCGAAGTGCAACTCCCGGTGCCCGACGATGGCTTCCTCAACCGAACCGATCGTCAAAATTTCTGGCATCCCAATCCGCGGCGTGTCGATTTCTGCGGCCAGATGAAACGTCACTTGTTCGACGCCGGTGTCGTCGAGCTGGAAGGTGTAGGTTCTTTCATGAGCAGCATGAAATGCGGCCAGGGCCGCTTCGAGCCCGGCGCGAGGATCGAGCCGCGTGGAGACGGTGTGCTCCTGCCCGATATAGCGCATCTCGATTGCATGATCGAACAGCACCTCAGTTTTAGAAACATCGAACCGCTGCACGGCTTCCGCCTCAAGCTCGCCGAATATCTCCTGCACGGCAACAAATGACTTTGCATCGAGCGGCAACAGCCGCGTCCGATGTAAATCGATGCGAGGCCGTGCCGTGAGCATGCCCCAAGCAGAGAAAAGTCCGGCGTAGCGCGGGATCACCACGCGTTTGACTTCGAGTTCGCGCCCGAGTTTCGCCGCATGCATCGGTCCGCCGCCGCCGCTGACCACCATGGTCAGGTCGCGAGGATCGTGACCGCGCTGGATGGTGACCAGTTTCAGCGCATTGATCATGTTGGCTTCGGCGAGGCTGATGACCGCCTGCGCCGCAGCAACAACCGACAGTCGGAGTGCGGCCGCAATTGGCGCAAAAGCCTCAACCGACAATTGGGGATCGAGCTTGATCCGGCCACTGGCAAATCTGTGCGGGTCGACAATTCCGGTCAGCACAGCGGCGTCAGTGACAGTCGGATCCTTGCCGCCGCGTCGGTAACAGGCGGGGCCGGGATCCGCGCCGGCGCTCTGTGGGCCGACTTTGATGCGGTCGGTTTCGTCGACCCGCACGATCGACCCGCCTCCGGCGCCGATTTCGACAATGTCGATGACCGGCACTTGCAGCGGATAGCCTGGGTTAAACCGGCTCCACTCCAGCTTGTAGTCCGGCCGCAAGATCGGCCGCCCGTTGCGAACCAGGGAGCATTTCGCGGTAGTGCCGCCGACGTCGAGATAGAGAACCTCGGTTTCGCCGAGCGCTTCACCGACGCGGACCGATCCGGCAACTCCGCCCGCCGGCCCGGACTCCACCAGCACCAGCGGCGACGTTTCCGCTGTCCCGAAGTCGGCGAGACCGCCATTGGACTGGATGCAATAGCACGGACAGGTCACCCCCGCGCCGTTGAGCGCGCTGCCGAGATTGCGGAGATAATGACCAATAATCGGCTTCACGTAAGCCGACAGGACTGTCGTGTTTGAACGCTCGTACTCGCGCCACTGGCGCGAAATCTCGTGACTCGCGGTGACCGCGACTCTCGGCAGCAATTCGCGCAGCCGGGCGGTGGCTGCTGCTTCGTGGGTTGGATTGATGTACGCGTGGAGGAACACGACCGCGACCGCTTCGACGCCGGCGGCAGCGATCGGCTTGGCCACGGCATCGATCGAATCCTTGGAAAGCGGCGTCCTCACGTTGCCCTTGGCGTCAATTCGCTCAGCGGCCTCGAAACGTAGATGCCGCGGCACAAACGGTTCAGGCGAGTTGGAGTGCAGATTGTAAAGGTCCGGGCGGTTGCCGCGGCCGATGGCAATGACGTCGCGAAATCCTTTAGTGGTTACGATCGCAGTCCGCACGCCTTTGCGCTCGGTGATGGCGTTGATCACGGTGGTGCCGCCGTGAACGAAGAACGACACTTCGGACGTCGAGAGCCCGGTTTCGCGACCCTGGATGATCGAATCGATGACGCCCTGCGAAGGATCTTTGGGCGTGGTCAGGGCCTTGCCGAGATAGATCCTGCCGGAGGTTTCATCGAAGGCGACTAGATCGGTGAAGGTGCCGCCGGCATCGGTAGCAACTTTGATCATTGCCAGGCTTTCCGATGCACTTTCTCCCGAAGCGTGGCCGTAGCAGCGTCGTCTACTGTCCGCGTCGCCGGATCGACCACGACGCCATAGCAAGTCGCCGCATCAGCGATGGTGATGAGATCATCGCCGACATCTTGCGCGATGGCCGCCGGATCACGCGTGCGAGGATCGCCCCAGCCGCCGCCGCCCCCGGTGCGGACGACAACGCGGTCGCCCCGCTGCAGCAAAAAGTTCGGTGGACGCGTGAGCTTCCGGCAGGTATCGCCGCGTATCACGTCAATGCCGTTGAGACTGCCTTCGGCTCCGCCATCGACGCCCCACGGCCTGGTTGTGGTCCGGCCGTAGCTGGCGTGAAGCGCGACGTCATCGCTCTCGATAATATACTCGCGGACGAGGCCGAAGCCGCCGCGATACTGCCCGGCGCCAACTCCAGCTTCCACATTATAAGCGTAGCGGCTCACCAGCAGCGGGAACTTAGCTTCGAGAAGCTCCACCGAATAATTGTAGGTGTCACCGTCGGTCACCGCGATCATGCCGCTGGCGCCGTCGCGATTGTGCGTTGCGCCCCAGCCGCCGTTTTGCGGCTCGATATGAACGAACAATCCATCCGGTCCTGAGCCGGAAAGATAAGTTGCGCACAGGCTCAAGTAGGAGCCTGCGGAGAACCGCTCGGGCACCAGGGGTGCCAGAGCTTTCCAGACCAGATCGGAGGCTTGGGCCACACCCTCGTAATACCAGCCGGTTGGGGAGGGCTTTTCAGCGGTGAAGATGGTGGCGGCGGGGGCGGTAACGGTCAGGGGGCGAAACCAGCCCTCGTTGGAGGGCTCTTGGGGCCCGACCAAAGCCTTGATGACAGTTTTCACCGCTGAGGAAAGTGCGCCTCGGCTGCAATTGATCGGCGCGTTACGCGCGGGGCTCGAGCCGGTAAAATCGACTTCGATTTCGCTGCCGCGGATGCGGACCGTGACCTGGATTGGGATGCCTGCCTCGGTTTGCCCGTCGCCGTCGATCACATCGCTGGCCGTAAAATCGCCATCAGGCAAAGCCGCAATGACGGCGCGGGCGCGGGCTTCGCTTGTCGCAATGAGGGAAGCGAATGTCGCCTCGAGCGTTGCGGCGCCGTACTTTGCCGCGGTCTCCTGTATTCGCTGCTCCGCAATACGCACCGCCGCAAGCTCGGCATTGACGTCGCCCAGAACCAGATGTGGCAGCCGCACGTTCTCAGTTATGATCCGAATAACATCATCGACGAGACAGTCATCGCGAGTGAGCCGCACGCCGGACAAGCGCAGTCCTTCCTGAAATACCGAGGTCGCGTTCGGCGGAAGACTGCCGGCGACAGCGCCGCCGACGTCAAGCAGATGGGCAATGGCGATGCCGTACGCGATGATCGCGCCGTCGACAAATATCGGGCGGATAATGGCAAAATCGCACGCATGCGTGCCACCTTCGAACGGATCATTGGTCAGAAAGGTATCGCCGGACGTCATCTCGGCGGCAAAGCGGTCGATGATGAATCGCACCTGCTGCGAAAACGTGCCGGTAAATACCGTGATGCCGTTGGTCTGCGCGACGAGGTCGCGGGTTACAGCATCAACGACGGCTTCAGGTGTAGGAATCAAATGCGATGCTCTCCGCATAACGGCGAAAGAAACTGGGACGGCGTTTTAGCCGACCACGACTACCATTTTTCCGTCCGGGGCGCTGCAAGGTCGAAAGCGCAATCCACGACAACTTTTGAGAGCTTTGGTTTTCAAGACAAAGCTGGCTGGCAAGTCAACTAGATGCACGCCAAAGTCCGAACATCACCGCTCTGGTTTCGCTCATGGAAGTGCTCACGCGCAGTATTGCTGGGTAGATCAGGGCGCCGGCTTTCCCGTCTCTTTCGTGTAATGCGCTGTGACGTCGTTGACCGCCTTCTCAAACCGAGAGAACATTTCGTCAATTTCATCCTCTGTGATGATCAGAGGCGGGGAGAATGCACAGCCGTCGCAACCCGGAAGCGCGCGGCAGATCATCTTGTAGTGCTCTTCGGCGCAATTTCTCACCCGCGACGCAAAAGATCCAACCGGCTGGAATGGGGCTTTGGTCTTCTTGTCGGACACAAACTCGATGGCTCCCATGAGCCCCACGCTTCGTACATCGCCTACGAACGGATGGTCCCGGAAGGCGCTAATCCTCGCCTGGAACCGGTTGGCAACTCGGTTGACGTGCGCCGCGATATTTCGTTCTTTGATGAGTTCGAGGACCTTGAGCGCGACGGCGCAACCGACTGGGTGGCCCGAATAGGTCGTGCCGTGCCCGAAAAATCCAATCGTCGTGCTCCCAAGTTCCATTCCGCGATAAATTTCGTCCGACAAAACCACGGCCGACAGCGGCTGATAGGCCGACGTCAGCCCCTTGGCGATCGTCATCGCGTCCGGCCGGAAGCCAAGGGTCTGGCACCCCCAGAACTCGCCGGTCCGATGAAAGCCGGTGATCACCTCATCATCGAGGAAGAGGACTTCGTAGCGCGCCAGTATCTGCTGAATCCTTTGGTAATAGGGCGCCGGAGGGATTGTAACCCCACCGCCACCCGTCACCGGTTCGGCTATGAATGCTGCAACGGTTTCCGGACCTTCGCGCAGGATGGTTTCTTCAAGCTCCCGCCCGAGTCGTTCGGCGAAGTCGACGGGCGTTTCGTCCGGCAGCGCGTACCGGAAGTAATTCGGATCGGAGACATGAAAAATGCCGGGCAGAGGCAGATCGAAGTTCCGATGATTAATCGGGATTCCGGTCAGGCTCGTCGCCATGGCCGTTGCGCCGTGGTAGCCATTGTATCGGGCGATGATTTTCTTCTTCTTGGGTCTTCCAATCGCGTTGTTGTAATAGCGAACGAATTTGATCAGGAAGTCATTGGCTTCCGAGCCCGAAACGGCGAAATAGATTTTTGCGTTGTCGATGGGAACAAGCGCTGTCAGGCGTTCCGCCAGATCGATTGCGGGATCGACAGATTTGTAGGCCAGCGTGTGGTAGTAAGGCAGCTTGTGAAATTGCTCGGTAGCAGCCTCGATCAAAGCCTTTTCGCCGAAGCCAAATGTCGCACACCACATCCCGGCTGCGCCTTCGATGTACGGCGTGCCGTTTTCGTCCATGACGTAGATGCCCTTGCCGCCGGTGATGACGGTGGGCCCATTCTCGCGGTGAGTTTTGAGTTCGACGTAGCCATGCAAAAGGTTGCGAACGTCACGCGCCGCCGCGGAATTGGTGGGCATCTACTGGTTTCTCTCCGTTTGCTCTCGACACAAGTTGGCCGTGCCGCGCCTTACAAGCAATGGAAAAGTGACGAAGAGATTAGAATGCGAAACGGTCGCGCAAATTGCGTCGACCGGCAACAATACGACTGACGAGCGCGCGCTCGTCATTTTGACGAGTGACCCAATCAGGTCGAGCTGATTGAGCACCACAAGCTTCGAGAATTTCGCTGCGCACTTTGCCTTGGGCGTTGCGCGGCAACGCGCCGACAACTTACGGGCGTTCCGGCCGGCCCCGGCCGAGAAAATCGCCAAGCTTACGCTCGCAGGCGTTTCCTCCGACGAAAGCATAGAGGCCGGTGCCGGTGCGGGCATGTCGGTGCAATGCTGGTGTGTGCCGACGCTAGACGCGCCAGTGATCAGGTTTTTTCTATCATTCAGGTGAAGGACGCGAGCGACAAGCGGGGCGTGTCCGTTCCTTCTCGCCCAATTGATCGCATCGATATGGCTCCCCTGAGGGCGATCCTTGGGGCGCGGCTCAATGTAAACGTTCGCAATGGCGGCATCGTTTCCAGTCGATCGCTAAATCATGCTTTGCAACCGCGCTCGCGCGCTAGCGCGTTGGCCGGCCGGGGAATTGCTCGACGCGGCCTCGAAAGAGCGCGCGCGGGATCGACAGCAATCGTTGATTGTTACGGTGAAGGTAGCGCGCTCATAACCGCTTGGTTGGAGGTTTTTTCATGCCAATCGTTCGGGTTACGCAATCTGACTAAGAAACACGCCTTTCTTAGCGAGTGCTCTACTTAACCGCCCACAGCGATGGGTTGTGTTCGGCTCAATCCGCTCGGTTGTAGTGGGTTCTTTCGAAACGGCATTGCCCGTTGCAGCAACGAACAAAGATGGAACTTGTTGCTACCATTTTGCTACCCAACTCGGTAGCACGAGGCACAACTAGGCAGCATAAGGTCGCACGCTCGGGGTAAGATTCCCAAATAAATCAGCACTCGGCCGCACTAACCAGAACGTCGCAGGACGCCCGCAGCCGAATTACAAAACCGCTGCTCTACCGCTGAGCTAACCCGGCTTGTGGGTTCGTATAGTACATATTCGTGTGATTGTGCACCGGAGAGTGCGAAATCCGGCCAGGACCGCGACTGTACGTTGGCGGACCTTAGCGGCTCGCCCGTTCTTGAGAATTGGCGGATCAAACAACAGCGCTAGTTTTGCCCTTCCTCCGGTGGAGGATTGGTCGGTTCCGATGGCGGTGCGGATCCCTCGCGTTCGGCTTTACGCTGCGCCGCCTTCTCGTCCTTCTTGCGTTGTTTCTCTTCGCTCCTGGCGCGTGCTGACCGCGCGCGCTCGGCGCGATCTCTTCCGTAGTTCGGCTTGAATGCCATCCGATCCTCGCCGGTTGATTCCTTGTCTAGTGGTATCATATAAGCACGTCGCGGTGCTGTCGCAGCGCCGGCCGCATGCATCGAAATCGTAACGGCGCGGATAATCGCATGGCGACACGGCAAGCGCGAATCGATGATTTCATCCACGAAGGCGTGCCGCCGACGGATCAGCCGCTTGAGCTGCTTTGTGAGGATCACATCGGCACCTATGTCATTCCGTTCCTGTGTCGATGGCGGAGCGGGGCGTGGCAAAACGTGGATACAAGCAGCCCTATCGAAGCAACAGTGGTTGGCTGGCGAGTGCGTTGATGGGGCTTTCAGCAAACGCGAACCGGCGGATCCGCAGCGTCCAATCGCAAGGTCAAGAATAGATGAGTGGGTTTAAGCAGCCGGATTTCCTCGAGCGGCAAGAGGCGGCGGTCAAGGCGAAGAAGGCGGCGCTGGAAAGGTTTCGTGCCAAGGTCGCCGATCCGGGGCTCGCCGAGCGGCTGAGCGCGCGAACGGCGCTTGCCGCAGGTCGCGAAGCGGTCAAGAAATCGCGCGAGATTGAAAAGGCCGAGGCGAAAGCCCGAGAGGCCGAACGCAAGCAGCAGGCGGAGCGTGACGCCGCGATCGAGGCTGAGCGTGCCAAAGCCGAACGCGCAGAGCGCGAACGCGCGCTGGAAGCGGAACAAAAGGCGGCGAGGGACGCCCGTTATGCCGCCCGCAAATCGCGATCGAAGCGCCGATAGGTGAGGCTACGCGAAGTTGATACTCGCTTGGTGCTGTACCTTCGGGACGCATCCGGAAACCATTTGCGGCAACGGTTGACTGCGCCGTGAATTGCGATTGCGCGCGCAAGGCAAATCTCAGAAACTAGAACCGGGGCGCAACCGCCCGCCCAAGCCGCCGAACTGGGAGTTCTGCCATGAAACTTGTTCACGCTGATGAAGTGGAGTGGAAACGCGGCTTGCAGCATCGCGGCGGGACGTTTCATTACCGGCACCTGCTCGAAGGCGAGGACGGCACGCCCGGCAACTTTCATCTCGGCATCGGCCAACAGGACGGCGATTTCGCCTCGCCGCGTCACCGGCACAATTTCGATCAGTTCCGTTTCCAGCTCGAAGGCACCAGCAATTTCGACCGCAACGGCAAGATGACGGCCGGGACGTTTGGCTACTTTCCGGAAGGCGCCGCGTATGGACCGCAAAGCTCGGAAGGCTGTTCGGTTACAGCCGTGCTGCAATTCGGCGGCGCCAGCGGCAGCGGCTACCTGTCCCCAAAGGAGGTCGCCGCCGGCACGGAGGAGTTAAAAAAGTTCGGTACCTTCGAGGGCGGCATCTTTCGCCGCAACGAAGACAGTCAGGGCCGCCGCAACAGCGACGCCTATCAGGCGATCTGGGAGCACATGCACGGCAGGCGGATGGATTATCCGAAGCCGCGCTACCGCGATCCGATCATTGTCGACCCGGAAAACTACGACTGGGTGCCGCTTTCAGGCACGCCCGGCGCGGCCAAAAGACCGCTCGGCATCTTCACCGAACGCCAATGTGCCGCCGAGCAGATTAAGCTTATTCGCGGGGCCAGCTACAAAGCCGGTCCCCGCAGCGTTTACCTGGTGTTGTCAGGATCGGGGATCATTGGGGAACAGGCGTACCGGCCATTGACTGCGTTTCACCTCGGCGAAGGCGAAACCGCCGATCTGGTGGCACGCGATGAGACGCAAATTCTGCGTCTGGTGTTGCCCGATCTTGCCGGCGTCACGGCTAACCTGTCAGCGCACGTCGAGGCCGCAGAATAAGCGATGCCGATTCCGTCGCTCTATCTGTCAAGCCAAGCTCCGCGCAATTGGAACATTGCGCGCGCAGCAGCTTATGGCGGCGGCATCGGCGCGGTTGCCGCGTTATTTAAAACAATCGGACCGTTGCGTGGCGACGATCCAGCATTTGGTGCGGCTTGGCAGATCTTGGGCGCCGCGTTGGCCTTCGCGGCTGCTCTGTGCCGGTGCCGCGGCCTTGCGCAATCTCATCGCCCGCCGGCTGATTTGGCATGAGTGACAACATCGCCTATCGCTCTTAAGCCTTGAAGAAACGCGCCGTCCGGGGGAAGCGCGCATGCAGGAAGCTGACGTTATTGTCGTGGGCGCTGGATCCGCGGGCGCAACTGTCGCGGCGCGCCTGTCGGAAGATCCGTCGCGGCGGGTGTTGTTGATCGAAGCCGGGCAGGACACGGCGCCCGGTGCGGTGCCGGCAGACATCCGCAGCATCTTTCCGGCGGCCTACATCAACCGCAATTATTTTTGGCCGGGCTTTGCCACAAGCTTGCGCAAGGACGAGCCGCCGGTGCCGTTCCTGCAGCCGCGGGTGATGGGGGGCGGCTCGAGCGTCATGGGCATGATCGCGCTGCGCGGACTGCCGACCGACTACGACGGCTGGGAGCGGATGGGCGCGCGCGATTGGGGTTGGCAGGATGTGCTGCCGACATTCCAGGCCATGACCAACGACCTCGACGAACCGGCGCCGCGCCGCAACGTGCGGGGGCCGAATATGGTGCGGCGATTGCCGCGCGAACGCTGGCCGCTGTACATGAAGCATCTCGAACAGGCGGCGGTCGCGCAGGGCATCGCCTCGCACGCTAATATCTATGACACCGCCGACGACGGCTTCTTCGTCACACCGCTCAGCCAGGATGACGAGCGGGCGACCAGCGCACGCTGTTATCTTAACGCCCAGGCGAGGGCGCGAGACAACCTTGAAATCATGACGAGTACGCGCGTGCTGCGCATTACGTGCGCCGGCACGCGTGTAACCGGGGTCGTGGCCGAGCGTGGCGGGGAAGCGATCACGATCGCGGCGCGTGAGGTCGTGGTATCGGCCGGCGCCGTTCATTCGCCGGCGTTGCTGTTGCGCTCAGGCGTCGGTCCGGCGGCAGAATTGCGCGAGCTTGGTATCGCGATCACTGCCGACCGGCAGGGTGTAGGCCGAAACTACCAGAATCATCCGCAAATGCACTTCGCCATGACGCTCAAGGCGAACTCGCGCGTTCGCGCCGATGCTCAGCATTACATCATGACGAGCCAGAGATTTTCGTCCGGCGTCGACGGCTGCCCGAAAGGCGATCTGTTCCACTATTACTGCGGCCGGGTCAGTCCCAAACGGTTCGGGCTCCGCATGGCGATGGTCGCTGCCTGCCTCTATACGCCGATCTCGCGCGGCGTTGTGGCACTGCGCTCCGCCGACCCGAATGCGCCGCTGCGGGTCGAGCAGCGGCTGCTTTCCGACCCAATCGATGCAAAACGGATGATCATGGCGGTGCGGCGTGCGGAACGATTGCTGCTCGATCCCGCGGTGCGCGATTGCTTCGAAGAGATTTATTTGATGCCGCGGCAGGCGCCGCTGCGGCTGATCAACGACGTTGGACTGTCGGGAGTGGCGAAGGCGATTGGCGCGACCGCGGTGCTGGCCGCTCCGGCGCCGCTGCGGCGCGCCATGATCGGCGCTGCGATCAAGCCCGGGCGGTTGGTTGCCGACGAGGCGGCTACCTATGCCGTCTCGGACGATGAAATCCTCGCGACCACCGGCTCGAGTTTTCATCCCAGTTCGACCTGTGCGATCGGCGCCGCGGATAATCCGATGGCGGTCGTCGATCCGCAATGTCGGGTCTATGGCGTGCAGGGGCTGCGCGTCGCCGATGCCTCGGTCATGCCGCAAATCGTCAGCGCCAATACCAACATGCCGACCATCATGATCGGTGAACGCGTGGCGGAATTCATGCGGCAGAAGGCCTGAGGCGGGGGAGGGCGGTTCGGCGGCTATGCGCAGTCAGCCAAACCACGTACACACGCAACCGTGGTGTCGGATAGGCTGATTTTTCCGACCTCAATCGCCATCTAACAGGGAACCCGCCGTCCACAAAGCGAGTAATTTCATGTCGGATTGCCTGCACTGCGATATCAATGAAATCGTGCAAAAGCACATCGAGAGAACCGAGACCCCGGATGCCGCCGATCTTGCCGCCCGGATGGCCGAGAGTCTGGCGGACATGATTCTGACCTTCGTACCGGAAGAGGATCAGGCCAACGTTCTGGCCCATACCATCGCGCATCTCGGCGAGATGTTTCTGCAAAAAGGCGGCGCAGTCGAGGGCGACACCACGCACTGAACGAGCAAAAGCAAAAGATGACCATGTCCCCTCATCGCTGCCCCAAGCTGGAGAGGAAGGAATTACGGGATGCCACCTGACAGGTTGAGGGTCACACTGTGCTTGGCAGGCATATCGAGCAGCGTCAGGAAACGCGCGATCATCTCAAGCTGACCCCTGAAGAAATTTTGGATATGTAAAACGTCGGAAGACCGGAAGAGTAGACATAAGGCACTTGTCGCTCCCGTTCCCAGCACTGTACTAGGAAGGTGGCGTCTGTTGTGGACGCGGTGGTAGACGCGTTCGCCGGTGGTGTCGGATTGGCGCTGCTTCTCTTCTCCGATTGGGGTGACAACGTTGCGGTCCGGTGCGAAGCCCTTGCCAGTCGCATTGGTGGTCAGCTAAGACGGCGTCATTCCCATGACAGCGGCCGGTGTGAAGTTTCCGTCAACGCCGACAGCACTCGTCAGAGGCGTACTCGGGCGATGCCCGCGATGCGGCCAAGGCCGATTGCTGCACCACTATATCAAACTCATCGACTGCTGCTCCGTGTGCGGCGAACCTTATGGTCATTTTCGTACTGATGATGCTGCTCCTTGGCTGACAATTCTCGTCGTCGGTCATATGACGGTGCCAATCATCCTCGTATGTGAGATGAATTTCCAACTTCCAATGTCGCTTGCCGGCGCTATTTACTTACCGCTGATCGTGGGATTGGCCGCAATCATGTTGCCGCGATGCAAGGGAATGCTTGCGGCCCTGATGTGGGCGATGAAGGCAGAAGGTTCTGAAAAGATTTGAAACCACCCCAGGCGGCTGTCCGCGGTCACGTTAAATCGAGCCCGCAGACGAGCACTACGAAGAACGTGGTAAAAAGGGATTGGGATCTCGGAGGGCTGGGGTATGACACGATATTATTTCAGTCTCGATGACGGGAAGTTTTTGGACGACGTGACTGGGACATATTTGTCCGATCGGGCAGCGGCTCTTTTGCACGCCGAGAAACTTGCTCGCGATCTAGCAAAGCGACATAGCGGCGACCACAAGTGGCGGCAGATGAGAAGCGTGGTCGTTTTGGATGAGCGCGGACACCTTGCCTGCACCGTGCCGCTGCGTGGTGTGAGTGCGCGATAGCGGTTTAGTCTCCACCACAAAGCCAATTCGGAAAAGTCACAGAATTAGACGTCGCGCAGCGCGGCCGACCTATTGCGCAGCCAATCCTGTGATTTCTCGTTGATCCAACGCTCCGCATCGTGCTCGGCTATGAACCCGATAACGTCCTCCACTTGGCCATAGCGCCACGAGACTCGCACATACCATCCGGATGCTGATTTGAGAGGACGCGTCTCGAAGGTGGGAGGCAATCTAGCTTCAGCCATGCGGCCGATCGCTCGCCGCTTCTTGGCCATCGCAGAAACATTTCCTTTTGGAGGACGCCGGAACTAATCCGTCTCGCGCGACACTGCGACAACACAGTCCGCGGCCGGGACGTTGCGCTGGGTCAGCCGCTTCTCCACCTTTTCGGCTTCTTCCTCCATTCCCATCCAGCGCAATTTGCGGATCAGTTTGACGAGTTCATTCGAAGCGCGTTGCTCTGCGAGCGTTTCAGGAGTGTGTTGTTTAAAGGGCATCTCCGGTCGTTCTCCCATATGTTTGTTCTTGATTGCAGCGGACGTGACCGAAGCGAGTTCTTCTTGCTTCAACTCGCCGTCGCATCGGGGTAGTCTTTACCTCCGGGACTCCCTTCGCAAGACGGCTTGCGTGCGCTGCAACATATTCTGGCGCGCACCAAACAAAGATAGCGGGATGATTTTTCACCACTCTTTTGATCTAAATCAAAGCGGAGCGCCGCACTGCTGTACTGACATCGGTCATTTCCGGAGAGCGAGCGCACGACCTAGCGCTCTTTTGTACCGAATTGGTGCGAGGGGAAAATGACTTCCCGACCGTGTGGATCACGGCGCTCAAAGGTCACGCTCTCGTTGATGGCATTCCGCGGTCCAAACTTGAAGGCATGCGATCCGTACTGGAGATACGGCTTATTACAGGGGAGAGGCTTGTGTTTGATGGCGACGCCAAGAAATTCAGCGTCACATAGCGGAAGTGTCGCGACACTCCGCTTAGAGCCGATCCGGAAACTTCTTGAGTTCGAATGAATCGGATGTGATTCCTTATTGGGCGCTTGATTCTTTTGGGAGCGCCCGATGTGGAAGCCTGAACACCGCCGTTCTGCGGATCGCAACGGCCTTCGTTATCCGAGTGATCTGACCGATACCGAATGGGGGATTGTCGAGCCGATGATTCCGCCTGCGAGACATGGCGGGCGGCGACGGTCGGTGAATGTGCGCGAGGTGCTGAACGGGATTTTCTACATCTTGTGGACCGGTTGCCAATGGAAGGCCTTGCCCAAGGACCTGCCGCCCAAGAGCACGGTGTATGACTATCTCGAGCTCTGGAACTGGGACGGCACGTTGGAGCGCATTCATCACGAACTGTACGTCGCGGTGCGCGAGCAGGAGGGCCGAGAGCCGAGCCCGACCGCAGCCATCATCGAACTCGCAGACCGCGAAGGGGGCGCAAAAAGGGGGGCTTTGCTCGATCCTTCGGGCTACGACGCGGGCAAGAAGATCAAAGGTCGAAAGCGACACATCCTGGTCGACACACTGGGCCTCTTGTTGAACGTCATCGTTCATCCCGCTGATGTTCAGGACCGTGATGGGGCTTTCCACTTGCTGCGTCGAGCGCGACGACTGTTCCCGTTCATCGAACGCATCTTTGCTGATGGCGGATACGCGGGACGCAAGATGGCGTTGACCGTGCGGCGTACCGGTGCCTGGAGTTTGCAAATCGTCAAGCGATCGGACATTGCCGGTTTCGAGGTGCTGCCCAAACGGTGGATTGTCGAAAGGACGTTTGCCTGGATCAGTCGCAATCGCCGCCTGGCCCGCGACTTTGAGCGCTACACCACAACCGTCGCTGCATTCATTCGCCTCGCCATGATCCGCATCATGCTCAGGCGACTTGCTGCAAACCCCTCGCCATGAATCCAAACTTCCCGGATGGGCTCTTAAAGAAAGCCCCGCGAGGAGGCGGGGCCAAGTGTTGTTGAAAGGTGTGCGATATCTGGGCGGGCGCCGAATAAAAATAGGAGGAGGCACAAAGGAGGTGACCATGAAGTTTCACGCTCCACCACGATGGATATTCATCGTTTCGCTTATCATCGCTGTAATCGCAATGATTGGCGTTTTCGCACCGTTTCCGCACATCGCCGTGTACGGAACTTGGGTTGCTATCTTTGCGTACCTCGTGCTCGCCGTCGGCAACGTCGCACAAACGTAGCCAAATACTCTGCGTCCGGCGGTACCGCAAGATACTGTTGGCTGGCGCACAACGCACGAGCGGAGGCGACAGCGATAAGTGAGAAGCGTACGTCGCCGAATGGATGAAGTGCCGTCTGATCCAATTTGCCAAAACACATCGACAAGACCGAGACGCCGGATGCAGCCGATCTTGCCGCCCGGATAGCCGAAAGTCTGGCGGACATGATTTTGACCTACGTGCCGGAAGATGATCAGGCGCCAACGTGCTCGCCCATACCATTGCGCATCTGGGAGAAATGTTTCGGCAAAAAGGCGGCGCTGCGGAGGGCGACACCACGCACTGAACCGCCCCTTTTCAGGTCGAAAAGAAAAACGGGACGGCCAATGAGCCGTCCCGCGTTGTCTAGTCGAATATCTGCGTCAGATATGCATGATATCGCGGTCTTTTGTCTCGGGCAGGAAAATGAGCCCGACCACGAAGCTCATCGCGGCAACGATGATCGGATACCACAGACCCGAATAGATGTTGCCGGTCGCTGCAACGATGGCGAACACCGTCGCCGGCAGGAAGCCGCCGAACCAGCCGTTGCCGATGTGGTAGGGGAGCGACATCCCGCTGTAGCGGATGCGGGTTGGGAATAGCTCCACCAGCCAGGCGGCAATCGGCCCATACACCAAAGTCACGTAGACGACGAGGATCGTGAGCAGGATCACCGTCATCACGTAGTTGATATCCTTCAGGTCGGCGTTCGGCGGATAGCCGTGGGTCTTGATCGCCGCTGTAATCGCTTTTTTGACATCCGGCGTGTCGGCCGTAATCGTCTGTTCGCCGATCTTGACGCTCGCCGTAGTTCCGGCAGGCGCTGCCACGTTTTCGTAGTTCACTGACAGGCCGACTAGCGCCTGCTTGATGATGTCGCAGCCGGTAGTGTACTTCTCCGTTCCCGTTGCCCTGAACTGGAACGAGCATTTGCTTGGATCGGCAGTCACAGTCACCGGCGCCGCTGCTAGCGCGTGCTCCAGCTTCGGATTGGCGAAGTGGGTTATGCCCTGGAAGATTGGGAAATAGGTCACGACGGCGAGCGCAAAGCCGGCGAGCATGATCGGCTTCCGCCCGATCTTGTCCGACAGCCAGCCGAACAGGATGAAGCCGGGCGTGCCGATGACGAGTGCGATCGCTACCATGATCTGCGCGGTGACGCCGGGAACCTTGAGCGTCTGGGTCAGGAAGAACAGCGCATAGAACTGACCGCCATACCAAACCACGGCCTCGCCGGCCGTGGCGCCGAACAAAGCGAGGATCGCGATCTTGGCGTTGCTCCACTGGGTGAAGGCTTCCGTCAGCGGCCGCTTCGATTGCTTGCCCTCGTCCACCATCTGCTTAAACAGCGGTGATTCATTGAGCTTCAATCGGATCCAGATCGAGACCGCGAGCAGCACGGCCGAAAACAGGAACGGGATGCGCCAGCCCCAGTTGCCAAAGGCATCCTCACCCATGGCGGTGCGGAAGCCGAGGATCAAGAGCAGCGCCAGAAACAGGCCAAGCGTTGCCGTGGTTTGAATCCAGGAGGTGTAGAAGCCGCGCTTGCCGGGCGGCGCGTGTTCGGCGACGTAAGTCGCGGCGCCGCCGTATTCGCCGCCGAGCGCGAGTCCCTGGACGAGGCGGAGTGCAATGAGCAGCACCGGCGCCATGATGCCCCACGTGGCGAAGCCGGGTATCACGCCGATGAAGAAGGTGCCGAGACCCATAAGAGTCATGGTGACGAGGAAGGTGTACTTGCGACCGATGGTGTCGCCGAGCCGGCCAAAGATCAGCGCGCCGAAGGGGCGAACCGCGAAGCCGGCAGCGAACGCAAGCAGCGCGAAGATGAAGCCGACATTCGCCGGCACGTTTGAGAAAAAGTATTTCGCCAGAAACGCGCCAAGCGTGCCGTAGATGTAAAAATCGTACCACTCGAACACAGTGCCCAACGAGGAGGCGAAGATCACGAGCCGCTGTTCGCTCGTCATCCCGCCGGCGCGTGGCGTCCCGATAGCCATAGTTGTCATAGGCGTTCCCCCCAGTTTCGTTGTCTGGCGAGTGCGGCGCCTCATCTTGGGCGAGCCGCCCTCACTGTCGTCAGGCTAGTCTGCAGGGGCCCCCCTGTCTGTCCGCCAGAGGTCGTAAGCCAAAAGTCGTGGGTGCTTTGCGCGAAAGGGGATGCTGGCGCATACGTCCTATTCGGCGATGCGGCTCGCGAAATCGCCACCGGTTTCCAATTAAGGCAGCGATGGACGCCATCTCCCGTCGGCCAAACGCTTCAAATCGACCGCTCAACAGCCATTCACCGGATGACCGGTCGTTCTGGTCGAGGCTGCCGCGGCACTCTGGCTGGAGTATCGCCGCCGTCCTGCTGATCGCATTTAATCTGCGGCCGGCCATAACGACTGTGGCGTTGTTCCTCGCCGACATCCGGCGCGACCTTGGCCTGTCGGGGCTCGAAATCAGCGTCCTGACCATGGCGCCGGTCGTCTGTCTTGGCGCGTTCGGGCCGGTTGCACCGCCGCTCGCCCGCCGCTTCGGCAGCGAGGCGATGTTGCAGGCGTCGCTTCTGGCGCTGGCGATCGGGTGCGTGGTGCGCAGTTTCGGTGCAATGCCGCTCTTTATCGGCACTGTGATCATCGGGGCGTCGATGTGTTTCTTGGGCGTGCTGACGCCCGTAATCGTCAAACGCGACTTTCCCCGCCACGTTGGCCTGATGATAGGCCTTTACACGATGCTGATCTGCCTCGGTCCGGCGGTTGCCACTGCGGCCGCCGTGCCAATGCAGCATGAGCTGGGCGATAGCTGGGAAAGGGTGCTGCTGTTTTGGGGCCTGCCGGCGCTGATCGGCGCAATCGTATTTTTGCCGCAGCTGTTCCGCCCGGAAACCAAGCTCGTCCCCGAAACGCAAGTCACCAGTGTTTTGTGCGATCCTTTGGCCTGGCAGGTTACAGCCTATTTCGGTCTTATCAGTTCGCTCGCCTACGCCGTGTTCAACTGGGGACCGAGTATGTTGCAAGCCCGTGGCCTCGATCCCGCGACGAGCGGCATCGTGGTATCGATCAGCTATGTCGGTCAAATGGTCACCGGCCTCTTGGCGCCAGTTGTTGCCGGTCGGCAGCGCGATCAGCGCCTCATCATTGCCGTCGTAGTGGCGTTCACCGCCGCCGGTCTTCTCGGCTTCATCTTTGCGCCGGTGTGGTCGCTCAGCGTGTTCTCGGTGTTGTTAGGACTCGGGCAGGGAGGCGCCTTCGGGGTCGGACTTCTCCTGTTCGTTTTGCGCGCCGGCGATCCGCACGCAGCTGGCAAACTGTCGGCGCTGGCACAGAGTGTCGGTTATGTACTTGGCGGCTTGATTGGGCCGTTTGCCGTCGGCGTCATTTACGATTGGGCCGGTTCGTGGCATACGGTCGCGGTGTTTTACACAGCGGTTGGCTTGGCATCGCTGATTTTCGGTCTCGGCGCGGGCCGGGCTCGAACGCTGAGGATCCGATGACCGAAGCCGGTGCAAGCGGTAGCAGGCCGGCAGCGCCGTAGCGGGCAATTAATATTACCACGCAATTCACCGATCCGATCGGGCGGTTCTAAACGAATTTGACTGGTCCGATCCCCTAACGTCCGCTGTTCAAGGCGGGTTCTGATGCGCGTTCTCCATGCGGCGGTCTTGTTGCTTGCGTTTGGCGCTAGCCCCGCCTTTGCCCAGCGCATCCCCTCCGTTGTCATTCCAGGAAGGCCGGACGTTCCCGTAATCATAAACGGAATCGATGCGTCTTGGTCGGTGGTCGAGGGCGACTACGGCCTCGATCGGCCGATTGGCATGGTGCCGACGGTGATCTACCGGCCCTTCGCGGTTGTGGTCCCCGAGCCCGACCGCGGTCCCGCACGACGCCGCGTTTACGGGCCGGCCTACTTTCCCAGCACCGGTGAGCGGCCGGGCTATGGGCGCCTCGAAGTGGTTCCGCCGCCAAACCGGCCGCTGCCGCCCCCGGCCGAGAGCTTTTACCAGAGCTGGTCGAGCCAATCGGCGCCCGGCCCGGTCACCACTTACCCGCCGTTCGCCGCGCCGCCCATCATCTGGAACGGCGGCGGCGGATATCGAAGACCGCCTCCGCGCTGACCAGGACCCAACGGTTTCGGACGGACGCGCAACGCCAGTCCTCATCCGCCTCTTCCACATAGCACAGCAAGTAAGGAGTACCATGTCGTTTCATCGCGCAATTCTAGTGGCTTCGGCCACGTTGTTCGCCGTCGGTCTCAGCTCAGCCGCCTTCGCCGGCTGTGGCGGCTGTGGATTTGAAGCTCCGGCCGTCTACGCGCCGCCGATCTACGCTCAACCGGCCCCCGTCTACGCTATTCCGGCCCCGCTTCCGCCTCCCGCGGTGGTCGCACCAGCACCAATCGCCGTTGATCATTGGGATACGGGCGGATGCGGCACTTTGGGCGGCTGCGGCGGTGGCTGCGGCTTTGGCGGCTGCGGTGGCTTCAGCAGCTTCCTGGGCTTCAACAGCTGCAATTGCGGCCGTGCCTTCGGCTATGCCCCATCACCGCTCTACGTCGTCAACCAAGGACCGGAATACACTGGTCCGGGCCTGATGGTGCCGTACCAATCGTATTCGCCCGGAGCAGCGTTCGCTCCGGCCATCAACTATCCCTACATCGGCTCCCGCTACGGCGATCGCGGGCCCGGCTATTTCCCCGGTCGCGTCTTTCGCGGTCCGCGCTACGCCTATGGGGCGCATGCTTACGTCCATCCGCGCTATTATCGCGCCCGGCCGTACCTGTACCGCTGACGCCTGGACCTCTTCCCCGGCAAGATCGACGAAGGCCCGCTCCGCGCGGGCCTTTGTTTTTTTGATTTGGTCCCGAGCCCTTGTTGCTGACTTGGGCGTGAGGCGGGACGGCAAACGCACGCCAAAAGCACATAGCAGCAACACATCGCGCAAGCATCATTGTTGCTGCGTCAAGCCTGCGCGCGCGTGGCAACGTAAAGCGACAACGCCGCGGCGTTTGAGACATTCAGGCTTTTGATCGCGCCGGGAAGATCAAGCCGCGCGAGCTGGTCACAAACGGCCTTGGTTCCTTGCCGCAGGCCCTTGCCTTCAGCGCCGAGCACCAGCGCAAGCGGGGCGGAAAGCGTGACTGCCGCGAGATCGTCGGGTGCTTCACTGTCCAGTCCGATGACGCGAAATCCGTGCTCCTTGAGGGACCCGAGCCCGCGCGCGAGATTTTGCACGATCACGATCGGCACCAGTTCAAGCGCGCCCGATGCGGATTTGGCGAGCACGCCGGTCGCCTCCGGGCTGTGACGCGCGGTGGTGACGATCGCTGCGACCGCGAACGCCGCCGCGGTGCGCAAGATCGCCCCAAAGTTATGAGGATCGGTAATCTGATCGAGTACGAGAACAATGCCGGCGGCGGCCAATTCGTCCAATTCGGGCGCGGCGAGCGGATCGGCTTCGGCGAGCAGGCCTTGATGCACCGCGTCCGGCGAAAGCCGCGCGGCGATGGCGTCGGGCCGCACCAGTTCCGGTTCGATCGGCGGCGCGATTCCTTCATCGGCCAGGCGCCGCACGGCGTTTTCAGTTGCCCAGAGCTTGCGGATGCGGCGTGCTGGATTGGCGAGCGCAGCCGTGACGGTATGCCAGCCGTACAAAATGCTCGGGGCGTCGCGTTCGCGCCGCGCGCTAGGTCTATTCCAGTGGGGGCGATTGTGGTCGCGCCGCGCGCCATCCCGGCGCTGCGCGCGCGGCTTTGATTGCCATGGGCGTTCGCGCATGAGGCGGTTCTGTCACGCAAACGTGGGCTTGGCAATTTCGCTCCGAGGGGAGCGGCCAGGACCGGGGTTCTCTAACCGTAGCTCCGATGTTCACCATAAACTCTTATTGGCAAACGCGTGGCCGGACCCAGATTTCAAGTAGCGCTCGAAAGTTTCAGCTTTGCGCTCGTCCGAAAAGGCAACGTAGGTCACCAATCTCCAGGGAATGTACTTGGAAGTGTGTGACGATTTTCCGGCATTGTGCTCTGCGAGTCGCTTTCGTAGGTCGGATGTGATGCCTACGTAGCGTTGACCTCCGGAGGCATCACTTTCGAGAAGATATACATATCGCATCGGGCGGCCCTCCTCCGCCTACGCTACGGAGGGCATCCTGCTTCGCGGTTTGGGGCTGTGCAAATCCTGCGAAGCGCTTAGCGCGAAGCAGGATGGTGGGGGAGGTAGGACTCGAACCTACGAAGGCGTAAGCCAGCGGATTTACAGCCCGCCATTTGACGTTGTTTATGTTGAATAAATTGCCACCATGTCGCGTCTATGTCGCGGTGCCGCTCCACTTGACGAATCAATGTCTTACGCGGCTTGCGGATTTTACTCCGCTGGCTACGCCAAGAGCGCATGCGCCGCCTTGGCCAGTTCGGCGCGGTCATCGCCGCGTGGGAACAGGTGGCCATAACGATCCAACGTCATCACGATCGAGGAATGCCCAAGCAGTTGTTGGACGACCTTGGCAGGTAGCTCGCGCCCGCCGCGCTCTTTGGGGTTGATGCACCAGCTCGCGAAGAAATGCCGGAAGGCATGCAGGGCATATTTAGGCTCGCCGTCCTTGTCGATGAGTTCCGCGGCGAGCATCACCGGTCGCAAGCTTCGCAACATGTTCGCGTGGTGTTCGATCTGCCCAGTGCTGGATGGAAACACGAGGCCGGCCTCGCCCTTCGGACATGCCAGCCTCCATTCCTTCAAGGCCGTCAGCACATCCGGGGCGAGCGGGATGGTACGCACACTTGAATCCGACTTTGGAGCGCCAATCACACAATAGCGATCGGCGCGCTGGCGGACATGCAGCTCGCCGGCCTTCAGATCAACATCGCTCCACCGTAGACCGCGCAATTCGCTGGCGCGCAGGCCGGTCAATGCCACCGTAAGGAGGAGCGCGCGGCGCTTGCCATCAGTACCGGCAGCGTCGATGAGCCGCTTGATCTCCGCCGGGGTCGGGATGTCACGGCCTACTTCGAGCTTTTGCTCACCGCGTTTGCCTCTACCGATAGACACGTCGGCCGCTAAATGCGCGTGCTTTGCGACCTTGAGCAGCGATTTGAGGCTGGTCAGCACCTTGCGCGCCAAAGGCCGGGACAGGTGCGCCAGCATGTCATCGCGGAAGTTCTCGATTTTCTTAGACGTCAGGTCCGCGAGTTTGATCGTCCCGATACGCGGGCCGATGTGAAGATCGACGTGCTGCCGGTATTGTCGGACGGTCGTCCGCTCTCTGCCATCCGCCTCGATGCGCCTGATCCAACTCTCCGCGGCCTCAGCGACGGTGGCACTCTTGCTCGGTGCTGTGTGAAGACCGTGGCGAATATCGACCTTGACGGTCGCATGATATGCGTCGGCATCCTTTTTTCGCTCGAACGTCCTGATATGCCGATCTCCGTCCTGATCTGCATAATCGACGATCCATGCTTCCTTCGGATCGCCTTTCCGGGTCGTCCAGGCGCGCTTGCGGACCGACATAATTCATCCTCACCCTTGTAATTGTTGGTAGTATGTTGCATTATGTTGCAACAAGTCCGCTTGTCAAGCAAAAGGCCGCTGGCGCGGTTTCGAGTTTGCCCCGCATCTTGTGGCATCTCGACACGGAAAACGCATTGGCGGGGCGCGTAGGCAGCAATGCAGGGTTCATAAAAGCCATGTTGCGTAAGCGTGCGGACTGGTCCCGCGCATTGCCGCAACCTCTCATCATCCCCGGCGTGATGACGCTGGTGACGCCCGCCGACGTGCGCGAGCTGATGCGACACTTGCCCGAAGATCGCCGCTCTCGGCCGATGCGGCGCCAGGTGGCGGCGGACATCGAAGGAGCAGCAGCCGGCGGCGATATCGAGGGCGCGGCTATCGGCCTGCGGATGGCGCTATTTTTAGAGCGGGTCGAATTCCACCCGCAGTAACGACGCTTCTCGGCCTACTCTGCCGCGATGAGGCGCGGAGAAAGGACCGGCCAACCGCGTACATTAGCTTCCGAATGACGCTCTTGCTGTCCCGGCTCAAGCGCGCGTCTATGGTCCTCGAAGGTCCGCAAATTGGCTTCCAGAAGCCGAAGCGTTGTCTCCGCGTCCAGCGTATCAACCCCGGCCGATCTGAGGCGTATAATTCGACCCTTCTGCCGCCATACGATCCGTCGCGCCTCTTCTACGTGACACGTCGCTTTGGTGAGATCGTCGAACTCGGCACGCATAACTGAATATTTTAATTCACAAATCCTATGAATGCATTAAACGCGCCGCGCCTGTGCATAAGGTGTGGGGACCCGTCCGAAGCAAATGCCGACCGAGTTGATGCCCCAGCGCCGCTTCCGACTGCCCTGGTCGATTGAGGAGCGGGCAACGCATTAGCCGCGCGGAATTTGCGTCAAGCGGTGCTCCGCTACTATCGGCTAGGACCTAGTTTTGTGGCAGTATTCTGCGTTGTCAAATGTCACAAACGAGGGGAGAAATATTTCGATGCGCAAATTTGCAGTCGTCCTCATCGCAACTGCCGCAGTTTTGATGGCGGGCTCATGGAACGCCAATGCCCAAACCTCGCGCGGAGCCGCAAATATTACGGCGCAAGCGCAGAACTTCTCGCCGATCGAAAAGGCCGCCTGTGGCCCGGCATGGGGTCGATGGTGCGGGCCGTGGCATCATCGCGTCTGCGGCGGAGGCCGATGCTGGTGTGTACATTGTTAATCGCCTTGAGGCCGCCTCAGTAGGCGGCCTCGTTTACTCTATGCGGTGGGGCTAGCCTCTCGACCGGGAACGGCACGAATCCGACATGGGCGCCGCTCCAACCGGGATGTTGAATTGTCGCACCACGGTGACCGCACACCGAGCATCGTGCGCGTTGCCTGAGCATATCGCCCGGCGCCTCAGTGCCCCACCGAATGACGACCGCCGCGAAAGCCATCGGCGAACGGTGGTGGCACTTTTCGCAATGGAGCCACCACCACCGGCTTGCGCGGTGAAGCTCGCCAAGTGTCGGTCGCGGCCCGGGGGCAGATTTCGTTCGCGGCACCGGCGCCACCACATTTCCCTGACTAGGCAGCACTAAAAGCGCCACAGTGACAGGACGGACTACGTTTATTAGACTTCGTGATGCGAGTGGGGCCGTCTCCTTCGCGCGCACAGTAAAAAGGATAGCTGACCAGGAGTGGCGTAGATGAGTAATTTGCTTGAACAGGCGATCAATTGCAACGATGGCGACCGCGCCGCCAAGATTATCCAAAACGCGCTTGGCATCGAGTCCGACGACGTCGTCAATTACATGTTTCCAAAGACCTGGCCGACCGATCGCGAGCAGCGCGCCAACATCATCGGCGATTGGCTACAGACTGAGGCGCGTTATCTGGCATCCTGACCGATGCGCAGGAAAGAGTACGAGTGGTCAGGTTATGGCCTAGCCGGAGTGAAAAAGCAGAGCTTCAATGCGCGCTATCGCTGTTGTAGCACTGTCCATCGTGGGCGCACTCATTGTAGTCGCGATCTTAAACCGAGATCGCCGTGCGCCGCCGACGCAAATCGCGGCCGATAACGAATCCCTCCGGCAATGCACGAACGACCGAACCCCACTCACATCACCTTGCTTTGTCCCCGATCCTAATGAGGCACAAAACCAGACATTGATGACGCGGGGTAACGTTAAACCAAGTTTCGACTGCGCAAAGGCAAAGACGGCAGCGGCCAGACTCATTTGTTCGGACAGAGATTTAGCGCGGCTCGATAGCGACCTTGGCGTGATCCTCCGAAAGAACAAGGCTAAGATTCTGCCTGCCGATAAGCAAAAATTCGTTGCGGAGCAGCTTGCTTGGATCAGAGATAGAAACACACATTGCGATCTTAACGGGAAACGCAGCGCCGCGATCGAGGTACTCGCCGCTTCCAAGCCCTGCATGGTGAACGCGATTTGAGAACGCATTGCGTTTCTCGCTCAAACTGATGTCGTGGCAACATCAGCAGCTGCACCGGCGCAACCTCTGTCCCTGTTACCTCAAGTGGCGGGGTCGCCGAGCTTTGACGCGGCCGAAAATCACGCTAGGGAATTTGCAACGTTGGCGGCGCGGAATCGTGCCGAAGACCCCGACGCGGTCACGGTCGATTTGTCTGTTACCACGACTCCGACAAATCCGCCGGTCATTGTGGGCATTACAAATCTACCGGATGGTACGAATTTATCGGTGCATCTCGCGGGTGATCCCCCAGCATGTACCCCTCGTTGTGGAGTGGTATATAACTCCGCAATCGTACAAAATGGTCAGTTCACAACGACGATTGGAGATCCGCTTCCCCTAATCTCCGGTCCTTATACGATAGACATAGCCCTTGGCGCGCATTCGCAATCACAGAGCGTTCAATCAGTAATTGGGAAAAGCGGAGAACATCTTCGCGGCCCATACGTTGTCACCCTCGGGACGGGGGGCGGCCAATACGTGCCCGTAGGATTTCCGCGAAATACTGCACCGTCTGACAACGAAAAACTCTGGGGCCTCATGATCCATTACACCCAGAAGATAAACGTCGCCGGGGATGCTGTGTCAGACGCCGCGACGAAGACACAGGCAATTGCGGACTACCGGAAGTGGAACGCGGAAAACTGCATCTCAAACATCGACTTTGTGAATGCTTTAATCAGGTCCGGAGCCGTGACCGGCCGCGAGACACTAGGCGCGGAGCGCCAAGCTAAAATTGACTCCTGTACAGGCGCGGGGGAGACCCAACTCCAAGCGGCGCTTCAATCACACCAGCAATCAAATGCTCAATCAGAGCCTCCGGCGCCGAAGTCGCCGATGCCCAACAGTCAGCCGCAAGCTCAAAGCGGAAGCCCAGCCACTAAGGCGTTTGGGGACTGCCTATTGTCCGAAGGGCGGAACGGTTTCTACGCAACGA
The DNA here is from genome assembly GCA_963759345.1 of uncultured Alphaproteobacteria bacterium. Classification (GTDB taxonomy): domain Bacteria; phylum Pseudomonadota; class Alphaproteobacteria; order Rhizobiales; family Xanthobacteraceae; genus BOG-931. Next base: position 34,911 of record CAVWYW010000006.1, read on the forward strand.
CCGGTCCGCAATTCGAGGGCGGCAAGTCCGTGTTCCGGCTCATGGCGCAATGCAAACCGCAATGGGACGCATGGATGGATGAATGCGAAGCCAACCGAGGAGTCAACGGCGGCTGCAGCGCGAAGTCTTACTTGATCGCTTATGGGGCGCTCAAAACACTCGGCAAGTGAATCTGGGCAACCCGCGCTCGTCCCTAGTTTGCCTTTCGCCGCCCAAAGCCCACCAAGATCAATTAAAACTGTTCGTCTCGGATGTGTAGATATTGTTCAAATTGAACTTAAACATCACGCCTTCGCTGCGATTGTAGACCGTGCAGCGTACGTAATGATAACGATTGGCGTTTGCGCTGACGCTGAAATGGCATTCCCCTTCAACGTCCGTGGAAATTGGTTTTTCTGGGTCAAGCCACGTCTGAAAGGTATCGATGCTGAGATAATAATTCTCGAGGTTAGGTTGGCGATCATGGCCACCGGAAAGAGTGAATGTTACCTTCTGTCTGTCTTCCTTCAGGTAGGTGAAAATCAAAACTGACCGGCCACTTTTTAGAACCATCCACATGACCGCAGGAATGCACTGCGCTGCTGGAAGACTTGGAAGTGTGAAATTGCACGTTCCCTGCAGTGTCGTGATGTGCGTGGCATTCCCTTGCGCCCACGTCACAGTCATCTGAAAAGTCAAAATAAGTGTGGTGACCAAGAGAAGGACTTTGTTCACGGCGCTCAATCCGGGCTCGGCTAGCAGTATATGAACTGTTTCACAAAAGACGAAGAGCGGGAGTAGCCCTTACCCTCGCTAAACGATCGCCGGGAACGATCGCAAGAGATTGCCTGAACACGTCCGTTATAACGGTCGCTATCGGGGGCAAAGCGGAAGTTGCGCAGACATCGTCGTTCGGTCGAAAGTGACCCTGAACGGAAGTCGCCCCGTCACTAATTTCTGACTGTATGCGATTCCTAGCGGCGGAAAGCCTGCTAACTGTCCGGTCCCCTGGGATTTTCGCGGGTCCCGTTGGCGGCTGTAATGCGCACCTGCCGGGTCAGCGTCGCTGGATCGGGGCCGGCTTGTCGCCGGTCGATTGGTCCTCACTCATAACTCATGCTAAGCTACCCTATATGTCAGTCTAAAGCGGCGGCGCCGCCGACTAACCGCTGGATCAAGTCCCAATACTCAGTGATAACGAGAGTTCGGAAGCCGATGGTAACTGCCAGCGGCCGACAATGTGATCGGCGACACGAGTCTCAGCGATACCACATCGCGACACAGGCTGAGCCTCTCTTTTGCCTCCTTTGCTCGTGCCAATGGGAGGCCGCGTAGATCAACCTAGTGCGCAGTGAGATAAATTCAGGGAGCGACCAATGGCACTCGTAACAACCACCCTTAACATACCAGCTAATGTAACCTCCACCGGTGACGTTGTCGCAACAACAACCGGCGACATCAACGTGTTCAGCGGCGGGACGATCTCAAGCACGGTCGTTACCGACGAGGGCACAATCGTGGTCGAGAGCGGCGGTACGGCAGTCGGCACCACGGCAGTGGATGACGGCTTGGTATTTCATACCGGGCAGTTTGTTCTCGCAGGTACGGCGAGCGCGACGGTGGTTGGCGCGGGTGGCCTGGAGCTTGTGGGGACATTTGCGGGCGCAATGGGCGTAACCTCGGGGGCACTGGTGCTCAAAGGAGGAAGAGAGATCATAGGCGGAACCACGTCCGGATTTTTCTCCCCAAATATCAACTTTTCGCTCGGATCCGGCCTTGCCGATGGGATGAAAGTTGACGGGGGCGCCGCCTTTGTCCAGAGCGGAGGCGTCGCATCGGGGACCAGTGTCATCGATGGCGGCGTGTTGAACGTGACTTCCGGAGGCGTAGACAGCCGCGCATCAGTGGGGCCCGGCGGTACGCTGAACGTGTCTTCCGGTGGCACCGACAGCGGCACGTCAGTAGCCGGCGGAACGATGAACGTCTCTTCCGGTGGCACGGCCAGCGGCACGTCGGTAACCGGCGGGACGATGAACGTGTCCTCTGGCGGCACCGCCAGCGGCACGTCCGTGGCCGGCGGCACGATGAACGTCTCTTCCGGTGGTACGGCTGACACCACCTCGGTGAGCAGTGGCGGCACGATGAACGTGTCCTCAGGGGTCACGGCCAGCGGCGTGTCGGTCGGCAAAGGCGGCACGCTCAACGTATCTTCGGGCGGTGTGGTCAGCGCGCTGACGACCAATGACAAGAATGACCGGAGTGTCAGCGCCCAAGCCAATATCCTGTCCGGCGGCACCGTCGATGGCACCACCAAGATCGATGGCGGAATACTGACATTGGACGCTGGTGCGGTCTTTCAACCACATGCTGCGCTGACCATCGTCAACAATGGCTGGCTGCTGCTGGAACAGGACTCGTTCAAAGGCACCATCAAAGACTTCGGCGGATCGGACACTCTGGACCTGGGCAAGATAAAGTTCATCGGCCAAGAGACGACCGAGACCTTTACGAACAGCCTACTTCACGTCACAGACGGGACCCACTCAATCAACCTTCATTTGGCCGGCACCTACACGACCGCGAACTTCGCACTCGCGAGCGATGGTGCGCACGGTACGTTGGTTACTTTTGTTCCCAATGCCGCACTGGCGGGGCACGGGTAAGGAGGCATCGTTAGACGCCAATTCTGTTGGACGCGGAGTCCGTTATTGGCCCGTTGAGACAGATATTGCAGTGCAAGCGAATGTCGGCTTCGGGGGCAAGAGCGGAAGTCGCCTCGCGCCCGCCCCGAGCACGTACAATACGACCTCATCTTGAATTTTATCGTTCAAGTCTTTTCAAGTTCCGGAGCTGCGCGTCGAGTGCACTGCTAGCGTTCGATGGCCATCAACAGTCGCTTCGAGCGAGGACGGGCCATGACGCCCGTCCCGGCCATCGCTATCCTAGAAGCTGCCAAGCCAACTAGGAGCGAAGATTATGACCAACATCACGCACAGCTCTTTTCAGAGAAAGCTAAGGGCCGAGCGAAATCAAAATAGATCAAGCTTTATTGCGTCTCTTGCGCCTAGTTTGTTTTCGGGCCTTTCGGCGCAATTTTCGATCAAATTCCGCAGCGATTAATTTAAGGGAAGGTTGTTCCCTTTTAAGTCTCTCTCCCGTCCTAACAAGGCTGTTGTATTGTCGAAGAAGAACAGCCTCTGTCATGGCTCCATGGAGGGGTGGAATCCCGCGAAACAGTCGAAGTATGGAGTTCATCGGTACGACTATTTTCTGATTTTTAAATCGATGATTTTCCATGTAATGGTTGCGTGCCTGCCAAACATACAAGTCGGCAGCTTGAAGCGGCCTTCGGTCTTTTTCGTCCAAAAAGAATGGGTCCCCAAATAGCGGGGACAACTGGCGACCGCGCTGAGTAAATTGAAGGATACTTTTATATCGCTCCCATCCGCTAAAAACTTCTTTTTTAGCCGATTGATGATCGAAGATAAAATCTATTGGCTCCCTGATGCCACGTTCATACGCGAATTGGAGCGCGACGCTGACCAAGTGAAAAACAAGCATCACATAGGGTTCATCGGTTGCAAAATTCCGCTCAGTTGCGGGCAAGCTGACTACATATTTCTCAAAAAGATCATGCCTGGTTGAAACAGATACACGAAGCATCGCGTACTTGTTGATAATACGTGCGAAGGTAACTAATCGATCCTCGCGCGCTGCTTCGTTCCATCCTCGGCTGCTCGAAAATTGTTCCCAAAACCCGGCCGCCTCTGACATTTTGAAATAATCGAGGGATGGGTGCAGGGCGAGCGCCGAATCCCATTCGTTGGAAAATGCCGCCCAACGCTCCACCGACGAAATAAAACCCGCCAGAAAAAAAATCTCGCCCTGCGGTTCACTTCCGCTGTCGTCTACGTAGACTTCAAACGCGGACGCCATAATCAGCCGTTTCCCCCGAAGCCTTTCCGGTAAGCCCGAAAGGCCAGGAATGAGATTGACGGCCGTATGAAGCGGTGCGCCGCTTCGAAGCGCGAGTTGGTTGAGAGCACTTAATCGGCCGCCGTTACGCCGGATTTCCGGTTGCGGGATCGTACACCGGGTGTTCGCGAAATCACCCCGCATATCAACCATACCCATAGTCATTGGGGTCTCCGAGTGTGACGTTGCCTTTCTATTTCATGAGCACGCTGGCCGAGACAGCGAGACTTGCGGCGCCTACGAGCAGTTATCGGAGCCGCGAAAGACCGCTCATACTTCATTCGGCTTTAGCGAAACGACGCCGGGCAACGGAGCAAACGGATCAGCACGTAACCGCTCACGCGCGGCACGCCACGGGTTATCAGCCTCGTCGTCGTCCTTCCACATGGTGCTGAGAAAGCTCAAAACCGCCTGGCGAATCTCGCCCAATGGCTTTTTCCCGCTCTCGAACGTCGAATGATCGAACCCGTTTGGTGGTTGTTCGTTGACGAGGGCGAGCAGCGCCCTTCTGATCGGCCTTAATTCGTCTCTGACTAGCGCCGCCCTGTCTAAAAGCTGCTGAACTGACGGCACCAAGATCGAGCTGATAGCTTGGTCGAGGACTATCTCTGCCTGGCGCACCGCATTTTCCCAAGCGGGCAAATCGGCTCTCAACTGCGCAAGGGCGCTTTGCAACGCTTCAAGCTGATCCTGCGCATCTACAACGGCTTGACGCGCCGCCTGTACTCCGCCGGTGGGCACCGCCGCCTCAGAGGCGGCGGCATCGGCCAGTGCAGTCGCATAAATTTCTTGAGCCTTGAAGATGTCATCCTCGGCCGCAAGCACCGTTTTCTTTGCCACGCGCACAGCATCACGAGTCCGTTCGATGGCGCCCCGCTGGCGCGCTATCGCCTGGTGTGCGTCCGCCGCATCTTTCAGCGCAGCGACTAAAATTTCGCGCGACGGATCTGCGGGCGCCGCCTGCCTTGTCTTCGATAAAGCTTCCATGAGCCGTCCTCAGTTAGATTGCACAATCTTCGCCAGCCCTGCCGCGATCCACAAGCGAGCAGTGGTCTCCGACGATGGTCCGCATGGTGATGTCGAAATGTTCGCCCTCGAACGTCCCTGCAGTCATCTCAGGGGCGAATTTGTATGCGCAACTTAGCTCTCGCCTCGAGCCACTCTCGATCGCGTCGATGGCGCGTCCATCCCAGACCGTCACCGTGGCTAGGAGATAAGGATCCTCGAAGTGGCAGTCAGTACCGAGGGCCCCGACCACAAGCTCATGGGGATGAGCAGCTGCGGAGATTGGAGCGTGTTCATTCAGCAGGGGAATGCCGTTCCATGTCGGCAGTGACTTTCGGAGTTCGTCCGGGTCGCGCAGAAGGAAATAAACGCGATCGGGATCGAGATTCAGAGCCTCAAAGCCCGGAATTTCCGATCCCAGATAGGGATTCACTGCCGCTTTCGATATCGGCGCAGCGGTGACACGAAGGCGGCCGTCCTGATCAAAACTGCGCTCCAAAGTGGGCGCACGATCGAAGGCGAAGGTGAGCATTAACGATGCCCGCCGGCTACGCCGATACGCCTCAGCTCAGGAAACAGATCAAACACGGCCGACGCATCCGATTGTGCATCGCTCGCCATCCGGCGGCGGCGATCTTCGCTGAGGCGCCCCCCAAAACCGCCGGCGACGCCTGATCTCGGCAGCGCTTCCTCCATGTCGCGCGCATGACGCGCCCGGCCTCTTCGACGCGCACGGTCGCGGCTGAGTCGGCGGGCGCGGTCGCGACTGAGTTTACGTTGGCGAAACTCGTCGCGGACAAGAGCCTTTGCTACATCTAAATCGGCCGCACGCGCGCGATCACCCCCTAATTTCTCGCGAATAAAATCAATGATACGCGTGACGGCCGCCGTGTCGTCGTCCTCGTCGTCCTCGTCATCCTCGTCATTTGCTTCGTGGGCTCCCAGCCCAGGCGGCAGCAAATTATTCAACGTATCAATGCTGGAGGCGTAAGCAGAGCCACTTAGGTTCTCAGCTAAAAGTTCTTCCAGCCTCGCGCGAAGCTCACCCTCTGGCGCCTCGTCGTAAGCGCCAACGGGACCCTTGCCCCCCAGCCGAAGGAGAAAAAGCCGCTCAATATTTGTGCCAGCGGGTGACGGGGCGGGCGAGAGTTTCAGTTTCATGTCATTGCTCCTTTGTTGAAGACTTCGCGACGAAATGACTGGCGCGACGGCGGCATCTGCCGGATAAGGCGAAGCCGTTCGGGCGTGACGACAAACGGTGGCGGCTCTCGTGCAAGCACCGTTAAAGCCCCCAAGGCCGCCGCGGCCAGGTCGTCGTGCGCGGAGGCCACCTTGGGGTGCGAGATTTTTTCGCCGCCGCTGGGCAATAAAGTCCTCTCCAACGAACTGATCTGCGTCCGAAGAGAGAGGTGATCGATCAATCGGCACGTCTTCGCGAGCAACAACGGCAAGGCGCGCTGGTAGTTCGCACTCGTGGAAAACTCGCAAGTGCGATAGCGCAAGAAATTCTGGACGTAGCTGTCAGCGTGGAAGCCGGACGCATAGTTGTCGCCGATGACCTCCGCGACGTAATAGGCGCGCAGCAAACCAGCGAACTCGGCAATAACGGCTGCCGGGACAAAGCGAGGCTTCCGCTCGCGCAAAACGTCCAAGACATAGGTGCCGTCCGGATCTTGGTGAGCGATCGCCAGCGCGTAGGAATCGGCCCCAGTTCCGCCGGCAGCGTCGGCATAGGCGACATACCTCAAGCCGCGCCGTGGTGGCCTCTCGTGAACGCCGAAGTCAGTAGCCGCCTCGATCACGTCGAGCGGGCAGAAGTCGGAAACGTCCTCACGCCAGACATTGAGAAACTCGGCGCGTGCCCGTGGCGCGTCCTCCGCCATGGCGTCATCCACGACCGAGGCCGGCAGCCGCGGGTTCATGACCGCCGACGGCGCAAACCAGCAAATGCTGTCCTCGCTGCTGTCGTTGCCGTGTAGTTTGGTGAACTGACGGAACATGTAGCCCCGGCGGCGGTAGACACTAGAGCCCAGTATTAGGAGCCCGCCGCCCGGGCACATCGCCATCGACGGTGAGGCGGCGGCGACGACTTCCTCGTCGCTCGATGCTGAGTGCTCGTCGGTGCGCCAATGACAAGTTTCGCTGCCGAGCACGCAGATGGAGGAACGGCCTCTGACGTAACTTACGTTGTTGGTGACGATCTCAAGACTGGAGCCATTCCTGAACTCGGTGATTTCGTCGGTCTGCCGGGTGATCTCCGCCGCCAACAGTGGCGTGCGCAGGAGACCGTCACAATAGCGGCGTAATATTCCCGCTTGCTTTTTGTCTGCACCGAGTAGGATCACCACAGCCTGCTCACCGGCGCTGATGTGTTGCCGCCAGTCGGTGCAGAGTGCGGCACGCCAGCATGCCACCGCGCTGAGAAAGCGATCTTTACCGGCGCGTCGGCCAGCGAGCAGGATCAGCCTACGCACCGCTCGGCGTGATTGTCGGTTGTAAGTTCGTCCGGTGCACTGCTCGAATAACTCGACCTCACGCGGTTCGGTTAGCGGCAAGCCGTCGATCAGTTTCGCGATGACACGCCAGGTCCAGAACGACGGCGACCGAAAAACTTTCCCGAACAGCTCAGGATCGGTCATCGCCGCTGTAAGCGGCACTTTCGGCTTCCACTCCGAAGCAACCGCTGTCACGCCGCCGCCTCGCTATCGGAGCCGTTCCCTTCGTCAACGACAGGCCCATCCGCTTGTGTGTCATCGGCGATCGCAACCTCCGCGCCGAAAACATCGTTCGGTTGATCCGGAATGCCTGCGTCGGCCCCGTATTTCGTGTCCAAGAAGCGGGTAAGCGAGCTGTTGTCGTTCTCACGCTTGAGGCGATCCAGACCGAGCGCGCGGACGGCTCGGGTTGCTGCACCTTCCAAGCGCACCAGGGCCAACGGATCGACATTGCCGGCGCGCAAGGCTTCGGCGCGGGTCTGCTCGGCCAACGTCGAGAGTTCCGCCGCTCGGCGGACATTCGCGGCCAACATGTCAGACATTCCCGCCCAACCACCCAGCTGCGCGGCGAAGCTCTCGGCGAGATCTTGCAGACGGCGACCGAGTTGCGAGCGGCCATCGATTACCATTCGATGCGGCTTGTTGCTGATCCGCGCCCGACAATGGGCCGGACGCGGACCGGCTTGAGCGCGATCGGTGGACGGTCGGGATGCAACTTCCATGGGCTAGAATTCGCTCGCGAACGATGCGGGTCGCACGAACATTTCACACGTCGGCGTATTCGACAAGCGGATATATTATCCGCCCTATGCAAATAATTACTTGTGACTACAGAGTATTTTCAAATATGTCGCGGTCGTGTCGCGTCGCGGGCTGCGTCCGACTGCTCCCGACTGTTCGCACCAAGCCACGAACGCCCGTCGGCCGGCGGCAAGATTTTTCTTGACGATGCGCTGGGCGCGGGCGCGCAACGTGGAAGCCGTCGGGCCGTTCGACAACGCGGAGCACTTCCAAGCACTCGGCTTTGTGGCGTTCGCGGCGATCTGGTTCGTTCGTCATCAGCGTCTTTTCCTTCTTCTCCTTCGTTATGCGCGGAGCCGCCGCGCTCGGTATTTTCTTCGAGCCAGCGGCCCGGCGGAGCGTAGCGTCAGCGGAGCGCAGCCGGAGACGCGGTCGGCTTGCTCTGAGCGGGGAGCCGCGCGCGAGGGCGGCTTCCAATCCCCTGGGGGGTATGGGGGGTGTGCGCACAGGGGGTTGGCAGTGGTTGGAATAGAGGTTGGCATGGGGGTTGGCATGGGGGTTGGTAGGCTCGCAAAGGGCGTTGGTAGGGGGGTTGGAAGATCATTCGGCGGCAACGCGGATGGCAGCTGTCATGGCGCGCTCGATACGCGACCGGCGTTTTGACGGCGGGCCGGACTGCTGCAGCGTGATCTTGCCGGCTGCGAAGAGCCGTTCCATGGCACGCGCAAACGCTTGCACCGTGAAGGCGCCGTTGCCGTCCATGCCGGCAAAGATCGCTGGTGCGTAGATTGCGCTCGGCTTATCACTGACGGCGCGGCCTTGGGCATTGCGCTCGTCGAGCATTCGCATGAATGTCTCGTCACACTCAGCATCCTTTGTCAGCCGGTGCAGCGATGTCGGCTGCCGTTCGGTCGCGAGCCCGCCATTCGTCCACACAAGGCGAAGCGGATTGCCGCGCTTGGCATAGTTGCTCTTGCCGGTCTCAAGGAGGCGGATGCCTAAATCGGCCTCGGCCTTGTCGTCGGGGATGCGCAGCACCAGCACGCATCGGACAGCGTTCCACCAGTCCATATTGCCGCCTCGTCCGGTCCCGCTAGTGAGCCCGGAAAGGCTTGGATGATCGAGCAACAGCACGGCAGGAAGGCTCGGTCCGCGCGCGATTGTTCGCCACAGGTTCACGTAGGTCCGCGCTGCCACGCGATCGTTCTGGTTGCCGGCGAAAGTTGCCGCTACGTTGTCGATGATGACGCAAATGGGCGCTATCCGCTCGATCTCGGTTTTGATCGAAAGCATCAATGGCGTGGGCCTCATGATGCCCGCGCGATCGGGAACCGCCATCACGCAATCGCCGGTCTTATCGGGAAACCATTGGTGCAGGTTGTCCAGGTCACCGTTGCTGTAGCCATCGCGTTGGCCAAGCCAATACAAGCGGCGCTGTATCTCGCGCTCGGGCTCTTCGGCGCTGACGAACACAATGGGCCCCCCCATGATTTCATGCCCGAACCAATCCGGCGCTTTCCGGGCAACGTTGGCGGCAAGCTGCACGCCGGCATCGGTCTTGCCGGTGCCGCCGTCGCCGGCGAACAACGTTACCTCGCCGCGAGGGATTTTGCCGGCCGCAAGCCAATCGACCGCAGGCGGGGCTTCGTTCGGCCACGCCGCTGGGGTGACGAACGACGCGATCGGTTCGGCAGGGCCGGGATCGGTGCCGTAGTCGTCCGGGTTCTCCTCGATAAGGCCGTGGCCATTCGTCTGTTCGGGTTTGTCCTGGGCCAGCGCGAAGATTGTTTGCGCGGCATCGACGTCGATATCTGCGGCCTGCGCCATGTCGTGCAACGCGTCCGCGATCGCTTGAGTGACGACCCCGTATTCGTTCGGCGAAACGGTCCTGGCAATTCTGCGGGTGCGGAAAAGATCGGCCGCCGCGTTGAGTAGGATGTCGGGGGCGATCTCCGGCCGCGCGTTTCTCATCACGCTGCACCAGCTTGCGATGCTGTCTGCGATAGGGGCCGGCAATTCCGAACTCGGTCACGGCACGGCCTCCCGCGCGAGCAGGTCGAGCGCTACGCCGAGCGGACCGGATGCGTTGCCGCGCTCGTCGCGGCAAAGCGCCTTCCGGATTGTTTCAACATCGGCACCGAATTGGAGCGCGATGCTGCACACAATTGCGCTATCTCGCGCGGCGGTGTCACTGTCCGAACCCGCCTTATTGTTGCTGAGGAAAACCTCACCCAGTCGCCCATCAGCGAATCGCGAGATCGTGCAACGGTATCGCCGTCCAACGAGACCGATGTCGAATGTTTCGGACGAACGTCGATCTGGCAACCGTTCGCGCCGCTCAGTCATGGCGCGCCTCCCGAAATCGCCCTGCTTGCCGCGATGCGGGTTGCGAAAGTGCCGAGATAGGCGCTCGCATCGACCACCGCGTCGTCGCCGACTTGTCGTGCGGAAGGTTTTGCGGTAGCTACGGAATTGATCTGCCCAAGATCACCACTTCCGCGAGGGTCGTGCTCGGCTAATGCCGGCACGGCCCTCGGCGCTTTTCGGCCAACCACCTCACGCGGACGGCAGCAAGCTGTCGCGGATAAGGCGCTGCGTCGAAACCCACTGGCCGCGTTTCTTTTCGTTGCCCTCTTTATCGCGACCCTTCACACGTTTGGCCGCAATCGCGCCACTTTCCAACAAATAGTAGGTCTTCCGCACGTCGGCGTTGCCTTCGTCGTCGAAGAGGTTGGCCTCTTTCGCGATCGCCTGCGCGCCCCAAATGGGCCTATCCAAATTCGAATCTTCAGGATTTTTCATGATCCGCTCCGCTCTCTGCGAAGCAGTCACATTAAGCGCGAGTTCTCTCGGTTCTGAGTGGCCGGAAGTCCGCGACTTATGATAACTGGCGGAGATGCCGCTTGAGTTCATTGGCAGTCGTCGGAGGCTCAAGATCGACCCATCTGCCGGGTTGAGCAGCGGCCCAAACTTTTGCCTTTTTGTGCTCGTCCCGCGCTTGCTGGCACAAAGCATGCACCAGTGACGGCTTAATGCCTGCCGCCTCGGCGACCTTGTCCTCGGCAATCTCGGAAGCCGGCAGACGTGTATAATCCTCGTTCGATTTGCTTCGGATCTTCTTTTCGGCCGCAAGCTCGCCGCGATAAGCCTTCCAGATGCTGCGCGGATACCAAGGCGAGCTTCTCCGCTCGACTTCCGACATGCTCCCTAATTGCAGGCTCCAATCGAGACCGTCCTGCAGTGAATCCTCGAACGATTTCGCGCGCAACACGGGCGCCCCGGTTTTGTCGGATTCCATGAACAGCAGCGCGATCTCGCGTTGGACTTCTGGATCCGCAACCCCCGAGAGCAAAAACATCGGCACCAAACTCTTAAGGTCGGCCTTCCGCCACTCGCTTCGCCGACGCCATGCTTCGTTCCGTAATTTTTGATCATATTGACACTTCAGATCGTCGATGAGTTTTTTTGCCGCGCGCCGCAGCCTGGGATCATCTGCGCCAATGCCAGACTGATCCTTTGCGTATAGGGCCATTATCATCACGCCACAGATGAAGGCCGCCGCCAATTTGATGTCGGTTGGATCGGCCTTTTTGCTTCTGCTCATGTCGCGACTGTGTCGCATGGAGTTGCCGGCAGTCAACGGCACTCATTGAAAATACACAGGAATTTTTGCAACATACGCGACATAAAAACGCTCGGTTCCGCATCGAGCGCCTTCACATTTTCTCTTTTATTTTCAAGGTGGTGGGGGAGGTAGGACTTCGAACCTACGAAGGCGTAAGCCAGCGGATTTACAGTCCGCCCCCTTTGCCACTCGGGACACTCCCCCGCACGTCTCACGCAATTGCGGCGACGTGGGAAACGGAACATTGCCGGCCAAAGGGCGGGATTCCGCGGCCGTGTTTAGCACGTCGGGCTGACGCGGTGTCAACCGCGGCGAAACCGGCGTTTTCGGGTGCGATCAGCCCGACAAACCCGTCCAGTGAAGGTGAACAAAACGTCGCGAAATGTGTTGCAATTCAAGGCTTAATCATAGCTCGACCGCGGCGAATAAACCCTATTTTTAGCGTGTCTTTTAAACTGATCTTAGACCCTCGCGGGTACGGTTGCGCCTTACGACGGGAAAACAGGGCCCGTCGAAGACAAGACAAAATAGTTACGGGAAAGGCGTCACTATGAAAGCCGTCGCAAAGACGGTCGAGCCCGCTGCCGAACGCGAGGCGCGCTTCGACCACATCCGGCCGCATTATCTGGAGGCGCTGACCTTGGTCGAGCGTCTGCACCGGCGTCTGCTCGACGTCATCAAGGACGAATTCGATCGCCGCGGCCGCGCCGACATCAACTCGGTGCAGGCGCTGCTGCTGTACAATATCGGCGACAAGGAACTGACCGCCGGCGAGTTGCGCACCCGCGGCTATTATCTCGGCTCCAATGTCTCCTACAATCTGAAGAAGCTCGTCGAGATGGGCTTCCTCGATCATCAGCGCTCCCGCGTCGACCGGCGCTCGGTGCGTATCAAGCTCACGGAAAAAGGCCGCGACGTGCGCGACATCGTCGATGCGCTTTACCAGAAGCACGTGCGCACCGTTGAGCAGGTCGGCGGCATCACCGCCGATGAGTTCGGCGTGCTCAATAAGGCGCTGCACCGGCTCGAGCGCTTCTGGACCGATCAAATTCTCTACCGGCTCTGAGGTCGCGTAGTTTTTGCCAGGATTCCATCGTACTGGCATGTCTGTACCCCGGCGCAAATGCCGGGGTCTTTTTTTGTTTAGTCCGTCTCAGATGTTCAATTCGACAATATTCCCGTCATCCTGCCGAGCCAGGTCAGAACCGGGAACGGCGTGAAAATTTGCAGCAGAATTGCCGCGGCCACGAGTACGGCTGCGTAGATCAGCACCACGCGCGGGATACGTTGGGCGAGCGGCGGGTAGGGCGGCATATTGTTGGCCGGCCAGGCGAACGTTTCTTCCCATTTGTCCTGCGGAATATGCACCGGCCGGATGCGTTCCAATGGCTGCCAAGCGCGGTATGCGGCAATGCCGCGCTCGTGCGCAATCGTGTTTCGAAGCCAGAGAAAGTTGCTCCATCCGATCAGATCAACCAGTCGTCTGATTATGATGCGCGCAACGAACGCGATGATGAGACAGACCAGATAAACATAGAAAACAATCAGACCGACCTGGAGCACAGGATCGGTCAAAATCCCGACGCGAAAATGCTCTGCAAAGAACCGGACCGTGGCATCGACCAGCGTTTTGAGGGCGCCAGAGATTTCGCGCAACGGCGCGTAGTCGAAAGAATAGTAGTCGAGCAACAGAATGATCGCGAACACGGCGGCGAGCTGGAACAGTCTCGATCGCATGATGCTTCGCATCGGCGACGCTATCGGCCTGATTATGCCCATGACTCTATGCCCAAGGCCGCTCCCGGAATCGCTGGCGGGCAGGCGTTCACATTGACGGCAGACTACAGGAGGTCCCCTTTAGTTCCACGACCGGTTCGTGCTAGTCCGCAGGACGGCTCGGCGATCGACGCCGGCTTCGGCCAAATTCGGCCTTCATATCGTGCTGGAAAGCCGCCCGATGGATGGACCCAAGGACAAAAGCACCCAACGGCTGCACCGGCGTGCAGTGCTGAGGCGGATCGGCGGGCTCGCGACGATTGGCGCAGCAGGATTGGCGGCGCGCCGCGCGGTTGCCGGGGATGCCGCGCTGGACGCGCTGATCGGCGACACCCAGCGCGGCGGCTTCGGGCAGGGCTTCGATGACGCGTCCCGCAACGTCCACATGCCGAAGCAATCGCTGCCGACCGTCTCGGCGGCAACGGCGCAGACGACCGAGCAGGCGATTGACCGCTACGCCGCAATCGTCGGCCGCGGCGGCTGGCCGCAGGTCACCGGCGTGAGCGTGCTCCGTCTCGGCGACCGCCACCCGAGTGTCAGTGCGCTTCGCGCCCGGCTGGTAGCATCGAGCGACATCGATCCGAATGCGGTTGGCAACGACATCTACGATTCCTACGTCGAGGCCGCGGTGCGGCGCTTCCAGGTGCGCCATGGTTTGACCGTTGACGGCGTGATCCGCGCCGAGACGCTGGGCGCGCTCAACGTGCCGGCGCCGGTGCGGCTTGCCCAACTGAAGATCAATCTGGGGCGGCTGCGCGGCCTGAGCACCAATCTCGGCCCGCGTTACGTGGTCTGCAACATTCCGGCGGCGCGCATCGAGGCGATCGAGAATGGCGTGGCGGTATCGCGCCACACCGCCGTGGCCGGCAAGCCGGATCGGCCTTCGCCGGAGATCAACAGCAAGATTATTCAGGTCAACTTCAACCCGTATTGGACGGTGCCGGCTTCGATCGTGCAGAAGGATCTGATCCCGAAAATGCAGGATCAGCCGGACTATCTTGCCAACAATCACATTCGCATCTTTGACGCACGGCACCAGGAGCTCCAGCCGTCGCGGATTAATTGGTACTCGGAGGATGCGACGCATTACTCTTTCAAACAGGATCCCGGCAGCTTCAATTCGCTCGGCTCGATCCGCATCAATTTTCCGAGCCAGTACGGCGTCTACATGCACGACACGCCGCTGAAGAACCTGTTCGGCGATGACTTCCGCTTCCATTCGTCAGGCTGCGTGCGCGTGCAGAACGTGCGGCAGCTGGTCGCGTGGCTGCTTGAAGGAATGAAAGGCTGGTCCCTGGAAGATATCGACCGCGTCATCAAATCCGGCGAGCAGAAGACCGCCCAGCTGACAAAACAGGTGCCGCTGCACTGGGTCTACATTACCGGGTGGGCGACGCCTGACGGGGTCGTGCAGTTCCGGGAGGACATTTACGGCAAGGACAACGTCTCCGGCGTGCAGGCGTCGACCAGCACGTTGTGAACCGGGCGTTCTGATTGCTCGGCCGTTGGCGGAACAGCCCAAAAATCCCCAAATATAGCGGCGCTGGCCGTCGCCAATCCTAGAGCTTGCGCCAGCCGGCCGGTATGCTATCGGCGAGCGATTGGATGAGCTGTCGCGGTTTTCCGCGGGAACGCATAAAGGCAGGGCAAAGATGTCGGTTTCGCAGGGAGCGGCGCTTTCGGCGGAAGGGTTTTTCTCGGCAGCGCTGGGCGAAAGCGATCCCGAGATCGCCGACGCCATTCGCCGCGAACTCGGGCGCCAGCGCGACGAGATCGAACTCATCGCCTCCGAGAACATCGTCAGCCGCGCCGTGCTCGAAGCGCAAGGCTCGGTGCTGACCAACAAGTACGCCGAGGGCCTGCCGGGGAAGCGATATTACGGCGGCTGCGAGTTCGTCGACGTGGTCGAGCAGGTCGCCATCGACCGCGCCAAGAAGCTGTTCGGGTGCTCCTTCGCCAACGTACAGCCCCATTCGGGCGCCTCCGCCAACGCCGAAGTGTTCATGGCGCTGATGCAACCCGGCGATACCTTCATGGGCCTGAACCTCGCCGCCGGCGGCCATCTCACCCACGGCTCCCCCGTCAACCTGTCCGGACGCTGGTTCAAACCGGTCCCGTATGGTGTTCGGCGTGACGACCACCTCATCGATATGGAGGAAGTCGAGCGTCTGGCAAAGGAGCATCGGCCGAAGGTGATCATCACCGGCGGTTCGGCCTATCCTCGCATCATTGATTTCCGCCGCTTCCGCGAGATCGCCGACGCGGTCGGTGCGTACCTTATGGTCGACATGGCGCACTTTGCCGGGCTGGTGGCCGGCGGCGTCCACCCGAGCCCGTTTCCCCATGCGCACGTGGTGACCACGACCACGCATAAGACGCTGCGCGGACCACGCGGCGGAATGATCCTGGCCGACCACCAGGAGCTGGCGAAGAAGCTTAACTCCGCGGTTTTCCCCGGGATGCAGGGCGGCCCGCTGATGCATGTGATTGCGGCAAAGGCCGTCGCGTTCGGCGAGGCGCTGCGACCGTCATTCAGAGTTTACGCGAAGGACGTCGTCGAGAACGCCAAAGCGCTGGCGGAAACGCTCAAATCGCGCGGGCTCGATATCGTCTCCGGCGGCACCGATACCCACCTCATGCTGGTGGATGTGCGCAAGAAGGGCCTGACCGGCAAAGTCGCCGAGGCAGCGCTCGGGCGCGCCAACATCACCTGCAACAAGAATGGGATTCCGTTCGATCCGGAGAAGCCGACGGTGACCTCAGGCGTACGGCTCGGTACGCCGGCCGGCACGACTCGCGGCTTCGGCATCGGCGAATTCCGCCAGGTCGGCGACATGATCGCCGAGGTGCTGGATGCGCTGGCGCAAAGAGGCGCGGAGGAAGACGCGCAGGCGGAAGGCAAAGTGCGCGATAAGGTCAAACGCCTCGTCAGCCGCTTTCCGATCTACGAGGGGTAAGGCACGGCATGCGCTGTCCGAGCTGCGGAAGCCTCGATACCCAGGTAAAGGACTCGCGGCCGACGGAAGATTCTTCCGTGATCCGCCGCCGGCGGGTGTGCCTGTCGTGCAATTTCCGCTTCACCACATTCGAGCGGGTACAGCTGCGCGAACTCATCGTTATCAAGCGCAACGGCCGGCGAGTGCCGTTTGACCGCGACAAGCTGTTGCGCTCGGTGCAGATCGCCCTGCGCAAGCGTCCGGTCGAACCCGAACGCGTCGATCAGATGGTCTCGAAGATAGTGCGCGAGCTGGAGAGCCAGGGCGAGAGCGAGGTTTCCTCGGAGACCATCGGCGAGACCGTCATGGCGTATCTCCGCGATCTCGATGATGTGGCCTATGTCCGCTTCGCTTCGGTCTATCGCAATTTCCGCGAAGCCAAGGATTTCGAGACGGCGCTGGCCGAACTGTCCGGAGAAGAAGCTGCAGAGATCGCTCGCAAGTGAGTGCACCCTACGGGTCACGCAGCGCCAAGCAGTTCCTCGATGGTGAGATCCAGCCCGGGCGGGTCAAGGCGCAGCCGACCGCTGGCCAGCACCTGTGCCGCAGCGTTGCGGGCGTAATGCGTCACCATGCGGGCGTCCGGATCGACGACGAGATAATGGGCGACGCTTGGCAGCTTAAAGTAACCGATGAGCTTCGCACTGGTGTCTGTGTGTGCGGTGGTCGGCGACAATACCTCGACGACGATGACGGGGTTTTCGATGACCAAGGCGTCCGCTGGAGCAGCATCGCCACAATAGACCAGAGCGTCAGGTTCATAGGCTGTGTGTTCATCTATTCGAACAGACGGACCATCGGGTAGCGCTTCGCAACGCAGACCGGCGGCCCTGACCGCCCGTGAGAGTGCTAGATGGACTGTTCCCTTGACACGACTGTGGACGACGCGTTCCGAAGGCATGGTTACGATCTGCCCGTTGATCAGTTCCGTGCGCCGTCGCTCGCTCTGGCTTTCGCTCCAGGCAAGATATTCGTCGACGGTCATGGCGCGGCGAAGAGCGACGTTCATGTTTCGAAATCTATCACGAGGCGGAGCTTTGGCGCAAAGCGATGACGATCGCTTCATGGCCCTGACACTTGCGCTCGGCCGGCGCGGGCTAGGGCGCACATGGCCCAATCCTGCTGTCGGCGCGGTGATCGTGAAAGACGGCGTCATCGTCGGGCGCGGCTGGACGCAGCCTGGCGGCAGGCCGCATGCCGAAGTTGAGGCACTGCGCCGCGCCGGCGAAGCAGCGCGCGGCGCGACGCTTTACGTGACGCTGGAGCCGTGTTCGCATCACGGCAAATCGCCGCCCTGCGCCGACGCCATTGTCGCCGCAGGCCTGGCGCGCGTCGTCTCGGCCATGGAAGATCCCAATCCAGAAGTGGCGGGGCAGGGACACGCAAGGTTGCGTTCGGCCGGCATCGTGGTTGAGGTCGGTACCGGTGCCGACGAGGCGCGCCGTGATCACGCCGGCCACATCATGCGCGTGTGCGAAGGCCGCCCGCACGTGATGCTCAAGCTCGCGATTTCCGCCGACGGCAAGGTCGGAGCGGCGGGTCGGAGACCGGTTGCCATTACCGGCGTGGAGGTACGTGACCGCGTCCACCTGCTCCGGGCGCAAAGCGACGCAATCATGGTCGGCATCGGCACGGCGCTCGCCGACGATCCGCTGCTCACATGCCGATTGCCCGGCATGGCGAAAGACTCGCCAGTCCGTATCGTGCTCGACACGAGCTTGCGTCTGCCGCGGGCTTCGCGGCTGGTGCAAACCGCCCGCGAGGTGCCGGTGTGGGTCGTCGCCGGAGCCAGAGCGGCGCGCGCGGCTGAGGAAGCACTGGCGGCGGGTGGTGTCGTGGTGTTGCGTGCGCCCGAGCAGCTTGGCGACGGTCTGGATATTGCGGCGGTGCTCAAGCTTATCGCCGGGCGTGGCATCACCCGGCTGATGGTCGAGGGCGGGCCGACGCTTGCCGCTGGGTTCGTCGCTGCCGAACTCGTCGATGAGGCGGTATTGTTTCACTCGCCAACAATCGTGGGTCCCGACGGCATAGATGCGCTCGACGGCCTGCCGCTTGCGGCGCTGACCCAGTCAGGGGTTTTGCGCCACTTGGCGACTGAGCCAATCGGGGCTGATAGATGTGACGTTTTCGAACGAAGGTGAGGCCATTGTTTACCGGTATTGTCAGCGACTTGGGCGAGGTTCTGGAGGTTAACGAACAAGCTGAAGGGCTGCGTCGTCTGAGCATCGCTTGCGGCTACGATCCCGATTCCATCGATATCGGAGCTTCAATCGCCTGCTCCGGCCCCTGCCTCACGGTAGTGGAGCGCGGACGGAAGGGCGATCGCGCCTTCTTCGCGGTCGATGTGGCCGCGGAGACGCTGCGCGTGACCACAGCCGGCGCGTGGCAGCGCGGTACGCGGCTTAACCTGGAACGGTCGCTGAAGCTTGGCGACGAACTCGGTGGTCATCTGGTCAGCGGCCATGTTGACGGCATTGCTGAGTTGCTCGGCCGCGAAGACTTGCCCGATATGGCGCGACTGTGGTTGCGCGCCCCGACTGAGTTTGCCCGCTTTATAGCGTCCAAAGGGTCTGTCGCGCTCGACGGCGTCTCGCTCACCGTCAATGAAGTCGAAGGCGATACGTTCTCGGTATTGCTCATTCCGCACACGCTAAAAGTCACGACATTTGGTTCACTCCGGCCCGGTGCGCGGCTCAATCTCGAAGTCGACCAAATGGCCCGTTACGCCGCGCGACTACTCGATATCGCTCAACCGCATTGAGCCGGCGCTTGTGAGCGCCTCCTGCGCTTGCTACGACCGCGCCGGCAAGAGAGGGCGACGATGGCCGGACCGCGGCGAAGCAAAAGTCAGAAGAGCGGCGCCAAAGGCGCCCGTATTCTGGTTGTCGAAGCACGCTACTACGACGACATCGCCGATCAGCTGCTTGCCGGCGCGATGAAAGTGCTGGAGGAAGCGGGTGCCGTGATTGAACGCGTCACGGTGCCGGGCTCGCTTGAAATCCCCGTAGCGATTGTCATCGCACTCGAGGCGGCAAAGCAAAAAGGCCGGCATTACGACGGCGTGGTAGCGCTTGGTTGCGTCATTCGCGGCGACACCATCCACTTCGAGATTGTTTCGCAGCTTTCCGCGCAAGGGTTGCTTGAGCTTTCGGTGGCGCGCGCGCTGCCGATCGGCAACGGCATTGTCACGGTGAATACGCTCACGCAAGCGCTGGCCCGCGCGCGGCTTGAGGACCAGGACAAAGGTGGCGATGCCGCGCGCGCGGCGCTGGCGCTGGTCCGGGTGAAACGTCGACTCGCGCGGGGGAAGTGAACAATGGCGCGCGCGACCGCCAAAGCCGGAGCGACCGAAGCGCGCAAAGCCAACAAACGTGGCGCGGCGCGGCTTGCCGCTGTGCAGGCGCTCTATCAGATGGACCTCGCCGGCACCGGGCTGAACGAGATTTTGACCGAGTTCGAGAGCCATTGGCTCGGCGGTGAGGTCGAAGGCGCGCAATACCGGCCGGCGGAAGTTGCCTTCTTTCGCGATATTGTCGGCGGCGTTTTGCGGGAGCAGACCAGGCTCGATCCGCAAATCGATGCCGCGCTTGACCAGCGGCTGGCCGCTCAAGCGCATCGAGGCGGTGTTGCGGGCGGTGCTGCGCGCCGGCGCTTACGAGCTCACTTGCCGGCGCGACGTGCCGGCGCAGGTCGTCATGTCCGAGTATGTCGATGTAGCCTCCGCCTTCGTCGACCGCGACGAAACCGGCATGATCAATGCAGTGCTCAGTGAGCTCGCGCATCAGCTCCGTACTGACGAATTTCCCTCGGCCTCATCGTCGTCGGCGGGCGGCTGAGCGTAGCGGCGGCTTCAGCCACGCGCGAAGGGCAGCGCCGTGGGACTGCGGAAGTTCGAGGACGAATTCCAGGCGATCTTGTCAGCCGTCAGGTGATAATCCGGCACCCGATCCAGGAAACGCCGTATCGCGACTTCGGTGACGAGCCGCGCCATCTGGCTGCCGAGGCAGAAATGCTTGCCGGAGCCGAAGCCGAGATGCCCGAGCGGTCGGCGGTCGATATCGAAAATATCCGGCTCGGGAAATTTACGCCCGTCGCGGTTGCCCGATCCGAAGGCGAGCACGACTTTGTCGCCGGGCTCGAGCGTTTCGCCGTGCAGCTCGGTCTTGCGCATGACCACGCGCTTGAAGCGTTGTGCTGAGGTGTTGAACCGGAGCGATTCTTCGACTGCCGGCGCGATCAACGCCGGATCAGCAACCAGCCTTCGCCGCGCGTCGGGATAGTCGTGCAGATTGAGCGCGAACAAGCTCATAAAGCTGGACAACAACTCCACGCCCGCCATGACGAACGTCGCTGTGGTCAGCACAACCTCGCGCTCCGAGAGCCGGTCACCGTCGATCTCGGCTTCGGCGAGATGGGTGATCAGGTCGTCGGTCGGCTTGATCCGCCGCGCGGCCACCTCGGCAGTGAGAAACTCGCTCATATCCTTGAACGCGGCGATGTGTTCAGCAGTGCGCCCTTTCACGCTCTTATCGGTTGAGACCGCGAGAATGACCTTACGCCTGATCTCGGCATGGTCGCGCTCGGGCAGGCCCATGGTGTGGAACAAAAGCTTGACCGTGATCTGGCTGGAAAAGTCGTTGACGAACTCAAACGTACCCTGCTCGACGATGCGATCGAGCGCGCGATCGGCGATTTCCATGGTCGGTTCAATGAGCCGGTCGAGATTACGCTTGAGAAAGGCGGCCTGGCTTAAGGCGCGGAGCCGGTCGTGCCGCGGCGGGTCGGTCGTGCCCAGCGTCGCGCCGGCGCGGCCCGGAAGTTCGTCGATCAGGTTGCCCTGGGTCGACGAATAGGTCTCCCAATCGCGCGCCGCTTCGACGATGTCGTCGTAGCGCGACAGGATCCAGAGCTGCGCGTTTTCGCTCCAGTAGCAGGGATAGTTGTCGCGCAGCTCCGCGTAGTACGGAAACGGATCGGCATCGATCACGGGCGAGTACAGGTCGAAGGGCTCCACGGCATTTCCTTTGGCGTTCCGGCACTGATACATGACTAGCACAATCCGCCTGTGCACCGTGCGATGCCAAACGCAATGGAATCAGCCGAGGAACGCCTGATCGCGCGTTATCTGCGCCCGCTCGCGACCCATCCCGGCGCCTTGGGTCTTGCCGATGACGCCGCCGAGCTGACGCCGCCGCCCGGCTGCGATCTGGTTCTGAAAACCGACGGCGTCATTGCCGGCGTGCATTTCTTTCCGAGCGACCCGGCGAAGGACATCGGCCGCAAGGCGTTGCGGATGAATCTTTCCGATCTCGCGGCGAAGGGCGCAACGCCGCTCGGCTTTTTGCTGTCGCTCGCAATGCCGACAGGAACGGACGAGACCTGGATCGCTGCGTTCGTATCCGGTCTTGGTGAAGACGCGCAGCACTATGGCTGCCCGCTTCTCGGCGGCGACACCGATCATACGCCCGGACCGACCACGGTCTCGATCGCGCCATTCGGCACGGTGCCGCATGGGCGCATGGTCCGGCGCTCGACCGCCAAGGTGGGGGACTGCGTGGTGGTCACCGGCACGATCGGCGATGCGGCGCTCGGCGTGAAGGTGCGGGGTGATGCTGGTCTGTCGGCGCGCTGGCGGCTCACGCCAGCGATGGCTGCTCATCTGGAACAACGCTATCTCTTGCCGCAGCCGCGCAATGCCCTCGCTGAGGCAGTGTTGCAGCACGCGGCTGCGGCGATGGACGTTTCCGACGGGCTTGTCGGCGATCTCGCCAAGCTGTGCCGCGCCTCGGCGGTTGCGGCTGAGATCGACGTGGGGCGGGTGCCGCTATCTGAGGCGGCGCAAGCCGCGGTCGCGGCCGAGCCGGCGCTGCTCGAAACCGCGCTCACGGGCGGCGACGATTACGAGATCGTTTTGACGCTAGGGCCGGAAAAGCTTCCTCCGTTCCACGCGGCGGCCGATGCGGCCGGCATTCTCGTCACCGAAATCGGGCGCGTCGTTAAAGGGGAGGGCGCGCGCTTTATGCACAAAGGCAAAACGCTCGCGTTTACGCGGCCGGCCTACAGCCATTTCTAAGTCGAAGACGTCATTGCGGGGAGCGAAGCGACGCGCGGGCTCTCGCTGGGCATTCGTGGCGAATGACCCCTGAGCTGCACGTATCACCGATCGCGGCGATCTTTGCGCGCGTGCTCCAAAACGCAGTCAATGAATGCCCGCAATTTTGGCGGTATGTGCGCGCGGCTCGAATAATAGAGGAAGAAGCCTTCGTAGGGCGGCAGCCAAGCTTCGAGCACGCTTTCCAGGCG
Organism: uncultured Alphaproteobacteria bacterium; assembly: GCA_963759345.1. GTDB lineage: Bacteria > Pseudomonadota > Alphaproteobacteria > Rhizobiales > Xanthobacteraceae > BOG-931. Next base: position 57,806 of record CAVWYW010000006.1, read on the forward strand.
GCCGGCAAGAAGATGCTCCCGTACATCGAGCAGCAACATGGCGTGTCGCAGGCCGACGCCATTCAAGGCCGCGCGCAGGGCGAGCGCGCTGTCGTTTGTGATGAGGCTACCGCCGACCTCGACGTCGAACCAGCGGCCATCCTCGCAAAAGTCCCAGTGATAAGGGTTGTCATTCCCTGCCGATCTCACCTGGATACAGTCATGGGTGGCGAGGTCGCGCGGGTGCGTCGGTCGCCCACGGCGGTGAAAATAGCTTGGCGCGGCGACCACGACCGAGCGGACGGGGCCGGTGAGCGAGACACAGATCATGTCGCGTTCGAGTTTTTCGCCGATCCGGATCCCGACATCGATCCCCTCGCCGATGACGTCGGTCAGATTGTTCTCGATGCGCAGATCGAGAGTGATTTCAGGGTAGAGCCGGAGAAACTCCGGCAGGATCGGCTCGACGAAGGCGCTGGCGGCGACACGCGGCGAAGTGACCGTCAGACGACCTACGGGACGGCCGCTTTGCTGGCGCGTCTGTTCGAGCGCGGCGTCGATCTCGCTCAGCGGCGCCGCGATGCGCTCGAGCAGTTGGCGGCCTGCTTCGGTAAGGCCGACACGCCGCGTGGTGCGCTGGAGGAGACGCACGTCGAGGTACTCCTCCAGCTGAAGCAAGGTCTGGCTCAAAGCCGACGGCGTCACATCCAGTACCGCGGCAGCGCGCGTGAAGCTCGCGTGCTCAGCAACAAGGCGGAAGGCGCGAAGCGCCGCAGCGGGCTCCCTCATTCATTAGGTTTCCTAATAAAGGACTTAAGTGTTTGCGGGTTTTTCAGAGTAAACGCCAGGACGAAATAGCGTGGCAGTCACGTCAAAAGTCTCAGGAGATAGCCATGCAGATGCGCACATTGGGAAACGGCGGCCCAGAAGTCTCGGCCATTGGTCTCGGCTGTATGGGAATGAATTATCGCCGCGGCCCGGCACTGGCAAAGAATGAAATGATCGCGCTCATCCGAGCGGCGATCGAGCGCGGCGTCACCTTCTTCGACACGGCAGAGGTTTATGGCCCCTTCACGAACGAAGAGCTGGTCGGCGAGGCCCTGACGCCCTTCAGGAAGAACGTCGTCATCGCCACGAAGTTCGGCTTCGACCTCGGCTCTGGCGATGGACCCGGCGTAACAGCCGCCCGGAACGCATCCGGCAAGTGGCCGAGGACTCGCTGAAGCGGCTGCGGGTCGAAGCTATCGACCTCTTCTACCAGCACCGGGTCGATCCCGGTGTTCCGATCGAGGATGTCGCTGCCGCGGTCAAGGAGCTGATCGTCCAGGGCAAGGTCAAGCACTTCGGGTTATGCGAGGCAGGAGCCTCGACCATCCGCCGCGCACACGCGGTCCAGCCGGTCGCGGCCGTCCAAAGCGAATACTCGCTCTGGTGGCGTCAGACTGAGGCCGAGGTGTTGCCGACCTGCGAGGAACTGGGGATCGGCTTTGTCCCCTATGGTCCCCTGGGCAGGGGGTTTCTCACCGGCAAGATCGACGAGACCACGACCTTCGCCAGCAACGATACTCGCACCACCTTGCCGCGGTTCACGCCGGAGGCGCGCAGAGCGAACCAACCCTTGATCCGTCTGCTGGAAGAGATCGCGCGCGAGAAGAATGCGACGCCCGCGCAGATCGCGCTCGCCTGGCTACTGGCGCAAAAGCCATGGATCGTTCCGATCCCGGGCACGACCAAACTCCACCGCGTCGAAGAGAACATCGGCGCGGTGTCCATCGCGCTCACGGCCGCTGATCTTCGTTATATCGACGACGCCGTCTCCAGAATCTCCGTGCAAGGGGACCGTTACCCTCCGGGCGATTGGCGCAGTTAACCGGAAGAGTGCGCGACCATTAAGCGACACCAGTCCCTCTCGCGCGCACCGCGCGCCAATCGCCGATGAATTTTCCAGTCCCAGATGCAAAAACCACTAACCGGTGTTTGCCCTAGCCAATCGACACGATTGCGCAACCTCGCCTTGTGGCCTATCGCGTCATGCGACCATGATACGGCTCTCGGTCGCTTTCAAGCTTCCCTGCCGACCCGTCCCTGCCGAGCAAAGCAGACGTTCGCGCGCGTCACACAGTCATTTGACAATGCGTCATTACTTGGCCGGAGCGACGCGCAGACGCCAATAACCAATTTTAGCTGGGTGCGAGAAAGCCGGTGGATTGCCGGGTCCAGTGTATAGCCCGGCAATGACGATCGGACGCGGTATTACTTCCGCCGCGAGATCGGCTGGTACTCGCGCTTCGGCGACCCGGTGTAAAGCTGGCGCGGACGGCCGAGTTTCTGGTGCGGGTCCTCGATCATTTCCTTCCACTGCGCGATCCAGCCGACGGTGCGGGCCACCGCGAACAGCACGGTGAACATCGCGGTCGGGAAGCCCATGGCGCGCAGCGTGATGCCCGAATAGAAGTCGACGTTCGGGTACAGCCGCTTCTCGATAAAATACTCGTCGTGTAGCGCGATGCGCTCGAGTTCCATCGCGACATCGAGCAACGGATCGTTGACGCCGAGCTCGTGCAGAACCTCGTGACAGGTTTTCTGCATGATTTTCGCGCGCGGATCGTAGTTCTTGTAGACGCGATGGCCGAACCCCATCAGCCGGAACAAGTCGTTCGGGTCCTTGGCGCGCTTGACGTATTCCGGAATGCGATCGACGCTGCCGATCTCGCCCAGCATCTTCAACGCCGCCTCGTTGGCGCCGCCATGCGCCGGTCCCCACAGGCAGGCGATGCCGGCAGCGATGCAGGCAAACGGATTGGCGCCGGTCGAGCCGGCGAGCCGCACCGTCGAGGTTGAGGCATTCTGCTCGTGGTCGGCGTGCAGCGTGAAAATGCGGTCCATGGCGCGCGCCAGCACCGGATTGGGGTTGTACTCCTCGCACGGCACCGCAAAGCACATGCGCAGGAAGTTCGAGGCGTAATCGAGTTCGTTCTTCGGATACATGAACGGCTGGCCGACGGAATATTTGTAAGCCATCGCCGCCAGCGTCGGCGATTTCGCGATCATGCGGATTGAGGCGATCATCCGCTGGGTCGGATCGGTAATGTCGGTGGAGTCGTGATAGAACGCCGACAGCGCGCCGACGCAGCCGACCATCACCGCCATGGGATGGGCGTCGCGGCGGAAGCCCTGAAAGAACCGGCTCATCTGCTCGTGGACCATGGTGTGATGGACCACCCGGTCGTCGAAATTCTCCTTCTGCGCGGCGGTGGGAAGTTCGCCGTAAAGCAGGAGGTAACAGGTCTCGAGAAAATCGCCGTGCTCGGCTAGGTCTTCGATCGGATAGCCGCGATAGAGCAGCACGCCTTTGTCGCCGTCGATATAGGTGATCTTGGACTCGCAGCTGGCGGTCGACGTAAAGCCCGGATCGTAAGTGAAGATTTCCGCCTGATTGTAAAGCTTGCTGACGTCCATCACTTCCGGACCGAGCGTGCCCTCCAGGAGCGGAAACGAATAGTTCTTGTCGCCGAGCGTCAGCTTGCCAGTCTTGGTGTTCGCGCCGGTTTTCGCGTCCATGATCGCATCCTCGATGGGGTGACAGCGTTAGCAGTGCGATGCACACGGCACGCCAGCCTTAATAAGGCGCGGCACTGCCGATCCGGCCTTATTGGCGTAGCGCAACGGAGTGTGCACCGCAAGAAAATAGGCCTTTCGCCAGCGTCGCACCAGCGGGGGCCCGCACCAGTGGTCCGCCGGACCTGCTGATCGCCGCTTGAGATGATCAGGCATTGCCTTGCTCGGCTGTGGCAACTCTGGACTGGTCGGCGATCCGGGCGAGGCTCTCTGCCTTGCCGAGCACGATCAGCACTTCGAAAATGCCGGGCGATGTCGTGCGGCCGGTCAGCGATGCGCGCAACGGCTGCGCTACGGCGCCGAGTTTGGCGCCCTTGCGTTCAGCAAACGCGCGCACGGCCTGTTCGGTTGCCGACGCCGTCCACGGCTCAACGCGAGCAAGTTCCGGCTCAATATCCTGCAACAACGCCCTTGCTTGTGAGGTCAGCAGGGCTTTCGCTGGATCATCCAGGAGAATAGGCCGGTTCGCGAGCAAAAAATGCGCCCCGTCAATGAGATCGAGCAGGGTCTTGGCGCGCTCCTTCAAGCTCGGCATGGCCGCCAGCCACTGCTGCCGCAACTGCGGTGTCAGCTTGGCCGCAATGGCGTCGCCGTCCGCCAGGTGAGGCAGCAACTGCTCAATCGCCTGAAGCAGTGCCTCGTCGGCACTGGTCCGGATGTAGTGACCGTTGAGGCTTTCGAGCTTGGCGAAATCAAACCGCGCGGGTGAGCGGCCGATCTGCGGCAGGTCGAAGGCCGCGATCATTTCCTCGGTGGAGAAGATCTCCTGGTCGCCATGGCTCCAGCCGAGCCGCACCAGGTAATTGCGCAACGCCGCCGGCAAGTAGCCCATGGCGCGGTAAGCGTCGACGCCGAGCGCGCCGTGGCGTTTTGAGAGTTTCGAACCGTCGGGGCCGTGAATAAGAGGAATGTGCGCCATCACCGGCACCTGCCAGCCGAGCGCGTCGTAGATTTGTTTCTGCCGCGCGGCGTTGGTCAGGTGATCGTCGCCGCGGATGATGTGCGTGACCGCCATGTCGTGATCGTCGACTACAACGGCGAGCATGTAGGTCGGCGTGCCGTCGGAGCGCAGCAGCACCAGGTCATCGAGGTTCTCGTTTTGCCAGACCACGCGGCCCTGCACCTGATCCTCGATGACGGTTTCGCCGGTCAGCGGCGCCTTCAGCCGGATCGCCGGTTTGGCGCCGGCAGGCGCCTCGCTCGGATCGCGGTCGCGCCAGCGGCCGTCATAGAGCTTGGAGCGGCCCTCTCGCCGCGCCGCCTCGCGCATCTCCTTAAGCTCTTCCGGGCTGGCGTAGCAGCGATAAGCGTGCCCGGACGCGAGCAGCTGTTCGGCGACCTCCCGGTGCCGCGCCGAGCGGGAGAATTGATAGACGACGTCGCCATCCCAATCGATGCCGAGCCAGGAGAGCCCGTCGAGGATGGCGTCGATCGCGGCTTGCGTCGAGCGTTCGCGATCGGTGTCCTCGATCCGCAGCAGCATTTTGCCGCCGCGGCCGCGGGCATAAAGCCAGTTGAACAGCGCCGTGCGTGCGCCGCCGATATGGAGGAATCCGGTCGGCGAGGGGGCAAAGCGGGTGACGACGCTCATGGACCGTCCAGGTTCCTCGCACAGGCGCGCTCGTGTAGCACAGCTAAGTATGAATGGAAGTAAACCGGCTTCGGTTTCGTCTTCCGTTTCGGCCTGGCGGGCTTGACCGCGGCAACCCAATTTGTCCAATCCGGGCGCGCCGCAGCCACATAAAAAAAAAGCTGGGAAGCAGGGCACGGAATCGGCCGGTACGTGACGTTCGCTAAGACAACGGCAAAGTAAGAATTATGGAAAAACCTGAAGATCGATCTAAAAACGGGATTGATTAGCGACGCAGTCACAGATTTCGCCGTCGGCTTCGTTGATCTGCGGGTCCACAACGCAAGGAGCGGGCGTCTTATGACGGATCCGGAACTTTTGTCTCTATTGGATCGGTCCACGGAATACTAACGGCAGCCCATGTGCTCGGGGCTCTACCGGAAAGTGGACCTGTCGGCATCGCCCTCAATTACAGAGACCCATCGCAATTCAGGCGCCTATTTATTGAGATGCAGTATACAGACCGCGTTCTCCTCGGAGACAAAGCTTCAGAAGACCGAGGACCTGATTTAGCGTTTTTGCGCCTTTGCGAAGCCGACGTTGCCAAAATTAAGGCGCTCGCTGCCTTTTATAATCTATTGCGGCGGGAATATTTGGCGCTGGCAAATGTGCGATCAGCCAAAAATTACGTCGATGCGATTACAGGCATAGTTGCCGAAGAGACCAAAGAGCTTCCTTCGACTAAACCGAATGTTGGGGCAACGAATTTTTTTTCGATTTTTGTAGACGGACTAAGTAGTCCAGTCGACGATAATGAAGATATTTAGATTGTTTGAATTTGAAGCGGCACCCCGACCCGATTTTAATTTGCCGTCTGACTACGGCGGTGTGAGCGGCGGAGCAGTTTGGCGATTTGACATCGATTTGGAAAGCAAACCGCCAAGGGTTGCTCAAAAGATACTGTTTGGTGTGGCCTTCCATCAGTCAGATTTGAAAGATGGAAAGAGAACTATCACTTGCCACGGCCCTCGTGATGTTTACGCCCGCTTACTCGAAAAAATTCGAGAGCGGTGGCCAGGGGAGAGCGGGCGGATCAGGATTTCATCCGCGACATCATTCGTGCCGATTTGCCTCGGGCAAGCACAAAACCATCGTCACCCGGTTTCCGCCGGAGCCGAACGGCTATCTGCATATCGGCCACGCCAAATCGATCTGCCTGAATTTCGGCGTGGCCGAGGAATTCGGCGGCCACTGCAATCTGCGCTACGACGACACCAATCCGACCAAGGAGTCGCAGGAATATATCGACGCCATCGAGCGCGACGTCCGCTGGCTCGGCTTCGATTGGGGCCAGCATCTCTACCACGCGTCCGACTATTTCGAGCAGCTTTACGAATGGGCCGAGCATCTGATCCGCGCCGGCAAGGCCTATGTCGACGACCAGACCCAGGAGGAGATGCGGCTCACGCGCGGCACGTTGACCGAGGCCGGCACCGAGAGCCCCTACCGCGAGCGGAGCGTCGAGGAAAATCTCGATCTGTTTCGCCGCATGCGGGCCGGTGAATTTCCCAACGGCGCACGCGTGCTGCGCGCCAAGATCGACATGGGTTCGGGCAACATCAACCTGCGCGATCCGGTGCTCTATCGCATCCTTCACGCCGAGCATCCGCGCACCGGCAACGCCTGGTGCATCTATCCGAGCTACGATTTCGCCCACGGCCAGTCGGACGCCATCGAGGGCGTCACCCACTCGATCTGCACGCTGGAATTCGAGGATCACCGGCCGCTCTACGACTGGTGCCTGGAAAACCTGCCGGTGCCGTCGCGGCCGCACCAATACGAATTCGCGCGGCTCAATCTCACCTACACGGTGCTGTCGAAGCGCGTGCTGACCGAACTGGTGCGCGGCGGCCACGTGCACGGCTGGGACGATCCGCGCATGCCGACGCTTGCCGGCTTGCGCCGGCGCGGCGTACCGCCGGCGGCGATCCGCGATTTCGTCAAGCGCATCGGCGTCGCCAAGGCCAACAGCGTGGTCGATGTCGGCGATGCTCGAGTTTTCCATCCGCGAGCATCTCAACAAGACCGCGCAGCGGCGCATGGCGGTGCTGCGGCCGTTGAAAGTCGTGATCGAGAATTATCCCGAAGGCCAGAGCGAGGAAGTCGAGGCGGTCAACCATCCCGAGGACACGAGCGCCGGCACGCGGCGCGTCCGCTTCGGCCGCGAGCTGTTCATCGAGCGCGACGATTTCATGGAGAACCCGCCGAAGAAGTTCTTCCGTCTGTCGCCGGGCACCGAGGTGCGCCTGCGCTACGCCTATTTCATCACCTGCCGCGAGGTGGTGAAGAACGCCGCCGGCGAGGTGGTCGAACTGCGCTGCACCTACGATCCCGCGACCAAAGGCGGCAACGCGCCCGATGGACGCAAAGTCAAGGCGACCATGCATTGGGTTTCGGCGGCGGATTCGGTGCCGGCGGAAGTGCGGCTCTACAATCCGCTGTTCCTGCGCCCCGATCCGAATGCCGGCGACTTCGCTGCCGACCTCAATCCGCAATCGCTCGAAGTCCTTAGCGACGCGCCGCGTCGAGCCCGCGCTGGCGGAGCGAAAATTCCGACGATGTCGTGCAGTTCGAACGGCAGGGCTATTTCTGCCCCGATCCGGACTCGAAGCCCGGGCGGCTGGTGTTCAATCGCACAGTCGGATTGCGCGATACCTGGGCCAAGGTCGCCGGCAAGGATTGAACCGGCGCGGGCCTATTTCTTAGCGCACAAGGCAAATGGCCGCTTACGCGTAGCCGAACTGTTTGAGAAACGCTGCGAACCGCCGGGTTAGTTCGCTCTGCACGTCGGCGGGCAAGTCACGCCACTTGCCGCTCCGCGTGTCGCCGATATGCGGCTCATGGATCTGGGTGACGCGGTCAAAAGCGAACCTGCCCGTGGTGTTCAGCCGCTCCGCCGGCAAACTGGCAAGCGAACGCGCCAGAACTCGCACCGAGTCCGTGCTGTATCGTGCAAAGATCGCTTCGGTCACGCCGGGTTCAACGTCGATCCCAAGCGCATTTGCCAGCTGCTCCACGGTCGACTGGCGTTCGAAAAATCGGTCTTCGTAACGCAAGAGGGTGGGTGCAGTTGCGAAATTCATCATCCGCCGACAATCGTTTTCGAGCCAGCGGACCGCAGCGCCGAGCGGAGCCTTGAAGCGCTGCGCCATCGAGATCGACGCATCGCGCGGGTCGCGAATACTGACAAAATATTGAGCGTTGTTGGCGGCCAGCCAACGATCGAGCTCCGGACTGCCGTGATGCGATTTGATCACGAGCGGCTGATCAGAGCGCGCAGGCTCTCCCGGCAATTCGCTTAAAGTTTCTGCGTACAAGGCCGAGACCGCGATCTCACCGAACCGCGCGATCATCAGTTCTCTGACAACGTTGAAAACCCAGGTCGACGCGCTGGCATGCAGTCCGATCGTTGCCACAACGCGACATGACCCCACAACGCCACCCGATCCGCGCACCTCGGTTCTGCAAAG
>CAVWYW010000007.1:0-331043 GCA_963759345.1 uncultured Alphaproteobacteria bacterium
TTCATCCGCGACATCATTCGTGCCGATCTAGCCTCCGGACGCTACAAAACCATTGTCACCCGGTTTCCGCCTGAGCCGAACGGCTATCTGCATATCGGCCACGCTAAATCGATCTGCCTGAACTTCGGCGTGGCGGAGGAATTCGGCGGCAATTGCAATCTGCGCTACGACGACACCAATCCGACCAAGGAGTCGCAGGAATATATCGACGCCATCGAGCGCGACGTCCGTTGGCTCGGCTTCGATTGGGGCCGGCATCTTTACCACGCGTCCGACTACTTCGAGCGGCTTTACGAATGGGCTGAGTACTTGATCCGCGCCGGCAAGGCTTATGTCGACGACCAGACCCAGGAGGAGATGCGGCTTACGCGCGGCACGTTCACCGAGGCCGGCACCGAGAGCCTCTACCGGGGGCGGAGCGTCGAGGAAAATCTCGATCTGTTTCGCCGCATGCGCGCCGGTGAATTTCCCAACGGCGCACGCGTGCTGCGCGCCAAGATCGACATGGGCTCGGGCAACATCAACCTGCGCGATCCGGTGCTCTATCGCATCCTTCACGCCGAGCATCCGCGCACCGGCGAGGCCTGGTGTATCTATCCAAGCTACGATTTCGCCCACGGCCAGTCGGACGCCATCGAGGGCGTTACCCACTCGATCTGTACGCTGGAATTCGAGGATCACCGGCAGCTCTACGACTGGTGCCTGGAAAACCTGCCGGTGCCGTCGCGGCCGCACCAATACGAATTCGCGCGGCTCAATCTCACCCACACCGTGCTGTCGAAACGCGTGCTGACCGAACTGGTGCGTGGCGGCCACGTGCACGGCTGGGACGATCCGCGCATGCCGACGCTTGCCGGCTTGCGCCGGCGCGGCGTACCGCCAGCTGCGATCCGCGATTTCGTCAAACGCATCGGGGTCGCCAAGGCCAACAGTGTGGTCGATGTCGGGATGCTGGAGTTTTCCATCCGCGAGCATCTCAACAAAACCGCGCAGCGGCGCATGGCGGTGCTGCGGCCGTTGAAAGTTGTGATCGAGAACTATCCCGAAGGCCAAAGCGAGGAAGTCGAGGCGGTCAATCATCCCGAGGACACGAACGCCGGCACGCGTCGCGTCCGCTTCGGCCGCGAACTGTTTATCGAGCGCGACGATTTCATGGAGAACCCGCCGAAGAAGTTCTTCCGCCTGTCGCCGGGCACCGAGGTGCGGCTGCGCTACGCCTACTTCATCACCTGCCGCGAGGTGGTGAAGAACGCTGCCGGCGAGGTAAGCGAATTGCGCTGCACCTACGATCCCGCGACCAAAGGCGGCAACGCGCCCGATGGACGCAAAGTCAAGGCGACCATGCATTGGGTTTCTGCCGCGGATTCGATGCCGGCGGAAGTGCGACTCTATAATCCGCTGTTCCTGCGTCCCGACCCGAATGCCAGCGACTTTGCTGCCGAGCTTAATCCGCAATCGCTCGAAGTCCTTAGCGACGCCCGCGTCGAGCCCGCACTGGCGAAGCTGAATTCCGACGATGTGGTGCAGTTCGAACGGCAGGGCTATTTCTGCCCAGATCCGGAGTCGAAGCCCGGGCGGCTGGTGTTCAATCGCACAGTTGGATTGCGCGATACCTGGGCCAAGGTCGCCGGCAAGGACTGAACCGGCGCGAGCCTATTCGCAGCGCACAAGGCAGATGGCCGCTTACGCGTAGCCGAACCGTTTGAGAAACGCCGCGAACCGCCGGGTCAGTTCGCTCTGCACGTCGGCGGGCAAGTCACGCCACTTGCCGCTCCGCGTGTCGCCGATATGCGGCTCATGGATCTGGGTGACGCGGTCAAAAGCGAACCTGCCCGTGGTGTTCAGCCGCTCCGCCGGCAAACTGGTCAGCGAACGCGCCAGGGCTCGCACCGAGTCCGTGCTGTATCGTGCAAAGATCGCTTCGGTCAGGCCGGGTTCAACTTCGATCCCAAGGGCATTTGCCAGCTGCTCTACGGTCGACTTGCGTTCAAAAAATCGGTCTTCGTAACGCAAGAGGGTGGGTGCGGTTGCGAAATTCATCATCCGGCGACAATCGTTTTCGAGCCAGCGGACCGCAGCGCCGAGCGGAGCCTTGAAGCGCTGCGCCATCGAGATCGACGCATCGCGTGGGTCGCGAATGCTGACAAAATATTGAGCGTTGTTGGCGGCCAACCAAAAATCGAGCTCCGGACTGCCGTGATGCGATTTAATCACGAGCGGCTGATCAGACCGCGCAGGCTCTCCCGGCAATTCGCTTAAAGTTTCTGCGTACAAGGCCGAGACCGAGATCTCACCGAACCGCGCGATCATCAGTTCTCTGACAACGTTGAAAACCCAGGTCGACGCGCTGGCATGCAGTCCGATCGTTGCCACAACGCGACATGACACCACAACGCCACCCGACCGCGCACCTCGGTCCTGCAAAGTATCGTTCTTGAATGATGCTTGGAATACGCCGCAGCGGCTCGCCATGGCGCTTATTTCCGGTGTAGCGTGACGGCGAGGTTGGCGCGCAAGGCATTTCGCTTTTTGGGGGCGCGCGGTGGCGGACGAGAGTAACGCGCGAAGCCGCGCACGGGCTGGGGTTAGGACTTGGCCGGTCGACCGGGCGCGCCAGGCCTGGGGCGCGGCTTGGCCGCACGCCGAGTTCACAATCCCTGCGCGGCTTCGCGAATGGGCCGCCATCGAGGTCGGCGCCGGCCGCTTGCTGCCGTGGTTTGCGGTCGCCTTCGGCACGGGGAGCGTCCTCTATTTCACCGCCGACCACGAACCCGCGATCTGGGCGGTGTCTGCGGCGGCGGTCGCAGCCATCATCGTAACGGTCCTGCTTCGTCGCCGGCCGGTCGGCTTCGTTCTGAGCCTTGGGTTCCTGGCGGTCGCCGCCGGCTTTGCCATTGCAACGCTGAAGACCGCGCTGATCGACCATCCCGTGCTGCGCTATCCGGCCTACAGCGTTTTGCTGTCCGGCTTTGTCGAACTGCGCGAGGAGAGTCAGAAGACTGACCGCTTCGTGGTCCGGGTCGAGCGGCTCGACGGTAATCGCGTTGTCGGGAAGCCGGAGCGCGTGAGGCTGTCGGTGCGCCGGGGCATGACACCGCCCGCCGGGTCCTTCGTCGAGGTCAAGGCGCAGCTCAACCCGCCACTGCAGCCGCTGCGGCCCGGCAGTTACGACTTCGCCCGCGACCTTTATTTCCAGCGGATCGGCGCCTCGGGCTTTGTGCACGGCGCCATCAAGATCGTCACGCCGCCGGCCACTGCGAGCATGCGGTTGCGCGCCAACGCTTTCATTCAGGGACTGCGCGACGGCATCGATCAACGTATCCGCTCGGTGCTTTCGGGCGACGTCGGCTCCATCGCCTCGGCACTGATCACCGGCAAGCGCGACGCGATTATGCCCAACGTCTACAACTCCATGTTCGTCTCCGGCATCGGGCACGTGCTGTCGATCTCCGGCTATCACATGGCTGTGGTCGCCGGCATCATGTTCTTCATCGTGCGCGCGCTTCTCGCGTTGATCCCGGGGCTTGCCGACCGGGCGCCGATCAAGAAATGGTCGGCCTTCGCCGCGCTCCTCGTGACCGCGTTCTATCTCGTGCTGTCCGGCGCTGAGGTCGCGACCCAGCGCTCGTTCATCATGATTGCGATTGTGCTGATCGGCGTCATGCTCGATCGTCCGATCCTGACGTTGCGCACGGTGACGATCGCTGCGCTGATCGTTTTGTTGTTCGCGCCAGAAGCAGTCGTGCATCCAAGCTTTCAGATGTCGTTTGCGGCGACGCTGGCGCTGATCGCGGGCTACGAACGCGGCATTCCGTGGGCGCGCGCGGGCGCAGATTCTTCGCTGGGGGCACGGGCGGCGCTTTGGGGCATTCGCGAGATGCTGAGCCTCAGTCTCGCTTCGCTCGTCGCCGGCCTCGCCACCACGCCTTACGCCGCTTTTCACTTTCACCGCATGGCGCCCTATGGCGTGCTCGCCAATTTGCTCGCTATGCCGATCGTATCGGGCTGGGTGATGCCCATGGGCATCCTCGGCGTTGTCGCCATTCCGTTCGGCTTCGATGCAATGTTCTGGCGGCAGATGGGTTACGGCATCGAATGGATGGATTGGGTTGCCCTCTGGGTTGCGAGCCTGCCGGGCGCATTCGGCCGTGTCACCGCGTTCGGCACCGCGCCGCTGCTGCTGGCGACCGCGGGCTTGCTGTTGATCTGTCTGCTCAAGACGCCGCTGCGCTGGAGCGGGCTGGTCTTCGTCGCGCTCGCGATCATCTTAGCGGCGCGCACGCCGCAGCCTGACATCCTCGTTGCCGCCGACGGGCGGATATTCGCGGTGCGCGGCGCCGACGGCAGGCTCGCATTTCACCGCGCCGGCGGCGATACATTCGCGATGCGGGAGTGGCTTGCCGCTGATGCGGACGGCCGCGACGTGCGCGATCCAGGACTAGGCGCGGGCATTACCTGTGATGCTGTCGGCTGCATCGGCAAGCTTTCCGACGGGCGGCTGGTTTCTTATGTGCTGGCGCCGGAGGCGTTTGAGGAAGACTGCCAGCGCGCCGCGGTCGTGGTGGCGGCGCGCGAGGTACCGCCGGGCTGTGCCGCGACCGCTATCGGCCGCAGCACCTGGCGCGAGCACGGTGCGCTGACGCTGAGCCGCGATGGCTCAGGCTTTCTGATGGAGTCGGCGGCCGCCGAATTTCGATCGGCCCTGGGCGCCGCGACAGCCGCGTTCCGCCGCCGCCGTAAAGTCCGACGCTGCAGGAAATTTACCCGCGGCCTCGCGGCCGCCCGCACGCGATGCGACACCGCGATCTGAGGATCTGGAAGCGGACGATTGAGAGATCACGTCATTCCGGAGTGCATTTTTTTGCCCTCTCCCCTTGCGGGAGAGGGCAACGCGGGCGGTTCGACAATCTCGGTCGTGTGAGGGGGGCGCGGCCCGACCCCTCACCCATCCATGTTGTTGCACCGCCGAGCCGCCGTCTCCCGCAAGGGGCGCTGGCGCAACGAAGGGCGCGCGGCGCGGGCCTTTTTGCTAACCGTTCAGTACCGCCGGAACAGGCCGACAAGCTTGCCCTGAATGCGCACGCGGTTGGGCGGCAGGATGCGCACTTCGTAGGCGGTATTGGCAGGCTCAAGCGCAATCGAAGCGCCGCGCCGGCGGAATTGTTTCAGCGTCGCTTCCTCATCGTCGATCAGGGCGACCACGATATCGCCGGTGTCGGCCGCATCGGTGCGTTTAAGGAGAGCGATGTCGCCATCGAGAATGCCGGCCTCGATCATCGAATCGCCGCGAACCTCGAGCGCAAAATGCTCGCCGGGGCTCAACAGATCAGGCGGCATGTTGATGGTGTGGCTGCGGGTCTGGATCGCTTCGATCGGCGTGCCGGCAGCGATGCGACCCATCACCGGCACAGCGACTGGCCGGCCGCTTTCGTCCTCGGAGGCGGTGCGCACCCGGCCGAGATTGCCTTCGATGACGCTCGGCGTGAAACCGCGCGAGCGATTCGAAGCAATGCCGTGGGCTACTGACTCAGGAAGCTTGATGACCTCGATAGCGCGCGCCCGGTTAGGCAGGCGGCGGATGAAGCCGCGTTCTTCAAGCGCGGTAATGAGGCGGTGGATGCCCGACTTGGAGCGCAGATCGAGCGCGTCCTTCATCTCGTCGAAGGACGGTGGAACTCCGGCCTCCTTGAGTTGCTCATGGATAAAACGCAAGAGCTCAGCCTGCTTGCGTGTCAGCATCGGCGCTTCCTCTCTGGCCGCCCCAGCAGCCGAAACAAATCATGAACGGACACTATCCGTTCCATATGTGTTCTGCAACCATTTAATTTGACGTGAAGAAAGCAGGGGCTGAACCAAACGCGCGCTTAACGCTCGAATTTAACGATCCGGCACGGGCTGCCGGCCTTCGCTGCCGGTTCATAAGGTTCTCGGATCACGAGACAATCCGCCTTCGCCAGCGGCCCGATCATGGAACTGTCCTGAACCGGGAAGGGCGTCGCAACGGGCCCCTGCGGGCCGGCTTTCAGCGTGGAGCGCAGATAGTCGGCGCGTTCGTCGTTCTCGGGGAGGTCGCAGCCAAGCACGGCCAATTCGGTTGCCGGCTGAAGATCGTTTCTTCCGGCGAGGCGGCGAATGAGCGGCGCCAGGAACAGAAAACCGCAAACGAACGCCGAGACCGGATTGCCCGGAACGCCCAGCACCTGCATGGCGCCGAGCCGGCCGTGCATCAGCGGGCGCCCGGGCCGCAGCGCCAGTCGCCAAAACGAGAGCGACATGCCTTCGGCGGTGAATGCTTTCTGCACCAGATCGTAATCGCCGACGGATGCGCCGCCGCTGGTGACGAGAATGTCGGCGCTGAGTTCGCGCGCGCTGCGGACCGCAGCGACAGTCGCATCGAGCTGGTCGCCGACGATGCCGAGGTCCACGACTTCGGCACCTTCCTCGCGTGCGAGCGCGCCAATCGCAAACGTGTTGGAGGAGACGATCTGGCCTGGCGCCGGCTCCACGCCGGGCGGCACCAGCTCGTCGCCAGTCGCAAACAGCGCAACTTTCGGCCGCCGGTGCACCGGGACCAGCGGATGATTCATCGCAGCGGCGAGCATCAGGTCGCGTGCCGTCAGCTGATGGCCGGCGGCTAACAGAGCCTCGCCCGCCTTGAAGTCGAGCCCTTGGACGCGGATGTGCCGGCCTTTCGCGGACGGCTTTTCCACCTCGACGTTGTCGCCGAGGCGCTTTGTTTGCTCCTGGATCACGATGGTATCGGCGCCTTCCGGAATTACGCCGCCGGTGAAGATGCGCGCTGCTTCACCGTGGCCGACGCCGCGCGAAAACGGCCGCCCGGCGGCGACTTCGCCGATGACTTTCAAGCGCACCGGCACGTTCGCCACATCGTCAGAGCGCACCGCATAGCCGTCCATGGCCGACACGTCGGCGGGCGGCTGGGTGCGCAGCGCCTTCAATGGAAAAGCAAGGACGCGGCCATCGGCATCGGCAAGCGGCGCTTCTTCGGCAGCCAACGGCGCGGCATGTTCGAGCACGCGTTCAAGCGCCTCAGCGACCGACAGTAACGCCACCGGCCTACTCCTTTGCGCGATGGTGACCGCTGCGGCCGCCGCGCTTCTCCAGGAGCCGAATGCCCTCGATGCGCATGCCGCGATCGACCGCCTTCACCATGTCATAGATGGTGAGACAGGCAACCGAGACGGCGGTAAGCGCCTCCATCTCGACGCCGGTTTGTCCCGCGACCTTCACGCGCGCCTTGACCGCAATGCCGGGCAGCTTTGCATCGGGCGTGAGGTCGACCTCGATTTGCGAGATGGCAAGCGGATGACACAGCGGGATCAGCTCATGGGTACGCTTCGCCGCCATGATGCCGGCGACGCGCGCGGTGCCGAGCACATCGCCCTTCTTCGCGTTGCCCTTGCGCACAATATCGAGCGTCGCTCGCTGCATCACGACGCGGCCTTCGGCCAAAGCTTCGCGCTCGGTCGCAGGTTTTGCGGAAACGTCCACCATGCGGGCTTCGCCGCGCGCGCCGAGATGACTGAGTTTCGCGCGCCGCGCCACTTCGTTCACCGCGCGGCCCCCTCCTTAACCTCCCCCGCGTGCGGGGGAGGGGAGGGAGGGGGATTGCGTGTAAGGAGCGCTCGGGTCGCCGCCGCGACGTCGCTTTGGCGCATCAGGCTTTCGCCGACAAGAAACGTCGAAATGCCCGCCTCGGCGAGCCGTGCGAGATCGTTCGGCGCAAATATCCCGCTCTCGCCGACAACGACGTAGCTCGGCGGAATGAGCTTCGCCAGGCGCTCAGAGGTCGCGAGCGTCGTTTCGAAAGTTTTGAGGTTGCGGTTGTTGATGCCAATCAGTCGCGATTTCAGGAGCATCGCTCGCTGCAGTTCGGCCTCGTCGTGGACTTCGACGAGAACGTCCATGCCGAGTCCAACCGCCACGTCTTCCAGTTCCGCCGCGCAACGATCATCGACCGCAGCCATGATGATAAGAATGCAATCGGCGCCGGCGGCGCGGGCCTCCACCACCTGGTAGAGATCGAACATAAAATCCTTGCGCAGCACCGGCAGTGCGCAAGCGGCGCGGGCTTGGCGCATAAAGTCCAACGAGCCCTGGAACGACGGCGCGTCAGTCAGCACCGACAGGCACGTCGCGCCGCCCTGCGCATAGGCCGCAGCAAGCGCGGGTGGGTCGAATGTCTCCCGGATCAGCCCCTTTGACGGGCTTGCCTTCTTGATCTCGGCGATCAGCGCGTACTCGCTGGCGGCGAGGCGGCGCTCTATTGCCGACAAAAATCCGCGCGGCGCGGCCGCGCTCTTGGCCTCGCGCTCCAGCGCCGGCAACGGCCGCTCGCGTTTTGCCGCTGCGATCTCTTCGCGCTTATAGGCCGCGATTTTGGCGAGGATGTCAGTCATTGTTGGACACCGCGATCAGGCGATCGAGCCGCCCTTCGGCTTCGCCGGAATCGACCGAGTGCGCGGCCGCGTGCAGTCCGTCTTTCAGGTCTTTCGCCTTGCCGGACACCACCAGCGCTGCCGCGGCATTGAGTAGCGCCACGTCCCGGAACGCGGAAGCCTTGCCCTTGAGCACGTTCAACACTGCTTCGGCGTTAGTCGCCGCGTCGCCGCCGCGCAGCGCCTCCGGCTTGACCTTGCGCAAGCCGAGTTCTTCCGGCGAAATTTCAAACGTCTTGACGTGGCCGTCTTCAAGGGCGGCGACGCTGGTCGGGCCCGATGTGGTGATCTCATCGAGCCCGTCGGAGCCGTGCACCACCCAGGCGCGTTCGGCGCCGAGATTTCTCAGCACCTGCGCCAGCGGCCGCGTCCATTGTTTGGAGAACACGCCGACCATTTGCCGCCGCACGCCCGCCGGGTTGGAGAGCGGGCCGAGCAGATTGAAGATCGTGCGGGTGCCGAGTTCGACGCGGGTCGCCGCCACGTTCTTGGTCGCCGGATGGTGCGCCGGCGCGAACATGAAACCGATGCCGGCCTCGGTGATGCAGCGCGCGATCGCGTCCGGCGTGAGTTCGATCTTAACGCCGAGCGCGGCCAGCACGTCGGCGGCGCCCGAGCGCGACGACAGCGCGCGATTACCGTGCTTGGCGACCGGAACGCCGGCGCCGGCGACAATCAGCGCGGCGCAGGTGGAAATGTTGAACGAGCCCGAGGCATCGCCGCCGGTGCCGACGACGTCGATGGCATCGGGCGGTGCGGTCACGCGCAACATCTTGCTGCGCATGGTGGCGACCGCACCGGTGATCTCGTCGACGGTCTCGCCGCGCACCCGCAACGCCATCAGCAAGGCGCCCATCTGAGACGGCGTCGCCTCGCCGGACATCATCTGGTCGAACGCGCCCGAGGCTTCCTCGCGGGAAAGCGTCGCGCCGGTAGCGACCTTGCCGATGATGGCCCGAAATGAGTCGGTCACAATGAAGCCCTCAGTTCAGGCGCACCCGCGGCTTCTGCGGTGCAGAAGCGGTGCGGCGTCCGCTCGAACTCGTTCCACGACGCGGCGATGTCGAGAAAATTCTTCAACATCAGATGGCCGTGCTCAGAAGCGATGCTCTCGGGATGAAATTGCACGCCATGGACCGGCAAGCGCTTATGGGCGAGACCCATGATCAGGCCATCGCCGGTGTCCGCCGTCACGCTCAGTTGATCAGGCAGGCTGTCGCGCTCGACGATCAGCGAATGATAGCGCGTCGCCTGGAACGGCGCGTTGATGCCGTGAAAAATGCCCGCGCCGCCGTGACGGATTTCTGAAAGCTTGCCGTGCACCGGCGCCGGCGCCCGCACCACCTTGCCGCCGAAAGTGTCTCCGATCGCCTGATGGCCGAGGCAGACGCCAAGGATGGGGATTTTGCCGGACGCCGCTGCGATTAAATCGAGGCAGATGCCGGCCTCTTTCGGCGTGCAGGGGCCGGGCGAAAGCACAATGGCGTCGGGTTCCGCGGCGAGGATTGCGGCGGTCGAAATCTTGTCGTTGCGGTGCACGCGCACCTCCGCCCCGAGGTCCCCAAAGAAGTGGACCAGGTTGAAGGTGAAGCTGTCGTAGTTGTCGATGAGGACGATCATCCCGGCCGGCGCTTTCTGCTGCCGGCTGGCTCTTAGCGCACTTTAGGCGCGGATGAAACGTGCGTGGCGACCGATCGGGCCGGCCGGCGCCGGTTAGCGGGCGGAGATTGCCACGGCCTGCGTCAGCCGATCAGGGGAAACGATGCGAACTTCGCGCGCCTTGCCAAAGGGATTGCGCGTATCGCGCAGGCAGGAGGCCTCGAAATACGGCCACGCATTCTCGGAGCACTTACCGGCGAGCGGGCGGGTGTCGGCCCGGTCGGCCTTCATGCTTGGGACCGATCCACGGGCTTCGACCTGCTCTGAAATGCTCAACGTTGCGACGAAGGCTCCGGCGACGATCGCGGCGGCGGTTATGGCGTAGAAGGCTTTGAGCATGACACCGATCCCTGTCTTCTGAGTTGGCGCCCCGTTGTCGGCCCGGAGGCCGCTGCGCTTGTGCGCGGGTCGCCTTCACTGGATGACAATTTGGATCAGATCGGAAAAGCCCGCATTGACGTGCGTCACATTTTTGCTGGTATTGGGGTTAGCAAAAAATGACGGGCTGCGGCGAATTCCCTGGTAATCCGCCGCGAATTCGCAAGCCTCAAATGGAGGTTAGGCCGGGGCCAGCGCCTGTGTCTCGCGCCGCAGGATCGATGAGTGAAGCCGCCCGACAATGAAGATGCAGACGACGAATACCGCCGGGCAGATCGCCAGCACGGCAAAGATGTCACGCACCGGCATGCTGGTCGAAAGGATCAGCCCGGCGGCGAACGGTCCGGCGATCGATCCGATCTTGGCGACCGATATCGCCCAGCCCGCGCCGTTGCCGCGATAGGCGCTCGGATAAAAGATGCCGGCGATGCTGTGCAGGCCGAAGTGGCCGCCGATCAGAAACAGCGCGATCAGAGCAAATAACGCGAAAAAGCCGGCGTGGCCGACATCAACGAAAGCGGCAATGAGCAGCAGCGGAACAGCGATCAGCGGCATGGCGGTGATTGCGATCGCCCCCCTGGTGTCGGTAAAGCGCATCAAGAGAAGTCCGCCGACTGCACCGGCTGCGGCATTGATCGAGCCCGCCAGCGCCGCCTGCGAGCGGGTGAAAGTAAGCGCCTCGAAAACCAGCGGTGTCCAGGTCGCAAGGAAAAACACCGCCATTGAGCTCGCGATGTAAGCCATCCACAGCAGCGGCGTGATAAAACGGAGCTGGTCCTTGAACAGGAGCGCGGCGCGAAAGTCCTTCGCCTGGCCGGCCTCGTCGGCAACAACGAATTGGGCGTCCGCCGGAATCGCTTCGCCGGTCAGCCGGCTCAGCAGTTCCGCGACGCGCTCCTTCTGCCATCCTTTGCTGGCAAGAAAGCGCGCCGACTCCGGCAGCACCAGGACAAGCGCGCCCGCGGCAACGAGTGATAATACGCCGCCGACTGCAAACAGCGACTGCCAGCCATATTGCGGGATCAGCCAGTTTGCCGCCGGGCCGCCGAGCGCGATACCGACCGAATAGCCGATCATGATGACGGTCACGATCGTCGAACGAAATCGCTTGGGTGCGTACTCGATATTCAGCGCCCAGGAGAGCGGCAGCATTCCGCCCAGCGCGATGCCGTCAACGAGACGTAGCGCCAGCAGCGAGAGGTAGCCTTCAGCCAGCACGAAGCCGAGCGTGAGTAGGCCAAACGCGACGGTCGCAAGAATGATTGCGGGGCGGCGGCCGATGCGATCGCCAAGATAGCCGAAGGCGAAACCGCCGATCAGCGTTCCAACCAGCCCCATGCTGAACACGTTGCCCATCATGATGCGGTCGAGATGGTATTGCGAAGACAGGTAGGGCGCGGCGAAGGCGATCGCTTGCTGGTCGAAGCCGTCGAAGAAGGTGATGATCCAGGAGATCACCACGAGGCCGATGAGGAAGCCCCCGAGCTTCTGCTTCTCGATGGTCTCGGCAACATCGATCACGGTTCGCCTGGACATTTCCTTCATTTCCTTTCGCGTTATCCGCTCGTCCCCGCGAACGCGGGGACCCGGAACTAATGGATTCCGCTTTTGCGGGAATGAGCGGAACAAGCTCTAGCGTTTGGTCACTTCGACGACGCCGCGATCCGCATCAACTTTCACCCAATCGCCGGTCTCGATCACGGCGAACGGGTCCTGATCCAGGTCGGTGATCGCGGGTGCACGCGTGACCACCGCGCCCAGCGCGATCTTGGTGGTCATGCGGGTAAAGATCATCGCCGCCGGCGCCACCCCGTTGAGCCGGGTCATGTGGAAATAGGCCGACCAGCCGGACGAGCCTTTCGCGCCGGGAAACACCAGCACCCGGCCGGCGAAGCTTTGGCCCCGCAACTCGTGACGGCGTTCAATGACGGTGCCGTTGCGCTCGTTGATGCCGCCCCAGCCGGAAATCGTCTGCCGCGTTACCAATGCTTCGCCTTCGGCGCAGCCGCCGACCACGCGGCGGCCGTGCAGGACGATGGTCCGGGGCATGATTTCTTGCATCACAACGTTCCGTTCCAGGTGCCGGTGATTGCGGCTTCGACACAATCACGGACGGAGCCGAACCAGGCTTCAACTCCGGTGATCGCCGGCAAGTAGTGCGCCTGTTTGGCGGAGTCCGTCGCTACCGTGCGCACGCCTTTGGGCATGTGCCGCGAGATCGCCGGGCAAGTATCGCTCATGACCACGCCGCCGGCGTCCTCGATCATGCGCACATAGCCGTTGCGCTCCGCGGTATCGCGCAACGCTCGCGGCGTGTGCACCCAGAGCGCGGTATCGGGATTGATGTGCCGGCCTTCGAGCAGCGAGGCGATCAGCCACACCTGGTCGATTGAATTGTGCGGGCAACCGAGCATCACGAAGTCGATCTTGCGCTCGCGCGCGCAATTGAGGTTTTCATGCGCGCGCCGTCGCTCCGCGGAACCATAGCGCAGTGTGTCGCCAAGCGCCCGTCCACCGAAGGCTTCTTCGACCGTGGCCGCCTCGGGCGTCGTGCCGGGCAGGTGATACATCTCGACGCCGCCCGACGATGAGGCGGCGGCGCCGAAATGCTTGAGCTTGATGAGCGTCGGGTTGATGAGCGCGCCGGTGAGCACCGGGATTTGGTCTTGCACAATCTCGCCGAGCCAATAGCCCAGCAAGCCCCAGTCCATAATGTCATCGACCGGAATACCTACTTCGACGAGATGCGTGCCATGGCGGTTTGCGTCGAGGTGGAACCCCCAATCGGGAATGCGGCCGGTCAAGGCGGCGGCGCCGGTCGACTCCTTGCCTTCAGTGTTGGTGCGAGCGCCCAGCACGGAATTGCAGTAGACCACGGCGGAGGATTCCATCCAGGCGCAATGCTCGCCCTTCACCGGCACGTTGCCAACCTGATACGGCGTGCAGGTTGCATGCATGTTGATGCCGCGCTGGCCGAAGAACGCCTCGCCGCGCTTTTGTTGCTCGGCCAAATCGTCCGGGATGCCTTGCGTGCGCCACTTGGCGTTGTCGATGCCGGTGATCAGCTGGCAGGTGTTGACCGCCATACGCGGCACTTCGACCACCTCGTCGCTGTCCAGGTTGAGTTCAGAATAGACCGCATCGAAACCGCGCGCCGCCAGCGCTCGCACCGAAGGCGTGGAAGCGTTGAACGCGCCGGCGACGTTGTTGGTCTCGATCAACCGCTCGGCGCCAAGCGCTTCGCCATAGCGCACCAACAAATCCATCGCGCGGGCTTTGGCTTTGCCATGCGCGCCGTCGAGCATCGCCTTCTCGTGATCAGTCAGGCGCATGTTTTAGTCCGTCCGCTCGACATTGTCGTAGACACGCGTCGCTAGCGCCGCGAGATCAATCTGATGCACGCTGCCGGTGCCGGCGAGGTCGAGCGCATGCGCTGCAGCCGCTCCCATGGCGATACACGGACCCATCACCCGCACGCTCGAAAGCGCGGCGGTGTCGGCGTCGATGCAGCGTCCCGCGGCGACGACGTTGTCGGCATCCGCCGGCGTGAGGCTCGCGAGCGGAATGTAATGGACGTGATCCTCGGGGAACGTGTGCCAGCGGTGGCCGCTGCCATGATCGTGCAGCTCGATCGGCCAGGCGGTGCGCCCAATCGCGTCGGCGAAGTGCGTGCCGTTCATCACGTCATCTTCGGTGAGCTGCTGGCGGCCGACGATCCAGCGGGTCTGCCGAATGCCCGGAAAGCCGTAAGCGCGAACGCGGCATTTCCCGAAACAATCGGGAAACTCGTGGCGGAGGAAGTTGACGGCGCGATCGGCCTGGTCGCGGCCGTCAAGCGTGCGGGCGGAGGCCTCCAGCGGATCGAGCGGCGTCTCGACGTGGGTCATGTTCATGGCCGCGACGCCGCGCCCGGGAATGATGAAAGCGAGGCCTTCGCGCCGCACCAGCCCGTACTCGTCGCCTTTCTCCTTCATCCGCGCGCCGATCTCGTCGCGGGTCGGCTGCCTGGCTTCGTCGATATGCTCAAGAACCACCATCTGGGTGCCGAACACTTTGCGGTTCGCGGGCTCGCGGCAGGCGAAGCCCGCCTGCCAGACCAAAGCCGCGTCGCCGCTTGAATCGACGAAGCCCGTTGCCTCGACATGGACGTCGCCATAGCGGGTAGCGAGCTCAAGGCGCTTCACGCGGCGGCCGTCGACTTCCACGCGCCGCAGCACGGCGCCGAGCACGACGGTGATCCCCGCCTTGCGGATGGCCTCCTCGATCCAGCGCGCGAGCGCGACTTCGTCGTAATAAACCACCGTGGTCACCGGCCCGCGCCGGTAATAGAGGGTCTGCTCCTTGGCGCCGAGGTCGCGCAGGATCTCGTCGGCGATACCGTGGGTGAATTGGTGGCCGTGGGTGCCGTTGGCGAACAGGCCGCAGAAGGTTCCGATGATCGAATTGACCGCCTGGCCGCCGAGCACCGGTAGGCCGTCGACCAGCACGACTTTGCGCCCGTTCCGCGCAGCCGTCAGCGCCGCAGAAGTGCCGGCGATACCGGCGCCGACGACGCAAATATCGGCTGTGACCCGCCGGGGACCGGCGTCCGCCTCGCGCCGGACGATTTTAGTATCCACTGATGGCGGCGCATTCATCTTTCGTTTCGCTCCCTTACCCCCGCAGTCATCGAGGGGCACGCGCTGTCAACATAGCCCGTCGTTCGTCGACGATAAACGCGGCGGCACGTTAATCAGCCATGCCAAGCGTCATACCGCCGTCGATGGTGATTTGGGCACCGGTAATGAACCGTGCCGCCGGCGAAGCGAGGAACAGGGCAAGGCCTTTGATATCGTCGGGTTGTCCAAGGCGGTGCATCGGCGAAAATCTCTCGAACGGTGCGCGGACGGCCGGATCCTGCAGGCGGCCGCCCGAAATGTTGGTGACGAAAGGTCCCGGAGCGATGGCGTTGACCGTTATGTTGTAGCGGGCCAATTCGTGGGCCGCCTGGCGTACGAGCTGGGCGGCGCCGGCCTTGGCCGCGACGTAAGGAGCGCCGACGTAGACTTCGGTCCGCAGCGCCGAAATCGACGTGGTGACGATGATGCGCCCACCCTTTTCTTTCATGTGCCGGGCGGCGGCCTGCAGCGTTCCGAAGACGGAAGTAAGATCGACGGCAATAATCCTGTCCCATGCATCTGCGGGAAAGTTCTCGAGCGCACGGTCAGGATTGCGCTCGCCGTCGAGATTGAGAAAGCCGGGTCCGCCGCCAATGCCGGCATTGGCGAAGACGACGTCGAGACGTCCGTAGTACCGCGCCGTTGCGTCAAAGCTTCGCGCGAGCGCGACGCGGTCGGTGACGTCGACGATTTCACCGTGGACTTCGTGGCCGGCTCTGCGAAAACGCTGCACGGCCCGATCGAGCGCCTTGCCATCTGCGTCTATGATGGTGACCGGCGCGCCGTTTTGCACCATCACTTCCGCGTAAGCGAGCCCGATGCCGCTCGCGCCGCCAGTTACGATTGTCGCCAGACCGCTGACATCGAACAGGGTTGCCGCATTCATGCTGGCTCGCTCCTTCTGGTGGCTTGCGCGGCGCCGACGCCGAGCAGCCGCGCCTTCGCCGTCTCATCTTGCGCTAGTCCGAGGCTCGCGCCGCGAAAAACGATGCAGCCGCGATCGAGCACAATGGCATCGCGGGCAAAGGACAAAGCGAGGTCGGCTTTCTGCTCGACAAGAACAACGGTCAGCGCGGCCTCGTCGCGGATGCGCGACAGGGCCTCGTAAAGCGACTCGACGATGATCGGCGCCAGGCCCTCCATCGGCTCGTCGAGCAACAGCACCTTCGGTGCCCCAACGAGCGCGCGGCCAATGGCCAACATCTGCTGCTCGCCGCCGGACAAGCGGTTACCGGCATTGCGCCGGCGTTCCCTGAGCGCGGGAAAGAGTTCAAAGACGCGGGACAGCGACCAATGACTTTCCGCCCGCCGCGCCACTGCCAGATTTTCCTCGACGGTGAGCGAGGAAAAGATCTCGCGTTCCTGCGGCACGTAGCCAAGACCCATTCGATTGCGCCGATGCGAGGCCACGGCTTCGATCGGCCTGCCATCAAGCCTGATACTGCCGCCATGGCGCGTGGTGAACCCCATCAGCGTGCTTAATAAGGTGCTCTTGCCCACGCCATTGCGGCCGAGGATCGCGAGTGTGCCGCCGGGGGCGAGTTCGAACGACACGTTCTGCAGCACGACCGTAGGTCCGTAGCCGGCGACGAGATTGTCGACCGCAATGCCGGCACTCATGCTGCGCTCCGTCCGAGATAGACGGCGCGCACCTGGGAATCGGCGGCGATGTCGGCCGGGGCGCCGCGCGTGAGGACGCGGCCTTGCACCAGCACGACTATTTCACGGGCAAAGCGAAAGACCAGATCCATATCGTGCTCGATCATGAGCACCGCGATATCGGAGGACAGACGGTCGAGCGCATCGTGAATCACGTGCGCTTCGAGCGTGGGTACGCCTGCGGCTGGTTCGTCGAGCAGTAGCACGCTCGGCCGCAGCGCAAGTGCGATGG
The DNA here is from genome assembly GCA_963759345.1 of uncultured Alphaproteobacteria bacterium. Classification (GTDB taxonomy): domain Bacteria; phylum Pseudomonadota; class Alphaproteobacteria; order Rhizobiales; family Xanthobacteraceae; genus BOG-931. The sequence goes on from CAVWYW010000007.1 coordinate 17,046, forward strand.
CGATTTCCAGCAAGCGCTGCTCGCCGTAGGGCAACTCCGCGACAATCCGTTCCGCGGCATGCGCGATACCAAGCTCCTGCAAACGCGCCTGTGCCTCCTCGAGGCACGCGCGCCAGCTCCGATTGAAGCGCAGGAAGCGCCAGGCAATGCCGTCGCGCTCGGCGACGGCGATGGCGACGTTGTCGCGGACCGTGTTCTCGTTGAGCAGCGTGTTGATCTGGTGGGTGCGGGCGAGACCGCGGCGGACCCGCGCTTCCGGGGTCAGCGCGTCGATGGCGTTGCCGTTGAGCCGGATGGAGCCAGCATCGGGCCGCAGTGTGCCGGTGAGCAGATTGACCAGCGTAGTCTTGCCGGCTCCGTTGGGCCCGATCAGGCCGACCCGGGCGCCGCGCGCGAGATCAATATCGATATCCTGCGCCACCGACAGGGCACCGAAGCTCTTGCAGAGGCCGCGGACCGATAGCGCCGTAGTCATGGCCGATCCGATCGCCGGTGCGGGCCATGCAGCAGGCGCCGCACCGCGTCGGCCACGCCCATTAGGCCGTTGTCCAAAAACAGCACCACCGCCATCAGCATGATGCCGATGATGAACATCCAGCGGAACGGATCGATCTGTGCGGCAATGTTCTGCACGGTCACATAGACCGTGGCGCCGAGAAAGGCGCCGTAGTAACGGCGCGTGCCGCCAAGGATCAACATCACCAGCACGGTCCCGGAGGCGAGCACGCTGAGCGCGCCGAGACCGACGGCGCGTGTAGTCTGCGCTTCAAGCGCCCCCGCTGTTCCCGCCATTGCCGTGGACAGACCGTAGGCGACGACGAGGCGCCACCATACCGGCGTGCCGATGGCCCGCATGCGGCGCGGATTCTGGCGAATGCCGTCGAGGGAGCGGCCGAACGGAGAACGCATGATCCGCCAGGCCATGAGTGACCAAAGCAAAAGTATCGCCAAGGCGTAGAGGTAGGCGGTGTGGCCCCAGAGATCGAAGCGGAACACACCAAACAGCGGCTCCATGCGCACGACCTGGAGGCCGTCATCGCCGCCGGTCAGGCCGTGGGCCTGGTTAGCGAATTCGGCAAGCAGCGCGCCGATCGCCAATGTCAGCATCATTAGCGTTACGCCGGATGTGTGCAGAATGAGCATGCCGACGAGCACACCGAAAATCCCGGTCAACACCGTGGCGACGGCCAAGCCCAAGAGAGCGTCATTGGAGACATGCGCAGCGAAAATCCCGGCGGCGTAAGCGCCGAAGCCGAAGAACGCCGCGTGGCCGAGAGTGATGATGCCGGCTTGGCCGAGCGCGAGATCGAGCGACAGCGCGAACAGGATCATGATCAGGGCGTGGGTGCCGACGCTGAGATAGCCGCCGGCGCTGAAGTAGAAGACAAGTGCGATCGCCCACGGCAGCAAATGCCACGCGCTCGCAAGTTTGGAGCGCGGCGCCGCCGGGGCGAGGCTCGTTTCGGCCGAAGTTACGGTCATGCGGCGGATTTCGCTGGCATCAGCCCGTTGGGCCGCAACAGCAGAAGGATAATCACCGCGCCATAGAACAGGTACGCGGACGCCTGCGGGAACAGAAACTTGCCGCCGGTGTCAATGATGCCGAGCGCGATCGCGGCGACAAACGAGCCCTTGAAGTTTCCGATCCCGCCGACGCCGACGACAACGAGGACAGGCACGAGGTAGCGCAGCGCATAGTAGGGCTCCAACGGCAGTAGCGCCGCGCCGATCACGCTGCCGAACGCGGCGAGCGCGCAACCGCCGGCGAAGGTGACCGTAAAGAGCAGATTGACATCGATGCCGACGGCTCTCGCCATGCGTGGATTGTCGACTGCCGCGCGCAGCCGCGCGCCATAGGACGAGCGGTCGATCAGAAGCCAGAGCAACAGCGCCAGCACGAGCCCGACAGCCACAAGGAAAAGGCGATAGGTGGGATAGGTGCGAAAGCCGATATCAACGACGCCGCTCAACGCCGGCGGAACCGGAAGGGGCCTGATGCTGGTACCGAAGATGGCCGTCAGCGCGGCGATGACCACGAAGGTGAGGCCGAAGGTCATCAGCGCCTGCGCAAGTTCGCCCTTGCGGTAGAGCGGGCGGTAGATGGTGAGTTCGGCGGCGGTGCCGACGATGCCTACCAGCAGCGCGGCAACGATCGCAGCGGCAAAGAACGGAAGCCCGGCACTGAGCAGCATGGTCGCGAGATAGCCACCGATCATGGCGAACGCGCCATGCGCGAGATTGACGATGCGCATCAGTCCCATAGTGACCGTCAAGCCGACGGAAATGATGAACAGCACCATCCCATAAGCGATGCCATCGAGGAGAATGGTGACATCGAGCATGGGAATTAGCGCCCCTGCCGCCGAGCGCGCACCGCTATTCTGGATTATCGTCCTTCCAGGGATCGCGCACCATCGGGATAGTCGCGAAATTGATGTTCACTAGTTTGCCGTCGCGCTCTTCCACCTTGCGCAGGTAAACGTTTTGGGTGATGTCGCGGGTCTTCTCTTCGATCTTGATCGGGCCGCGCGGACTGTCGAATGCCATGCCGCGCCAGAAGCCGATCGCCTGGTCACCGGTCGGCCGCGGACCAAATTTTGCCACGGCGCGGTAGATCAGCTCCATCCCGTCATAGGCAGCGACGGAGGAAAGATCCGGCACTGTGTTTTTGCCGAACATCGCGGTGAGATCGGCCCAAAGCGCTTTGTTGAGCGGATTGTCGACCGTCTCGGTGTAATGGAACGCCGAGACAATGGCCAACGCCGCCGGACCGATCTTCGGCAGATCAATCTCCTGCGGTTCGGCGGTACACAGAAGCTGGATGCCCGCAGGCTTGAGCCGCGATGCCCAGGTATTGATCATGCCAACCGTGGGCGGCCCGCCCGGACCGAAGATGAACAGGGCATCGGGCTTCTGTTGCAGTACGCGTTCATAGAACGGCGAGAAATCCGTGGTGGCCAAGGGAATGCGGATCGAACTCCAGCACCTCGCCGCCGCCGGCTTTGAACGTCTTGATGAAGTAGGTCTCGGCATCATAGCCGGGCGCATAATCGGTAACCGCAGTGATGGCGCGCTTGACGCCGTTCTTGGCGGCCCATTTCGCAATTTCGACTGTCACCTGCGGAATGGTCTGGCTGGTGCGCACGAAGTAGGGCGACTTGCGGGTATTCGCGGCCGTCGAAGCATTGAAGATGATGGTCGGCATTTTCGCTTCGGTGACGAGGTCCGCCACCGCCAGCGCGTTCGGCGTAAAGGTGAAGCCGCCGAGGAACTGCACTTGCTCGCGCAGGATCAGTTCTTCCGCGAGCTGCTTGGCGCGGGCCGGATCCGGCCCGCCACTGTCGCGATAGACGACGGTGATCGTGTTGCCGTTGACGCTTTCGCCATGCTGCTTCTGGTAGACTTTGATCGCTTGCTGGAATTGCTCACCCCAGCGTGCGAAGGGACCGGAAAACGGGGCGATCACGCCGACCTTGACCGTCTCAGCCGACGCCGCGGCCGTCGTCGCCGCCATCAATCCAGCCGCGCACAGCGCCGACAACCACGCTTTGTTCATGGCCCACTACCTTCCCTGTTTCCGCTTCCTTGCCACGCCGCCCGGTGCTGTTCCGGTCGCTGTATCGGGCTTCGTCCAATGCGAATTATACAATAGACGAAAGTAAAAGCGCGGATTTCCGAAACGATACAAGTGCCTTGCGGTTATGGGGACCGCGGGCTAGACCCCCGCCATGCCGCGCACAGCCCTTTTCGCCGGGTCGTTCGACCCCATCACCAATGGCCATCTCGACGTGGTAAAAAGTGCGGTCCGGCTCGCCGACCGGCTGGTGCTCGCGGTTGGCATTCATCCCGGCAAGGCACCGCTGTTCTCGGCGGAGGAACGCCTCGCCATGCTCGAGGAGATCTCCACGCCGGTCGGCCGCAGTGCGGGCTGCGAGATCGTCTGCACCACATTCGGCGATCTCGTGGTGTCAGCAGCGCGGCGCGTCGGCGCGACTCTCCTGATCCGCGGGCTGCGTGACGCCGCGGACTTCGACTATGAAATGCAGATGGCCGGCATGAACGGCGCGATGGCGCCGGAAGTCCAAACCGTGTTTCTGCCGGCTTCGCCCGAGGTTCGCCCGATCACCGCCACCTTGGTGCGGCAGATTGCCGGCATGGGCGGCGACGTCTCGATGTTCGTGCCGGCCGTGGTCGCCGCGCGTCTGAAGAAGAAATTTGCCAAAGCCTGAACGCTTCTCATCCGGGAGACCACTATGATCCGCCTCATTACTCTTTTGCTTGCTCTTGTGGTTACGGGTCCGGCCTGGAGCCAGGGCCTCGGCAATCCCGCGGCCCTGAATGAACCGGCGCCTGCGGTCTACAAGGCGAAGTTCGACACCAGCAAAGGTACATTCGTCATTGAAGTTCATCGCGATTGGGCGCCGAACGGCGCCGATCGCTTCTACAACCTCGTCAAGAACGGATTTTTCGACAACGCCCGCTTCTTTCGCGTCATCTCCGGCTTCATGGTGCAGTTCGGCATCAACGCCGACCCGAAGCTTTCGGCGGTGTGGCGCGAGGCGCGCATCAAGGACGATCCGGTCAGGCAAAGCAACAAACGCGGCCTGATCACGTTCGCGACAGCGGGTCCCAACACGCGCACTACCCAAGTCTTCATCAATTTCGGCGACAACAACATGCTCGACCGTCAGGGCTTTGCGCCGTTCGGCCAGGTTGTCTCGGGTATGCCGGTCGTGGACGCGCTCTACAGCGGCTACGGCGAAGGCGCACCGGGCGGGCAGGGGCCCGAGCAAGGCCGGATCCAGCAAGAAGGCAACGCCTATCTGATCAAGCAGTTTGGCAAGCTCGATTACATCAAGAAGGCCACAATCGAGCCCTAGGATCGAAATTGCATGGCTATCAGTTCGTTGCGTCGATAGAGGAAACAACAAATGGATGAATCGCTCCCTGCGGGAACCGATGCGGAAAATACATTGATCGTCGAAACCACTCCCGGCCGCGTCATCATCAAACTGCGCGAAGACGTGGCGCCCCAACACGCCGAGCGCCTGAAGCTTTTGGCGCGAGAGGGATTTTACGACGACGTGCCGTTCCATCGCGTCATCGACGGCTTCATGGCGCAGACCGGCGACGGCGAGAACGGCGACGGCACCGGCGGCTCGGAACATCCGGACCTGCCGGCGGAATTCTCCAAGGTTCCGTTCGAGCGCGGAATCGTCGGCATGGCGCGGACCAGCAATCCGAATTCCGCCAACAGCCAATTCTTCATCATGTTCGACGAGGGCTCGTTCCTTAACGGCCAATACACCGTGGTGGGCGAAGTCGTCGCCGGCATGGAGGTGGTCGACAAACTCAAGCGCGGCGAGCCGCCGTCCAAACCGGACCGCATCATCCAGATGCAGGTGGCCGCCGACGTAGAGGCTTAGGAGCCGCAGGATCAATGGGCCTGTCCCGCATGCGGATCGGTCTGATCAATGCCGCGATCAGCCTCGCCGCACTGCCTGCGGCGGCGCAAACGTCGAGACTCAACCATTTGCCGCCGGCGCGGGCGCCATGCAGCGTCCTGAGCGGACAGCCTTGCCATCCGTCCTTCTGCGGCGTGTTTCACCGCGGGCCGTGCTTTCCGATGTTCGAGCCGACGCTCCCCGAGACGTTGCGGCTCACCATCACCTCGACCGACGACAACGACCCGGCAAACAAACCCTCGGGCGAGCCGGAGAAGAACGGCGGTGATGCCGGCCAGAACAAAGAGGGCGCAGACGCAGGCGCGGGCGGCGATCATCCGGACGATCACAGGCTGGATACAATCCGCGCCATGTTTGCCGCGCTGCGCGAGTGCTGGGTGCCGCCGCCGAAGGACGAGGGACGACATGGTATGGAATACACCATCCGTTTCGCGTTCAAGCGTGACGGTGAGGTCATCGCTCCGCCCCGCATGACCTACGTCAGCCACGACGCGCCCGCAGCAGGTGCGCACCATCTATCGCGACGCCATCGACGCGGCACTCAAGCGCTGTACGCCGCTGCATTTCAGCGAGGGCATGGGCGGCGCGGTCGCCGGCCGCCCGATCGCCATCCGCTTCGTCGACGATCGCACGATCGATAACGACTCCGGCAAATAATACCGGTGTTGCCTATACTCCGTCATCCTGAGGTGCGAGCGGAGCGAGCCTCGAAGGACGACGGCCCGGGCGCCTCGGCCGTTGATCCTTCGGGGCGCGCCTTCGGTGCGCACCTCAGGATGACGGTGAACTTGTGATTCAATGCGCACCGACCTGTTCGATTTTGTTCTTCCCGAAGACCGCATTGCGCTTCGGCCGGCGCACCCGCGCGATGCCGCGCGGCTGCTCGTCGTGCGTCCGAGGTGCGGCGCTCGAGGACCGCACGATGCGCGATCTGCCGGAATTGCTGCGGGCAGGCGATGCGCTCGTTGTCAACGATACCAAAGTGATCCCCGCAAGCCTCCATGGCCGCCGCATCGGGCGCGGCGATCGCGAGCCGGCAATCGCCGCGACGCTGATCAAACGGCTCGACGGCTCGCGCTGGCTTGCGCTGGTGCGTCCGGGAAAGCGCCTCGCCGTCGGCGACGTCGTACGCTTCGGCAGCGAAGGCCGCGTCTGCTTCCTCGACCAGCTTGACGCCACGGTGGAAGCCAAGGGGGAGGGCGGCGAGGTGACGTTTTCGTTCGCCTTCCATGGCGCCGTGCTTGACCAGGCGCTGGCCGAGCGCGGCGACATGCCGTTGCCGCCGTACATCGCCGGCCGCCGGGAGGTCGACGAGCAGGACCGCACCGACTACCAGACCATGTTCGCGCGCGAGGAAGGCTCGGTGGCGGCGCCGACCGCGGGGCTGCATTTCACGGAAAGCATTGTGCAGAAATTAAGCGCGCGCGGTATCGCACTTCACCGCGTGACGCTGCACGTCGGCGCCGGCACGTTTCTGCCGGTGAAGGCCGAGGATACGTCCGGTCACCGCATGCAGCCGGAATGGGGTAGCGTCAGTGCCGAGACAGCAACGGCGCTCAATGCGCCGCGCGGCGCGCGGCGGTCGCATCGTGGCGGTCGGCTCGACTTCGCTGCGGCTTCTCGAAAGCGCCGCGGCTGAAGACGGTACGCTAGCGGAATTCTCCGGCGAAACGGCTTTATTCATCGCTCCCGGCTATCGCTTCCGCGTCGTCGAGGCGATGCTGACCAACTTTCATTTGCCCCGCTCGACTTTGTTCATACTGGTTTGCGCCTTCTGCGGTCTGGAGGTGATGCAGCGCGCCTATGCGCATGCGATCCAGCAGGGCTATCGGTTCTATTCCTACGGCGATGCCTGTTTGCTGTTTCGCCAGGGCGCGAACTAATAGCTGCGTTGTCATTAGCAAGTAGTTTTGGGCTTAGTCGGCCACTGGCGCAACCCGGCAGCGCGCTAACGCCAATCGTCGATGATGTAGGCACCAGGACGACAGTAGCCGGGCTCGTTGGGCCGATGCATGCTTACGCCCTGGAGAACGGTAGCGTACCCTCGGTCAACCAGCAGCCGATAAGCTTCGTGTCGCGCCATGTTCGCGCCGGCGAGTACGGTCGGCATGCCGACATCGGCCGCCAATGCCTCGCAGGCATCAAGGAGGCGAAGATAATCCCGCTCGGCTGATGGTCCGTCGCGCACCGCGCCGAACTTGATGAAGCAGGTGTCGGCACCGGCTTCGCTATGCGGCCCAAAGTGACAGATCGCAAAAGCCGCGATTCCGCCGGTGCCATCTAGCAACAGCGTATCTCCGAGACCCTGGGCCTGGGTGGTGCATATTTCGTCGGTAAGATCGAGTCCCGGATAGAGCGTTTCGGTTATTTCGCGGCAGGAGCGCAAAGCCTCTTCCTGCTGCGCTGGGGTGAGCGCACCGAAGCGAGATACGCCAGACACCTTGTTGGCTTGCCCCGATGGCGACGTCATCAGCGCCGTGAGAAAACGGGGATAAAAGCCGTACTTTTGATAGAGACCAACATGCTTTGCGCTTTGCGCGAAAGTAAATAGGCCGGCGTGCCGCGTTCCCCAGGCGTCGAATTGCTCCATGGTCCTGGCGAGCAACGCCCGGGCGATGCCGCGATCGTGCAAGTCGGGGCGCACGGTGATCGGTCCAAAGAACCCGACGCTGCCCCACTTTGTGGCGAAGTTGGAGCCGACTAGAGTCCCATCGAGCGCGGCACCGTACGCCGCGACGTGAGGCGCGCGGTGCCGCGCATACACGTAGTCCCGATCCGTCCAGAAACGTTCGGGATCCGGCGCACCCAGGAACGTGCCGAAGGCCAGCCGGAAAATCCGCTCCGCCGCCGGCAGGTCTTTCTCATCGAGCGCAGCAACAACCGGGCGGCTTGCGCCCGATCCTTTGCCGGCCGAAGTTCTCTCAGCCATTGCACCGCCCCGCAAAATGCCTTGCCCGGAGGTTTAGTGGCTCCGCTACGCGAAGTCTAATGCCCCCCGACGATTGAGCCGCTTTCGGAAGATCGACATACAGGTTGCTATCGGCGCAAAAGGGGACATTCTGCGGCCCGCGTTGTCATATGAGAGTTGCGAGCACGCGCCTTAGCTGATGCCCAATCCCTTCTCCTTCCGCCTCACCGCCACCGACGGCGCCGCGCGCACCGGCGAGATAATGACGGCGCACGGCCTCGTGCACACGCCGGCTTTCATGCCGGTCGGCACGCAAGCCGCGATCAAGGGCGTGCATCACGACGACGTTCGCGCGTCCGGCGCGGAGATTCTGCTCGGCAATACCTATCATCTGATGCTGCGGCCATCGGCGGAGCGGGTCGCGGCGCTCGGGGGCCTGCACACCTTCATGCGGTGGCCGCATCCGATCCTCACCGATTCCGGCGGCTTTCAGGTGATGTCGCTCGCGCCGCTACGGAAGATCACCGAGGAGGGCGTGACGTTCCGCTCGCATCTCGACGGCGCAATGGTGGAGTTGACGCCGGAGCGCGCGATGGAGGTGCAGATCCTGCTCGGCTCCGATATCGCCATGCAGCTCGACGAGTGCGTCAAGCTTCCGGCCGAGCGTGCCGAGATCGAGCGGGCGATGAAGCTGTCGCTGCGCTGGGCCGAACGCAGCAAACGCGCGTTCGAGCGCGCGGCGCCCGGTCGTGCGCTGTTCGGCATCGTGCAAGGTGGGGACGACCTGCATCTGCGCGAAGCCAGTGCCCGCGCGCTCGTCGACATCGGTTTTCCCGGTTACGCCATCGGCGGTCTGGCGGTCGGCGAGACCCAAAGCGTGATGCTGGAAGTCGTTGCAGCGACCGGCGCCGCGCTTCCCCCTGATCGGCCGCGTTATCTGATGGGCGTCGGCACGCCGGCGGACCTGCTGGAAGCCATCGCCCGCGGCGTCGACATGTTCGATTGCGTGCTGCCGACCCGCAACGGCCGCCACGGGCTTGCTTTCACCCGCTTCGGCCCGATCAACATCAAGAATGCGCACCACGCCGACGATCCGCGGCCGCTCGACGAGGAAAGCCGCTGTGCTGCGGCGCGCGAATTTTCCCGCGCCTATCTGCATCACTTGTTTCGCAGCGGCGAGGCGCTTGGCGGCACGCTCCTTTCGCTGGTCAATCTGTTCTACTACCAGGACCTGATGGCGGCCGCTCGCGCTGCCATCAGCGCCGGCCGCTTTGCCGACTATGCGGCGGCGACCAAGGAACAATGGGCGGCAAAGCGCGACATTCGCGAAAGTCGCGACTGACAAAAAAGAACCCGCCGGTCGCGAAATACGCCGGACCGGCGGGTCACTTCACTTTCGCGCCCGCACTCAAACGCAACCAGCGGACACGGACACAACCTTATAAACTGAAGCTCAAACGCATTAACGCAGCACCATCGTCCCGGTTCCTTACGCTCGGCTCACCTAGCGGTCGGGCGCTTCCTCCGATGCGGGGCGACTATGACTCAACAACCGAGAAATGGTCTAAGCCCGACAGCAAACCGGGCCTAACGCGGCCATAACGTAATCGACGTGACAAATTCGTGGGCGCAATCGTCGCACGACCAGGTGTTGCGAATGCGGCCTTTAACGTTGAATTCCGCTTCCTCGGCGATCAGCAGCATGCTTCCGCAGCGCGGGCATCTGGGTCGGCCGAAATTTTGGTTGGCAGCAAGTTCGTTATAGGCGCATTGCAAGTTCATCGTCGATCTCCTCGACGTTCACCTCACGCACCCCAATTTGTCCCTGTGAGCGGAAGTTTGCACAGGGTCTGTGGCGCTGCTGCGACGCCTTTATGAAACTCTCGTGGCCGCTGCAGTGCAACAACTGCGACAAATAAGCATCGATTGCGGTCTATTCCGCCGCCTGCGCGTGAATGTGCTGATTGAACTTCGGCATGACCTCTTCCGCCATCAGCTGCATCGACTGCCGCTCCCACGCTCCGTTGGGTCCGGTCCAGTCGAGGCCGGTCATCAACAGCGTGCCGAATGGCCCGACCTCTTCGCGGAACGCGACCAGCTTATCGAGCATGCTTTTCGGCGAACCATAAAGCGTGCAGCCCTCGGTGATGACGCTGACGGTCGCTTCTTCGTCCGACATGTCGGGCCGCGGCTTGAGGACCGACAGGATCCCGGCCCCGGCGAGCGCTGTTCGAATGTAAGTGAAGAAGTAATTGTTCGACGCGGCATCGCCGTACACCCGATCGAACGCTTCCGTATCGCTCGGCGCGACCACGATGTTGCGCGACACGCGCCAGTTCTCGCCGGACGGCTTTTTGCCGATCTCCACGCACGCTTTGCTGTAGATCGCCCAGTGCGAGGCCACCGAGTAGGTCGGCACAATGTTGGCCGAAATGATGCCCCAGTTCTGCTGCGCGGCGGTGCGCGCCGATGGCGAATTCGGGCTGGCGATGGACAGCGTGATCGGCGGTCCGCCCTTTTGATAGGGCTTCGGCATGTAGCCGATGCCGAGCTCGGCATTGACGGTGTCTTTCAGGCGAAACTTGCGGAACTCGCCGTTGAATTCGTACGGCGGGTCCTGCGACCAAATCATCTGCATGATCTTGACCGCTTCAACGACCTTGCGATTGCGCACGCCGACGTCGTTGTGACCAAACAGCTCAAAGTCCGATAACAGACCGCCGGGGCCGATGCCGAGCTCGAACCGTCCGCGGCTCATATGGTCGAACTGCGCCACCTCGGCGGCGACGATGATCGGATCGTGGTTGGGAATGCAGATCACGCCGGTGCCGAAGCGCAGATTTTTGGTCTGCGGTACCAGGCCAGCCATGAACATCAGCGGCGACGGGATCGGCTCGCTGGTCGCCGAAAAATGCTCGCCGAGCCACAACTCCTCGAAGCCGAGCCGGTCGGCCAATAGCGATTTCTCAGTGTCTTCGGCAAGTGTCTCGGTAAAGGTGCGGGCCGGAGGGTGCACCGGCATCATGAAAAATCCGAGACGCATATTTCCCCCTGTTTCTTGCCGCGCAACTCGATTTTTTGGCCGACGATCAGCGCTGGATCGGTCGTTAACATGATGACACCGGAAGGTGGACCGGATCAAGGACGGCTGATTGAGGAAACAGCCGGCGCTTGATTCCCTCCGGGGGCTGACGCAATGTCGCCGCCAAACGGAGGAAACCCAATGAGTGTTGCCGAATTGCGGACCGCTGCCGCGCCCGCCAAGATTCCGACGGCCGACGAACTGATCGGCCGTGCCCGCGCGCTGGCACCGAAGCTGCGCGAGCGCGCCATCAAGGCCGAGCGCGACCGCGAGGTCCCCCGCGAGTCGGTCGAGGAATACCTCGACGCCGGCCTGATCCACGTGCTGCAACCGAAGCGGTGGGGCGGCTACGAACACGACCATGAGGTGGCGTTCGATATTTCCATCGAACTCGGCAAGTCGACTTGCGCATCGTCAGCCTGGGTGCTGAACTATCTGGCCGACCACGCCTGCATTCTGGCGCTTTTCCCGGAAGAGGCGCAACACGACGTCTGGAGCAAGAACAGCGCCGCCTGCATCGCCACGTCGGCGGCGCCGACCGGCAAGGTCACGGTGGTGCCGGGCGGTTACCGCCTCGACGGCCGCTGGTCATGGTGCAGCGGGCTCCGGCATTCGCACTGGATCCTGATCGGCGGGCTCGCCTTTCGCGAGGGCGAAGATCATCCGGACATGCGGCTCTATCTGGTGCCGGTGTCGCAGGTGAAGCAGGACGACACCTGGTATTGCGCCGGGCTCCGCGGTACCGGCTCGATCACCAGCGTGCTCGACAACGTGTTTGTGCCCGAGCACCGCAGCGTGTCGTTCTCGACGCTGCGCGACGCCAATTCGCCGGGGTCGAAAGTCAATACCAATCCGATCTACCGCACCCCGTTCATCGCCGTGCACTCGTACGCGCTGCTCGGTCCGGCGCTGGGCTCGGCGCGCGGCGCCTATACCGACTTCGTGGAATGGACGCGGCAGCGCTACCTGACCTACACCCAGCTCGCCATCGCCCAGCACGTGCCGGTGCAGATGAAGGTTGCCGAGATCGGCGCGCAGATCGACGCCGCCGAATTGTTGGCGCGCCGTGCTCTCTCGATCGCCCGCAAGGACTACAGCGGCATGAACCTGGAGACGCGCACGCTGTTGCGCCGCGATTTCAGCTACGCCATGCGGATGCTGCGCGATGCGATGGACGAACTGATCAACATCAGCGGCTCGAGCGGGCTGTTGGATAACAACTCGGCGCAACGCTGCTGGCGCGACGTGCACGCCATCGCCTCGCACGTGGTGATGAACTGGGACGTGCCGGCGGAGAATTTCGGCCGCGCCCAGTTCGGCCTGCCGCTCAACCCGGCCTATCCGATGTTCTGATAGCCGTTTCCCGGACGTGGTGCAGCGCGGAGCGATGCACCGCTGATCCGGGATCTTCGCAGACTCCGCGTCCTAGACGATCCCGGTTCTGCGTCGCAACACTTCGTGCTGCGCCGCGCCCGGGAAACGCGGTCCCCGCGCGCTAATTGGCCGGCTGGTTGTGACCGACAGTCTTGAGATATTGCAGGGTCTCATCGAGCGAGACGACATCGGCGTATTTGGCGTTGAGGTCGAACAGGCTCTGCTCGTGCGCCGCCACCGAGCGGTCGCCGACCGCTTCGCGCACCACCATCGGACGGAAACCGTTCTGCACCGCGTCGACCGCCGTCGCCCGCACGCAGCCGGATGTGGTGCAGCCGGTGATGATGAGCGTATCGACGCGGCGGCTGTTGAGGCGGGGCACCAAGTCGGTGCCGAAGAAGCACGAGGCATATTTCTTGACGAGGAGAATGTTCTTGGGCTTCAGCTCGAGGCGTTTGTCAACCTTGACCGCCTCAGAGCCGGCGGTGAGCGTGCGGGCGCCTGACTGCTTGAGCGCCCAGATGCCGGCGTCTCTAATATCCGGTTCCTCGTAGAACACGGTCGAGAAAATGACCGGGATATCGCGCTGGTGCGCGATCTCGACCAGCGGCTGCTGTGCTTTGATCTGCGTATCGAGATTGGCACCCAGCGGCATCGAGGCGTCGGTAAAGCCGTTGATCATGTCGATCACGATCAGCGCCGGCCGCTCGCCGAAGCCGATCTTGATGCCGAAACCGCGCCGCCGGAAAAATTCTTCGTCGTCCTTGCCGCTGGTCACCATCCACACTCCTTGCTGAAAAAGTTTTACCCGGCGCCGTAGGTGGTGACAGATTTGCAACCTGCAGAACCCTTCACCAGCGCACCCTTTATATGCGAACAATCGCCCGCCGAAAACGGGAGGATAAGGAATGGCGAAAAGGCATGAAGGCAAGACCGTGGTTATTTCCGGCGCGGCTTCGGGGATCGGTCAGGCGTCGGCGATCCGGCTTGCGGGCGAGGGGGCGCGGATCGTCATTGCCGACCGCGCCCAAGCCCAGGACACCGTTCGGCAGATCGAAGGCGCCGGCGGACAGGCCATTGCGGTCGAATGCGACGTCAGCAATCCGGCGAGCGTCGCGTCCTTGAAGGCCGAGGTCGAGAAGAGCGGCGGCCATTGCGACATCCTCGTCAACAATGCCGGCATCTATCCCATGCAGGCCTTCGACGACATCAGCTTCGGAGATTGGCGGCGGGTGCTGTCGGTCAATCTCGATTCCATGTTCCTGATGTCCAAGGCGTTCATCGGCGGCATGCGGCAGCGGCGTTGGGGCCGGATCGTCAACATCGCGTCTGATACGGTCAGCCTGCTGGTGCCGAACCTGATCCACTACATCAGCAGCAAAGCCGGCGTGATCGGCTTCACGCGCTCGGCAGCCACCGAGTTCGGCGAGCACGGCGTCACCGTCAACGCTATCGCGCCTGGGCTGACGCGCACGCCGGGGACGCTGGCCGATAAGGAGATTCCCGGCGGCATGTCCAAAGATGCACTGTTCGACATGATGGCCCACTCGCAATCGATCAAACGCACCGAAGTCGCCACCGATCTGGTCGGTGCGGTGTCGTTTCTGGTGAGCGAGGACGCAGCCTTCATCACCGGGCAGACCCTCTACGTCAACGGCGGGCTAACGCGCTCGACGTGAGAGCGTCGCGTCCACGAAATTGCAGCGCTGCGGGTGTGCCCTCGCCCCTTGCGGGAGAGGGCAGTGCAGGACTCTGAGCTGGCACGGTTGGGTGAGGGGTGCGGGGCCGACCCCTCACCCATTCTTGTTGTTGAACCGCCGAGTCGCCCTCTCCCGCAAGGGGCGAGGGCGCGACCAACAGCACCGCTGGCGCAATGACGTTTCAGTTCCAGCGCCACACGCCGTAGGCGTGGCCGTTCTGTATCTGCGGGGCGATGTAATTCGGCTTGTGATTGCCAATGGCGCCCAGCATTGCGATCCAGTTGAGCACTTCGCCGCCGACATTGCCGGCCTTGAGGAGTTGGTGCTCGGTGGCTTCGCTGATCAGATTCTCGATCTGCTGCTCTTCCATCAGTTTGATGATGCGCCAAGCCCAATCCGGATCAGGCACGCCATCGGTGCGGCCCGGTGCCATGCGCGGGCCGGCGACTTCGAGCGAGAAGCTGCCACTGCCCATGATCACCACCCGCAGGGGCGCCGGCCACGAGGCGATCGCCCGGCCGACGGCTTGGCCAAGCGCATAGCAGCGTTGCGCTGAAGGCAACGGCGGAACGTGTCCGCTAATGAAAAAGGGAACGACCGGCACCTGCATGTCGGGAGTGAGAAAGTGCAGGGGTACCGCGATCGAGTGATCGACCGAATAGTGCTGCGTCAGCGCCGCGTCGAATCCGTCTTCGATGCTGGCGCGGCGGATGTGCGCTGCAAGATCCACGGCCGACGGGATCTTGTACACCGGCATTTCGCGCGGCTCGTCGTTCGGGCCGGCAAAGCTCTTGTCCACGCCGACCGCAAAGATCGGCAGATTGTCGAGGAAGAAGGTGTTGAGATGATCGGTATCGAACATCACGATCACATCGGGACGCACTGCCGCGAGATTCTCCTTCTGCGCCGCGAATAGCTTGGCGGTCTCGCACTCGGGACCGTCGCGCTTGACGAAGAACGGGAATACCGGGGTGTGCGGAACGCCGAACCCGGCGACGATATTTGCCATTTCGCTGAACTCCTTTGGGGCTTCGCTTCTATGCGGCGCTTGTGCGACATTAACCCGAGGGGTGCGGTGCCGCCAGATCAATGCACCGCTTGATCATCAGGGAGGGACAGGTGGCGCGTAAAGCGGCGAAGAAAATCGTGCAACGGTCGAAACAGCGGAAGGCGCCGCCACCTCCATCGATACCGAAGGAGCACAGCCGGTTCGACTACTCGCCAATTATCGATCGGCCGAAATTGTCGTGGCCGAACGGCGCCCGCGTCGCCGTCTGGACAATTCCGAACATCGAGCATTTTTTGTTCGACCGGCCCTCGACGCGCCTGACGAACCTGCCAGTCAATCCGGACGTCCTCAACTATTCGTGGCGCGACTACGGCGTGCGCGTCGGCATCTGGCGGATGATGGAGGTGATGGAGAAATACGGCGTCAAGGGCACGGTCGCGCTCAATTCCGACGTGTGCAGCCGCTATCCGCGCATCATCGAGGAGGGCAAGAAACTCGGCTGGGAATGGATGGGCCACGGCACCAACAATTCGACCTTGATCAACAACCAGACCGAGGCGGAAGAGAAGGCGCTGATCAATTACGTCGTAGGCACGATCACCAAAAGCATCGGCAAGGCGCCGCGCGGCTGGCTCAGTCCGGCTCTAAGCGAGACCGTGCGCACGCTCGACATCCTGGCCGAGAACGGCATCGAGTATGTCGGCAACTGGGTCAACGATGATCAGCCGTATCCGATGCGGGTGAAGAAGGGCTCGATGATCGCCATGCCCTATTCGACCGAGATCAACGACATTCCGGCGCTGCTTGACCTGCACCAGAGCCCGGAAACCTTCGGCCAGATGATCTGCGACCAGTTCGATGTGCTTTATGAGGATGGCGCCAAAACCGGCCGAGTGATGTCGATCTGCCTGCATCCGTTCCTGGTCGGCTACCCGCACCGCAGCAAATATTTCGCCAAGGCGCTGGCCCGTATCACCTCGCGACAGGAAGTCTGGCTCACAACCGGCAGCGAAATCCTGGACTGGTACAAGCAGAATTATCTCAAGGGCTGACCACGAACACAGAGCTGCGTCTCGCTTGTGCCCATCAGGCACTTACGTATTGTCCCATGAGTCCGGCCTCTTCGTGCTCAAGAATGTGGCAGTGATACATAAAGGGATGCTCTCGCGTTGCCGGCTGATTGAAGGCGACGAGCAGTTCGGCTTTGTCTTCGACGAGCGCGGTGTCCTTCCAGCCTGTGATGTGAGGCTGCGGTGGCGCACCCTCGATCGACAAAATACGAAACAATGCACCATGGACATGAAATGGATGCGGCATGCCGATCGAGACTATCTCCCACACCTCGGTTGTTCCGAGCTGTGTTTCGACATCGATGCGTCCGATGTCATAGGGTTTGCCATTGATCCCTACGAGCGCGGGGGTCTCGCTATGGGCGCCACCTCCCGGGCGGCTTGCGCATAGGCCGCTGTTCAGAACGAACTGCCGGCGGCGCACGGCTGATGCAGGAGAGGCCGTGGCAGGCTCAACAAGACGCGTTGGTAATTCTTTGACGATGGGCGTCGTCGCTGTCGGTTCGAATCGCATTACAGCCACATAGTCTGCGCTGCCATCCGGCGCTACACGGCCGAATATGCCCATTTCTTCGTCTGGGCCGTTTTCAAGCTCGACCGCTTTTCCGTTCGCGAAGTCCACGAGAATTTCAAAGCGCTCCGCGGGTGAGATCGTGAGCTGCGTCATCGGCACTGGCGCTGAAAGAAAACCCCCGTCCGACGCGATGATATGAAACGTGCGTCTGTCCGAGAAGCGCAGTTCGAAATTCTGGGCGTTGGCGGCATTAAGAAGTCGGAGCCGCACCAGACCGGGTGGAACTTTGGCGAATGGAGCGATAGCTCCATTTACGATAATCGTTTCACCTCTGACTCCGTATATGACGTCCAGCGCGTTTAAGTCCTTGTTGTTGTAGTCAAGTGTTCCGTCAGAACCGAACGTGCGATCCTGCAAGATGATCGGAAAATCATCGACCCCAAACGTGCGCGGCAGACCGAGCCGGGCGTCGGAGCCATCATCGACGATGAGCATTCCCGCCAGGCCTAGATAAATCTGCCGAGCGGTGTCGTGATGCGGATGAGGATGGAACCAAAGCGTCGCGGCCGCTTGGTCGATCTTCAAAACCGGGCGCCACGCATGGCCCGGCTTAATAAGTTGCTGCGGCCCGCCGTCATTATAGCCGGGGACCATGAGCCCATGCCAATGCACGGTTGTAACAGTGTTGAGGGCGTTTTCGACCGTCATCTCCACGCTATCGCCGCGCCGCAGGCGAATGACCGGTCCAAGCACGGGTGCGGAGTAGCCATAGGTCCGCGTCGGCTTTCCTCTGATGAAGGCGTGTCGGCCTGACATTACCTTTAGTTTGACGGCGTTGCCCTGCTTTGCCGTATCGATCAGTTTCGGGATTGGCAGGGGAGCGCTGAAGGGTGCGGGGCCGCCGATTCCGAACCGTGCATAAACAACAGCGCTCGACGCGAATGCTCCGCAGCCAGTCGCAAATTTGCGCCGCGTAAAGTTCATCCGCTCGCCCCGCGTTTGCATTGTTTATGCTGTGAAACCCGCACGCAGCCGGTTAAAGAGGCTAACTGTCCCGCAAGCGCAAAATACTGCAATTTCACCTGCTTAAGCCCCTTTCATGTGCATGGCCAACATTGGTATCTTTTGCAGCGGGAAGCCGCGGGGCGACAATGGCCAGGATGAAGCATCAGGAACTCCTCAAGGGCTTGATCCGGTTGCACATCTTACATCACGCATCCGAAGCCGGCTTTTACGGGCAGTGGATGATTTAGGAGCTTGCCCGCCACGGCTACACGCTCAGTCCCGGTACCCTTTACCCGATGCTTCATGGCCTGGAACGCAGGGGTTATCTGAAATCTACGATCAAGCGCTCGGGCCGCACCTTTCGCCGGCTCTACCGTGCTACGGCGTTGGGCCGGGAGGCGAATAAACTCGCCAAGCTGCAGGTCCGCGAGCTGATCGGCGAACTCCAAAGATCGCGCGCGCCCGTTCCCGCGAAACCGTAACAAGGCCGCACTGCGAATTCGCGTTCATGATCTGCACCTTCTTTTTCAATCTGAAACTGAGCCAACGCGCTGATGCAAAAACCATTAGGGTTTTCAGCCCGACAGGTTGCTAAGCTACGGCCTACGTACTGGACTGAAAGCAGTGGATGTCAATGTCGCGTAATGCCACGTTATTTGGTTGCAGCGAAAACGAATAAGTGTGTCTTGCACCATGGTGATCGCGGACGAGAACTGAAAGAGTTTTGCTACGCGTCAAGACGGGAAACAAATCCCTTGTTAGGGCGGGGCTGGCCGTTATCTGCTTCTGTTCAATAACGGCTGCCGGCAGCGAAACGGCCCGAGAACCGTCAAATTGCAGAGTTAAGTCGGTCCGATCGTCGAGAGAGAACGGATATTTTCCTTCGTGCATGATTGAAACGGTAAAAGTCGGCGTACTGTTGCAAGCGAGTAATAACCACACGTCGCGATCTTCCAAGGCCGCCGTCGTCGCCATAAATTCAATTCGGTTCGGACCGTCCTCACGGTACGTGTACGCCCATGGTGGCTGAGCCTTCGGCTCGGCTGTCTGTGCAGCGCAATCCGCGGCCGCGATCAGATTCGAAAGTTGCACCGCCGCTGCAAGGATCAGCGGCCATAGCTGATTTACGTTCGACCGCATTAGCGACAGACTACGTTATCGGCATTCCGCCAGCTGAACGGCGTGGGCTTGGTCCAAGCACTGCATTATAGGTCAGTGACTATCGAGCGTCGATATCGATTTTGCGCCTCACTGAGATGATCGATATCGACTTTCGATATTGTTCGGCTATAATCAGGCGCGCCGCTGTCCGACAGTACGCCTGTCACTGCCAGCCGAGAACATATGTATGCGGAGCGTCCTTAATTTCTGTCTTGCCATCACGCTCGCCGCGGCCAGTTCGGCAAAGGCGGCGCCGCAACCGGCGAGCAGCAAGAAGGACGAGCCAATCCAGATCAACGCCTCGCATGTCATTCTGATCGATGCGGGGACCAACAACGTATTGTTCGAAAAGAACGCCGATCAGGCGGTCGCTCCGGGAGGTCTCGCATGTTTGATGACTGCTGAAATCGTATTCGACGCGCTTGCGCAAGGCCGTATCAAACTCGACGATCAGTTCGAGGTCAGCGAAAACGCGTGGCGTAAAGGCGGCGCGCCTTCGCACACATCCTCGATGTTTGCGCCAATTCACAGCAAGGTCAGGGTCGAAGATTTGCTGCGCGGGGCGATTGTCCAATCCGGCAATGCATGCATTGCATAGCCGAGGGACTGGCGGGCGCCGAGGCCAGCTTTGCAGCGATAATGAACAAGCGGGCGCGCGAGATTGGTTTGATGAAGCTCGCGCTCGCCAATGCAACCGGCCGTCCGGAGGGTCTTCGGTCGCAGACAACCGTGCGGGAATTAGCAAAGCTTGCGCAGCACATCATTCAAACCCATCCCGACTTCTACAAGCTATACGGGGGGCGCGAATTTACCTGGAACAACATCCATCAGCAGAACCGTAATCCGCTGCTCGGTCTCGACATCGGAGCCGACGGTCTAAAGGCCAGTTACAGCGGCGGGTCGGGTTACGGGCTCGTTGGCTCGGCGGTGCAAAATGGAATGCGCTTGATCCTGGTGATCGATGGTGCGGCGTCTGAAAAGCAGCGAACGGAGGGGGCGAAGAAGCTTTTAGAGTGGGGCTTCCATAATTTCGATTCCAAACTGCTGTTTACGCAAGGTCAGAGGGTGGGCGAAGCGAGAACCTATGGCGGCCGCAAAGCCTACGTACCGCTCGTCAGCGCGCATGAGGTCAAGCTAATGGTTCCGCGCGGCATCAAAGAAAGGATCATGGCGCGGATCGTCTACACCGGGCCGGTGTTGGCCCCGGTTCACCAGGGCCAGCCGATCGGTGTGCTGAAGGTTTGGCGCGACGACAATCTCGCGCTCGAAGTTCCGCTGCAGGCCGCCGAGGACATTGACGGCGGCAGTCTGGTACAGCGGGCGGTCGACGCCGCAAGCGAACTGGTGATCTATCTCTTCAGCGTCGCGGTGCAGCGCCTGTGAGGGGTGATATGGGGCGTATCAATTCTCGTTGAACGCGAAGGGACGTTGCTGGCGAAGCGGTTTGAACGCGAGGACGGTATGAGCGGAAAGGGCAGGAATGACTGGCAAACTGTTCTCCTGGCCACACGAGCGCCCGGCTGGTCGATACTGGTCCGGTTTCTCGTCGGTCTGGTGGTGTTTTTCCCCGAGGGGATTCAAAAGCTGATCTTTCCGGGCATTCTCGGTGCCGGGCGCTTCGCCAACATCGGTATTCCCTATCCGGAGCTGATGGGTCCCTTTGTGGGCGTGGTCGAGATGGTCTGCGGCGCGCTTATTATTCTGGGGCTTTTCACCAGGCTCGCCGCGATCCCGTTGATCATCATCATGATCGTCGCAATTATTTCAACGAAAGTACCGATCCTGCTCGGGCATGATCTCTGGTTGTTTCATGCGCCGAAGCTCGCCCGCTACGGCTTCTGGAGCATGATGCACGAGGCTCGCGCAGACTTCGATATGTTGCTGGGGTCGATCTACCTGCTCATCGAGGGCGCTGGGAAGTGGTCGCTCGATGCGCTGCTCTCCCGGGACCGTCCCTGAAGACGAACAATGGCGATGATTTTCACGCGCACTCAGCTTCTCGTGGCAGCAGCTACGCTCCTAAGCGGCATCCTGGCGGGGGGCGTCATCGATCGGGTGATTGTCGGCGGCCCGGCGTGGCATGCGCTCGGCGCCGAAGCCTGGGCACAGTTTAGTCGCCAAGCGGATCTGGGGACCGGCCTCGTCGCCTACCCGGTGGAAGGCATCGGGGCGACACTACTCATGCTTGCCGCAGCGTTGAGCAACTATTTTGACCGTAATATCCGGCGCGGCGTCACACTTTCGCTCTACTGTGCCGCAGCGTTCTCGATCGCCGGGTTGATACTGACAGCCAAAGCCGCGCCCATCATGCTCAGCCTAGCGTCGCTAAAAAATGGCGCAGAGATCGAGCGCGCCTTCAATGAATTTTTCGTGTGGGGGCTTTATCTTCGGGGCTTCGCTGACACGTTGGCGTTTATTGCTCTGGTTTGGGCGCTGTTAAATCTGCATCGGCGGACCGGCTAGCTGAACCGCGCCGCTTCCGCAGGTTTGCAGCGAAAGGAGTGAGACCATGCTGATCGACCGCCGCTCGCTGTTCAAATATGCCGCAACGCTGCCGGTGGTCGGTGCGGCGACCCGGATTGGGTACGCCGCCGGTGATCGGCCGGCGGCAAAGGCGGATTACACGCTGCGCATCGCGCCGGTCTCGCTCGAACTGGCTCCCGGCAAAACGATCACGACCACCGGCTACAACGGCAAAGTTCCTGGCCCGGTACTGCGGCTTCGGGAAGGAAGCCCGGTGACAATCAACGTCATCAACGATGCCGGCTATCCCGACATCGTCCATTGGCACGGCCTTTATCTGCCCGCCGTGCAAGACGGTGCGACCGAGGAAGGATCGCCGATCATCCCGGTCGGACAATCGCTCATTTACTCCTTCACGCCAAAGCCCGCCGGCACCCGGTGGTATCACAGCCATGCCATGGCGATGACGGACCTGACGCGCAGCACGTATTCGGGCGAGTTCGGGTTTCTGATCGTCGAACCGGCGGCCGGAGAACCCGGCCGCTATGATCGTGAAATACTCTTGGCGGCGCGGCGCTGGGAAGGCGAATGGGTGAGCATGCAAGACCTGCGCAAGGGACCGCCGCCCGATAACGGCCTGGAAGTCATGTATCACGCGGCGACGCTGGGGCAGCGGATGCTGGGGCACGACGAGCCGATCCGCGTGCGGCAGGGCGAGCGCATTCTGTTCCGGCTCCTCAATGCCAGTGCGACCATGGACGTCACATTGGCGTTGCCCGGCCATCGCTTCACGGTCATAGCGCTCGACGGCAATCTGGTGCCGACGGCCGCTACCGTCGAGGTGTTGAAACTGGACGTCGCCGAACGCGCCGACGTGATTGTGGAAATGAACAATCCCGGCATCTGGATTTTCGGATCGACCGATGACGAGGACCGCAACATGGGAATGGGGCTGGTCGTCGAATACGAGAACCGCCGCGGCGAGCCGCAATGGCTGCCGCCGAAAGCCGCCTGGAATTACACGGCGTTCGCGCTGACCACGCCGGCGAAAGCGCCGGACGAGACGGTCAAGTTGACGTTCGAAAAAGTCCCGGGCGGGCGCGGGGGTTACAACCGCTGGACCATCAACGGAAAATCGTGGCCCGATACCAATCCATTGTTCACCGTTCAGGAAGGCAAACGGTATCGGCTGGTGATGAACAACAACAGCGGCGATACCCACCCGGTCCATACCCACCGGCACACTTTCGAAGTTACCAAAGTCGGCAACACTTCGATCTCGGGGCTGATGAAGGACACGCTCAGCACGCCGCGATATTCGACGGCCGAAATCGATTTTTTGGCCGACGACCCGGGGCCGACATTCTTTCACTGCCACCATCAGGACCATATGGACGAGGGCTTCGCCGGCCTCATCACGTACACATGGAAGCCGGGCAAAACGTTTTAACGATCACAGGAGTTGGGGCGTCCGGTGAGTGAGCTATCGGCAGGTGTAGGAAACGACGCGAAAGCCCAGCGCTCGGGTTCGCCGCTCGAGGTTTTACGCAGTCTTCCTCAAGCTCGGATTGAGCTCGTTCGGCGGGCCGATCGCGCACATCGGCTATTTCCGTGAGGAGTTTGTTGTCCGGCGGCGCTGGCTCGACGAGCAGGCTTTTGTCGACCTCGTAGCGCTGTGCCAGTTTTTGCCCGGACCGGCGAGCAGCCAGGTCGGGTTTTCGATCGGACTAGCGCGAGCCGGCTATCGCGGCGCGCTCGCGGCATGGACCGGCTTTACACTTCCTTCCGCGATCGTGCTCGTGCTGTTCGCCTACGGCGCCGGCGCTCTGAGCGGCACTGCCGGAGCGGGTCTGTTGCACGGTCTCAAGCTCGTCGCCGTCGCCATTGTCGCACAGGCAGTCTTCGGTATGGCGCGCACCCTGTGTCCGGACCGCGAGCGGGCGTCTATCGCAGTGCTGACGGCACTGATTATCCTGTTCAGCAATTCTTCGATCGCCCAGGTCGGTTCGATCCTGCTCGGCGGCGCTTTAGGTCTTTGGCTTTGCCGCGGTGCGCCGCCACCGGCCGAAGGTCATATCGTCATGCCGGTCTCACGCCGAGCGGGATTGGCGGCGCTGACGGCTTTCTTTGTTTTGCTGATCGGCTTGCCGATCCTGCAGAGCTTTCAGATCTGGCCGGGCATTGCATTGTTTGACGCCTTTTACCGGTCCGGCGCGCTGGTGTTCGGCGGCGGTCACGTGGTGCTTCCGCTGTTGCGCGAGGCGTTCGTCGGGCCCGGCTGGGTGAGCGACGATGCGTTTCTCGCGGGCTACGGCGCCGCGCAGGCAGTTCCGGGCCCGCTGTTTACGTTCGCCGCCTATCTCGGCACCGTGGTCGGTCCTACTCCGCACGGCGTTGCCGGTGCGGCGCTTGGCCTGTTCGGCATTTTCCTCCCTGGCATTCTGATACTTCTGGGTGCGTTGCCGTTTTGGGACACGTTCCGCCGGCGGCCGGACGCCCAAGCGGCGATGCGCGGCGTGAACGCGTCCGTCGTCGGCCTGCTCGGCGCGGCGCTCTACAGTCCGATCTGGACGACCTCGGTCAAAACGCCCGGAGACTTTGGCGTCGCGCTTCTCGGCTTCGTTCTGCTAACCGCCTGGCGTGCACCGCCGCTGCTCGTTGTCGTCGTCGGTGCGCTTGGCGGAATTGGCTTGGCGCTGGCCGGGAGGTGATCGGTACGGTTGGCAGCGGAAAAAGGAAGCTGCTAGACCGGCGCTCCAACTTCGTCGACCTTCACGGCGCGCATGCGCTGATTGTAGATTTCGACGTTGAGCCCGCAAACCTCGAAGCGGGCCAGATAGCCCATGAGGAAGCCGTTGACACCCATGCGGTAGAGCGCGCCAACATCGCCTGCGACCAGCGCCTTGCGCTCGTCGTCGGTGAGATCGAGCGGCGCCAGCGCCTTGGCTGGATCGGCCTTCATGGCGGTGCGGAAGGCGTGGTCGCGCAGAACTTCACGGCACAGATAGTTCACGGCAAAAATCGACATAACGGCTCCCCGATGCCGCCCACAAAGGCTTGCCGCATGTTGCACAAACGGCTCAGCATCGCCAAGCGCGCAGCGTGCGAACGCCTTTGTGTGAAGGTCGGCCTATTGCCAAAATGATCGCGAAGTCGGAGCATCACGCTGACGTTCATCGCCCATGGAGCAAGCCATGTTCCTGCGGAATTTTTGGTACGTCGCCGCGGCAGCAGATGAAATCGGCCGCACGCCTTTCGGCCGCATGATTCTCGGCGAGCCGATCGTTTTGTTTCGCACCGAGGACGGCCGTCCGGTCGCGTTCGAGGACCGCTGTCCGCACCGCCATCTGCCGCTGTCGATGGGAAAGCTCGTCGGCGACACGCTGCAATGCCATTACCACGGGCTGCGTTTCGGCGCCGATGGCCGCTGTGTCCGTATTCCTGGCCAGGATCACATTCCGAAGGCCGCTCAGGCGAAAACCTATCCGCTGGCGGACCGTTATCATTGGGTGTGGATCTGGATGGGCGATCCGGCGCTGGCAGATCCCGCGATGATCCCGGATTTCCACTGGCTCGACGATCCGGAATGGGGCGCTGAAGAGTTCCTATCTGCACGTCGATGCAAACTGGCAGCTGATCGTCGACAATCTTCTCGACCTGACGCACCTTGCTTTCGTGCACGAGACCACCATCGGCAATGCGGCGATCGCCGAGCACGCCCAGGTGAAGGTCGATCGCGCGCCAAACAACGTGGTAGTGACCCGCTGGGTGATCGACCAGGATCCGCCGCCGACCTACAAAAAGGTCGGCGGCTTTACCGGCAACGTCGATCGCTGGCAGATCATCGACTTTGCGCCGCCGGCGTTCCTGCGCCTGGACGTCGGCGCGACGCCGACCGGGACCGGCGCGCCGCAAGGCAAAAGAGTGGGCGGCATCAGCATGCGCAACCTCAACGCCATCACGCCCGAGACCGAAACCACCACGCATTATTTCTGGGGGCAGGCGCACAGCTTCGACGTCAAGAACCCGGAGACGACCAACAAAATATTCGAGCAGGTCCGGACCGCGTTTCTCGAGGACGTCGCCGTGTTCACGGCCCAGCAGCGGATGCTCAATCTGGTGCCAAACCCGCCGCAGGTCGACATCGCCGCCGATGCCGGCGCAATCGCAGCCCGCCGCATCATCAACCGGTTAGCCGATGTGGAGCGCAGCGCCGCGCAGGTGGCAGCGGCCGAGTGAAGCCGCCAGCGTTAAACAGTCTAACGTCCGGCGATTGTCAGCGCGCGTTGGTCAACGCCGCCGGCGACACCGTTGCCTGGCTCGGCCGGGTCATGACGGCCTGGCACGCCGGCGAGATGCGGCTGCGGTTGATAAACAGACAACTGGCAATGCGGTCGCGGTTGGGGATGTATTGTGAGCAGACCGTCAAGGCGTCGTTCATGCAGGCTTGCCGGTCTTCCTGCTCGCCGGCTATGGCGGCGACCGGTGCGAGAGCAAGACCGCAAAGTGCAAGCGCAAACGCGTATCTGAATCTCATAGTCGGGTTCCTTACTGTGCGTCAGCAGGTGGCGACGACCCCTCCTATGAAGATCACACGTAGCAAACAGCAATTGCGGCTTGGCTAACGCTAGGCGCGAGTTTTTATGGAACTTGTCTGAAATCCGCGCCGCGCCACACCGCAGGGCTTCGGAGCAATGGACTCGGGCGCGGATGCTCAGCGCCGATCGGCGTGCCGCGAGCTTGCGCAGCGCAAAACAGGACCCCAAGCGAGCAACCGGGCGACGGCGCAAGCTTGGGGCCCGAGGCGGGCGTCAGAAACGCAGAACTAAAGACGCGCGGCCTCGGCAAAAGCCGAAGCACGCCGCGTCCCAACATTCCACCGCGCTTGGAGATTAACGTTACAGGGGCGCCTGCGCTTCCTCCCGACGCTTCGGAACGGAACTTGCAGAAGTGGCCGCGGGGGAATGAAATCGGTAGTTTACCGCCGATTTTACTGCGTTCGCTTGGGACGCCCTTTTAGGAAACATGCTGATGCGAAGTGCTGTTGCGCTGATTTTCACTGCGTTACTGGGGGTCGGATCGATCGACAACGCCTCGGCCCAGATATCGGATGGCGTCATCAAGATCGGCGTTTTGAGTAATCAGTCCACGGTGGGCTCTGACGCCAGCGGCGTCGCTGCGGCGACCGCCGCGCGGCTTGCGGTCGAGGATTTCGGCGGCGCCATCAACGGCGTGCCGGTTCAAGTTATCGACGAAGATTTTGCCGAAAAGCCCAATTTAGCGGCACTGATCGCGCGGCGCTGGTTCGATACCGAAAAAGTCGACGCCATTGCCGACATGCCGGTCTCCTCTGCGGCACTAGCGGTGCAGGAGATCGCCCGCAAAGCAAAAAAGACCCTGTTGATCGGCGGTGCGGCTACGGCGGATTTGACCGGAAAGGCGTGCTCGCCGTTCACCACTCATTGGACCGACAATTCGCGGGCTCTGACATCGGCCGTAGTTCAAGGCGTGACCGAAAAGCCGGGCGAAACCTGGTTCTTCGTGGCGGTGGACTACGCCCTGGGGGCTTCGCTGCAGCGCGACGCTTCCGCCGAAATCGAGCGCGAGGGCGGCAAGATCGTGGGCGGCGTGCGTTATCCGTTGGGATCGCCGGATCTGGCTTCGTTTCTGCTCCAGGCCCAGGCGTCGAAGGCGCATTTCATCGGGCTCGCCAGCGTCGGCAAGGACACCATCAACGCCATCAAGGAAGCGCAGGAATTTCGCCTTCAGGAATCCGGACAGCAACTGGCGGCGTTCCTGGTCTTCATCACCGACATCCACGGTCTCGGTCTTGCGGCAGCCCAGGGCCTCAATGCCGCGTCAGGTTTTTACTGGGATCAGAACGAGCAGACCCGCGAATTTGCCGAGCGGATGTTTGCGGGAGAGGGCTGCTCGGCGCTTCAACGACAAGGATGGGTGTTCTTGGGATCGTTCCACTTGTCGGCGCCGGAGACGGCGAACAGTTGCGGGACCTTGTTGTCGTTCAGGTAACCCTGGATCGCGGTGTTGGGCGGCGTGCCGAGCACGCTGAACATCAGCAGTACCTCGTCCTGCTCGACCAGCTTGCGAACCACTTCGACGGTCTTCGGCGGGCTGTAGCTGTCGTCCCGGCTGATGAATTTGATCTTGCGGCCGCTGATGCCGCCTTGCGCATTGATCATATTGAAGTAGGCGACCTCAGCTTTTCCGGTGGCGCCCAAAGCCGAAGCCGGGCCGCTATACGGCATGGCGTTGCCGATCTTTATCTCGGCGTCGCTGACACCCGGTCCGTACTCGCCCGCGGCGCAGATCAATCCGCCTGCGAGCAGGAGGCTAACTGCCGGCAAAATCGTCGCGACGATTTGCTTTATCGTCATGACCACTCCTGCG
This sequence comes from uncultured Alphaproteobacteria bacterium, assembly GCA_963759345.1. Classification (GTDB taxonomy): domain Bacteria; phylum Pseudomonadota; class Alphaproteobacteria; order Rhizobiales; family Xanthobacteraceae; genus BOG-931. The sequence continues at coordinate 45,205 of CAVWYW010000007.1, forward strand.
TGACTTCCTTCAAATGCCGTTTGAAGCGGTTGAATACCGCGTCGACCGGACGCGTTAAGACGCGATTGGGCAGCCGGCGCCACCCGCCATGGTGCTGCGGTTCTCGCCTGTGGGGCCGCTACGCATTGTCGTTAGCACTCTCGTCTTTCCATGGCAGCTGCTCAAATGGCGGCTGGTAGCCGCGGGCGCGATAGCGATCTTCCGGGACGTCGAGCTCTTGATGTTCGTCGTATTTGACGTGAGCGCTGTCTTGATCGCCCCAACCCTTCCGTTCTCTATAAATGCCGCGCGGTTCCATAGGCACAGGGTATAGGGACTGTCTCCTCTCCGCTACCTTGTCGAGAGACACGGCAGCGGCGCGGGGAGAGCATGGAGCGGATGCTGTTCACGGTGTGGCGTGTGTGGTATGTACAGGTCAAGCCGGGTGGCAACAGCTACTCTAAATTGAGAGGATGTGACCTATGAAGAAGCTCATCGTTCTCACGGCTCTGGCCCTCGCGCTGGGCACTGTCCACCAAGCGATAGCCTGCGAGTACGGCGCTCACGCCGCTAACGCCACCCCGATTGTTGTGGCCACGACTCAAGAGCAGACTGCCCAGCAGTCCACCGTGACGCCTGCGCCCGCCGCGCCGAAGGCCGACGAGTCATCGGCAAAGGCTGCCAACTAAGCGGCGTTGCGGCCTAACGCGGCTTGCTGGTGGGGATCGAATCCGCGACCCTGTGAAAGCGCTTACTCGGCGCCGGTCTTAGCCCGGCCGAAAGGGCCGGGCTTCGCGGGCTTTCTCAATCAATGACCGCGAATTCGCCGCCGGATGCTCGAAGCTACCTGGTACCAGAAGGGCGGCCTGCGATCGGCTTCGAGGGACGCAATCCGCCGGCTCCTTTCTTCGAGAGTCCGCTCGACGGACAACAAACGGGCGCTGCGCTCCTCAATGGTCTTCTCCAGCGCCAAGAGACGCCGCGACCGTTCCTCCATGGTCTTCTCAAGCGCCAAGAGGCGCCGTGCCGCAACGTCTGGTTCCACCTGACGGCCCCTATCGCTCACCGTTGATGTGTAACTTAATGATGCCGCGCTCTACAAGTTCGGCGCGGTCGCGCAAACCAGAGCTGCCGGTTCGATCGCTCGCTGCGTGCGCAGCCGAGCGCCGCGTCTTGTCCGGTCGTGAACCGCTTATTGAGTGAGCGGTGGCGGAGCGGGTGATGCTTCCGGCGGCGGCCCCATCGGCGTGGAGGCGGGCCAGTAGTGTCTAACGGTCGGCGGGGGCTCCTGCCTCGCGACCGGCTTGGGCGGCGGCACAGGCTCGGGCGGGACCGCCTTCAGCGCTGCGCCGACGGGGTTGGGCATCAAGGTCGGCGGCTTGCTCCTCGCGAACCAGGAATGCTCCGCCGGTGCGCTGACAGTGATCTGAACGGTCTGCGGGATGAAGCCGCTCTTGGCAAATGTCACCGACTGATTTTCCGCGACCACCGCAAGAGAACAGGGTGTTTGACAGGTCTGGCCCTGGGCAGTGCGCACTTCAGCGCCGGTCGGCTCGGATTGGAACTGCAGGGTCTCCAGCTGCGGGGCCCGGTTCGGCTTTAGCCAGGCGGACGCGGCAAGCGACAAGCCCGAGCATCCCGCAAGCGCACCTGCCATCGCGGCCGCGGCGGCAGTGACGACAAATCCGGCGCGCGACATCGACGGTCTCCGTTGCGCAAGCAGCAGCGGTGTTCAAAACCGGCTGGCGCTGGCTCGACGCGGTGCTTCTGCGAATTTGCCGAACGGTGCGCTGCCAAACGACGCCGCACGCCGAGGCGCGCGAAATGGTCAGGCATTCCTCGCCGAGTCGGCCGGATGCCGTCAAGCTTGGCTTTTAGAGCATGAGTTTGAAGCGATTGCGCTCTAGCCCCCACGAGCCGTCCGCTCACCGCCAGCGAAAATCACTCAGGGTTTTTCAGGTGGCAGCACTTCCTGAATACAGACCTGGTCGATCAGGTGCCCGCGTCGCAGGTCCGTCAAATGCGCTCGTTTTTCATCATTCGTCAGGTCTTTGCCGATGCCATTGACCATCACCATCACCAGGGTGCGATCGTTCATATCCAGCCAATAGGAGCGGCGGACGAGCTTGTCGCTGCCGTCTCGTGCAAACGGGCTGTCAAGATCTCGGCTCAAGTCTGGTTGGTAAAATCGTGTCATGACGGGTGATGGCTCTTTCGTCCTCGGGTTTTATGGGTCGGGATGGCTGTTGACTCAAAGCAATAAAAGGCGCGGGAATTGCATACAAATATCGCCATGGGGTGACCGCTGCGGCCCTCTAACGCTGCGACGCTACGCGCGCTCCACCCCGGCTGTTTCCCAGGAGGATACCACAGTGGCAAACGCGAAAATCACGGATTGGAACATAACGCTGGACCAGCTGGTGGAACAGATCGGAGAGGAAGTTCGCGGGTCCATGGATAAGTACTTCGATTTTCTTCAGAAGCAGGTTTCAACCCACCCGCTGAGTGGGACGGAGTTGGGTGAAAAAGCAAAGGAGTCTGCCAGGAAGAACATAACTATCGCTCGCGAGTACGCACATAAAATGAGCCGGGCAAAGGATTTGCTGGAGATCGTGCCGATTCAGACCGAATTCATGCAATCTCTTCTGACTTCATTTGGCGAGCAAATTAAAACTCTTGGCGAAACTTATACTAAGGCGGCAACAGAAGTGCTCAACGCGCCGCTAAAAAAGGTTGCTTGATTGAACGGCGCTTTTGCCGCTTTGCGGTTTTACGGCTCATGACCGCCGTTTGCAGCAAAAAAGCCCCGGCGAACTGCAAAAAAAAGCCTCGGCAAATTGATTGTGCCGGGGCTTCAGTTGGCCTGTTGCTGGCGGCTGACATTCGCCAGGAGGTGTTCTCAGCTACCATCGAATTTCTTAGCGAGTGACTACGTCAACGCGCACGATTTGATGAAAATCCGACGGGTCGTTCCGACGAGTCGTATTGACCACTGAACTTTCTCGAAGTGTCTTGGGTCATCGACCGCCTCTCGAAACTTCTCCTGAATGCGTTCGGCAACTCGAAGCGCCGCATAGTCATGAGAGCGGGCGAAAACGTCGGGAACCCGCGCGTAATGCGAATTATGGTGCTACCGGTTCGGCGGGCGATATAGGGCCTCGTTCATATGATCCAGCGCTCTGTGAAGATTATTATCGGCGTAAAATATTGTGTCCATGCCGTTATCGATCCCCATCCGGCGCGACGAAATCTCCATCAAAAATTTCTCACCGTCGCGGCCTGCAAACGTTTTGTGCACTTTCTTTGGAAGCGGACTGTCAATAGTGACGGTCAATTCCTCTCTGCTGGTATGATCGATTACCGACTTAAGAAGATCACGGATGTAAAATTCCCTTCCCCCCGTCCTTTGTGCTTCCAGAAATCGTCTGCTAGCAACTTGGTTGAGCCTCACTAGACACAGACACAAAATGATGTAAGGCCATGCGTGGCCATGATCCACAAATGCAAACTCAACGAATTGTGCATTTGGATCGCCATCGACGTCTCCCCAACTTACCGCCCAATCTGTGTGAAAATCCGGAGTTTCTGTGCGTCCTTGGTAAGGATTCGAAATCGCAGCCAAGGCACGGTCGACATCTGACAGGGCTTGATCCCGATCCGCTTTGAAATCCGCATACCGCTTTTCTCTTAAAAATAAAGGTATCTCACAATCGTCTATTACGCACGGAAGCAGGAGCGATTTTTTCTCTTCCAATTCGCGCATCAGACCTGCGTTGAGTTCCTTCCTTACCCACGCGGAGTCGACTGAGTTCTTTGAGAGGATCAATAAGATTGCACCTGACTTAGTTAGTGCATGTTGAATTTTGTCTATAAGGGAATCGCCTACATTCAACTCCCATCGATCCATCCAAATGTGATGTCTTAGGCGAACTAAATTGCGAGCAAGGGTATCGACGAACGCTTTGTCTTTTTGACTGTAGCTGATGAAGATTGGCACTTTGCCGGCCCCGGTTGCGAACGATCAAGGATTCCGGCGCTCGTCGACGGCTAGAGCAGCGGAAGGCGGCGGACCTCACTGTGAGGGTGTCGGCTGGACTTGCGCTTGAGGTTGCGGTTTCGGCTTGGGCTTTGTCGCGACCTTCTTCGGCGGAGGGGGTTCGACCATAGCAACTGGCGGCGGCGGGGGCGCGCACCGCTGAGCGGCTAGGTTCGCGAGATATTCTTGGCGTGCCTGAAGTGCAGCGGCTTCCGTTCCGGCCGCGCCTTTAGGCGATGCCAAAGGCAATCGCCGAACACACCCCGATACGCACGGCATCCCCACACAGCGCATCTCATAATCCAACAACCTTCGCGGGAACACAAGCGCAAGGTGAGATTGTACCTAACGCCCGACGGGCGTGCAGACACGACTATCCGCTGCAAGTGCAGGATTTTAACTTAAGAATTTGATTTTATTGGTGAGCGCGGTGGGGATCGAACCCACGACCCCGTGATTAAAAGTCACGTGCTCTACCGACTGAGCTACGCGCTCGTGCGCGAACTTCTTACTGAAAAGCCTCGGCGGTTACCAGTGCCGGCTTTGCCCGCCCGCGATTTGGCGGGAACCAGCGCTATTGGGTCAAAAACTCGGCGCTGCCAGCTGTGCCCTCGCCCCTTGCGGGAGAGGGCATCGCCGGCGTCTTAACAAACCGGGTCCGGTGAGGGGGCGCGGCCCAGACCCCTCGCCCATCCTTGTCGTTGAAGCGCCGAGCAGCCCTCTCCCGCATGGGGGCGAGGGCGCGGATACGAGCGCCCGGGATTTTCTGACTCAGCAAGACTAGGCCGCAATGGCCTGCGGCAGGATCGGGGAGTCCGCGTCAAAGCGCTTGCCGGCGCGCAGGCAGAAGGCCGGGCCGAATGAGCCGCTCGGCGATCACCTCGGTGTTCTCGTTATCGCGCAGGACGAAGCGGCCGCGATCGTCCCGCAGCACCGATATGTCGGCGGTGAAACCGGGCGTGAGCGCGCCGAGCCGATCGGTCAGTCCGAGCATCTGCGCCGGATGCAGCGTGACCATCGGCACCACGGTTTCGAGCGGCAGGCCGAGCGCGATCATCGAACTCATCGCCTGGGTGAGGCTAAAGCGCGCCTGGCCGCGGAACGGATGGTTCTCGTCGTCGTAATGCTGATCGGGCGTGCCGGCCGGCGCGGGGACCTCGGTGTTGTAGCCGTGCATGTCGGCGCCGAGCGTGTGCGGCACGATGCCGGCATCGAGCGCCTTCCTTGCAATGCGATAGGAGAAATGGCTGCCGTGGCCGACGTCGATCTTGAGCCCGCGGTCGAGGGCGGCGCGAATGACCTTGTGAACCTCGCCCTGCCGGTTGACGAAACCGCCGGGATGCCGCGTGAACGGATGGGCGAGAATGTCGCCTGCGCGCAGCTTCGGGATGACGCGCTCCAGAATGGTGTCGGCGTCCTCGCCGTTGGCGCCGCTTTCCGGCAGTCCCCACAGCGTGCCGAAGTGCACGTAGAGCGGCAGGTCGGAGCGGCGGCCGATCTCGGCCGCCATTTCCAGAACCTTGATGCCCCAGCGCGCGAAGCCGCCGATCTCGGCGTGGCCCTTGATGCCGCGCACGATGTCCTTGTTGGCGTTGGCGGCCGTCACCGTGGCGTCAACGTCGACGCAATCGGGGCTGTACAGATTGGGGTAGTAGTGCCCCTCCAGACCGCCGACGAGATAGGCCGAGAGGAACGCGTAAATCTGCGTCTCCGCCGGCTCGGCGATGAAGCGGCGGAAGCCGGGCAGCGTCATGCACGAGGGACCGCCCTGGTCGACCACGGTGGTCACGCCCGAGCGCACGCCGACCATGTCCGGGTTCAAGCCGAAACGTCCGGTGACGTATTGGTAGACGTGGCCGTGGGTGTCGATCAGGCCCGGCAGCACCAGCTTGCCGGAAACATCGATCGTCTCCGCCGCGCTCGACGGCAGGATGGTTTGTTCTACCGCCGCGATGCGGCCGTCGCGGATCGCTACGTCGCGGATGCCGTCAATATTGGACGCCGGGCAGATGACGCGCCCGCCGCGGAGAAGGAGGTCGTATTTCGGGCTCTCGGCCATTGCATTTCCTTGTTGCTCCCCGGCATCGCGTTAACAAAAAGCATACTTCGCCGGCGGAATTCGGGAAAGGATCAAGTGTCGCTTCCCGCCGGCCATTTGCTACACTGTGCGCTGGGCCGGGTAGCGCCGAACGAGGATCATGCGATGCCAATCGTGAACCGCGTTGCCGACCTGCACCCGGAAATCACCGCGTGGCGGCGGGACTTCCACGCCCATCCGGAACTTCAGTACGACGTGCACCGCACCGCGGCGGCGGTTGCGGAGAAACTCAAGAGCTTCGGCTGCGACGAAGTCGCGACCGGCATCGGCCGCACCGGCGTCGTTGGCGTCATTCGCGGACGGAAAACGGGCGGCAAGGTCGTTGGGCTGCGCGCCGACATGGATGCGCTGCCGATCGAAGAGGCGACCAACCTGCCGTACAAGTCGACCGTGCCCGGCAAGATGCACGCCTGCGGCCATGACGGTCACACCGCGATGCTGCTCGGCGCGGCCAAGTATCTCGCCGACACCCGTAACTTTGCCGGCACCGCGGTCGTGATCTTCCAGCCGGCGGAGGAGGGCGGCGCCGGCGCCCGCGCCATGATCAAGGACGGCCTGCTGGATCGCTTCGGCATCCAGCAGGTGTACGGCATGCACAACGGCCCGGGTCTGCCGGTCGGGCAATTCGCCATCCGCTCCGGGCCGCTGATGGCGTCGACCGACACCATTGTCATCGATCTCGAAGGCACTCGGCGCGCATGCCGGGTGGCCGCATCGCGGCGTCGATACCGTGCTGGTCGGATCTCAGATCGTCACCCAATTGCAGTCGATCGTGGCGCGCAACGTCGATCCGCTCGAAGCCGCGGTGATTTCAGTCTGCGTGTTCCGCGCCGGCGAGACTGAAAACGTCATCCCGCAGCACGCGCAGCTGCGCGGCACGGTGCGCAGCCTCTCAGCCGATGTGCGCAAGCTGCTTGAGAAGCGCATCAGGCAGGTCGTGGAAGGCACCGCGCAGACTTATGGCGCCAAAGCCGAGCTCACCTACACGACCGGCTATCCGGTGCTGGTGAACGAGGAGCGGCAGACGGCATTCGCCGCGGAGGTCGCAGCCGAGATCGCCGGCAAGGACAAGGTGAACACCGATGCGCCCCGATCATGGGCGCCGAGGACTTTGCCTACATGCTGCAGGAGCGCCCCGGCGCTTTCATCTGGATCGGCAACGGCGACAGCGCCGGACTGCATCATCCGGCCTACGACTTCAATGACGAGGCGATCCCGGCCGGGACGTCTTACTGGGTGCGGCTTGCGGAAACGGCGCTCGCCGGCTGACGATTATTGCGCCGCTTCGACCCGGTTTTCCGCCGGCAGCTTCGCCGGTTCGGCGATGGCTCTTGGACCGCGGCAGCAACTCGAGCGCCCGGGCCTCAAGCGCTCGCCAATAAGCGAACGAGTTAAGCCGCGTGCCCTCGATGGCGGCCATGGCGACCGCCGCGAGGAACGGCAGACTCTGGACCACAAGAACCACGGCGAAGATGTTGATTTCGCGGACTTGTTTGTAGTTGCTGACGACCAGCGTCAGCGCCCCGATCAGGAGTAGCGCGGCAATCACGCCTTCCCAGAAGGCCGGAAAGTCGCCTTTGCGCGTCGCGCCGCCCTTGGCCGTGCGCAGGAACGGCAACCGCTCCTTGAACACGCCTGCGCCAACCGCATACGCCACCGTCCATTGCATGGACATGGCGGCAAAGACGGCACCGAACATCTGGCCGATCGGTATACGCACCCGCAGCCGATAGAGGGCGGCGAAATGGGCGACCGAGACAATGAACGAGGCCAGGATCGGTACCGTCAGAATCCGGTCCGGGACGGCGATGTTAGCGAACGCCACCACGGGCACCCAGGCGATGTTGAGAAGCGCGACGACAACGCCGACGCTCTCGGCGCCGAGCCAGTTGAGCCAGCCTAGGCCATATTCGCGTTTTTGCTCCCGCGACAGGCTTTCTGCCCCCGGCAACAAATGCCGCCAATGCTTACGCACAAGCTGCATGCCGCCAAACGCCCAGCGCTGGCGTTGCCGCTTGTAAGCTTCGAACGTGTCCGGCAGCAGGCCGTAGCCGTAGCGGCGGTTGGTGTAGTGCGCGAGCCAGCCGCGCTCCAATAGCGCCAGCCCGATGTCGCTGTCCTCGACGATGGTGTCGCTCGACCAGCCGCCGGCCTCTTCGATCGCGGCGCGCCTGATCAGGCACATCGTGCCGTGCACGATGATGGCGTTGGCTTCGTTACGCTGCACCATGCCGATATCGAAGAAACCGGCATATTCGGCGTTCATGGCCCGATGGAGCACCGAGCGGTCGCCGTCGCGGTGGTCCTGGGGCGATTGAACGAGGCCGACCCGCGGATCGGCGAACAGCGGCACCAGGGCTTTGAGCCAATCCGCATCAACCATGTAATCGGCATCAATCACGCCGATGATTTCGGCGTCGCTCGCGGTGTTCGCCAGCGCCAGCCGCAGCGCGCCCGCCTTGTATCCGATGAGATTTTCAACCCTGATGCATTTGAACCGGTCGCCCAGCGTACTGCAATGTTCCTCCACCGGCCGCCACAGCGCCGGATCGGGCGTATTGTTGATGACCAGAACGCATTCCAGATTGGGGTAGTCGAGCCGGGCGATGGCATCGAGTGTCGCCTTCAACATTTCCGGCGGTTCGCGACAGGCCGGAATATGGATCGACACTTTCGGCGCAAAGGCATCGGGGATCAGCGGCGGAGAATGGGCAAGCCGCCGCGGCGCACGCCCCAAGGCGATGGCGGCGATCTCCTCGACGCGCGCCAGCGCGATGGCGACCAGCGGTATCAACAGGAGCACGCCAAGCCCGAGCGCAAAGGCGGCGCCCGGTACAAAATAATGGCCGTTCCAGAACGCCGCGATTGCTGCAACCCAGGCACCGACCAGGTTGGCCGATCCGGCGAGCATTAACGCCTGCGCCGTGGTTACCCGGCTGATAGCGAGGATCGGCAACGACAGCAGCAGCCCGAACAGCACGGCGAGGCCGGCCTGCTTGATGTAGTCCGGATCGGTGATCGGACCGGTCCACGAGAATTTCGGCTGACGCGACGAATCGAGCAGGCCCCAATACGGACCAACGCCGCCTTCGGCGGTCTTCCACGGCTGATCGATCGCCTCGATGACGTTGTAGTCGATGCCGTAGGCCTCGGCGCGCGCTACGAAGTCGCGGACAATGGCAGCCTGCTCCATCCGACCGGGGTTGGCGTTACGAAAGTTGTAGCCGGCGCTGGGCCAGCCGAATTCGGCGATCACGATGCGCTTGCCCGGATGCAGACGCCGCAGTTTGTCGTAGATCTCGATTGTATGATCGACCGCTTTGGAGCCTTTGATTCCTGACCAATACGGCAAGATATGCGCAGCGATGAAGTCTACCGCCGAGGCCAGCTCCGGGTGTTCGACCCACGCCGACCAATTTTCGCCTGTCGTTACCGGAACGGGGCTCGATTTTTTCACCCGCTGGATGAGCTTAATAAGGTCTTCGGCGCTAGTCTCGTTCCGCAGCATCGTCTCGTTGCCGACCACAATGGCGTTAACGTTGCTCTTGTGGCGGGCGAGATCGAGCGCCGAGCGGATTTCCCGCTCGTTGCGCTCCTGGTTTTTGTCGATCCAGGCTCCGACCGTGACTTTAAGGCCGAACTCGGCGGCGATCGGCGGCACCAGCTCCGCACCGCCGGTCGACGAATAGGTGCGGATGGCGCGGGTATAGGGCGCTATGGCTTTGAGGTCGGCGCGGATTTGTTCGACGGTTGGGCGTTCGCCCCAATCCGGATGCGCGGAGGCGACAAACGGCGCGTAGGAAACGCTGGCAAGCTGTCCAGTGAAATCCGGAGCCGCTTCTTTGGTTCGTAGCGAGGCCCACAAGCCGGCATGCACGCACGCTACAAGCGCGAGCACGGCAGCTACGGTGCGCATTGAATGCATAACCACGAGGGGAGTGAGGATACAACGCGCCGAACCCGTCCCCGTAGGCTCGACAGTTAAGGAAATAGGCGACCTGCGACCGGCGAACAAAAATTAGGCGGAGGTAATGGCAAATTCAAGACAACCGCTTTGAGTCCTGAACTTTTTTTGTCGGTTCAGCGCGACCAAAACGTCGGCAACGTTATCGGCTGGTCGTTGGGCTCGGGGCTGCCGCCGCCGGGACTGAAATGGCGGGCGACACCGGGTTGATCCAGCACGATTGCACCCGGCCGTTAAGGCTGTCGGCGGCCTTCGGGTCGATGTTGTTGCCGTGCAGGATCAGGCAGCGGAACGACGCCTGGATGTGGGCACTTGGGCAGCCAAAGCGGTCGTAGAGATCGAGGTGGCGAAAGGCGGTGTCGAGATCGTCACGCCACAGCAGGCTGACGACGCGGCGGCCGAGCCAGACGCACTCGGGATTGCCGGCGGGACCGGTGAGCGCATGTTGCGCCTCGGCGAATTCGTCGACTTTCTGCGGTTCTTTTGCCGGTTCCTGGCCTGCCGCCGCGGGCTTGTCGGCGGCCTTGGGCTCGTTGGTCTGTGCGAGCGCCCCCTGACTGAGCGCGCCGAGTGTGACCACAGTGAACAACAAGGCGGCGCACAGTCCGCCAACTAGGCTTAACACACGATGATGCATGGTCTTCTTAAGTTTTAGAATCGAGAAGGGGACGTTTCCCTGACCACCTGATTGCGCCGCCCGTGCGGCATGTTCTTGGCGGACCCCGCGTGACAACACCCCAACTCCGCCGGTTTGTCCAGCGCGTATCGCGACGCAGCCGCTGGTCTTGGCACCGATCTTGGCACGAGGCGATTGCAAGGTTAATGGCTGTCCATGTCCGCTACCAGAGGACGCTCCGCGACCGGCTCAGCGCTCGCGTCGTTTGTGGTCACCGCGCTTGTGGTTTGCGGGGTTTGGTGGTGGCTGGGCGCGCCGATCCAGATCGCGTCGCCGACGGCGTCCGTTGGTAAGCCTTACTGCCTATCTTACGCGCCGTTCCGCGACGCTCAGAATCCGCTGGTCGAGGGAACCCGCGTCGAGGCGGCGCAGATCGAACAGGATCTGGCATTATTATCGAAGTACACCGACTGTATTCGGACCTATTCGGTGGACGATGGCCGCGCCGATGTGTTGGAGAGCGCCAGACGCCATGGGCTGAAGGTCCTGCACGGCATCTGGGTCTCAAGCGATCCGGCCAAAACCCGCCAGCAGATCGAAACCACCGTCGCGCTTGCCAAAGCGTATCCCGATGTCATCGTTGCCGTGGTCGTCGGCAACGAGGTCCTGCTGCGCGGCGAAATGTCGTCGACCGACCTCATCGGCTACATCCGCCAATTCAAGGCGCAGGTGCCGATGCCGGTCACCTACGCCGATGTGTGGGAATTCTGGCTGCGCTACCCCGACGTCCAGAGCGCGGTCGATTTTGTCACCATCCATGTCCTGCCCTATTGGGAGGACTTCCCGATACCGGCGACTCGCGCGGCCGCCCACGTGGCGGCCATCCGTGCGCGGGTAGCGGCAGCGTTCCCCGAGAAAGAGATCGTCATCGGCGAATTCGGCTGGCCGAGCGCCGGCCGGATGCGCGAAGACGCGCGGCCGTCGCCGTCCAATCAGGCGCGCGCCATTCTGGAAGCGATGGCGCTGGCAAAGCGCGAAAATTTCCGGATGAACGTCATCGAGGCATTCGATCAGCCGTGGAAACGCGAGCTCGAAGGCGCGGTCGGCGGCTATTGGGGCATCATCGACCGTGCGACCGGCGCGCCGAAATTCAGTTTCGACGGCACGGTCTCGGATCATCCGCGCTGGGTCGTCCAGGCGCTGGCTGGCGTACTGTTAGCGGCCCTGACCTTCGGCGCCGCGTTTTTCGCCGGGCGCGAGAAGGGCGTGTCTGCGTCTGCAATGGCTGAGGATCGCCGCACTGGCGCTTGTTCCCGGCGTCCTGTTCGGTTGGGTGATCGAGGCGGTCGTCATCGACAGCTTCAGCCCGGGAGCTGGCTGCGTTCGCTTGCCTTCGCCGCAATTGCCGCCGCTGCTCCGATCGTCTGCGCCGCCGCCTACGCTGCCGGCCGCTCAACACCGTCGTTCGCGTCGCTCCTTGGCAATCGGGAACGCCGCGACGGCCTCGATTGGGCGCTGGGCGGCACGTTGATCGCGCTGATGCTGGTCACCGTCGAAGCAGCGCTCGGCCTGGTGTTCGATCCGCGCTACCGCGACATTCCGTTTGCGCCGCTGACTGCAGCGGCGGTGCCGTTCCTGGTGTTGCTGGCTTCGATGCCGCGTCCGGCGGGACAGCGGGCGGTCGCCGAGACGGCGGCCGCAGCGGTTCTCGCAGTCTCGGCCGTCTACATCGTCTTCAACGAAACCTTCGCCAACTGGCAGTCGGTCTGGTTCTGCGGCGCCTTGATCGGGCTTGCAATTATCTTGGCATTGGCACGGGACGCGCCAAGCTCAGGATGAGCACGCCGGCGGCAAGTGCCGAAAGGTCGGCATTGTGCATGACCACGCCGAAAGCCGCCGCCGCGAGCGCCACCGCAAATAGGATAAGCGACGGCCGGATGAGATTGAGCAGCGCGACGGCGAGCGCGACCCCGCCAAAGACCTGATGGTTGTAGAGCACGATCGCCAGCCGGAATGTGCCGCATAACCAGGTGCCGAGCCCGCCCCGGCAGGCGATCGACACCACGCTGTTTTCCATCGCCTGATAACGCAGGTAGAGCGCCTCCCCCAGCGACAGGAAGGCGATGACAAGGAGCCAGTTTGTCTGACGGGCAGTCGGCAGAAACAGCCGGCGCGGCACGATCACTTCGGGCATACGCCGCACTATACAGCGTCGATCATTCCAGCGCGAGGTTATGGCCGTCGAACATGGTCGGAAGGCAGGACAGCCGGACAGCCATCAGCGACGCGCACAGTTGCGCCGCCGCCGCCGCATTGGCAAGCGGTCCGACCACAAGCCGCAACTCGGTCTTATGCGATCGCGGATTTTCCCGCAGCGCCACGACCGGCGTTAAGCCGTCAAGAATTTGCAGGTGAGCGGAGCGGATTCCGGCCCAGCGTGCGTGCAGGGCTTTAATTGAGGAAGCGCTGCCGATTTCGGCGCCGTAGGCGGCGTTGGCCGGAGCTGCAGCGGCGTCGGGCTGCGGCTGCGCCGTCGGCGGGCGCCGTCGAACTCGGCCGCGGCGTCGGTTCCCAGCCGGCCGGCGGCGATGTTTCCGGAGCAGCGATCGGCGCCATGGACGCAGTGTTAAGCCACGGCACAGCTGGGGGAGTGCTTGCGGCTTTGACCGCTTCGATCTGCTGGCTGATCGAACCGGTCATATCGTCGACATTGCGCTCGATCGCCGCAAGCCGCTTCATCATGCGGTCGCGGTCATCGGCAAGACCGCGAACCGTCTGCGTCAATTGCCGAACGACGTAATCGGCGTCCAGCGAACGCGACGGGGCTTGGGTTGTTGCCTGTGCAACAGCTTGGCTGGTTTGCGCAGTTTGCGGATGCGGGGCCGGCGCGGCGTTCGAAGCACCAAAGACCAGCGCGGCCCGCTGCGAGCCGATGTCAGTAAAGGCCGCGAGGACAGCGAGCAGCACCGCGGCCGCGGCAATGCAACCCCACACCGCCTGGCGCCAAAGCCGCTGCATGGTGAAAGCGGCCTGAGCGCCAGCTCTTGTTTTTGAGGTCGCGTTTACAAATCGCGCTCCCTCCAGCATGCGTCCGCTCCGGGTATCTTTCGCCGAATCAATTGTAAAATAGCAGATTCCAGTTGTTGAACCGCCGCTGACGGTCGCGTTGGAACTCTTAAATTGTCATTCGAGGCGCGATGCATGCGGCGCGGACGCTCGTCATGGCGAGCTTGCTCGGCTATGAGAGCGCCGCGGAGAGCTCGTTGATGACGGCACGAACCTGTCTTGCAATCGTGCTCGCGGCCGGCGAGGGCACGCGGATGCGCTCGGCGCTGCCCAAGGTCTTGCACGCCATCGCGGGGCGTTCGTTGCTTGCGCATGTGCTGGCCGCGATCGCCGAAGCGCGCGTCACGGCGACAGCAGTCGTCGTTGGCCCCGGGCAGGAGGCGGTCCAGGCGGAAGCGCGGCGCGTTCTGCCCGACGCCGAATGCTTTGTGCAGCAAGAGCGGCGCGGAACGGCGCACGCGGTACTGGCGGCTAAAGCGGCGATCGAGCGGGGTTGCGACGATGTTTTGATCGTCTACGGCGACACGCCGCTCATTCAGGCGACGACGCTCGAGCGGCTGCGCGCGCCATTGGCCGCCGGCGCCGCCATTGCCGTGCTTGGATTCCGGCCCGCCGATCCGGCCGGCTACGGCCGGCTCATCGTTGACGGGGATAGGCTGATCGCCATCCGCGAAGAGGCCGATGCCAGTGCGAGCGAACGCACCATCGAGCTTTGCAACGGCGGCATCATGGCGCTTGCCGGTGGGCATGCGCTTGCGATCCTGGAGCGGATCGGCAACCACAATCGCAAAGGCGAATTTTATTTGACCGATGCAGTCGAGATCGCGCGCGGCATGAAGCTCGACGCGGTCGCGATCGAAGTCGAGGAGGACGAAGTGCGTGGCATCAACACCAAAAGCCAGCTCGCCGAAGCGGAAGCCGTTGCGCAGCGGCGCCTGCGCGACGCGGCGCTCGGTTCAGGCGTTACGCTGATCGCGCCAGAGACCGTGTTTCTCTGCGCCGATACCAAATTCGGCAAGGATGTGGTCGTCGAACCCTACGTCGTGTTTGGCGAGAAAGTGACGGTGGAGGATGGGGCCGTGATCCATTCGTTTTCGCACCTTGCCGGTGCTCACGTCGGTAAGGGCGTTTCGGTCGGACCATTCGCGCGGCTGCGGCCCGGAACTCGGCTTGGCGACGGTGCGCGCGTCGGCAATTTCGTCGAGGTCAAGGAAGCTTCGATCGAGGCCGGCGCAAAGGCCAATCATTTGAGCTACATCGGCGACGCGGTGGTCGGCGCCGGCGCAAATATCGGGGCCGGCACCATCACCTGCAATTACGACGGCAGCGACAAACACCGCACCAAGATCGGCGACGGCGCCTTTATCGGCTCCAACTCGGCCTTGGTGGCGCCGATCGAGATTGGGGCCGGCGCCTACATCGGTTCCGGTTCGGTCATCACCAAGGATGTGCCGGCGGGCGCGCTGGCGCTCGGGCGCGGGCGTCAAGTCGTTAAGGAAAACGGTGCAGCGCGCTTGCGCGATTTGAAGGCGCTCGGCAAAAAGCGAGCGCATTCACGCGATTAGGCCGCATTTTGCATCTGATGGCTACGCATTTGGCCTGTTACCCGGCGAAACTTTTTTTTATTTGGTCTTGGCTAGGATTACGCCCAAACGGATAACCGCCGGGCGGGTTCCGCTGCGACAGCGGCCGAGGAGGCCACGACAGGGATGTGCGGAATTGTCGGGATCATCGGCGGCGAGCCGGTCGCGCCGCTACTCATCGATGCGCTCAAGCGCCTCGAATACCGCGGCTACAATTCAGCGGGCGTAGCCACGCTTGAACACGGCGTGCTGACGCGCCGGCGCGCCGAAGGCAAGCTCAGGAATCTGGAAGGCAAGCTCCTGCGCGAGCCGTTGTCGGGAACGATCGGCATCGGCCACACCCGGTGGGCGACGCACGGGCGGCCGACCGAGAACAATGCACATCCGCACGCCACCGAGCGCCTTGCCGTCGTGCACAACGGCATCATCGAGAATTTCGGCGAATTGCGCCGCGAGCTGGAAGGCAAGGGTGCCAAATTCGCAACCGAAACCGACAGCGAGGTGGTGGCACACCTCGTCAGCGAGGAGCTAAAGCGCGGCTTGTCTCCGGTTGATGCGGTCGCGGCGGCGTTGCCGCGGCTGCGCGGCGCGTTCGCGCTCGCGTTTCTGTTTGCCGGCGAGGAGAACCTCTTGATCGGCGCGCGCCGTGGCTCGCCGCTCGCGATTGGCTTCGGCGAGGACGCGATGTTCGTCGGCTCCGACGCGATCGCGCTGGCGCCGTTCACCGATATGGTGAGTTATCTGGAAGACGGCGACTGTGCCGTTCTCCATCGCAACGGCGCTGAAATCCGCGATGCCAACGGCAAGCTCGTGCATCGCACCGTGCTCAAGTCGCAGGCGTCGATCTTGCTGCTCGACAAGGGCAACCATCGCCATTTCATGGCGAAGGAGATCTACGAGCAGCCCGAGGTCGTCGGCCACACCCTGGCGCATTATCTCGACATGGTGGCGGAGCGGGTCGAGCTGCCGATGGCGCTGCCGTTCGATTTTCGCACACTCAAGCGCATCTCGATCGCCGCCTGCGGCACCGCCTATTACGCCGGTATGGTCGCGCGCTATTGGTTCGAGCGCTTTGCGCAATTGCCGGTCGAAGTCGATATTGCGTCGGAGTTCCGCTACCGCGACGTTCCGCTCGACCGAGGCGCGCTTTCGATCTTTGTTTCGCAGTCGGGTGAGACTGCCGACACGCTGGCGTCGCTCCGCTACGCGCGCGAGCACGGTCAGCACGTCCTCTCTATCGTCAACGTGCCGACCTCGACGATCGCCCGCGAAAGCGACATCGTGATGCCGACGCTGGCCGGGCCGGAAATCGGCGTCGCTTCGACCAAGGCCTTCACCTGCCAGCTGGCGGCATTGGCAACGCTGGCGATTGCCGCGGGCCGTGCCCGTGGCGTGCTCACCGAGAGCGACGAGCAAAAACTCGTCCGTGCACTGATCGAGGTGCCGCGGCATCTGACTGAAGCGCTCGCGCTCGAACCGCAAATCGAGCAACTTGCCCGCGAGCTCTCAAAGTGTCGGGACGTCCTCTACCTTGGACGCGGCACCAGCTATCCAATTGCGCTTGAGGGCGCGCTGAAGCTCAAAGAGATCTCGTACATCCACGCCGAGGGCTATGCGGCCGGCGAACTCAAGCACGGCCCGATCGCACTTATTGACGAGACCATGCCCGTGGTGGTGATTGCGCCGCACGATCGAGTGTTCGACAAGACCGTTTCCAACATGCAGGAAGTCGCGGCGCGCGGCGGCCGTTTGATCTTGGTGACCGACGCCAAGGGCGCCGACGCCGTTGCCGGTCAATCGCTGGTAACGCTGACGATGCCGACCATGCCGGCGACGGTCACGCCGCTGGTCTACGCCGTGCCGGTGCAGCTCATCGCCTATCATACGGCCGTCAGCTTGGGCACCGACGTCGATCAGCCGCGCAATCTCGCCAAGTCGGTGACGGTAGAGTAAGCGCGGCGGGGCAGCGGCGGCCGCTGCGACTGTCCGAGTGGGCCGCATCGGTATATAAATACAGCCGCACAGTTGGCGCCGGCGACGCACGTCATGGTGGATCACATCGAACCGAACGCAGAAGCACCCGCGGACGCAGCCAAATCCACGTCCGGAGTGGCGGCCCGCCTCCGTAATTACTTTTTGACCGGCCTGGTCGTTGCCGGACCGGTGGCGGTGACGGTGTGGCTGATCTGGTGGTTCGTGACCTGGGTCGACAATGTGGTGCGGCCGGTCATCCCGGTGGCCTACCGTCCCGAGACCTATTTGCCGTTCAATATTCCCGGCCTCGGGCTGATCATCGCATTCGTGGCGCTGACGCTGCTCGGTTTCCTCACCGCCAATCTGGTCGGCACCCGGCTCGTCAGTTTCGGCGAGAGCCTGTTGAGCCGCATGCCGATTGTGCGGCCGATCTACCGCACTACCAAGCAGATTTTCCAGACCTTATTTTCCGCCTCGGAATCGAGCTTCCGCAATGTCGGTCTGGTCGAGTTTCCGGCACCGGGGATGTGGTCGCTGGTGTTTTTGACCCAGCCGCCGAGCCCGCAGATTTCCGTTCACCTGCCGGCGAGTGAGCATGTGTCGGCGTTTCTGCCGTGCACGCCGAACCCGACCACCGGATTCTTCTTCTATGTGCCGCGGCGCGACGTCATTGACCTCGATATAACGGTCGAACAGGCCATGACGCTGCTGATCTCGGCCGGCATTATGCAGCCCGGCGTTGATCCCCAGAACCGGCTGGCGGCGCTGGCTGAAACAGCCCGTGCCGCCCGGGCGGCACGCAAAGCGGAGCCGAGCCCCGCGGCCTAAGTGCGGAAGTAAACGGTAGGTGCTACGCGCCGCCGCACCCATGCTATCGTGCCGGTCTTAAAGGGCATCAGGGGGAACGCATGAATTTCGGCCAAGCCATTTCGTCCGGATTTTCGAATTATGTGAAGTTCTCCGGTCGCGCCATCCGTTCGGAATATTGGTATTGGGTGTTGTTTACTATTGTCGGCTCGATCGTGGCCGGCATTATTGATGTGGTGCTTGGCATAACGGTCATTGATCCGCTGTTCGGTCTTGCGACCATTCTGCCAAGCATCGCAGTGGCCATCCGGCGATTGCACGATTTGGATCGCACCGGCTGGTGGATTTTCATCAGTCTTATACCGATCATCGGCTGGATCATTCTGATCATCTGGTACTGCACGCGGGGCACGGTCGGTCCGAACCGGTTCGGTCCAGATCCCTTGGGCGGTTAAATCATCCGGCGCCTAGGAGCCTGATCGCCTCGTCGCGCGCGAACAGATAGAGCAGCTGGCGCAGCGCGGCGCCGCGCGCCGAGCCGAGCTTCGGATCGCGGTTGAGCACCAGCGCGGCGTCTTCGCGCGCCGCGCTCAAAAGCTTGCCGTGGACTTCGAGGCGGGCGAGGCGGAAGCCGGGCATGCCGCTCTGCCGCGTGCCGAGCAGGTCGCCTTCGCCGCGCAAGCGCAAATCCTCCTCGGCGATGCGGAAGCCATCGTCGGTCTCGCGCAGGATGGCGAGCCGCGCTTTCGCGGTTTCGCCGAGCGGGCTCTTGTACAGCAGGAGGCAGGTCGAGCGCTCGGCGCCGCGCCCGATGCGTCCGCGCAGCTGATGCAGCTGCGCCAGCCCGAAGCGTTCGGCATGCTCGATCACCATGACGCTTGCTTCCGGCACGTCGACGCCGACTTCGATCACCGTCGTCGCCACCAGGATGCGCGCCGCGCCTTCGGCAAAGCGCGCCATCGCCTTGTCTTTTTCGGCGCCGCGCATGCGGCCGTGGATGAGTTCGACGGTGTCGCCGAACCGCTTGTGCAAAGCCTCGTAGCGTTCCTCGGCGGCGGCGAGGTCGACGCTTTCGGATTCCTCGACCAGCGGACAGACCCAGTAGACGCGGCGGCCGTCGTCGAGCGCGCGCGCGACCGCGTCGATCACTTCGCCGAGCCGTTCGAGCGGCAGCGCGCGGGTGTCGATTTTCTGCCGGCCGGCCGGCTTTTCGCGCAGCTCGGAAATGTCCATGTCGCCGAAATAGGTCAGCACCAGCGTGCGCGGGATCGGCGTCGCGGTGAGCACCAGAAGATCGACCGCTTCGCCTTTGCGGGTGAGCGCAAGCCGCTGGTGCACGCCGAAGCGGTGCTGCTCGTCGACAATGGCGAGCGCGAGATCGCGGAACGCCACGTCGTCCTGAAACAGCGCGTGCGTGCCGACGATGAGATCGATGTCGCCGGCGGCAAGCGCCGACAAAATCTCCGCGCGTTCGCGGCCGCGCTCGCGGCCGGTGAGGATGGCGAGGCGGATGCCGGCGGCGGGCGCAAGCCGCGCGATAGTGGCGAAATGCTGGCGCGCCAGAATTTCGGTCGGCGCCATGAACGCGGCCTGGCGGCCGGCCTCGATCACGGTTGCGGCGGCAAGGAGCGCCACCACGGTCTTGCCGGAGCCGACGTCGCCGTGGAGGAGCCGCAGCATGCGGTTCGGTTGCGCGAGGTCAGCAATAATGTCGTCGACCGCGCGTTGCTGCGACGGCGTGAGCGAATAGGGCAGGGCGGCGACGATCCGCGCGCGCAAGAGTCCTTCGGCGGCGCTGCCGCGGCCGGCGCGCGTGCGCATGTGGCCGCGCAGCAGCGCAAGCGCGAGCTGGCCGGCGAGCAATTCGTCATAGGCGAGCCGCGACCACGCCGGGCTCGAAGGCTCGAGGTCGGCCGGGCTTGCTGGATGATGCACAGCCCGCAACGCCTCGGCGAAGCTTGGAAAGCTGTTGCGCTTGAGCCAGGCGGCATCCTGCCATTCGGCCAAATCGGGCAGGCGATGGAGCGCAATCTCGAGCGCCTTGCGCAGCTGGTTCGGATGCAGCCCCTCGGTGAGCGGATAGACCGGATCGATCAGCGGCAGCTTGGCAAAGCCCGCGGCATCCACCACGCGGTCGGGATGCACCATCTGCAGGTGGCCGTCGTAGAGCGTCGCGATGCCGGAAACGTAGCGGGTCTCGCCCTCGGGGAAGAGCTTCTCCAGATAATCTTTGCGCGCGTTGAAATAGGTGATGGTGAGCGTGTTGGTGTCGTCGCTGGCATCGATGTTGTAGGGCGCGCGCGGCCGGTTGGGCGGCGGCGGCCGGTGGCGATCGACGGTGACGGCGACGGTGACCACGGTGTCCGGCGGAACGGCGGAGAGCTTCGGCTGATTGCGGCGGTCGACGAAGCCGGTCGGCAGATGAAACAGCAGATCGATAATGCGCGGCGGCTCGCCGTCGCGGCCGATCAGGCGGGCGAACAGCTTCTCCAGCTTCGGCCCGATACCGGGCAGCGCCGAGAGCGGCGCGAACAGCGGATTGAGCACTGCGGGGCGCATTTAAATCTGGGCAATTGCCGCTGACATCTTCTGCCTCGCCCTCTATATAACGCCTCGCCCGGCCGCGTCCGGGCTTTTGGCGTTGAGCTTTTAGCGATGACTGAGCGATCGAGCGAAGGATTGGACGTGCGGCGGCGACGGCTCCTGTTCCGGGCCTGGCGCCGCGGCGTCCGCGAAACGGATTTGATCGTCGGCCGTTTCGCCGATGCCTATATCGAGGCGCTCGACGAAACCGGGCTGGACGATTTCGAGCGGCTGATCGAAGCGCCGAACGCCGAGCTTTACGCCTGGGTGATCGGCGCAGAGAACGTGCCCCGGCCTACGACACCGCCGTGCTCGCAAACCTGCGAACATTTCACAATCAGACCAAGAAAACGCGGCGCCGGGGACAAACCGTGACGGTGCAAGTGCGAACTCCCGCGCGTTCGCCGGCGCAACGGCTGCAGTCCCGGCCGGCCGCTCCTGCTCGCCGGCGTCGCCGACGGCGCCGAAGGGCTGGTGCTGGCCGACCTTGCGCGCGCCATTGCGGCCGCGCCATCCGCGCCGGCAATCAGCCTCGTCGTGATCTGCCGCGACGGCCCGCGCATGGCGACGCTGTCGCGCGCGCTCGGCTTCTTCGCGCCCGACATCGAGGTGCTGGAATTTCCGGCCTGGGATTGCCTGCCCTACGACCGCGCCTCGCCGCATGCGGACGTGGTGGCGCAGCGGATGATGACGCTGTCGCGGCTCGCCCGCGTCAAAGGCCGCGACAAGCCGGCCGTCGTGCTCGCCACCGTGAACGCCGTGCTGCAGCGCGTGCCGCCGCGCGAGACGCTGGCCCGCCAATCGCTCTCCGCCGCGCCGGGCAATCTGCTGCCGATGGCGGGCGTCACTGCAATGGCTCGAACTCAACGGCTTTAATCGTGCATCGACCGTGCGCGAGCCGGGCGACTATGCGGTGCGCGGCGGCATTGTCGATCTGTACGCGCCGGGCATGGACGCGCCGGTGCGGCTCGATTTCTTCGGCGACACGCTGGAAACGATCCGCAGCTTCGATCCGGACACCCAGCGCACGACCGACGAGCTGCGCGCGCTCGACCTCGTGCCGATGGCGGAGTTCCAGCTCACCACCGACACCATCCGGCTGTTCCGCACCGGCTATGTCGCGGCGTTCGGCGCCGCCAGCCCCGACGACGTGCTCTACGAAGCGGTCAGCGAAGGCCGCCGCGCCGCCGGCATCGAGCATTGGCTGCCGCTGTTTCACACCCGGCTCGAAACGCTGTTCGATTACCTGTCGAAGGAAGCCCGGTCGCGATCGAGCCGCTCGCCGAAGAAGCCGCCCACGAGCGGCTGGCGCAGATCGCCGACTACTATCAGGCGCGCAAGGACGCGATCGACCAGCCGGGCGGCGGCGCGCCATACAAGCCGTTGCCGCCGGATCGGCTCTACCTTGCCGAAGCCGAATGGCGCGAACGCCTCGACAACGCCGCGCTCGCGCGCCTGTCGCCGTTCGCCGCGCCCGAGGACAGCGCGGACGTCGATCGAGATCGGCGCCCATGCCGGCCACAACTTCGTCGCCGAGCGGAGCGAGCCCGGCGGCAACGTCTTCGATGCGGTGCGAAAGCACGTCGAGGCGCTGCAAGCGGCCGGCAAGCGCGTCGTCATCGCCATGTGGAGCGAAGGCTCGCGCGAGCGCATGGCGCATGTGCTGGCCGAGCATCGCCTGCTCAATCTCGCGCCGGTCGCGTCGTGGCCGCAGGCGCTGGCGCTGCCGCGCCACCAGGTCGCGCTCGCCGTGCTCGGCATCGATTCCGGTTTCGAGACGCAAGACGCCGCGCTGATCACCGAAGCCGACATTCTCGGCGAGCGCCTGGTGCGCCCGCGCCGGGCCTCCAAGCGCGCGGAAAATTTCATCGCCGAAGTCACGAGCCTTTCCGCCGGCGACATCGTCGTCCACGTCGATCACGGCATCGGCCGCTTCATCGGCCTGCGCGCCATCGAGGCGGCGGGCGCGCCGCACGACTGCCTGGAGATCCATTACGCCGGCGGCGACAAGCTGTTCCTGCCGGTCGAGAACATCGAACTCCTGTCGCGCTACGGCTCGGAAGAAGCCGGCGTCGAGCTTGACCGGCTCGGCTCCACCGCCTGGCAGGCGCGCAAGTCGCGGATGAAGAACCGCATCCGCGAGATCGCCGGCGAACTGATCAAGGTCGCCGCCGAGCGGCTGTTGCGCGAAGCGCCGCGGCTCACCGTCGAGACCGGGCTTTACGACGAGTTCTGCGCCGGCTTCCCCTACGAGGAGACCGACGACCAGCAGGCCGCCATCTCGGCCGTGCTTGCCGATCTCGCCTCCGGGCAGCCGATGGATCGG
The DNA here is from genome assembly GCA_963759345.1 of uncultured Alphaproteobacteria bacterium. Classification (GTDB taxonomy): domain Bacteria; phylum Pseudomonadota; class Alphaproteobacteria; order Rhizobiales; family Xanthobacteraceae; genus BOG-931. The sequence continues at coordinate 68,237 of CAVWYW010000007.1, forward strand.
CTGATCTGCGGCGACGTCGGCTTCGGCAAGACCGAGGTGGCGCTGCGCGCCGCCTTCGTCACCGCCATGAGCGGCAAGCAGGTCGCGGTCGTGGTGCCGACGACGCTGCTCGCGCGCCAGCACTTCAAGACTTTCTCCGACCGGCTGCGCGGCTATCCGGTGCACGTCGCCCAGGCCTCGCGGCTCGTCTCCGCCGCCGAACTCGCCAAGACCAAGAAGGGTCTCGCCGACGGCCAGATCGACATCGTCGTCGGCACTCACGCGCTCCTCGGCAAGGCGATCAAGTTCAAGGACCTCGGCCTCATCGTCGTCGACGAGGAGCAGCACTTCGGCGTCGCCCACAAGGAGAAGCTCAAGCAGCTCCGCGCCGAGGTGCACGTGCTGACGCTCACCGCAACGCCGATCCCGCGCACGCTGCAGCTCGCGCTCTCCGGCGTGCGCGACATGTCGATCATCGCCACCCCGCCGGTCGATCGCCTCGCCGTGCGCACCTTCGTCGCGCCGTTCGATCCGATCGTGGTGCGCGAGGCGCTGCTGCGCGAGCGCTACCGCGGCGGGCAGTCGTTCTATGTCTGCCCGCGCATCGAGGATCTGGCCGAGACCAAATCGTTCCTCGACAAGAACGTGCCGGAAGTGCGCGTCGCGGTCGCCCACGGCCAGATGCCGTCGACGGTGCTCGAAGACGTGATGAGCGCGTTCTACGACGGCAAATACGACGTGCTCCTTTCAACCACCATCATCGAATCCGGCCTCGACATTCCGACCGCCAACACCCTGATCGTGCACCGCGCCGACCGTTTCGGGCTGTCGCAGATCTATCAGCTCCGCGGCCGGGTCGGCCGCGCCAAGCTCCGCGCTTACGCGCTGCTCACGCTGCCGAACGCGCGCAAGATCACGCCGCAGGCCGAGCGCCGGCTCAAGGTGCTGCAATCGCTCGACACGCTCGGCGCCGGCTTCCAGCTCGCCTCGCACGATCTCGACATCCGCGGCGCCGGCAATCTGCTCGGCGACGAGCAGTCCGGCCACATCAAGGAAGTCGGCTTCGAGCTTTACCAGCAGATGCTGGAAGAGGCGGTGATGAGCCTGAAAGCCGGCATCAGCGCGCCGGTCGCCGACAAATGGTCGCCGCAGATCACGCTCGGCACGCCGGTGCTCATTCCGGAGGATTACGTCACCGACCTGCCGGTGCGGCTCGCGCTCTACCGGCGGCTGTCCGAGATCGAGGACGACCGCGACATCGAGGCCTTCGCCGCCGAGCTCGTCGACCGCTTCGGCCCGCTGCCGCAGGAGGTGCAATATCTCCTGCAGGTCGTCGCCATCAAAGCCTTATGCCGGCGCGCCAATGTCGAGCGGATCGAGGTCGGCCCGAAAGGCGCCGTGCTCGCGTTCCGCGACAACGTCTTCGCCAACCCCGAAGGCCTCATCGCCTACATCGGCAAGCACCCCGAAGGCGCGCGCGTGCGCCCGGACATGAAGGTCGTGTTCTTCGACGAATGGGACACCCCTGCCGAGCGCCTCAAAGGCGCCGCGGGCATTTTGCGGACGCTGGTCGGGCTTGCGGAGAAGGCGGCGAAGGCGGCGTAAGCTCGAAACGTTGCGCCGTTGGCCGCGGGTGTTGTCCGCGCCGGCTACCGCTGGTCAGGAACGCGCAGCGAGCGGAAGGTGATCGAGTAGCGCAGCTCCTCGACCGCGGGGATGCTGTGCTCCCAGTCGTCGCGCGACGGGACCGCGCATCAGATAAACCGAACGGCGGTCGAGCTGCATGGCGGCGCGCTCCCAGCCGGCCTCGCGCTTGCGCCGCATCCGGAACGTGCACGGCGAGAGGAGCGAGAGGCCGATCACGTCGCCGAAATTCGGCCGGTCGCGATGCCAGCCGATGGCGGCGCCCGGCCGGTATTCGGTGATCAGAACGTGTTGCAGGCGATCGGGCGCCAGTCCGGCGAACGCGGCGGCGCGCTCGCGCACGGGAAGCACAAACGGCGGGATCGGCGCGGCCTGCTGCAAGCCGCCGCCGTTGAAGTCGTAGCGCAGGCCGAACGAGACCACGCGGCGCTTGCCCAGGAAGCCGTGAAACTCGAACTCCTTGAACGGCAGATCGGCAAACGCGCCGACAAGGCGCGCCTCCTCGGCGGCGTCGATCACATCCGGCGCATAGCGAAAGCCGGCCGGCATCGCTGGCGTTGCAAGCGGCGCAAAGAGGGCGAGCTGCTGGTGTTTCATGTCTGGGCGGCGGAACGTTGCACGAAAGCCAGATAGGCGTCCGGTCGCGGTTGCGCAAAGCGCGGCAGGTTGCGGGGCCGCCTTTAGGATGACGGGGCAGGGCGCGCCGTGGAGCGTCGCAGCGTCTATCCGACGCTGCAGAGCTGCAGTTCGCGGGCGCGGGCGCGGGCGAGCGCGGCGCCGAAGGTGCGGACCTTGCCCTTGGCGATGTCGTTGAACTGCGGCGGCAGCGGCGCGGTCTCGTACAGCGAGCCCGGCCGCGGAAAGTGATAAAAATAGTCGGCCGCCATGATGACCTTGGTGAAGCCTCGCGCCGAGAAATAGCGCGCCAGCAGGCATTCGCCGGTGCTCGAATAGCAATATTCCTCGAGCGGATCCTGCCGCTCCAGCCAGGCAATCAGGCTTGGCAGGCAGAACGGGTCGTTTCGTTGCCCCCATTGCGGATCGTAGAGCATTCACTGTTCTCCGATGGCGCCACGGCAAATTCAAGTCGCGGCTGCCGCATCATAGCGAAAGGCGCCGACCGGTGGCGTGCTTTTGCTGCGCGGCCGTTGGCTTCGGCAGCCTCGCCGCGATAGATTACGGGCCGCCATGATCTTGAACCTGGCCACGCCTAAGAGCCTTCTCCGCGAGCCGCTGTTTCGCTTGCTCGCGATCAATCTCGCCATCGGCGTGACGGTCGCCGCGCTGATGCTTGGCGGGCTATTGGCGCTCAATCCGCATGGCTTGCGCGATCTGATCGTGGCCGACCGGTCGCCGCTCACGGCTCTGGGGCTCATGCTGCTCGGCTTTGTCGTTACTTTCGGCAGTGTGGCCATGGGCACCGCCATCATGGCGATCGGCCGTGGCGAGAGCCGCGGCGGCAAGCCGAAATCCGCCGCCGTGCTGGCGCCAGTCCCGGCGACAATGTCTTCGCCAACCCCGAAGGCCTCATCGCCTATATCGGCAAGCACCCCGAAGGCGCGCGTGTGCGTCCCGACATGAAGGTCGTGTTCTTCGACGAATGGGACACCCGGCCGAGCGCCTCAAAGGCGCCGCGGGCATTTTGCGGACGCTGGTCGGGCTTGCGGAGAAGGCGGCGAAGGCGGCGTGACCAAAAATTCGTCTCTCGCGTTGCGGGAGTAGGGGTAGCATTTGTGTAGCCGGCAAGGAGAGGGGCCGTTCAAATGTCGTTTGATTTAAAAAAGGATAGTATTGGTTGGTGCGGCTAGCACATACGTTGTTTTCACGTTCGGAGGAATGTGCGTGAGCTGGCAACACGAATTCGCATTGTCGTTCATAAATGGCGGTCACTTTCAGGTAAAGGATGCGGGCCCGCTGCGCGCGCCGATCAACGATTTTTCGATCCGGCGGGATGACAAACTCACGCTTATCATCGAAACACGGTGTCCGCCTGACGCGAAATCCATTGCGCCTGAACAGCCGTCTGGCACGCTGCGCATAAGCACAGAAAGTGCCGAACTCGAGAACATCGGGGGGATCAAAGCAACACTACGTGGCGTCGTCCCCTATCGGCACCTGACGACATACAACAACAAAACTGGTATCGGCGAACTGACGGAAGAAGCGCAAATACATGACCTCTCAGCCGTTGTGCAACGCGAAAAGGATGGTCTCTACACCATCGACTGGGTGGAAAATTTGCCGACACGCCCCTTCTTATGGCCGGCGTCGATCGTAACGGAACACCGAAACCCTGACAACGCGCAGAATAGGGCTCGACGGTGATGGGATCACGCTTTCGAGTAAAGAAAACGGACACTCAGGCTCCCGCCATGCCGCCAGGGTCACTATCGGCGGCACGGAAATTTATCTGTGCGCGCTCGAACGAAAAGACGCCGATGAATTAAGGAAGCCCGGGTGCGTCCCTGCGTCGGCGTGCCGAGCGACGAATTTCGGAAGAAAGCGCGAACTGTCTTGTCTTTCGCACTGAACGTCTACCTCGTGGAATTGGGGAGCGCCGTCTATTGCAAAGATTGGGAGATCGTGTCGTTCAAGGCTCGCAGTGCCTACAGCATGGGGCGAAGGGTTCTCGAATTGCCGACACTACCGCCGGCCCCCTGGGCATGCGGTATCGGCATGAGGTAACTAGGATCCTGCTTGGGCGGCTTGCGAATGCATTACTCGATAAATACGAGACGCTTCGTTTCGGCGAGCTGAGCTGGGGTTACTGGCGCGCTCTATGCTCCGCGCCCACATTGCGCGGCCGTGCATTTCGGTGCGGCAATTGAGATGCTGGTACGCCGGTACGCAGCGATCAAGCCGGATCAATTTCCGCAGAAGATTATCGACGACGGCGAGGTTTGGGATGAATTTAAAGCCCAAGTTAATGACGCCATTTCAAGGCTGAAGATATCCGACAAAAGAAAGGCGCGGCGCAAAAAAATATCGGCGGTCTTAATCGCGTGCATCAGCGAGATATTTTGGACGCCGTTCTGAAGGACATCGGAGTTAAACTCGGGCCTGATGAAATGCGTGCATGGCGGCGGCGGCACAAAGCCGCGCACGGCTTAGGGATGGAACTCGGTCAGGAATTAGAGGTAATCCGCGACATCAAATTGCTAAAAGTCATGTTCCATCGCATACTGCTGCGCATGGTCAACGGTGCCGACAATTATGTGGATTACGTAATCCTGGATTTCCGATCCGCGACTCGCCGACCCGGTGCCTGCCCAAAACGGCTGACGCCTCGTTTGCGGTAAGCGTAGGGTTGGCTAAGGCGCAACGCGCCGTGCCCACGTTCTGAAAGGTCGAGCTTTGCTATCCGCGTGGGCCTCGCGTTGCTCAGCCCACCCTACAGAGCGCAAAACGCGATGACCGACGCTGTGATGGCCGGCGCCTTGCGGGTCAAGCTTTTCAGTCACTACCAAATATTTCGGCAAAAAAGTTCTGCATCGCCAGCCAGGATCTGGCATCGGCCGAGGGCGAATAGCCAAAGCCTGGCATTGGCAGGCTGTCGGCGGCGGTGTTGGTGAAGGCATGCTTGGCGCCGCCATAGGTAATGACCTGCCAGTCCGCGCCCGCCTTGATCATCTCCGTCTCGAATTCGACGACCTGCTCGGCGGGAACGATCGGATCGGCCGAGCCGGTACACACGAGGATTTTTGCCTTGATCTCGCCGGCCGCTGCAGGCCGCTGCGTTTTAAGCAAGCCGTGGAACGACACGATGCCGGCGGCCGGGGCGCCACTGCGCGCGAGCTCAAGTACCGACATTCCGCCGAAGCAATAGCCGATGGCGGCCAGTCGTTTGTCGTCGATACTCGCAACTTTGGCCAGCTCATCGAACGCCGCGCGCATGCGCCGGCGCAGGACATCCGGGTTGTCGCGGAGCGGGGCCATCAGCTCGAGCGCCTTCTCCCCCTTGCCGACAATGCCGCCGCCGTAAAGGTCCGCCGCAAGCGCGACATAGCCGAGGCCAGCCAGCATTTCGGCGCGACGCTTGGCGTGATCGTCAAGCCCGGGCGCCTCGTGCACGACGAGGACGCCGGGGCGCTTGCCAGTCTTGTCCGGCAGCGTCAGGTAGCCGCGCGACTGCGTCCCGCCGCCGTCATATTCGTGCACTTGGGTTTTCATTCAACTTCCTTTCTGTGAATAAGCCAGCGTAACCCGGATGGAGCGGAGCGCAATCCGGGCTACCGTTTGCTCGTCACCACCGGGTTTGACCCGCCTGCGCGGTCCGTGCCTTTTCGCACGCTCCGCGAACGACGCGTGCTTCGGCGGGCGAAGGCCCGGTGGTCCATGCTAACTCGTCGAAAGCGCGGCGCTGACGCATGGATTGCCGGATCAAGTCCGGCAACGACGAAAGAATGGGACTACGTGATTTCGCCGTTCTCGCGTGGTAACCTGCGAACATGAACAAGCGCTTCGAAACCCTGCTCGACCGTGTCGCCACTTGGCCCCAGGAGGCGCAGGACGATGCCGCGATGGCGCTCGCCGACATCGAGGAGAAGGTCCGCGTTCTTCGATCGCTGACGCCCGAACAGCAGGCCAAGCTTGAAGCACTGCGCGAGACTATAAGCCGCTCCATCGAGGAGGGTGGCAGTTATACCGACGAGGAAGTCGAAGCCGGCATCGCGGCAAACCTCGACGCATGGGAGGGTTATCCGTCACCCTGAGGTGCTCGGCGCACAGCGCCGAGCCTCGAAGGGCGACGGCCCGCGCACCTCGGCCGCATCCTTCGAGGCTCGCGGAGCCTGTCATCGGGCCGGCCACTTCGGGCCGGACCCGTTGGCTCGCACCTTAGGATGACGGGTCACGATCGCTTAGCCGCGCCGGGATTTGGTTGTTGATTTGTCGCGATCGGGTGAGATGCTTCACGCAGCACGAATGCGCAGAGGCAGAGATGATGCGGCGACGGTCGGCGGCTATCAGCGCGATCCTGATCCAAAGCGCCGCGGCTTCTTGGCCGGGTCTGGCGCAAGCGCAGCCGGCTAACCCGGCGGTCGGTGCGACGGTGGCGGCGCTCGCCGGTTCGCTGGTCGAGCGGGGCGAATGCACCGGGATCGCGGTCGGCACCAATGATCGCGGCGCGCAGGGCTTTTACGCCTATGGCGAAGTGGCGCGCGGCAGCGGGCGTTTGCCGACGCCGGCGACCGAATTCGAGATTGGCTCCATCACCAAGGTGTTCACCACCGCGCTGCTGGCAATTGATGCGCAGCGGCATTCGATCAAGCTCGATGCGCCGCTGCAGAACTATGTGCCACGCGGCGTCACGGTGCCGCGTTTCGGCGCACGGCAGATTACGCTCGTTGACCTCGCCACGCATACGTCGGGCCTGCCGCGCCAGCCGCCGATGCAGGGCGACAGTTATTCCGACGCCGAGATGTTCGCGTTCCTTGCGTCCTACCGGCTGCCGCGCGCGCCCGGCACGCAATTCGAGTACTCGAATTTGGGCGTCGCGCTATTGGCGCACGCGCTGGCGCAGGCGACCGGCACGCCGTGGCCGCAAATGGTGGAGCAGGAGATCACGGCCACGCTCGGCATGCCGGATACGCGCCTCAAGCTCGACGACGAGGAGCGTGCGCGGCTGGCGATCGGCTACAACCGGGCAGGGCAGCGCGCCAAAGAAAACATGCCGACGTGGCCGGCATTCAACGGCGCCGGTGCGCTGTTTTCGACCGCAAGCGACATGCAGCGCTTCCTCGCCTGGAACATGGGCGAGGTCAGAGGCGCTCTCCCCAATGGTTTGCTTGATGAGTTGCACAAGTCGCGCTTTGCGCTGCCGCGCCCTGGCGCCGGCGTCGGCTTGGCCTGGCAAATCGCGCCGCTCGGGCTCGGTTTGTCTGTTGTCTGGAAGAACGGCGCAACGCTGGGCTACAGCTCCTATATCGGTTTCGTGCCCGGCGCCCGTTCCGGGGTCGTGCTGCTGGCGAATTCGGCAAAATGTCCGGTGACGCGCGCCGGCTACCAAATTCTCGCGACCCTCAACGGACAGGCCGGCGAGACAAATGCGCCGGAGGAGGGGAATTGATCGGCTGCCGCGAGTTACTCCGCGGCGTCGACCCGCCGCAGCAGTCCGGCTTGTTTCATCTCATCGTGAAGCGCAATGGGGTCCCAGTCGTAGCCGTTTGGCCAGGTGAGCACGCCGTCGTCGATAAAGACGCGGGCAAAATAGGCCGGGTCTTTGAGCGGCTCGGCCATCGGTCCGGTTTTACTGGTGACGAACTGAAAATCGCGAACTCCGGTGGTGCCATCGGAGAATTCGATTTCAAGCTTGAAACCGCCGAGCGGGCGGACGCCGGTTACGTCGATCATCATTCGAGGCCTTCGATCCGTTCCAGTCGCCCGTCGGTGCGCGCAGAGCGTGATGCATTATACCGTCACCCTGAGGTGCGAGCGAAGCGAGCCTCGAAGGGCGACGGCCGAGGCGCTCGGGCCGCATCCTTCGAGGCTCGCTGTGCTCGCACCTCAGGATGACGGATCGAAGGTTGTTCGATGCTCGAGGACCGGCATTGTTATAACGTTCGCTTATGGGTGCGTTCGTTTACATGCTGCAGTGTGCCGACCGCTCATATTACGTCGGAAGTGCAACGGACGATGATTTGTGGAAGCGCGTTGCCGAGCACGAAACCGGCGCCTATCGGGGATACACCTTTGCACGCCGTCCGATCCGATTAGTTTGGTCCGAGTATTTCGACCGGATCACGGATGCAATTGCGGTCGAACGAAAAATCAAAGGATGGAGTCGCGCAAAGAAGCAAGCGTTGATCGAGGGTGATTGGAGCGCGATCAAATTGCTTGCCAAGCGGCGAGCTGGAAAGCGTCTTAACCCGTCACCCTGAGGTGCGAGCCAACGGGTCCGGCCCGATGACAGGCTCCGCGAGCTTCGAAGGGCGACGGCCCGGGCATCTCGGCCGTATCCTTCGAGGCACGCCTTCGGCGTGCACCTCAGGATGACGGGTCATGGATCGGTGCGTTAGGGATCGGGGCGGCTGGAAAGCGTCTTAATCCGTCACCCTGAGGTGCGAGCAAAGCGAGCCTCGAAGGGCGACGGCCCAAGCAGCGTCGGCTTCCGGGGCCGCATCCTTCGAGGCACGCCTTCGGCGTGCACCTCAGGATGACGGGTAACAGCTACGGGCAGGGATGCCGCGCGCCGTCAACGCCTAGGAAGGTCCCGGTTGCCGGGTTGTAGGACCGAAACCGCGCCTCACAGGCGGCCACCACAGTTCTCGGACTCTGCCGCGCTTGGCCGGCCGGTTGCGGTACGTAGTCGTAAATCGGCGCGCCCGATTGCGCGGCGTAGGCGCCCGGCCGCCGCATCGCCACCCAGGTACCTTCGCAGGCGCCGGCCGAGCCTTGACCTCCCCAGACGCCGCTGCCGCGGCTCATGCCGAGATGGCCCGAGCCGTTGGCCCATTCGTTTCCGGACTGCACGCTTACCCGGACGGCGCCTTTTGGGGTGACCCGTCCTTGCACCGTCGCGGCGCTATCGCCAGCGTTACCAACCATTCCGTTGGTGATCGCTATCGGATAGCGAAGCGTGGGGTCGCAGGCGCCGCCGGTTGTCGCGATCACGACGCTCCAGTTGCCGTCATAGGCGCTGGCGGCAAGAGCCGGACCGGCGAAGGCAATGCAAGCGAGTGCGAGAAGAGAGGCTTGCGAGCGGGCTTTCAGTTGCAAATGGCCCTTCGGCCATCGGTTAAGGGGGAAGGTGCTCTGCTTGGTCGAGGGCGCTTTCGTTTTGATCATCTTGCTGAACATCGCGTTTCTCCTGGCCTCGTGAAATGGTTCGAACAATGATCACCGTGCAGCCGCCGGATAGATGCAGGTCAGGACCAGCGGGCGCGGCTTGCGTGACCGGCTATCAACCGCGCGGGCTTCCCAATGGTTCCTCGCCGTCATCCGCCCCGCAGTTTTGCCGAGCACGCACCGTCAACCGCGTCACTTTATGGTTGACAATGGTCTCTGTTTGGGTTACACGGTGAGCGAATCTCGCTCGTCGAAAGGGCGCTTTCTAGATGCGATCCTGAAAGTGGAGCGAGTGCGGTGCCCGCGCGCGGTTTCGCAAACCGCACCCGGGCAGCTTTGGGCATCATGCTGACCGGCACTACGACCGGTCCGGGAGGTGCGTTCCCTGGACTGGGACAGGCGGGCGCGGGTAACGCCCGCGTAAGAACGTAAGATCTTCGCTCCCCGGTAGGGGCGACCGTACAGGATCGAACGTCCTGCCGCGTCCCAGGAAGCCTGGCCTGGAGCTGCGCCCAAGGGCCGAAAGCCCTGACGGTAAGAGCCGTGGTGGAACGCCGACAGGCGAGCGCACCCGACGGTGCGCGCCGCGCCCCCTCCTGTGTCCTCCCCCCGCAAGCGGGAGAGGATGAAGGTGGGGGCGCGGAGGTTGGACACACGTTTGTCGGCGTTCTGCCCCCTTTTTGTTTGCTCAGTCGTCATTGCGGTTCGTAGGGTGGGTAGAGCGAAGCGAAACCCACCGCTCAGCATGGTGGGTTACGCTGCGGAGCTTGTCATCGGGCCGGCCACTTCGGGCCGGACCCGTTGGCAGCTAACCCACCCTGCATTGTCGCAAACCTCGGGCGGCGAGAACGCGGACCTATGCCCGCATCCGGGCGTGGCGGCCGGCGCTGCGCTCGATGGCGCTGGCGAGATATTCCGGCGATTGGGCGCCGGTGACGATGACGCTGCCGCCGAAGATAAAGCACGGCACGCCGTCGATGCCGGCCTCCTTGGCGCTGTTGGCTTCGCTTTCGATGCGGTCGACGTCGGCGTCGCTGGCCAGCAGTCGCCGCACCAGGTCGCCGTCCATGCCGCAGTCGACCGCCGCCTGGATCAGCGTCTTCGGATCGGTCAGATCGGCGCCTTCGGCGAAATAAAGCTCCATCAGGCGCTGCTTCATCCGGCCGGGATCGGTGGCGCTGCGCGACCACAGAATGAGGCGATGGCAGTCGAGCGTGTTGGGCTGGCGGCTCACTTTGTCGGGCGCATACACCAATCCGTCGATCGCGGCCGTGGCGGCGACGCGTTCGGCCATCATGGCGTAGCGCTCGGCGGAGCCGAACTTGGTTTCCAGGTAGGTCTGCCGGTCGATGCCTTCGCGCGGAATCCACGGATTGAGAAAATACGGCCGCCAGTTGATATCGACGGCGATGTCGGGCACCAGCGCGGTCGCCATTTCGAGCCGGCGCTTGCCGATATAGCACCACGGACAGACCACGTCGGAAACCACGTCGACATGGACGGAGGTGGTCTTCGGAGCGGAGGAAGCGGTCATGACGAAACTTTCGCTGGATGGGGTTTCGTTACCGTCAAGTTTAACCCATCGGCCGGGATACCGGAATTGATGCTGCCGACAATTCCTGCACCGTAAATGGTGCCGGCTTTAGCCGGCGGCAACATCGTCCACAATCCGGGCGATCAGTGAATCGACGCTGTCGGTCGGTTTCAGCGTCGCCAGTGTCACCGCGGTGTCGACGCCGGGGCGCTTGCGGTCCGGCGCCAGCATGGTGTGCTTGAGCACGCTCGCGATCCGCCGCGTGATGACGTGGGCGGCGCGCAGATCGGTCTCGGTGAACACCGCGAAGATCGAATCGTCGGCCTCACGGCAGGCGAAATCGACCTGGCGCATCAGCCGGCTCACCAGCCGCGCGGCGTCGAGGCTGATGCGGCTGTCGCTGCGCGCGAACGAAAAGCGCGCGATCGAAAGTCCGACGCCGCGTTTTTCGGCGTCGCCGACGGCGCGGTTGAGGTCGCGCCAGAACGCGTCGTGGGCGAGGAGCCCGGTGTTGGGATCGATCATGCCTTTGGCGTCGAGGGATTTGAGCATGCGCCGCTGCCGCTCGCCGAAAGCGTGCAGGCGAACGAACGGCAGGAAGCGCTCGACCAAGCCGCGCCGGTCCGCCGGTGAGGCGGTCGAGATTGGCCAGTTGCGGAAGAAATTGCTCGATCACGCCGGGATGGCCGCCGAGCACGGCGACCGGCAGATCGCGAAAGCGCACGTCTTCGGCGAGGACGGTCAGGAGCGCTTCGATAATGCGCGGGCCGAAGCCGTCGCCGATGATCATGCCGTCGATGTCGCGGGCGTGAAGCGCACGCGCCGCGCTCTCGACGCTGAGCGCGCCGACGAGGCCGACCCGTTCGCCGACCGCGACCGCCAGCTCCGGATAATTCCGGCCGCGGCCTGCGACCAGGACCGTGGCTTCATCGAGCGCATCGTTGGCCGGCATTTCCGGCACCGGCTCGCCGTGCGACGCCAGCGTCTCCATGCGGCGCAACACCGTGCCGTGCAGCGCGCGAATCCGCGCCGCGGCGCCAAGCCGGCGAGCGATCCGCGCCGCCGGCACGCTGGCGGAAATCGCCAGCGCCTGCGGCACCGGCGCCGAGCCGTCCTCGTGCATGCGGGCGACGACCGGCGTAAACGCGCCGCCGGCGGTGTTGAGCCGCTTGGTCAGCGCGCGGGCATAGTCGTCGGCACGTTCGCGATCGGCGCACGGTCCGGCCAGCACCACCGCTTCCGGCTCGACCGAAGCGATTGCCGCAACAGCGTCCGGCCAACTGGTTTCGATGATCGGGAAGGCGCCCGCCACGCGCAAAGCCTCGACGACATCCGGCGCCGGGCTGTCGGCAACGACGACGAACGGACCTTGCAACGCCATGGCGGGATGCGGACTTTTTTCGAAGCGCAGCCGCAACCATGCCAAAGTGCCGTTAATGGCGCGTCAACGCGCCGCCGTGACGCTCTCGCCGCCGGACTGCGTTTAAGCTTCAACGGGATCGCGTTCGCTGCGGTCGCGAAAAGCTTTAACGACAAGCGGATTAAAACCGGCCGCGCTGAGCGCCTTCTGGATCGCGCCGCGGTCGGCGGCGTTGCCGATCAGCCGCTGCCCAATGAGCGGATCTGGCAGCGTCGCCAGCGTCGCGCCATCCTCAATGCCGGCGGCGGCCTCCTGGAGAGCGCGGAGCGGGAAGCGATAGCCGCCGACGCTGGCGATCCCGGAGGGCGGGGCTGTGACGATCATGGCCTGCGTGACGGCATCGATGCGGCAGGATTTGCCGGTATCGACGAACCGGGCGGGCCCGATCTGGAAATGCGGCAGGCTGGAGCGCTCGATCCCGGGCGGGAAGGAGTGACTAGGCACCATCGGACCACGGAACGCGACGGTGCCGGTGTCGGTTCGCGCAATGTCAGCGACGGCGACGCCATCTGCGCTATCGCGCGGAACGGTCAGCCGACCAAACGCAATCGGGCTCGGTTTACCGTCGGGTCCGCGCCGCGTCGGAACGATTGCGGTTTCACCAAAGATGGAAACGTCGGTGAGCGCGCAATTTGGTTCGCTCCACGTTGGGCTTGAGGCGAGCTGCTCCGGCGAACGCCATGCGGCAATTACCGTGACTGGCTCTTGACCGGCGAAGATACCGGTCTCGGTCAATCGAAAGGCAACGGGAGCGGGCAGGATGACGGCCGCGCAGCGATAGTCTCGCTGCTGACGCGCAAAAATATCCGGCTCGAACGGATGGTGCAGGACCAGAGTGCCGCCGCTCACCAGCCAGGGCACGAAGGTCAAACTGATGCCGGCAAACGACGCCGGCGGAAGCGCCGAAAGGATATTCGCTTCCTGCGGCAGATGGCTTTCAAGCAGTACTGCGAGGCCGCCGGCGAGCAGTTCAGCATGATTGCGCGCCACCGGCACAATGCCGCCTTCGCCGGTGTCGAAAGTGACCGCGGCGAGGTGCGAAGAAGCATCGCTCTTTCGCTCCGTCTCGATCGGTGAAACGGAATCCGACACATCCGCGCTCATCAGATCATCAAATGAGACCGTCCCGTCCGGCAGATTTGATCCAAACGCGCAGACGTAGCGGATGGAAAACACTTCGGCGGCGAGATGCAGAGCAAAATCGGCGTGGTTAAACGCGCCGACGTGGCCGCAGGTGATAAGCGCCTTTGCGCCGATGCGTTCGAGCGCCTCGACGGCTTCGGCGCGTCGCCAAAGGAGCGGCAGCGGCGCTGCGATCATTTCGGCCCGCAAAACGCCGAGAGTGACCAAAAAGTTCTCGACGATATTGGGCAGCTGAATGCCAATCACGGCGTCGGTCGGCAGCGCCATGCTGCGCAGCCGGCGGGCGATTGCGTCAACGATGCGGTCGGCTTCGGCGTAAGTGATGCGCCGCGGTTTCCCGTCGGTGAAGCTCTCGCGATTTTCGGGATCGACGAGGGCGAGGGCATCTGGACGCCGCCTGGCGGCCGAGCGGAGCAGCTCGTCGATGGTGACGCGGCTTGAGTCAGCCGACGACTGAGTCCGTTCGTGCCGGCATCGCCAAGGATCACTGCAGCGCTCGTTTCGGTTGGCGCCACCACGTTTCCGGCAGATACCCGGAGAGCGAGGTGCGCGATGGATGCGCGATCGAAGTCCAGCGCGCCACCCATTGTTCAGGCAGATAAAACAGCGGCACGACGTAGCAGCCGGAGATGAGCAACCGATCAAGCGCACGCACGGCGGCGACGAAGTCGGGGCGCTCGCGGGCGCGCAGCAGCGCGGCGATCATGGCGTCGATCCCGGCACTGCGCACGCCCATATAGTTTCGCGAACCCTGCTCGCCGGCTGCAGCGGATCCCCAGTAAAAACTTTGCTCGTTGCCCGGTGAGAGTGACTGCTCCCAGCGATACTCAATCATGTCGAAATCGAACGATATCCGGCGTTGATCGTATTGCACCGCATCGACCAGCCGGACTTGCGCCTCGATGCCGGCGCGCGCGAGGTTGCTGGAAAAGGTCAGGGCCAGCCGCTCTTCGTCGCGGCTCGTCACCATGATCTCGAACCGAAACGGCTTGCCGCTGGCGCGTTCGCGCAATGTCGTTCCTTTCAGCGAATAGCCCGCGGCATCGAGCAGCGCGAGTGCTTGCCGCAAGCTGGCGCGATCGCGGCCCGAGCCGTCAGTTACCGGCGGCGACCAGCTGCCGTCGAGCACGTCGGTGCGCACAGAGTCGGCATAAGGTTTCAGTAACGCCCGCTCGCGCGCGTCGGCTGGGCGGTGATAGGCCGACAATTCCGAGTTGTCGAAGAAGCTCGCGCTCCGCCGATAGAGGTCGAAGAAAAAATTGCGATTGACCCATTCGGCGTCGAACAGCAGTAAAAGCGCCTCGCGCACGCGGATATCGGAAAAGATCGGCCGTCGCGTATTGAAGACGAAATCCGAGGCTATCTTGGGTAAGCCTGAGGGAAACGACTCCTTGAGGATGCGGCCGTCGCGCACCGCGGGGAAGTCGTAGCCGGTCTGCCAGCGGCTCGGATCGCGCTCGGCGCGCACCTCGTAAAGGCCGGTTTTGAATGCTTCGAAATAGGCGTTGGCATCCCGATAATAGTCAAAACGTAGCTCGGCGAAATTCCATAAGCCCCGATTGATCGGAAGCGCCCGGCCCCAGTAATTTGGATCGCGCTCGAACGTGATGCTCTTGCCGGGATCGACGTTGCCGACAATGTAAGGGCCGCTGCCGACCGGTCTCGCCAGCGTTGTGTCTTCGAAAATGGCGACGTTGACGGCATGCTCCGGCAGGACTGGCATCAGCCCGAGAATAAGCGGCAGCTCGCGGTCGTTGCTGCCACTGAGATCGAAACGCACGGTGCGCGCATCGAGCGCCTCGGCTTTGACCACTTTGGAGTAGTAGGTGCGGTAATTCGGACGGCCGTGATCGCGCAGGAGCCTCCAAGAAAAAACCACGTCCGCGGCCGTGACCGCGGCGCCATCGGAGAAATGCGCCGCGGGATCGAGCCCAAAGGTGACGTAGCTGCGCGCGTCGTCAGTCTCCACGGTACGCGCCAACAGCCCATAAAGCGTGAACGGTTCGTCGTAACCCCGCGCCATGAGACTCTCGATCACGTAGCCACGGAGGTTCTGGACAGCGAGACCTTTGACGATGAGACGGATTGAGGCTGTCGAAGGTGCCGAGCACGCCTTGCACCAGCCGGCCGCCTTGCGGAGCGTCAGGATTAACATAGGGAAGCTCGGCAAAATCGTCCGCCATCGCCGGCGCGCCATGCATGGCGATGGCGTGCGCCGCCTCCGCGGCGGCGGGTGTCGCGCAAGCGGATATCGTGCAGGCGACGCAAAAGGCGGCCCGCACGACGGCCGATGCAGCGCGCGCGTTAAGCATGATATGCATCGGGTGCAAACTGATCTCGGCACGACTTGATCGCTAAGCATGTAACATAGCGGTATCAAGCGGCTAAGCTCTCGGGCGGCACCAATTCGCCGCCCGCCTTCGCGGTCGAACCGAGGTGCGCTTTATCTTTCGATAAAAGCGGGCTATTTGAGCGCCGTGCCGCTGGGTCGCGGTGTCACGCTGTTGCCGCAATCTGCGCCGAATGACCGTCGACCTAGGGGGCGCTCGCTAGTTTGCGTGGCAGCAATAACGAGGGACTGCATCTTATGATCTATCTGACCGCGCCGGCCGCAGCGAGGCCGGCGACCTCTTCGCTCGCTGCCATTGCCAAAACGTGCTCATCGAATTTTGCCCGCAGCGCAACGCTCGCGGTTGCGCTCACGTTTGCGATTGGGTCCCATGCCTTCGCGCAGCAGCCTCCGGCTCCGGCCGCGAAGCAAAAGCCCGCCAAGAAACCGGCGGCGCAGCAGGCGGCCCCTCCAGCGGCGGCGGAACCGCAGGCGGCGCAAGCCCCTGCGGGCCAGATGCCGCCCGGCCAGCAGGTGCAGTTAGTATTCTCGCCATGGACGAAGTTCTGTCTCAAGGGTCAGCCTGGGCAGACCCCGGATCCGAATGCGAAGGAAGTTTGTTTCACTGGTAAGGATGCGCGGGTTGAATTAGGGCAGCCCGTGGCTGCGGCCGTCATCATCGAGCCGGAGGGGCAGGAAAAGAAGCTTATGCGCATCACGATGCCGCTTGGCATGCAGCTCATTCACGGCACGCGCACCATCATCGATCAAAACCAGCCAATGACCGCACCATACGTTATCTGTTTCACGAATGGCTGCATGGCCGATTACGAAGTCAATGCGGATTTGATCAACAAGCTGAAAAAGGGTCAGGGGCTCGTTCTTCAGGCGATCAATGCGACCGGGCAGCCGATCAGCGTCGTGATGCCGCTCGCCGATTTTGCCAAGGCCTATGACGGGCCGCCGACCGATCCCAAGGTATTCGAGGAGCAACAGAAGAAGTTGCAGGAAGAGCTGCAACGGCGGGCCGACGAAGCACGCAAGAGGCTCGAGAGTCAGCAGGGCGCGCCCACATCCTCTGCGGCGCCGCCGTCTGGGGGCAAGACGCAGTAACGGTGCGGCTCAGGCCGGCTTCACGGTCGCAGTAACAAAATAAGCTGCTTAGTCAGACTTACGCGCTTTCGCGATACTGCCGTTTGCAATTCAGTGGCGCATCGCGGAACGCGGGCGATAGCCACCATCGTCGTCGCGGATGAAAACCTCCGCGACCTGCGGATGCCGGACCGGCTCGCCGCTATTGTCGGGCAATAAATTCTGTTCGGAAACGTAGGCGACGTATTCGGTGTCTTCGTTTTCGGCGAACAGATGGTAGAACGGCTGATCTTTGTGCGGGCGAATTTCCGTAGGAATCGACTCGTACCATTCTTCAGTATTGCTGAAGATCGGATCGATGTCGAAAACGACGCCGCGGAACGGAAACAGACGGTGCCGCACTACTTGGCCGATCTGATATTTCGCGTTGCGAATCTTGTTCATGGCGGCAGTCAACTCTGGACCTCTTTCGCGGCGCGTGCGTCACAACGATGCAATGATATAATTGTGGCAGGCAACTGACCAAACGATGAATGCTCGTTCATGCCACGATTCATGGTTTTTTTCATAGTCCGTAACGCGCTGCCATTTCCGGATCCTTGGTGGCCACAAGGCGGGCGAGATCGACTAGCACCTTGGCTTGCTTCCAGGTGGCGTCATCCTGCATTTTGCCGTCGATCATCACCGCGCCGCTGCCGTCGGGCATGGCGGCAATGATCTTTTGAGCAAAAGCCACCTCCGCCGGATCTGGCGAAAACACCCGCTTGGCGATCGCGACCTGGCTCGGGTGCAAGGTCCAGGCGCCGACACATCCCATCAGGAAGCTGTTGCGGAACTGCGCCTCGCAGGCAGCCGCATCGGCGAAATCTCCGAATGGACCGTAGAACGGCTTGATGCCTGCTGCGGCGCATGCGTCAACCATTTTCGCCGTCGTATAGTGCCAGAGATCCTGCTGGTAGGCGGCGCGTGGTGCATCGGCGGCGGCGCCGGGAGCGGCGTCGGCCAGGACCTTGTAGTCGGGATGGCCGCCACCGACCCGCGTGGTTTTCATTGCGCGCGACGCGGCAAGGTCCGCCGGACCGAGGCTGATGCCGTGCATGCGCGGCGAGGCCGTGGCGATCGCTGCAACGTTGTCTACACCCTCGGCGGTTTCCAGGATGGCATGAATGAGGATCGGCTTCGTGACCGCGTGTTTGGCCTCAAGCTGGGCGAGGAGTTGATCGAGATAGTGAATGTCCCATGCGCCTTCGACCTTGGGCAGCATGATGACGTCAAGTTTCTGGCCGATGGCGGCGACGATCTCGCAAATGTCGTCCAGCACCCAGGGTGAATTGAGCGCGTTGACACGGGTCCACAGTCCGGTGGTGCCGAAGTCGGACGCTTTCGCCATGGCGATGAAGCCGGCGCGGGCCGCTTCTTTGGCATCGGCCGGGATGGCGTCCTCGAGATTGCCGAGCACCACATCGACCTGATGAATGAGTTCCGGGACCTTCGCGCGCAGCTTCTCCAGGTGCGGCGGCACGAAGTGAATCATGCGCTCGAGCTTGAGCGGAAGTTCGCGCAGCGGAGCGGGCGCCCCGATCGCCAGCGGCTTAAAGAAGTTCCGCGGCAGTTTCATGCAAGACCCTCAGCCCCGAGCCTAACCGTAGGATGAACCGCACGACCGCGCCAAGCCGCTTTTCTTGGCAATTGTGCCTACAAAATACCGAGGCCTCACAACATTTCGCCGCGCATCAAGCGGGGTTGTGAGGCGGTGGAGTTGACGCCCTCGCGCATGAGGGCACGGCGCAACGGCCCGATGCGATCGACAAGATACAGCGATAGTCCGCGCATGCCGTGCACCGGAAAAAAGTCGGTCAGCAGACTTCGGTTGAGCAGGTCAATGGCCATCCTGTGGCTGGTTACGTCGGCGCGGCGTTCCGCATCGTAGCGCGCCAGCACGCCGGGAGAGCCGATGTCGACATTTTGCCGCTGCGCGTCGGCGACCAGTTCGGCGAGCGTTGCCGCATCGCGTAGGCCGAGATTAAGCCCTTGGGCGCCGATCGGCGGCACCACGTGCGCCGCCTCGCCGACCAGCGCAATGCGCGAGCGGGCGAATGATTGTGCCGTCTCGACCGCGAGCGGAAACAGGCCGTGCCCCGGTTCGACGCTCATTTTGCCCAACAGCGAATGGGCGCGATGCTCGATCTCGGCGGAAAGCTCCGGAGCAGGCATTGAGGCAAGCGTCGCAGCGTGGGCCGGATCGAGCACACAGACGAGGCTCGATCGTTGTCCGGGCAGAGGAACGAGTGTGAAGGGACCGCTTTCGGTATGGAATTCCGTCGCGGTGTCGAGGTGCGGCCGGGTGTGCGCGAGATTGAGCGTGAGTGCGGTCTGAGGATAGGCGTGGCGGTTGGTGCTGATGCCGGCCGCGGTCCGGCAGAGCGAGCGCTGCCCGTCGGCCCCGATAGCGAGACGCGCGCGGGCCGTGCCGCCGTTAAACTCGATTGTGACGCCCAACGGATCGCTCGTGATCGTCAGTGCAGCCTGTTCGATGCGCGATCAATTTCAGTTCCGCTGCGCGCGCCGACAGCGCCGCGATCAGATGACGGTTCTCGATATTGAAGCCAAAGGCGTCGAGGCCAATCTCCGCCGCCGTAAAGGCGACCTCCGGCGCGCGCAGAAGCCGCCGCGTGGCGTCGACGATGCGCAAAGTCACGAGAGGGGCGGCGTGCGGCCGGCAAGCCTCCCAACAGCCCAATGTCGCCAGCGCCGTCACCGAGCTTGCCAGCAGCGCGGTGGTGCGGTGGTCGTCGTCGGGATACGGCGCGATGAGGACAGCGTCAACTCCGGCCGCCTTAAGCGCGATAGCACTGACAAGGCCCGCCGGCCCGCCGCCGATGACCGCGACTTCAGCCGTGATGTTTTCCCGCGATGCTACTCAACCCCGCGGCCTCGCGTGTTCACAGGGTCCTTGAGATTTTATACCCGGACGATGAGCAATCGTGGAGAGATTGCGTATGATTGGTGCATGGAGCCAAAATCATCGGGGGCCGGTGCCAGACTTCGCGAGGCCGGGGCCTTTTCCGTCCACGTCTTCACCGCCTGCGGCGCTGCGTGCGCGCTGCTCGCGATTGATCGCGGCGGTCGGCGCCGCCTGGACGCAGATGTTCGTGTGGCTCGGCGTGGCGCTGATCATCGACGGTATTGACGGCACTTTTGCACGGCGACTGCACGTTGCCGAGGTACTGCCGCGCTGGTCGGGCGAACTTCTCGATTTCGTGGTCGATTTCACCACCTACGTGTTCGTACCGGCATACGCCATGGTTGCGAGCGGCCTGCTGCCGCCATCCATGGCGCTTGCGCTCGGCCTCATCGTTACGGTGACCGGCGCGCTCTATTTCGCCGACCGGCGGATGAAGACCAGCGACAGCTATTTCCGCGGTTTTCCGGCGCTGTGGAACGTCGTGGCGTTCTATCTGTTCGTGCTCAAGCCCGCACCGTGGCTCAGCGCCGTCGTCATCGTCGTATTGGCGGCGACGACATTTGCTCCAATCTATTTTGTCCATCCGGTGCGCGTGCCGCGATGGCGTGCACTCAATATCGCGGCCTTGGTGCTGTGGGCCTTGCTCGCGGTTGTCGCATTGGTACAAAACCTCGAGCCGTCCGCCTGGGTCGCAGCGGCTCTCGCAGCGATTGCGCTCTATTTCGTGATCGTCGGGCTTCTGCGCCGCGCCGATTGATCCCTTGCGCCGCCTTTGCGACTACCTATGATCGCGCGCTCGCGAAAGAGCGTGATAGGAGAGGCAAATGGTTGCGGCGGTGCGCGTGCATAAAGTCGGCGGTCCCGAGGTCCTGACCTACGAAGATATTGACGTTCCGCCTCCCGCCCAGGGACAAATCCGGGTGAAGCAGCATGCCATTGGCGTGAACTTCGTCGACACCTACTTTCGATCAGGCCTCTATCCGGCCCCGGGCGGCTTGCCATTTGTCGCCGGCAATGAAGCCGCCGGCGAGGTCGTCGAGGTCGGTCCCGGCGTTTCGGAATTCAAGCGCGGCGATCGCGTTGCCTATGTGCAAGGCCCGGGTTGCTACACCGCGGAACGCAACGTTCCGGCCGATCGCGCGGTGAAACTGCCGGCCAACATCAGCTACGAGCAGGCCGCCGGCATGATGCTCAAGGGCATGACGGTGGAATATCTCGTGCGCCGCACCTTCAAGGTCGAGAAGGGCATGAATGTGCTGATGCACGCGGCGGCCGGCGGCGTCGGCCTTATCCTCTGCCAATGGGCCAACCATCTCGGCGCCAACGTCATCGGCACCGTGGGATCGAAAGAAAAAGCCGAACTCGCCCGCGCCAATGGCTGCCATCACACCATCCTTTACCGCGAGGAGAATTTCGTCGCCCGCGTGAAAGAGATCACCGGCGGCAAGTTGTGCGACGTGGTTTACGACGGCATCGGCAAGGATACCTTTCCGGCGTCGCTCGACTGCATACGTCCGCTTGGGATGTTCGTGAGCTTCGGCAGTGCGTCGGGACCGATCGGGGCGTTTGACATCAATCTCCTGCAATTTAAGGGCTCGCTGTTCGCCACGCGCCCGACGCTCAATACTTATGCTGCCAAGCGCGAAGATCTGCTCGCAATAGCCGCCGAACTGTTCGCAGTCGTCGGCAGCGGCGCGGTGAAAATTCCGATCAATCACAAATACGCGCTGCGCGACGCCGCCAAGGCGCACCGCGATCTCGAAGGCCGCGCCACTACCGGCTCGTTGATCCTCCTGCCCTGAGGACAGGCGCCGGTCCATGAGGATTTGGGGGTATTGGGCGACATTCGGCTGGGCGCTTCTTGCCTTTCTCGTGGGCCAATTCGTTGCGCTTGCCGTCTTGGTGTGGTGGCGGGTCGGCGAGTTAAACACCCTCCTCGACGTGCCGTTCGACGGCATCGCGGTTGCGCTGTTCATCCTGATCGCCAACCCGATTACCATTGGCATTTTGATGCTGGCTGTACGGCTGGCGCGGGCTTCGCAAGCAGAGTATCTGGCGCTGGCGGTACCGCAGACGCGCGACCTGAGGGTCGGGATCATCTGCATCATCGGGCTGATCGCGATCAGCGACGCGCTGCTTTATTTCACCGGACAACCGCTGGTGACGCCGTTTCAGCTGCAATCCTACAGCACGGCCGCCGCCGAGGGCTGGTTGGCGCCGTTTTTGATTGCGGCCGTGATTGTCGCGCCGGCGAGCGAGGAGATCATCTTTCGCGGGATTCTTGTTCCGCGGCTGGGTCCGTACGGATCGCGGGGCCTGGCCCGCGATCGTAGTGATCTCGGTTTATCTGGGTGGCGCTGCATGTCCAGTACGATTGGACCGGCATGCTGCAGATTTTCGTTATCGGACTTTTTCTCGGCTGGATGCGGTGGCGGAGCGGCTCTCTGTTGCTGACCATCTTGCTGCACGCTTTGTTCAACCTTGAAGGCATGGCCGAAACGATCGTGCAGATCCGGTTTTTCAGCTGATGCACTGTGGTCAGGCGGGCTGAGCTGACCTCGTTCTGGGCCGAGAATCTAGTGGGAGGAGTGACGGCGGGCTTACCTAGCCCCGCGGACGCGGAAGTCCAATCACTGGTTCGGTGAAGCGGGCGATGGACGCCACGACCTCGTCGAGGGGCTCGGTACTATCCGGCGTCTCGTTGACGATGGTCGCCAGAACCTTCATGTCGCGCCTGAAAAGCGAATCGAGCGCGGTCAGTGTGTGGCTGACGGCCCCCCGATAGGAGCCGGCGACCAGGATAAGCGGCAAGCCCAACGCCATCATCACATCGAGGATGGTGCGGCTGTCGTCGAGCGGCACCATGATGCCGCCCACGCCCTCAATCAGCAGGACGTCGCGGCGTCGTTCGACCGCGCTTTGACAAAAGGCCACGACGCGATCGACATCGATGCTGCGGCCCTCATACCGGGCCGCCAAATCCGGCGACACCGCGGCTTGAAAGCGCCAGGGCGAGACGCGCTCGATGGATTCCGGCGAGAACGGCAGCCCAAGCGCGGCAATCAGCACGCCGGGATCGCTCGCCGCCGCGCGCGCGGAATCGTATCCGCTGACAATCGGCTTGACGGCCTCGACAGTGCGACCGGACTGCCGCAAGTGACGGATGAGCGAGGCGACGACCTGGGTCTTTCCCACGTTGGTTGCGGTCGCGGTGATGAAGATCGCGGTCACGGTGCGGCGCCTCGCGCGGCATGAAAGCGCCGAACGTCCGGCAATGCCAGCAAAAACAGGTCATCCGGCCGCGTTGGCCACAGCGCGCCGAAGGAGCGACAGGCTCAATAGCCTACTGCGGTTCCATAAAGGTCGTAGGCCTCGGTGCGGTCGATCTTCACGGTCGCAATTTCGCCGACCCGCAACGGCCTGCGGCTTTGCACGAAAACCGTGCCGTCGATCTGCGGCGCGTCGCCCCTGCTGCGGCCTTTCGCAGTCGCGAGGCCTGATCCGGGCTTGCCGGGGACGACCTCATCGATGATGACGCGCTCCCGCGCACCGACCTTGCGCTTAAGGCGTTTGCGCGAAATTTCCTGCTGACGCTGCATCAATCGGTCGAAGCGCTCGGCTTTGACCGGCTCGGGTACTGGCGCAGCGAGATCGTTGGCCGTGGCGCCGGCAACCGGCTCATAGCGGAAGCAGCCGACGCGATCGAGTTCGGCCTCGCCGAGCCAGTCGAGCAGCAGCGAAAAATCCGCGTCCGTTTCGCCGGGAAAGCCGACAATAAAAGTCGAGCGAATAGTCAGATCAGGGCAGACTGCGCGCCATTTTTGGATTCGCGAGAGCGTCTCTTCCTGCGCCGCAGGCCGGCGCATGCGTTTGAGCACGGCGGGACTGGCATGCTGAAACGGCACGTCAAGATACGGCAGTATTTTGCCGTCCGCCATGAGCGGGATCACTTCATCCACGTGCGGATAGGGATAGACGTAGTGTAGCCGCACCCAGACGCCGAATTCACCGAGCGCGCGCGCGAGATCGAGGAACTTCGCCCGCACATTGCCGTCCTTCCAGCGGCTCGTCGCGTACTTCAAATCGACGCCGTAGGCCGACGTATCCTGGGAGATGACAAGCAACTCCTTGACGCCTGCCGCGACCAGCCGCTCGGCTTCACGAAGCACGTCGGCGGCCGGCCGCGAGACCAGATCGCCGCGCAATTTCGGAATGATGCAGAATGTGCAGCGATTGTTGCAACCCTCTGAAATTTTTAGATAAGCGTAGTGCCGGGGCGTCAGTTTGATGCCCTGGGGTGGAATAAGGTCGGCGTAGGGATCGTGCTGCGGGGGCGCGGCGCGATGCACCGCCTCCAGCACGCTCTCGTACTGCTGCGGCCCGGTCACGGCGAGGACGTTCGGATGCACGGCGGTGATCTTTTCCGGCTCCGCGCCCATGCAGCCGGTCACGACCACCTTGCCGTTTTCGGCAAGCGCCGCGCCGATCGCTGCGAGCGATTCCGTCTGCGCGCTATCGAGAAATCCGCAAGTATTGACGATCGCGAGGTCGGCAGTCGGCGTGGTCGCGCGAAAGCTCGTAACCTTCCGCCCGCAACCGCGTGATAATGCGCTCGGAATCGACCAAGGCTTTCGGGCAGCCGAGCGAGACGAAGGAGATGCGGGGCGGGCGGTTCATCAGGGCTAGCTGGCCCGGCTTGCCGCCGATTTCAAGGCCATCAACGGGCCAAGCCCCCGCTAACGCGCGCGGTAGGTGCTAACGCCCTGTTCCGGGACCCAGGTGCCTGAGGGAAGCTTTCCGGCCTGCCAGAACACATCGATCGGCATGCCGCCGCGCGGATGAAAATACCCGCCGATCCGCAGCCATTTCGGCTTCAACAGCGCGACCAGTTTTTTGCCGATGCAGACGGTGCATTCCTCATGGAACGCACCATGATTGCGGAAGCTGTTGAGATAGAGCTTGAGCGATTTCGATTCCACGAGCCAAGTCCGCGGCACGTAATCGATGACCAGCGTGGCAAAATCCGGCTGGCCGGTGACCGGGCACATCACGGTGAACTCAGGGAAGGTGAAGCGGGCGACATAGTTCGTGTTCGGATGCGGATTGCTCACGCGGTCAAGCACCGCCTTTTCGGGGGAAGCCGGAATCGACGCCGGACGGCCAAGCTGCAAGGGCGGTTTCGGCATAGGCGCGCCTCGGTGCGGTTGCCGATGCGATAACATGGACCGCCGTCATCGGCATCTATTATGTCGGGTACATGAAGTAAGTCGTACCGCACGCTCCGGTTTTCGCTCGCGAGCCGCCAGTTAGACGGACATGGCATTGGGCTCGCCGTTCCTGTAGAAGCCGCGTCGCAGGTCGAGGGAGAAGCCGGAGCGCGCATGACTGCCATTGTTGATATCGTCGGCCGCGAAATTCTGGATAGCCGCGGCAATCCGACCGTCGAGGTCGATGTTATTTTGGCTGACGGCTCGCGCGGCCGCGCCGGCGTCCCGTCGGGCGCCTCGACCGGGACCCATGAAGCGGTCGAATTGCGCGACGGCGGCACGCGCTATCTCGGCAAAGGCGTGCGCAATGCGGTCGAGGCCGTCAACGGCGAAATTTTCGATGCGCTCAGCGGCATGGATGCCGAAGCTCAGGTCAAGATCGACGAGACCATGATTGCGCTCGACGGCACGCCCAACAAGGGGCGGCTCGGCGCTAATGCTATCCTCGGTGTCTCGCTCGCCGTCGCCAAGGCTGCGGCAGCGGCGAACAACCTGCCGCTCTACCGCTACGTCGGCGGCACCGCCGCGCGACTTTTGCCGGTGCCGATGATGAACATCATCAACGGCGGCGTGCATGCCGACAATCCGATCGACTTCCAGGAATTCATGATCGTGCCGCTCGGCGCGACATCATTCGCCGAAGCATTGCGCGCCGGATCGGAAATCTTTCACACCCTGCGCGCCGCACTCAAAGCTGCCGGCCATAACACCAATGTCGGCGACGAAGGCGGCTTCGCGCCAAATCTGCCTTCGGCCGAGGCCGCGCTTGATCAGGTCGTCGCGGCGATCGAGAAAGCGGGATACCGGATCGGCCAAGACGTCATGATTGCACTCGATCCTGCCGCGAGCGAGTTTTTCAAAGACGGCGCGTATCGCTATGAGGGAGAAGGCAAGACGCGCTCAGTCGAGCAGCAGGTCGAGTATTTGGCCGCGACTGGTGCAGCGCTATCCGATCGTCTCGATTGAAGACGGCATGGCCGAGGACGATTTCGCCGGCTGGAAACTCCTGACGCAGAAAATCGGCGACCGCTGCCAGCTCGTCGGCGATGACGTCTTTGTCACCAATGTCACGCGGCTGTCCGAGGGTATCAAAAACGGCATCGGCAATTCGATTCTGATCAAGGTCAATCAGATCGGCACGCTGACCGAAACGCTTGCCGCCGTCGAGATGGCGCACAAGGCCGGCTATACCGCCGTGATGTCGCATCGTTCCGGCGAGACCGAGGATGCGACCATCGCGGACCTCGCGGTCGCCTGCAATTGCGGGCAGATCAAGACCGGGTCGCTTGGCCCGTTCCGACCGCACAGCGAAATACAATCAACTGCTGCGCATCGAGGAGGAACTCGGCGCCCAAGCCCTCTATGCCGGCCGAGCGGCGTTCAAGGCATTGGCTTAGGCTTTATCCCGGCGGGACTTGTCGCGCGCCGGCAATCGGCGGTACATGGTGTCGCTTTACGGGACCGGCAGTTGGGGGCGCGGCCTAGCGCACGATCGGCAATGGACCAGTCGCTGGAATTGAGGGCAGGCAGCCGCGACCTCGCGATAACGCGGCTCCGCGATTTTGTCGTCGCGGCGGTGGATCGGGCTCCGGCCTACGAAACGCCATTCTATCATCTCGTGCTCAACGACGTGTTTCCGCAGGATATCTACGCTGCCATGCTCGAACAGATGCCGGCGGCGACGGACTATCGGCCGATGCACGGCCGCAGCAAGGGTCATGACCTTGCCGACGGAACGCACACCCGCGTCAAGATCGATCTGTTCCCCGAATATATCCGGCACTTGGAGCCGGAAAAACGCGCGGTGTGGACTTTCGTCGGGCGGGCGCTTTGCTCGGCCCCGGTGCGCGATGCGTTCGCTCGGCGTTTGGCGCCGATGCTCGAGCGGCGCTTTGGCCGCGATTACGCCAAGGTCGGCATGTTTCCGATCCCGGTGCTCACGCGTGATATTCCCGGCTATCTGATTACGCCGCACACCGATACTCGCTGGAAGGGCATTACCGTGCAGCTTTACTTGCCGCGCGACCATTCCACCACGCATATCGGCACTATTTTCCATCGCAAGCTTGCGGACGGGACGCTGCCGAAGGAAAAGCAAATGACCTTCGCTCCCAACAGCGGCTATGCCTTCGCTGTGGGCACCGACACCTGGCATTCGGCCGATCGGATTGGCGATGAGGTGAAAACGCGAGACAGCATTCTTCTCACCTATTTCGTCGACGCAGGGCTGCTGCGCTATTTGCGCAATCGGGGCAAGCGGATCGGAAATTTCATGCTCAGCGAACTGCGCAACCAGTTGCCCGGGTCGTCGGGCGCCGGGCATTAAGGTCGCCTTAAGCCGGCCCTCTCATGGTTGCGGCATGGTCACCCGCAAACGTCTGCGCTCGATCCTGACTGCGCTCGGCCTTTACATAATGGCGGCCTTGCTCATCGGCTATTTCGGCGCTGAACGCGTTTTCCGGAAATCACGGGCTCAAGGCCAAGCAGGATATCGATCAGCAGATTGCGGCGCTTTCGACCGAGCTTTCGCGGTTGCAAGTCGAGCGGGCGCAGTGGGAACGCCGCATCGGTTTGCTCAAGTCCAGGGGGCTTGATCCCGATATGCTCGATGAACGCGCCCGGGCCCAGCTCGACTACGCGCACCCCAATGATCTGACCTTAATGCTCGACAAACCCCGGCCTGCGCCGGGTGGCGGGTCTTGAACTCGCCCTCGCCGTTTCCGAAATATTTTTTTACTACGAGCGACTTGGTGGTCGGAACCAACCGCCGGAGCGCCGACTTCCGCCGTAGGCCGATTTCGGCTATGGGATGAAGCCCCGATTTGTCGAGGATGCGGATGGCCGTCGCTAAAACCAAAGAAGCAGAGCAATTCGGCGGCGAACACCGTCCCGCCGTCCAGGTGGCAGCCCAGACCGGTCCGGTCGCGGAATTTACCAAGGAGCAGGAGCTTCACGCGCTCGGGCAGATGCTCCTGATCCGGCGCTTCGAGGAAAAGGCCGGTCAGATGTACGGGATGGGGCTGATAGGCGGCTTCTGCCACCTCTATATCGGCCAGGAAGCGGTCGTCGTCGGCATGAAGATGGCCAAACGCGACGGTGATCAGATGATCACCGGCTATCGCGATCATGGTCACATGCTGGCTTGTGGCATGGACCCGAAGGGCGTGATGGCCGAGCTCACCGGCCGGCGCGGCGGCTACTCCAAGGGCAAAGGCGGCTCGATGCACATGTTCTCCCGTGAGAAGAATTTCTACGGGGGCCACGGCATCGTCGGCGCGCCGGCGCCGATCGGCACCGGTTTGGCGTTCGCCAACAAGTACCGGGAAAATGACGACGTATCCCTGACCTTTTTCGGCGACGGCGCAGCGAACCAGGGCCAGGTCTACGAAAGCTTCAACATGGCGGAGTTGTGGAAGCTGCCCGTGGTCTACATCATTGAGAATAACCGCTACGCCATGGGCACCTCGGTAACTCGCTCCTCCGCACAAACCGATTTTTCCAAGCGCGGCCTGTCGTTCAATATTCCCGGGACCGAGGTTGACGGCATGGACGTGCGCGCCGTCAAAGCGGCGGGCGAGGAGGCGATCGCCTGGTGCCGTGCCGGCAAAGGGCCGACCATCATCGAGATGGTGACCTACCGCTATCGCGGGCACTCGATGTCGGACCCGGCCAAATATCGCACCAAAGAAGAGGTCGACAAGGTTCGCACCGAGCACGATCCGATCGAGCAGGTGCGGGCGCGGCTTCTCGCCAAGAAATGGGCAAGTGAAGACGAATTGAAAAAAATCGATGCTTCCGTCCGTTCCGTCATTAATGAGGCGTCCGAGTTCGCGACGCACGATGCTGAGCCCGACCCCGCGGAGCTCTACACTGACGTCTATCAGTGAAAGCGATCATGCTTGTAGCCGGAACCCGCGGTCCGCTTAAGGCGTGACGATTGACCACGAGTTAGCCCCGCCATGCCCGTCCAAGTCCTCATGCCTGCGCTGTCGCCCACCATGGAAAAGGGCAACCTCGCCAAATGGCTCAAGAAGGAGGGCGATACGATCAAGACTGGCGATGTGATCGCCGAGATTGAAACCGACAAGGCGACAATGGAAGTCGAGGCGATCGACGACGGCACGCTCGGCAAAATTTTGGTGCCGGAGGGCACCAACGACGTGGCGGTCAATACCCCGATCGCCATGATCCTCGCCGAAGGCGAAGACAAAGCCGCCCTCACCGACGGCAAATCCGCGCCCGCAAGCCGCGGCAACGCAGCCGGCGCGGCAGGAGAAGGGCGCAGAATCCGCGCCGCCGGCCAAACGGCCGACCGGCGAAAAAGCCGAGACACTTGCGCCGGCGATAGCCGGGACGGCCAAGCCGCCCGCAGCGCCTTTGATGCCCGAGCCCGAGGTGCCGGAAGGCACGGAAATGGTCATCATGACCATGCGCGAGGCGTTACGCGACGCGATGGCCGAGGAGATGCGCCGCGACGGCAACGTATTCGTGATCGGCGAGGAAGTCGCCGAGTATCAGGGCGCGTACAAGGTGACGCAGGGACTGCTGCAGGAGTTCGGCGCGCGGCGCGTCATCGATACGCCGATTACCGAGTACGGCTTTACCGGGCTCGGCGTCGGCACTGCGCTTGCCGGCTTAAAGCCGATCGTCGAGTTCATGACGTTCAATTTCGCCATGCAGGCGATCGACCATATCATCAACTCGGCGGCGAAGACGCGCTACATGTCCGGCGGGCAGGTCGATGTCGCCATGGTATTTCGCGGACCGAACGGACCCGCCTCCCGTGTCGCTGCCCAGCACAGCCAGGATTATTCCTCGTGGTATTCCCACGTTCCCGGCCTGAAGGTGATCGCGCCGTCGAACGCGGCGGATGCCAAGGGCTTGCTCAAAGCGGCGATCCGCGATCCCAACCCGATCGTGTTTCTCGAGAACGAGCTGTTGTACGGCGTGTCCTCGCCGGTGCCGAAACTCGACGATTATGTGCTGCCGATCGGCCGCGCGCGGATCGTGCGTGCCGGCAACGACGTGACGCTGGTTGCCTGGTCGATGGGCATGACCTACGCGCTGAAGGCTGCCGACGAACTCGCCAAGGAGAACATTGCCGCCGAGGTGATCGATCTGCGCACGCTCAAGCCGATGGACACCGACACCGTCATCGAGTCGGTGAAGAAAACCGGACGGCTGGTCACCGTCGAAGAAGGCTGGAAACAATCCGGGGTCGGCGCCGAGATTGCCGCGCGGATGATGGAAGAGGCCTTCGACTATCTCGATGCGCCGGTCATTCGTGTCACCGGCAAGGACGTGCCGATGCCTTATGCCGCGAATTTGGAAAAGCTCGCGCTGCCGTCGGTCGCCGAAGTCGTCGAGGCGGCCAAGGCCGTCTGCTACCGCTGACATCCGGGTGAGATTGCCGCGCCATGCCCATCAACATCTTCATGCCGGCGCTGTCGCCTACGATGGAGAAGGGCAACCTCGCCAAATGGCTCAAGAAGGAAGGCGAGGCGGTCAAAACCGGCGACGTGATCGCCGAGATCGAGACCGACAAGGCGACGATGGAATACGAAGCCGTCGATGACGGCGTGATGGCAAAGATCGTGGTGCCGGAAGGCACCAACGACGTGCCCGTCAACCAGCTGATCGCCGTAATGGCGCAGGAGGGCGAGGATCCGAAAGCCGCCGCAGCGGCAGCCGGGAAGGGCGCGCCTGCACCGAAGGCGCCTTCACCCCCACCCGCAGGCCAAAGCCGCTTCGCCATCGCCGCAAGCCAAAGGCGCCGCCTCCTTCCGCTCCTCCCGCTGCCGAAAAGACTGCCCCGCAGGTGCAAGTCGCGGCCTCAGAGGCCGACGGCCATGGAGCCAATCGCGTCTTCTCCTCGCCGCTCGCCAGGCGTCTGGCGAAAGAATCCGGCATCGACATCGGCCGCATCACCGGGACCGGGCCGCATGGCCGCATCATCGCCCGTGACGTGGCAGCGGCCAAGGAAGGCAGGGGCCTGCGCGCGCCCGCCGCGGCGCCTATGCCCGCGGCGGCCGGCGCTCCAGCCATTGCGCCTTCGATGTCGGATCAGCAAATCCGCGCGCTCTATGAAGAAGGCAGCTACGAGTTCATTCCGCACGACGGCATGCGCCGCACCATCGCGCAGCGGCTCACCGCCTCGACGCAGACCATTCCGCACTTTTATCTCACCGTCGACTGCGACATCGGCAAGCTTGTTGCGGCGCGCGAGGAGATCAACGCCTCGGCGCCCAAGGACAAGGACGGCAAGCCCGCCTACAAGCTCTCGGTCAACGACTTCGTTATCAAAGCATTGGCGCTGGCGCTGCAGCGCGTGCCGGATGCGAATGTGAGCTGGACCGAAGCCGGCATGCTCAAGCACAAACACTCCGATGTCGGTGTCGCTGTCGCACTCCCGGCCGGTCTGATTACGCCGATCATCCGCAACGCGGAAACAAAATCGCTGTCGGCGATCTCCAACGAGATGAAAGAGCTGGCGGCGCTGGCGCGCGCCAAGAAACTCAAGCCCCAGGAATATCAGGGCGGCACTTCGTCGGTTTCGAATCTCGGCATGTTCGGCATCAAGGACTTCACCGCCGTGATCAATCCGCCGCAGTCGACCATCCTCGCCGTCGGCACCGGCGAGGAGCGCGCAGTCGTCCGGAACGGCAAGATCGAGGCGGCACAGATCATGAGCGTGACCATGTCGTGCGATCATCGCGCCGTCGACGGTGCGCTGGGCGCGGTGCTGATCGGCGCGTTCAAGGCCCTAATCGAAAATCCGGTGATGATGCTGGTGTAGACATCGGTTGAACGGATACATTTAAGGATCGGGATCGCTCCGGGCGCGATCATACCTCATTGAGAGGCGCACCATGGGCACAGTGGGGCAAGTCCCGCTTGTCGAACGCCCGGACCAGCAATCGGCCGGGATCAAACGCATCGTCGTCTCCAGCGTCGTCGGCACGGCGGTCGAATGGTACGATTTTTTGATTTACGGTACTGCCAGCGCGCTGGTCTTCAACAAGTTGTTCTTTCCACTGTCCGATCCGGCGCTCGGGACGATCGCGGCGTTTGGTACCTACGGCGTCGGTTTTTTTGCCCGCCCGTTCGGCGCCGCGATCTTCGGGCATTTTGGCGACCGCGTCGGCCGCAAGGCCATGCTGGCGCTGACCATCGTCATCATGGGGCTCGGTACATTCCTGATCGGCCTCCTGCCGACCTACAGCCAGATCGGGATGCTGGCGCCGGTGCTGCTTGTGCTGCTGCGTTTGCTTCAGGGCATCGGGCTTGGCGGCGAATGGGGCGGTGCGGTTCTAATGGTGGTCGAGAATGCTCCCGACAAGAGCCGCGGCCTGCTGGGTGCGACGGTTCAGCTCGGCTATCCAATCGGCAATCTTGCTGCCATCGGCGCGCTGACGCTGCTGGCTAAACTGCCAGAAGCGGATTTTCTGGCCTGGGGCTGGCGCGTACCATTCCTGATCAGCGTCATTATCGCCGGCGTCGGCTTGTACATCCGGCTGCAGCTCGAGGAGACACCGGTATTCCGCGAGATCGAAGCCAAGCAGGTAATGGCAAAATTGCCGGTGATCGAGGTCATCACTGAGCACCCACGCTCGTTTTTCATCGCCATCGGGCTGAAGCTCTCCGAGATTAGCTATCTGAGCATCGCCGGTATCTTTGCCATCAGCTATATCACCGGCAAACTGGCGCTGCCGCGCAGCCTGATCCTCAACGCCCTTTTGCTTTCCGCGGTCATCGCGCTGATGGCGATCCCGTTTTTCGGTTGGCTTTCCGACCGCGTCGGCCGCAAGGCGATGTTCTACGCGAGCTGCCTGTTCGCGGTCGTCTTTGCTTTCCCGATGTTCTGGCTTTTTGACACCAAGGATACGCTCCTTATTACGCTGACGGTCATGGCGGCCATCATCTTCGGACAATTTATCGGGTTCGGTGTCGGCGCGCCGTGGTATTCCGAGCTGTTCAGCGCGAGACTGCGCTACAGTGGTGCTTCGCTCGGCTTCCAAATCGGCGCGGCGATCAGCGGCGGCTTTACCCCCTTCGCCGCGGCGACATTCATGGCCTGGACGGGTGGCGCGACCTGGCCGATTTCGGTCTACTTGATCGTGCTGGCGATCCTGACCTTTATCGCCACGATGGCCGCACCCGAAACGGCCGGAAAGCCGTTGAAGTGAGATTGGTATCGTACGCCAGCATCACGCTCGACCTCTCATTGTCAGCTCGGGCCGAACCCCTTGGCCCGGAATACCGTGGCTGCTTCGGGAGATTTCAGCAACTTGATCAGCGCTTTCGCCGTGTCGGCTGCTTTGCTTTGCGCACCTATCGCGGCGGCAAACTCCGTAATTTTGTTCAAGTCACGGGGCAATAGCCCAACGACTTCAGCGCCGGTGACTTGCATGATCTCGGGTTTTTGCTGAACCGCGAGTTCCGCCTCGCCGGTCACGAGAAGACTGGCCGCATTGCCGCCAGGCGGTGGATGTTTGGTCTTGAGCTTCATCGCCTCGCCGAGGCCCATGCTCTTTCGAGGAGCTTGGCAAAATAGACCCCGCTGGCGCCACCAGAGGCCGGGTCGCTGTAGGCGACCGAGCTTGCACTCAATAGCGCCCGCTTCAATGCCTCCGCAGTGGAGATATCAGGCTTGGGCGCGCCGGCCTTGACGGCGATGGCGATTCCGGAGCTGGCGAGGACGGCCTCAGAACCGGGCTCGACCTTGCCTTCCTTGCCCAGTGTATCAATCCCGCTGCGCGTCAGGATCAGCACGTCTGGCGCTTCTCCGCTTCGACCCGCTTAATCAACAGCGCAGCCGTTGACCAGGTGATCGTGAGTTTGCTCCCGGTCGCTTGCTCAAATTGTGGGACAAGTTCCTCGACCACGCCCCGCACCGCGATGGCGCTAAAGACCTTCAGTTCAGCGGCGGCGGCGAAGTTGACTTGGCCAAGAACAAAAGTTGCCAGTGCGGCTATGCGGCCGATAAGCCCGATCAAGGCGCTCCTCCCTTTGTGCTGTAGCAACATTACATACTCAGTCGGTCCCGCCTGCAACCTACGCACGCCGCGCCATTTGCGACGTCGGCGGCCGATTGGGGTATGGTGCCGCCGCGCCAATAAGGCTTTAGAACAGCGTACTTAAGTTCACGAGGTTGGGAATGGCTGACACGAATTTCGACGTCATCATCATCGGCTCCGGTCCGGGCGGCTACGTTTGCGCCATCCGCGCCGCGCAGCTGGGATTTAAGACCGCAATTGTCGAGCGCGACTATTTGGGGGGCATCTGCTTGAATTGGGGCTGCATCCCGACCAAGGCGCTGCTGCGCTCGGCGGAGATTTTTCATTACCTGCAGCACGCCAAGGATTACGGGCTGTCGGCCGGTGAGGTCACTTACGATCCGTCGGCCGTCGTAAAGCGCTCGCGCGCGGTCTCCAAACGACTTAACGACGGCGTCGGCTTCCTGATGCGGAAGAACAAGGTCGCCGTGATCTGGGGAGAGGCTGCTATTGATGGGCCCGGCAAGATCACGGTGAAGCCGGGCAAGAGTGAAGCGCCGAAGGGCGCGCTCGGACCCGGCGCGTATCAAGCCAAGCACATAATCCTCGCCACCGGCGCCCGCCCACGCGTTCTGCCGGGCCTGGAACCGGACAAGAAACTGATCTGGACCTACTTCGAGGCCATGGTGCCGGACCGCATGCCGAAATCGTTGCTGGTCATCGGCTCGGGCGCCATCGGCATCGAATTCGCTTCGTTCTACCGGACGCTAGGCGCCGAGGTGACCGTGGTCGAAGTGCTGCCGCAAATTCTCCCCGTCGAGGACGCCGAGATCGCCGCCTTCGCGCGCAAGAGTTTTGAGAAGCAGGGCATCAAAATTCACACCGGCACCAAAGTGACGAAGCTCGATAAGCAGGCCGACGGCGTCACCGCAACAATCGATGACGGCAAGGGCGGCACGCTGACGCTCACCGTTGAGCGGGTCATTTCCGCTGTAGGGGTTGTCGGCAATATCGAGAATCTCGGGCTGGAAAAGCTCGGCGTCAAGACCGAGCGCGGCGCGATCGTCACCGATGGCGCCTGCAAGACCAACGTGCCCGGCATTTACGCCATCGGCGATGTTGCCGGCCCGCCGCTCCTGGCGCACAAGGCCGAGCACGAAGGCGTCATCTGCGTCGAAGCCATCAAGGGGCTGCATCCCCATCCGATGGACAAGCGGCTCATTCCCGGCTGCACCTATTGCTCACCGCAGATCGCTTCAGTCGGGCTTACCGAACAGGCGGCGAAGGAAAAGAAACTCGATATTCGCGTCGGTCGTTTTCCATTCGTCGGCAATGGCAAGGCGATCGCGCTGGGCGAAGATCAGGGCCTGGTCAAGGTGATCTTCGACAAGAAGACAGGGCAACTTCTCGGCGCACATATGGTTGGCGCCGAAGTGACCGAGCTGATCCAGGGCTACGTGATCGCGATGAATCTCGAGACCACGGAAGAAGAACTCATGCACACCGTCTTCCCGCATCCGACCCTGTCGGAGATGATGAAAGAAGCGGTGCTCGACGCCTACGGGCGTGTGTTGAATATTTGATTGGCGGTCGGGCTTGCGCCCGCACCTGCTCGGTAAATCGCCGTAGCGCAGAACTTGCGACGTTTTGCAAGTAGACCGCTAGAACAGGCGATATTGCTTTTGACGCCTTGCGATGGAGCGACCCGCCTCGTAAGTATCGCGTGAGGGCAATCTGCTCCTCGGAGCCGTCATGGCCGTTCTGATCAACACAGTGTCGAGTGCCTCAACGGTACCCCGCCACCCGGAAAAGGCGCACCGCCCGGACCAGCCGACGCTGCCCAAGCCGGACTGGATCAGAGTCAAAGCGCCGATCTCGGTCGGCTATGTCGAAACGCGCCGGATCGTGCGCACCCACGGCCTGCACACAGTTTGTGAGGAGGCCGGCTGTCCCAATATCGGCGAGTGCTGGGAAAAAAAGCACGCCACCTTCATGATTATGGGCGACACCTGCACGCGCGCCTGTGCGTTCTGCGACGTGAAAACCGGGCTACCCGGCGCGCTCGATCCCGCCGAACCGGCGCGCGTTGCCGACGCCACAGCCAAGCTCGGGTTGGCTCACGTCGTTATCACGTCTGTCGATCGGGATGACCTCGACGACGGCGGTGCGGCGCATTTTGCCGCGGTCATCGGCGCCATCCGCGCCCGCTGCCCGCAGACGACAATCGAGGTGCTGACGCCGGATTTTTTGCGCAAAGCGCGCGCCGTCGAGACCGTTGTCGCGGCGCGCCCGGACGTCTTCAACCACAATCTTGAAACCGTGCCGTCGAAGTACCTTACGGTGCGTCCCGGCGCGCGCTACTTCGCTTCGGTCCAGCTGCTGCAACGGGCCAAAGAGATCGATCCGCAAATCTTCACCAAATCCGGAATCATGGTTGGGCTCGGCGAGGAGCGCAATGAAGTCCTGCAGGTGATGGATGATCTGCGCGCGGCCGACGTGGACTTTCTTACCATCGGCCAATATCTGCAGCCCTCGCGCAAGCATCACCCCGTGATCCGCTTTGTACCGCCGGATGAATTCAAGGCGCTGACGACGATCGCCTATGCCAAGGGCTTTTCCTTCGTCTCGGCGAGCCCGCTCACCCGTTCATCGCATCACGCGGGCGAGGATTTCGCGCGGCTGAAGGCGCTACGGGCGACGCGCTGATCGATGCCGGAACTATCCACCACCAGACGCGTCCGTCACGGCGCCGACAAGATGTTCGATCTGGTCGCCGACGTTGAGCACTATCCCGAGTTCGTGCCGCTGTGCCAATCGCTCAAGGTGCGGCAGCGGATCCAACAAGACGGCAAGGACGTCATCGTCGCCGACATGACAGTCGCCTATAAGCTCCTTCACGAGACGTTCACCAGCCGCGTGACCCTCGACCGTCCCAACCTGCAGATCCTGGTGGAATATCTCGAAGGGCCGTTTCGCCGCCTGAACAACACCTGGAAGTTCCGTGCCGTAGACAATCGAGCCTGCGACGTCGAGTTTTTCATCGCCTATGAATTTCGCAGCCGGGCGCTCGGCCTGTTGATGGGCACGATGTTTGATGCCGCGTTCCGCCGCTTCGCCGCTGCATTCGAACGTCGCGCCGATCAGGTCTACGGCACCCAGGCCGCATAACGCGAGACCTGCGACTGTTAGTGTTGGTGCCGTCTGTTTGTTCCGCCCTCAAGCGGTCGGCTTGCTCTGCGAGCAGCCGCAAGAGTTCAAGTGCCTCGGCGACGGAACGTAGCCGTACGCGCCGGCGTCCGATCTTGCCGTAAAGCTTCTGGCGCGCCAGCCGGCGCCCGTCACGGCTTGCCGCGGCGAAGTAAACCAGACCGACCGGCTTTGCCGTCGAGCCTCCGCCCGGGCCGGCGATGCCGGTGATGGCTACCGACAAATCCGCCCGCGAACTTTTTAGCCCGCCGGCAGCCATCGCCGCCGCGGTCTCCGCGCTCACCGCACCGTGCCGCCTTAACGTTGCGGCCGGTACGCCGACCAGCGACTGCTTCGCCTCGTTCGAATAGGTGACGAAGCCGCAGTCGACGACATCGGAAGAGCCGGCGATTTCGGTGAGGGTCGCGGCGACGAGTCCGCCGGTGCAGGATTCGACCGTGACAATTTTGAGGTCGCGCGCACGGCACAACGCAAGAACGCGCGTAGCCGACTTGCGCAGCTCGTCATCAATCACGCCGCACTCCAGGGCAGCCGCACCGTCGCCGTCGCCATCGCCACGATGCCTTCGCCACGCCCGGTGAATCCAAGCTTCTCACTGGTCGTTGCTTTGACGGCGACGCGCTCGATCGGGATGCCGGCGATTGCTGCAATCCGCGCGCGCATCGCGTCACGATGCGGAGCGACGCGTGGTGCCTCGCACACGACCGTGGCGTCGAGGTGCGCGATCATGCCCGAACGCGCGCGCACGCGTTCGCAGGCGAACGCGAGAAATCGATCGGACGATGCCCCACGCCATTGCGGGTCGCTCGGGGGAAAGTGCGATCCAATATCGCCATCGGCGAGCGCGCCGAGAACAGCATCGACCAGCGCATGAAGAACGACGTCGGCGTCGGAATGTCCGGTAGGCCGCGCGCATGCGGGATGCGGACGCCTCCGAGCATGACATGATCGCCGTCGCCGAAGGCGTGCACATCGAAGCCGTTGCCGGTGCGTACGTCGGCGAACGCCGCCATGCGTATGGCTTCGGCACGGATGAAATCGTCATTGGTGGTGAGTTTCACGTTGGTGGTCTCGCCAGGGAAAACCGTGACGCGATGGCCCGCCCATTCGGCAAGCGCGGCATCGTCGGTAAAGTCGTCGCGGCCGGCCGTCGCCGCGCGCGCGTGCGCCTCGATGATCAGGTCAAAGGCGAAGGCCTGTGGTGTCTGTACCAGGCGCAGCCGGCTGCGATCGAGTGTCTCGATTACGGTCTCCCGCTCATCGACTTTCTTGACGGTGTCGGCGACGGCAACGGCGGGTACCGCCGCGCGGTGCTCTGCCGCCGCGTCGATCGCGCGGGTAATAAGCGCGCCCGTCAGGAACGGTCGCGCCGCATCGTGGATCAGGACAAAGTCGGGCCCGACGGCGCGGAGCGCCTCGAGCCCGGCGCGAACCGAGGCTTGCCGTGTGGCGCCGCCCCAGACCGGGGACAGGCCTTGGAGGCCCGTCGGTCGCGGCGCGGAACGCTTCCGCATCGTGCGCGTGAATAACGGGTTGCACGGCGTGGATCTGCGGATGGGCAAGAAAGGCCGCTAGGGCAGGGCGGATCACCGGTTCTCCGGCAATACTCCGATATTGTTTCGGAACGTCGCCGCCGACTCGTTGGCCCCGTCCGGCTGCGACAACAACGGCCGCAACTCTGCCCGCCATGTAGCTACTCCGCTCGCGATTGCGGCATTCGCTTTAGCCTATGTCCGACGGATGTGCGACGTGCCGCTGGGGCCTGATCGTCGGCCTCAGACACAGGCGTGAGCCAAATCCACAGGCTGCAGACCTGAAGTGCCCGCAAATTGACTATATTGCAGTGCAGCACTTGCGCCCCGCCTAGATTTGGCTAAACTATATGCAGAAACGAAGTGACGCCTAATTCGTGTGCAAAAACCCGTTTCAGCCAACTTGCCATAGCCGATCGGAAAGCTTTCGGCCTCCTCTCAGCGCGCTTCCGCGCTTTGCGAGGGCTTTGGGCGCATCACGTGCCTCAAGACCGCGAGCATCGTGGCATGAGAACAGCCGAGCCATTGCTAACAGCGACGCCCGCCGATGCGGTGCTTAACGCGCTGCCGCATCCGGTGATCGTCGTGACCTCGGACGGCATGGTGGCCGACGCCAACGTGGCAGCGGAAGCCTTTTTCGAGGTTTCGGTGCCTTTGCTGCGGCGTCATCTGCTCAATGACTTGGTGCCGTTTGGGAGCCCCTTGCTCGCACTGGTCGATCAGGTGCGTGCGACCGGCGCGGCGGTCAACGAGTACAAAGTCGATCTCGGCACTCCGCGCAATCCCGGCGACCGGCTTGTAGATCTGCACGTGGCGCCGTTGGCCGAGCGGCCGGACTACGTGGTGGTGATGCTGCAGGAGCGCACCATCGCCGACAAGATGGATCGCCAGCTCACGCACCGCGGCGCGGCGCGCTCGGTGATCGCGCTTGCCGCCATGCTTGCGCACGAGATCAAGAATCCGCTGTCCGGTATCCGCGGCGCGGCGCAGTTGCTGGAACAGTCCGTCACTGACGACGACCGCACTCTGACGCGTCTCATCTGCGACGAAGCCGATCGCATCGTTAAGCTGGTCGATCGCATGGAAGTGTTTTCCGACGAGCGACCGGTCGAGCGCGAACCGATCAACATCCACGTCGTGCTCGACCACGTGAAGCGATTGGCCCAATCCGGCGTCGCCCGCCAGATCAGGTTTGTCGAAGAGTACGATCCGTCGCTGCCGCCGGTGCTGGCGAACCGGGACCAGCTCGTACAGGTATTCTTGAATCTGGTGAAGAACGCCGCCGAAGCGATCGGCGACAATTCCAGCGGCGAGATCGTTCTGTCGACCGCTTTTCGCCCCGGAGTGCGGCTGTCGATTCCCGGCGCCAAAACCCGCATCTCGTTGCCGCTCGAATTCTGCGTGAAGGACAACGGACCCGGGGTGCCCGACGAACTGATGCCGCATCTGTTCGATCCGTTCGTCACCACCAAGCCGACGGGATCAGGCTTGGGGCTCGCTTTAGTCGCCAAGATCGTCGGCGATCATGGCGGCATCATCGAATGCGAGTCGCAACCGCGGCGAACCATCTTTCGCGTGCTCATGCCGATGTACACCGGGGAGGGCGGCGAAGCCGCCATTCAGCCAAAGCATGATCGATCATTAGGGGATCATTGATGCCGGCGGGAAATATTCTCGTTGCCGACGACGATGCGGCGATCCGGACCGTGCTCAATCAGGCACTGTCGCGCGCCGGTTATGAGGTCCGCTCGACCGGCAATGCCGCCACCATGTGGCGCTGGATCAGCCAGGGCGACGGCGACCTCATCATCAGCGATGTCGTGTTGCCGGATGAGAACGCTTTCGATCTGCTGCTGCGCATCAAGAAGGCACGGCCGGATTTACCGGTTATCATCATGAGCGCGCAAAACACGTTCATGACGGCGATCCGCGCCTCCGAGCGGGGCGCGTACGAATATCTGCCGAAGCCGTTCGACCTTAAGGAACTGATCGCCATCGTCGGACGTGCTCTGTCGGAGCCGAAGGAGCGGCCGCGACCCCCGGTCAAGGCGGAAGATTTCGAGTCGATCCCGCTCGTCGGCCGCTCGCCGGCCATGCAGGAAATCTATCGCGTGTTGGCGCGGCTGATGCAGACGGATTTGACCGTCATGATCAGCGGTGAATCCGGCACTGGCAAGGAACTGGTGGCGCGCGCGCTGCACGATTACGGCAAGCGGCGCACCGGGCCGTTCGTCGCCATCAACATGGCGGCGATTCCGCGCGACCTCATCGAATCCGAATTGTTCGGCCACGAGAAGGGCGCCTTTACCGGCGCCAATACCCGCAGCGCCGGACGCTTCGAGCAGGCCGAAGGCGGCACGCTGTTCCTCGACGAGATCGGCGACATGCCGATGGAGGCGCAGACGCGGCTTTTGCGCGTGCTGCAGCAGGGCGAGTACACCACGGTCGGCGGCCGCACGCCGATCAAGGCCGATGTGCGCATCATCGCGGCAACCAACAAAGATCTGCGCCAGCTCATCCAGCAGGGGCTGTTCCGCGAGGATCTGTTTTTCCGTCTAAATGTCGTGCCGTTGCGGCTGCCGCCGCTGCGCGAACGCACCGAGGACATTGCCGACTTGATCCGGCATTTCTTCGCGCAGGTCGAGCGCGAGGGCCTGCCGGCGAAGCAAATCGATCAGGCGGCGCTCGACCGCTTGCGGCGCCATCGCTGGCCCGGCAACGTGCGCGAACTGGAAAATCTTGCCCGGCGTCTTGCCGCGCTTTACCCGCAGGAAACAATCACCGCGGCGGTGGTCGACGCCGAATTATCGCAGCCTGCGCTGACCGCGCCGGGGACAGCTACCGCGGTGACGAAAATCTGGCGAACGCCGTCGAGCGTTACCTGGCGCGTTATTTCTCCGGCTTCGATGAAGGCTTGCCGCCGCCCGGCCTGTACCACCGCATTTTGCGCGAGGTCGAGGCGCCGCTGCTCTCCGCGGCGCTGGCGGCAACCCGCGGCAATCAAATCCGCGCCGCCGATCTCCTCGGCGTCAATCGCAACACGCTGCGCAAGAAAATCCGCGACCTCGAAATTCAGGTCTATCGCACCGGCGGCAGCTAAGCGGGACGATTTGCCCTAGATGCGGGCGTTTTGAAGCGCCTAGGAATTGGCGCAATTGGGCAACATTGTTGTATAAAAGCATCACTCGTTGAGTGATATAAAAGTCACTGGCGCGAATGGTCGGGGCCCATTCGTTCTGCGCCGCATCAGTCCCGTGCTTAACCGCTTCCATGACGACTGCAGATCAGGTTGCTCCGCTAGATCCGGCCGCAGCAGTACCGATGCTGGTCGGCTCCCGGTTGGTCGGGGCGATTGCCGTCGGCGCCGCGCTCCTCTCGGCGACCGCGACCTTCCTCGTTCTCTCGGATTTCACGCCGATCGCGCCGGTTCACGAGGTCGTTGTCGCGCTTCTGCTTGGAGATTTCGCGACCGGCCTTCTGCTGCTGGCGATCATTGGACGCGAAGTCTGGGTCGTGGTTCGGGCTCGCCGACGCGGTTACGCCGGCTCACGTCTACACGTGCAGATCGTCGGCCTGTTCGCTGTGATCGCCGCCGTGCCGACCATCCTGGTCGCCATCGTCGCCAGCACGACGCTTGATCGCGCGCTCGATCGTTTCTTTTCGACCCGCACGCGCGCCATGATCGAGCAGTCGGTGATCGTGGCCAACGCCTACGTCAATGAGCATGCTCAGGCGATCCGCGGTGAGATCATGGCCATGGCGTTCGACCTCGGCCGCGCCAAGCCGATGTTCGATTCCGATCGCGATCGGTTCCGCACATTCTTCACCGCCCAGGCAAATGCACGCGGCCTCTCCGCGGCCATGATGATCCACGCCGACGGTTCCACCATCGAGCGCGCCGCCGTCACCATGGACAAGGCGATCGTGCTTCCCTCCAAGGAGCTGCTCGGCAAGATCGGCGAGACTGAGCCGCAGGTCGCGCTCATTCCC
The DNA here is from genome assembly GCA_963759345.1 of uncultured Alphaproteobacteria bacterium. Lineage (GTDB taxonomy): Bacteria > Pseudomonadota > Alphaproteobacteria > Rhizobiales > Xanthobacteraceae > BOG-931. The sequence goes on from CAVWYW010000007.1 coordinate 111,120, forward strand.
GAAGGCGATCACGTCGCCGCCGCCGTCAAGCTGCACGGCTACGACGATACCTATCTCTATGTTGCGCGGCTGCTCGATCCGGTCGTGGTGCAGCAATTGCGGGCGACCCAGGAGAGCGTCGGCGAATACGCCAATCTTGAAGCGCGCCGGCTCGGCATTCAAATCGCGTTCGCGCTGATGTTCGCCGTCATCGCGCTCATTGTGCTCTTGTCATCGGCGTGGATCGGCCTCGATTTCGCCAATCGGTTGGTCGCTCCGATCCGCCGACTGATCGGCGCCGCTAACGTGGTTTCTACCGGCAATCTCCAGGTCCAAGTGCCGATCCGCCGCTCGGAGGGCGATTTGGCGCGCCTTGGCGAGACCTTCAACAAAATGACTCAGGAGTTGCGCACGCAACACGACGACATTGTGCGCGCCCGCGACGTGATCGACAGCCGGCGGCGATTTACCGAGGCGGTGCTCGCCGGGCGCCAGCGCCGGCGTTATCGGCGTGAACGCCGATGGCCGCATCACCATCCTCAACCGCTCGGCCGAGCAACTGATCGCCCATACTGAAGGAAAGTCGCTCGGGCGTCTGCTTACGGAGGTTGCGCCTGAACTCGCTGAGATTTTTGAATCGGCGCGCAATGGCAATCAGCGTCTTGTCCAGCGCCAGGTCACCGTCAGCCGCGGCGGACAGGAACGAAATTTTTCGGTGCGCGTCACCAGCGAGCAGGCCGCCGAATCCGAGCACGGCTATGTCATCACGATCGACGATGTGACCGAATTGGTGCTGGCACAGCGCTCGTCAGCCTGGGCGGATATCGCCCGGCGCATTGCGCACGAGATCAAGAATCCGCTGACGCCAATCCAGCTGTCGGCAGAGCGGCTGCGCCGAAAATACGGGAAGGTGATTGTCGAAGACGCCGCCGTGTTCGAACAATGCACGTCGACCATCATACGCCAGGTCGATGACATCAAGCGCATGGTCGATGAGTTCTCCCGCTTCGCGCGGATGCCGAAGGCGGTCATGACCTCCGAGGACGTGGCCGACACGGTGCGCCAGGTCGTTTTCCTGATGCGCGTCGGTCATCCCGATATCGATTTCGAGGTCGATCTGCCCGCGGAGACGATGCCCGCACGCTTCGATCGGCGGCTGATCTCGCAAGCACTCACCAACATCGTCAAGAATGCGACCGAAGCGATCGGAGCGGTGCCGCCCGCTCCCAACCCTCCCCGCCAAGCGGGGGAGGGCAGGGTGGGGGACCGCGGCCGCATCGCGGTCAGCGCCCGCCGTGATGGCAAGGATGTGGTCATCGACGTGATCGATAACGGCATCGGCTTGCCCAAGGAGAACCGTGCGCGGCTGCTCGAGCCTTACGTGACGACGCGTGAGAAGGGCACCGGCTTGGGCCTCGCTATAGTCGGGCGCATTCTGGAAGAGCACGGCGGGCGCATTGAGCTGCACGACGCATCCGAAAAAATCTCCGGCGCTCGCGGCGCATGGATGCAGCTGCGCTTTGCTGCCGAGCCGGTTGAGGCTCCCGCAGCGCCGGCGGAAGGCACAGAGCGACGGTGTGATCATGACATCCGATATCCTGATCGTCGATGACGAGGTCGATATCCGCGAGCTGGTTGCCGGCATTTTGCAGGACGAAGGCCACGGCACCCGCACGGCTGGCGACAGCGATGAGGCGGTCGCCGCCGTCATCGCCCGCAGGCCAAACCTGGTTTTTCTCGACATCTGGCTGCAAGGAAGCCGCCTCGACGGATTGCAATTGCTCGATGCCCTAAAACAGGACCATCCTGAGCTGCCGGTCGTGATGATTTCCGGCCACGGCAACATCGAGACCGCCGTCTCGGCGATTAAACGCGGCGCCTACGATTTCATTGAGAAGCCGTTCAAGGCCGATCGGCTGTTGCTGGTCGCCGAGCGGGCGCTTGAGAACTCAAGGCTCAAGCGGGAGGTAAGAGAGCTGAAGCAGCTCGGCCCGCAGGCCACGACGATCGTCGGCCATTCGCCAGCCGCCAATCAGCTGCGCCAAACCATCGAGCGAGTGGGACCGACCAACAGCCGCATTCTTATCGTTGGTCCCTCAGGCAGCGGCAAGGAGCTTGCGGCGCGCACCATTCACGCCCTGTCCGCCCGCGCCAATGGACCTTTCGTCGTGATCAACGCAGCCGCCATTATGCCCGAGCATATGGAGGTCGAGCTGTTCGGCGTCGAGGCGGGAAATGGCACGCAAAGCCGCAAGGTCGGTGCGCTCGAAGAAGCGCATGGCGGTACATTGTTCATCGACGAAATCGCCGACATGCCCCGCGAGACGCAGAACAAGATTCTACGCGTGCTCGTAGACCAGACTTTCCAGCGGGTCGGCGGCAGCACCAAAGTCACGGTCGACGTGCGCATCGTCTCATCGACCAGCCGCAATATCGAGGCCGATATCGCGGCGGGCAAATTCCGCGAGGATCTTTATCATCGCCTGTCCGTGGTGCCGATCCGCGTGCCGCCGCTCGCCGAGCGGCGCGAGGACGTGCGTGAACTGGTCGACTATTTCATGACCCAGATATCCAACACCACCGGCCTGCCCAAACGCAATGTCGGCGCCGATGCGCTGGCCGTGCTGCAATCGCACGACTGGCCCGGGAACGTGCGGCAGCTGCGCAATAACGTCGAGCGGCTGATGATCCTCGCCGGCGGCGAGCCGGATGCCGAGATAACTGCGGCGATGCTGCCGCAAGACGTCGGCTCGATGATTCCGTCGATGCCAAATGGCAACGGCGGCGAGCATCTCATGAGCTTGGCGTTGCGCGAGGCGCGCGAAGTGTTCGAGCGCGAGTATCTCGTAGCGCAGATCAGCCGTTTCGGCGGCAATATCTCCCGCACCGCCGAGTTCGTCGGCATGGAACGCTCGGCGCTCCACCGCAAGCTCAAGGCGCTGGGGATCGACTGACCGCCGACGACCGATGTCCCGAATAGCCTACGTCAACGGGCGCTACCTGCCGATGCGCGCGGCGACGGTCCATGTCGAGGACCGTGGCTATCAGTTCGCCGACGGCGTCTACGAGGTCTGCGAGGTCCGGGGAGGGCGGCTGATCGACGAGCGCCGCCACATGGCGCGGCTCACGCGCTCGCTCTCTGAATTGCACATTCGCATGCCGATGTCGCTCGCAGCCCTCGGCGTCGTGCTGCGCGAGGTGGTTGCGCGCAATCGGGTCGCTTACGGCGTCGTCTACCTGCAGATCACTCGCGGCGTAGCGCGTCGGGACCACGCTTTTCCGGTGCCGGACGTATCGCCCAGCGTCGTAGTAACCGCGCGTGCACTGAACCAAGCGCGCAACGAAGCGCTGGCCGCCAAGGGCATTGCAGTCATCAGCGTGCCGGATAATCGCTGGGGTCGGGTGGATATCAAGACCACCGGGCTCCTGCCGAACGTACTGGCGCGGCAGGCCGCCATCGAACAGGGCGCGCGCGACGCCTGGTTTGTCGATCACGGCGGCAACGTGACCGAAAGCGCCTCGGGCAATACCTGGATCGTTACGCAGGCCGGCACGGTGGTAACCCGCCCGGCTGATCACGCCATTCTGCGCGGGATCACGCGGACGGTGCTGCTCGAAGCCATCAAAGCGAAGGGCCTTACGGTCGAGGAACGGGCATTCACGCTCAAGGAAGCCTTCGCGGCTCGCGAAGCGTTTATTACTTCGGCGAGCCAGATTGTCATGCCGGTCGTGCGAATCGATGATCGGCCCATTGGCGACGGCAAACCGGGCCCGATCGCGACCGCCTTGCGCCGGGAATTCCATCACTTCGCCGAGCAGGGACAGCCACTTAGCGAAGGGCTTTATGCTCCAAAATGACTACCAGTGAGCACATTCGCACCGCCCGGCCGTCAAAACTTAGGCTTGCATCCCCTCCCGTCGTACTTTCTAATGGTCGGCTTGGATCGCTAGCGGGGGTGGCGGGCGTAGGAAGCGTGTAGGATGGGTCGAGCGAAGCGCGGCCCGCAGTTGGAGTGACGTTTTTAATGTGGGTTCGCTTCGCTCGACCCACCGCATGATCAGGCGCAAGAAAAGACCCGCAGGGTAGGGGCCTGCGGTACAAGAACGGAAACAACGGCCATGGCAGCCGACCGCTCACAAAACCTGCAAGACACTTTCCTTAATCACGTCCGCAAGGCCAAAATTCCGCTCACCATTTTTCTGGTGAACGGGGTCAAGCTGCAGGGCGTGGTGACCTGGTTCGACAATTTCTGCGTGCTGCTGCGCCGCGATGGTCATTCGCAGCTGGTCTACAAGCACGCCATCTCGACCATCATGCCGGGTCATCCCGTCCAGCTTTTTGAGGGCGCCGAGGATGCCCCGGCCGGGGAAAAGGTCTGATTGGAGCCGCGCCGTCGCGACACGCGCTCTAATCAGCTGAGCCCCGGCGGCTCGGCAACGGGCCGCGCTTTCGTGATCGAGCCGGTACTGCGGCGTGCCGCCGCGCACGCCACTTTGGCCGATCGCGGACCGGACGCGAAGCTCGACGAAGCCGTCGGTCTTGCCCGCGCCATCGATCTCGACGTCGAACAATCCGGCATTGTCATGCTGCAGCGCCGTGCGGCCCGCGACCTATCTCGGCAAGGGCAAGGTCGAAGAAATTGCCGGGCTGGTGAAGTCCCATGAAACCGGCATCGTTGTCATGGATTGCGCGCTCTCGCCGGTGCAGCAGCGCAATCTGGAGAAGGCGTGGAACGCCAAGGTGCTGGACCGCACCGGGCTTATTCTCGAGATTTTCGGCCGGCGCGCGCGCACCCGCGAAGGGGCGCTGCAGGTCGAACACGCGCATTTGACGTATCAGAAAAGCCGGCTGGTGCGCTCGTGGACCCATCTGGAGCGCCAGCGCGGCGGCTTCGGTTTTCTCGGCGGTCCCGGCGAGACCCAATTGGAAGCCGACCGGCGCATGATCGAAGAGCGTCTCGCCAAGATCGAGGCCGAGCTTACCAAGGTGAAGCGCACCCGCGAACTCCATCGCGAGAGCCGCCGCCGCGTGCCTTATCCGATCGTTGCTTTGGTCGGCTACACCAATGCCGGCAAATCGACGCTGTTCAACAACATGACGAAGGCGCGCGTACTCTCCGCCGATATGCTGTTCTCGACGCTCGATCCGACACTGCGCGCCGTCGCCCTACCGCACGGCGCCCGCGTCATTCTCTCCGACACCGTCGGTTTCATTTCCGATCTGCCGACCATGCTGATCGCGGCGTTCCGCGCCACGCTTGAGGAAGTGATCGAGGCCGACGTGATCCTGCACGTGCGCGACGTTTCCCACGAGGATGCCGCAGCGCAATTGCAGGACGTGGAGAATATTCTGCGTCAGCTCGGCGTCGATCCGCAGCGTGACAGCAACGATAAGCCGGCGCTGCTTGAAGTATGGAACAAGATCGATCGGCTTGACGCCGACGCTCGTGTGCGTCTGCAAAACCTCGCCGAGCGCCGTCCGGCCGACAATCGCCCGGTGCTGGTTTCGGCAGTGACCGGGGAGGGGCTCGATGCACTCGGAGCGGCCATCGAGGCGCGCCTTGCCGCCGGCCGCGTTCTTCTCGAGCTTTGCCTCGATGCCGCCGACGGCGCGGGCTTGAGCTGGCTATACCGGCACACCGAAGTGATCCACAAAGTGATCGACGAAAAATCCGGCCGTATCGCCATGACCGTGCGGGCCGCTCCGGAACGGGCAGACACCGTGCGGGAACGATTTGCTCACTGAAGCGTCGGGCCCGGACTTGATCTGGGCGCCACGCAGCCGCGCCGGACGGCACTTACTCCCGCGCCTTTGCCTCGTCCCAGAGCCTATCCATCTCGGCGAGCGTCGCGTCCTGCGGCGCCTTGCCTTGCTCTGCTAGTGCGCGTTCGATCGCTGCAAAGCGGCGCTCGAATTTTTGATTGGTCTGCCGCAACAGCGCTTCCGGGTCGGCGTGCAGATGGCGCGCGAGATTGACGGCGGCAAACAGGAGATCGCCGACTTCGGCCGCTGCGCTTACGCCGTCGCCGTCGAGCGCAGCTTCGATCTCGTCGGTCTCTTCGCGGATTTTGCGCAGCACCGCGCGCGGATCATTCCAATCGAAGCCGACACGGCTCGCTTTGGCTTGAAGCTTCAGGGCGCGGGTGAGGGCGGGTAATGCCACCGGCACGCCAGCCAGCGCGCCTTGCTCGGCCGGCCGGCCGTTGGCGGCTTTTTCCTGTTTCTCCTGGGCCTTAATTTCCTCCCACAAGCCTTTGACTGCTTGCGGATTCTCGGGCCCGCTCGCTCCCGAATACATGCGGATGCCGGCGGATCAGCTTGGTGGTGATCGCCTCGACCACGTCGCCGAAATCGAAAGCGCCCTGCTCCTGCGCCATGCGGGCGTGAAAGACTACCTGCAGCAGCAGATCGCCAAGTTCGTCTTCAAGGTCGGCAAAATCGTTCCGCTCGATGGCGTCCGCGACCTCATAGGCTTCTTCGAGCGTATACGGCGCGATGGTCGCGAAGTCTTGCTCCAGATCCCACGGGCAGCCGGTCTTGGGCGTCCGCAGTGCCGCCATGATTTCGATGAGCCGGCCGATGTCGCGGGAAGGGGTCATGACGGAATCTCGCAAGGGGAAAGCGCGACTCCTATCAGACCCCTTGAAGACCCGCGACCAAAGCCGTCGGCGCTTGTGCGTAAATCGACGTTTCTAGTGCCTTGTGCAGCAGCGCGGCTTGCTTCGAACAGGAACCAGGTGCGCCGCTCCGTCCCATCGATAAAATTTTCCAAAGGACTGGCGGTAGCAACATCCTCATGCTTTTCCGCGAGCTCATGGCATTCGTGCATCGACGCAGCGATATGCTTGTTGTCGTTCATTAGCTCGCGCAGCATCTCATGCGTTGCGACAAAGCTCTCATCGTTGTCTTTGATTGTCCGCAACTTGGCAACATGCCGATCGAGCGGAGCAGTCGCCGCAAATTTTTGCGACGACTGACGACATCGCTGAGCGCGTGCGTAAGATCGGCGGCACGACCAAATGGAGGACGGAAAGAACGTTGCCGCCCAAGCACCCGTCATCGGAGCGCAAGACAGCGTGTGGGAACGAGAACGCGCCCCCTTGGGTTCCCGGTTGAAATCAATTGACGGGCTCTGAATAACGGCGATCGATGATAATTGCAGAGTGGGGCCGGTCACTTGCAGGCCGGAACAATTCCCGCCTGCAAATGCGCGATTCGCATAAGAGATATTATGGAACATCTCCAGCAAGCCCATCGAATGCAGGCTCAACATGGGCCTGGTACGGTCTTACGCAACGTCTCGTAGTCGAGATCGGCATGAAGGTTGGTCAGGATCGCCCGGCGCGGTTTGAGCCGCTCGATCCAGCGCGAGCGCGTCGTCCAGAGAGAAATGGCTTGGGTGCGGCCGGTAGCGCAGGGCGTCGACAACCCAGATATCGAGGCCGGATAAGGCTGCGACGCTCTCAGGCGGCAGGCCGCTGAGATCGCAAGAATAGGCCAAGCGGCCAAAGCGAAAACCGAGCGAGGCGATGTCGCCATGCTCCTGCAAGACTGGGTAGCACTTCGATCGGTCCGCCCTGCCCGGCGATGGTGACCGGCTGGCCGGCGACGAGGCGATGCTCGCGCACGATTGGCGGATATTCGCTTCCGGGCGGCGTTTCGAAGCAATAGCCGAACCGGGTGCGGACGACCTTCGCCGTATGCTCGTCGAGATAGACGTCGATCAACTGCCGCTGCTTGATGAAATACGCCCGCAGGTCGTCGATGCCGTGGATGTGGTCGGCATGCTCGTGGGTGTAGAGGACGCCGTCGAGGCGATCGACGTCGGCATCGATCAGCTGCTCGCGGAAATCCGGCGAGGTATCGACCAGCACTCTGGTAACGCCGCCGTCTTCATGGCGCTCAACCAGCAGCGAGGTGCGACGGCGGCGGTTTTTGGGATTGGTCGGATCGCAGGCGCCCCAGCCCAGCGCCGGCCGTGGCACGCCGCCGGATGAGCCACAGCCGAGGATCGTGAACTTCAACGTCATGCAGCGGCCGCCGCGGGCCGCGGCACCTTGCTGAACAAGACGAAGAAGTTTTCCGTAGTCTGACGCGCGATCTCGTCGAAGGAAACGCCGCGCGTTTCCGCGAGCACCTTGGCGGTCTCGACGACAAAAGCCGGCTCGTTGCGTTTGCCGCGAAATGGGCTGGGCGCGAGATAGGGCGCGTCGGTCTCGACCAGGATGCGGTCGGCCGGCAGTTCGGCGGCGATGGCGCGGAGCGCCGATGAGTTCTTGAACGTCAGAATGCCGGTGAAGGAAATAAAAAGTCCGAGCGCGATCGCGCGGCGGGCGAGGTCGCGGGCCGCCAGTGAAACAATGCAGTACGGCAGGGAAGGCGCCCTGCCCGGTTTCTTCCTCGAGGATGCGCGCAGTGTCGTCATCGGCGTCGCGCGAATGGATCACGAGCGGCAGTCCGGTCTCGCGCGCCGCCTTGATGTGGGTGCGAAATCCGCGCTCCTGGTCTTGCCGTGGGCTGCGGTCGTAATGGTAGTCGAGGCCGGCCTCGCCGATCGCGACCACCTTCGGATGCCGCGTGCGGCTGACGAGGTCGGCGGCGGTCACGTCCAATTCCTCGTGCGCGTAGTGCGGATGGGTGCCGACCGAGCAATAGACGTCGGCGAAGCGATCCGCGATCGCGAGCAGTTCATTGTGGCGGCGAACCCGCGTCGAGATCGAGACCATCCGTCCGATTCCTGCGGCACGCGCGCGCGCCACCACGGCGTCAAGCTCGTCAGCGAAATCGGGAAAATCGAGGTGGCAATGGCTGTCAACTAACATGTCTTTGCAGCATGGCTATTGCGCCGCGCTTGCCGCAGGCTCGACATATCGGGGAAAAACCGCCGCCGGCGCCGGCAGCGCAGCGCCCGCGGCAATACGATGTTGGCCGCCGAGGAACGAAAAGTCCCGTTCCGTGGCAGGCACCGCCAGCAGATCCAGTAATTTCGCCGCCGATGCCGGCACGAACGGTTGAGCCAGTATGGCGATCTGCCGCAGCACCTCGGCGGTCACATAGAGCACGGTGCCTTGTTTCGCCGGGTCGGTTTTGGCGAGCGCCCAAGGCGCTTCGCCCGCGAAATAGCGGTTCGCCTCTGCGACCACTGCCCACACCGCATTGAGCACCTGATGCAATTGTTGCGTTGCCATGGCTTCGCGCGCCTTGCCGATCATGCCGTCGGCGGCGGCGAGGATCGCCTGGTCGGCTGCGCTCAAGGCCACGGGTGCCGGCAACACTCCGCCAAAGTTGCGCGCCACCATGGTCAGCGAGCGTTGCGCCAAATTGCCGAGATCGTTGGCGAGGTCGGCATTGGTGCGGTTGACGATGGCGTCGTGGCTGTAATTGCCGTCCTGGCCGAAAGGAACCTCGCGCAGGAAAAAATAGCGCAGCGGATCGACGCCATAAGCTTCAGCGAGCGCAAACGGGTCGATGACGTTGCCGACCGACTTCGACATCTTTTCCCCGCGGTTGAACAGAAAGCCGTGGGAGAAAATGCGGCGGGGCACCGCCACGCCTGCCGACATCAGAAAGGCCGGCCAGTACACCGCGTGGAAGCGCACAATGTCCTTGCCGATGACATGCAGGTTGGCCGGCCAGTAGCGGCGGAATTTTTCACTGTCGGTATCGGGATAGCCGACGGCGGTGATGTAGTTGGTGAGCGCATCGACCCAAACATACATCACGTGCCGGGGATTGGCCGGCACCTTCACGCCCCAGTCGAAGGTGGTGCGCGAGATGGAAAGGTCTTGCAGCCCGCTTTTGACGAAACTCATGACCTCGTTGAGCCGCTCGCGCGGCAGCACGTAGTTGGGATCGTTGGCGTAAAGGGCGAGAAGTTTGTCCTGATAGGCGGACAGCCGGAAGAAATAACTCTCCTCCTCGACCCATTCGACCGGCGTGCCGTTCGGGCCGAGCCGTTGTCCCTTGTCGTCGAGCCGGGTTTCGCTCTGGTCGTAATAGGCCTCGTCGCGCACCGAGTACCAGCCGGCATACTTGTCGAGATAAATGTCGCCGTTCGCCTCCATCCGGTCCCAGATCGCTTCCGAGGAACGGTAGTGGCGCGGCTCGGTGGTGCGGATGAAGTCGTCGTTCGAGCAATTGAGCATTTTCACCATGGCCTGGAAGCGCGGCACGTTGCGCTCGACCAGCTGGCGCGGCGTCAGATTCTCTTTGTTCGCCGTCTGCAACATCTTCATCCCGTGCTCGTCGGTGCCGGTGAGGAAGAACACATCACGGCCGTCGAGCCGCATGAAGCGGGCGATGGCGTCGGTGGCGATCGCTTCGTAGGCGTGGCCGATATGCGGCGGGCCGTTCGGATAGGCGATCGCCGTGGTGATGTAGTAGGGCTTGCCAGCCATCTCATTCCCGCGCCGCAACTCGGCGCCCTAGACGGGAGGCGCTCTCCAAGTGGCGGCGCCTCAAATGACCAAAGGCCGGGACAAGCCCGGCCAAGGATGGGGCATAGGTATCAACCGCTCGTGGCCTCCGCAAGCAAGCCGAAGACGCTGAAAACCAGCGGCTTTCGCTCTAGATTGTACTCGGTGGCGTCCTGCGCCGCCTGATTGATCCGCTCCCATGCTCCGGCCAATTGCGCGAGACGGGCGAGATCGTCCCTGCCGCGGTCGAGACGCTGCGACAGCCAGACATTGACGGTATCGACGAAGGCGGCGAGCGGCTGCGGGTCAACGCCGGCGAGCGCGTCGCCAAGCGCATGGAGCGCGCCAGCGTTGATTGCGGGCAGGCGATCGAGTTGGTCGAGTGCTTGCTGGCGCAGCGCCAATGCGTCCGCGTCGAGAAAAGTCAAAGCGCGCGCGACACTGCCGTCGGCGGCAGCGGCCGCTGCTTCGATATCCGGATCGCTCGCCGATCTGCCAATTGCTGCGGCGAGCGCCGCCGCAACGTCGTTTTGCTGCAAAGGCCGCATGGTCATGACGCTGCAGCGTGAGCGCAACGTCGGCAAAACGCGCGCCGCGGAATGACAAACCAGCAACAACAGCGTGCGCTCCGGTGGCTCTTCAAGCACCTTCAGCAGCGCGTTGGCGCCGAAGCGGTTAAGCTCATCGACGGCATCGACAATGGCGATGCGCCATCCCCCCTCCGCGGCGGTCGAGCCGAAGAAGCCGATGGTGCGCCGGATGTCTTCGACGGCAATCTGCTGGCGCAGAACGCCCTTGTCATTTGGGGTGCGTTCCAAAATCAGCAGATCGCCTTGGGCGCGCGCCGCCATCCGGCGGGCGACAGGATGTGCCGCTTCCACCGCGAGCGAAGTCGCAGCCTGCACCTCGGGCGCCGCCGGGTCTGGATGAGCGAGCACGAAGCGGGCGAACCGATAAGCCAGCGTCGCCTTGCCGATGCCCTTTTGGCCGATGAGCAGGAAGGCATGCGGAACGCGGCGGCTGCGATAGGCGGCGAGCAGCGCGGCTTCGGTTCCGGCGTTGCCGTAAAACGCGCTCGTTGCGGATGGCAGCGACGCCTCGTCAGGTTCGGTAGCTTGCGGGCTCATGAGCCGCATTCTCCAATTCGGCGGGCGCCCTTCCCGGTTCGAGCTTTTCCTGCACGGCATCCCAGATGCGTTGTGCTACGATCTTCTTCGGCGCCTTGGCGTCAATGACGACGCAGCGCTCATTCTCGGCCGCCGCCAGCTCCAGGTAGGCTTCGCGCAGCTTTTCGTGAAAGGCGATATCTTCTGCTTCGAAGCGATCAGCTTTGCCGCCGCGGCGCCGGCCTGCCGCGCGCTTCATTCCTATTTGGGCCGGTACGTCGAGCACGAAAGTAAGATCGGGTTTTAGATCGCCAATGGACACGCGCTCGAGCGCGGTGATGAGGCGTAGATCGACCGCGCCGAGGACGCCCTGATAGACCCGGGTTGAATCGGCGAAGCGGTCGCAAATGACCCATTTGCCAGCGTCCAGCGCCGGCAGGATGGTTTGCTGCACATGATCATCGCGCGCCGCCGCAAACAGCATCGCCTCGGCGTCCGGGCCCAATGGCTTTGCTGCACCGGACAGCAGCACGTGACGAATGATTTCAGCGCCGGGCGAACCGCCCGGCTCGCGCGTGAGCTGCGTGCGCTATTCCAAGCGACGCCAGCCGCAGCGCCAGCAACGAAGCTTGTGTCGACTTGCCAGTCCCCTCGCCGCCTTCGAAGGTAATGAATTTGCCACTCATGCTGGATTGTCCCGCTCGGACCGGCCCCCGCGCGTGCTGATGTAAGCATTGGCGGGCTTCGGCGCGACAAACTCCGATTAAACAGGCTTAGGTCCAATGACTTAGGGTACTAATCTCGACTAAGATACGAAGGCGCATGCAAAACGGTACGAAGCAGCGCCCCAGAACGGACCAAGGCGGTATTATAGTTTATTCACGCCGGCGCGAAACAGACCGATCATCAATTCAGTCGCCGCGTCCATGGCGCGATGCGACATGCTACCCGTACCGACGTCCTCGGCGGCCTTGAGCGGCACTTCAAGGGCGAGGCTCTCGCCGCGCCAGACTTTCAGCTTGCCGATGTTTTGTCCTTTACTTACCGGCGCCGGCACCGGCCCGGAATAGACGATGCGAGCGAGCAGGTGCTCGCCGCCGTTGCGCGGCATCATCACACTGATGGTGCCGGGCGCGATCAGAGGAACGTAGCGCGTATCGCCGCCGAAGACTCGCGCCTCGCCGACGGTCTGTCCTTCGGCGAACAGGACCCGCGCCTCGAAGCCGTGGAAACCCCACTCCAGCATCTTGCGCGCTTCTTCGGCCCGCTCCTTGTCCGACCTCGCGCCGGTGATCACGACGATCAGTCGCAGATTGTCCTGCACCGCCGATCCCACCAGATTGAACCCGGCCTCGGAGGTTTCGCCGGTCTTAAGTCCGTCCGCTCCGATGCCCATGGCCAGCAAAGGATTGCGGTTGGTTTGGCGGATTTTGTTCCAGGTGAATTCGCGCTCCGAGAAATATGAATAGAAATTGGGATAAGTCCGCATGATGATGGCGCGCCAAATAGGCGAGCTCACGCGGCGTCACGCGCAGGTTCGGATCCGAATAGCCCGTCGCATTGGTGAAGGTCGATTTCTCCAGCCCGATTTCGCGGGCGCGCTTGGTCAGCATCTCGCCGAATGCCGCCTCGTTGCCGGCGATACCCTCTGCAATCGCGATGCACGCGTCATTGGCGGAATCGACAATGATGCCGTGCAGGAGATCGTCCAAACTCACCCGGCTGTGGATGGCTGCAAACATGGTGGAGCCGTGCGATGGCGCCCCGCCCTTGCGCCAAGCGTTTTCGGTGATCATGAACTCCTGGTCGAGCTTGAGGCGGCCTTGCTTGATTTCGTTGAATACGAATTCGAGCGTCATGAGCTTGGCGAGGCTCGCCGGCGGGACCAGCTGATCGCCGCCCTTCTCGAACAGGACGCTGTCACTGTTGGTATCCAGAAGGAGCGCGTTGGGCACGCTGGTCTGAAACAGCTCGTCCTTCTTGACATTCATGTTCGAGGCGGCGTGGGCAGCAAGCGCAGTCGCGACCAACAGCGCGCCGGCTACGGCAGTCGACGCCCATCCAGGCCGGAAAACTTGACGATGCACGGCCGACAAAGCCGCCTCCACTTCTCAGTGCGAAAAAACGGAAAGCTCATTGTCACGCGAACTGCGCGCCGCGCGCAAGGTGGCAGCGCACCACTGCGTCAATGTCGCAGCGACAGCGTTAAAATCAGTAGAGGCCGCGGCCGTTAAGCAACTGGTCGGGGCCGCTGAAGCCGTCTGGCTGGGTTGCGTAGGCAACCGGCTGCGCGATTGCCCCGACGGGGACAGGCGAAACGTCATTCTGCGCTGCGCTGGCCAGCCGGGTGTTGCGTGCTGGCACCGGCGCGCGCGTCATCACCGGGACGATTGACGTTGCGGCGAGCTTGACGCCATTGGGCGCCGGCGCCGGCTCATCGAGCCGTAACGTTGCCTCGAGGATCCTGTCGTCGGAACCTTCAAGCGGTGCGCGCCCGACGTACTCTACCCGCACCCAGCCGGTGCCGGCGGCCCGGAAACCGAGGAGATAAGCTGCCCTGCCCGATACATCGATGATTCGGTTGCCGTGAAACGGTCCGCGATCATTGATGCGGACAATGATGGAACGGCCGTTAGAGAGATTGGTCACGCGTGCATAGCTTGGCAGCGGCAGGGTTGGATGCGCCGCCGAGATTGCTTTGGGATCGAAGACTTCGCCGTTCGCGGTCATACGGCCGTGGAAATCATCGCCGTACCACGAGGCGAGGCCCTCAGCCCGATAGTTGGGATCATTCGTTGGAAAATAGGTGCGGCCGGCGACGACATACGGCGCGCCGACGCGGTATACGCCGCCACCCTTGGGCACCGGCTCGCCGTCGTCGACAACGCGCGGGCTAGCCGAAACGCCGTAGCGTGGATCCACGGTGCTGGAGCAGTTGGCGAGCGAAAGGCCAATCGCGGCGCAAACACCAATCGGCGCCAACCGTGAGAACGCCACCCGCAGTCGAAGCCGCATTATCCCCGATCCCCGCCGGCTAGGTATCGAATCCGAGCGTGGTCAGAATGTGGCGAAATTGCGCAGGAGATCGCTGATAGTGAATGGAGCGTTGTAATTGCCCGAATAGGGTCAGCGTCCCTATTCGGGCAATTGTGATCTACATGCCGACTATCGGCACGTTGGCGTACAGCAGGATGAGCAGCACGACGAGACTGCCAAGGAAGGCCCCGAAGGTGACGCGTACAAATATCTGCGAGTGGTCGACGAGTTTCTTCTGAACGTACCCAAGCACTTTCGTTCCACGTTTCAACATTTGGCAGCGATGCCTTTCTTGACTGTTACGTTTTTTTTGGGGGTCGATAGCCGGCGCGAACGCCCGGTAAGGCCGCGACTAACCATAGGCTGGTTAAAAAGTCCATACCGCTGAGCAAATCAAAATATGTTTCATAATAATCGAGTTTCGCCCATCGCCATCACGCTGCCATCAATGCGACACAAATAAAGGCGGCCAAATGGTTTTGAAATAAGACTTTTTTCAAACATGAAAATGCGAATCGCCAGTGGTTGTTTTGCACGGCGCAAGTGCAGGCGTCCTATTCGGTGTCTGGCGTGATCGAAATTGAATTCGCCGCGCGCACTACGGTTGAGCAGTCAACCGTCGGCGTTGACAACCGCGACAGAGCAAACTTGCTGTTCGATTTCGCAGCTCCGTGCGAGACAATTGATGGGCGTGTCTCGCCTGTCCACTCTCTGCTAGACTTCGGGCCGAGATCGACCGGCACGCGCCGGACCGATGTGTCGAATTTCCAAGGGAGATGGGGAGCAGTGCCATGAGTAGATCAAAACTGACAAGTCGCGCACACGCCTTGACCGTATGGATCGGAGCGGCGGTTCTCTGTCTCGTGTCCGCACCAGCACTGCCCCAACAAGGCTTTCCGCTTCCGTTTTTCCAGCCGACGATGGAGGATGTCGCGCCCGGCGTCGACCACGGTAATTCGGCCAACAACCTTCCGGAGAATTTTCAGCGGCAGGCGGTGTTTTATCGCTCGCAACACCCTCCCGGCACCATCATCGTCGAAACGTCAGAGCGTCACCTCTACCTGATCGAGAGTGAGACGCGCGCGCTGCGCTATGGCATCGGGGTCGGCCGCGATGGCTTCACCTGGACCGGCCTGTTGAAGGTCAGCCGCAAAACCGAGTGGCCGGATTGGCGTCCGCCTCCGGAAATGATCGAGCGTCAGCCATATCTGCCCCGTTTCATGGCGGGGGGGCCCGGTAATCCGCTTGGCGCCCGCGCCATGTATCTCGGTAACACGGTCTACCGCATCCACGGCACCAATGCGCCAGAGACCATCGGACAAGCCGTTTCCTCCGGCTGCTTTCGCCTGGTGAACGACGACGTTGCCGACTTGTACGATCGGGTGTCCGTCGGCACCCACGTCATCGTGCGGCAGAATTGAACGCCGCGCGTCCCAGCAATAGGGATCGGCACGGGCGCTCTCGGCGACTTGGCGCGACTGGTTCTGGGTTCCGATGGGCGTCCGAACGGTAATCCGAAAGACGTTGTAATTAAATAGTTGGAAGGGTGGCCGAGTGGTTTAAGGCACCGGTCTTGAAAACCGGCAGGGGGCTCTGCTCCCTCGTGGGTTCGAATCCCACCCCTTCCGCCAAATACTATTGAAATCATAAGACTATTTAAAATACTCTATTCTTGACCACCGGATTGGCTTAGAGCGAAGCCCATCGGAAACCGACATAGCTCTCCGACTTCCGGTCGTCCCCCTGCCCCGGCCTTTCGAGCTTGGGACCCGCTCGCCTAGCCGGACCGGGCGCTTATTCCCACAAGCATGCGCAAGGGCGCGATTTCGGCCGCGGGGCGCGGTGGGTGTCGACGTTGCCGCGGCCCGCCCTCGAATGCCTTGCGCAGCCCCGGCCGCCTTTGACCCCCTGAACCTTTACGCGACAGCGCCGTCTGATGTCGCGGTAAGCGCGAACAGCGTAAGCAATGCAAGGCGGGCACTGGGGGTCAAAAACCAAAAATTTGCTACAATGCCGTGCTAGTAGCGCTTTCCTGGGGGTTTGCGTGCCAATTCCGTTCTCTAGTTTCCGCCGCAGCCAGACGATTTTGGAAGTCCAATTTGCCGACCGTGCGTTACCTCTTTGGGATCGAGCCGGCGAACTCTGGACAGTTGTCATGCGAAATTTCAAGGCCGCAGACCTGCGATCAGCAACCCCAAACCAGACAATTTTTGTTGGAGACACTCGCTACACGATGGAAGTTACGTTGGACAAAGCCTCGATCACAGATCATCATCCGCAAGGATCAGCGGAAACAACGTTTGATGTCTTCAAGATGTTTGTTGATACTGTGTTGAAGACTTTGGATGTGAAGGCATTAAAGCGGGTCGGAAATCGGTATCTTTTCACAGTACAATGTAAATCTCGCGAGGATGCTACGGCCAAACTGAAGCAAGCACTCTCGACTCTCGTGCCCCCAAGGCCGCTATTCTCTTTTGAGCCCATGAATTAGTCCCCTCTTTCACGATGGAAGGCGACGACGGCGCGGTTGGCTGTCTCTTCAAACTTTATCAACGAGAGGGCAAAGTCGAGTTCCAACCTCCCCCGGATGCGAGCTCGTTTGGCCTTGAAAAGATAGACAAATCGTCGTTTGATCTCGTCTTCGATCTGGACGTCTTCACGCGATTACCAATCCCAGCTGAAAGCTGGGAACCTAAGGCTTGGCTGCAAGGCAGTTACAAAATGATCACGCGCGATGCAGACGCCTTTCTGGGCTGGGCGGAGAGTCTGAAATGAGCGAGGTGATAAACCTGTCAGGCTACCTCCGGCAGACTACCCCAAGCCAGTCCACAGAGCTGCCACCCTTGCATGGTTGGGCAGAAGGACAAGGCGTCGCAGTAGCGGGAGGGTTGAATGCAAGCGCGTTGCGGCGTCTGGACCCGAAATCCGAAGTGGGGACCTTTCTCACTTTAGCGGAGGAGTTGATCCGCAGCCTTGAGAATGCCGCGACGGCGCTTGCGAGCCGCGACAACCTGCTTGCTGACAACATTCTAATCACTGCAAAGAAAGTAGCCTCCGAACTGCTTATGTACCGAGACATCAGTGATGCCGCCGGTATCATTGCGTTGAAGTGCTTTCAAGCTCTTTGCGAGATCAAGGCGATCGTAGATGCACCGCAGTCTATTGAGGTGATGAAGCATGTCGTCCAGCGCATCTGGGCTGCACCGTTCATGGCCTTTGATGAAGCTTCTGATTTAAGCTCGATGATTGAGGACAGTGTGGGGGGCCTCACGCTAGCGGGCTATAACGAACTGGTCGATGAACTTATCGGTGACGCATCAGTTTCCGATAACGCATGACAACCGCTTTCATAGAAACTACTGTTTTAGTCGACTACCTTCTGAAGAAGGACGGTTCTCAGCACAGGGCCTATGCGGCGTTCCAGAAGCACGCAAAGCAGGCAATTCCACAATTTTCCTGGAAGGAATTGAAGCGCGGGCCGCTGAAGAATTTTGTTGGGCTCACAACAAGCTTGCTGATACCAAGAGTTATCTCACATCGATGGCAGCGCTTCAGCGCATGTCTAGGTCTCCACACCGATACCTGACATCAACAGCCATTCAAGCTTTGCACACGGCGTTTACAAATTTGTTCAGCAACTTGCCGGCTCTGCAAAGCATACACAAAGCTAATGCCGATCCAGATCGTCTGTTTGCAGATGCATTAAGGCTGGAACTGCGGCATGTTATAACCAGAGCCTGGAAAGCTCGTGGCCTCCTATTCGGCGGTCCGTTGCACAAATTGAGTTGTTACCCAGATGCACCAATACGAGAGAACGGCAACTTCCTTGAGGTAGAACCGAGAGACTGCCCTCGCGGGCGAGAATGTTGCCTCAAGCCCGCTTTGATAGCTCGTAAAGCGGATCTGAATGCTGCCAGGAACGCAATAAAAATTGACGCAGATCGCAAGGAAGTTGCTGTCCGAGGGAAAATCCTGCGCCACTTAGAGAAACATGCCACAAGTTTGATGACGCGCGACGATTGCAGGGGCTTTGGTGATGCTTACTTTATATTCTTCTGTCCGAAGGACGGGGTCGTGATCACAACAAATGTTCGCGACGTCGAGCCAATGGCAAAGGCCCTCGGGGTGCGTTTCGAGGCTCCCGTTTAGCATCAGCGGGGAACGAAATCGCAGGTCCAAAAAGCTTTTGTGACAGTTGTACGAATGCGAGGATACAACTTTTCTTGACTGCGTTAGCTTGCTGTGAAAAAATAACAAATGTCTGATGGTAGTGCTTTCATTGGGGGGGTATGTCATGCGCTACGTGCTGGTTTTTTTGCTCTGCTCGTCGTCTTTGCTTCGTTGCCCGCACAAGCAGCGGATTACTACAATCAAAAATGGTTCGACTTTCCTGATGTTGGGACACTGCCTAAACTAACTGCAGCAGGATGTGGTAAGAATGCGTGCACCAAAGTACCGGAATTCCGCGGCATCCAGGTTACGTTCCGTATGCAGTGCAAATGTATAAATCCGCTGTTCAAAACAGAATTGCTGCGACGTGATGTTCGCATCATAGTTAGTGGCCCGGACACAGCAAATCAGGCTGTCCAGAAGGCGCTAGTAGGATACGCCACAGGGTGTGTGGTCACTGCGATTGCCGCGTCTACTGCAGGACCACAGGTAGTAGCATCGCCTGGTGGTTTCTTTGCCGCCTTCGAAGGGTGCATATCAGGTCTATCAGCCGCAGGCGTCGCAGGTGGTCTAATAAATCAACTCCATGTACGTTTGGATACATCACAAACCCACTGGTCTCCTCTCTAGAAATTCGTAGAACCAATCTCAGCAGTTTTTTGATTGTGAACAGGGGCCGGTACCGTCCAATCACTAAAACAACTTCCAGCCTTCGAGGCGGGTCTGCCGACGTGTTGACGCTTGGTACCATACCCTTACGAGCGCTTGGAGCGGCGCTCGCCTGCGCTACATTATCGGTTGGGGCCGCGCGAGCCTGCGATGACTTGGCCGACAAACTGCTCTCTTCATATCTAGCCCCTGCCATTCAATCGCTCGGTTGTTCTGAGCTCGGGAAGGCTGGCGTTGATAAAGCTGATCATAAGCTTGAGAATATCTGTTACACTTCAAATGGACCAACTTCAGCCGTAGAAATTGTCGCTAGTTTACACTGTCACACCGGTAAAGCTGTGAGAGATGGTCCCGGTTGTCTGAACAGATTTTCCGCGTCGATAAGTGGAGCCTCTGCCGGGGTTAGGCTGCCAAGCGGAAAGGCAGCGGCGCGAAGTAGGCGTGATCAGGTGTCATTCCGTCAAGGCTCGAATGTGGACGTCGGCCATTGTAAAAGTTTAGGTAGCGGCCAATCGAAGCGCGAGCGTCGCTGACGCCTTCGTAGGCCCGTAGATACACCTCCTCGTATTTGACGCTGCGCCAAAGCCGCTCGACGAACACGTTGTCCCGCCAAGCGCCCTTGCCGTCCATGCTGATGGCGATCCCATTTTTGATCAGCACGGCAGTGAACGCCGTGCCGGTGAACTGGCTGCCCTGATCGGTGTTGAAAATCTCCGGCTTGCCATAGCGCGCGAGAGCGTCCTCAAGCGCCTCGACGCAGAATGCCGCCTCCATTGTGATCGAAACACGCCACGACAGCACGCGACGGCTGAACCAATCGAGCACAACAGCCAGATAGACGAAGCCACGCGCCATCGTGATGTAGGTGATGTCCATCGCCCACACCTGGTTCGGCCGCGTGATCGCCATCCCGCGCAGCAGATACGGATAGGTCTTGTGTCCCGGCTCGGGCTTCGTCGTGCGCGGACGGCGATAGAGCGCCTCTATCCCCATCCGCCGCATTAGTGTCTTCACATGACGGCGGCCGATCTTGCACCCCTCGGCCGCCAGCAGGCCTCTCAACATCCGACTTCCGGCGAAGGGGAACTCCAGATGCAGTCGGTCGAGACGCCGCATGGTCGCCAGGTCGGCTTCCGACACCGGCCGCGGCAGGTAGTAGACGCTGCTACGGCTGATGTTCAGAGCTTCCGCTTGCTTGATGATCGGCAGATCGTGCGCACGGTCGATCATCGCCTTGCGCTCAGCAGCCCGGCTTTGCTGAGCGCTCCCTCTAAAAAACTATGCACGGCGCTGCGCGCCCCCTGTGGGATAGAAACGGGTCGGCGCTAGACTGCGTTTCGGAAGGGAGCGGCCGATATGATTTTGGTGGCATGTGACCCCGTTAAAAAACATGGTCCATGGGCTGTTGCGCACTTGAGAGTGGTGACGCCACCCGGCGATCCCGTTTAGGAATCTGATGAATGGCGCAGCCCAGCCCTTCCGCTGATGTCAGCAGGAGGACAGGAGATGAACCGCAAAAGATCGAAGGCCAAGGTCGAACACACGATGCCCGTGATGCATCCGAACGCGGCCGCCATCGACGTTGGGGCGACCATGCACATGGCTGCAGTAAGGGCAGATCGCGCGCCTGAGCCAGTACGCAGTTTCGGCACCTTCACGACCGACCTGCATCGGTTGGTGGACTGGTTCACGGAATGCGGTGTCGAGACTGTCGTCATGGAATTGACCAGCGTCTACTGGATTCCGATTTTCGAGCTTCTCGACGCCCGTGGGTTCACTGTGTCTCTGGTCAATGCACGCGATGCCAAGCACGTGCCTGGGCGCAAGACCGACGTCAACGATGCGCAGTGGCTGCAGCGGCTTCATTCGCACGGGCTGCTGCGTGCCAGCTTTCGGCCCAAAGGCCAAATCGCCGAGC
Organism: uncultured Alphaproteobacteria bacterium; assembly: GCA_963759345.1. Taxonomy (GTDB): domain Bacteria; phylum Pseudomonadota; class Alphaproteobacteria; order Rhizobiales; family Xanthobacteraceae; genus BOG-931. The sequence continues at coordinate 132,414 of CAVWYW010000007.1, forward strand.
TGCGTGCCTACGTGCGTCAGCGCGAGCGTCTGCTTGAGTACGCAGCATCGCATATCCAGCACATGCAGAAGGCGCTGACCGAGATGAATCTCCAGCTCCACCACGTCGTCGCCGACATCACTGGCACGACCGGCCTGCGGATCATCCGCGCGATTCTTGCCGGCGAGCGCGACCCCGAGGTGCTGGCGCGCTTGCGCCATTACAGTTGCCACTCAAGCGCTGAGACAATTGCCAAGGCGCTCACCGGCAGCTACCGGGCTGAACATCTGTTCGCGCTCGAACAGGCACTCGCCCTCTACGATGTTTACCACGAGAAGGCATCTGCCTGCGACATCAGGATCGAGGCCGTGTTGAAGGAACTCAGCATCGATCGCGGCCGTTCCGGATCAAAAGAGTTGTCGACACCACGTCGGAGCAGAACAGATCAGCCGAATGCTCTGGCTTTCGACGTGCGCGCGGCGCTGTTTGCGCTGCTCGGAAGGGACATCACGATGATCGACGGTCTCGGTCCTTACCTTTCGCTGAAGTTGATCGCTGAATGCGGCGACGACCTCTCCTCCTGGCCGAGTGCAAAGCATTTTACCTCATGGCTAGGCTTGGCGCCGAACAACAAGATCTCCGGGGGCAAAATGCTCTCATCGCGAACGCGCCGTTCCGGCGGCCGCGCTGCGGCACTTCTGCGGCTTGCTGCCGTAACCGTTGGTCGCACCGACACCGCGCTGGGCGCCTTCTACAGGCGGCTCTCGGCACGCATCGGCAAGGCCAAGGCAGTCACCGCCACGGCGCGCAAGGTCGCAGTCCTGTTCTACAACGCCGTACGTCACGGAATGGAGTACGTCGATCCTGGTGCGTCGTTCTACGAGACGCGGTATCGCACGCGGATAGTCCATAATCTGCATCGGCGCGCCAAGGCATTCGGATATGTCCTTCAGCCCATGGAGCCGACTCCTGGTGTCGTCGTTTCTTAGGAATCGTTCTCGAGCGTCAGCTCGCCGATCTTCGCGTGCAGTGACTTCACATCAACGGCAGGCGGCGCCGCTCCGTTGCCGCCCCCCGGACCGAAAACATCGGCAGCCCCGCCCTCGAGCTGCGCCTTCCACGATGTGATCTGATTGGGGTGGAGGTCGAATTGCTCCGCAAGCTCAGCCAGTGTGCGATCGCCCTTAATGGCCGCAAGCGCCACCTTCGCTTTGAAACCCGGTGTGTGGTTCCGACGTGGTCGTCTTGTCATGGTTTCTCCTGATTCGCTGGGCACAGCGTGCCCGTCGTCAGGCAGAAACTCCACCTATCGTCCTGTGCAGATTTCCGGAGCCAGCACTGTGATCCCGGTCAGCATCTCGGAGCGAGTAATTGCCGATGCCCAAGTACGCGGGATGGATTGTAGCGTGCAGAAAGTAAGCGTGAGACCATCCGGAGAAATAGGTAAGGTTCTGGCGACTGCATTCAATGTAGACGGACGTGCGCGTACAGCTTTGCAAGAAGGATTAAACAAACTTTGCACTGGTCAGAAATAGTTACCGCCGTGTCGGTTAGTCGCTGCATTCTGTTATAATAGCGGAAGTGACTGACGCAGCTTACGCCGCAGACTACGTGATCGGCTCGACGATTGAGGGGTCGTCGTTTTCCGGCTTGTTGACCCGCGTCGATATCGGCCACATCCTCATCGGTTCCAAAACTGGAAACGGCCGCATCAAGTCACGCGGATCGAGATCATCGCTCAGCCAGCGGCCGTAGTCGCCGGGCGAAAGGATCAGCGGCATGCGGTGTGGATTTCGGCCACCATTTCGTTGGCCGGCGTGGTGATGATCGCGAAGGTGCGTATCCACTGGCCCGACGTGGGCTCTTTCCAATTCTCCCATAGCCTGCCAAGGCCGAACGGCTTGCCGTCCCTTCATGGCGATGGCGTAAGGCTGCTTGGCCTTCTGACCCATGATCGCCTTCCACTCGAAAAAGCCATCAACCGGGACGATGCAGCGCCGTCGGCGATAGGCGTCCCGAAACGTTGGCAGCCGGTCCACGGTCTCGCACTTGGCGTTGATCGGCTTCCGACCGCCCTTCGGGTCTTCGCACCAGAACTGGATCAGCCCCCAACGCAATGGGTCAAGTGACACTGCGCCGTACTGATGATTGCGTTGGTTCAGCCGCGCTTGATACCGCCCGCGGCGAGCCAGTCGGCATAGCTTTGCCGCACCAGCGTGAACGGCTTGCCCAGGGGCGCGTAGAGGTTGGCGAACAGGCGTGCGACTGGCTTGTAGGCTTCGAGGTTCACATAGAGCCGTGCCGGATCGATGATGCCTGCCCGCGCATGCAGATAAACCACCTCACCGACGCACAAGCGGCGGCCATTCTTGACCTCCAGGGTTTGATAATGGCGGCACTCCAGCGAAGCGACCGCCTCGGCGATAGTACCGGAATTGAATGGCCCGGCAATTTGGTGAGACCGGCAGCGTCAAGCTCACTGGTGTCAGCCGGGAAATCAACGGCGCAAATGTTCATGCGTTCGGCGAGCGCTTCGTCGACCAGGTTCACGACGAACGCACCGGTGACGCGGATATGTGCTGCGGTGTCTTTGAGCGACCCGTCCGGGCGCGCTTGCAATCCCAAGACAACCAGCGCCGGGTCCTCCGCGAACACATTGAAGAACGAGAACGGCGCAGCGTTGACCACGCCTCCGGGGCCGACCGTGGTAACCAGCGCAATCGGCCGCGGCACGACCAGAGAACACAGGAGCTTGTAGCGATCCTGCGCCGACAGCGTAGCGAAATCGGCTTCGAATGGAGTGGCCATCTTAGAGCTCCGGCGGAAGGATGAGGCCGGTCTGGCTGGTGATGCGCCCATAATGTTCGATGCGGCGGTGGCGTTTAAAATCGAAGATGGTTTCCTTGCCGAAAATGGTCGCATCGAGATCGCAGTCCGCGACGATCAATTCATCATCCTCCGTCTTTGCCTCGGCGACGATTTCGCCGTCCGGGTTCACAATCAGGCTGCCGCCAATCATATGGAAGCCGTCCTCGGCGCCGGCTTTGGCAATTGCGACCACCCAGGTGGAATTCTGATAGGCACCCGCCTGCAGCGTCAGGCGGTTGTGGAACAGACGCTTTTCCGGCCCCTCGCCCGATCTCTGCGAGTTGACCGACGGCGTGTTGTAACCAAGCACGATCAATTCGACGCCTTGCAGACCCATCACCCGGTAAGTCTCCGGCCAGCGCCGGTCGTTACAGATGCACATACCGATAATGCCGCCCATGGTGCGCCAGACGGGAAAGCCGAGATCGCCTGGTTCGAAATAACGCTTCTCCAAATGCTGGAAAGCGCGCTGCGGATCGAACTCGGCATGGCCCGGCAGATGCACCTTGCGGTATTTGCCGACGATCTTGCCCTCCCGATCAACCAGGACCGAGGTGTTGAAGTGATGACCGTCAGGGGCAAGCTCGGCGTAGCCAAACGACAACCCGATGCGGTATGCAGCCGCCTTCTCGAAGAGCGGGCGCGTCGCGGCGTTCGGCATCTCGCGCTCGAACCAAGCGTCGACCTCGGCACAATCGGTGATGTACCACCGCGGAAAGAAGGTCGTAAGCGCAAGCTCTGGATAGACCACGAGATCGCACCGTACGGCTTTTGCCTGCTCGAGCAGATCGAGCATCCGCCGAACCGCCGCCTGGCGGCTGTCGGCTTTATGGATCGGCCCCATCTGCGCGCCGCCAATCCGAAGCACCCGGCTCACGCCCTTCTCCCGCAATTCATGCAGCGATCCGCCGTTCCAGCCGGCTGATCAGCCGCACGATGGGCCACAACATAGCAAGGTAGATCGCCGCGGCCAGCACGATCGGCGACGAATTGAAGGTCACCGAGCGCGCCATGTCGGCGGAATAGAGCAATTCTGGCAGCGCCACCACGCTCGCAATCGAGGTGAGCTTCACCACCTCGACAGTGTTGGAAACCAGATCGGGCAATACGTTGCGCACCGCTTGCGGCAACACGACATAGGCCAGCGCCTGATAAGAGTGCAGCCCGGTCGAGCGCGCAGCGTCCCATTGCCCGAGGCCAACGCTTTCGATGCCGGCGCGATAGATTTCGCCGTAATAGCTTGAAGTGTTGAGGAAGAACGCGATGGCGACGGCTGCCATCGGCGATAGCCGCAGCCCCGCGAACGGCAACCCGGCATAGACGAAGATCAACAGCACCAGCGGCGGGATGGAACGAAAGAAATCAATCCAGGCGATCACGGCCCAGCGCGCGGTGCGCCGGCGCGAGAGCGAGATCAGTGCCACCGCAAGTCCCCCGGCCAGTCCCAGCGGAATGACGATCAAACAAATGAGGATCGTCTGCTTGAGGCCAGCAAGGATGATCGGAAACGCCTGCTCCATGATCCCGAGGTTGAAGAATTGCTGGATGATCGCTTCCATCACGCTTTCTTCCAGGCAAAGCGGGTCTCGAGAAAGCGGCCGAGAACAACAACCGGAACAAACAAAATCAGATAAGCAAGCGCCCCCATCATCAGCGGCGTGGCACTGCCGGAAAACGATTGGGCGGTGGTGGCCTGATTGAGGATTTCGCCGACGCCGATCACCGTACCAAGGGCGGTATTCTTCGTGATGGCAATGGTGCGGTTGGTCAGCGGCGGCACGGTGAGACGGATTGCCTGCGGTAGCACGACATAGGCGAGCGTGCCGAGAAAGCCTAAGCCGGTGGATCGCGCCGCCTCCCATTGCCCCTTCGGGATCCAGAGAATGCCGGCCCAGAAAATCTCTTCGGCAAACGCCGCGAGCACAAGCGCGAGCACAAGCCACAACACCGCAAAGGACGGCAGATTGACGCCGAGATTGGGCAGGCCGAAGAACACCAGAAGAATAAGAACCAGCGGCGGCAACGCCCGTAACATGTCGACGAAAGTTACAATCAGCGCATTGACGACGCGTATGCGAAATGAGCGCACGACCGCCAGAATGAGCCCGAGGAGAATGCCGGTGATCACGACGGCTACCGCGACCTCGATCGTCACCACCATGCCCTTCACGATGGCCGGGAAATAGCGCTCGATCACATCCCACTTGAAAAACACGTCCAGAAAGCGCGACCACGACCCCATGGCAGTCTTTACCGCGCGATCTCGGCGATGAACGCGCGGGTGCGCGCTTCGCTTGGGGCAGAAAATATCTGCTGTGGGACGCCCTCCTCCACGATCACCCCATGATCCATGAAGATCACACGATCGGCCGCGTCGCGCGCAAAGCGCATTTCATGACTGACCACGAGCATGGTCATGCCGCCGCGCTTGAGTTCGCGCATGACGTTGAGCACGCTCCCGACGAGCTCCGGATCGAGCGCGGATGTAGGTTCGTCGAACAGCATGATCTTAGGTTCGAGCGCGAGCGCTCGCGCAATTGCGACCCGCTGCTGCTGCCCGCCCGAGAGTTCGCCGGGATAGGAGCGGCTCTTGTCGGCAAGGCCGACGCGGTCGAGTGCAGCCAAACCGACGCGTTCCGCCTCGGCGCGTGACTTGCGTAGCACTTTGACCAGCGCAAGCGTGACATTACGCAGCGCCGTCATATGCGGATAAAGATTGAACGACTGGAACACCATGCCGATCTGGCGGCGCATGGCGTTAACATTCGTCGAGGGCGCCATGATGTCGGTGCCGTCGATGCGGATCAAACCGGCGGAGGGTTCCTCCAGACGGTTGCAGCAGCGCAACAACGTGCTCTTACCCGACCCGGACGGTCCGATCACGAATACCAGCTCTTGCGCCTGCACCGAGAGATCGATGCCGCGCAGCACCTCCACGTCGCCAAATCTTTTGCGCAAGCCGCGGATTTCCAGGATCGGCTGGCGAGCGTCGTTCATCAACAATGACGGCTCGCAAGGAACGGGCGGCGAAACATCAGCCGGCCCGGTTCAGCTGCAGGACGGTGTATGCGGGGTCGGGTCGTAACCCGGCATGCCGGGAACGCCATAGCCTGGGAACACGGTGACCGCAGCAGAGCCGGCAGCCGGCGCGGAGCCGAGCCATTTCTCGTGCAGCTTCGCGATGGTGCCGTTTATCTTCAAGCATTCGATGGCGACATCGAGCGTCTTGCGCAATTCAGCGGAATCCTTGCGCAGCGGAGCGGCCCAGACCAGCCCGGTCGAATAGAGATACGATAGTTCAAGTTGCGGATTGACCTTAGCCGCCCACGCGACCGCAGTGTTCCCTGCGACATTGGCATCGGCGCGTCCAGCCAAGACCGCCTGCACTGCGTCGGTTTGAGTGCCGAAAGATTCGACCTTCCAGCCGATGTTGTCTTCAAGATTGCGCGCCCAGGAATCATAGACCGAACCCTTATTGACGGAAACCGTCTTGCCCTTGAGGTCTTCGAGTTTCTCGATCTTGGGCGCGCCTCTCTTGATCAGAAACTGAAAGTCGGTGTTGAGATAACCTTCCGTGAACAGCATGTTTTCGGCGCGTTCCTTGGTCACCGTCGTGGGCGCGATGAGAAAGTCGTAGGTGCCCGCCTGCATCGCCGGGATCAATCCGGAGTACTGGGTGTAATCAATCAGGATCTTGCGCTTGAGGAGCTTGCTGAGATCGTCAGCGAGATCGATGTTGAAGCCCTGATAGCCGCCCGAGAGATTTGGAAAGGCATGCGGTGCGAACGTGGCATCAATGCCGGTGCGAAGCGGCGGCAAGTCCTCCGCGTAGGCTGGCGCAACAACAAGCAGCACGGCACCGGCCATCCTGAGCAGAAATCGTTTCATAGACCTTTTCCTCAAGCATCGCACCTGACGAGCATCCATCGGACTATAGCAACGGGACCGATCTGAACAAGGCGATTACTTAGGCACGACATTGTCGTGCCTCTGGCCATGCGGTCATTTCCGAACTGGCAGTCGGCGTTAAGTGTGATCATGATGCGGCCAACACGGCAGCCCGTGTAAGCACAGTCAGGCTATTGCTATGATCAAGCTCTACGACAGCGCGTTCAGCCCGTTTGCGCGCAAAGTTCGCATGGTTCTCGAACATAAAGGCCTCGAATACGAAGCCGTCGACGGCCTGCTCAGGTCGAACCATCAGGCGCTCAAGGCGGTCAATGGGCGACTGGAAGTGCCGACGCTGGTGGATGGCGATATTGTCGTCGTGAATTCGGCAGATATCGTCGCTTTTCTGGACGATCGGTATCCGCAGATACAAATCTATCCCGAACAACCTGCCGCGCGCATGCACGCCCGGGCTTGGGAGCGGACGGCCGACATCTTCGTCGATCCGATCCTCATCAACGTCTCATACTGGAAATGGGCCGAACGTCCGGACAATACCGCAAGGGCTGCTCGAGGCGGCACGTCGCGACCTTCGGCTCATCTACGATGCGCTGGATCAGGAATTGGCTCACCGGGAGTTCGTCAGCGGGCCGCTCTCGGTCGCCGACATCGCGTTGTTTCCGCATTTGGCGAGTGCGAAAGCCATGGAGGTGCCGTTTACAGCGCAGCAATATCCAAATCTCGCCCGCTGGTTCAAGCAAATGCGATCACTGCCCATTTGCCTCGACGACTTGAGGCGGGCTCGGGATTTTGTTGTGGACATCGCGGACCGGGATTTCGAGCGGCGCCGGATCTTCTGGCGAGGCGATCGGATTGAATGGATGCTGGCCCGCGGCTTCGACGATTGGTTCTTTAACGAGATCAAACAGGACCGAGTGGCGTGGCCAGGCCCGGCATTGCCTGCGCCGCTAGCGCGGAACACGCCAAACGGCGACTAAATTAGGGCGGCTGCATTTAGTGCCACTGTGATTAATGGCAGTTGCCAATAGGGTGCTGGCGGCTGCACGAGTGGCGAGCGTCCGCTGGCAACAAGTCGCCCCCGTTGGCGGAACGCCAAGGCGGGACGGGCCGCGAGGCCCGTCCCTCCAGGCAGCGTTAAGCAGGCGCCGAAACATCGGCCACTTCCGCGCAAATCGCCTCCAGCAATAACTCAACCCAACGCCGCGGGATGATGCGTGTGATGAACACCATGCGGGTGCGGTGATCGGCCGACGGCCAGCGATCGAGCCATGCGGGCGCGTGAAATACGTGCTGTACGCCGTGGATAACGGCAGGCCGATCGAGGCACTCTGCGATGTTTAAGATGCCCTTCAGGCGCAGCAGGTTAGCGCCGCAGTACTCCGCCAGCGCCTCCAGAAAGAGTGTCAGTGCAACCGCTTGGATCGGCGCAGTGCGCATGACCGTATAAGTCTTGATCTCGGCCTCGTGGTAATGGTCAGCGTGCCCATGGGCTTCCGCCAGCCATCCTTTTATTTCGGACCGCGTGTTTTTCCGATCGCACAGCGCGGTGTCGAAGAGGCCACTGGATACAATGCAGCCGTGCTCAGCTCGCAAAGTCGGCGCACCGGGGTTAAGCTCTATAAGCCAGCTGAGCAGCTCCGGCGCCACAACCTCCGTCAAATCCACCTTGCTCAGAACTATATGGTCGGCGACTGCAACCTGTTTTCGCGAAATCGCTTCGCGTTCGAGTGTGGCGTGGCCATTCACGGCATCAACCGTTGTCACCACACTGCCAAGCGCGAGTCGGCCGGCGATAGTTGCATCCGTCATCAAGGCGTGGAGGATTGGCGCCGGGTCGGCAAGTCCGCTGGTTTCGATCACCACGCGATCGAACTGTGAGCAGCTACCCTCGGCGCGCCGGCGCAACAGGTCTTGTAGTGTTTGCGTCAGGTCGGTCCGGACTTTGCAACACAGGCATCCGGTCGTGAGAGCGACGACGTTATCCTCGCTGGTTTCGATCAGCTCGTGATCGAGCCCGATTTCGCCGAATTCATTGATGATGACGGCGGTGCGTGAGAACTCCGGCTGACGCAACAGATGACCAAGCATCGTGGTCTTGCCGCTGCCGAGAAATCCGGTGAGCACCGAAACCGGGATGGCGGCCGCGCCGATCATTCCAGCATCAGTGGCACGACCGCGACACGAACCTTGTTCGCCGCGTATTCGGGATCGAGAGCTTCACGAACCTGGCGCAGGACGGCAGCCACCGAAAGCGCCGGTCGTGTGCGGCCGCCGATGGTGACCATCCAGCGGAACATCGAATCCCGCGGCGCGCGGCTGATGGCGATCTTCTTTTCGAGCCCATTCACGATGGCGCCGTCGCTGGTAGGTTCAACGCTACCGGCCAAGCGCCAGGCGGCGAGGCTCTGCGTGAGCAGCTCACACACAAGACCGTCTCGCGCGCCACTCACAGCGAGTTTCCTTTCAAGTTCTGCGACGAAATTTTGCGCTTGAGGTAACGCCCATCGGCCGGACTGCCGAAATATTGCCCCTGCTCCACCATCACTTTGCCGCGCAGGATGGTCGTCACCGGCCAGGCAAAAATGTCGTGGCTCTCCCACGGGGTATAATCGGTCTCATGCAGATCGGCGGCACGGACTTTGCCGCGGCGGCTGGGATCAAGAATGACAATATCGGCATCGCTGCCGGGCGCGAGCGCGCCCTTGCGCGGATAAAGCCCCATGATCTTGGCGGCGTTGGTCGAGACCAGGTCGACATATTGCGACAGCGAGTAGCCGCGCCGGGTGACCATTTCCGTGTACATGACGCCAAGCCGCGGCTCGACGCCGGAATTGCCGCCCGTCGTGTTGTCGATGCGGTTGCCGACGGTTTTGTCTTTGAGCGTGCAGCACAGCTCGTCGGTGGCGACGCAATGGATCAGGTCGTTGGCCGTGCCACGCCATAGCGCGGCCTGATCGTCCGCCGACTTCAGCGACGGGTAGGTATGATAAATCTGGCCATTGGGCCGTTTGTAGTCCTCCGCCGAGTAGAGCAGATACTGATGCAACGTCTCGCCGTAGACCGGCAGGCCTTTGCCACGGGCTTCGGCGATGGCGGCGACGCCAGTGCCGGCGGAGACGTGCATCATATAGAGCGCGGTGCCGGGTACGCTTTCGGCGAGACGCAGAATGCGGCGAAAGCTCAAATCCTCCGAGAGTTGATTGTGGACTTCGGCGAGATGCTCGAAGCCGACGCGGCCCTCACGGATGAGCCTGGCGTACATGTGCATGACGATGTCGTTATCTTCCGCATGGATGACGCCGAGCCCGCCCTCCTTTGCCAACACCTGAAACGCCTCCCAGATATCGCCGAAATCGATCATGCGGCCTGAGCGCGACGGCAGGATATTGGTGGTGAATATCTTCAGAGTCGGATAACCGGCCTGAATTGCCTCTGCGAGCTGGCCGGAGAATTCCGGCGGCGGCTCGGAATGCAGCATGATGTGGTAGGCCCAGTCGCACGGGCTTTTGCCGACAAAATCCTTGTCGCGCGTCTCGATGGCCTGGAGCGCCGAGATACCACCGCGCCAGTAGGCGAAATCGATGAACGTCGTCGTGCCACCGTAGAGCGCCGCGCGGCCGACCTGTTCGGGGCCGGCCGTGACCAGCGGCGTGCCGTCGGGCTTCGTCCACTCGTGATGAAGATGCACATGCGGGTCGATGCCGCCCGGCATGACAATGTGTCCGGTAGCATCGATCACCCGCGTAGCGGGTTCGGCCGAGAGCGCGTCAGCGGCCGCGATCGCAGCGATCGTCTCGCCGGCGACAGCAACATCGCCACGCACGACACCGTGCGGCGTTACAACATCGCCGCCGCGAATGATGAGATCGAGCATTGATTCTTCCCGCGGTTAGCTGAAAGGTTAGCGTCTGGCAGCTAAACCGTCGGGGCTAGTACCCACCTCGGTGCGTCAGACCCAGTCAAATGCCGGTGCGAAAGCGCGTCATGACGACGATGATCGCAATCTGCATCATGCCCTGCAAGGCGACGGCATAGAAATAGCGCTGCATCCAGATGCCGATCTTTTTCATGTCTGGATTGAACTTCTGCAATTCCAGGCAGACGAACACGTTGACCGGTGCGAGAAAGCAAAGCCCCTGGATTGTCATCAACGTGACCAGCACCAGCGCTACCGCGACCCAACCATAATCCGGCCAGGGCAACGCGGTGTAGCCGAGCTTGACGGCGAGAAACCAGCCGGTGGTGCCGGCGATAATCGCCAGCGCCGGCATCAGGAACAGGGTCCGCGGTACCAGCCGACGCACAAATTCCCGGCGGACGGTGAGATCCATGCGGCGCAGGATCGGGCCGAGCACAAACCCCATAAACAGATCGATCCCGGTCCACAGGAGCCCGGTGAACACGTGGATGAAGTCCAGGAGCCAGAAATTGCTGGCCACGATCGCAGCGATCATGACGGCGATTGCGGCTAACGCCCACCAGAGATAGCGCCATACGATCAGACTTTGGGGCGCTTCGATGGCAGCGGCGACAGTCATGCGGGAGCTATCCTTGCAGCGGCAGTTGCATCATAGCATTTCTTGTTCGCGTTACGGGGCGGTTCGGGCGACTTTGTAGCCGGCTTTTTCCCGGTCCCAGGTCGCCGCCGTCACGCCGCGCTCCCGCAACTTATATTTGGTCACCTTGCCGTTTTCGGTCACAGGGAGCGCCTCGACAAATTCCAGAAAACGCGGCACCGCAAAATAGGGCATGTGCGGCTGACAGAAGTCGAGCAGCGCGGCGGGACCGAGTTGCGCTCCGGCGCGCAGCACGACGGCGGCCATCACCTCGTCCTCGGCGAGCTCCGAGTGCACCGGAAAGACGGCGGCGTTTTCGACCGCCGGGTGACTGACGATAACCTGTTCGACTTCATAGGAGGAAATGTTCTCGCCGCGGCGGCGAATGGCGTCCTTCATCCGATCCATGAACCGGTAATAGCCGTCGCTCTCGCGCACGACCCGGTCGCCGGTGTGAAACCACAGATTGCGCCACGCCTCGACCGTCTTTTCCGGCATGCCGAAATAGCCGGTGGCGAAGGCGAACGGCTCATCGGCGCGCAGCGTCAGTTCGCCCGCCTCGCCGTCGGGGACCTCATTGTCATAAGCATCGACGACGCGCGCGCTAAAGCCGGCCAGCACGCGCCCCATGGTGCCGGGGCGTTGCTCGGTCAATGAGGAGCCCATAATGCAATTCGTTTCTGTGGAGCCATAGCCATCGATCAGCCCGATGCCGAAGCGCTCGGTGAACTGCCGATGAAAATGCGCGGGCACGGCGGGCGACAACGCCACACGGACCCGGTGCCCACGATCGGCGCTGCTCGGCTCCTGCGCCAACAGGATCGGCACCATGGCGCCGAGCACGAAGGTGACGGTCGCCTTCTGCTCCGTCAGTCCGCGGATGAAGCCCGACGCCGAGAACCGCGGCTCGACCACGAGCGTCGCCCCGTTCAACAGTGCCTGAAAGAAACTGTTGAGCGCATTGGTATGGAACATCGGCAAGGTCGTCATCAGCACGTCGGTCGCGCCAACGCCGAGAAGTTCGCCGGTATAGAACGCCCACCAGAAGTACTGGGCGTGCGGGCAGCAGACGCCTTTCGACAGGCCGGTGGTGCCGGAGGTGTAAAGGATGGCAAAGGTGTCGCTCGGCTCGACCGGATGCGGCGGAATGCCGACCGCGGGTTCCGGGAGCGGACTGGACTTTAGATGTGGCAACAGATGCGGCAGGTCCGGCCCCTCCCCGTCGCCGACAATCCACAACGCTTCAAGCGCGATCCGCTCGCGCGCCAGGGGCGCGAGAACGGAGGCCAACCCGCGCTCCATGACCATAAGGCGGGCGCCGCAATTCCAGAGAATGTGCTCGAGCTGCGCCCCGCGCGAAGCGGTATTAATCGGAACGGCGACCGCTCCCAGCCAGCCGCAACCGAGAATGGTGAGCAGCAGTTCTGCCCGGTTGCCGCACATGATGGCGACCCGATCGCCGGGCTTCACGCCCGCTGCCGCGAGTGCACCGGCATAACCTGCGGCTGCGGCGAAAGTCTCAGCGTGGGTCAGAGTCCTGCCGCCGATGACGATGAGGCGGCGCTCCCCATAGCGCTCGGCCTGGCGCGCCAGCATTTTTGGCAACGTGCGCTCAAGCGGTGAAAACAGCTCGGAAAGCTTAGCCCCTGACATCGACCGTCACTCTCCCGTAGGTCGCGAATTGCGACGAAAAAGCTGCAAATTGCATTAGCACAAGGCCCGCCGCGACGTTATTTTAGGCTTAAAGTATCATAGACAGCTGAGCCAATGGTTATTCAGCAACGAGGCGGCGATGGCCGAAGATACCGCGATTGAGGTCGTACTCAAGCGCTCCGGCCTTACCTTCGTTGTGCCGCCGGACAAGAGCATCTTGCAGGTGCTGATAGAGGAAGCGATCGATCCGATGTACGATTGCCAGCGCGGCGAGTGCGGTATCTGCCAGGTCGCCGTCCTGGAAGGCATTCCCGATCACCGGGACCACATACTGAGCGAAAGCGGACGTGCCGAAAACAAGGTGATGCAGATTTGCGTGTCGAGAGCCAAGACCGCGCGTCTGGTTCTCGATCTCTAGCGAATGGAAATAGGAGACCGCGCATGAGCAAATACAACAGCGACGCGGCAGCGGTTCATGGCCTGGTGCACGAGACCGAAGTGCACCGGGACGTCTATATCGACCAGGAGATTTTCGACCTGGAGATGGAGCACCTGTTCGCCAACACCTGGGTCTATGTTGGTCACGACAGCCAGGTGCCCAATCCGGGCGACTATTACGGCACGACCATCGGCAAACAGCCGGTGATGATGGTGCGGCATACCGACGGCGTGGTGCACGTCCTTTACAACCGTTGCCCGCACAAGGGCACCCGCATCACCATCGACGCCTGCGGCAACGCCGGGAAGTTCTTCCGCTGCCCGTATCACGCCTGGTCGTTCAAGACTGACGGCTCGTTGCTCGCGATCCCGCTACGCAAGGGCTACGAACACACCGGCCTGGAAGAGAGCCACGCGATCAAGGGCATCGCACCCGTCAAGCATGTGAAGAATTATCGCGGCTTCGTGTTCGCCAAGATGAACGATGCCGGCGAAGACTTCGAGGAATACTTCGGCGAAAGCCTTTCCACCATCGCCAATATGGTGGACCGTTCGCCGGCCGGCCGGCTGGAAGTTGCCGGCGGCGTGCTGCGCTACATGCACAATTGCAACTGGAAAATGCTGGTCGAGAACCTGACCGACACCTGCCACCCGATGGTCGCGCATGAATCGTCGGCGGGTACTGCCGTCGAGGTGTGGAAGAAGATGTTCCCCGGCAGCAACAAAAAGCCGCCTGCAGTCGAGATCTATGCGCCGTTCATGTCGCCCTATGAGTTTTTCGAAAAAATGGGCATTCGCGTGTGGCGTAATGGTCACGGGCACACCGGCGTGCACCATTCGATCCATTCGGATTATTCGGCGATCCCGGGTTATTTCGAAAAGATGGTTGCCGCCTACGGTGAGCAACGCGCTAAAGCGATCCTCGACGAGAATCGCCACAACACGTCGTATTTCCCGAATTTCACGGTCAAGGGTCCAATTCAGGCGATCCGCTTGTTCAAGCCGATCGCTCCGGACCGGACGCTGGCCGAGTCCTGGACCTTCCGTCTGGTTGATGCGCCGGACCAGCTGCTCGAACGCACGCTCACCTACAGTCGGCTGATCAATGCTCCGACGTCGATTGTCGGCCACGATGACCTCGAAATGTACGAGCGCGCTCAGGAAGGACTTCACGTCGACGCCAATCCTTGGGTCAACATTCAGCGGCTTTACGATCCAGCCGAAGTCGAGCAGGAGACCGCGGTGATCAACGGCACGTCGGAACGGCAGATGCGCAATCAGTTCCGCGCGTGGTCGAAGTTCATGACCATGTCAATCTAGCTTTCGCGAACGCGATGAACGCGCCGACCGACCAGGACCTGATCGGCTTTGTCGTGCACGAGGCCCGTTTGATCGACCAGCACCGGTTCGAGGAATGGCTCGATCTGTTCGCCGACGACGGCTATTACTGGATGCCGCTGGAATGGGGACAGACCGATCCGCGCCTCGCCACGTCGCTGATGTATGAGGACAAGCTGCTGCTTCGCATCCGCATTGAGCGGCTCAAGGGCAACCGGACGTTTTCGCAAAAGCCGAAGAGCCGCTGCCATCACGTGTTGCAGCTGCCGCAGATCGACAAGCGCGACGAAGCCGCCAATGAATACGTCACCTGGACGCCGATGCACTACGTCGAAACCCGGCTCGACGAGCAGGATCTCTATGCCGCGTGGGCGACGCACACGCTGGCGATGATCGACGGCAAGCTGAGGATCAAACTAAAGCGCGTCGATCTGGTCAATTGCGATGCCGCCCTGCGCAGCATTCAGCTTTTCATGTGAGCCACAGGATGAGCAAACGCCAAGTCGCCATCGTCACCGGCGGTAGCGCCGGCATTGGCGCGACGATTTGCCGGCGCATGCTTGACGCCGACTACGAGGTCGTATCGCTGGCGCGGCGCCGGCCGGATTGGTCGCACCCGACGCTGCACGCGGTCGAGGTCGACCTCACCGATGCCACTGCGACCAAACAAGCCGCCGAAAGCGTCGCTGAACAATACGCCGTCGGCACCGTGATCCATAATGCCGGAGTGATCCAGCCCAATCTCCTCCCCGACGTGCGTCAGGAGGATTTGCACGATCTCACGCAGCTTCACCTCGGCGCGGTGATTCTCATTGTGCAGGCGGTTCTGCCGGGCATGCGGGAGCGCAAGTTCGGGCGCATTGTGCTGATGTCTTCGCGGGCAGCGCTCGGCCTGCAAACGCGCACCGCCTATTCGGCGACCAAAGCCGGCATGATCGGCATGGCGCGCACCTGGGCATTGGAGCTTGCGCCTTTCGGCGTCACCGTGAATGTCGTGGCGCCGGGTCCGATCCAGGACACCGAAATGTTCCGGGAAGTTATCCCCGCGGGAAGCGAGCGCGAAGCGGCGGTTGCCAAAACAATTCCGGTCGGCCGATTGGGGCGGAGCGACGATGTCGCTCGCGCGGTCATGTTCTTTGCCGATCCGGAAAACTCCTTCATCACCGGCCAAGTGCTGTATGTCTGCGGCGGTGCCAGCATCGCCAGCATCAGCCTTTAGCAAAACCACTCAGGGAAAGCCGATGGACCCGATTCGCATCTGGTATCAGAGCTACGTCGATGAGGAGCACGGCAAGCTCTATTGGGATCGGCTGCGCTCTCATCTCGCGGCCATCGCCGATCCGGGGACCACAGTCAACATCAAGGGCATTACCCCGCACGACAATTACGCCCATCCGATCGTCGAATTCCGCTGCGCGCGGGAAGTGATCTGCAACGCGGTGACGGCGGAGCGCGAGGGCTACGATGCTTTCGTTGTCGGACACTTCCAGGATGCCGGGCTCTATGAAGCCCGCTCGGTGGTCGATATCCCGGTGGTGGCGCTTGGCGAAGCTTCGATGCTTTACGCCTGCCAGCTCGGCCAACGTACCGGCATCGTCACCATTAATCCGCGCTACATCACGTGGTTTCACCACCAGATCGGCAAATACGGGCTGGAGCGACGCGTGACCGGCGTACACGCGATGACCTTCGAGCCGGGACAGATCTTGCAGGCCTATGAATCCGAAGCGCTTGCCGCCGATGTCGTCGAGCTGTTCGCCGAACAGGCGCGTCCGCTGGTCGCTGCCGGCTGCGACGTGCTGATACCGGGCGGCGGCATTCCGATGCTGCTGTTTGCCGCGATCAAGGGACATGCGGTCGACGATGCGCCGGTGATCAACGGCATCCCGATCGTGGTCAAGATGGCGGAACTCGCGGTCAAGCTAAAGCGCTTGACCGGCCTCGGCGTCAGCCGCGTATCGGACTACGTCAAAGCCCCGCCGGAAATTATCGAGCAGTTTTTGACCAACCCGAAGGGCCTATAACGTTACTGCACCAGCTTCCACTTGCCGCCGACCAGCTTCACCAGCACCAGCGCGCGTTTGTCGACGCCGAAGCTTGCGCCCGGCTTGAAGTTGTAGATGCCGTGGGTGCCGACGACGTCCTTGGCGGTGACCATGGCGTCGCGCACGGCGGTGCGGAATTCCGGCGTCCCCGGCTTGGCGCCGGTGGCGAGAGCGCGCTTGACGGAATCCAGCAGGACCAGCCAACCGTCGAACGCGTACGGGCCAAATGCGCCGCGCGCCGGCTCGTTGTTGGCTTTCTGGTAGGCCGCCTGATATTCCAGCGCGATTTTTTTGGTCGGATATGTGTCCGGCAGTTGATCCGCGACCACGACCGGTCCCGTGGACGCGATCACGCCCTCGACGGCCGCTCCGCCGACGCGGATGAAATCCGGATTGATGATTGCGGGCGTGCCGTAAATTTCCTTGGTGTAGCCGCGCTCGCGAAGCGCAATGAAAGGCAGCGCGCCGGGCGTTCCCGATCCGCCGGTCATGACCGCATCCGGTGCGGCTGAAACGATATGCAGCGCCTGGGCCGTCACTGAAGTATCGGCGCGGGCGTAGCGCTCATTGGTCAGGATTTTGATGCCGTCGGGCCCAGCGGATTTTTCCAGACCCCCCCACACAAGATCGCCCCAACCGTCGCTGTAGCCAATATAGCCGACGGTCTTGACGCCGGCCGCTTTCATGTAATCGACCACAACGGAAACCATGAGATTTGGTGGCTGCGGCATTGAGATCATCCACGAGCCGGGTTCGCCGGGCATGTTCACCGGCGCAAGCGTGATGCACGGAACCTTCAGCTCGTGGCAAACCGCGGTAATGGCAATCGAGCTTGGCGTGCTCCCGGAGCCCATAAGAACATCGATCTTGTCCTGCTCGATCAGTTTGCGGGCATTGCGCGTGGCGTTGGACGGATCGGTGGCGTCGTCGAGCTGGATCACATTGAGTTTGATGCCGTCGACCTCGTCCTTGTAGGCGACGCCGGCCGCGGTGCCCTTGGCATACGGAATGCCGATCGAAGCGCCCGGTCCGGTCATGGCGGTGATGAGGCCGACATTAATTTCGGCAGCTTTGGCCGGCAGGGCGAGAACGGCGGCCGTCGCCGCGAGTCCCACAAGACGCAGAAAATTGTTCACAGGAGCCTCCCGAATTGGCAGATGCAAAAGAAGCCCGTCATCGCTGCGTTGTGCGATGAGTGCTGCTGAGAGACTTTTTAAGCTTGAAACAATTGCCTCGCAATGGCTTTGTGGACGCTCACCGGCGAGGCTGGGCCGCACTTGCGGCGCGACGCATGACACCCGACATCGGCCTCATTCTCGGCATTGATGGCATCGCCACGGGATCGATCTACGTCCTCGTCGGGCTCGGCCTGGTCCTCATCTTCTCGGTCACGCGCGTGGTGTTCGTGCCGTTCGGCGACATCGTCGCGTTCTCGGCGCTGACGCTTGCCGCGATGCAGCTCGGCCGTACCCCGGGGACAATTTATCTCATCGCAACGCTGGCCGTGCTCGCCTGTCTGGTAGAGGTGGTTCACCATTTGCAGCGTGGGCAACCGCGGCGCATCGTTCGCGGCCTGCTCGGTTATGGCGTGCTGCCGCTCATTCCTGCGGCTATCGCCTGGCTCACGGCGGGAATGGCGCTGCCCTCTTTCCTGCAAATTCCGCTCGCCATTGCGCTCGTCGTGCCTATCGGGCCGCTGATCGAGCGGATCGCGTTGCGGCCGCTTGCCGATGCTTCTGTTCTGCTGCTGCTGATCGTTTCGGTAGCGCTGACCTTCGGGCTCTCGGGCTTGGGACTTTTGTTCTTCGGCGCCGAAGGGTTTCGCACCAAGCCGCTGACCAGCGAAATTTTCCGGTTCGGCACCGTGATCGTCACGTCGCAAACCCTACTGATGCTGGGGAGTGCAGTTGTGTTTAGCTTGCTGTTGTTCTTATTTTTCGAGCACACCCTGTCCGGCAAGGCTTTGCGCGCGACGTCGATCAACCGCATCGGCGCACGCATTGTCGGAATTCGCCCCTCCGGCACGGCGACGCTTGCATTCTTCCTGGCATCGCTGCTTGCCGCCATTTCAGGAGTTCTGATCAGCCCGGTAACGACGCTCTACTACGATTCCGGTTTCATCATCGGCCTGAAAGCCTTTGTCGGCGCGATCATCGGCGGCCTCCTGAGCTACCCGGGAACGGCGATCGGGGCTCTTCTCGTCGGGGTGCTCGAAAGCTTCGCGTCGTTCTGGAACAGCGCGCTCAAGGAAGTGATCGTGTTTGGACTGCTCATTCCCGTTCTGCTGTGGCGTTCGCTGTCGCTTGCGCAGGTCGATGAGGAAGACGAGGAGGTCCAGCGGTGAGCCGCCGGACCGGCTATCTGCTTGCGGTCGTTCTGATCGCGGTCTTGGCAGCCGCACCGTTGTGGGCCGCTCAGTTCACCATCACGCTGCTCAATTACATCGGCATCTACGCACTTGTCGTCCTCGGGATCGTGCTGTTGACCGGCGTCGGCGGATTGACGTCGTTCGGGCAGGCGGCCTTCGTCGGCATCGGCGCCTATGCAACGGCATGGCTGACGACGGCGCACGGCGTCTCGCCCTGGCTCGGGCTGTTGTTCGCGCTTGCGGCGACCGGCGCCGTCGCGGCAATTCTCGGCGCGGTCACGCTACGGCTCGGCGGCCATTTTCTGCCGCTCGGCACCATCGCCTGGGGCCTGTCGCTTTACTATCTGTTCGGCAACATAGACGCGCTCGGCGGCCACAACGGTATGAGCGACGTGCCGCCAATTATGATTGGATCGATTTCGCTCGAACCGAATGCCGCCATCTATTACCTGATCTGGGTCCTGGTTGCGCTGGCGATGCTGATCATCGCGAATCTTTTAGATTCGCGCGAGGGGCGCGCTATTCGTAGCTTGCGTGGCGGCGCCGTCATGGTTGAAAGTCTCGGCATAAGCGTTTTTCGCATCCGACTCGTAACTTTCGTGATCGCCGCGTTGTTGGCGGCAATTTCGGGCTGGCTCTACGCGCACATGAGCCGTTTTGTCAGTCCGGCACCCTTCGATGTGCGCATGGGCATTGAGTATTTGTTCATGGCGATCCTCGGGGGATCGGGACAAATCCTTGGCGCGCTGGTCGGCTCCGCGTTACTGACGCTGCTCACCAACATGCTGCAAGACGTTCTGCCGCATTTCTCGCAAAACGGCGAGCAATTGCAGGCCATCGTCTTTGCGATCATTTACGTGCTGGCGCTGCAATTCGCCCGCGGCGGCGTGATGCCGTTTGCTCTGAGGTATCTGCCTCGTCGCTCAAAGCCGCCGGTTATCGCTGCGAAGTCTTTGCCGCAACGAGAGATGCCGAAGCCGGGAGCGCCTTTGTTGGTTGTCGATCGTCTGGTGAAACGCTTCGGCGGCCTCGAGGCCGTCAATCAAGTTGGGTTCGGGGTTGCGGCCGGCGAGATTGTTGGCCTTATCGGACCCAACGGCGCCGGCAAGAGCACCCTGTTCAACCTCATCACCGGCGTACTTGCGAGTGACGGCGGTACAGTCTCGTTCCTGGGACAGGATATCACGCGCTCCAGTCAACGCCGCATCGCCAAGGCGGGCGTCGCTCGGACCTTTCAGCACGTCAAGTTGCGCTCGAGCATGTCGCTGCTCGACAACGTCCTTCTCGGCTCCTACCTGCGCACCCGCACCGGCTTTCTCGGCGGCGCGTTGCGGCTTGACCGCGGCGAGGAAGCGCGGGCGCGCTTCGAGGCGTTGCGGCAGCTGGAACGCGTCGGGCTCGGCGCCGATCCTTATGACCTCGCCGGCAATCTGCCGCTTGGCCGCCAGCGCATTCTCGAAGTGGCTCGCGCGCTTGCAGCCGATCCGGCGCTCATCATCCTTGACGAGCCGGCCGCTGGTTTGAGCCGTCCGGAAAAGCTCGCACTCGCCGAGCTGCTGCGGGCCTTGCGTCAGGAAGGCGTCACCGTGCTTCTGGTCGAGCACGACGTGGAATTCGTCATGGGTCTGGTCGACCGGATTGTGGTGATGGATTTCGGCTCCAAGCTCGTCGAGGGAACGCCGGCTGCGGTCCGCGCCGATCCGCGCGTCCAGGAAGCCTATCTCGGCAGCGTGGCATGAGCGCGCTTCTCGAGATCAAGGATCTGCATGTTGCCTACGGCAAGGTCGAAGCCGTCCGCGGCGTCGCGTTGACAATGCAGTCTGGCCAGATCGTAACCGTCATCGGCCCGAACGGAGCCGGCAAGACCACGCTGCTGGCGGCCGCCGCCGGGCTGCTGCGCTCGCGCGGTACGGTGACCTATGATGGGGTCGATCTGTCGCGCCTCGACGTCGAGGAGCGCGTCGAGCGCGGTTTCTGCCTCGTGCCGGAGCGGCGCGAATTGTTCGGCGACATGGCAGTCGTCGACAATCTTTTGCTTGGCGCCTACGTACGGCGCCGCAATGGGACCGAAGTGAAACAAAGTCTGCAGCTGGTCTACGACCGCTTCCCCCGCCTTGCCGAGCGCCGCCGCCAGAAAGCGCAGACGCTATCGGGCGGCGAGCGGCAGATGCTCGCGCTTGGCCGCGCCTTGATGGCGCGGCCGCGGCTTCTGATGCTCGACGAGCCAAGCCTTGGGCTGGCGCCGCTTATGGTTCGCGAGATTTTCCGCATTGTTGCTTCGCTGCGGGAAAGCGGCGTGTCGATCTTGCTGGTCGAGCAGAACGCGCGCGCCGCGCTGGAGACCGCCAATTACGGCTATGTACTGGAAACCGGCCAGGTCACATATCAAGGTCCTGCTACCGAACTCGCCGATGACCCGCGCGTGGTCGCCACCTACCTTGGCGGATCGAGCTGATGGCGCGAACGGGTTACGACGATGTCGTGCTCGCTGTTCCGGTCACCATTCCGTATGTCCGCTATTCAATCAGGAGCGCGCACTGGTTTCTCGGCCGCGCCCTGGCGGAGCTGATCGCCGGCGCAAAAATTCCGAAATCGCGCATCGACGGCCTCGCGGTGGCGAGTTTCACGCTCGCCCCCGACACTGCGGTCGGCCTTACGCAACATCTCGGGCTGACGTTGCGTTGGCTCGACCATGTGCCGATGGGCGGCGCGTCCGGCATCGTCTCGATCCGCCGCGCGGCGCGGGCGGTGCAGAGCGGCGACGCCGAGATTGTCGCCTGCATTGCCGGCGATACCAATCACACCGACAGCTTCCGCCGCAACACCGCTTCCTTCAGCCAATTTGCCCAGGATGCCGTCTATCCGTACGGCTCCGGCGGCCCCAACACGAGCTTTGCGTTTCTCACATCGTATTACATGCGCACTTACGGGGCGCAGCGCGCGGATTTCGGGAAGCTTTGCGTCGCGCAGCGCAACAACGCGCTGCAAAACCCGCTGGCACTGTTCAAGCAGCCGCTGACGCTCGACCAATATCTCAACGGGCGCCTGATCGCCGATCCGCTCCGGTTATTCGACTGCGTGATGCCGTGCGCCGGCGCCGAGGGTTTTTTGGTAATGCAACGCCGGACGGCCGAGGACATTGGGCTGTCCTTTGTGCGCCTTCTCGCCGCCATCGAACGGCACAACGCCTTTCCCGACGACCCGGTCCAATATCGCGGCGGCTGGGCGCTTGACCGTGATGAGCTTTACGCCCAGGCCGGCATCGGCCCCGACGACATCGACTTTCTCGAGACCTACGACGATTACCCGGTGATCAATGTGCTGCAACTCGAGGATCTCGGCTTCTGCGCCAAGGGAGAAGGGCCGGATTTCATCCGCGCCAACAGCTTTGAGGCCGACGGAACGTTTCCGTTCAACACCTCAGGCGGCCAATTGTCCGTCGGTCAGGCTGGTGCCGCCGGCGGTTCGCTCGGTCTCGTCGAAGCCATCCGTCAGCTTACCGGCCAAACCCTCGGCGCCCGCGTGGCCGAAGCGCGACATGGTCTCGTATCGGGCTTCGGTATGATCAATTACGATCGTGGAATTTGCAGCGGCGCTGTCGTTCTCGCCGCGGCTTGACGATAAGATTGCGGGAAGAAGCGGTGTCCGAACCCCTTAAACGGCAGAAACGAAAAAACCCGATCGCGCGGACGCGCCAGCCGACGCTGCCGCCGGCGGCGCGCAGCCGGGTCGCGCTGGGGCTCACCGCCGCCGCGGCGCGTGGCCGCTTCGAACTGCAAGTCTGCAAGGACTGCAGCGCGGTGCAGTATCCGCCGCGCGAAGTCTGCCGCGCTTGCCTCTCGCACCGGCTCGTCTGGCGCCCTCACGATGGGCGGGGTGAACTGCTGACCGACACGGTGTTGCACATTCCGCAGGAATTATTCTTTCGCGAGCGAAGCCCTTGGCGCATCGGCATGGTTCGGCTCGACGCCGGCGTCAATGTGGTCGCCTATGTGCACAAGACGGTGGACGCCGCGCCCTGTCGCGTGCGCATCGAGACGTCCCTCGACCGCGCCGGGGAGGCCGCGCTGGTCGCGATGCCTGAGAACAGGAGGCCGGATTTGTCCGATGATCCAAAATTGCGCGAAATGACCTGCGATCCGCGCCTGCGCAAAATTCTGGTCACTGACGGCAAGTCTGCAGTCGGCCAGGCGACGGTGTGTGCGCTGGCGGCGGCCGGGGCGGATTTGATCTGGATCGGCCAAGCCGAGCCTTGGAAGAAGGTCGCCGGCTTCGAGGCATTGCGCGAATTGCCACAAGCGACAATCGTTCCGCTCGACGTGACCGACGGCCGTTCGGTGCGCGAACTGGCCGGCGAGATCGGCGGCAAGGTTGATATCCTGATCAATACGGCAGAGGTTCATCGGACGTTCGACTTTGCCGCCCGCCGCGGCGTCGAAACCGCGCAACTCGAAATGGACGTGAACTATTTCGGCCTGCTGCGGCTCGTCCAGGAGTTTGCGCCGGCACTCAAAGCGCGTGCCGCAGACGGTCCAACGAACTCAATCGCCTGGGTCAACGTTCTTTCGATATTTGCTCTCGCCAACTATCCGGCGCACGGCACGTACTCGGCATCAAAGGCGGCAGCTTATTCGCTATCGCAGGCGCTCCGGGCAGACCTGCTGCACGCCGGCGTTCGCGTCATCAACATATTTCCAGGCCCGATCGACGACGAATGGGATCAGTTGGAATTGCCGCCGAAGCTCTCGCCCAACGCCCTGGCGGCGGCGATGATTGCGGCGCTCAAGGGTTCGGTAGAGGACGTCTATCCGGGCGACGTAGCCCAGGATTGGCTGGCGCGTCATCTCGACGACCCGAAAGCGCTCGAGCGCGAACTGAGCGAAGGCGGCCGATGAAAGCACGGCGCAGAAAGAAATTGCCGGCGAGGAAGGCGAACAAGAAAACGCCGATCAAAGCGATTTCGCGCAAAGTCGCGACCGATCTGCGCGCCCTCTTGAGTGACCTCGTCGCCTCGGGCGGTGTGCGGCTGGTCGACCTAACGCAGACATTGTCGCCCGACTTTCCGCCGATCGTATTGCCGCCGGAAATGGGTCAATCCCGGCCGTTCCGCATGGAGCCGATTTCGCGCTACGACGAAAGCGGACCGGGCTGGTATTGGAACAATCTGAGCTTCGGCGAACACACCGGCACGCACTTCGACGCGCCGATTCATTGGATTTCCGGCCGCGACCTGCCGAACAATTCGCTCGATACGCTGCCGATCGAGAATTTCATCGCACCCGCCTGCGTGATTGATTGCAGCGCGCAAGCAAGCGCCGATGCCGATTTCGTTCTCACCGTTGGTCACATCGCGGCGTGGGAGAAGCAGCATGGCCGTATTGCCGCCGGCTCCTGGGTGCTGATGCGGACCGACTGGTCGAAGCGCAGCGACCCCGTCGCCTATCAGAATCTCGACGACACCGGCCAGCACACGCCGGGGCCCGATCCCGAATGCGTGCGCTTTTCTGGTGAACGAGCGTGACGTGCTGGGCTTCGGCACCGAAACCATCGGCACCGACGCCGGTCAGGCCGCGCATTTTACGCCGCCCTACCCGTGTCACTACTATATGCATGGCGCCGGCAAATACGGGCTGCAGTGTTTGTGCAACCTCGATCTGTTGCCGCCGACTGGCGCGCTGATCGTCGCGGCGCCCTTGAAAATCCTTGAAGGCAGCGGCAGTCCGCTCCGCGTTTTCGCCTTGGTTCCGGAGCGGGCGCGCGGCTGAGGACGACTATGCCGAGCGCTGCGCCCGGTCCTTCTCGTTCTGCGCCTTGATCGCCTCGCGCGCGGCTTGCCATTGCGCGTCGGACCAGTCGCGCAGTTCGTAGAAATTGGAGCCGGTGGCGTGGCTCTGCCCGCCGTCAAGCGTGATGGTCTCGCCGGTCAGCCATTCGCAGCCATCGGCGATGAGAAACGTCGCGAGATTTTGCAGCTCCGCCATCGTACCAACCCGGCCCATGGGATTGGCGCGTTGTGTGCGATCGGTCGGCCCCTCGCCGGGGCTGAGCCGCTTGCTGGCGCCTTCGGTCGGAATGACGCCCGGCGCGATGGCATTGAGCCTGATGCCATGTTTGGCCCACTCGGTCGCAAGCGACATGGTCATGGTGTTGATCGCCGACTTGCTCATCGCGGATGGCACAACGTAAGGGCTGCCGTTATAGACCCAGGTGACCACAATGGAGACCACGTTGCCCCGGTGCCCGCCGGCAATCCAGCGGCGCCCCACGGCGTGGGTGACGTAGAAGGTGCCGTGCATGACGATATTGGCGACCGCATCAAAGCCGCGCGGGCTCAAATCTTCAGTCCGCGAGATGAAGTTTCCTGCGGCATTGTTGATGAGATCGGTGAGCGGACCCGAGGCGAAGATGTCGGCGACCATGGCGTCGACCGCGGCAGCGTCGCGGATATCGACGCCGTAAACGCCGACTTTGCCGCCATGTTTGGCGGTGAGTTCAGCGGCGGTCGCCTCGCAGACCGATTTTCTTCGCCCGCAGATAAAAATCTCCGCGCCGAGCTCAAGAAATTTTTCGGCCATGCCCTTGCCGAGCCCAGTGCCGCCGCCGGTCACGAGGATGCGCCGGCCGTGCAACAACCCATCCTTGAACATCATCCCGCCCTCGCGCTTATTTTCTCGAACACGCTATCGCTGCTCACGACATCGGCCAACAGCGTCAGCGTCCGCAGCGAGGCGCGATGGGCCTCCATATCGCCTGAGGCGCAGCAATCCGCGAAAGTCCTGACGCGATACCCCATGTCGGCGGCGTCACGCACGGTGTGCTCGACGGAAAACTGGGTCGCCAGTCCCATGACGTTCACCCGCTCGATCCCACGCTCGCGCAACTGAGCCTCAAGATCGGTGCGCCGGAAGGCGCTGTTGGCGTTGCCGGTGACGAAAATCTCGCCGTCGGCGGGTTCGAAACCCTCGTAAGCCGCCGCTCCCCACGAGCCGCGCTTGAGCGCGCCCAACGTTTCGGTTTTCAGGAACAGCCGGCAATTGCGCAGCAGGTCGGAATAGTCTTGCGCAAACACGATGTGCATGTGGGCGATCGTCCAGCCGGCGCGGCGCGCCGCGTTGAGCGCGTTTCGGCTGGCTTCGAGAAAGCGCGCAGCGTCGTCGGTCTCGCGATTGAGGGAAAATGGAATGCACCCTTGCGGATGGCAGATGTCGTTCTGGAAATGCAGCGCGATGAGCGCATCGCTGCTGGGTGAATGACTGCTTGCTGCTTCCATCATAGGCGCCCTTCCCGGCGCCTCACCTTGACGTTTTAAGCTTAAAATGTCCAATTGCGCTGCCGCTCGCCGCGGCGAAATCGGATTACGGAATGGAAATGAGCGATACGTCGAGTGCCGCACCGCCGCCGCCTGTTGTTGACCCGACCGCGATCAAGGAGATTGCCACCGGCGTTTTTGTCATTTGCGACCACCGCGTCCCGCTGGTGCCGAACATCGGGATTATTCTCGGCAGCCATACCGCGCTCGTTGTCGACACCGGCATGGGGCCCGCCAACGGCAAGAGGGTCCTGGAAGCGGCGAAGCGAATAGCCGGTCAGCGTCCGCTGGTGCTGACGCTCACCCATTTTCATCCGGAGCACGGCTTTGGCGCGCAGGTTTTCAAAGGCGCGGCGAAGATCCACTACAACCGGTCACAGCGGGACGAATTGAAGGCAAAGGGCGAAGGATATCTCGGCATGTTCAAGACCTTCGGCCCGCATGTCGCCGCAGCGCTGGAGGGCACCGAGCTGGTCCAGCCGGATGAGGTGTACGAAGGCACCGCAAGTTCGATCGATCTCGGCGGCCGCACCGTCGAGCTGCGAACCTGGGGCCTGGCTCACACGGCCGGCGACCAGGTTGTATGGTTGCCGCAGGAACGCATCCTGTTTACCGGCGACCTCGCCGAGGAACGCATGTTCCCGATATTTCCGTGGTTTCCGCCGGACGACGCCCACATCGATGGCGCGCGCTGGGCGCAAATCCTCACCGAGCTCGTCAGCTGGAAGCCGGCCATCGTCGTCCCGGGCCACGGCGATATCGGCGGACCTGAGATTATCGTCGCGGTGCGTGACTACATGCTCGATTTAAGCATGCGCGTCGCCGCGGAACGTAAATCCGGCAAGGATGCCGATGCCATCGTGAGCATCGCTGGCGCCAAAAATTCGCGCCGAGCATCCGGATTGGTCGGCGCCGGAATGGATCGATTTCGCCATCAAATACTACGCGTCGCTCAATTAGGTCCGGTGCCAAAATTGTCAAATTCGCTAAAATCTTCGCGGTAACTTCTAAGTGTTTTGACGCTTGCTTGGCCCGTGTGCCAGATATGTGAGTTAATTGCTCATACAATCGATTGATCGACCGCGTGCGGAATGCGTCCGAAGGTATGGGAGTCTGTCATGTCGCACACCAAACAAGTTTCAAAGCGAAAGCGCCGCAGGAAAGCTATCCCGATTCTTGGGGGCTGCCGGACTGTCGTTGTCGCTGGCGGGCGGAGCCGCCGCCGCGACAGTGCGTCCGCAGCGGACACGAGCGACGCGCCAAGCCAGCGTAAGTCAGAAGATTACTCTCGCGGAGGAAGAAATCACTGACGTCAGCCTGGCGACATTCTACGTGTTCGACAAAGAACACGCTGGAACACCCGGGCCCCGGCGTGCGGCTAGCAATAGCCGGCTGCGGTGGCTGCGCGGGCTGCGGTGGCTGTGGCGGTTGCTGGACTGGCACCTATTACGACGGGTCGGTGTTCGGAGGCGAAACCGCTACAAAGCCAGTGCATCATCCTGCTAAGCCCGCGCGCAAAGAAACGTATGTGCATAAGGGCAAGCCCGCCCCGAAAAACCCGTAACGCTGAAGGGCGCGAGGAAACATCGCCGAGGCTGGCGAGGCTCCAGCGCGCGGAGTAGATTGGGCTGTTCCAGCAACTGCGGCGATGCGTCGGAGCCACGATCCGCGGTGGCGGTGAAGGCGTGCGTTGCTTGGCTATCATGACGGGCGATCAGGTGACCAACTTTACGCCTGACAGCAGCGAAGTCGTTCCGCAGTTTGCACCGAATTTCTCAGTCTATCTGTTGCCGCCCGATGTCGTGTGCCTCTATTCCGAGGATCGTAAGTTCTTCTTGCACGGCAAGCTCTATTGCGCACTCGCTACAGCGATTAGCAACGGTGACAAGACTTTTCGTCAGCTCGTTCGTGCGCTCGCGCGGGATTTTCCGTCCGACAAAATCCATGAAGCCTTGCAGCGTCTGGTGGACCGCCGCTTCATCATAACGGCGTCGCGCTCGGCCGCCGGCGTTACTGCGGCCTATTGGGCGAGCCTCGGCTTGTCGCCTGAGATCGCCGAGAAAAACCTTCGAGGATGCCGCGTTCGCATCCAGCCGATCGACGCTCAGGGTGCGGCAGAACTTGGCAATGCCCTGACCGCGTTGGGCGTACGCGTCCTGAGGCGATCGGCCGACCTCACAGTGACGCTGGCGAACGACTACCTCGATCCCCGCCTGGCGAAATTGAACCGGCAGCATTTGTCGGATCGTACGCCTTGGCTTCTCGCCCGACCCGCCGGGATTTTCCCCCTGGTTGGACCGATATTTACGCCGGGCAAGAGTGCTTGCTGGGCTTGTCTCGCCGAGCGCATGAAGCGAAATCGTGAGGTCAAGGCCCTGCTCGACCGCACACCGGCGCGCCGCGTTGCGGTTTCACCGCTCTCCGGCAATATGCTCGGTCGGAGCGGCATCGAGCTTGCGGCCATCGAAATCGCCAAAGCGATCGCGACCGGTTTTCGCACCGAATTGGGCGATCACATCGTCAGCCTCGATCTCACGGGTTCGACCATCGCCAAGCACTACGTAGCGGGCCGTCCGCAATGTCCGGCGTGCGGCCGAAGGCAGTTAAGCGACCCGCGCCGGCTTGCGGCGCCGATCGAGCTTGGACCGGGCAAGAAACTGCTGATGACGAGCGGCGGATATCGGACCGTTTCATCGCGAGCAACGACCGCGCGTTTCCGCAAGCACATTAGTCCGCTCACCGGCGTGGTCTCGCGCCTCGAGCGGATCGAAGCCGATTTGCCGCTCAATACCAACTACTACGCCACACACAATTTTTCTGCGCCCGCCGCGACGGTCGATGAACTGCGGGCCGGTTTGAGCCGCGGCAGCTTCGGCAAGGGCAGCACTGCGGAGCAGGGCGAAGCCAGCGCGCTTATGGAAGCAATCGAGCGTTATTCCGGCGTTTTTCAGGGCGACGAGATCCGGGTGATCGCGCCGGTTCACCGAGTTTCCATCAGGCGCCGCCATCCTCCCGAACAAAGTCCTGCTGTTCAGCGACGCCCAATACCGGCACGTTGGGGCAGTCCCGAAAGGCGCGGACCATTCGAACATTCCGGCTCCGTTCGATCGGACGGCAGAAATCGAATGGTCACCGGTTTGGTCGTTGCGCGACCAACGGTTCAAATACCTTCCGACCAGCCTGCTGTATTTCTTTTACCGCGGCCCGGCGGCGTACTTGGCGGATTCCAACGGCTGCGCGGCCGGCAATACGCTCGAGGAGGCCATAGTCCAGGGCTTCCTCGAGCTGGTTGAGCGCGATGCCTACGCCATCTGGTGGTACAATCAATTGCAGCGACCGGAAGTGGACCTCGATAAATTCGACGATGGCTATATCCGCGATCTGCAAAACCAGTTTACCGAACTCGGGCGCAGGCTTTGGGTGCTCGACGTCACCAGCGATCTCGGGATCCCAAGTTTCGTCGCGGTCACGCACTGGATGGAAAACGGCAGCGAAAATATCGAGTTCGGTTCCGGCGCGCATTTCGACATGCGCATTGCGACGTTGCGGGCCTTGACGGAGTTAAGCCAGTTTTTGTCGATCGGCCTCCTAGGTGGCCGGAAGACCGAGACATCAAGCGTCGGTGGCGGCGGTTCTTTGCGATTGCGGGATCATCCGTTTTTGAAGCCCGCTCACAAACTTACCGCCAAACAGGTGTTCGGCGCCAAGTTCGGCCGTCTTGACACGCGCGAACAGGTGAACCGCTGTGTCGGTCTAGTCAAACGAAAGGGCCTCGATTTCCTGATGCTTGATCAAACACGACCCGACATCGAGGTGCCGGTCGTCAGAGTGATCGTTCCGGGCTTGCGGCATTTTTATCGCCGCTTCGCGCCAGGCCGACTTTACGATGTTCCGGTAAAGCTCGGATTGCGCGACCGGCCGCTGTCGGAAAACGAGCTCAATCCATTTCACCCTCGCACCTGAAAGTCGTCTACGGCTTGCGCGCGCGTCGAACCAAGCGGCGACGGGATACGCCTCCAGCCTTTCGGCCCGGCTTGGCGGTCACGTCACACTCAAAGCGGACGCTCACGGAAAAATTGTCGCCTCGTTCGATCGCCACGTGGTCGGCTTGGGAACGTTCAGCGCGCAAGCGGCGGAGCGCGCCTGCAACTGCATAGCGGTCTGCCGCTTCGTTCGTTTGCATCTCGCCGCAGAAAAATCGACAAGGAGATTGATTTGTTGGTCCGGCGCTTGGCCCGGCACGGACTGTTAGAGTACCGGCTCAGCCGCTCGCCAAACGGCGCGGACCAAGTCGTCATCGAGCCGCAAGTTGCCGATTATTGGCCGCGGACGCCGCCGCTTCGCAATGCCGACGTCCTGGTGCTATCGCGATTTGCGTATCTGCGCCGTCGCGGCAACGAGATGGTGTTGGAATCGCCGCGCGCTGGCGCGCTGTTCAAAATTTGCGACCCGAAACTTGCGGCCGCAATTGCGCTCCTCTCGACGCCGCAAAAAATCAAACAGCTCGGCAAGCGGGCCGCTTTTCCAGGGAGAGAGTTTCTCGCCCTGTTGGTCGATTGCCAAATTCTGTTCAAGGTCAATGCGGGGGGCAGCGGTCTCAGGCCTGACGAGGGCGATGACAATCTGGTGCTTTGGGACTTTCACGATCTCCTGTTCCACGCCCGTAGCACGCAAGGCCGGCACGCTAACCCTTTGGGCGGGGTGTTTCCGTATGCCGATATCGTATCGCCGCTACCCGCAGTGCGGTCTCGTTGGCCTGGAAAGAAAATCGATCTGCGTAAGTTCTCGGCGGCCAACCCGCCAACAATAACGCCGTTCGCAAAACTCCTGCGGCAACGGCATTCGACCCGAAGCTTTGATGATCAGCGACCAATCACGATCGTCGAGCTCGCGCGGTTTCTCGACGGTGCGGCACGCGTGGTGTCGAAATTTAGAACCCGCCTCGACCTCTCTGGCGCGCGCGGTCCGTTAGTCCCCTATGCGCCAAGACCCTATCCGTCGGCCGGCGGTGGCTACGAACTCGAACTCTATCTGGCTATCGACCAATGCCAAGGGCTTGCTCGGGGATTCTATCACTACGATGTCGGCGCTCCGGCGCTCGTGCGTATCGCTGTTACTGCGAGCGAGCTCGCCGCGCTGCTGACGCGTGCCAAGTACGCCATGGGTGCGCCCGCAGCGCCGCCGATTGTGATCACGATTGCCGCTCGCTTCGGCCGCATCTCGTGGAAGTACAGCTCGATCGCTTACGCGCTCATTCTCAAAGACGTCGGCGTACTGATGCAGACGTTCTATTTGATGGCGACCGATATGGGGCTCGGCGGTTGTGCGATCGGGAGTACCGACATCGAGCTGTTCGCCAAAATGACCGGGATCGAATTCCATGTCGAGGGCCCGGTCGGTCAATTTGCGCTTGGTCGCGCCCGGCCGACGAAGGCGGCCGGCTAGCGCTTGAAAGGCCAGGTCAGCTCCCGCCCTGCGGCAATTCCATCCGGGCGAAACAGAATGATCAGCAGCATGATGAGTGCGAGAATGACGTCGCCGATGCCGGCGGGCGCAGCGATGGTCGCTGTCCCGACCTGAACGCCGATTTCGCTCTGGCGCAGCAGTTCGGTGAGCGCCGCGATCGACGACGGCGCCAGCGACCGCACCGGTCAGGCTGCCCCGGCCGCCGATGATCAGCATAGCCACGATCAGGAAGGTTAGGTCGAGGTAGAAATTCTCGACCCGCACGATGCCGAGAAAATGTGCAAGCAAAACGCCCGAAATACCTGAAAGAAAAGCTGAAATGACGAAGGCGATAAGGCGGTGAAGAACCACGTTGACGCCCGGCGGCCTGCGCCGCCGCCTCGTCCTCTCGCGAGGCGCGCAGCAATAACGCTGAACGCGTCTCCTGATAGGCAAAAGCGATGACCATAGTTGCAATCGCCCAGGCAAACGCGGTCCACAGGTCCACGTAAGCCGGCAGGCCCATCAACGAGTTTTGTCCCCCTGTCACCGAGGTCCAGTTACCGAACACAACGTTGGCGACAACGAGAATGGCGAAGGTCGCAATGCTTGCCGACACGCCGGTCAGGCGCATCAGCGGCCAGCCAACCACAAGCGCGATCATGGCAGCCGCCACGCCGCCGGCGAGCGCGCCGGCAAAATTCGGCCATTCAGCGTGGGCGATGATCGCCGGCAGGTCGGGCAAAAACACCGACTTTGGCCCGGGCTTCATGGTGAGCAGCGCCGACACGTATGCGCCAACTGCCATGAACGCAACGTTGCCGAAGGACAGGACGCCGGAGTTACCGGCGAAAACATACAATCCGACCACGGCGATGAGATCGATCAGTCCCTGCGTCGCTCGCCGCTGCAACACGGCCGGAGCGAACGATGCCGCGAGCGCGATGACGGCAACTACGACGATAAGCACGGCGAGCGGCCATAGCCGCGGCAGCATGTCCGCGATCCGACTGTTCATACGCGCGCTGTCGGACATCAGATTCTCTCTTTCAGACCGCGGGCGGGGATCAGGCCCTGCGGACGGAAGAGAAGAACGAGCGCCACGGCGACAAAAACAAAGGCCTCGCGAAAGGCGCGCAGATCAGGCGGCAGCAACGCCTGCAGCAGAATTGAGCCGGCGCCGACAAGGAACCCGCCGAGCGCGGCGCCGGACAGGCTGCCGAGGCCGCCGATCACCGTGCCGACGAACGCGATGATCACCAGCTGCACGCCCATGCGCGGCTGAACGACGCCGGTCTGAACAACAACCAGACAGGAGACTGCTGCCGCGAGCACGCCGCTCAACGCAAAAGCCATGGCGATCACGCTGTTGGCGCGAACCCCCAGGACCCGCGCCATCCGAAAGTCTTCAGCCGCCGCACGCATGTGCAAGCCGAGCCGCGTTCCCTTGAGGAACCAGGTCAAAGCAACAAGAAGGACCACGCTGACGACAATAGTAGTGATCTGAAGTATCTGCAGACGCACGCCGGCGAACTCGATTTGACGGCCGAGCGCGGGGAGAAAATCGAGGCCTTTCAGACGCGAGCCAACGACCAGGATCAGAAGCTTCTGCAGGAAAAAACTCACGGCGAACGAGGAGATCAGAAGCGTCGTTGGATCCGCCCGGCGTAGCGGACGGAAGGCCGCGCGTTCGGTCACCAACGCCAGCATGACAGCGACCGCAAGCGCGCCAAACAGCATCACCGGGACCGGTAGACCGAACAGAGCAAGCAGGGTGTAGGCGGCCATGGTGATCAATTCGCCGTGGGCGAAATTAATCAGCCGCATCACTCCGAAAATCAGGCCGATACCAAGCGCGGTCAGCGCGTAGAGGCTGCCCACGCTCAGCGCATCGACGACGGTTTGGACCAGGCGCTCCATCACAAACGGCTCGCCGCCTCCTCCGTCATATGCACGCCAAAATACGCGGCATCGAAGCGTGGATCGCTCCTGATCGCGGCAGCATTGCCGCTGAGACCGAACTCACCGCCGCTCATCACGTAGACGCGGCTCGATACGCCGAACACGCGCTCGGCGTTCTGCTCGACGAGGAGAATGGTCATGCCCTGTTCGCGGAGGGTCCGGAGCAGTTCGTAGACCCGGTCGACCACGGTCGGAGCAAGACCGAGCGACGGCTCGTCGAGCATGATCAGCCGCGGCCGCGACAACAGCGCGCGCGCGATGGCAAGTTGCTGCTGTTCGCCGCCGGACAGAAGCCCGGCCGGCTGACGGCGGCGCTCGGCGAGAATTGGGAACATGGCAAACAGCCGATCGATGTCGGCCGGTACAGCGTTGGCGTCGCGGCGGGGGGTCGCGCCAAGCAGCAGATTTTCCGACACCGTCAGGCTGGCGAAGATATGCCGGCCCTCCGGCACCAATGCGATACCGTAGGCAACCACGTCCTCCAGCACAATTCCACCAAGCGATTTGCCGGCGAATGTAATCGTCCCGCCGGCCGGCGTGACGATCCCGGCAATTGCAGAAATCAGCGAGCTCTTGCCGGCGCCGTTCGGCCCGACAATGCTGACGATCTCGCCCTCATCGACCTGCAGATCGATGCCGCGCACGGCGGTGACGGCGCCGTACCGAACAACAAGGCCAGAGACGGCGAGCAGCGGAGTACTTGAGTTCATTGCAACGTGTTGGGCCCCAGATAAGCGCGACGGACCCCGGCGTCGGAACGTATTTCGGCCGGCGTGCCTGCCGCAATCGTCCGGCCGCTATCGAGCACGTGAATGCGCTCGCAAAGATTCATCACCAGCGCCATGTTGTGCTCGATCACGAGCACGCCGCAATCGTATTTGGATCTGATGTCGATGATGAGCTTGCGCAGTTCGTCCGCCTCGGCGGCGGCAAGGCCGGCGGCGGGTTCGTCGAGCAACAGAAATTGCGGATTGACAGCGAGAGCGCGCGCCAGCCCGACGCGCCGCTCTTCGCCATAGCTCAGCCCGGCGGCCAGACGATGTGCCTTCTCGGCCAGCTTGAGGTCGCCGAGGAT
Source organism: uncultured Alphaproteobacteria bacterium (assembly GCA_963759345.1). Classification (GTDB taxonomy): domain Bacteria; phylum Pseudomonadota; class Alphaproteobacteria; order Rhizobiales; family Xanthobacteraceae; genus BOG-931. The sequence goes on from CAVWYW010000007.1 coordinate 167,359, forward strand.
ATCGTGCGCACGCCGCCGCGCCTCTGCACGGCTGAGCCCTTGCGCGACATAGCCGACCTCCACGTTCTCGCTCACGCTTAGTCCGCGGAACAGGCGTACCGCCTGGAAGGTCCGCACCACACCGGTGTGCGGAAAGCGATGGCGCGGGAGCCCGGTACAGTCGCGTTCGCCAACCACGATCGAACCGGCTAGCGGCCGCTGGAAGCCGGAGAGAACGTTGACCAGCGTCGTCTTGCCGGCGCCGTTCGGGCCGATCAAGCCGAGGATCTCGCCGCGGTCGAGGCGGATACTGACCTCATCGACCGCCAGGAGGCCGCCGAACCGGACGGTCACACCTTGCGCCTCAAGGGGCATGGTTGAGCATCCGGTTGGTCGCGACCCTTAATTACAGCGGCGGAATCTTCTCCACCGAGAAGCGGCCAATACACGAGAACTTGCCGTTGGTGGCGCTTAAGATCGCCATCGGCCGGGTGGTCTGGATGTGCAGCGTCTTGGTATAGGTCGTCGGCCCGATCACCAGCGGCTGCTTATCGAACGTATCGAGGGCGGCCGCTACCTTAGAGCCCTCCAGCGACTTGGCCTTAATTGCAGCGAGCGCCCAAGCCTGCACGATCGAATAGCCGCGCAATCCGTAAGAGACGTCGGCTTTGCGATTGAACTTGGCTTCAAAGCGTTTGAAGAACGCGTTCACCTCAGCGTCCGGGTCGTCGCCGTATTTGGAGCCGTAGCTGGTGACGTAGAAGTTGCTGAGATCAGGCACCGCGCCGATCCAGTAATCGCCGTCAAGTGACTCGCCGGTCAGGATCGGCGCGTTGATGCCAGCGGCACGCAATTGGCGGATGGCGCTCGGGCCGCCCGGTGCGTACGAGCAGAAGAAGATCAGGTCTGGCTTTTTGCTCAGGCTGGTGATGCGCGTGATTTGCGCGGCGATCGAGGAATCGTTGTTGAGGAAGGTGTCTTGCCCGAGGAGGCCGTCCTTGCCGGCCAGTTCCGTCCACCGGGTGGCAAAGCTGCCGCACAGCGACTTGGTGAAGGCGATGGTGTTATCCAGCAGCACATACGCCGTCTTCCAGCCTTTCTTTTGATAGGCCCACTCGGCCATCATGTAACCCTGCGCCTGGCTGGCGTTGGAGCCCGAATAAGCCAGCGAGCCGATGCCCTGAACGCCAAACTTCGGATCGGATGCGCCGGAGAACGCGACGACGTCCTTCTGCTGCGCGACGTACGCGCCCGGTGCGCCGAAATCGAAATCGCTCGGGAACAGAATCGCCTTTGCACCTTTGCCGATGACGTCGACGGCGCCGTCAGCGCCGAGCGGCGGTTCGGACTTATTGTCAAACTCGACGATCTGGATCGGCTGACCCATCACACCGCCCTTGGCATTGATGTCGTCGACGGCGAGCTTGGCGCCGGCAATGGTGTCGGCATCGATTGGTGCAAACCAGCCGCTGAAAGACATGACCAAGCCGAACACCGGCTTGTCAGCACTCCATGCCGTCGTCGTGGCAAGAGCAGCCATCGCGCAAGCCGCCAAAGCGGCGATTCGGGCTTTTCTGATCATGTGACGAACTCCCCTGCTACCCGGTGTCGGACGGGTAAACGCCCGCCGGCATCTTAGGTCGGCATCAGGATACTTCAAGCTTAAAGTTTTAAACTTAAAACGTTTCACTGAAACGTCTTATCCGACTTCGCTCAAGTGCTTCGCCAGCTCTCAGCGATGGCAGATAGTCGCGATCACACCCCGAGATAACGATGCTGGACATCGGCTGCGTTCGCGAGTTCCGGCGAAGTGCCCGACCAGACAACGCGCCCGCGTTCGATGATGTAATGCCGGTCGGCGATGCGGGTGAGCGCGTCGACATTCTTGTCGATCACGAGGATCGACTGGCCTTCGGTTCGCAAGAGCTCCAAACAGCGCCAGATCTCGTCGCGGATCAGCGGCGCAAGCCCTTCAGTCGCTTCGTCGAGAATGAGCAAGCGCGGGTTCGTCATCAGGGCGCGGCCGATCGCCAGCATCTGCTGCTCGCCGCCGGAGAGAAGGTTCGCCATGCTGGCGGCACGAGCAGCGAGGCGCGGAAACAGCGCGAAAACCTTCTCCAAGGTCCAAGGGTCGGCGGCGCCATTGCGGTTGGCGGCGGTGGCGACCAGATTTTCGCGCGCCGTCAGGTTGGGAAAAACTTGGCGTCCTTCGGGCACCAGACCGAGACCAAGCTTGGCGATGCGAAAGGCGGGTCGCTCGCGGATCTCATTGCCGGCGAACCGGATCGAACCTGACGCCGAACGCGTCAACCCCATGATTGAGCGGACGGTCGTAGTCTTACCCATGCCGTTCCTGCCCATGAGCGAAACCATTTCACCGGGCGCCACGGCAAGCGAAATGCCGAACAGCACGCGGCTCAGACCATAGCTCGTTTCGATATCGGCAACCTCAAGGAGCGGCGCGTCAGCCATGACGCTCCTGCCCGCTCGCCTTGTCGCCGAGATATGCCTGACGCACAGCGGGATCGGCTCTAACCGTCGCCGGATCGCCGCTGGCAATGATCTGGCCGTAAACCAGCACGGTCAGGCGATCCGCCAACGCGAACACGGCGTCCATGTCATGTTCAATCAAGAGGATGGCCAAGCTGCCTTTGATCTGGAGAAGCATTTGCACCATCTGCACGGACTCGTCCGGTCCCATCCCGGCCATCGGCTCGTCGAGCAGGAGAAGCCGCGGCTCGGTGGCGAGCGCCATAGCAATTTCAAGCTGCCGATGTTCGCCGTGGCTCAACCTTGCGACCCGCACCGCTGCGCGCTCGGCGAGGCCAACGCGGTCGAGTGCAGCCAGTGCCGGTTTTCGCAATTCGTCTTCGCGGCGCGCATCGCGCCAGAAGCGGAACGAATGGCCGCGATGCGCCTGTACGGCAAGCGCAACATTCTCGAGCGCAGTCAGGTCGGAGAACAGCGAAGTGATCTGAAATGAACGGGCCAGCCCGAGATGGTTGCGGCGGTAGACTGGCAGACGGGTAATGTCGCCGCCGTTGAAACGGACGGTTCCACCTTGTGGGGAAATCTCGCCGGTGATGAGGCTGATCAGTGTGGTTTTGCCGGCTCCATTCGGCCCAATCACCGCGTTGACTTCGCCGGGCAGAATATCGAGCGAAATCGCGTCCGCCGCCAAAACACCGCCAAACCGGCGCGTTAAACCGGCTATTTGCAACAGTGGTTCAGCCACGGCGCGGGCCTTCGAGCAGAGCTTCAATCCCGCCGTGCAGATAGATTGCAACTAAAAGCAGAATCGGTCCGAGGATCAGGTCGGGATATTCGGTCAGCCGCGAGAGTCCCTCTTCGAGCAGCAAAAACGTCACCGCACCGATGAGCGGACCAAAGAGCGAGCCCAGACCACCCAACACCACCATGACGATGAGATCGCCGGAGCGGGTCCAGTGCATCAGCGCGGGGCTGATGAAATTGGTTTGGTTGGCAAGAAGCGCTCCGGCAAGCCCACAGAGCGCGCCGGCGATCACGAAGCAGGCCAGTCGATAGCGAAAAGTCGGAAAGCCGATCGCGCGCATCCGCCGTTCATTGGAGCGGGCGCCGCGGATCACCAGGCCAAAGCGAGAATTGACAATGCGGGCCACCAGATAAACGGCACCAAGCAAACACACAAAACACAAATAGTAGAACTGTGTCTTGTTGTTGAGATCGATGAAGCCGAGCTGGCTGCGCTTATAGATGGTCAGGCCGTCGTCGCCGCCATAACGATCGAGCCCAATGGCGACGTAGTAGATCATCTGCGCAAACGCGAGCGTGATCATAATGAAATAGACGCCGCGCGTGCGCAGGCTGAGCGCGCCAACCACCAGGGCGTAGAGAGCCGAGGCCGCAATCGCGACCGGCCACTGCACAAATCCCGATCCAATCCCCTCCTTCGCCAGAATGCCCACCGCGTAGCCGCCGATGCCGAGATAGGCGGCATGGCCAAAGCTCACCATGCCGCCATAGCCCATGATCAGGTTCAGGCTCACGGCGCCGATCGCCAGGATCAGTATTCGGGTGAACAGCGTCAGCACGAAGGTGTTGCCGGTGATCAGCGAATAAACCGGGAGCAGGGCCAGAATCGCGAGCAAGACGGCAATTAGCGCGGCGCGGGGGCTAAAGAGCGACTGCGCCGCCGAGTGGAGCGAGGGATCGAGCGAAACCGTCATCGGCTCGCCGCCGGGAACAATCCTTCCGGCCGAAACACCAGGATGACTGCCATCAGCATGTAAATCGACATGGAAGATAGCGCGGGTCCAAGCGTTTCCGCGGCGTTGGTGCTCAGGATGTAACGCAGCAGATCGGGCAGGAAGGCTCGGCCGATGGTGTCGATAAGGCCGACGATAATTGCCGCCACGAAGGCGCCACGGATCGAGCCGATGCCGCCGATGATAATGACCACAAACGCAAGGATCAGGATGTTCTCGCCCATGCCGATCTGTACGGTCAGGATCGGCGCCTGCATCACGCCGGCAAAGCCCGCCAGTGCGGCTCCCAGCCCAAACACGAAGGTATAGAGGAGCTTGATGTTGATGCCGAGCGCACCGACCATCTCGCGGTTGGAGGCGCCGGCGCGGATCAACATGCCGAGCCGGGTGCGCATCACGGTAATGTAGAGCAGCGCTGCGACGGCCAACGTCGCCAGGATTATGACCAGGCGGTACAGCGGATAATAAACGCCAGGAATAATCTGGAGAGCGGTCAGCATTTGTGGCGGCAGCGCCAGCGTCATACCCGCGGGCCCCCAGATCAGCCGAACCAGCTCGTTGAAAAATAAAATCAAACCGAAGGTGCCGAGGACCTGGTTGAGGTGATCGCGCTGGTAGAGGCGCCTGATTGCAACCACCTCCAGCACCATCCCGACGATGAGAGAGGCGACCAAGGCTAGAATGAGAGCAGCGACGAAGCTCCCGGTGAGGATGGCAAAAGTGGCAGCGAAATAGGCGCCCAGCATATACAGCGAGCCATGCGCCAGGTTGACCAGGTCCATAATGCCGAACACCAGCGTCAGGCCGGCCGCCAGTAGAAACAGCAGCATGCCCAGTTGCACGCCGTTCAGGCATTGCTCGAAGAAATACAGCATGCGGTCCGACAATGACGCGGCGCCGTCATTCTAAGACGCCGGGCGCAAAGCGGCCAGCGTCAAAGGATGACGCTGGCCGGCAGATCAAGCAAATGTAGTGCCGCCCGCTCTATTTCATCGGGCACTGGTTGTGAAAGCTGTCCTGGACGTTCTTTTGGATCAGGCTGACGGTGTGGAGGACGTAATCCCCCTGCGCACTCTTTTCGACGTCCTGGAGATAGAAGTCCTGGATCGGAATGTGATTATTGCCGTACTTGAAGTTGCCGCGCACTGACTTGAAGTCGGCCTTTTCCATCTCCTTGCGCATCTCGTCCTTCTTCGAAAGGTCACCCTTGACCGCCGCGATGGCACTATCGATCAGGCCGACCGCGTCGTAGGTGTCGGCGGCGTAGAAGGAGGGTCGCGATTTATATTTTGCGATGAAGTCCGCGACGAACTTCTTATTGGTCTCGTTGGGAAGATCGTTGACCCAGGATTGGGCGCTGGGCACGCCGACAGCAAGATCCTTCAGGCGCGGCAGCGACAGTTCATCGATGGTGAACACGGTGTAGAGCGGAATCTGGCCTTTGAGACCCGATTGCGCATACTGGGTGATGAACTGCACGCCGGGTCCGCCCGGATAGAACGCGTAGATTGCATCGGGCTTGGCGGCGCGCGCTTTGGACAGCTCGGCCGAGAAATCAAGCTGGTCCGGCCACCGCGTCATCTCCTGTCCGACGATTTGGCCCTTGTAGGTCATCTTGAGCCCCGCAAGCATGTCGCGGCCGGCGGTGTAGTTGGGCCCCATCATGAAGACCGTCTTGATGCCTTTCTGGTTCATGTAATTGCCCATTTGTTCCGGCGTCTCGTCGTTGTTCCACGACGTCGAGAACACGTAGGGCGAGCAGCGGTCGCCAGCGAGCTGCGAAGCGCCGGCGTTGGTGACGACCGTCATGGTCTTGCTGTCGACCAGCGGCTTGAGCGAGGCCAGCATCACATTCGACCAGATGTAGCCGACCACGAAATCGACCTTGTCGGATTCAATCAGCTTCTGGGTTTTCTGCGCACCGACTTCGGGCTTAACCTGGTCATCCTCGTAAATGACCTCGACCGGCAGCCCGCCGAGTTTGCGGCCGTGATGATCAAGGCCAAGCTCGAAGGCATTGCGCATGTCGTTGCCGATGACGGCTGTTGGGCCGCTGAAAGTACTGACGAAACCGATTTTGACGGTCTTGTTTTGGGCCGCGGCTGGGCCGGCAGCCAGCGCCAGCGCAGCAGCGGCGACCATAGCGATGCTCTTCATGGGTGCACTCCTCTCCTAACCACACCCGTTGGTGCGTAGGCTGCTCAACGATCGTTGATAGATGGCTTTCGGTATTCCCCTAGGCCCCGATAAGACCCCGCCCGGCCCCGCTAATCAAGCCGAACCTATGGATTGGTAAATCGCACGCCTGTCGGGTGTCGGGACTTTCGCCGCCGTTCTCCAAGCCGGCAGGCCGTTTAGCGGGCGTCGCATGTGGATTGCGACGTTGCGCCGCTGCCGTAGGCACCCCACCTGTCGCGGATTGTACGATCGCCCTCAGTTTTTGGCCAGACAACCAATTGAACCGCAAAATTGAACGGAAACCATGGCACAGAACTTCGAATTTGGTCTCGATACTTTCGGCGACGTAACGACCGGTCCCGACGGCAAACTCTTGAGCCACGCGCAGGTCATCCGCAACGTGATCGATGAGGCGGCGCTCGCCGATGAAATCGGCGTCAACTCATTCGGCGTCGGCGAACATCACCGCCCGGACTTTTCCGTATCGGCGCCCGAGGTCGTCCTTGCGGCAATCGCCGGGCGGACGAAGCGGCTTCATCTCGGTTCGGCGGTGACGGTGCTGAGTACGGATGACCCCATTCGCGTCTTCCAGCGGTTCTCGACGCTTAACGCCGCTTCGAACGGGCGCGCCGAGATAACGCTGGGCCGCGGTTCATTCACCGAATCCTTTCCGCTGTTTGGTTACGACCTCTCCCAGTACGAGGTACTGTTCGAAGAGAAGCTCGATCTGTTCGTGGCGCTGCTGCGGTCGAACCCGGTAACCTGGGAGGGCAAATTACGCCCGCCACTGAAAAATCAGGCCGTCTTTCCGCCGATCGAGAGTCCGCCGCTCAAAGCCTGGATTGGCGTCGGCGGCAGCCCGGAATCCGTGGTTCGCGCCGCCCATTACGATCTGCCGCTCTCGCTCGCCATCATTGGCGGCGACCCGAAGCGGTTCCACCCTTACGTCGATCTCTATCAACGCGCCTTCGCCCAACTGGGCCGGCCGGTGAAGGAAATCGCGGTGCACTCGCCCGGCCATGTCGCCGATACGGACGAGAAGGCGCGCGAGGAATATTGGACCAGTTACAAAGGCATGCACGACCGGATTGGCGCCGAGCGCGGCTGGCCGCCGATCAGCCACGCCCAATTCATTCAGGAAGTCGAACGCGGCTCGCTCTATGTCGGCTCGCCGGAAACCGTCGCGCGCAAAATCGCCGCTACCGCCAAGGCGCTCGGCCTGGTGCGCTTCGACCTGAAATACTCGGCCGGTACGCTCCCGCATGACAAGATGATGCGGAGCATCGAGCTTTACGGCAGCAAAGTGATGCCGCTGGTGCGGGAGATGCTGGCCTGATCCGCCTGCTTTGGTGGCATTGGTTTCATCATCAAACGATGATATATTCGTGCCTTCAGCGGAGATATTCGATGCGCACAACCATAGCCATCGATGATGAGTTGTTGGCCAAGGCTCAGGCCTACACCGGATTAATTGAAAAATCCGCTCTGGTGCGAGAGGCGCTGAAAGCGTTAATCGAGCGAGAGGCCGCACGCCGGTTAGCACGCCTCGGGGGCAGCGAGCCCGGCATCACCGCGCCGCGACGCCGCCGGCTTGTAAGGAAGTGATTCTGATCAACTCGTCGGTGTGGGTTGATCACTTGCGGTCGGGCGATCGGACTCTTGTGCGGCTCCTCAACACTGGGCAAGTCCTCGCACATCCCTTCGTGATCGGCGAACTCGCTCTCGGCAATTTGCGGCAACGTCAGCTTATCCGGAATACGCTCGACGACCTGCCTCGGGCCATCCTCGCTTCAGACGAGGAGGTGCTGCATTTCATCGGCGCATACAGGCTCTTCGAGTCCGGTATCGGCTACGTCGACGCCCATTTGCTGGCGGCTACACGGTTGACGGCGCGCGCTACTTTGTGGACGCGCGATAAGAGGCTGGGCGTTGCTGCGGATCGACTGGGTTTGGCTGCCCCACTGTATTCTTAGCCTAGGGCCGTTGTTCAAGCCTCGGCTTACCCTTTGCCAGCGCATCGAACTCCATCAACCGCGCAAGAAACGCCTCCATCGCTTTGAGCGGGATCATATTTGGGCCGTCCGACGGCGCCTTGTCGGGGTTCTGATGGGTCTCGATGAACAGGCCGGCCACGCCGACGGCGACGGCGGCGCGCGCCAGCACCGGCACGAACTCTCGTTCGCCGCCAGACGAAGTCCCCTTCCCGCCCGGCTGCTGCACCGAGTGCGTCGCATCGAAGATCACGGGCGCGCCGAGTTTGGCGAGTACCGGCAGGGCTCGCATGTCGGACACGAGCGTGTTGTAGCCGAACGATACGCCGCGCTCGGTGACGAGCACGTTGCGATTACCGGCGCCGGTGATTTTCTCGACCACGTTCGCCATGTCCCAGGGCGCGAGGAACTGGCCTTTCTTCACGTTGACCGCTCGTCCGGTTTTAGCGGCCGCGATCAACAAGTCGGTCTGCCGGCAGAGAAAAGCCGGGATCTGCAGAACATCGACAGCCTCGGCGACCGGCGCGCATTGGTCGGGCTCGTGCACGTCGGTCAATACCGGCACGCCGAGTTTGGCGCGCAGCTCGGCGAAGATCGCGAGCGCCTTGTCGAGGCCGAGACCCCGCGCGCCCTTCGCGCTGGTGCGGTTGGCTTTGTCGAACGACGTCTTGTAGACGAAGCCGATGCCGCGCCGCGCGGCAATCTCCTTGAGCGCCGACGCCATTTCAAAAGCGTGCGCCCGGCTCTCCAGCACGCACGGCCCGGCGATCAAGGCGAGCGGCAATTTGTTGCCGAAGCAGACCTTGCCGACAGCGACGGTGTGATTGGGTTTTGCGGTCATCGGCTGGTCCCGCGGCGGACCATGATCGCGGCGGCTGACCGGGTCAACCGGCGGCTCACTTCAGTGCGGAGAACGCTGTCGGCCGCAGGAACGAACTTTTGATATTGGCAATGATCGGCCCGTCCATCTCGCTCTCTTCGCGCACTTTAAGCCAGGCCGGATCGGCGGCGAACGCGTTCCATTTCTTCTCTCGCTCGGCGAGCGATTCCCAGACGAGCAGGTAATGCAGGTCGTTGTTTCCGTCGCCGATCAACACGGTCCAGAACCCGATCTGCTTGATGCCGTGCTTGTCCCAGATTTTCAGCGTGTGGTCTTCGAAGCGCTTGAGCAGCGCCGGCATCCGATTGGGTATGCAGGAATAGATCCGTAGTTCGTAGATCATATAGGGTTTCCTCCGAACGCGTCATTGCGAGGAGCCAACGGGTCCGGCCCGAAGCGGCCGGCCCGATGACAGGCTCCGCGACGAAGCAATCCAGACTTCACGGGGGACTGGATTGCTTCGCTTCGCTCGCAATGACGCGAAAAACTACACCAGTCGGCTCTGCTCCACCGCCGCACCGATGAAGGATGAAAACAGCGGATGCGGTGCGAACGGCCGCGATTTCAGTTCGGGATGGAATTGCACACCGATGAACCAGGGATGATCGTCGTATTCAATGATTTCCGGGAGTAACCCGTCAGGCGACATACCGGAAAAGCGCATGCCATGCTGCGCCAGGCGATCCTTGTACGCGGTGTTGACCTCGTAGCGGTGGCGGTGGCGCTCGGAAATCTCGGTCGCCTGATAAATACCGGCGACGCGGCTGCCGCGCTGGAGCAAGGCCGGATAGGCGCCGAGACGCATGGTGCCGCCGAGGTCGCCGTTGTTGCCGCGCTTCAGCAACTCGTTGCCCTTCATCCATTCCGTCATCAGGCCGACGACCGGCTCCCGCGTAGCGCCAAACTCCGTCGAGTTCGCATCATCAATGCCGCAGAGGTTTCGCGCCGCCTCGATCACGGCCATCTGCATGCCGAAACAAATGCCGAAATACGGCACCTGGCGCTCGCGTGCGAATTGCGCGGCGCGGATTTTCCCACCGGTGCCGCGCTGCCCGAACCCGCCCGGCACCAGGATGCCGTCGACATGTTCGAGGTAGGGCGCCGGATCCTCGTTTTCGAACACCTCGCTTTCGATCCAATCGAGATTGACTTTGACCTTATTGGCAATGCCGCCGTGCGAAAGTGCCTCGATCAAGGATTTATAGGCGTCCTTCATGCCGGTGTACTTGCCGACAATAGCAATCGTCACGTCGCCTTCGGGATTGCGGATGCGGGCGTTAATGTAATCCCAAGTTGAGAGATCGGGCTCCGGCGGCGATTCAATGCCGAACGCTGCCAGCACTTCGCCGTCCAAGCCGCCGGCGTGGTAGGCCTGTGGCACCGCATAGATGTTGTCGACGTCAAGGGCCTCGATCACGGCGCTTTCGCGCACGTTGCAGAACAGCGCGAGCTTACGACGCTCGCTCTCGGGGATCGGCCGGTCGGAGCGGCAGAGCAGAATATCGGGCTGAATGCCGATAGCGCGCAGTTCGCGCACCGAGTGCTGGGTCGGCTTGGTTTTGAGTTCGCCGGCGCTCGGGATGAACGGCATCAGCGTCAGGTGGATGTAAATTGCGTGATGCCGCGGCAGGTCGTTGCCGAGCTGGCGGATGGCTTCGAAATACGGCAGGCCTTCGATGTCGCCCACCGTGCCGCCGATCTCGCACAGCACGAAGTCGAAGCCTTCGTTGCCGTCGCGGATGAAATCCTTAATGGCGTTGGTGACATGGGGAATGACCTGGATGGTGGCGCCGAGATAGTCGCCGCGCCGCTCCTTGGCGAGGATGTCCTGGTAAATCCGGCCGGTGGTGATGTTATCGGTGCGGGTCGCCGGCCGGCCGGTGAAGCGCTCGTAGTGGCCGAGGTCGAGGTCGGTCTCGGCGCCGTCGTCGGTGACGAAGACCTCGCCGTGCTGGTAGGGCGACATCGTCCCCGGATCGACGTTAAGGTAGGGATCGAGCTTGCGCAGCCGGACTTTGTAGCCGCGGGCCTGCAACAGCGCGCCGAGTGCCGCTGACGCGAGACCCTTGCCTAATGAGGAAACCACGCCGCCGGTGATGAAAATGTACCGCGCCATGGGATTTAACCTCTAACGTCGATCACCCGATTCGACGAGCGATATTCCGGAATGGCTGCCGCGCAGGGCACGATTCGAAGGCGGAAATTTCCGCATTTCCAATCGGGTCTGGAGAAATCCTCAGGCCGCACTGAAGCTGGCCCCGCCGCTGTTATTATCAGTGCCGGGGAAGCTCGCTGCGCCATAAGCTTGGAGCCTATTGTGATCGCGGCACTTGCGGTCCGCTGGGGGCGGCCGGAGCCTCGGGAGCCCCTCTTGATTTCAACTGGTCCAGCACGCCGCCACCCGAGCTGAGCGGCGCCGGCGAGCCGGGAGGCGCCTCCCGCGTCTGAGAACCACCGCCGGTATTGATGATCGAGGCGGGATGACGGCCCAGTCCGGCCAGCCACGACAGCGCCAGACTGGTGATGAAGAAACCGACAGCAAGGAGCGCTGTGGTCCGGGTCAGAACGTTGGCAGTGCCGCGGCCGGTCATAAAGCCGCTGGTCGAGCTGACAAGGCCGCCGCCCTCGGATTTCTGCAGCAGCACCACCCCGATCAGGCCGAGAACCAGCATGAGGTGAATGACGATAATGACAGTCAGCATCGATAATGTCCGCTCGCGGCGCCGGCTTTACGCTCGGTGATATAGGAAGTCGCGCGGCTCTCTACATGATCCGGCGTGGATTTTCTATGGCGGCGGGGGCCTATCGGTAAAACGAGGCAATCGCCAGGAAATCGTCGGCCTTGAGGCTCGCGCCACCCACCAGGGCGCCGTCGACGTTGTCGACCGCCAGCAATTCCGTCGCATTCGCCGGAGTAACTGAGCCGCCGTAGAGCACCCGAACGGCGTCGCTGCCCAAGCCGAAGCGCGCACCAAGACGTTCGCGGATCAGGCCGTGCATTTCGGCGACATCGCCGGGTGTCGGGGTCAACCCGGTGCCGATGGCCCAGACCGGCTCGTAGGCAATGACAAAGCCCGTTGAGTCGTCGGAAAGCGAACCTTCGAGTTGCGCGCTCACGACGGAAAGCGCCCGCCCGGACTCGCGCTCGGCACGCGTCTCGCCAACGCACACGATCGCTACAATGCCGGCACGGCGCGCGGCCTCCGCCTTTGCACGCACCGCCGCGTCGGTCTCGCCATGAAATCGCCGGCGTTCGGAATGGCCGACGATGACTGCCACGGCGCCGGCGTCTTTGAGCATTTCGGCCGAAATATCCCCGGTGTAAGCACCCGAAGCCAGCGCGTGGCAGTCTTGGCCGCCGATTGCGACGCCCGATCCGAGGGCGACGGCAGCAAACTCCGAGATCAACGTCGCCGGCGGACACACCATCAGTTCGGCCTTCGGTAGCTGTTGTGCGCCAGCAATAATTTTCTGCAACTCGCCAGTCGCGCTCTTCAGGCCATGCATTTTCCAATTGCCAGAAACCAGCGGGCGGCGTGCCATCGTTTGTGTCTCGACATGTTGGCCGCGAAGACTGCGACAAACAGCCGTTAGCAGACGACTTGCGGCCAGAAAAGAGACGTTTTACTTGGAGATGCCTTCAGTTGCGGGGGCGCGCGCTGCTCCTTATGATGCGCGTCCTTAAGCCGACAGGGCCACTCCAGCAATCGGATCTTTATGCTTCGAGGTATCCGCAAAGCCTCCGCTAATTGGCTCGGCCGCGCCGTCATGGGCACGGTCATGGTGCTGCTTGCCGCGAGCTTTGCCGTATGGGGCATCAACGACATCTTTCGCGGCTTCGGCCGCTCGACGCTTGCCAAGATCGGCGGCACCGAAATCCAGATCGAGCAATTCCGGCAGCTATACAATGAACGGCTGCAGCAGGTCGGACGCCAGTTTGGCCGCGCACTGACGCCGGAACAGGCCAGTGCGTTCGGGCTTGACCGGCAGGTACTCAGCGACATGATTGCCGAAGCCGGCCTTGATCAGCGGGCGCGAAAGATGGGGCTCGGCCTGTCAGATGCAGACGTGGTGCAGCGCATCACCAATGACTCGATGTTCCAGACCAACGGCCACTTTGACCGGGTGAGGTTTGAGCAATTGCTGCGCAACGCCGGGTACAGCGAGCAGCGCTTCCTCAACGAGCAGCGACGAATAATGCTGCGGCGGCAGATCATAGATTCACTGACCGGCGACCTGCCGGTGCCGAAGGCCTGGCTTGAAGCCATCAATGAATTCCAAAATCAGGAACGTGGTATTGAGTACGTAACGCTGGGACCGGCGCAGGCCGGCGAAGTTCCGGAACCGACCGCAGACGAACTCAACAAATATTTCGAGGCACGCAAGCTCCTGTTCCGAGCGCCGGAATACCGCAAGATCGCCACGGTGCTGGTAACACCCGCGGAAATCGGCAAATCGATGGAAATTTCCGACGCGGACATGAAGGCTTACTACGACGAACACCGCGGCCGCTACGTTACGCCGGAGCGCCGGCACGTCGAGCAAATCGTCTTCCCGAACGCGCAGGAAGCAGAGGCTGCCGAAGCAAAACTCAAAGGTGGGTTGAGTTTCACCGCGCTTGCGGCCGAGCGGGGCCTGAAGGATCAGGACATTGATCTCGGTATGTTGCCGAAAGCCGAGATCATCGACCCAGTCGTCGCAGACGCTGCTTTCTCGCTCAAGGAGGGCGAGATAAGCCCGCCGGTCAAAGGGCGCTTCGGTACCGTCATTGTGACCGTGCTCAAAATCGAGCCAGAGGTTGAAAAGACGCCGGCGGAAGTGACGCCACAGATCCGCGGCGACATCACCGCTGAGCGCGCCAAGGCGGAAGTGCAGAGCCTGCACGACAAGATCGAAGACGCCCGCGCCGGCGGCAGTACGCTGGAAGAAGCAGCGCAGAAGGCGAAGCTTCCCGTTATGACCTACGACGTGGACCGCACCGGGCACGACCTCAGCGGAAATCCGGTTGCCAACCTTCCTCACGCCGCGGAAGTGATCAACGCTGCGTTCGCCTCCGATGTCGGCGTCGAAAACGATCCGCTCTCGGCCGACGGCGGCTACATCTGGTTCGATGTCACTGGCATCACGCCGTCCCGCGATCGGGCGCTTGATGACGTCAAGAGCCAGGTCGAACAGCGCGTGCGCGAGGACGCGATCGCTTCGCGGCTAAAGGCCAAAGCGGCCGACATGGTCGATAAGCTCAAGAACGGCAACGCGTTCGATGCCGTCGCCAAGGCTGACGGCTTGACGATCCAAACGGCCGACAAGCTCAAGCGCGGCAAGCCGACCGGATTTGTGTCGGCCAAGGTTGCCGCTGCGGTATTCCACACCGCCAAAGACGGTTTTGGCAGCACGGAAGCCGACAAGCCCAGCGAATGGGTCGTGTTCCGCGTGACCGACGTGACCACGCCCAAACTGGACGCTAATTCCGCCGAGAGCAAACGCCTCGATGAGACCGTGCAGCGCCAGGAGATCAACGACGTATACGGAGAGTATGTCGCCTGGCTCCAGGACGACCTTGGCACCAGCGTCAACCAGGCGGCGCTGGCGCAAGCACTCGGCAACAGCGCGCCGGATACCAACTAAATGCAGGTCGAACCTGCGGCCGACGGATTCGCCGCGCGCTATGCGGCCGGCGAGCCGCAAGCGGTTTGGACCACACTGGTCGCCGACCTGGAAACTCCAGTCTCCGCTTTCCTCAAGATCACCGGCGTGGGAGCCAAAACTTCTTCGCCGATCAATTTTTTGTTCGAGTCCGTCGAGGGCGGTGAGGTCCGCGGCCGGTACTCCATCATCGGGCTCGAACCCGATGTGATTTTTCGCGCGAATGACAAAACCGCTGAAATCAACCGTGCGGCGCAAAACAATCCGGCAGCTTTTACGCCGGCCGGCGCGCCGCCGCTGCAAGCCCTGCGCGCGCTGATTGCCGAAAGCCGGATTGCCCTGCCCGACCCTTTACCGACAATGGCCGCCGGCGTCTTCGGCTATCTCGGCTACGACATGGTGCGGCAGATGGAAGATTCCCTGGCCGCGCCACGTTCTGATCCGATCGGCATCCCCGACGCTATCCTCGTCCGGCCGACGCTGGTCGTGGTGTTCGATGCGGTTGAAGATACCATCGCCGTGGTCACGCCGGTGCGGCCGCGGGCCGGCGTGACGGCGAAGGCGGCACGCGCCCACGCCGTCGAACGCCTGTCGGCGATTGTCGATGCGCTTGAGCGGCCACTCAGCAAATCGGCCGGCATCAACGAAGCAGGCTCGCTCGAGGTGAAGGCGCGCTCCAACACCAGCGCCGAACAGTTCAAAGCCATGGTGCTGCGGGCCAAGGAATACATTTTCGCCGGCGACATCTTTCAGGTCGTGCTGTCGCAGCGTTTCGAGACCCCGTTCGCGTTGCCGCCGTTCGCGCTTTATCGTGCTCTGCGGCGGGTCAATCCTTCGCCCTATCTGTTTTTCTTGGACTTCGGCGCCTTCGCGGTAGCCGGCTCAAGCCCCGAAGTCCTGGTCAGGACCCGCCGCGGCACCGTGACCATCCGCCCTCTTGCCGGCACGCGAAGGCGCGGTGCGACGCCGCACGAGGACAAGGCGCTTGAGCAGGAGCTACTTGCCGACCCCAAGGAACGCGCAGAGCATTTGATGCTGCTCGACCTTGGGCGTAATGATGTCGGCCGCGTCGCCGAGATCGGCAGCGTGCACGTCACCGATCAGTTCTTCATCGAACGCTACAGCCAAGTGATGCACATTGTCTCCAATGTCGAAGGCAGGCTGCGCGACGATTGCGAACCGCTCGATGCGCTTGCCGCCGGCTTTCCCGCCGGTACTGTCTCCGGCGCGCCCAAGGTGCGCGCCATGCAGATCATCGACGAACTGGAAAAGGAAAAGCGCGGCCTTTATGCCGGCTGCGTCGGCTATTTCTCTGCCGGCGCCGACATGGATACCTGCATCGTGCTGCGCACAGCCCTGATCAAGGACGGCACCATGTACGTACAGGCCGGCGCCGGCATCGTCGCCAACTCCGATCCGGACTTCGAGCAACAAGAATGCATCAACAAGGCGAAGGCGTTGTTCCGTGCCGCCGAGGAGGCAAAACGCTTCGCCAGCGTCGCCGGTCGCGGGCAGTAGGGTGAGCGACGTTACGCCAGCCGAGATCGTGTCGTTCTGGCGCGAAGCCGGGCCGGAGCGATGGTTCGAACAGGACGACGATTTCGACCTGAGCATCAAGTCGCGGTTTCTCGCCACCCATGAGGCGGCGGCGCGAGGCGAATTGGCGGCATTTGAGGAAAGCGCCGAAGGGGCGCTCGCGCTGGTCATCCTGCTCGATCAGTTTTCCCGGAATATGTTTCGCGGCACTGCGCGCGCGTTCGCAACCGATCCGCGGGCGCGTGCGGTGGCCGACCGCGCGATTACGCGCGGCTTCGACCAGGTGACCGACAAAACCCTGCGGCAGTTTTTCTATCTGCCCTTCATGCATTCGGAGCTTCTGGCCGATCAGGATCGGTCGGTTCAGCTTTATGCGGCGCTCGGCGATGCCGACTTATCGAGCTATGCGCTCGCCCATCGCG
Organism: uncultured Alphaproteobacteria bacterium; assembly: GCA_963759345.1. GTDB lineage: Bacteria > Pseudomonadota > Alphaproteobacteria > Rhizobiales > Xanthobacteraceae > BOG-931. Next base: position 184,235 of record CAVWYW010000007.1, read on the forward strand.
ATATCATTGCGAAATTCGGACGATTTCCGCATCGCAACCGCCTCATGGGACGCGAAACGACACCTGCCGAGCAAGAGTTTCTCGATGGCGGCGGGTTCGCCGGATAGCGGCATTTCGACCCCGCGGGCTACGATGCGCGTTGCAGTTCCGAGCGAGTAGAATGGGCGGGCGTATTGAAGACGACTGACGGCCGGAAAACGGGAAATCCACGTGCCAAAACTTTCCGTAGCAATCATCGGCGCAGGGATGGGCGGCCTTGCGACCGCCGTAGCGCTAAGGCGGGTCGGCATTGAAGTTAGCGGTTCACAAATGGGCGCTGATCGATCGCGATCCCCTGCCCCGCTGGCCGACGACAATATCACGCTCCTTGGTGATGCCTGACTTGGATCTACATCGATGATGCCTGGTCGGCGCCGCCGGCTCATTGACGACCCAGTCTTTCGCCAACCTATTTGCGATCGTTCAGCAACGCCGCGGCGCCGAGCAAGCCCAGCAGCGGCTGCACGATGAGGTACGTCGGAATGGCCGCAAGGTAGCCGCGCAGCCGCCCTTTTGCTTCAAACCGCAACCTGAACTCGGACTGCGCAAAGAACGAAGCCATATGCGGCACGATGCCGCCAGCGATATAGATGCCGCCCCGCGCGCCCAGTGTCAGCGCGAGATTGCCGGCCACGGTCCCGAGCATCGCGCAAAACATCGCCGTCGCCTCACGCGTGCGCGGATCCTCCTTCCAGATCAAAGGGCTGGTGATCTGTTCCGCCAGGTAAGACGCCGCCGGAGTGCCGGCGAGCTCGCAGCGCGCGTTGTACAAATTGACCAGGCCGGGGCCCGACAACAATCGCTCGGCGGAAACGTGGTCGTAGCGTTTGCGCATCAGGTCCAGAATCGCGCTTTCTTCGGCGGTGGCCGGCGTCATGGTGACGTGGCCGCCCTCGCCGGCAATCGTCAGCGCGCCATTGGCCGATGGCAGCAATGCACTCACCCCGAGGCCGGTGCCGGGCCCAATGACTCCGATAGGAGCATTATTTACCGGCTCACCGCCGCCGATCTGGATGCGATCTTTTGCGTCGAGGTGCGGGACCGCGGCCGCGTTGGCGGCAAAGTCATTGATCACCAGAAGTCGTGCGAGCCCAAACTCGTGCTTCAATGTGTCGATCGAAAATGTCCAAGGGTGATTGGTCATTGTGATCTGATCGTCGGTCACTGGCGAGGCAACCGCCAATGCCGCCTGCGCAGGCCGTTTTCCCGGCGAAGTCTCGGTCAGATACGCCTCGAGCGCATCATGGAGCGAGTCGTAATCCGTTAACGCATAGACCCGCGCTGCGAGGACGTGGCCATCAGGACCAACCAGTGCAAAGCGTGCATTGGTGGCGCCAATATCTCCGATCAGGCCGACACCGGTGCCGGTCATGCACTTGAAGACGCTGTCAGCAAAATCATGTGCTGATCCGAGTTCCCATGCTCTCAGCCGCGGCCACATGTCGCTTCACCGCGATGAAACTGTCAGGACTCACCGACATGGAGTCAATCCCGCAGCGCACCAGGAACTCGGCGAACTCCGGATGGTCGCTCGGCGCCCGTCCGCACAATCCCACTTCGGCGCCGGCCACAGCGCCGAATGCGGGCAGTTCATTCATGAGCGGCTGCTGGCACTGCATCGGCTGCTTGCCGTTTAGCCATTTCCTCGGCCACCAGCTCTTTCTTCGACAATTTCCCGACCGGCGTCTTCGGCAGGCTGGTGCGAACCTCCATCTCCGTCGGCATTTCGTATTTCGCTAGTTTGTCCGCCAGGAAGGTCTTCAGCTCGTCGATTCCAAATGGTGCGTGTCCGGGCTTGAGCGCGATGAAAGCCTTGGCCGACTGGCCCCGATAGGCATCCGGAATGCCGATGACGGTAACCTCGGCGACGCCGGGATGTTCGTAGATCGCTTCCTCAATGTTGCGCGGAAACACATTGAAGCCGCCGGACAGGATCATGTCCTTCTTGCGGTCGACCAGCGTGAGGAAGCCGTCCTGGTCGAGGTAGCCGATGTCGCCGGTATGAAAGCGCCCGCCGCGAAATGCGTCTTCGGTTTCCTCAGGTTTCTTCCAATAGCCTTTCATCACCTGCGGTCCGCGAAAGCACACCTCGCCCCTCTCGCCGACCGGCAGCACCGTGGTGCCGGTCGCGAGATCGACCACGTCCAGAATGGTATGCGGCGCGGGTAGGCCGACACTGCCTTGGCGTACCGGTGCGTCCTTGAGCTGCAGCGTACCCAGCGGCGCGACTTCGGTCAGGCCATAGCCTTCCTTCGGACAGATGCCGGTCAGCGCTTCGAAACGTTGCTGCACTTCGAGCGGCAGCGGGGCGCCGCCGGAGCCCCAAGTTTCGACCGAGGAAAGGTCGAACTCCTTCACCTTCGGATGATTGACCAGCGCGGTGTACATGGTCGGCACCGCCGGGAATACCGTAATTTTTTTGCGCGCAATGTCGGCGAGCACGCGATCCGGATCGAACCGGATGTGCAGCACCATTTGCGAACCGGTAGCGACGGCAAGCAGCATGACGAAGCTCAAGCCGTAGATGTGGAACAACGGCAGCACCGCCAGCGCCTTTTGCGGTGCCTCGTCCGGGCCGAGCCCGTTCCAATACGAGTAGATGTTCAGCACCGCACAGAAGTTGGCGTGGGTGAGCATCGCTCCTTTCGGCGCCCCGGTGGTGCCGCCGGTATATTGCAGCACTGCGATCTCGTCTTCGAGCCGGCCGCGCGGGTACCGCGCGAAGGCGCCGTCATTGGCAATGAGCGCGGCAAAATCGACTTCGCGGCCGGCGCCGGCGATGCGCTCGGCCGCGGGCCCGAATACCTGGGCGATCGGCGCCGGAAGAAAGTCGGCGATGCTGCAAACCACCAGCGTTGCAAATTTGCCTGTGCCCTTCAGCGCCGCAATCTGCGGATAGAGCATCGGCAAGGCCGAGCGTGATCATCACCGTCGTTTCGGCGTCAGTGATCTGGTACTTGAGCTCCCGCGGCGCGGCGAGCGGACTGAAATTGACGACGCGGCCGCCGGCCATCAGCACGGCGAAGAACGCAATCACGAAATGCGGCGTGTTCGGCAGGTGCAAGCCGACATGAACACCGGGCCCGACACCAAGCGCCTGTAAGCCCTTCGCGGCGCGCGCGGCAAGGTCGCGGAGTTCCCGAAAGGTGAAGGTGCGGTCGTAAAAGTCGATCGCAACCCGCTCCGGCCATTTGCTTGCCGCGGTTTCGAGCAAGCTTTCGAGCGGAACCGGCGGCTGGCAGCGGCGCATCCCAGGACACGCCCTGCGGATAGGATTTTTCCCAAACGTGCGCCATCGCTTCCTCCCTGGCGGGCGCCGTCCCTGGTGCCTGGGCCGGCGTTCCCCGCTCGTTGTTTTTCAGGCTTAAATTAACCGGCTGGCGGGCGCGCGGTCGATGGGGCGGGTCATTTCGTTGCACCGCCGTGCTTGCGCCAAGTCAGCGACACCGAGAACATAATCAAAAACAACGGAATTGCGATAATCGAAAACGTCCAGGCGACCTGATAGTACACGGTCCGCCAATCAACCAAAGTCGTCAGGTGATTTATCTCTTCGGCGTAATCCAGTTTGTCCGGCACGCTGCACTCAACATAGTGGAGGAACGAGTACGAGACCTCGGAAACGCCGAGGCACAGGGCAGCGGCCGCGAGCGACACGACGATAACGAGGATTGCCAACCAGCGAGCCAATCCGGGCTTGCGAAAGACGTCGCCTTTTTCTGCAACAAAGGTCGTGGCGGCGACGACAATGCCATCGAAGGCAAGCAGCGCCAGTCCCTTGCCGTCGAGGATGGTCAGAATTTCATAGAGGGTTTTTACAATTTCCGTGGCATGAGGCGGCGTGATCTGCGTTCCAGCGGCATGCAAAAGCTCAAGCTTTTGTAGTAAGTCGCACACGCGATCGCTCCCCGCCGCTAATTATGGCTGATGGCTCGTGGGCGCAGTCCGCGAGCGAAGATCCGAACCTTGTTGAACTCGCCATAGCTCATTCGCCGTTTTCTTCGCCTTCTTCGGACAGCCGTTCGACTGACGCGACGCGTTCGCCTTCGGCGGTCGAAAACACAATAACGCCCTGGGTGGCACGGCCGGCGATGCGAATGCCGTCCACCGGGCAGCGGATCAACTGGCCGCCGTCAGTCACCAACATGATCTGATCGCTTTCCTCGACCGGGAATGAGGCCACCAGCCGGCCGTTCTTCTCGGTGATCGCCATCGCGACGATGCCTTTGCCGCCGCGATTGGTGGTCCGGTACTCGAACGACGACGTGCGCTTGCCAAAACCTTTTTCTGAGATGGTGAGCACAAACTGTTCGGATGCCGACAAATCCACGTAGCGGGCCTGGCCAAGTTCGATAGCGCCCGTGGCCTCCTCCTGCTCGGCCACGTTCTCCTCACCTTCCCCATTACTGCCGCGGCGTACCGCATTGGCGCGTTTGAGATAAGCGACACGTTCGTCGGCCGAAGCTTCGACGTGGCGCAGGATCGACAGCGAAATTAGCTTGTCGCCGTCGGCAAGATTGATCCCGCGTACCCCCATGGAGGTCCGGCCTTGAAAGACCCGCACGTCATTGACGGCGAAGCGGATGCACTGACCGGCCGCCGACGTCAGCAGCACATCGTCGTTCTCGGTGCAGATTTGGACATCGACGATTCCGTCGCCCTCGTCGAGCTTCATGGCGATGATGCCGGAACGGCGTACGTCGGCAAAATCCGAAAGCTTGTTGCGCCGCACCGTGCCGCGGGTCGTGGTGAACATTACGTCGAGCTTGTCCCAGGTCGACTCGTCTTCGGGCAGCGGCATGATGGTGGTAATATTCTCGCCCTGTTCGAGCGGCAGAATGTTGATCAAGGCCTTACCGCGCGCCTGCGGTGCAGCCAGCGGCAATCGCCACACCTTCTCCTTGTAGACCTGCCCGCGCGACGAGAAGAACAACACCGGCGTATGCGTCGAGGCGACGAACAGCCGGGTGACGAAATCTTCCTCCCGCGTCTGCATACCGGCGCGGCCCTTGCCGCCGCGCTTTTGCGCCCGGTAGGTGGAGAGCGGCACGCGCTTGACGTAGCCAGCATGCGAAACGGTGACGACCATGTCCTCGCGCTGGATCAGGTCCTCGTCTTCCATCTCGCCTTCTTGGTCGAGGATCACGGTGCGCCGCGGCGTCGCGAACTCGTTCTTGATCGCGGCAAGCTCGTCCTTGACGATCGTCTGAATGCGCGCGCGGGAGCGGAGGATGTCGAGATAGTCGGCGATTTCGTCGGCGAGCTTGTCGAGCTCGGCCTTGATCTCATCGCGGCCGAGTGCGGTCAGCCGCTGCAGCCGCAGATCGAGGATTGCTTTGGCCTGTTCGGCGGAAAGCTTGGTCGTGCCGGCTTCCGACACGCTGTGGCGCGGATCGTCGATCAACGTGACCATGGTGGTGACGTCTTTCGCCGGCCAGTCGCGCTCCATCAATTGTTCGCGCGCCTCGTTGGCGTCTTTCGAGCCGCGGATCAGCCGGATCATTTCGTCGATATTCGCCACCGCGATGGCCAGCCCCACCAGCATGTGGGCGCGGTCGCGGGCCTTGGTGAGAAGGTGCTTGGTGCGCCGATAGATCACCTCCTCGCGAAACGCGACGAAGCAGACCAGCAGGTCTTTCAGATTCATCACCAGCGGCCGGCCGCTGTCGAGCGCCACCATATTGGCGCCGAACGAGGATTGCAGCGCGGTAAAGCGGTAGAGCTGGTTGAGCACGACGTCGGGCACGGCGTCGCGCCGCATTTCAATCACGACGCGATAGCCATCCCGGTCTGATTCATCGCGCAGCGCGGAAATGCCCTCGATCTTCTTCTCGCGGACCAGTTCGCCGATGCGCTCCACCATGTGCGCCTTGTTCACCTGGTAGGGGATTTCGGAAATGACGATCGCCTCGCGCTCGCCGCGCAGCGTCTCGAATTCGACCTTGCCGCGCATCACGATGGCGCCGCGGCCGAGATGATAGGCGGCGCGGATGCCCTGCCGGCCGAGAATAATCCCGCCGGTCGGGAAATCGGGACCCGGGACGATACCGATCAAGTCTTCGATCGACAGCCCGGGATTGTCGATCAACGCAATGCAGGCGTCGATCACCTCGCCGAGATTATGCGGCGGGATATTGGTCGCCATACCGACCGCGATGCCGCCGGCACCGTTGACCAGCAAATTGGGAAAACGCGCCGGCAGCACCACCGGCTCGCGCTCGGAATTGTCATAATTGGGCTGGAAGTCGACGGTGTCCTTGTCGAGATCCTCGACCAGCGAACCGGCGACGCGTTCGAGGCGCACTTCGGTGTAGCGCATGGCTGCCGGCGCATCACCGTCAACCGAGCCGAAGTTCCCCTGCCCGTCGATCAGCGGCAGGCGCATGGAGAAATCCTGCGCCATGCGCACCAGCGCGTCGTAAACCGCCTGGTCGCCGTGCGGGTGGTACTTGCCAATCACGTCGCCGACCACGCGCGCGGATTTGCGGTAAGGCTTGTTCCACTCGTAGCCGTTCTCGTGCATCGAGTAGAGGATGCGGCGGTGCACCGGCTTCAACCCGTCCCGCGCATCGGGCAACGCGCGGGCCACGATCACGCTCATGGCGTAATCGAGGTAGCTCTTTTTCATCTCCTCGGTGATCGACACCGGGCGAATGTCAGAAGGGCCGCCGTCCGCAGGCGGAGGATTATCCTGGTCTGCCAAAGTATAGAATCCTAACGCGAATCTGCTGTGGTTTTCATAGCCGATCGGGCCTTAATCCGCCACTGTTATCGGTGCTCTGTAGATAGGAGTTTCTTTTTAGATTTCAATGTTTTATTGGGTGCAGTGCCCGCTCCCGCCGGACCGGGCCGAAGTGGTGGGCAGAATGGCGCAACAGACCGCGCTGGTCAGATACGCAACGCCGTAGGACAGGGACCAAAATGCTACTGGATTACGCAGTCTCGGCGCTGCTGACTTTGTTTGTGGTCGTCGACCCTGTCGCCATGGCGCCGACCTTCCTGGTGGTGACCACGGGGATGCCGCGCGTGTCGCGCAAGAGCGTTGCGCTTCGTGCCAGCGTCATCGCCGGCGCCATCCTGATCGGTGCCGCGCTGGTCGGCGACCGGTTATTGAGTGTCCTCGAAATTTCACTGCCCGCCTTTCGTATTGCGGGCGGCCTGTTGTTGTTTTGGATCGCGGCCGAGATGGTGTTCGGCGTCCGCAGCCGCCACGAAGGCGAAGCCGCGGAACTGGCGATCGAAGAGCGCGTCCGCAACGTCGCCGCCTTTCCACTTGCGGTGCCGCTCCTCGCCGGGCCAGGCGCGATCACCGCGACGATACTTCTGGCCGGTCAAGCCAGCGGCAATCTGCTGTTGCTTGCGATCCTGGTAGCAGTGGCGGCGCTGGTCGCCGCCTCATGTCTCGTCACTTTTATTTTCGCCGAGCGCATCAGCGGGCTGCTCGGCATGACTGGCAATATCGTGCTCTCCCGCCTGTTGGGCGTCCTGCTCGCCGCCCTCGCGGTGCAATACGTGGTCGATGGCATCCGCTCGATCTGGACCTGAACCCTGCGGCCCGCTAATTGTTCATTAACCATGAAAGTCCAGTTTGTGGTGTAGTTGCGTTGAATCGGAATCATAGCCATTCGCCGCAGGACATCGCCTCATGGCCATTTCAGGAATAACGCCCGGCAGCATCTATGCAGCGAGCTCGCAGCCGCTGCAATCGATCAGCCAGCACAAGCAAAACACTCATCATTCGATTTCGATGAGCGACATTGATGCGCAAGGATCGAGCGTTGCGTCAGCGCCGAGCGCGACCGGCAAAGTTGGCAGCAAGGTCAACCTGACCGTCTAGGTGTCGGCAAAGCTAGCGGGATGGACAGTGAACACCACCCTCCGGGCGCGTTTTGCGTGCGTGCTGCGCGTCCCGCCGACGTCCCGGCGCTGATGCGTTTGAAGCGCGCGCTGGCCGAGGGCGAAAATTCGCTGCACGCGGTGCGCGCGACGGCGGCCGATTGGCTGCGCGATGGCTTTGGCGCTGACGCCGGCTTTACCGCGTTCGTCGCCGAAGCCGAAAATGCTGAGGTCATCGTCGGCATGGCGACATGTAGCCGCCGCAGCATCACCGGCTGGAGCGGACCGGTAATTTTTCTGCAAGACCTGTTTGTCGAGCCGCAATTTCGCAAACACGGCGTCGCGGGCGCGCTGGTGGCGCGTGTCGCCGCCCACGCGCGCGATCTCGGCAGCCCGATCGTCGAGCTGACCGTCCATGCCGACAATTCCGCACAGGCTTTTTATCAGCACAATGGCTTCCAGCATCTGCCGCACTGCCTGACCTACGTTTTGGCCGGCCCCGCGCTGGCCGCGCTGGCGGAGCGCGACAAAGATCAACGCAAAAAACTGTCCCGCACCGGCTAAAGCCGTACAGTCACAAAACAAGCTGTCCGCGGCTTTCGTTTTTACGACTGGCCCGAAACTGAAATGTTTGCCGGTCGGCAGATTGATCCAGACCCCGGTCCCGGCCGGCCGTTCTCGTCGAAGAAACCGAGTAGCGGGGGCACGTGCCGGGCTGCCGACATCAAACCGTAACGATGCCAATACAACATCAGCCGGCGGAAATTGACGCTGTCCGTTCGAGCCGCCGGAGGTGCGGCGAGCCGCGTTGGTGCTTCCCGAAGCACCCTTGCGGGCGGCTGACAAAAGTTGGAACTTTTCCGTATACTGGCAGTTATTCGGGGAATTCCGGTAGAATGTATTGAGCGAGCAGCGCGGGCTGGCGGGATTTTGCTGTGTATAAGGTGAACCGGCGACAGCTACTCGGTTCTAGCGCAATTGCCCTGCTGCTAAGCGTGGAGGCTGCGCGCGCCACCATCATCAAGGGCGGTCTACCCTGGAAGCCCGGCTCGGCGGATCCTCCGACCGCGGCGGGGGCCGACGGTTGGCATTATTTCACACCGAAGGAAGCCGCCACCGTCGAGGCGTTCGTTGACCGGCTTATTCCGCCCGATCCGCAAACGCCGGGCGGCAAAGACATCGGCTGCGCGGTGTTCATCGACCGCCAGCTCGCCGGTCCGTACGGGCGCAACGAAAACCTCTACATGATGGGTCCGTTCCAGCAGGGAACGAAGCAGCAAGGCTCCCAATCGCCGCTCACGGCCGCGCAGCAATACCGCAAGGCGCTGGCCGCGCTTGATGATGCCTGCCGCGGCAAATATGGCGGCAAGGGCTTTGCGGATCTCTCCGGCGAGCAGAAGGACGAGGTCATTACGGGTCTCGAAAACGGCTCTTTCAAGCTCGATGGCTTCGACGGCCAGAGCTTCTTCACCCTCATTCTCACGGACACGCGGAACGGTTTCCTCGCCGACCCGATTTACGGCGGCAACAAAGACGCGGCCGCATGGAAGATGATCGGTTTTCCAGGAGCGCACTACGACTATCGTGACTGGATCGACCGTCATAATGAGCGTGTGACGTTGCCGACGGTCGGCATCGCCAGTCACCCAAACTGGTCACGATGAATGTCTTCGATAACGGTCGTCGAGCCCTAGTCCGATTGATTTGAATCGATTGCAGTGAGAACAGACAATGGCGCGCAGGCTTCCCCGAAAAGACGCTGTCGTCGTCGGGCTCGGATGGACCGGCTCCATTCTTGCGCACGAACTGACGCAGGCAGGGCTCGACGTCGTCGCAATCGAGCGTGGACCCTGGCGTGACACGGCGAGCGATTTTCCGATTTCCTACGCGCAGGACGAACTCCGTTACCGCTTGCAGCACCAGCTTTTCCTCCAGCCGGCGCAGACGTGCGTGACGTTTAGGAACAACGCCGGTCAAACAGCGCTGCCGGTGCGCAACTGGGGCGCCTTCATGCTCGGCAATGGAGTTGGCGGCGGCGGGCTGCATTGGAATGCCGAGACCTTTCGCTTCTTGCCGACGGACTTCACGGCCCGCTCGCATTTGACGCAGCGCTACGGCGAAAAGTTTCTGCCCGAGGATATGACCATCCAGGACTGGGGCATCACGTACGATGACCTCGAGCCGCACTACGATGACTTTGAATATTTGTGCGGCACGTCGGGCACGGCCGGCAACCTCCAGGGCAAGATGCAGGATGGCGGCAACCCATTTGAGGGCGCCCGCTCGCGGCCGTATCCGACGCCGGCCCAGAAGCAAGGCTACGGCCATACGCTATTCGCCGAGGCGGCTAAACAGCTCGGCTACAAGCCGTATCCGCAACCGTCGGGAAATCTCTCGCAATCATACACCAATCCCCTTGGCGTAACGCTGGGGCAGTGCACCTTTTGTGGATTTTGCGAATGGTTCGGCTGCGCCAATTATTCAAAGGCCTCGCCGCAGACGACGATTTTGCCGGTGCTGCTTCGCAGCCCAAATTTCGAGGCGCGTACCGAATGCGAAGTCATGCGGATCAATCTGGACAACACCGGCAAGCGGGCAACCGGCGTAACCTATGTGAATTCGTCGGGCGAAGAATTGGAGCAACCCGCCGATCTGGTCCTGCTGTGTGCGTTCCAGTTATTCAACGTCCAGCTTCTGCTGCTGTCCGGTATCGGTACGCCATACGATCCGCAGACCGGCCAAGGCCAGATCGGGCGTAATTTCACCCATCAGACCATGTCGACGGCGGTCGGCTTCTTTGACAAGGACAAATACAATTTCAATCCGTTCATCGCGTCGGGCGCGATCGGCATGTGCATCGACGAATTCAATGGCGACAATTTTGACCATGGCCCGCTTGGCTTTGTTGGCGGCGGATACATCGGTCAAGTCCGGACCAACGGCCGTCCGCTGGAGAGCATGGCGGTGCCGCCGGGCACACCAGCCTGGGGCGCCAAGTGGAAGCAGGCGCTGCGCGACAATTATCTGAGCTCCATTATTTGTGGCGGCGCATGTCACGCTTCGTTCTACAGCTATCGGGACGTCTATCTCGACCTCGATCCCACCTACAAGGACCGCTTCGGCCGGCCGCTGATGCGCATCACCATCGATTTTCACGACAACGAGCTCAAGATGAGCGCGTTTCTCACCGACAAGTATGCCGGCATCCTCCAACAAATGGGCGCCAAGCAGGTGGTGAAGCAACCGCGCAAGGGCCCATACGACGTGACCGACTATCAAACATCGCATCTCTGCGGCGGCGCCATCATGGGCGAAAATCCGGGCAACAGCGCATTGAACAAATATCTACAAAGCTGGGACGTTCCTAATTTGTTTGTGCAAGGCGCCACCGCCTTTCCGCAAAATGCCGGCTACAATCCGACCGGCACGGTCGGTGCGCTCGCGTTCTGGTCGGCAAAAGCAATTCGCTCCCAATATCTCAAAAACCCGGGACCGCTGGTCCATGCGTAACCTCGGTTCAATGCGCGCAGCACTTTGCGGTCTGGCGCTGGTGTTGTCGTTCGGCGGCGCCGTTGCAGGCGACATCGACAAACAGGACTTCAAGCAGATCGAGCGCGGCCGATACCTGACGATCGTCGGCGATTGCGCCGCGTGTCATACATTGCCGGGCAGCGGACGTAATTTCGCCGGCGGGCGTCCGATCGAGACGCCGTTCGGCAACATCCTGGCGCCCAACATCACACCCGACCAGCAGACCGGCATCGGCGCCTGGACGGACGACGAATTCGTCAACGCTACGCAAAAGGGCACCGGCCGCAACGGGATGCATCTCTACCCGGCTATGCCATACACCTACTACACCAAGATTACCCGCGACGACGCCCTGGCGATCCGCGCTTATCTCGATACCGTGCCGGCCGTGTACAATCCGGTGAATCCCAATCAACTGCCGTTTCCGTTCAACATCCGCGCGTCCATGATCTTTTGGGACCGGCTGTTCTTTACCCCCGGGACATTCCGACCGGCGGCTGACAAGAGCGAACAATGGAATCGCGGCGCGTATCTGGCCGAAGGTTTGGGCCATTGCGGCCTGTGTCACACGCCGAAGAATTTCCTTGGCGGAGATAAGGCAAGCGAGCGGCTGCGCGGTTACGCTCTGCAAGGCTGGTTCGCCTCCGATATCACCAACGATCCACGCCGGGGCATTGGCAGCTGGTCAGTCGACGAGATCGCAAACTATCTCAAGACCGGACACAATAGTACCAGCGCAGCGAACGGCCCGATGTCCGAGACGCTCAACCTCTCGACATCGCATATGACCGACGCTGACCTCAAAGCCATCGCGACTTATCTAAAGGACCAGCCGGGCGGAGATCAAAGCGCGCCACCGCGGCCCGATGAGGTGACCATGAAGATCGGCGCGAAGATCTACGAGGATGAATGCGCCGGTTGCCATACCTCGAATGGCAAGGGTGTGGCCGGTTTGTTTCCGGCGCTGCACGGCTCGGCGGTCGTGCAACAAGATGATCCGACTACCCTGTTGCACGTAGTACTGCGCGGTGCGCGCGGCGTCGGCACTGCCCCGGCGCCGACCGCGGCGGCCATGCCGGCATTCGGCTGGCTACTGAAAGATGACGAAGTCGCCGCCGTCGTCACCTATATCCGCAATGCCTGGGGCAACGCCGCGCCGCCTGTTGGCGCGAGCGAGGTCGGCAAGGCGAGGCTTTCTTTTGTCGAGCGAAGCGATTAGGCCGTTCGTTAGCGTCGCGAACGCACGCGAAATTCTGGCAGATTGCCAAACCCGATCAGTAAGGCCGCGGCTGCCAAATCATCAAATAGAATATGCCGATAACGCCGATGAAGGCCGGCCAGCCGAGCCAAAACCAGATGCGAAACAGGCGGCGATATTCGTCGGGCAGCGGCTTGGCATTGACGGCCGCGTCTTGCGCCAGGTTCCGCATCCGGATCTGAATGAAAATTACTGGCAGCCAGCACAGCCCGATCAGCACGTAGAGCACGAGCGAATACACGATCCACGGCTCTTCGAACGGCGACAGGCCGATCGCCGAAGCGAGCGCAAAACCGCTGAGCGGCTGCACCACCACGGACGTGGCGGTAAAAACAAAATCGGCAATCACCACAAAACGCGCGGTTACAGCGATGACGCCGGCATGGCCGGTGCGATTCGCCATGAACATGAAAAAAGCGATGCCCAGACCGGTGCCGAACAACACCGAAGCGCCGATCAGATGCACGAATTTGAAAATGAAGATGAGTTCCATCAGCGATCGTCCAGGATCGCGAGCGTGAATAATATTGCCAGCATGATCGGGACAGCTGATATCGCGGCGAGCGGCAGGTATCCCAGATGCCACGTTGTCACACAGTAGTGCGCGGCGTGCAAAACAGTCAGTACAAGCAGTCCGATCAGCGACGGCCGCGCCGTGATACGAACAAGCAGACCGACACCAAATACAATCGCGGACGCTCCAAAAATCAGCCCGGGCACAATATAGACCGCAAACAACACGGAAGAGACTCCGAGCGTGCCAGGCGCAATCCGCCACAGTGAAAGAAACTCGGCGAAGCCTGCGCTAATCGCCGTGGCGGCGAGTCCGACAATTGCCAGCGGCTTGAGCAGATAAAGCCGCGCGAACCAGCGATCCTGGACATTGGCTGGCCGCGCGGCGAGCAACTGGTCGAGACTTTTTGGCTGAATGCCGGTTGCCGCCATCCACGGCGCCGGATCGCCGACGACACCGTCGGCGAGTTGCGCGAACGACGTTGCGCGCGCAGGACTTCGCCATCCCAGCCAGCCGATCGCGTCGCCGATAAATCCGACGACTTTCGCGAAAGCATCCGGCAGCCCTAGCACGCGGCGCGGCGGAAAGCCGAGCCAGCCTCGGATCGCGGTGACAATATCGGCGAGTTCGTGCACCTGCGGATGCGCCACTTGCCACGAGACCTTGGCGGGCGCGCCGGGCGCGATCGAGCGCACGACCGTCTCGGCCAAGTCATCGAGGCTGACGACTTGAACGCGGGAATCTCCGTGAATGACCGGAACGACGAAGGGAAAGGCGGCGATGCCGCGCAGCATCGCGGTACCGCCGTACACTCCCGATCCAAGCACCAGGGCCGGCCGCAAAATCACCCAGTCGAGCGCTAGCGTCTTCAGGTGTGCTTCGGCCGCAGCTTTGGTGCGTGAAAACATCGACGGACCGGCAGCGTCGGCGCCTAACGCCGAAATCTGGACAACCGGCCCGATGCCGGCGCGCGCGCAGCCGTCGAACAAGGCAACGGTGCCGGCGAACTGAATGCGCTCGACGTCGTCGCGCCAGCCGTCCTGCAACACGCCGACGCAATTGACCACGGCGTCAATGTTGCCGAGAAGCGGTTGCCAAGCTTCCACGTCCTGCAGCCGCAAAAAATCGGCCTCGAGCCATTGCGCATAGGGAAACTGCCGGCGCGCGGCGCCGATCGATCGACCGGCCCCAACCACATCGTGGCCGGCAGCGTGCAGACCTGCGAGGCAGGCCGAGCCGATCAAGCCATAGGCGCCGGTTACCAGAACCCGCATCGAAGCTCTCAGTCGCCGAACACGACGGCGTGCATGATGCGGCCAGGGACGAGAGTAAATGCGCCGGCAATAACCAGCGCACCGAAGAAAATACCAATCATCGCCCAGCGGTGCTGAGCAACCCTATGGCGCCGCGCATGCAGCACCGCAATCGGCACCATGATCAAAACAAAAATTGCCAACAGGTGGATCGGGCTCCACGATCCCCACAGCCGGATCTGGTGGATCCAGAATGCGCTGGCAGCGACCGCCAGCATCAGCAGGGCCCAGATCCAGCCAAGGGCGCGATGCGGGATCGTGCCTTTGGGCGAGATCAGCTGCACGACCCCGAGAACAAACGCCGTCATCGCCGCGAACGCGTGTAACTGAATCGCAGAGGTCGACGCCCACAACGGTGCAAGGGTCATGGGTCGGCTATCCTGAAGCCTCACCCAACGATCAGGTCAGGAACTCAACGCGGCCGTTGTCGAGATCGTAATACGCAGCCACGACCTTGACTTTGTTTGCCTTGACGAGATGCGAAACAATTTTGCTCTTGGTCGCAATCTTCCCTGCGGTGCGTTTCGCGCTCTCGTGAACCGCGTTGTCTACAAAGTCGCCAGGCTTGCGGTAAACTGCTTTGGCCGCAGGCACGATCGCTTTGACCATGGGACCGATCGAGCCGGGAAACTTGGCGTGCTTCTCAACCACCGCGCATGCTGCGGCAACGGCACCGCATCGCTCATGACCCATTACAACAATGAGGGGCACGCCGAGATGTTCGGCTCCGTATTCGATGGTGCCCATGGTTGCCGTATCCGCCATATTGCCGGCGTTGCGGGCGACAAACAGCTCGCCGACGCCAACCCCGCCAAACAACAGCTCGGGCGGTACGCGGCTGTCGGCGCAGGTCAGAATGGTGGCCCACGGCGTTTGCCCCTTCGCAACTTGACCGCGCTGTGCCGCGAGATCGGCCGCGCAAACTTGCGGCGCGCTGACGAACTTCTCGTTACCGGCCTTTAGTTTCGTCATCGCTTCGTCGGCGGTCACGCTTGTTGTGGCACCGGCGGCAAAGGCAAGGCGCGCCCGGAACAAGCCGGTGGCAGCGATACCCGCTGCCGATAGCGTGAGAAACTTACGGCGGTTCGGTGCAAATTCGCGACATGCGACGCACATTGTTCAGCCTCCCGTGGCGGATCTAATTGTGGTCACGCGCTACGCTGCGTAGCCGGGCGATCCCGGCAACGGGCCTAAAACGGAATCTCGTCATCCATGTCGCCGCGGGAGCCTCTCGGACCCGCACCGGCCCCAGCTGCGGCTGCGACCTTGCGCGAAGGTCCGGGCGAACCGAAATCGCCGCCGGCATCATCGCTTCCTAAATCACCACCACCGCTGCCGGCGCCGCCGGCACGATCGAGCAAGGTCAGTTCGCCGCGGAAGCCTTGCAGCACGACTTCAGTCGAGTAGCGATCCTGGCCGGATTGGTCCTGCCATTTCCGCGTTTGCAGCTGCCCTTCGATGTAAACCTTGGAGCCTTTCTTGAGATATTGCTCGGCGATCCGGCACAGGTTTTCGTTGAAGATCACGACTCGGTGCCACTCGGTCTTTTCCTTGCGCTCGCCGGTCGCTTTGTCGCGCCACGAATCCGACGTCGCCACGCGCAAATTGGCTATCGGACGCCCGTCCTGGGTGCGGCGGATTTCAGGATCCGCGCCCAAATTGCCGATCAGGATCACCTTGTTGACGCTTCCGGCCATGATCTGCCTCGCTTAAAGCTGCACGCTTCGTTCGCCGCCTGCCACCCTTACCCTAGTGCAGGGCCTGCCCCCGGCAAGGACGATCGAGGCGCGATCGGCGTTATCCACACAAACGGCGCCTAGTGTGACGTTGCAATAATGTTCTTAATTTGTTCACGGTGCAGTTTCAAGTACCCCGCGGCACGATTCGCGAAGTTTTGAGCCATTTATAACAATCTACTCGCGCTTGGGCGCCTGCGCCGAGAACGGCCCCGTCAGTCCCCTCGGCTCGTCAATTCTGCAGGCCGACACAGCGCCAAAACTGTAACCGGCCGATAACCAACCTGCGAAGTCTGTCGGGCCAACTACATGCTGGCGCTCGGGAACGGAACCCGTGAGCGTTAACCGGAGTTTGCGTGGAAGCTCAAAAAGAAAGCTTCGGCCAATCGGCCGGCATTAATCCGATCCAGACGTTTCATTGGCGAGTTCTGTTCGCTCAATGCCCTCTTCCGTTACATCTTTATCAAGCGGGATCGCCTAGTTACGACGCTGGAGGGATGAAGCTGGTCAGTCGCTGGCGGTCGGAGGCATGGGGCGCCGCAGCGACGGATAAGGAGTGTCGTATGAAGCGTTTCTTGATTGTCGGCGCTGTGGCATTCGTGGCCGCAGGGCAAGCGCTGGCCGCCGATCTTCCTCCGCCGATGGCACCGCCGCCACGCGCCCCCGCAGCCTACGTTCCCGCGCCGGTGCCGTTCTACAACTGGGGCGGCATCTACGTCGGTATCAATGGCGGCTACGGCTTCGGCAGCACCGCCAACTCGACTGCGGGCGTCGCCGGCAACGCGTTGGTTCCCACCGGGACTTACACGCTGTCGGGCAAGAACTTCAGCGGCGGTCTCGCCGGCGGCACGGTCGGCTTCAATTATCAATGAGCTGCGATCGTCGCCGGCATCGAAGGCGATTGGGACTGGTCAGGCCAAAGCCGCTCCGGCAGCGTAGGCTGCGGCGCCGGCTGCACACTAAACGACAGCTCAAAGCTCCCCTGGATTGCCACCGCGAGGGGCAGACTTGGCTACGCGTTTGATCGGATCCTGGTGTTCGGGACGGGCGGCGTGGCCTTCACCAATGCGAGCGACAACGGGAGCGTGACGACCGCGACTGGAACCACCACACTTTGGAGCCCATCGTCCACCAATGTGGGCTGGACTGCGGGCGGCGGCGTTGAAGTGGCGTTGGCGCCCAACTGGACCGCCAAAGCCGAATATCTCTTCGTCCGCACCAACGTGACGCTGAACAGCACCATCAACGGCGCGGCCGGAGGCGGAACGCTCTCGGAGAAAACCACGGTCAACGACAGCCTTGTTCGCGCCGGCGTGAACTTCAAGTTCAATCTCTAAAGCTGACGGCAAACGCCGACTAAGCATACCGAGCCCCGGGGTCTTTACCCGGGGCTTTCGTTTGCCGATAGTCGTTGGCGGGGGTTCCGTTACGCCGGTATTGCACGATCCATGACCTCGCTCGCGGCCACGCTGCATACGTCTGCGCTTCCGGCGCGGATCGTGGCGTCATGGAATGCAGCGGCCACCCGCTGGAACCCGGTCGGGGTCATTGCCGTCGCCTGGGCAGTGCTGGCGGTGCCGCTGGTTTTTTTTCGCGGCTACACTGCTCACGAAGGCCTTGCCGTCTCGATCGCGCGCACCGCGCTGGAGACCGGCGATTGGCTGACCCCGCACATGTACAACGTTCGCTTTGTCGAACGCCCGACGCTGCAGTCGTGGATCATTGCCGCGATCAGCGC
This sequence comes from uncultured Alphaproteobacteria bacterium, assembly GCA_963759345.1. GTDB lineage: Bacteria > Pseudomonadota > Alphaproteobacteria > Rhizobiales > Xanthobacteraceae > BOG-931. The sequence goes on from CAVWYW010000007.1 coordinate 202,200, forward strand.
GCCGTTCGGCGACGTCAACCAGATCACTGCACGCTTGCCGAGCGTGCTGTTTCTGCTGTTCGGCTGCTTGCTGATCTATTGGCTGTTGCGAAGGGTCGCCGCCAGCGTGCCGGCGGCGCTGCTCGGCGTCGCCCTGTTCCTCGCCTGCCCGCTGGTGATGCGCTCTTATGTGATGATCACCGCGGATCTGCCGCTCGCAGTGCTGTTGTTTCTCGCCTTCGTCTTGTGGTGGACCGGCTACGCCAAGGACTCGATCAGCCTGACCCGCTGGCTGGCGATCGGCGTGGTGTTGGCACTCGCCGCTTTGCTGAAAGGGCCGCAGCCGATCGCCTATTTCGCGCTTGGCGTCGGCCTCTTCGTCGTCGGCACCCACGCCTGGCGGCAAATTCCGGGACTGGTGCTGGCCGATTTGATCTGCGCCGTGCCGCTGGCGATTTGGTATGCGCTGACCTACACACCCGGCGACGAGGCGACCTGGGGGGCCTTCATGCGGCTTTCGCAACCGCGCGAGACCTTTTCTGGTCCAATCGGTGCCAGCCTCCGCGTCATTGCGGACACGCTGCCGGCCACGCTCCTTGCCGCGGCGTTTCTGATTGCTTACGGGTTTCGCGAAAAGCGCTTTGTCCGCCCGCAATTCATGGCGGCGCTCGCGTGTTACGCCTTCGTCGCTGCGATCCTGATCGTGTTTTGGCCGGCGGGCTCGACGCCGCGCTATTATTTGCCGATGGTCTTGCCGCTGTGCGTGTTCGGCGGCCTCGGCTACGATCAGCTCAGTGTACGGCGGCCGCAATTGGTAGCGCCCATTCTGGTGCTGACGGTGGGGCTGCTGCTCTATGCCCTGGCCTACTCCGCTGCGTCGCCGCTATTGCCCCAGCACTTCCGCCAGGCGCAGATCGAGGGCGCGCGCGTCGCCGCGCTGGTGCGAGCCGCGCCCGGACCGATCTACTGGTCCGGCGATGTGGCGCTCAACCTCCTGCCCTATCTGCCGCTGCCGATTCAAAATGGATCGTTCCAGGAGCTTGGCGCGATCCAAGGCCCGGCTTGGCTGATCATGACCACGGCCGATGCGGAGGCGTTGCTAGCCCACCGGCCGAGCAAGCTTCGCATCATGACACCGTTGGGCGACATGGGACAGTGGCGGCTGCTGCGGCTCGATTCCCTGACAACCGGCGCTGGGTCGCTGTTTTTTCCGGGCATAAGCCCGCAGCGCGGTCTGGAAAATCGGCGGCGTTCACACTATGTTCGGCCGGCGCGAGCGCCGTAACCCGCCGTGAGCAGCGGCGGGCAAGAATCGCTTTTCCATGAACGACTTGTTCGACAGCTCGGAGCGGAATTCCGGCGGCCAAGGCAGTCGCTTGCGGGACCAGCGCGTGATCTCGATCCGCGGCGCGCGCGAGCACAACCTCAAAAACGTCGACCTCGAAATTCCGCGCGACCAGCTCGTGGTGTTCACGGGGCTTTCCGGTTCGGGCAAATCCTCGCTCGCATTCGACACGATCTACGCCGAAGGCCAGCGCCGCTACGTTGAAAGCCTCTCGGCTTACGCGCGGCAGTTTCTGGAAATGATGCAGAAGCCGGACGTCGACCAGATCGACGGCCTGTCACCCGCCATTTCCATCGAGCAGAAGACCACCTCGCGCAATCCGCGCTCGACCGTCGGCACCGTCACCGAAATCCACGACTACATGCGGCTTTTGTGGGCGCGGGTCGGCGTGCCGTATTCGCCCGCGACCGCGCTGCCGATCGAGAGCCAGACCGTGTCGCAGATGGTCGACCGCGTGATGGCGCTGCCGGAAGACACGCGGCTTTATCTGCTCGCGCCGGTAGTGCGCGGCAGGAAGGGCGAGTACCGCAAGGAACTCGCCGAGTTCATGAAGAAGGGATTCCAGCGCGTCAAAGTCGACGGCGCGTTCTACGAGATCGCCGACGTGCCGGCGCTCGACAAGAAATTCACCCACGACATCGACGTGGTGGTCGACCGCCTGGTGGTGCGGCCGGATATCACGACGCGGCTCGCGGACTCGCTCGAACAGGCGCTCAAACTCGCCGACGGCCTCGCGGTCGCCGAACTGGCAGATGATGCTTCGTCATCGCCGGGCCGCCGCGAAGCGGCGAGTCCCGGTGACCCCGATCTGGCAGGCAGAGATTCTTCTAAACGAGATGGCCGGGACAAGCCCGGCCATGACGGCAAGAAGGCGGTGGCAAAAATCCACGACAAGAGCGGACCCGAGCGCCTGGTGTTCTCGGAAAAGTTCGCCTGTCCGGTGTCTGGCTTCACCATTCCTGAGATCGAGCCGCGGCTGTTCTCGTTCAATAACCCGTTCGGCGCCTGCCCGAAATGCGGCGGGCTTGGCGTCGAGCAGCACATCGACGCCGAACTCGTGATCCCCGACAAGGAACGCACACTGCGCAAAGGCGCGATCGCGCCGTGGGCGAAATCGTCCTCGCCGTATTACGTGCAGACGCTTTCCGCGCTCGGCAAGCACTACAAGTTCACCCTCGACACCAAGTGGAAGGACCTGCCGAAGAAGACCCAGGACGCGCTCCTCTACGGCTCCGGCGACACCGAGATCCGCTTCTCCTACGACGACGGCATGCGCGCCTACGATACCAAGCGGCCGTTCGAAGGCGTGATCACCAATCTCGATCGGCGTTTCAAGGAGACCGATAGCGAGTGGGCGCGGGAAGAAATCGCCCGTTACTTCACCGACGTGCCGTGCGAGGCCTGCAACGGCTACCGCCTCAAGCCGGAAGCGCTGTGCGTAAAAATCGCCGGGCGGCACATCGGCGAAGTCTCCGATATGTCGGTCAGAGGCGCAGCTGCCTGGTTCGCTGACCTACCAGACAAGCTCACCGCCAAGCAGAACGAAATCGCCGGGCGTATCCTGAAAGAAATCCGCGCCCGGCTGAAATTTCTGGTCGATGTCGGGCTCGATTATCTGACGCTCGCCCGCGCCTCCGGCACGCTTTCCGGCGGCGAGAGCCAGCGCATCCGGCTCGCCTCGCAGATCGGCTCCGGGCTCACCGGCGTGCTCTACGTGCTCGACGAGCCGTCGATCGGGCTGCACCAGCGCGACAACGCCCGGCTCCTGGAAACCCTGAAGCGGCTGCGCGACCTCGGCAACACCGTGATCGTGGTCGAGCACGACGAGGACGCGATCCTCGCCGCGGATTACGTCGTTGACGTCGGCCCCGGCGCCGGCGTGCACGGCGGCCGGATCGTTGCCGAAGGCAAGCCCGCCGACATCATGGCCAATCCCAATTCGCTCACCGGCGAATATCTCAACGGCGTGCGCGAGATTCCGATACCCGAGCGGCGCGCCAAAAATCCCTCCCGCGTGCTGAAAGTCATCGGCGCCCGCGGCCACAATCTGAAAAACGTCACCGCCGAAATTCCGCTCGGCCTGTTCACCGCCGTCACCGGGGTGTCCGGCGGCGGCAAGTCGACGCTCTTGATCGACACGCTCTACAAGGCGCTGGCGCGGCGATTGAACGGCGCCAGCGAAGCCCCTGCCCGCTTCGACCGCATCGAAGGCATCGAGCACCTCGACAAGATCATCGACATCGACCAGTCGCCGATCGGGAGGACGCCGCGCAGCAATCCCGCCACCTATACCGGCGCGTTCACGCCCATTCGTGAGTGGTTTGCCGGCTTGCCCGAGTCAAAGGCGCGCGGCTACGAGCCCGGCCGGTTCTCGTTCAACGTCAAGGGCGGGCGCTGCGAGGCCTGCCAGGGCGACGGCGTGATCAAGATCGAGATGCACTTTCTGCCGGACGTCTACGTCACCTGCGATGTCTGCAAGGGTAAGCGCTACAACCGCGAGACGCTGGAGGTGCTGTTCAAGGGCAAATCCATCGCCGACGTGCTCGACATGACCGTCGAGGAGGCGCTGGAATTCTTCAAGGTGGTGCCGCGGGTGCGCGACGTGCTGACGCTCTTACGCCGCGTCGGCCTCGACTACATCCACGTCGGCCAGCAGGCGACCACTTTGTCCGGCGGCGAGGCGCAGCGCGTCAAGCTCGCCAAGGAATTATCGAAGCGCGCCACCGGCCGCACGCTCTACATTCTCGACGAGCCGACCACGGGGCTACACTTCCACGACGTGGCAAAACTTCTGGAAGTGCTGCACGAGCTGGTCGAGAGCGGCAACACCGTGGTGGTGATCGAGCACAATCTGGAGGTCATAAAAACCGCCGACTGGATCATCGACCTCGGCCCCGAAGGCGGCGACGGCGGCGGCGAAATCGTCGCGAGCGGCACGCCCGAAGACGTAGTGCGCGAGAAGCGCAGCTACACCGGGGCGTTCCTCAAGCCGGTGCTGGCCCGCGGCTCTGGCCGCGCCAAGCCGAGGAAGCGTGTCGAGGCGGCAGAGTGATCCCGAACCAAGAAATCACGAGCCTCTTGAAGGCCGCCATCGATTGCAGCGTGTTCGTAAATCCGACCGATCCCGGTTTGACGTACCAAGAGCTTTTAGAGGTCGGCAAGCGCTGCGGTTTTCTTGATGGCGAGGTTGCGGACGCGGTGCGCCATGTCGGCGAACGACTCCCAGAATACAATCGGCTAATGCCTGATCATACAGCACGTCATATGTTTGCTTTCCTTTCACATGAGGAACCTGAGTATCGCAAATTTGCCGCGTTTGATTTTGTTATTTCTCAGTTGAACGAAAGGGTGAGAGCCGATGGTATGGCGGGAGCACGACTTGAGCGCAGGCTCATTGTCGAGCGCGCATTGACGGAAAGCATTCCACGCCATGACATTGAAGTTGCAATAACATATCAGAAATTGACAGGCGTACTTGCTGAAAAGGACGGCGTGGTGCGTTTTTCGCACAACAGCGGCGTTCACGAGCTTCCGAGCGTAACGCTTGAGAAAATGAATCAACATAATCGTACCCCAAGGCGCTACGTTTCGCGCGAACGGACGTTCCCTATTGTCAAAGACATTATTGAGCGCCGAACGGATGGTCGTCCCTCGACTGTCGAGCCCCTCGACGCATTTTCCGAACAGCTAGATCGGCTCGGATACGGGGTTTTTCGGATGTGGTGGACACAAACGGTAGCGGAACTTCGGCGAAGCGACGTTCACAGCGCGCCTCTCTCAGTTTCAGTCTTGGCTGCCGCCCTGGTCGAAGGTGCGCTGACATTCGTGGTCAAACACGCACGCAAGTTCGGTGCGTTTCAATCGTCCGATTTCGATAGAGACCCCAGAACGTGGAAGATTGAGGACCTAGTGAGGAGCGCGGCCCCCGGCGGCGATTCGGCCATCTTAGATTTGCAGACAAAAAATCGCGCTGAAACTCTTATCCAAACACGCCAACGAATACATGCCGGTCGGATGCTATCGGACTTTCCGGCGGGAGTGCCGGATATCCGTCCTGAAGAAGGGAGGAATGCGAAAGCCACCGCCGATCAAGTTGTGCGCCGTGTTCTCGATTGGCTACAAAAATATCCGCCGCCTTGAGAAAAATTAGATCGGAGCCGAGAAATGGCTCTTTCAAGCATCAATTTTGACGATATATCCGAGCGTGATCTAGCTGATCAAATTAACGCTGGTGTTCCAGAAGGCGTTCTCGTCGATTATAAGAGGGACATCTATGGTCGCAGCGATGCGGACGTAAAGGAATTTCTTAAGGACGTCACGTCATTCGCAAATACCGCCGGCGGCCACCTGATTATTGGAATTGACGAAAACGGTGGTGTGCCAACTAGCATCAGTCCACTGAGTGGTGATCCCGACCAGGAATTACAAAGGCTAGAAAATCTCGTTCGCGATGGCATCGAACCCCGCATTGCCGGATTGCGGATGAAATCGGTACCGATCGGTACTGGTGGTTTTGTGCTTGTTCTGCGAATACCGAAAAGTTGGAATCCTCCGCATCGAGTGAGCGCTCGGAACACGAATCGCCTTTATGGACGTAATTCGGGCGGCGCGTATGAGTTCAGCGTCGAGGAATTGCGGGTCCTTTTTACTTCGGGAGCAAGTGCCCTCGACCGCGTGCGCGCTTTTCGGGCTGAACGTCTCGCGAAAATCGACTCTGGGGAGTCAATAGTCCCTCTTGCGCAGAACTGCGGTAAGCTGGTTTTGCATCTCGTCCCGACCGCTGCTTTTGGGCTCAACAGCCAAATTGATTTGGATACAGCGTTAACCTCCCAGCAGTTGCTACGCCCAATTGGTGGGACGGGATTTTCGCCGCACATCAATTTCGACGGATTTTCCAATCTGTACCACGGGACGGAAGGCAAGTGCTGGTCCTACACACACGTATTTCGAAACGGAATCGTAGAGGCGGTTAAGGTCAGGGTCGTCACCGATTTGGACGCCGGATATATTTGGATTCCAACCCTGGACTTTGATCGGGGGATTTTTGAACGACTTCCTGGGTACTTGTCGGCTTTACAAACGCTCGGTGTCCCACCTCCGATTATTTTGATGATCACCTTACAGGGTGTTCGTGGTGCTCGCCTTGGGATCCGGCCGCGACCCATCGAAGACCTGCCGATGATTGATCGCGACGTTCTTGAACTGCCGGAGGTCGTTATCGATCAATTCGGCGGAGACCTGGACTACCAACGAGCCGCGCGTCCGGCCTTCGACGCCCTCTGGAACACGGGCGGCTTCTCTCGATCGAAATACTTTGATGCAACGGGTCGTTGGCAGCCTCCGAAATAATCTGTCGGTCAACGCGCTAAGCAAGCGTAGCCCGTCTTGAGCAGAGCGAAAGCCGGGATCGGAGTTCGAGCTGCCAGACCCATTCCCGGATTTCGCAGAGCCTGTCATCGGGCCGGCCACTTCGGGCCGGACCCGTTGGCTCAATCCGGGCTACATTTCTACATTTCACGCCGCATTCCCGGCCGGACGCGGCGGGTGATCTCTGGCCCGCGCTCGCGTTCGACCGCCGCGATGTCGTACTGGCTTTGCAGGTCCAGCCAGAATTGCGCGCTGTTACCAAAGTAGCGCCCGAGGCGGACGGCGGTATCGGCGGTGATCGACCGCCGACCATTCAAAATATCAGTGATCCGGCCGGACGGGACGCCGATGTCGAGCGCGAGCCGGTTGGCACTCAATTCGCGGCCGTTCAACTCGCGTTTTAACAGACGGCCCGGATGTGCGGCAGGAGTCATGTTTTTTATTTTAGCACATCACTCCTTCGTCACCACCGGGCTTGACCCGGTGGGCCATGTTGACGTGACGGTCGTATGGATTGCCGGATCAAGTCCGGCAATGACGAAAGCGGTGCCGCCAAAGAATCAAACGCGGTGCGCGCTAATTGACGAAAACCGCGCAGCGCGAAAGGTCCTGATTTATCGGCATAAATGCAAAGGTTTGACTTTGCCGCCGCGATGACCATAACCGCGCCGTCTCGCTCACGTCAGGGACGTCGACCGGTGACTGCCAGTTGATGGAGCGAGTGCGGTTCCTGCGGGCGGGGCTTGTAACCCCGCTCCCGGGCGGCTTGGGTATCGACCCCTCCGGCATCACGACCGGGGTGCCAGGTGCTTGGCTTAAGCGCAATTCTAAGCGGAGGTAACGCCTTCGCATCGTGTTTCGCGTGAAGCGCGGCCTGGGCTGAGTCCTGGCGTTCGCTCGCCGGGGCAAGCGCCGCAGCGGAGCGCCGGAAGGCGAGCGAACGCCGCAAGCAGATAAGTTGCGCAGACTGCGCAAGCTTGTCTGCGATGGATCGCTTCCACACCCCCTCCCCTCTGGGAGGAACGGTGCGGACATTGGATGGCATGCGTCTTTCGGCGCTTCGCCTCCCTTTTTTTCTGTTGTTCGTCCTTGCCGGGCTTGACCCGGCAATCCATGCGGAAGAAAGGCTCGATCGGGGCCAGCCGATTAGGTCTTTCAGAACCGCAGTCAGCATGGACCACCGGGTCAAGCCCGGTGGTGACGAGGATTGTTCGTGATCGCAGACCTCGGACGCAGTCGCGCCGCGAGAACGATCGGACGCGTGTCGCTGTTTGACATTTTGAATGGAGCGAACAAACGCAGGGTTGGCCGAGCCGACGGGTCCTGCCGCACCGCTCTTCGTCAAACCGTCCCGCCGCTTGCGCCACCGACGATATCAATCCCGTGATTGCTCCCATCGGGCTTGAGCATCATTTTCCTGATCGACCACACCCCGCTCCTCTTGACCGCCTCCAGAAAAACCCGGCCGGAGCCTTTCGGGCCGGTCGCGGAAAAATTCAGCACGGCGTTGCCGGACGCGCCGTTGACGTTGATGTTGCCGAACGGAAAGCCGGTGGTGATCGGGGTACCGAGAACATCGGCTGCCACCGAACTCGCGCGAAGTTTCTCGGCGCCGAGTTCGTACGCGGCCGAATGTTTGAAACCGTAGAAAATGCCGCCGAATAATCCGCCGAACAGCAGCAATGAGCCGATCAGGATGACCGTGCCCCAGATCGCCCATAGGCGCTGGACGCGCTTGAAATGTTCGACGCTGTCCCAGCGCCGGTTGCGCCAGGCCCAGCGGCTGCCCTTGGCGCCGAGCACGAATGGCATGACGAAGCCGACCAACGGAACGAACATCAGCAGCGCGATGTAGGTGTTGTTGCCGACGCCCCAGATCCAGTTGAGCAGGAACGCACCCCAGTTCCAGCGGTCGAGTTCGGGAGGGATGTCCTGCGGTTCGATGCGAACGCGTGCGTCGGTCATGTTCTGAATGTTAGCACTTTTCGTCACCAGCGGGCACAGCCGTTCAAAGAACGGCGGCGATGACCAAATACGCAGCGCCCGTCATGCCCGGCTTTATGCCGGGCATCCACGTCTTCCTTGAACGCCCGAAGACAAGACGTGGATGGCCGGAACAAGTCCGGCCATGACGAACGTGTCATTGCGAGGGGCACATCTGACGAAGCGATCGGGTGCGACGTGCTCGATAGCTTCGCCTCGCTGCATGGTAGTCTTGTCGCCGCTATAGAGGCCGCGCCATGCCGAACACCGACCCTTACCCATACGTCTATGTCAACGCCGACGGCTCGGCGCGCGAGCTTCACGAAAGCGAGCGGCGCTATCTCGAAACCAAGTTCAAAGGCGGCGACGGCGCCGCTCCCTACATCAAGTCGAGCTATGAGGAGCGCAACGGCTGGCACGAGCTCAACGGCTACCTCGCGCGATCGCTGCTGCCCGAAAGCGGCGCGATCCACGATGCGCCGGCCGAAGATCCGATCCGCCCGATGAATCGCGAGGAATATGTCGCCTGGCTGCGCAACAAGGGCCTGGAAGTCATCGAGAAAAGCGGCGGCTCTTTCACGATATCGAAGCCGCGGCGCGATCAGCAGTGACGAAAACGCCAGCGCGAGCAGCACAGTAATCCCCAGCGTGCCCAAGTGCGCCATCAGCCAGCCCCGAAGCCGTCACATTGTCATCCACACTGCTTCGGAGTCGATTCGGCGTCGGATCGCTGCCTGGTAACGGGCGCAGGAAAAACAAAGGGGGTGGCGTCATGAGCATGGTCAGGCAGCGCGGCTCGGTCGGTGGGGAGAGATCGGCCGAAGCCGAGCTTGAGGGAAAAATTCACGAGCTGGTGCGGCGCGACAGCAACGCTGTTCGCCAGACCGATGGCGAAAGCGAAGCCGCGACCCGCAACCTGGCCGATTTGTTGCGCCGGGTGTCGGCAAACTCGACCAGTGAAATCGATATCCTCATCAGTGAATTGCGGCTGCTGCGCGAAAAGCTTGCGGCCGACAGTCAGCGTCTCGAACGCGACATCGTCGACTATGCGGCGCTCAGCCAATCGGTGATCGAGATGACAAAAATCATCACCGACAGCATGCTGCAGGTGAAAAAACTGCCGACGGCGGCGATGCTGACGCCGTAAGCTGGTTTGCGAATGCGGTGCAGTTTGTAGGATGGGCAGAGCGTAGCGAAACCCATCGCCTTCAGTTTCTCGGCGGCGCGGTGGGTTTCGCGGGGCTTGTCATCGGGCCGGCGACTTCGCGCCGGACCCGTTGGCTCTGCCCACCCTGCGCACTACCGACCCTACAAATGATCGTTTTCGGCCAAGCAAATATTAATCAGGACGATGTAAGGCTGGTCCGGCTTGGAGCCGCTACGCGACCGTAAAATCCGCTGCGGCATCAGGCGTTCGACCGGATCACGCCCAAGGATCACACCTCATGCTCTCCCGCATTGCCGCCGATTGGCAGAAAGCGCTCCCCTTCCTCGCCGCCATTGGTCTTGTGGTCTGGATCGCCGTGTTCCGGGACGATCCGTTAAGCGAGCGGTCGCTGTTCGCGGCGCTGCTGGTGATTTATTTCGTGCACCAGATGGAGGAGCACCTGTGGCCGGGCGGCTTCCGCCAGTTCACCGATGCCCATGTGTTCAAGAGCGGCAACGATGACTGGCCGGTCGATATCAGCGGCGTCGCGCTGGTCAATATCGCCTACGTCTGGCTGCCGGTCGGCCTTGCCATCGCGTTTCCGGGCGCGTTGCGCTTCGTCGGCCTCGCCTGGATCGGGCTGACCCTGATCAACGGCATTATCCACGTGGTCACGACGATCCGGTTGCGGATTTACAATCCGGGGCTTGTGACCGCGATCGTGCTGTTCTTGCCGTTCACCATCGCCATGTTGTGGCTCGAAGTCAGCCGTGGCATGCTGTCGGGTACCGACGTCGGCTGGATTGCGCTGACCGGTATTCTTCTGCACCTGCCGGTCGCAGCGTTGTTCGCAGTACCGTATCTCCGCCGGCGGATGGCCGCGGCGTAACCGCGGACCCTCGCACCGGCGCCTGCGTTAGTAACCGTCATGCCCGGCCATAGCCGTTCAGAAGAACGGCGTCGCTTCGCTCGCCTGTGTGCCGGGCATCCATGTCCTATCTTGCGGCCAGGACGTCAGACGTGGATGGCCGGGACGAGCCCGGCCATGACGATCCGGCTTTGTTTGGGTATAGTTCGAATATGACCGTCGACGATATCGAGAAGGCCGTCGCCAAGCTGCCGCCTGAACAGCTCGCGGAATTTCGCGCCTGGTTCGAGCGGTTCGACTCCGCACGCTTCGATGAGAAGATCGAGCGTGACGCGGCAGCCGGAAAGCTCGACCGGCTGGCGGATTACGCGATCGACGATTTCCGCAAAGGCCGCGCTCGCGAATTATGAGGCACTTCGCGAGCCAGGCGTTCTGGGACGCTTATGGCAGGCTTCCCGAGCAGGTTCGCGCCCTCGCCGACAAGAACTACGCGCTGCTTAAGGAAAACCCGCAGCACCCGTCATTGCAATTCAAGAAAGTTGGCCGGTTCCGGTCAGTGCGGGTTGGCCTGCGGTATCGGGCGTTGGCGGTCGAGGTTGGGAATGACCTCGTTTGGTTTTGGATCGGCTCCCATGCCGACTACGACGCCATGATCCGTTGAACGGATTGGACTTTGAACCAAATGGCGGGCTGCCGCGACACATCGAAGTAATCTATGCTTGCAACAATTGCGTTCTTGACCGCCGGACGGACCACACGTCCTTGAAAACAGGCAGAGGTTGACCGCAATGCGCCGCATGTTCCGCCGTTCGCGCGCGCTGGCGTTTTTGTCAGCCGGCTTCATCTTATTGATGACCGCGGGGCTCGCGGCGGCTGACGACGACGCCCGCATGAAGCAGCTGCGGCTGCTGTGCGCCCAATTGAGCGGCGATCTCACCGATCCCGGCGGGATCGCAAAATTCCGCCGCTGTCTCACCACTAAAGATCCGCTCAATGAAATCCGCCGCGACAACAACATTGCCGGGCCGCACCGGCCGCCGCCCCATGGTTTCGGACGCGACAGCCGCTTCCACGTCGCTGACGGGATCGAGCGTTTTCAGGTCGCCGACGCCAACCTGATCTACGTCCTCAACGGCGCCGCCAAGCTTTGGCGCGCGACGATCGACGGCAAGGACGCCCGCCTGGTCGACGAGAAAGTCGCCGATTTTCTGCTCGCCGATAGGCACTTGTTCATCCGGGGCACCGACGGCGCGTTGTGGCGCGTCACGCCGGGCGGCAGCGAACGGACCCGGATCGACCAGAACGTCGTCGCCTTCCAGCCGATCAATGCGGCCGTGATCTATGTGCTCGGTACCGACCACACGCTGTGGCGCGAGATCGGCGATGCCAGCAAGCGCACCGAAGTCGACCACACCGTGAAGGACTTTCAGGCGATCGACGTGAACCTGGTGTTTGTGCTTGGCGCCGACGGGCAGCTGTGGCGCGAAACCGGCAGCGCGGCTTCGCGTACGCTGGTCGCCAAAGACATCGTCGCCTTCCAATACTTTCCGGCCGGCGACACCGTGTATGTGCAGGCCGCCGACGGGGCGCTGTGGCGCAAGAGCGGCAACGGCAAGCCCGAGCAGGTCGACCAAGGAGTGGCGGCGTTCCAGGCGATGGACCCGCAGATGGTGTTTGTGCTCGGCAAAGACGGACGGCTGTGGCGGGAAATCGGCGGACGCGCCAGGGAAGCCGCGCTGGTGGATCGCGATGTGCTGGTCACTGCCGGCAAGGCCGCGTTCCACGCCGACGACCCCGCACATGTCATCGTCCTCGGCAGCGACCATAAGCTCTGGGCGGAGTTGATGCCGTGACGGTGCCGGTTTCGATCGGCAGTACGATCAACCGGGTCGGCGGACCAAATTGATTTGAAAAACGACCGTGGCCTAGGCGTGCATTTGTGACCGAACCGCGGCGGCGCTAGCGGCGTTTTGTCCATTTTTCCTTTTCCCCCGGCGTTGACCGGCCCTCCCGCGCGCCTTGGCGCACCCCACATAAGCGGCGGTTTGCACACGCAAGGAGAGACGCAATGACTCCCCAGGAAAGCGAACTCGTCGTTGAGCTATTCGATCGTTTAGCCAAGCTCGAAACCGTGCCGCGGGACCCCGATGCCGAGCGCCTGATCGCGGACGGCACAAGGCGGGCGCCGCACGCCATCTACGCTCTGGTGCAGACGGCATTGCTCCAGGACGAAGCGCTCAAACGCGCCAATGCGCGCATTGAGGAATTGCAGGCGCAGATCGACGACACCGAGCAACCGCCTGAACCGCGGCAAGGCGGTTTCCTCGACAGCATGCGCTCGGCATTTGCACCACGCGAGCCGCGCGGCTCGGTGCCGGGCGTACGCGCGCCAAGCACTCCGCCGCCCGGCAACCCGCCGCAAGGCTACCAATCACAAGGCTATCAATCGCAAGGCTATCAATCGCAGCCCGGGTATCCGCCGCCGCCTCCCGGCAATGCCGGGGGCCCGGCGTTCGGCTCCGGCGGATCGTTTCTTGGCACTGCGGCCTCGACCGCCGCCGGCGTGATCGGCGGCGCGCTGCTGCTCGACGGCATCCGCTCAATGTTCGGCCACCACTTCGGCGCCCAGCCGAATGCGTTCGGAGATCTCGGCGGCGATCGAGCTTCGCCGTGGAGCGGCAGCGCCGCCGACAGCCAGCTCGCGCGCGATGCGGGCATTGACCACGTCGGCGATCACGCCAAAGACCCTATTCAGAACGCCGACGATCAGACCGCGACGGCCGATGATTCGTACGATGCGGACGCGGACGATGACCAAGACGCGGACGATGATGACAACGATTTTGCCGATAACGACGGGAGCTCGTCCGACGATTCTTTCGACGTGTGACGCATCGCGGGAACGAACGTTATTGCCCGTCACCCTGAGGTGCTCGGCTCGGCGCGCCGAGCCTCGAAGGGCGACGGCCGAGGCGCCGGGGCCCTGCATCCTTTGAGGCTCGCGATAGCGCGTCGAAGACGCGCGTAACCGCGCTTATGGCTCGCGCCTCCGGCTTGCTTTGCGATGCGAGGCTGAACAATCAGCTCTTGCGCCGTTGCTCCGCCTGGATCGCCTCGTCGTGATACCAGCCGCTTGCGGACGCGATCTTCACGCCGGGCTGTATGTGAGCAGTGGTCGCGGGCTCAAATGCTTCACGTTGGTCCGTAGCCGCAAAGCGGCCGCGTTGCGGGAAGGTGTAGATTGTCGCCGATCGCGAGGCATGTGTCGCGTCGGAGAAATTCGTTGTCATGGTTCGGCTCCTTCGCCGCGCGCGCAACTCCAAGCGCGCATGTTCAACTGAGTCTCTTGTTCCCCAATATAATGCTTTGCCCGCGCTTTGTTCGGCATGCCTCACAGAAAATCAGCACATGGCTACAATATGTGCATTTCCGTATTTGCTCATTGGCGTCGCATTGGCGTCGCGGTGAATTTGCTGCACTGCCGTTGTGACTGCCTCACCAACGGTCATACGAATCGACTGGCACACTAAATGCTTAAAAATTCCGCGTGAGCCGGTCGCCGGACGCCGTTGGCGGCTCTGTTCACCTCACGTCCCTTACGAACCTTCTCAAAGTCAGACGCCAAAGAGAGATCCATGACCAAATATAAGCTCGAGTACATATGGCTTGACGGCTACAAACCGACGCCAAACCTGCGCGGCAAGACCCAGATCAAAGAGTTCGACGCGTTTCCGGTCCTCGAACAGCTGCCGCTCTGGGGTTTCGACGGCTCATCGACCATGCAGGCGGAAGGGCACAGTTCGGATTGCGTGCTCAAACCGGTCGCGCTCTATCCGGACGCCGCGCGCAGCAACGGCGTGCTGGTGATCTGCGAAGTGATGATGCCGGACGGCAAGACGCCGCATCCGTCGAACATGCGCGCCACCATTCTCGACGATCCAGGCGCCTGGTTTGGCTTCGAGCAGGAATATTTCTTCTACAAGGACGGCCGCCCGCTCGGCTTTCCGGCGAGCGGCTATCCGGCGCCTCAGGGCCCCTACTACACCGGCGTCGGCTACAAGAATGTCGGCGATATCGCCCGCAAGATGGTGGACGAGCATCTCGATCTTTGCCTCGCCGCCGGCATCAACCACGAAGGCATCAATGCCGAAGTCGCAAAGGGCCAGTGGGAATTCCAGATTTTCGGCAAGGGCTCCAAGAAAGCCGCCGACGAAATGTGGATGGCCCGTTATCTGATGTTGCGGCTCACCGAGCAATACGGCGTCGATATCGAATTCCACTGCAAGCCGCTCGGCAATACCGACTGGAACGGCTCGGGCATGCACTGCAATTTCTCGACCACGTTCTTGCGCGAAACCGGCGGCAAGGACTATTTCGAGGCGCTGATGAAGGCGTTCTCGGCAAACCGTGAAGAGCACATCGCGGTTTACGGTCCGGACAACCACATGCGTCTTACCGGCAAGCACGAGACGGCGGCGATCAACGACTTCACCTACGGTGTTGCCGACCGCGGCGCCTCGATCCGCGTGCCGCACAGCTTCGTTAACAACGGCTACAAGGGCTATCTGGAAGACCGCCGGCCGAACTCGCAAGGCGACCCGTACCAGATCGCTTCGCGGGTCCTGAAGACGATCGCCTCGGTGCCGACCAGCGGCCAGGTCAGCGCGGCGGCGTAAGGTCCATCGTCATTGCGAGGAGCGTAGCGACGACGCAATCCAGGACCGCGAGGCCAGACCTAGATTGCTTCGCTGCGCTCGCAATGACGAAGGCTTGCAGCAATCGGCGTCGGCTTCGAGGAGCTCATTGAGGTCGGTGCTGCGGGGGGAGGTGATCGGCGTCCCTCCCCCCGATCTTTTGGATGAGTAACCCCCTTCCTTTTTCGTCATCACCGGAAGCGATGCGTGCTGGCGGCTCGGCGTGCGCCGGTTCATAGTGACATGAGAAGTATCAGTACCGGGAAAACATCAAATGTCAGATCGCCGCGTAATGCGGGCTCGCCGTCTTGCGTTCGGCTTGCTTGGGCTTGTGGGATCGCTGCTGCCGCTGCCTGCTTCTGCGCAGGATGGCGGCGGCAAATATCTCGACGCCAAATTCTGCGGCGACACGCTCAATCTCAATCCCGGCTCCGATTACGACAACGGCTCGTGCCAGTTGTGGAAACTCGTGCCCGACGCCGACGGCTGGTCGAAGCTGCAGCTCAAACGCAACGGCAAATTTCTCGACGCCAAATATTGCACGGACGAGCTGAACATGAATCCGGGATCGACGTTCGACAACGGCTCCTGCCAATTGTGGAAGCTGGTGCCGGTTGCCGACGGCTGGTCACGGCTGCAGATCAAGCGCAACGGCAAGTTCCTCGATGCCGACCAATGCTCGGACAACGTCAAGCTGAGCGAATTATCGACCTTTGCCGACGGCGCCTGCCAGCTCTGGCGGTTCGTTCCCGCCGCCGACGGCTGGGCGCGGCTACAGATCAAATATACCGGCGAGGCGGCGCCTGAGGAGTTCGCCTACAACGGCAACAGCTACGGCTGGTTTGACGACGGCTGGAACGGTCCGGGGTGGTACATCATCGGTCTTGAGCGGATACGCGGTCGGGGCTTTGGCGGCCGCGAAGGCTGGCGCGGCTGGCACCATCACGGCAGCCATCCGCACGGTCACGGTGGCGAGCCGCACGGCGGCGGACATCCCGGTGGCGATGGCCACCCGAGCGGAGGCCACCCGCATCCCGGCGGCGGTCACCCGGGCGCAAGCCATCCTGGCGGCGGTCATCCGAAGCCTCCGCCGCCCAAGAAGCACCACTGAGGTAAAGCCCCGCAGCGAAGCGAAGCGCAACCGTCCGCTTCGCTTCAACTGGCCCTACGACGCAAACAGTTCCGCGTGGGCCTGACGCAGTTCGCGCTTGAGCAATTTCCCGCTCGGATTCTTTGGCAACGAATCGGCGAACACGATGTTCTTCGGCACCTTGAATCCGGCGAGATGCTGCGCGCAATGGGCATATACCGCTTGCGGCGAAAGCGATTGCCCGGCCTTCACGACGATCACCGCGACCACCGCCTCGACCCAGCGCGGATGCGGCACGCCGACCACCGCCACCTCCGACACCTGTGGCAGCTGATAAATCATCTCCTCGACCTCGCGGCTCGCCACGTTTTCGCCGCCGGTCTTGACCATGTCCTTCTTGCGATCGACCACCGTGATGTAGCCCTCTTCATCGATGGTCGCGAGATCGCCGGAATGAAACCAGCCGCCCTCGAATGCGGCTTTGGTCCGCTCATCGTCGTGGAAATAGCCGAGCATCAGGTGCGGCGAACGGTGCACGATTTCGCCGACCACGCCCGGGACCACATCGCGCATGCGGTCGTCGACCACACGCGTCTCGACATTCAGCACCGCCCGGCCACACGAGCCCGGCTTTCGCAGCTGATCTTCGGGACCGAGCATCGTCGCAAGCGGCGCGATTTCAGTCTGCCCGTACAGATTCCACAGCCGCACCTTCGGCATGCGCTGGGCCATTTCGCGCATCACCTCTACCGGCATGATCGAGGCGCCGTAATAGCCTTTTTGCAGGCTCGATATGTCGGTCTTGTCGAACAGCGGCGAGCGCAGCAGCGAAATCCACACTGTCGGAGGCGCGAAGAACGAGGTGACGTGGTGGCGCTCGATCAGCGGCAGCAGGTTTTCGGGCGTCGGCTTTGCGGTGATCACGTTGGTGCTGCCGACGTAAATCGCAGGACCGAGGAATGCGTCGAGCTGCGCGCAGTGGTAAAGCGGCAATGCGTGCAAAGCCAGATCGTCGGCGGAGATGCTGGCGTCGGCCACGCAGCTCACATACTGCCAGATCACCGCGTCGTGGGTGAGCATGGCGCCTTTCGGCAGCGATTCAGTGCCGCTGGTGTAGACGATCTGCGCAGAGATCGCTGCCCGAAAGCTCCACCTGGGGCGGCTCGGTCGTGTTGGCACAGAGTTCGTCAAAGGCGATCATGCCCGGCGCCGGCGCGGTCTTTTCCTCCGACGGCAGCCAGATGAATTCGCGCACGCCGGTGTCGAGCGCGGCGGCGGCACGCGCGACCTCGGCGAGGCCGGAGTCGGTCGCGAGCAATTCCGCGCCGGCGTGCCGCAAGATGAAAGCCGCCTCCTCTGCTTTGAGCATAAAGTTGATCGGGACCAGCACGGCGCCGAGCCGCGCCAGTGCAAACCGCAACGCCGCGAAGGCGTGGGAATTGCGGGCAAGGATCGCGACGCGGGCGCCCTTGACGACCCCCCGCGAGGCAAGTCCTGCGGCCAGGCGATCGCACATCGCGTCAAACGTTGCGTAACTCCACGCCGTTTCGCCGCAGATGATGGCGGTCTTGTTCGGAAAACGCTTGGCGGTTCGGTGTAGCAGATCCGCCAGCGTCTGGCGGCGAAGCGCAGCGTCCATGATAATTTCTCCCCCAGGAGCTCCTTGAATCTTCCTATTATGACGAAGTGCAGGCTGATTGCCTACGCGCCAAGGCTGGCACGCTACGCCCGATTTATCGATGCCTTTGCGCCAGTTCTTCGAGCCGACCCGCCAGTTGCTTGAGTTCCCATGCGCGCACGAGCGCGGCCGCTTTTTTCCACGTCGGCTTTTGGTCGGAAATGCGCGGCAGCGGCGCCTTGCGGTTCATGGTGGCGATCGAGCGATAGAGCCGCAGATCCTCGGCTTGTTTGACGAAGCGGCCGGCTTTCAGGATCGCGGCGAGGCTGCCGTATTGGCGGAGCAAAGCCGCCGCGCCGTTTGCGCCGACACCCGGAGCGCCGGGCAGTTTGTCCGACGGGTCGCCGCGCAGGGCAATAAAATCCGGCACCTGCGCCGGCTCGACGCCGTAGCGTTGGCGGACTTCTGCCGGACCGATGCGCTCCATGCCGCCGCCGCGGATCGGATAAAGGATGGTGGTTCTCTCGGACGCCAACTGAAAGGTGTCGCGATCACCGCTCGCGACCAGCGCAGTACCGCCACGACGCTCTTCGGCCGCGGCCGCGGCGGCGAGAAAATCGTCCGCCTCGTAGCCGGCTTTTTTGGCATTGGCGAAGCCGCAGGCCGCCACAAATTTCGGGATAATGCGCGAGTTGTTCGATGATGTCGTCGTCGAATTCGCGGCCGCTCTGATAGGCAGCGAATGCTACATGCCGATAGGTGGGCTCCTCGTACGTATCCCAGCCGACCAGCACCGCGCGCGGCTGCTCCTCGCGGTAGAGCCGCAGCAGCAGATTGGCAAAGCCGAGAATAGCGCCGGCGGGCCGGTCGCCCTTTCTGCGGATGTTCTTCGGCAGCGCGTGATAGGCGCGATGCGCGAAGAAATCGCCGTCGATGACGAGCAGCGGCCGGCGTACGCGATGTTGCGGACGGCTCGGGCGATTTGGCATGTTGCCGTCTTAGCGACCGCCGACACAGGTTTTACCACTGGGTGCGAACGACGCCTCGCCGCCGGCACGGCATCACGCAATTCGACCCAAGCCGGCGCGTGATCACTGGCATCTTCTTCGCCGCGAACTGCGCGATCGACGCCGGCGGCGACCAGCCGCTTTGCTGCCTCTTTGCTGAGCAACAAAAAATCAAGGCGCAGCCCGGCATCCCGCGGCCAGCAATTCCGCAAATAGCTCCAATACGTGTACATCGGCGTGTCGGGATTGAGTGAACGTATAGCGTCGCGCCAGCCCTGGTCGAGCAAATGCGCAAACCGCACGCGTGCTTCGGGCTGCAGCAGCGCATCCTTGGCGTAGGAGTTTTTCGGATAAATATCGCGATCGGTCGGCACGACATTGTAGTCGCCGGCGAGCACGACCGGCACGCCGGCAGCGTATAGGTCGGCGGCATGCGCCGCGAGACGATCCATCCAGGCGAGCTTGTATTTGAATTTAGGCCCCGGCTGCGGGTTGCCGTTGGGCGCGTAGAGGGATGCAATGAGCACGCCGTTGACGGCGGCCTCGATATAGCGCGCCTGTTTATCGTCCGCGGTCGCCCGGCAGTTCGCTCCGGGTGACGATCGGCTCAGAACCGCGCGCCAGAATAGCGACGCCGTTCCACGACTTCTGTCCGCGCCAAACCGCGCCATAGCCGGCCTTCTCGATCGCAGCTTTGGGGAATTCGCGATCCGCGGCCTTGAGCTCTTGCAAGCACACCACATCGGGCTTGGCTGCACGCAGCCAGGCCACGAGATTGGCCAGCCTTTTGTTGACATTGTTGATGTTGAAAGTGGCGACTTTCATTGACCAGCAGTCTTAGCCCGGATGAGCGTAGCGACATCCCGGGACTAACAAGGCGGGTTTCGCTTCGCTCAAGCAACCCTACATAATCCTCATGTCCAGCGCCGTCCGCGACGATCCCGCCCTTTCCCGTTTCGAACTGGACGCCAATGGCGTGACCGGAGTGGCGAATTACAAGCTTGCCGGCGGCGTGATGACGTTCACCCATACTGAAGTGCCGCCGCAGGCGCGCGGCGGCGGCATCGCGTCGCGGCTTATCGAAGGCGCCTTGGAAGCGGCACGCGCGCGCGGGCTAAAAATCGTGCCGCGTTGCTCGTTCGTGCGCGCGTACCTCGAAAAACATCCGGAGTTCAACGATCTCCTGGCGTAGGCTTAAGCCGTTACGCCGCAGGTTTCTCAACGATCAGATTGCCATCGTCATCAACCGAGAGCCCGGTCTTGCGTGCTTCGGCGACCACTGAAGGATGCCAGTCGACCTTGCCTGCGTCAGGGCCGCCGACGACCGCGATGAGCAGCGCGTCCGGGTTGTCGGAGACGTTGCGAAAACCTCGATAGATGCCGATCGGCACATTGCACATATCGCCTTCGTCGAGATCGAGCGTGCGCTCTTGCTCACCTTCGAGCCAGAACACCTGCCAGCGGCCATGGATGGGGAGGAACACTTCCTCGGTTGCGTGGCGATGCAGCGCAGCGCCCTTTCCTTTCGGCGCCCGGATATAGGTGATCGAGAAGCCATCAGCCCCTGCCTTCACATGCGGCCGCAACTCGGCGTTTTCCGTGACGCCCATGCCGACCATATTAATGATCTCCCGCTCATAGGCGGGAAGGCGCTGATCGAGGAAAGCCAAATTCGAGCCCTTGGCACTCGCCCGGGCGACGTAGCCGCGTTCCATTGCCTCGCGCGAGATGCGTGGAACCGGTTTGCCCGAAAGTCTTGAATCTACAACCGCCATCAGTCTCCTCCCTTCTTACTCGGTCCGCGAACCAGACCGCTTATATGAGAATTATAGCAGGCCGACTTGGCCGAGCCTACGGACTCGCCATGCGGCAAACGCGCATGCCGGCCGCACTTTGCGCACGTGCTTGTCTTCTAAACCGGCGACGGGGAAAACCCCCAAAGCAAATCTATACCTCGATCTTGCTCAGCACTTCCTGCATTTTTTGCAGCACCTCACGCGTCTTTTCCGCATAGAATGCGTTCACGACTTCGCAGATCGACTGCACCTTCGGATCGAGTGGGTTGATCCCCGCTGCGGTCAGGCGACTATGCAAGGCCTGCAGCACTTCATCACGTTCAAACATGACGGCCTCTCTTTCAGATTTCTAGTTCACAGCCGCATCACCGGCCGTTTGCCCTTGGCCTTCTCACTCGGGACTTTGACCAGCGCCTCACCGTCCAGCACGACCTCGCCGTCAACTTCACAAAGACAGGAAAGCCGGGCCCGCGATTTTTCGGGAATCAGCTCAGCGACGGTCACCGTAACGACCACGGTATCGCCGATCTTGACCGGGGCACGGAAATTCAGCGTTTGCGAAATGTAGACTGCGCCAGGACCCGGAAGCCGCGTGCCGAGAACCGCGGAAATAAGGCTTGCCGTATAGAGGCCGTGCGCGATGCGCGTGCGGAACGAAGTTTTGGCGGCGAAATGTTCCGACAAGTGGATCGGATTGCGATCACCGGTCAATTGAGCGAAACCGACCACGTCGGAAGAGGCAACGGTCTTGGTGAACCGCTCGGTCATACCGACCGATAGGTCTTCAAAGAATAACGTGCGCAGCGGCGGCAGGTTCATCGCGGGGCATTGGACCGCGCCACGCCCCCGGCCGCAAGCTGGACATCAGCAGCAGGATTGGCCAAGCAAGCTTCCGGAACATCGTCGGGGCGAACGTGGTCGATCTTACTCGCGTCACACCCGGTCTCACCGGTACCGCCCATCTGCTGGTGGGCCCGGAGCATACGGCGCCTTTTGTCGGCTCCGGCCGCATTGCGGTGCTGGCGACGCCGGTCATGATCAACGTCATCGAGGCGGCGGCGCTCAGTGCGGTCGAGCACCTACTCCCAGCCGGCCATCAGAGCCTCGGGATCCACCTCGACGTTGGTCATGTTGCGGCAACGCCGGTCGGCTTGCGCGTGACCGCCACTGCCGAGGTTCTGCGCGTCGAAGGCCGCACCATCACCTTTCGCGTGGAGGCGCGCGACGAGATCGAAGTGATCGGCGGCGGCACGCACCAGCGGGTCGTCGTTAGCGTTGTTCGCTTCGACGAGCGCGTACAGCGCAAAGTGCGTGCTGAGGGGTAACGGCTTGCGGCCAAGTCGTTTTATCGGCGGCCGACAAACCAGCCGATCAAAAACAGCACTACCGCGGCGACCAACGCAATGACTGCATGTTTGACGTGGACGTGCGCGGAGCCAACTTCGTAACCCGGCATAAATGTCGGCAATGAGCCGGCCGGCATGACAAAATACATCACAGCGGCAACGATGCAGATAATGGCCAGCAGGTAGGCGAGCATTCTCATTTGGTGGTTTCCTTTGTCACGCGGCCAGCATACCGGTTGCCGATGATTGGCATGCGACCTTAAAGCTTGGCGAGGTTGCGACCCGTTCAGCGCACGGGATTTCAGCCTGCGGCGCTCAATGCTGGGCGGCGCGGTGGCATGCCCGCTGCCGCTGGCGGAGGCGCGCCGACGGCAGGGCCACGGGGATCGTCCTTGTTGGCCATGCATTTTTTCATGAACTTGTCGCGTGCGGCGCCCTTAAGCTTCTGGTCGTCGGCGCCGAACTTGCAAGTTTCCATTTTTGCTTTTGAGGTTATCGCAAATGACTGCGAACTTGGCAGCATGAGCGCCAGCGTCGCGGCGGCAATAGCGTATCGAAGCATGGCGGGACCCCCCGAATGCGACGAATTAATCCTAGCACCGATCAGCCTGCGGGTAGAGGTCAATTCGAGAGCCGCTCACTTCGGGCAACGATAGAGGGTCGCGGTGTAGGTCTTGTCGCGATCGACGAAATCGATGGTGTTATTGGGCTTCTGGGTGAAGGTGATCTCGCCCATCAGCGGCCCGGCGGGAAATTGGCACTCGACGTGCAGCTTGATGCTCTTGGTGTCTTCCTTGGTGTCCAAGAACGTACAGACCCCAATCTTGGATTCGATCTGCTGAGCCGATATCTGCACTTTTGCCTCGGCGGGATCGGAGCCGTCACCTTTGCAGGGAACATTCTGGGTAAAGTTCCCAAGCAGCCAAAAATCGTCTGAGAGCGAAGCCGCCGCGTTTGCGTTTGCGGCAAGCGCAAGAGTGATGCAGCCGATTATTGGATAGATGATTTTCATCAGGACACCCCGCACCATTCGTAACTCGACCCCGGTCGAATTGTAGTCAAACCCGCACAGCGCGCCAATCCGGTAGGTAGAATTTAGCGGCGCTGTGTCCTACCGAACACGCGCGCTGCCACAATTATCCATGCTCAAAACAAAGACGGCGCCTAAAACAGGCGCCGTCTCACAACTTTGCCTTTGCCACATTTAGTGCGGATCGACCCGGCGCTAGTGTGCGGTCAAGCCAGACGCGTCTTCCTCAACGACGGGTTCAGGAACATCAACAGGTTTCGCGGTGGCTTCCTCCCACACAATCGGCTCGGGACTGCGCACCAGAGCACGCGTCAGCACCTCGTCCATGCGCGAGACCGGAATGATATCGAGACCGCTTTTAATGCTGTCGTTGATCTCGACCAGATCTTTGGCGTTCTCTTCCGGAATGACCACGGTCTTGATGCCACCGCGATGCGCAGCGAGCAGTTTCTCCTTGAGGCCGCCGATCGGCAGCACCCGGCCGCGCAAGGTGATCTCGCCAGTCATGGCGACATCGCGATGCACCGGGATGCCGGTCATGACCGATACGATCGCGGTGACCATGGCCACGCCGGCTGACGGTCCATCCTTCGGCGTGGCGCCTTCCGGCACGTGCACGTGGATGTCGCGCTTGTCGAAAGACGGCGGTTCGATGCCGAAGGCGGTCGAGCGCATCCGGACGTAGGATGCCGCGGCCGAAATCGACTCCTTCATCACGTCGCGCAGATTGCCGGTGACGGTCATTTTGCCCTTACCAGGCATCATAGCTGCTTCGATGGTCAGAAGCTCGCCGCCGACGTCCGTCCACGCAAGGCCGGTGACCACACCGATCTGGTCCTCGTCCTCGACTTCGCCGTAGCGGTACTTCGGCACGCCCAGATAGTCGCCCAAGCTTTGAGCCGTGACCTCGACCGAGGCGGTCTTCTTGATGGTGAGTTCCTTCACCGCCTTGCGGATCAGCGTTGAGAGCTCGCGTTCCAGGTTGCGCACGCCGGCTTCCCGGGTATAGCGACGGATAAGGGTCAACAACGCTTCGTCGTCGATCGACCATTCCTTCGGCTCGAGGCCGTGCTTGACCGTCGCATGCGGAATCAGGTGCTTGCGCGCGATCTCCACTTTCTCGTCCTCAGTGTAACCGGCGATCCGGATGATCTCCATGCGGTCCATGAGGGGCGGCGGAATATTGAGCGTGTTCGCCGTCGTGATGAACATGACATTGGACAGATCGTAGTCGACCTCGAGGTAGTGGTCGTTGAACGCGTGGTTCTGTTCCGGATCGAGCACTTCGAGCAGCGCCGAGGACGGATCGCCGCGGAAATCGGCGCCCATCTTGTCGACCTCGTCGAGCAGGAACAGCGGGTTCGACGTCTTCGCCTTGCGCATCGACTGGATGACCTTGCCCGGCATGGAGCCGATGTAAGTCCGCCGATGGCCGCGAATTTCCGCCTCGTCACGAACGCCGCCCAGCGACACGCGCACGAACTCACGCCCGGTCGCTTTCGCGATCGATTTGCCGAGTGACGTCTTACCAACACCAGGCGGACCGACTAGGCACAGAATCGGCCCAGTTAGTTTGTTGGCGCGCTGCTGCACCGCGAGGTATTCCACAATGCGCTCTTTGACCTTCTCGAGGCCGTAATGATCGGCTTCAAGAATCTGCTCGGCCAGCGCAAGATCCTTCTTAACCTTGGACTTCTTGTTCCATGGAATCGACAGCAGCCAATCGAGATAGTTGCGCACGACGGTAGCTTCGGCCGACATCGGCGACATCTGCCGCAGCTTCTTTAGCTCGTGCTGCGCCTTCTCCCGCGCTTCCTTCGAAAGCTTAGTGCGTTTGATCTTCTCTTCGATCTCGGCAAGCTCGTCCTTGCCGTCTTCGTCGCCCAGCTCCTTCTGGATCGCCTTCATCTGCTCGTTGAGGTAGTACTCGCGCTGGGTCTTCTCCATCTGGCGTTTGACGCGGGTGCGGATGCGCTTCTCGACCTGTAGGACCGAGATCTCGCTTTCCATCAGGCCAAGCACCTTCTCCAGCCGCTCGGTAACGACCGGCGTTTCCAGAATCAGTTGCTTGTCGGGAATCTTGACCGCAAGGTGCGAAGCGACAGTGTCCGCAAGCTTGGCGTTATCGTCGATCTGCTGGACCACGCCAACGACTTCCGGCGACACCTTCTTGTTGAGCTTCACATAGCCTTCGAATTCATTGACCACCGACCGGGCCAGTGCTTCGGCCTCGACCTGATCGCCGGATGCATCCGCGATCACGATCGCGTCGGCCTCGAAGTAATCCTCGCGATCAGTGTATTGCCTGACCTGCGCGCGAGCCGCGCCTTCGACGAGCACCTTGACGGTGCCATCCGGCAGCTTGAGGAGTTGCAGAACGCTCGCAAGTGTGCCGACGCCATAGATGGCGTCCGTCGCCGGATCGTCGTCGGAAGCATTCTTCTGCGTCGCCAACAAAATGAACGTATCAGAGCGCATCACCTCTTCGAGCGCCTTGATCGATTTCTCGCGGCCGACGAAAAGCGGAACAATCATGTGCGGGAAGACAACGATGTCCCGCAGAGGTAGCACCGGATAGGCCCGGCTCTCGCCGGCAGTCAGCGGTTGCTTTGGCTTGGCGGCGCTCGTCATTGCCCCATGTCCTTATTGTTGTGCACGTCCACCACGACCCGCAGGATGCGCTGTCACGACAGACTGCCGACTACGCGTTTCTCCGTATGGATTTCCGCGCGCTCATTATAGGTGGCGTCGCCGCACGGGAGTGTCAAGAAAGCTCGATTTTGTGACCAAAAAACCGTATCACAAAGCTGCAGCGATTTGCCGCGTGCCGAATCGGCAAGGCCGAAGCGCGGCCCCACTCAGGCGCTCGCCCCGCCGGTCTCGCCAGCGCGATCGGAGCGATCGGCGTAAATATAGAGCGGGCGGGCCGCACCTTCGACGACCTCGCGCGAGATCACGACTTCCTCGACCCCTTCGAGGCTGGGCAAATCGAACATGGTGTCGAGCAAAATGCTCTCCATGATTGAGCGCAGACCTCGCGCGCCGGTTTTGCGGTCGATGGCCTTGCGTGCGATCGCCGAAAGAGCCTCGTCGGCAAGGGTGAGATCCACCGTCTCCATCTCGAACATCCGCTGGTATTGCTTTACCAAGGCGTTCTTCGGCTCGGTGAGGATGCGCTTTAAGGACGGCTCGTCGAGATCCTCCAATGTCGCTACGACGGGAAGCCGGCCGACGAATTCCGGAATGAGCCCGTATTTCAACAAATCTTCCGGCTCGACGTCGCGGAAAATCTCGCCCTGCTTGCGGTCCTCCGGCGCCATGACTTTGGCACCAAAGCCGATCGAAGTGGAACGGCCGCGCGAGGAGATGATTTTTTCCAAACCGGCGAAAGCGCCACCGCAGACGAACAGGATGTTCGTCGTATCGACCTGGAGAAATTCCTGTTGCGGATGTTTGCGGCCGCCTTGTGGCGGCACGCTCGCGATCGTGCCTTCCATGATCTTAAGCAGCGCCTGCTGCACGCCCTCGCCCGACACGTCGCGGGTAATCGATGGATTGTCGGACTTGCGCGATATTTTGTCGATTTCGTCGATATAGACGATGCCGCGTTGCGCCCGCTCGACATTGTAGTCGGCCGACTGCAAAAGCTTCAAAATGATGTTCTCGACGTCCTCGCCGACGTAGCCCGCTTCCGTCAGCGTGGTCGCGTCCGCCATGGTGAAAGGCACGTCGAGGATGCGCGCAAGCGTCTGCGCCAACAGAGTTTTGCCGGAGCCGGTCGGGCCAATCAGCAGAATGTTGGACTTCGCCAGCTCAACGTCGTTGTGCTTGCTCTGATGGTTGAGCCGCTTGTAGTGATTGTGAACCGCGACCGAGAGCACCTTCTTGGCGTGATCCTGACCGATCACGTAGTCATCGAGAACCTTACGAATTTCCCGCGGCGTCGGGATGCCGTCACGCGATTTCACCAGCGAGGATTTGTTTTCCTCGCGGATAATGTCCATGCACAGTTCGACGCACTCGTCGCAAATAAAGACAGTCGGCCCGGCGATGAGCTTCCGCACCTCGTGCTGGCTCTTGCCGCAGAACGAGCAGTAGAGCGTGTTCTTGGAATCGCCGCTGCCAACTTTGCTCATTCCCGTCTCCGTATTCCCTGCGAGGGGAGCCTATAGTAGCCCCGAAAGATTACTAAGCGCCCCGCTAAAAAACCGTAGCACCTTTCGCGTTCTGCGCCCCAACAAGACGCTACCGTGACAACACTTGGTCACTCGGCACAAGACTGCATGCTAATGGCGTGCCAATCAAGAATCCATTAACGATAACGCGAGTTTGGACCGGTGTGCTTTTCGGACCACACTGGCGAAAATCCGCTTGACGCCATCCAAGGCCGCGTTTTGGCGCCGATTCGGCCAATCGACGTGCGTCAAACCTTAGACAGCATCGGTTGCTCGAGCTTGAGGCCCGGTTCCTCGGGCCGTTTCTCAAGCACCTTGTCGATAAGGCCGAAATCCTTGGCCATTTCGGCGGTCAAGAACATGTCGCGTTCCAGCGCATCCTCAATCTTCTTCAGCGGCTGGCCGGTGTGCTTGACGTAGATTTCGTTGAGCCGCCGCTTCAGATTCAGGATCTCCTGGGCGTGGAGCATGATGTCGGTTGCTTGTCCTTGGAACCCGCCGGATGGTTGGTGCACCATGATGCGGGCATTGGGGAGCGCAAAACGCAGGTCCTTGGCCCCGGCCGCAAGCAGTAGCGACCCCATCGAAGCCGCCTGCCCTGTGCACAGCGTTGAGACCGCGGGGCGGATGAATTGCATGGTGTCGTAGATCGCCAGGCCTGAAGTCACGACGCCGCCCGGCGAGTTGATATACATCGAGACTTCTTTCTTCGGATTTTCCGCCTCGAGGAATAACAACTGCGCCACGACCAGCGAAGCCACGCCATCCTCGATCGGCCCGGTGATGAAGATGATGCGCTCCTTTAAGAGCCGGGAGTAGATGTCGTAGGCCCGCTCCCCGCGGTTGGTCTGTTCGACCACCATGGGGACGAGGTACTGCATGTAAGTGTCCTTCGGGTCTCGCATCGGGTCACCTGTCAGAGCATAAGGCTCAACGTACGTGCACAGTGTGGCTTGAGTTGGGACGGTTTGTCGAAACTGCCGAGGACCGAACGCCGACCACAAAGTCGACTATGCGACTGTGGCAGATATGTGCAGAAGTCCGGACGACAAGACCGGCAATCGGCCAAAGACCGCACCGGCCCCTCATGCCTCGTCTTCCTTGAACAACTCCTCCCGCGAAACCCGCTGGTCGGTAACTTCAGCCAGTTCGATCAGGAAGTCGACCACCTTGTCCTCGAACAGGGGCGCGCGCATGGCGGCAAGTGCGCTGGGATTCTTCTGGTAATATTCCCAAATCTGTCGCTCCTGACCGGGAAATTGCCGCACTTGCTCCATTAGCGCGGCCCGCAACTGCTCGTCGCTGACCTTGATATTGTTCCGCTCGCCGATTTCCGCGATTACCAAGCCCAGCCGCACGCGCCGCTCAGCGATGCCGCGGTATTCCTCGCGAGCCTTTTCCTCGGTCGTTCCCTCGTCGGTGAAGGTTTTGCCCTGGTCCTTGAGATCCTTCTCGATCTGCGCCCAGACGCTGTTGAACTCCTGCTCGACCAAGCTCGGAGGCGGCTCAAACTTATGACGCTCGTCGAGCTGATCGAGCAAAGCGCGCTTGAGCTTCTGGCGCGACGCGCCAGCGTGTTCGCGTGCGAGGCGATCCCTCACTGCATCTCGAAATTTGGCCAGCGACTCGAGTCCCAAAGTTTTGGCGAAGTCGTCGTCGATCTTGACCTCGCCCGGCGCTTCCACCGCCTTCACGGTAACGGCAAAGGACGCGTCCTTGCCGGCAACGGCCGTGGCCCGATAATCGTCCGGGAACTTGACGTCGAAGGTTTTGCTGTCGCCGGCTTTGAGGCCCGCGAGATGCTCCTCGAAGCCAGGAATGAATTGGCCAGCACCCATCACCAGCGGGACGTCCTCGCCGGTGCCGCCCTCAAACGGCACGCCGTCGATCGATCCCTGGAATGAAATTGTCACGCGGTCGCCAGTATGCGCGCCTTCGCTCTTGGCGACGAACGGCCGATTCTGTTCGGCGATTGTTTGGAGCGTCTGGTCGATCTCAGCGTCAGTCACTTCAGCGGTGAGCCGCGTCAGCTTCAGCGTCTTGAAATCGGCGAGCGTGATTGTCGGGACAATCTCCATTTCGACCGTGTAAGCAAGGTCGGACTTGCCTTCGATGACTTCCTCGACCGCTTCCTTTTCCGACGGCAGAACGACCTTAGGCTCGATGGCGAGCTTAAATTTGTTGTCGTTGATGATCTTGCTGTTGGCTTCATTGACCGCCGCCTCGATCACCTCGGCCATGGCAGACTTGCCGTAGAGGCGCCTGAGGTGAGCGACCGGGACTTTCCCCGGTCGAAAGCCACGCAGTTGCACACGACCCTTAAGATCGTCGAGCCGTTCATTGACCCGCGCTTCAAGATCGCTTGCGGGAACGACGACACGGTATTCGCGCTTGAGGCCCGCGGCAGAAGTTTCAGTGACTTGCATCGACATACTCTTTGCGGGCCGAGGCCGATTGCATCGTGGCCGCTTATGAAAAAAACGACCGCCCTGCTGGTGCGGGCGGAGGGGCTCGAACCCCCACGACTTTCGTCACGGGAACCTAAATCCCGCGCGTCTACCAATTCCGCCACGCCCGCGACAGGAGGGCGGCCCGGCGGCGCGGCTTATATCACGCAGGATCAGCCAAGCACTATAAAAATAGCCACGGCGCCGCGACGTTCAACCTAGACGACTACATAAGCAATTGGCGATAAACGCGTGGCAGCATTTCCGGCAAGTCCTCGGAAATCAGTCCGGGGCCAAAAACGCTGGCCGCTTCGCCGTGCAACCAAACGGCGGCCGAAGCGGCTTCGAAAGCCGGCATACCTTGCGCCAAGAGTGCGGCCGCCATACCGGTAAGCACGTCGCCCGCGCCCGCGGTTGCGAGATATGGCGGCGCGTTGGCGGCAATGGCAGCCCGGCCATCGGCTGATGCAACAACCGTATCGGCTCCCTTGAAGAGGATAATGGCGCCGGTCGGCGCCGCGGCCAAGCGCGCTCTATCGAGCTTCGATCCGATCTTAGTTTTTTGGTCTAAGCTACCGAAATAGCGAGAAAACTCGCCTTCATGGGGCGTCAAGATTGTGGCGTGATGACTTCGACGCCGTAGCGCTTCGGCGAGAAGCTGTGGGCGGCTGGCGAAGCTCGTGATGGCGTCCGCATCGAGCACCACGGCCCGCTCGCCCGAAAGCGCCGCAAGCACCATATCGCAGGTAGCCTCTCCCACGCCCACGCCGGGACCGATCGCGAATGCATTCAAACGGCGGTCGGCGAGAAACTTGGCCAATTCATTGGCTCCATCAACCGGCCGCACCATGACGGCGAGGCTTGCCGTCGCGTTAACTGCCAGCGCCTCCCGCGGGCTCGCGATCGTCACCAACCCACTGCCCGCGCGCAATGCGCCACGCGCCGCCAGACGAGCCGCCCCGGTCGACCAGACGGGCCCCGAAGCGATGACCACGTGTCCGCGGTCGTATTTGTGCCCAGCCTCGCGCGGCCGAGGGAAATACTTACGCCATAGCGCCGGGGTGTTTTCGAAGGTTTTGGCTGCGATTTGGGCGAGGACGCGGTCGGGGATGCCGATATCGGCGACCGCCACCGAACCGCAATATAACCGGCCTGGCAGAAGGAGATGTCCGGGCTTCTTGCGGAAGAATGTCACCGTCTGGGCGGCTTTCACGGCGGCGGCACCCATCGCCGCTCCGGTTGTGCCATTGATCCCGCTCGGGAGGTCGACAGCGACGATCGGGGAACGCTCCGCGTTCATACCTTCAATGAGAGAACGCGCTGGCTCCTCGACCGGCCGGTCGAGCCCGGCGCCGAACAGTGCGTCGACAATGACGCTCGCTCCGCGTAAATCCGCCAACTGTCGCGGGCTCAATCGGGCCCGTCCATTTTTGTGCAGCAAGAGCAGCGTCACCCTTGAGACGTGCGGTCTCCCCCATAAGCATCAGACGGACGCGATAACCCCGCTGCGCGAGTAAGCGAGCCGCAACAAAGCCATCACCGCCGTTGTTTCCCGGCCCGGCCAAGACAACGATCTGATCTCCGACGGCATGCCGTGCCGCCACTGCGGCCGCGACCGCAGCGCCCGCTCGCTCCATAAGCTCAATTCCCGCACCACCGCCGGCGATGGCTAACCGGTCGGCCTGCGCCATCTCGGCATTGGTCAGAAGCTCAATCATGATACTTGAAAGATAATGATTGCGGCATAGGCCGCACAGCTGTGAATGCTTTGAAGGAAGTGTAACGTGCCATTGACGTGACAATAGGCAATATGCCCACTTTAGCAGCGGCGCCTATTAGTGATCCCTCACAGGTGGGTGCCGACGACCCCATAGCATTTTGATCTGGCTGGGTTTTCCACCGGTTCTGGGCCTTGGCACGGGACCTGCTAACCTAGCGTCGGCTCCAACAGTGGTCGTGCCCCACTCCGGAGTCGGGAGATGAAACGCGATGAAGAAAATCGAGGCCATCATCAAGCCGTTCAAGCTCGATGAAGTGAAGGAGGCGCTACAGGAAGTCGGTCTACAAGGAATAACTGTGACTGAGGCCAAGGGCTTTGGTCGCCAAAAGGGCCACACCGAGCTTTATCGGGGCGCCGAGTATGTGGTCGATTTCCTGCCTAAGGTGAAGATCGAGATTGTGCTTGGCGATGACATGGTCGAAAAGGCTATCGACGCGATCCGTCGTGCTGCCCAAACCGGGCGGATTGGCGATGGAAAAATCTTCGTGTCGACGATCGAAGAGGCAATCCGGATCAGGACGGGGGAATCCGGAATTGACGCCATCTGACTGTCGCGGTTGACTGTTGGGGCCTCGGCGGGCAACCGCCGGCAGAACTCGACCCGCGCTCAAGCCATTCACCTACACCACGAGAGGGTACGCCTGCCATGACGACGCCGAAAAATGTCATGAAGACGATCAAGGACAACGATGTGAAATACGTCGATTTCCGTTTTACCGATCCCCGCGGCAAGTGGCAGCACGTCACCTTTGACGTTTCTCTGATCGAGGAAGACACTTTCGCCGAGGGTCAGATGTTCGACGGCTCATCGATCGCCGGGTGGAAGGCGATCCACGAGTCCGACATGTGCCTGATGCCGGACCCCTCATCCGCGTGTATCGATCCGTTCTTCGCGGAGACGACGCTTGTATTGGTGTGCGACGTGCTTGAGCCGACGACCGGGGAGCCCTATTCCCGCGACCCGCGCGGCATCGCCAAGAAAGCCGAGGGAATGGTCAAATCGCTCGGCGTCGGCGATACGATCTATTTCGGGCCCGAGGCCGAGTTCTTCGTCTTCGACGACGTCAAGTACAAGGCCGACCCTTACAACACCGGGTTCAAGCTCGACTCGGTCGAATTTCCGTCCAATTCCGACACCGCATACGAGGGCGGCAATCTCGGTCACCACATCCCGGTCAAGAAGGGTTATTTCCCGGTCCCGCCGCAGGATTCAGCGCAAGATATGCGCTCCGAAATGCTCGCGGCCATGGCCCGCATGGGTGTGAGGGTTGAGAAGCACCATCATGAGGTGGCCTCTGCTCAGCACGAACTCGGCGTCAAGTTTTCGCCAATGGTCCAAATGGCGGATCATTTGCAGATTTACAAATATTGCATCCAGCAGGTGGCACAGGTCTACGGCAAGACGGCGTGCTTCATGCCGAAGCCGATCTACGGCGATAATGGTTCGGGCATGCACTGTCACCAATCGATCTGGAAGGGCGGCAAGCCGGTCTTCGCCGGCAACAAATACGCAGACCTTTCCGAAACCTGCCTGCAATATATCGCGGGCATCATCAAACACGCCAAGGCGATCAACGCCTTCACCAATCCGACGACGAATTCATATAAGCGGCTGGTGCCAGGCTTCGAGGCGCCAGTGCTGCTCGCCTATTCAGCGCGCAACCGCTCCGCGTCGTGCCGCATACCCTACACGACGAACCCGAAAGCCAAGCGGGTCGAGGTACGTTTCCCCGATCCGCTCGCCAATCCCTACCTGGGATTTGCAGCGATGCTGATGGCCGGTCTCGACGGCATCAAGAACAAGCTGGATCCGGGCGAGGCCATCGACAAGGATCTTTACGATCTGCCACCGAAGGAACTGAAGAAGATTCCGACCGTCTGCGGCTCGCTGCGCCAAGCGCTCGAGGAACTCAACAAGGATCGCGGCTTCCTAAAGGCCGGAGGCGTCTTCGACGACGACTTCATTGACGCTTACATCGATCTCAAGATGGGCGAAGTCATCCGCTTCGAACACACGCCGCATCCGGTCGAGTTTGAAATGTACTATTCGGCGTAGAGCATGGTGCCGAACCGAATTAAAGTCAGTCCGCGTAAGCGTGCCGTGTAACCATCCTCCTAGGCAACGCAACTTTCCAGGGCGCCGTTGATAACGGCGCCCATTTCTTTTGCTCTTCCGACCGAACGTACGTCGCTACGCCGCGCACGGATTTCGGCCGCAGTGTCGACGATCTCCTCGGTCTTCTCGACGCGATTGCGTCCCCCGGTTTTGGCACGGTAGAGCGCTTCGTCCGCGCGTGCGATGAGCAAGTCGACCGCGGTCGACGGCGAGCCCGACGCAACCCCGATACTGACCGTTGCGGCGATGTGCTGTCCGTTGCGCACAATGCTCGCCGCGGCAAGAGCCGAACGCACGCGCTCGCCCGCCGCGGCCGCATCGTTCAGCGCCCCCGGCAGAACAGCAACAAATTCCTCGCCGCCGAGGCGACCGATGACGTCATCGGCGCGCATCGTTTCGCGCACCACGCGCGCGAACAGTTGTAAAACCGCATCGCCAACGGCGTGCCCGTGGCGGTCGTTGATCGACTTGAAATGATCGAGATCGAATGCAAGCACGCTGACCGGCACCATGCTCTTGCGGTTACGCCCCATGACGATAGCGGCAGCCTCGAAGAATCCGCGGCGATTGAGGAGACCCGTGAGCGGATCAGTTGTCGCTGCCGTCTTATAGAGGTGAACGGTGCGATCCTTCGCCAAGATCAGCACAATAAATGCCGTGCCGACGACATAAAGCAGGATCTCGATTGCAAAAACCGCAATCCACGCGCGGGCGAGACTATGGACGCCGTCGTCAGGCGAAATTATCGCGAGCAGCACCGGGAATAGGAAGATCGCGCCGTGCAGCATCGGCACGAAAATCGCCGGCCAGCGCCGAATGAGCGATCGCCGCCGCTCGCGCCGCAGCTCCGCCGCAGTAAGGAATGTGTACGTAGCAACAATGATCGAGCACACCACAATGCGTGACGCCGCCGACAGTGCGAACGCCGGTACAAAGCATGCGATCAACCAAAATGCCGCGCCGAACAGCATGGCAATCCAATGAATCGGGCGACCGTGAAATTGCCGCGCTCCGCTCCAAATCATGCCTACGGCGACGAACAGGAGAATTGTAGCGAGATTTGCCGGCACCGCCGGCGGGACTAGATGCCCGAAGCGCCACAACGCGCCGGACGCGCCGCCAATCAGGTATGCGAAGCTCCACCAGGCGAGCGCGCGAGTGCGCTCTTGCATCCACGCGGACATCAGAAAAAGGCCAAGCAGGGATGCGACACAAATGGCGATTAAGAATAGGGTTCCGACATCGAGTGATAGTGATGCAGGGGCCAAATCCGTCAGCATGGGAGGGGCACTCCGATCCGTTGTATACGTTCAATTACGTACCACCGATCGGCGCGCTGGACAGAGCGTTCGCCTTTCTACCTTTGCCAACGGTGACATGAATGAAGCGGCTTTTCGAAAAAAATCTTTGGAAAACGACCAGAAAGATAAAGTCGATCTTTAGGAAGACTAAGCGCTGACCTGCGTCTTGTCACGCCGACGAACGGACAGAGCGTTCGCCTTTCTACCTTTGCCAACGGTGACATGAATGAAGCGGCTTTCGAAAAAAATCTTTGGAAAACGACCAGAAAGATAAAGTCGGTCTTTAGGAAGACTGAGCGCTGACGTGCGTCTTGCCACGCCGACGAACGTCATTACGCCGACTGACCGCGCATTTGTGCGGGAGCGAAAGCGGATACGCTCCGCTCATCGTGCGCGAGCGATCCCTACAACGTTAGCGCTTGGAGAACTGGAAGCTGCGGCGCGCTTTGGCCCGGCCGTACTTTTTGCGCTCAACGACACGCGGATCGCGCGTCAGGAAACCGCCCCGCTTAAGCACCGCGCGCAGGTCCGGCTCATGGCGCATCAGAGCCTTGGACAAGCCGTGGCGCACGGCTCCCGCCTGACCTGATAACCCGCCGCCGGAGACCGTACACACGACGTCGTATTGGCCTTGGCGGTTGGCCGCGACGAGCGGTTGCTGGATCAGCATGCGCAGTACCGGACGCGCAAAATAAGTCTCCACCGGCCGATCGTTGATGACGATCTTGCCGCCGCCCATTTTGATCCACACCCGCGCCACAGCGTCCTTGCGTTTGCCGGTGGCGTAGGCACGCCCCTGCCTATCGAGTTTTTGTACGTATTTGGGCGGCTGCGGCGCAGCTGCCGGCTTCAGCGTCGAGAGTTCCTCGAGCGTCTGTATCGTGTCGGCCATTACGCGATCCTCTTGTTCTTGCGGTTCATGGCGGCGATGTCGATCTGTTCGGGCTGTTGTGCCGCGTGCGGATGTTCGGCATGCGGATAAACCCGCAAATTGCCAAGCTGACGGCGGCCCAGCGGCCCACGCGGCAACATGCGTTCGACGGCTTTCTCGACGATGCGCTCGGGAAAACGTCCGGCGAGGATCGCTTTGGCGGAGCGCTCCTTGATACCGCCGATATAACCGGTGTGTTTGTAATACACCTTTTGCTCGACCTTGCGCCCGGTCAACACCACTTTGGCGGCGTTGATAATAATGACGTTGTCGCCGCAATCGACGTGAGGCGTAAAGGTCGGCTTGTGCTTGCCGCGAAGCCGCATAGCCACGATCGAGGCGAGCCGGCCGACGACAAGGCCGTCAGCATCGATCATCACCCATTTCTTCTCAACCTCGGCAGGTTTAGCCGAATACGTTTTCATAGCCAAATCCATATTGGAAGGCGCCGCCGGCGCCAGCCTTTGAGCGCGCGTATTTAGGCGCAGGAATCCTGCCGGTCAATATCACCGTTAGGCTATTTCGCCAATATCTCAACCATTTGACTCGGAGGTATTATATCACCTCTCACGTGGGATCGAATACGTCGACGTCGCGTGGGCAACCAGATCGTCTTCCCCCTCGGATCGGATGGCGATATCGCCGACGGCAAGCCGCTTGCCCAACTTCAGCAATCGCGCCTCACCCACGAGATCCCGCGCTGCCGGCTTTTTGAGAAAATTGATGTTCAGATTGGTGGTTACGGTCAGCGGCACCCAGCCGATCGTCGCCAGGATTGCGACGTAAATTGCGAAATCAGCGAGCGCCATCATCGTTGTGCCGGCAATGGTACCGCCGGGCCGCAGCGATTGGGCATCAAAGTGTTTGCGAATCCGACAACCGCCGTGCCAAACCCTCTCGATGACGTAACCGTTTTGCGGATTGAACATTTCCGGAAATTCGGCGCTGAGCAGGCGCTCAAGCTCCTTGACCGAGAGTTTCGGCGCCGCCATGTCCCGCATGCCCCTGCTCCGTGCTTTGCGGATCGGATACAATGCGATCCGTGACTTGCCAATCGGGCGGCCACCCGGGATTTGAAGGACTGGCATCATGAACGCACAAACCGCCGCCGTTAGCGCCACGGTTTCCTCCCTGATCCTGCTGCGCGAAGACATTGCGAGCGTCGCGATACTCACGCTCAATCGCCCGCATGCGCTCAACAGCTTGTCCGAAGCCATGCTCGAGGCGTTGAGCGACGCGCTGACCGCGATCGCCCATGACAACTCGGTCCGCGTCGTGGTGCTCGCGGCGAACGGACCTGCCTTCTCCGCCGGCCACGACCTGAAAGAGCTCTATCAACGCCGCACCGACGAAGACGGCGGCCGCGCCTACTTCAAGCACATCATGGCCATGTGCAGTACGATGATGCAGCAAATCGTCAGACTGCCGCAGCCGGTCATTGCCGCCGTTCAAGCGACCGCTACGGCCGCAGGTTGCCAGCTGGTGGCCAGCTGTGACCTCGCTATCGCTTCTCGCACCGCGAAGTTCGCCACCTCCGGCATCAATGTCGGGCTGTTCTGCTCGACGCCGATGGTTGCGCTGTCCCGCAACGTTGCGCACAAGCCGGCAATGGAGATGCTGGTGACCGGCGACACGATCTCGGCCGAGCACGCCGAGCGCATCGGATTGGTCAACCACGTCGTCGCGCCGGGGACCGAACGTGACGCAGCCCTCAACCTTGCGAAAAAGATCACAGAAAAGTCCGCAAGTGCGATCAGACTTGGCAAGGAGGCGTTCTATCGCCAGCTCGAAATGCCGCTTGCCGAGGCTTACAACTACACGGCCGAAGTGATGGTGGAAAATCTGCTCACGCGCGACGCCAATGAAGGCATCGGCGCCTTCATCGAGAAGCGCAAGCCGAAATGGGAAGACCGCTGAGCTTCAGCCTCCGACGAATCCCGCGATGAATCACGACTCGTACCCCGATACCTACATCCGCGGCATTCTCAATGCCGTGAAATCGACCGCTATGGTCGGCGCCTCGGCGAAACAGAACCGGCCGAGTTACTTTGCTTTTAAGTATTTGCTCGAGCGCGGCTACAATATGATCCCCGTCAATCCGGGTCACGCCGGGCAGAGCCTTCTGGGGCGCCCGTTCTATGAACGGCTTGCCGACGTACCCGAGCCGATCGACATGGTCGATATTTTCCGCGCCTCGCGTCACGCGCTTGCCATCGTTGAAGAGGCGCTGGCACTGAAGCCGCGGCCACAGGTGATCTGGATGCAGCTTGGCGTGCGTAATGACGAAGCGGCCGCGCTTGCGGAAGCCAGCGGGATGAAAGTGGTGATGAACCGTTGTCCCAAGATCGAATATGGCCGTCTCTCTTCGGAAATCGCCTGGATGGGCGTCAACACGCGAACCATCAGTTCAAAGAAAGCTGCCGCCACTGGAGGGATCCAGCGCTTGTCGCTCAACCGCACATCCGCTCCAGGGGGCGCGACTGAAGCCGCAGCCGCTGCGGAACGCACTGAGCACGAGGCACAAGGGGCTTCCTCGTGACGCACCGTTATTCGCAACGGCTGCCCCAATTTGCCCACAGCAAAAGCAGGGTGTTGCTTGCGGCGGGCTGGAACTTTTCACGGCATTTTCACATTATCTCTTTCGGATTTTTACGACCTGGGGCAGGGTCGATCAGTTCAGACAGACCGCGCAACGTAGAGTAGGAGCAGCGCACTATGAGAGTCGTCGCGGTATTAACGCTAGCCCTATTGAGCGCGGCGCTAACGGCTTCGGCTGTCAACGCGCAAGACTATCAAAACCAGCGCTACCAGCGTTACCAGCAGCAACAGCAACAAAATCAGGATGCGTGCATGAATGACGCCATGACGATATGCGCGGAATTCGTGCCGGATCGGGAGAAGGTTGCCGCATGTCTTCTTTCCAACAAACGCCGAATTTCGCCCGCCTGCCGCATCGCGCTGTCGCACTGGCACGGCTGATGACGCCAAAACGCGCACGACTTCCCGCCAGAGCGGCCGACGCGACCCTCTGCTGAATTAACGACAACGCCAATTCCGCGCCTTGACGCGCCGGGCTCGTTCTATAAACCGGACGCGCTTCTTCGCGCGCCCGCAGTGTTAAGGATTGGCCGATGAACGAACGCATTCCGGGGTTTTCGACGCTCGCGGTTCACGCCGGCGCGCAGCCTGATCCGACCACCGGCGCACGCGCAACGCCGATCTATCAGACCACTTCGTACGTCTTTGAAAGCGTCGATCATGCCGCCTCGCTGTTCGGCCTGCAGACCTTCGGCAACATCTATACCCGCATCGGCAATCCGACCAACGCGGTGCTGGAAGAACGCGTCGCTGCGCTCGAAGGCGGCACCGCAGGACTAGCGGCCGCCTCTGGACACGCCGCGCAGGTGCTCGCGTTTCACTGCCTGATGCAGCCGGGCGATGAATTCGTCGCCTCGAAGAAGCTATATGGCGGCTCGATCAATCAGTTCAATCACGCCTTCAAGAATTTTGGCTGGAACGTTGTTTGGGCCGACCCCGACGACATTACTTCGTTCGAGCGCGCCATCTCGCCGAAGACCAAAGCGATCTTCACCGAGTTCGATCGCGAACCCCGGCGGCGTCATCACCGACATGGCTGCGGTCGCGCAAATCGCGCGCCGTGCCGGCGTGCCGTACATTGTCGACAATACACTCGCGACGCCGTATCTGTGCAGACCGATCGATCACGGCGCCGACATCGTCATTCACTCGGCGACCAAATTTCTCGGCGGCCACGGCAATTCGATCGGCGGCGTGATCGTCGATGCCGGCACCTTCAACTGGTCGCGCGAACGGCGCTATCCGATGCTGTGCGAGCCGCGGCCTGAATATCACGGCATCGTGCTGCACGAGACCTTCGGCAATTTCGCCTTCGCCATCGCCTGCCGCGTGCTGGCGCTGCGCGATATCGGTCCCGCGTTGTCGCCGTTCAACGCTTTTCTCATCCTCACCGGCATCGAAACGCTGCCGCTGCGCATGCGCCAGCACTGCGCCAACGCGCTCGCGGTCGCCGAATGGATCGCCGCGCACCCGAAAGTCGCATGGGTGAGCTATCCCGGCCTGCCCGGCGACCGCTATCACAACCTCGCCAGGAAATACTGTCCGAACGGCGCCGGCGCGGTTTTCACCTTCGGGCTCAAGGGCGGCTACGAAGCCGGCGTCAAGCTCGTGTCCAACGTCCAGCTGTTTTCGCACCTCGCCAATATCGGCGATACCCGCTCGCTGATCATTCATCCGGCTTCGACCACGCACCGGCAGCTTTCTGACGCGCAACAAAGAGAAGCCGGCGCCGGCCCCGACGTGGTGCGGCTGTCGATCGGCATCGAGGACAAGGACGACATCATCGCTGACCTCGATCAGGCGCTGGCGGAATGATCCGTCATTCCGGGGCGCGCCACAGGCGCGAACCCGGAATCCATAACCACCTTCCGTGAATATCGATTCCGGGTTCCTCGCTTCGCTCGGCCCCGGAATGACGAATGGGTCGCTCAACAACATTCGCCGCGTGCAAAGTCGCTGCGGTCAAGATCAGCATCGCCATCGCCTGATGCAAGAGCGCGAGCGGCAGCGGCACGACCAACAGCAGCGTCGCGATGCCGAGCGCCGCTTGCAGCGTGATCGCGGCGAAAAGAACCAACGCGCCGGCGCGCGCGGGGCCGGCTTTCACAGCGCGCGCAACGTCGAATGCGTGATAAGCCGCAACGATGAAAATCACGTAGGCCAGCATGCGGTGATCGAACTGCACGGTCAGCAGATTCTCGAAAAAATTCCGCCACAGCGGCGTTACAAAAAACAGCTGCGCTGCATCAGGCACCAAAGCGCCGTTGATCAGCGGCCAGGTGTTGTAGGCGTAGCCGGCGCGCAAGCCGGCAACGAGCGCGCCGAGATAGATCTGCAACAGCACGAGAACCAGAAGCACAATCGCGCTAACGCGAAGACGGGCCCTGTCCCCGCCCTCCCCTGCAAGCGGGACAGGGTTATCAGGAGAAAGCCGCCGCGCGGTCCAGATCAGCGCCGCGTAGATCGCGCAGGCGAGGATGAGATGGGTCGCCAGGCGGTATTGCGAGACTTCGGTGCGCTCAGTGAGGCCGGAGGCGACCATCCACCAGCCGACCGCGCCCTGCAGCGCGCCAAGCCCGAAAATGAACCACAGCCGCGACCGCAGCGCCGGCGCGACCCACCCGCGCCACAGAAACCAGACAAACGGCAGCAGAAACGCCGCGCCGATCAGCCGGCCGAGCAGACGATGCGTCCATTCCCACCAATAGATCGTCTTGAACTCATCGAGGCTCATCCCGGCGTTGAGCGCGCGGTATTGCGGAATGGCCTGATATTTTTCGAACGCGTCGTGCCAGTCGCCCGCGGACAAGGGTGGCAGCGTGCCCAAGACCGGCTTCCACTCGGTGATCGAGAGGCCAGATTCCGTAAGCCGCGTCGCGCCGCCGACCAGCACCATCGCCAGCACCAAAGCGGCGACGGCATAAAGCCACAGTCGGATGGCGCGGGCATGCGCGTTGGCAAGGTTTCCCGTCATCGTCGGCCCGCTTGTCGC
Source organism: uncultured Alphaproteobacteria bacterium (assembly GCA_963759345.1). Lineage (GTDB taxonomy): Bacteria > Pseudomonadota > Alphaproteobacteria > Rhizobiales > Xanthobacteraceae > BOG-931. The sequence continues at coordinate 243,810 of CAVWYW010000007.1, forward strand.
ATGGGCGCGGACGATATAGTGGTGCGGCCGAAGCTTGCAACGGACCAAATGTCCCTTCGCCTCCGCAAATTCATCGGCGCCATCGCGCTGTTCGTGCTCGTCATCGTCTGGGCGCTGGCAGCGATGGCGTTGGCGCAGATGCCGGCGATCCGCGACAACGCAATCACCTCGGTCGCCTACTACGTAATCGCTGGCCTCGGCTGGGTGCTGCCGGCAATACCGGTCGTCTCATGGATGAGCCGACCGGCCAGGAGTCAGTAATCGGTAATCAGTAATCAGTAATCAGTAATCAGAAGAACAGCCGGACCTGCGAGTTCTGATTACTGACCACTGACCACTGACCACTGATTACTAACTCCTGGCTTACGCCGCTTCTAAGCGGCGAAAGCCATTCCACATCGCCGTCGCTGCGCCGGAGAGCAGCACGCGCACGTAGCGCAATTGCTGATAATCGCCGTTGACCGAAATCCGTGGCAGCGCGGTCAGGTGTTCGGCGCGGCTGCGGAAGATGACGCCCGGCCGCGTCGTCACCGCGGTCTTGAAGCCGAGTTCCGCCGCGAGCGCAAATTCCCGCGGCCCCGCCGACGTCGGATCGCCAAACGGATACGCCAGATGTTGCGGCCGCGCGCCGAGCCCCGCCTCGATGACCGAGCGGCTCAATTCCATCTCCGAGCGCGCGGATTTTTCCGGCAGCTTCGCCAGCATCGGGTGATTGACGGTGTGGGCGCCGATGGTCACCAGCGGATCGGCGGCAAGTTGCGCCAGCTCCTGCCAGTCCATGCATAATTCCTTGCAGAACGCGGCGATGTCGACCGAATAACAGGCCGCCAGGTCGCGCGCCACGTCGCGCAGCTCGCTCTGCTGCGGCCGCCGCCGCAGCCACCAGTAAAGCTCCTCGTAGAGCGCGCGCTTCTCCTCGAGGCTGCCGCAGTCGAACGCCCGGTTCTTGCCGTCGATGACGAGGCCGACGCGGCTGTTGCGCGCAATCACGGCCTCGAGCGCGAGCCACCACAATTCGCCGAGCCGATCGGGAAAGCTCGTCGCCACATAGACCGCGAACGGCATCTCCGCCGCCTTGAGGATCGGATAGGCGTATTTGAGCGTGTCGCGATAGCCGTCGTCGAACGTCAGACACACGAAGCGGCGCTTGAAATCGCCGTGCGTCAGCCGCCGGTGCAGCTCGTCGAGGCTGATCACGTCGACGCGCGAGCGGCGCAGCAGCTTGACCACGCTGTTGAGGAAGCGCGGCGTGATTTCGAGCATATGGTTGGGCTGGAAGCGGTCGGGCCGCGGCGGGCGCACGTGGTGCAACGTCAGAATGACGCCGACGCCGCCAAGGAGCGGCTTCAACGCCAGGTGCGCGCCGGAAAAGAACAGCGATTCCAATCCGCCGCGGATGATCGCCTGTTTAAGCCCGGCCACAGAACTTTCCCTGTGCAACGCGCGGTTACGCTGAAAGCGCCGACACTATCGGACGCACGGTTGACAATTCTTTGCCGCGCCAGCGGTTTTCCCCCTCTCCCCCGCGGGAGAGGCCGCGCCAAAGGCGCGGGTGAGGGCCCGTTTTCTCTCTCGCAGCAATGACGTCGCCAATACTACGCGAGCGCCCGCGACCCCCACCTCAATCCTGCCCCGTTCAAGGGGAGGAAGAGGGGAGCGGCTTACCCGCAGGCCGACGGTGGAAGGGGCGTCGGCCGCGCCGCTAGCTCAAGCGCTGCATGCCCCCTCCACCGCGCAAACGCGCGGTCCCCCTCCCCCGCTCCGTTTCACTACGCGGGGGCGGATAAGCGAGCGCATTCCCGCGACGCGCTCCGCGCCCGGGGTTTGCGAAAAATGTACGGTGGGTTAGCTGCGAACGGGTCCGGCCCGAAGTGGCCGGCCCGATGACAAGCTCCACAGCGTAACCCACCATGCTGAGCGGTGGGTTTCGCTTCGCTCTACCCACCCTACGAAGCGCAATGACGACAAGGAAAAAAGGAAGCGGAACGCCGACAGACGTGTTCAGCCAACCTCCGCGCCCCCACCTTCATCCTCCCCCGCATGCGGGGGAGGACACAGGAGGGGGCGCGGCGCATGCCCTTGTCTCTTTCCCCTCCCCCGCTTGCGGGGGAGGGTTAGGGAGGGGGCATGCTCGCCTATCGGCGTTCCACCGCGGCTCTTGCTGCAGCGAGCGAACGCCGCAGCTCAGCTCCAGATACGCACTTCCTGGGACTTGGTCGGACGCAGCGATCCCAAAGCTTCGAACAACCGGGTTCGAAAAACCGTGCGTTTTTTAGCGCATGATCCGGAAGAAGCCTGCCCTCGGACTTGATCCGTGGGTGGTTACCGGTTTCCCGGTAAGATCATGCGCCGCTAAACGGGCGTTACCCGCTCCTTCCTGTCCCAGTCCAGCGAGGGTTATCTCGCAGACCGGTCGTAATGCCGGCCGGGCGTAGTTTCCCGAAGCCGCCCGGGAGCGGATCGTATCGTTCCGCCCGCGGGTACCGCACTCGCTCCGCATTCGGGAGTACCCTCGGCCGAAGGCGTCCTTCACTGAGCGAGATTCGTTGTCGATGTAGCTTAAATGGGGACCAATGTCAATGGAAACGTTACGCACAGGGTCGCCGAGTGTGAGAGTATTCAGAAGAAGGTGATAGCTCAGCATTTCCAAATGAGCAAAGTCGTTTTCACAACAAAGAACTCATCCAGCTATGACGACAGGCTGGAAGAACATTATCATTTCCCCAGAACTTATCTGAAATCAAGTTCGTGGCGCAGTTGGGGACCACGTTATTTATTACGAACCCCGACGGCCAAGTACCGTTGATTCAAGCCGAGGGGGACGGCAAGCGTATTTTGCGACTGCGCGTCTCACAGATATTGTCGAGGATCGAACACGTGCCGACCATTACTATGCGATCGTTTCTGACTTTTTGAGTTTCGATCAGCCTGTTCCGTTTGCAGAAGGCGGTCATTACTACGAAAGCGCCTTGCGCAAAAACGACGGTTCGACGAATAGAGGAGCATTTGGTAGAGCCGTACGACCGATCCCGGAAGAAGAATTCGACCTAATTCTAAAGGCTGGCTTCGCGGCCGAATTGTCCGAACTAGAGAAACATTCAGATGATCTAACGACTGGATTCGAAGAGCCGATACACGGTCTGGAACGGCCAATCGTAGAAATGACGGTTTCGCGGCCGTTTCGGGATCAGGCATTTAAAAGGGCTATTCGGGGCGCTTATGCAAACCGGTGTGCACTCACGGGGCTATGTCTGATCAATGGCAGCGGGCGCCCCGAGGTGCAGGCCGCCCACATCAAACCGGTGACCGATAATGGACCAGATTCAATTCGAAACGGACTCGCATTATCAGGAACGCTCCACTGGCTGTTTGATCGCGGCCTTGTTTCAATTGACGACGACCATAAAATTTTGATTGCGAAAAACGGTCTACCGGATCAAATTCGCAAACTGCTGAATGGCGACGGTAAAATTATTGCGCCACAAGATCGGAGTTATTGGCCGCATCCCTATTATTTAAGATACCATCGCGAGCATATCTTCAAAGGGTAAAGTGCCTACCACTCGATGCCCATGTCGCGCTTCGATAGGAGATCGTATTTCTCCGCGAACCATTCAACAAATTTTTCAGGAGGCTCGCCTGTGCCCCAATGATCTTTTAGCCTTTCATCATCAATGCCCGCATCGTTTGTATTGATCCCATAAATTTTCTTCATTACCAAATCAGCAGTAGCCTTCCACGTCAAAAAACTTGTTGTTTCTCTGCTCATAAATTTTTTTCACTTTCTTTGGATTGGAACAACCGCCGCGATAAGTTGGACCATCTTCCAAACTACTTCAACTTCGTTCCATTCCACCGTCATGCCGAACATCATACATTTAAGGCAGCTGGGGTGCGCTTCGCGCAATCGAAAGCATTCCCTCCCCACGCCAAAAGGGACGTCGCAGAAAATGTGAGTTTACACCGCCCGCCACGGCGGCTTGCTCGGATCGACGAGCTTAAACTCGATCGGCGCCTGCCCAAGATGCCAATGACGGCCGGCTCCTTCTCGCCGGTCTTGACCCCGTCGTAATGCGGCGTGTGCGCGACGCGGCGCACGAAGCCGCCGGCCGGTACCGGAACGGTGGCCGCAGGCTCGAACGCTTCGCCCGAATTCACCCACCAGGTGCCTGACAGGACAAAGCAGAGCCGGTCGGTGACGTAGGTGTGCGGCGCGCTCATGTAGCCCGGGTACCAGCGGATCACCACCACATACGGCCCGGGCTTGTCGGTCGCGCCGAACACCGGCACCGTCTCGACCGAGCGCGGCGGTGCGCCGGGAAGCGCCGGCTTCCATTGGTATTGGTCGGGCAGCGTCACTTGCGTCTCGCTCGGGTCGATCGCCTGCGCCGGGCCGGACAGGAGGCTCGCCGGCAGCGCCGCCAAAAGCGGCGCGAGCAAAAGCCCGCGGCGGCTTGCGGCGAGGCTTGGCGTGAGCGGCACGGCGCGCGCGAGATCTTGCGGCTCGCTGTACGGGTCGGCCGCGGGCGGCGGGATGCAGGGCGTGGTCATTGTCGGTTCTCCGATGGCTGCCGGCATTTGGTTAGATGACGCGGGCGACGGAAGTTTGTTCGGTGCGCAACCGGTCACCTGCCCCGCCAAGCGGGGAGGGGGAGGGGTGCAACAGGGCGGTGGAGGGATTGCGCGGTGACGACTGTCGCGCAAAGGGATCCCGTCGAATTTCGCGTCGCCTCCGACCCCCCAAAAGCGCGTCCCCCTCCCCCGCCGCGGGGGCGGAATCGGAGGGTTAGGCCGCCCAGTTTTCGGTCTTGAGCCCCGGTACGCGAACGAATTCGCGGCGGTTCGCCGTCACCAGCGTTGCGCCGCGCCGGCGGGCTTGCGCGGCAATCAAAACGTCGTAAGGCCCGATCGGCTTGCCGGAACTCTACTAGTGCGGCTCGGATATCGCCGGCTTCGCGCGCGTCTTCGGCATCGAAGGGTAAGACGGGAATCGGTGCGCGGCGGAAGAATCCTCAAGGCGCTCGTCATTTTCCTGGCGGCGGCCGCTCTTGGCAACACCGTATCCCAGCTCAAACAAGACCACGGCCGGCAGGCGACCTGATAGCGTTCACGCCGCCTGTTCGATCTCGAATCGCGCCGGCGTATTGGTGACCGTTTCAGGAGGCCAACACGACGTTCGTGTCCAGGCAATGCATTCAGTCCAATGACTCGTCGTCGTCCGGCATCGGCGGCTGTTCACGTCCCTTCATGAAGGAAGTCGCGAACCGGTCGAGAGTCGGCGAGCCATGATTTAACGTCGAATTCGAGCGGCTCCAGCAGTACCCCGCGCCCGAGGCGGCGCACGCGGACCTCTTTGCCTGGCAGACGGAATTCTTGGGCAGGCGCACAGCTTGGCTGCGGCCGTGCATGAATAGCTTGGCCTTGGCGTTTGCTGTGGCGTTTTTGGTCATGGTGGCGATCCGTATGATAGATACCAGTGGTATATATCACTACATCTGCGCGCAAACAAGGTTCGCTCGACACCTCCCCTCCCCCCTTTGGAGGTGGGTCGTTCCTCTCTTCTTTTCCCGCGTCGCCTCCCGACCCCCCACCCTCTCCCCCCAAGGGGGAGGGAAAGCGCTACGCGGCGGCGGTAGCTGGCTTGGTGGCGGAGGCGGTGGCGCCGGGGGCGGCGGCGTCGGGGCGGCCGGCGACCAGGATAGTGACGTCGTTGAAGCCCGCGTCCTCGAGCCGCTCGCGCGCCTTGTCGGTGCCGAGGTTCGACAGCGTCTCGACCAGGAGGATGGCGTGCGACGCCAGCGTGGCGATGCTCGCCATATCGGCGCCGTCGACCACGCCGGCGTCGATCACGACGTGGCCGTAGGTGTAGGCGAGCGCCTTAAAGTTTTTGCTCATGCCGGGCGCGGCGAGCACCTCGCCGGGCGCCGCCGGCGCGCGGCCGGAGACGATCAGATTGAGGCCGGACATCCGGTCCTTGGTGATGATGTCGCCGATCGAGGCTTCGCCGTCGGCAAGCTCGGCCAATCCCGGCGCTGATGGATCGCTGGAAATTTCTTTGATCGCGGCGTCGCCGGAGCCGAGGCCGACCAGTACGACGCGCGCTTCGTGCGCCAGCGCGCGGGCAAATTTGATGGCGATGCCGCTGGTCCCAAGGTATGGCGCGACGCCGAAGAAGGCGATCTGGCTGCCCTCGCCCCGCGCGTTGTGCAGACCGTGTGCGAATTCGCCGAGCGCGGTCACCGGCACGCTGGCTGGGCGGCGGCGTTTTACGACCGCAGCAAGACGCGCGCCCAACCGGCCGGTCGCGGATTGAGGCTCACTCGCTGGCATGGTTGCCGCGGGCGTGGTCGTCGTGACCGGACGAGCGACGCGCGCCGGCCGAATGGCGGCGTCGGTTGCCGGATTGGCCAGGAACTCGCGCGTCACCACAATGCCGCAGCAGACCACGAAGGTCGCGAAGGTGGCGATCAGCACGGTCGGCAGCTTCTTCGGATAGGCCGGGATGTTCGACACCGACGCGCGCGAGATGATGCGGGCATCGGGCGGCGCCGAAGCGATGGTGTCGCGGGCGCTGGCTTCGCGATATTTCGCCAGATACGATTCCAAGAGATCGCGCTGCGATTTGGCTTCGCGCTCCAGCGCGCGCAGTTGCACGTCCTGTCCGTTGGTGTTCGCCGCCTGGTTCTTGAATTGATCGAGCATCGCGATCTGCGCGTCGACCCGGGCGCTGGCGAGCTTGGAGTCGTTCTCGAGCGAGCGCGCCACGGTCTCGGCTTCGTGCCGGATCTGCTGGTCGAGGTCGGCGACCTGGGCTTTGAGTTCCTTGATGCGCGGATGATTGTCGAGCAGCGACGACGATTGCTCGGCAAGCTGCGCGCGTAACGTGACGCGCTGCTCCGACAGCCGGCGGATCAGCTCGGAATTGAGCACGTCGGAGGATTGGATTTCCTCGCCGGACTTGAGCATCTGGCGAATGAGCCTGGCCTTGGCTTCGGCGTCGGCCTTGAGCGTGCGCGCCGCGGCGAGTTGGCCGTTGAGGTCGCCGAGCTGCTGGGCCGACAAGGTGGTGCCGTTGGGGCCGACCAGGAGATTGGCGCCTGCGCGGAACGACTCGACCTTGGCCTCGGACTCCTCGACCTTCTTGCGCAGCTTCTCGATTTCGCCGGAGAGCCACTGCCCGGCGCCGCGCGTCTGCTCCTGCTTGGCTAGCTGCTGGCGTTGCAGATAGGCATCGGCGATTGCGTTGGCGACGCGCGCCGCCAGCTCGGGATTTTCCGACAGGAAGTCGATGACAATGACGCGCGACTTTTCCACCGGATAGACATTGAGCCGGTCGTAATACGCATCGAGCACGCGCTCTTCCGGCGTCATGCTTAGCGGGTTCTTGGTGAGGCCGATGAAACCGGTGAGCGACTTCAACAGCGACACGCCGCCGAGCGCCGGATCGAATTCGGGGAGCTCGCCGAATTTGAGCTTGTTGATGACTTCGACGGCGAGATCGCGCGACAGAATGAGCTGGGCTTGGCTCGTCACCGCTTCCTGATCGATCACGCTGCGGTCGCCGGTGTCGCGATCGGCGTCGGGACGCAGGAACGCATTGTCGCGGCCGACCACGAGCACGCGGGATTCGCCCTGATATTTTGGCGGGATGAGCATGACCACGGCGAAGGTAAGCAGCGCCACCGCGAAGGTCGGGCGGAGGATCTTGCCCCGGTTGCGCCAGAGCGCGGCGCCGAGCATGGACAAGTCGAAGTCCGCATCCATCAACGACCCGCCCGCCGGCGGCCGGGGCGATTGCGAGGCCAAACTCATGTCGCGGCTCCTACTGACTAGACGCGAGCGTCACCGTGCGCCGCATCTCAGTCGATTATGGTTTCCATCTGGTTAAACGCCCCTGGTCTTCCCCGCGGACAAGGCTTTCTTAACTCCGAGGCCGCTCTATTCGGTCTTAATGCGCTAGCGCGACTTTTAAGGATTCGCCACTTTAAGGATTCGCAGTCATGGGCAACGGGCGGCGCGGGCTATCGATGCAAGCCGCCGCATCGCCAGACCTTGCGATGCCGGTCGAGCGTATCGCTGCGCCGCAGGCCGCGATGGCGGCTTCGCTGAAGATCATGCACATCCTCCGCGCGCCGCTCGGCGGCCTGTTCCGCCACGTGCTGGACATTGCCCGCGGCCAGGCGGAACGCGGTCATCGCGTCGGGCTTATTGTTGATTCCACGACCGGCGGCGCGCGTGCCGACGCCGTGCTGGCGGAACTCGCACCTCACCTTGCACTCGGCCTGCAGCGCGTCGCCATCGCCCGCGAGCTCGGCCCGTCCGACTTCGCCGCGCTGCGCGCCATTGCCGGCCATATCAATCACGCCGCGCCCGACGTACTGCACGGCCACGGCGCCAAAGGCGCCGCGCTGGCGCGGCTGGCGCCGACCCCAGCGGACGCGATCCGCGTCTACACGCCGCACGGCGGCTCGCTGGTTTATCGTCCCGGCACCATCGGCGGCAGCTTCTACCGCTCGCTGGAGTGGCTGTTGAAATGGCGCACCGATCTATTTCTGTTCGAGAGCCACTATGTCGCCGGCCTGTTCCGCGCCCAGATCGGCCGCACGCCGGCATTGGCGCGGGTCGTGCACAACGGCGTCGCCGACGGCGAGTTTGCCGCCGTTACGCCCGCCGCCGACGCGACCGATCTCGTCGGGCTTGGCGAATTGCGGCCGGTCAAAGCGTTCGACGTGCTGATCGCCGCGATAGCAGCGCTGAAAGCTTCCGGCCGCCGCGTTACCGCGACCATTGCCGGCGAAGGGCCGCTGGAGGCGGAACTCAAAGGCCAAGCGGAGCGCTTGCAGGTCGCCGATCAGGTCCGCTTTGTCGGCCATCGCTCGGCGCGCGCGGCGATCGCCATGGGACGCACGATGGTGATTCCGTCCCGCGCGGAATCGCTGCCCTACGTGGTGCTGGAAGCGGCCGCCGCCGGCGTGCCGATGATCGCAACCCGCGTCGGCGGCGTTCCCGAGATCTTCGGCCCCGAGGGCATCCATCTCATCGCGCCCGATGATGTCGGCGCGCTCTCCGGCGCCATCAGTGCGGCGCTCGACCAGCCCGAGCGCGTGCGCCGCGTCGCCCAGGCGGTCAGAAGCCGCGTCCGCAGCGAGTTCTCGCTGGCGGCGATGGTTGACGATGGGTTAGCCGCCTATCGCGAGGCGCTGGCAATGCGAAAATTGAAACAATTCGCATAACCAATTTTTGAAATTTCTTCACTATTTGTGACTGCGGATTGCTTGGGGGCGTTCCCGCGTTTGCCTGCGGGCGGCCAATAGCGTGCAACAAACGTGTCAGTGATGTCCAAGCCAGAACCCGGCGCGATCTTCGATACTGCGGCGGCGGTTCGCACCGCTGTCACTGCAATGCCCCGCGTCAATCCGCGGCAAGACCAGGCGGAGCTTTCGCCCGAAGCGCTCGCGGTCGCCACCAAGCCGTATGGCGCAGCGTATTCGCCGATCGTGCTCGCCGGCCTCGTGCGCGCCATTGAATTTACCCTGGTCGCCGCCATCGGCTTTGCCGTCTATGCCTGTTACGTGGTGCCAACCCACGGCTTTGCCTGGTACTATTTCGGCGTCATCCTCGGCATCTCGCTGCTCGCCATGCTGGCGTTCCAGGCGGCCGATATCTATCAGGTCCAGGCTTTTCGCGGCCATGAAAAACAATACATGCGGCTCGCTTCGGCGTGGTCCGTGGTTTTTCTGATCGCGATCTGCGCCTCGTTCTTCGCCAAGGTCGGCGACCAGTTCTCCCGTGCTTGGCTCGGCGCCTTCTACGTGCTCGGCCTGTTCACCTTGATCGCGTTCCGGCGCGGCTTGTTTCTTCTGGTCCGGCGCTGGACGCGGCAAGGCCGGCTCGACCGCCGCACCGTCCTGGTCGGCGCCGATAAAAACGGCGAAACGCTAATCGATTCACTTGCCGCCCAGCGCGATTCGGACGTGCGCGTCATCGGCGTGTTCGACGACCGCGGCGATGAGCGGAGCCCCGCAAGCTGCGCCGGCGTCGCCAAACTCGGCACCGTCGACGATCTGGTGGCGTTCGCGCGCAGCACCCGCGTCGATTTGGTGATCTTCTCGCTGCCGATCTCGGCGGAAAGCCGCATCCTGCAGATGTTGAAGAAGCTCTGGGTGCTGCCGGTCGACATCCGTCTGTCCGCGCACACCAACAAGCTCCGCTACCGCCCGCGGTCCTATTCCTACGTCGGCAGCGTCCCGGTGCTCGACATCTTCGACAAGCCGATCGCCGATTGGGACGTCGTGATGAAGTGGCTATTCGACAAGATCGCAGGCTCGCTGGCGCTGATTTGCGCGCTGCCGATCATGCTGATCGTCGCCATCGCCATCAAACTCGACAGCCGCGGCCCGATATTCTTCAAGCAGAAGCGCTATGGCTTCAACAACGAACTGATCGAGATTTACAAGTTCCGCTCGATGTATGTCGAGCAAACCGACGCCGCCGCCAGCAAGCTCGTCACCGTCGGCGATCCGCGGGTGACGCGGGTCGGCCGCTTCATCCGCAAAACCAGCCTCGACGAATTGCCGCAGCTGTTCAACATCGTGTTCGCCGGCAATCTGTCCCTGGTCGGTCCCCGCCCGCATGCCGTCCAGGCCAAGGCCGAGAACCGCCTCTACGACGAAGCGGTGGACGGCTACTTTGCCCGCCATCGCGTCAAGCCGGGCCTGACCGGCTGGGCGCAAATCCACGGCTGGCGCGGCGAGACCAACAGCCAGGAGAAGATCCAGCGCCGCGTCGAATGCGACCTCTATTACATCGAGAACTGGTCGATCCTTTTGGACCTTTACATCCTCGCGCAGACGCCGTTCGCGCTGATCCGCACCGAGAACGCTTACTGATCCGCTGACTTAGCGCAGCGGCGGGAGTTGCCTTGCATATCCTGGTCAACGATTTCATCGGCGGCGTGCTCGATCGCGGTATCCCGCTTTACGTCCGCAATCTCATCGGCGGTCTGCGGGAGGAAGGGTTCGAAGTCAGCGTCGTGCGCGCGCCGTCGATTTGTCGCGTGCTGCCGCGCAACCTGTTCTACATGATCGCGGTCGCCGTCGAACAACTGGTGCTGCCGGTGCTCGGCTATCTGCTCCGCGCCGACATTACTCTTTATCCTTACAATTCGGTGGCGATTGCCGATCTGTTCACCCGGCGCGGCCGCATCGTGGTGCACGACCTCGAGCAACTCAACCGCGGCATATCGTTGTCGAAGATCTATTACCTCGCCTGCTATCGCGTGCTGAAAAAGACCGACAGTCCGATGTTCACGATCTCGGAGCTGACGCGGCAACGGATCAGCGACAGCGGGTTGTTTGGCCGCTGCCCGGTGGTGATGTTGCCGAATACCTTCTTCACCTTCGAGCGCTACTTGCGGGCCATCAAACGCAAGCCAGAATCAGCCAAATCGGTTTTGCTCTGCACCGGCTCGACCGCGAACAAAGATATTGAAACGCTGGTCGCCGACTACCTGCCGAAAGTGCTGGCCGCGGATTTTCGCGTCTCGATCCTCGGCCTGCACAAGGCCAGCGACGCGCCGCGTCTGGCTGCGCTGCAAAGCTTCATCGACTCCGGACAGCTGCACATTTGCGGCCGGCTGTCGGACCGCGCAGTCGCCCGCGAATACCGCTCACACCGCATCGTGTGGGTACATTCGCTGCGCGAAGGATTTGGCCGCTGCCTGGTGGAAGGCCGCCTCGCCGGCGCTCACATCATCTGCACCGAAATCCGAGTTCGGGGGCCTGCGCGATGACGCGGTGCATTTCTACCAGGACGCCGATCAATTCATGGCGACGCTGGATCGTTTAGTGCACATGAGCGCGCCAACCGCCGGCTATGATGGTTATCCTTACCGGGAGCTGCTGCGCAACGCCATCGAGCGCGGTTTCCGCGAGGTGACTGGCACCGGTGCGGCGCCGCAAGTGCGGCCAGCTGGATGAACCGGGCGCCGCAGCTCACCGAGACATAAGACATCTGACATCGGCAACAGGTCTTGCGCGGATCAATCCTGTGCGCGTTGTCCCGGTCTCCGACCGCTTCGATAGCGCTCCAGCGTGCAACGGTGAAGGGCGACAGGACCACATCCATGGCGGCACCTTCAACTCGCAACGGCATCATCGCGACTTCGGCTTTGGGGACAAACCAGACGCACGAGGGCCGCGACGCGGAACACCCGGGTCGTAATTGACCCAAAGCGGTCCTCGCGGTGTCGTCGACGTCGACCACGGCTTGTTCCACTGGACACTCGGGCAGGCCAACCAGGACCAAAAATTCGATCAGGGTCCGCTTAATCGCTGCGTCGCGATACCACTCGTGATTTTCCACAAAGTCAGTTGTCAGGTCAGGAGCACTCACGCGATTCCTCGGCGACAACCTCGCGTAGGGCGGTCTCGCCAAGCGCCGCATGCGCGGCCGCGCGGTATAATCGTGATCGGCGAGTCTGAAAAGTCAGTCGGAGCGCCGCCTCGATCGCTTCGCGAAATCGTCCGAGGTGGTAGAGCACAGCCACGCGCTCCTCGATGCACCAGACATGCAGAAACGGGTCGAGCTTGGGGGTCGGTGAGCGGCGCGGGGGCGCGCTGGGGGTCTCCCGAGAAGTTGTAGAACGCGGCCGAGCGGCCTTTAACGTAGGCGTCCGACGGGCTGAGTTCCATTGCCTTCTCATGGTATTTCCGCGAGGCGTCAAAGGCGCCGCGGTGCATGAGGATCGAGCCCATGATTCGATTGGCCTCCGGATCAGTCGGGGTCGAGTTCGAGCGCGCGCTGGGTACGCCGTTCGCCGTCATCCCAATCGAATTCCGGAAGAGCGAGCACACGACCCACATGGCGCGCGGACGCGCGAAGTTGCGCGTCCGCTTCGATGGCGCGCTCGAACCAGCCGGTTGCCTGGCGCAAGTTCTCGTCGACGACCCCGCCGAGGCGATGATATTCGAGCCCGCGCAGGTAAAACTCGTAGGCGGTCATGAACTCGGGCTTGAGCCGGCGCGCGGCCATAATGTCGCTCTCCTCGATACGGCCAAGCACTGTCGAGGCGACGCGCGAGACCACCTCGTCAAGCCGGTCGACCAGGCTTTCAAAGCTCTCGTTGCGTCGATCGCTCCAGACTACTCCGCCGGTTTCGGTCTCCGAAAGCGATAAGCTCAAGCGGATCTGCGATCCGAGTTGGCGTACTGTGCCAGTGAGCACGTAGCGCACGCCGAACCGATCGCCCACGGTCTGCGGATCATAGGCGGTGGCGGCGAGGGCCCGTGTCGCCGAGCGTGAAGTGACAAACAGTTTCTTAAATCGACCGAGTTCGAAAATCAGCTCCTCGGTGACACCCTCGGCCAAATACCTCTGGTCCTCGTTGCCGGAGGCAACCTCGATGGCATGACGGCCAGCGAAAAAGGTCGCTTCGCCTGCATTGGCGTCGGCTGAGTCGGCGCTATCTGGTAGACGTGGCGGGTTATCTCGCCGCGCAGGCGGTAAATGCGGACAGGCTGAACGATATTGCGGAAGCTCTGCTCGCCGCGGTCATCGAAGGCGAAGGGCGAGTTGCGGCGAATCTGCTCGAAAAGCGCAGCGCTAACGTCGATGGCATCAGGGTCGGCCGCCTGCTGAATGCGGGCGGCGAGGTTGACGCCATCGCCGATAAGATCGTCGTCGTTTTCTACCAGCACGTCAGCGAGATGCAAACCAAAGCGCATGTGCAATGTGTCGTCGCCCTGCCCAGCCAGCAGCAGCCCAGCCCGAATGTCGGCGGCGCATCGCACTGCATTTATCGGACTCGCGAATTCGACGAGCACCGCGTCGCCCATCGCCTTGAATAGGCGGCCATCGCATTTGGCAATCTCGGCGTCGATCAACTTCCGGCAGTTGGAAAGCCGCTGAGCGGTGCCGTTCTCATCGGCCTCCATCAACCCCGAATAGCCGACTACATCAGCGACCAATATCGCCGCCATTCGCCGTTTCATCGAAGCCGGCCTCCTAAGAGAAGGGTAGCATATCCCTTTTTGTTATGTGATCCCAGCGAGGTTTCCCGACCCGCGGTCGGTCGGGAGCCCTGACGAGCTTTTTCGGCGTGCGTCAATTGGCGATTTCTACGGCATTTGAAACTAACACGTGATGTCTCCCTTTCGCCAATCGCAACAATTCGCCGCGCTGCGAAATTTGGTCGCCATCGGGGGAAGGCAGACGCAACTCGTACATCGCGGAAGTGAACCGTCCACCCTTCGCGTCATTCGCGATCGTTATTTGACGCATCGCGAAAAGTTGGTTGTCCGTCTGCCTGACGCCTCCGTGTGCTGCCGCCCGGCTAGATTGCAGCTCCGCGCGCCGACTGCGCGGTCTCGGCGAGCGACGGCCAGCCCGCCGGCGCGCAGATGCTGGCTGCGGCATCCTCCGGCGCAAGCGCGTGATCCCAGTCGCGCGCGACCAGGCGCAAGCCGGTCATCGAGCCGGCCGCAGGCGAGCACATCCACACCACCGGCACCGCCATCACCTGCGGGTCGATCAGCTTCGGGGGCTTCGGCAAGCCCGGCGGGAAGAATGCGGTATCGGTCGGGCCGCCCGGCACCAGGATGTTGACGGTGACGCCGGTGCCGTCGAGGTCCTTCGCCCAGCTTGCCGTCGAGGCTTCGAGCGCCGACTTCGCTGCGCCATAGCCGGAAAGCCCGCCCGCGAGCATGGTGTCGAAACTCGTCGTGACGTTGACGATACGCCCCCACTTGCCCGCGATCATCGGCGCCGCGCAAAACCGCGCCATCAGGTACGCCCCGCCGATGTTGATCGCGAGGATGCGCAGCCAGCCGTCGGGGCTTGAGTTCCTGCATCTTGACGCGGCCCTGATTGGGCGGCGCCGCCGGTGCCATGCTGACGCCGGCGCAATTGATCAGGATGTCGAGCCGCCCGAACGCCGACACGATCTCATCGACGGCACGGCGGCAGGACTCCGCCTGCGAAACGTCGAGCGCAAATTTTTTCGACGTGTTGGCGAATGGCGACTCGGCGATCAGCCGCGCGAGGCCGCCGTCGTCGATATCGACCGCCGCGATTTTCGCGCCGGCGCCGGCAAGCGCGCGCGCCATCACGCGCCCCATGCCGCTGGCCGCGCCGGTGACGACCGCGACGCGGCCGTCGAGAATTTGAGTCATAAGTGCCCCCCTAACCGGTATCCCCCGGATGATCTCGACTGGCGCGCCAGAAGACGCTCCTCATATCGAGGTTGTGGCACATGCCGGGAGCAAACACGAAACGGCTCCGCCTGCGAGCAGGGCTTTGCCTGGCATTGATGCGCGTTGCATGTTGTCGTGCAGCGGTCCCTATCGTGAGCTAGGCTGCAAGCAAGAGATCGGCCGCCTTTTCGCCGATCATAATAATCGGCGCATTCGTGTTGCCGCTAACGAGGGTCGGCATGATTGATCCATCGGCGACGCGCAAGCCCTCGATGCCGCGAACGCGCAACGCAGCATCGACCACCGACATTTCGTCATCGCCCATCTTGCAGGTGCCGACCGGATGGTAAACAGTGCTCGCAGTACGCCGCGCATACGTTTCGAGATCACCGTCCGACACGGCGCCCGGTCCGGGCCACACCTCGGCTGCAACGAGATCCGCGAACGCGCCGCTCGTCGAAATACGCCGGGCGAGGCGGAGGCCGAGCACCATCAAGCGCACATCGTCGCCTTGGCTGAAGTACTTGGGGTCGAGCGCCGGCTTGTCGAGCGGATTGGCCGAACATAGCCGCATTTCCCCGCGCGAACGCGGACGGAGCACGCAAGGCGCGATGAACACCCCGTGCCGGTCGGGAGCGGTGCCATCGGGCTCGCGGCCGAATGTGCTCGCAAAGTGAAGCTGTACGTCGGGGTACGCGGAGGACGGATCGCACCGTGCAAAGGCGGCGGCCTCGAGGAGATTGGTCGCGAGCGGGCCTGTGCCGAGCTCCAGACACTCGCGTTGCGCGGCGCTCCTGTCGTCTTCAGACATGCCGTAGATCGTCAGCGGCTTGTTGATTTCGCAGCGCAGCCAACAGCTAAGGTGATCCTGCAAATTCTTGCCGACGCCTGGTAAATCGTGCAGCGGCTCAACACCGGCCGCTCGGAGCTCGTCGGCCGGGCCTATCCCCGACAACATCAAAAGTTGAGGGCTGTTGATCGCGCCGCCGCACAGAATAACTTCGACACTCGCATACGCCAATTCCAGCCCGCGCTGCGACAAATATTGGACACCGATCGCGCGGTTTCCTTCGATCAGCAACCGCATGGCCAATGCATCGGTCTCGATGGTAGGGCTGCCGCCGCTGCTGAGACCACGAAGATAACCCACTGCCGCGCTACATCGGCCACGATCATCAATGGTGCATTGCAGGATGCCGCAGCCCTCTTGTTCAACGCCATTGAAGTCTTCGTTGTAACGGAGCCCCTGCTCTATCGACGCCTCGATGAAGGTTTCGCCGAGACGGCGGTTGGGATTGTCGCGCACCACGATGGGACCCGTGGCGCCGTGAAATAAGTCCTTCAACCGCTCGTTTTTCTCGGCACGTTTGAAATACGGCAACACATCATCGTATGCCCATCCGGCATTGCGTAATTGGCGCCAATGGTCGTAGTCGCCGCGGTTGCCACGAATGTAAACCATGTAATTGAGTGAACTCGATCCGCCGAGCACGCGCCCGCGTGGCCAGAACACGCGACGGCCGTTGAGCTGGGGCTGCGCCACGGTGCGATAACCCCAGTCCATATGCGTATCTTGCAACGCGGGGTAGGCGGCGGGAATTCGAATGAGCGGAGAATCGTCCCTGCCCCCCGCTTCCAGCAACAACACCTTCGCACCACGTTCCGCCAGCCGCGCCGCAATAACGCAGCCTGCCGACCCGGCGCCTATGACGATGTAATCGTGCATTCGCTGGTTCCCCGGCACGGGCGGTCACAATCTTGCGGAATAGCGTAATCTTTGCTTGGTGCGGCCCCCGTCGCAAGCCACCTTTGTCCCCAAGCCTCGCCGGCTGGGGCACGGCTAGGAGACATCATCAACATTACGGCCGCGTTGACCTCGCGCGAAAGTGTACCGTTTTCGGCCCCTACCAAAGTACTCGCCTGAGCCGATAGGATGCAGTTTTCTGAGCTTGGGGATGGCAATGCGGCGGCGCGAGTTCATCAAGGCACTCGGTGTAACGGCAGCCGGCTGGCCCGTCGGAGCGGGCGCCAAAACTCAACCCAACCAGTTACGCGCGGAGACGGCGTCACCCACTGCACAGAGTCAGCCGCCCGTGCTCACGAAATCACAGTCGGATGCGCTCGATACGTATAACAGTGCGCTGAACTACTTTAAGTCGATCTTGGCCGAGCGGCGCGCACAGATAAACTCAAAGCAAGCGCTACCGAACTTACCGGGACAAGCACTCTACCTTGCCCGTATCAACATGATGAGTGCATATAAAGATCTGACCGACGCGCTTCCATCCGAAATCGGAAGGCCCAACAAATTCGGAATTCCGCCGGCGTACTTTGACGCCGACAGTGAGCCGCTGATCGATGAGTATCGACACCTCTTCGACATCATGGAGGCGCCGCCGGTCAACGCGCAAAACTCGGATACGCCGTTCAAAGACGTTATCGACCTGGGAATCGCTATTTCGCGAGCCAAAGGCCTTGATGCAACAAATGGCGAAGCGGCGGGCCGTATCAGCCTTGGGCTCTTCTTTGCGGAGACAAATGGCAAGCAAAACATTGGCAACGCGCGCTCGAATACCTACAAGGGAAGTCTGCAAACAGGCCCGTCCGAGGACCGAAGTGGTCAAAAGAAATGGGCAGCGATCAAAAAGTCGATAACTGCGTTTGATCCGCCGCTAAGCGCTCGCGACGACATGGAGGAGGCAAGGGTCGGCAATTTGGATCATCGGCTCAATCACTGGACCGCCGTGAGAGATGCCCTGGCGGGCGTACACGCGGATCTTTTCCCGCAAATTCCGGTGATCGTGAAAACGCTGCCGGATCCGATCGATCAAATGAAGCTTTTTGAACTCATCCAGATTATCCCGTCTCCGACCAGGGCTGCTCTCAAGTCCAGCAACTTGACCAGCTATAAAATTTCCAACTCGAGGATCATGGGATATTTGCGAAACAACAGCATCTTTACTTTTGGACGAGCTGACCGAGCAAAAACAACTGCAACGCTCCGCGAAATTCTTGATGCGATGTGGCTCTTCAATGACAAATTTGAACACGCGCTGTCCAAATACAACGAGATCAGGGTTCGGCGACAAGGGTAAAAAATCGGCAGCCGCCCGCCTTCCCGCGGACGGGGCTTCTGCCTATAGCCCATCTGTTGTAAGTCGCAGCCCAGCACAGCCGTGAAGTTCCTTGGGCCGGCAGATGTTCCTTGGGCCGGCAAGCGTCAGCGCCAGCCGAGGCCTGGGGCGACATATTTAAGGATCGCCTCGATGACGTGGGCGTTGTAGTCGACACCGAGCTGATTAGGCACGGTCAAGAGCAGTGTGTCAGCCGCGGCGATCGCTTCGTCTTTCGCCAGTTGCCCGATGAGGATGTCCGGCTCGGCGGCATAGCTGCGGCCAAAAATCGCTCGGGTGTTGTCGCCGAGGTAGCCGATCGTGTCATCGTCCTCGTCGCCGCGCCCGAAATAGGCACGGTCGCGGTCATCCACGAGTGCAAAGACGCTGCGGCTGACCGACACCCGCGGCTCGCGCGCGTGACCGGCCGCCTTCCACGCCTCACGGAAGATCCGGATCTGCTCGGCCTGCTGGACGTGGAACGGACGTCCGCTCTCGTCGGTTTTGAGTGTTGAACTTTGCAGATTCATCCCGAGCTTCGCCGCCCACTCGCCCGTGCCGTTCGAAGCGGCGCCCCACCAGATTCGCTCACGCAGGCCCTCCGAGAACGGCTCAACACGCAGCAGGCCAGGCGGGTTCGGAAACATCGGTTGCGGATTTGGCCGCGCGAAGCCCTCGCCGCGCAGCACCTCAAGCAGCACCTCCGTATGACGTCTGGCCATGTCGGCATCGGTCATCCCCTCGGGCGGGGCGTAACCGAAGTAGCGCCATCCATCGATCACCTGCTCGGGGGAACCGCGGCTGATGCCCAGTTGCAGGCGTCCGCCGGCGATGACGTCGGCGGCACCTGCGTCCTCCGCCATGTACAGAGGGTTTTCATACCGCATATCGATGACCGCCGTGCCGATCTCAATCCGCTTGGTCTTGGCGCCGGCGGCAGCCAGCAGCGGGAACGGCGAACCGAGCTGGCGGGCGAAGTGATGCACGCGGAAATAAGCGCCGTCCGCGCCGAGTTCCTCGGCGGCGACGGCCAAGTCGATCGATTGCAGCAGCGCGTCGGAGGCCGATCGCGTCTGCGACTGGGGCGAAGCAGTCCAATGGCCAAATGACAGGAATCCGATCTTCTTCATGGGCACGCGTTGTTGGGGATGCGCTCGTTTCTCGGGCTTCTAACCTGAAGAATTTGAGCTGGAATAGGTCGTGTTCGCGAAGTAACTAACGCCCAATGTTACCATGGATTCCGCTGTTGCCGGCCGTGATGCCTGAGCGCCTCCCGCCACCTCACGCCTGCAAAGACCGCATCGAAATCTTTGGCCTTGATAGGGACGGCCGCTACTGCCACATCCCATCCGCCATGAACATGCCCATCCGCCCCCTTGAGGGCGCTCCCGCTCCATCGCCCTACGCAACCGAAGTAGCGCGGCGGCGCACTTTTGCAATCATCTCCCATCCAGATGCCGGCAAGACCACCTTGACGGAAAAGCTGCTGTTGTTCGGCGGGGCAATCCAGCTTGCCGGGCAGGTCAAGGCCAAGCGCGACCGGCGTTCTACCCGTTCGGACTGGATGGCCATTGAGCGCGAACGCGGAATCTCCGTTGTCACCTCGGTGATGACCTTTGAGTACAGCGGTCTGGTGTTCAATCTGCTTGATACACCCGGCCACGAGGACTTCTCGGAAGATACCTATCGGACTCTCACCGCAGTCAACTCGGCCGTCATGGTGATCGACGCGGCCAAGGGCATCGAGCCACGAACGCGCAAGTTATTCGAGGTATGCCGGCTGCGCGACATTCCGATCATCACTTTCATCAACAAGATGGATCGCGAGAGCCGCGATCCGTTCGAACTTATCGACGAGATCGAGAAGACACTGGCGCTGGACGCGGCGCCGATCACCTGGCCGGTCGGACGCGGGCGCGATTTCGTCGGCACAATCGACGTGGCAACCGGTGGCGTGCGCTTGCTCGAAGGCGATGCCGGCTCTACCGGCGCTTTGCGCGAAATGACAATCGCCGAAATCAGCGCTCTGAATCCCCGTCTGGACGCATCGGCATTCGGCGGGGAACTTGATCTGGTGCGCCATGCTTGCAAGCGGTTCGACCCGCGGGCTTTTGTCGAAGGCCACATGACCCCGATCTTCTTCGGCAGCGCGCTCAAGAATTTCGGCGTTGGCGATCTGCTCAACGCGATCGCAGCCATGGCACCGCCGCCACGCGCGCAAGTGGCAGACCGGCGGATCGTGGCAGCAACCGAGCCGGCCATGTCCGCATTCGTTTTCAGGATCCAGGCGAACATGGATCCGGACCACCGTGACCGTATCGCCTTCGTGCGGCTGTGCTCCGGCAAACTCACCCGCGGCATGAAGGTCGAGCAGGTCCGGACCGGGAAAATCATCAGCCTGCGCGCTCCACAATTTTTCTTTGCCCAGGATCGAGCGCTCGCCGAGGAGGCCTACGCCGGCGACGTGGTCGGCATTCCCAATCACGGAACGCTGCGCATCGGCGACACCCTGACCGAAGGCGAGGATCTCAATTTTGAGGGCGTGCCAAACTTTGCGCCCGAAATCCTGCGTCGGGTTCGTCTGCCCGATGCCATGAGGGCCAAGAAACTGAAACAGGCGCTGCAGCAACTGGCCGAGGAAGGTGTAGCACAGATATTCCGACCGACAGACGGTTCCTCGGCGCTCGTCGGCGTTGTTGGTCCGTTGCAACTCGACGTCCTGAGGGCAAGGCTCGCCAACGAATATGGGATAGCAATTGATTGGAGCACGGCGGAGTTTCAGTTCGCGCGCTGGATCGCGGCGGACGACCGTAAGACGCTTGATCGTTTTGTGACGGCCTACCGCTCAGCAATCGCGGAGGATTTCGACGGCGATCTGGTTTTCCTGGCACGCAACGCCTTCGACCTCGAATATACCGGTAAACAAAACTCCGGGATTTCTTTCACCGAAGTGAAAGACCCTCACCAGCGCAAGCCCAATCGGTGAGAAAGTCGTAGTCGCCGCGCTGCGGCGCGATGATAGGTCCGCAGACGACAGCAGCGGACATGAAATCCAAGGCTTGTTTCGCGCGCGTTGGACCCATTTCGGGCATCGCCGGTACTACTGAGTGCAGAGATTATTGCCGTTGAACTCCCGCTCGGCCGTGGCGACGTCGGCAAGCGTTGGCAATCCAGCCTCGTTGCCGAGGTGTTGGATTTTGTATGCGGCAGCCGCGCGCCCGAACCGAAAATGTTCTAGCCAACTTTTTGTTGGTTCGGCGAGGTAAGAATAGATGTAAGCGCCGTGGAAGACGTCGCCGGCCCCACTGGTGTCGAGAACCCGATTTGACGGCACTTCCAGAGCTGGCAGCGATCGGACTGTGCCCGCCTCGTCGTACCAGATCAGTCCACGCTCTCCGAGCGTCACGCCGCCAATGCTGCAGCCTCGGGTCTTGAGATAGTCGAGCATTGCTCCCGATGCAAAACCCATCTGCTCGCAGAGGCGTTCGGATACGATCGCAATATCGATAAAGGCAAGGAGCTCGTGGGTGTTTGACCGCAATCCGCCGCCGTCAAGCGACGTAAGTATCTTGGCCTCACGGGCGAGCTTAGCATGATACATCGCGGCATCTGGTTGGTGGCCGTCCATATGCAGCGCCCGGCAGCCGCAAAGGTTCAGGCGGGGAAAGGGGTCGAGATAATCGTCGTCGCGACAGCGGATGATGGCCCGTTTGCCGTCGTTCGGCATGATAAATGACAGCGACGACGTTCTGACTTTCCGCGGATGGACCGAAATCCCGTACTTCGAAGCCATATCCAGGAACATGCGACCGAGCCAGTCGTCGGCGACCGTCGCCAGCAGTTCGGGCACGTGTCCCAATTTTGCGCAGCAGAACGCGGCCGTAACCGCATTGCCACCGAACGAGACGGCGTAATCCGACGCGACATGCTTCTCGTCTCCGGTCGGCAGCCGATCGGTCAAAAAGGTCACGTCGATATACGTTTGCCCGATGAAGAGTGCTTGCATTTCAACGGCTCGCCATCAGGCAGCAAGCGCCTGCATCAGCGCCGCAATCTTTATCGTCGCGAAATTGGAAAAGGTATCGGATATCGCGTAAGGCAGGATGATCTGGTCGCTATGACGCATAGCGCCGCAGGTATAGACAACGTTGGGCACGTAACCTTCGCGTTCGGTAGGCTCGGGACGGACCAGCGGCTCGCGCGAGCGGGCGAGAACCTTTGACGGATCCTTCTTGTCCAGGAGAACCGCCCCGATCGAATATTTCCTGATCGGGCCAACTCCGTGTGTCAGTAGCAGCCAGCAGTCGTCCAGCTCGACGGGTGAGCCACAATTGCCGATCTGAACGAATTCCCAAGGATACTCGGGCTGCAGAATAGAACGGCCACCGTCCCATGTGTACAGGTCGTCGGAATAGATCAAATAGAGGTTCTCGTTGTCCTGCCGACCGATCATCGCATAGCGACCATCGATTTTCCGAGGAAACAGAGCCATCCCCTTATTGCGTGCCGCGCCCCCGCTGAGCGGAGTCATCCGGAATGATCGAAAATCTGTCGTTTCGATCAGCTCAGAACGAATCGCTCTCCCGCTATATGCTGTGTAGGTTGCGTAGAACGTTGTTCGCGCACCGTCGTTGAACTCGACGAATCGGGCGTCCTCGATGCCGTTTGCCTGAGCGTCGGTGATCGGAAAGATGACGCGTTCGCTCAGCTCTTCGTCATCCCTGAATGTCACTTCGATGTCATCGCCATTTGGCGATGGCGTCCGCCTTCGGACCTTTGGGACCGCTGCGAGGCGAGCGGGCGGATCGACGGCGACGCTGCCGTCGGCAGCTATGGTGCCGGACCGGAACGTCAGCGACGAAATATGTCCCTCGCCGACGGCGCGCAGACTCAAGATGAAGCGGCAGCCGTTTTTTGGCGCACCGGTCTGGTCCGGATGCCGGACGATGCTCGGGTTGAATAGAGCCGACGCCTCAAACGAGTACTCGTTGAGAAAATACGCGCCGATCAGGCGGCGCTGCGTGTTGTTCAATTTGGCATGCGGTTCCAGCGCGTCTTCCATTTCCGCGGCGCGCGTCTCAAAAATATCGATCAGATTCCGGTGACGGCCTTCAAAATTATCAAGCACCTCGCTCAATTGTTGGGCCGCAGTTTCGGGATCGAGCCGAACTACCCTGTCAACGATGTGATTGGCTCGAACCTTGTCGGTGGGATTGAGGTCTCGGGGTTCGGTTGCCGGTTTAAACGGCCTGACGACGACCCTGGCCGGATCTGGACGCAGATATAAGTTCTGGCGATTGGTGAATCGGAGTTGGGACAATGAGGCTCCCTGGGGCGGTTCGAGGTGGGATCGTGCGACTAGCGCCATTGCCTACGAGACTGGATGCGGGTCGCGGTCGGTCCGTTGCAGTCATACGTTTGAGCTGGCGAATCTCTACAAGACCGAGGAGATACGATAGCACCAATTCTGCCCCCTTGTTTTCATTGGATCGATCCGGATGAAGCCCATCCGAGCAGCTGCCCGTTTCCGGATCGATCAATGCCGTCTGCAGGTCGTTTTCGCCCAGAAACCATTCGAACGCGCGTAGCGCCTCGATCGGCCACTCTGCGCCGTCATCCGCCCGCCACGCGGCAAGGCAAGCGGAAATTGTTGCTGATGCCTCGACCGGCTGCTGATCGAACGCTTCCGGTTTGCGGCGGAGTCTGCCGAAGCTCTTGGTTCCAACCGGTCTAAAGTATCCCGACGAGGTAGTTTGAAGCGCGTTAAGCCAGCGCAGCGACCGGAGCCCAGCATCGACGTAAGGTGATGTGCGGGTCGTCAGTCCGGTTTAAATCAACGCCTGAGGAAGCCGTGCATTGTCGTATGCGAGCAGGTCTTCAAACCAGACCCAATCTTTGGTCTCCGTTACAGAAAGCAGTGACATCAACCGGCCGGCCAACAGTATCCGCAGACGGTTGGCGAGAACGTCGCCACCGACCAGTGTGCAATAAGCATCCAACCCCAGGAGCGAGAACGCCCAGGCCCGTGGCGACGAGAACTCCTCGATGACGGGAAGCGCGGTCTTGAACAGTGCCGCGGCCCATCTGCGGCGAGATGGATCAACGTCCTTCCTCGCGCATTCGGCCAAAGCCCAAAGCGTCCGGCCATGACTATCTTCCGAACCCTGTTCTTCCAGCCATCGTCGATCGTAGCTCATAAAATTTCGAAACCGGCGAGTGTCCGGGTTCCAGGCATGCTGGATGAATGCTGCAAAGCGTGCGGTGAGCGATTTGGACAATTGCGCTTCACCGAAGTTGGCAAGCGAGCTTGAGAACAGCAAAGCCCGCGCGTTGTCGTCGACGCAGTAGCCATGGGAGCGATCCGGCACTGAATGGACGGCGTGTTGAAGCAAACCGGTACCGTCGCAAAGTGAAAGGAAATGCCCGACCCGAATCTCCGGTATAACGTGCGCGTTTCTCCCGGCGACGATCGCATCGGTCGGAAGCAGTAATCGAGGCTTGGCATTCTCGTTCACAGTCTCGAAGACAGTATGATAGCGATTGGCGGTTTGCACCCACGTCATCGGTCGGCTTGCCGCATACGCACGCTTGCGCATGGAATAACGACGGGCGTCGTTCGTCAGCAGACCGGAGATCTCGGCGCCCAAGGCTTTGGCATCGCCAAAAGGAACCAGAATGCCGCACCCTTCGCTCAGCAGCTCCTTAGCGTGCCAGTAGGGCGTCGATACAACTGCCTTACCCAAGCCAAAACTGTAAGCGAGCGTGCCCGATGTCATCTGGGCTTCATTGAGGTAAGGAGTCACATAGACGTCGCACATTGAAATGAAGTCCAGCAACGTGGCTTGATCAACGAACTGGTTGAAAAAAACGACGTGATCCTGGATGCCAAGGTCCCGCACGCGCGCCGTCAGGCTGTCGCGATAGGCCTCGCCCTGTTGCCGCACCAGCTTCGGATGAGTTGCGCCAAGAATGACGTAGACAGCGTTCGGGCAGGATTTGATGATTTCGGGCATCGCATCGAGCACGGTCTCAATGCCTTTGTTTGGCGATAGCAGACCGAAGGTCAGAATGATCATCTTTCCGGCGAAGTCGAATTTGGCCTTGGCGTGATGTGGTTCGAGGAACGGGAAATCCGGTATTCCGTGCGGTATGACCTCGATCTTGCGAGCGGGCACGTCATGAACGGAACGGAGGAATTGGTGGCCTGTTTCCGACATGACGACGACTTTTGCCGAAATGTCCATGATCCGACGCATCACGTCGTGCTGGACGGGTGTGGGCTTGTCGAGCACGGTGTGCAGCGTCGTGACAATCGGCATTTCAAGGCGCGACAGGAGCTCGATGATGTTGCCACCGGCCTCACCGCCGAAGATTCCATATTCGTGTTGAAGGGAAACAACGTCGAATCCCGCGCCATTAAGGAATTCGGCGGCCTTGACATAATCGCCGATCGTTTCGTCGTGAATCTCAAAACGCACAGCAGGCGGATAGTCATAGGTTCGGTCCGAATCCGTCATGGCGACGACACAAGTGTCGAGATCCGGCACAGCAACTGAAACTGCCCGATGAATGTCTTGGGTAAACGTAGCTATCCCGCAAAGGCGCGGAAGATAGTTCCCGATGAAGGCAACACGCTTAAGATGTTTCATTTTATCATGTCCACGCGACCGGCCTTTGGGAGAGTCTTTACTTGAACGAGCGAAGTGGGCACCTGCATCTCCCGCATCGGACCGACATCGATCGAGCCCGCCTGTGGGAGACGCTGCAACAGGTTTGGAATCGGGCGGTCGCCGGTGTACGCCACAAGGCCCATCAGGCCGATGGCGCCGGTCCGTATATCGACGCGATCCGATTGCGCAAAAAGAGCGTCGCCCGTGGCAAAGTCGAACGATCCGGCAATAGCATTGCCGCTGAGAACGAGAAGCCAAGTTTCTCGATCGGCATCCAAACGCCAAGACGAGTTCGGAGCCAGCTCGATCCGTTCGAACACGAAGTGCGGGCTGGAAACGAGCAGCGTTCGTTCTGCGGTAAGCTGACTTGGTCGTACCTGAAAATCGGCTGGTCCGGCGTTCGCCACCACGATGGCGTTTTCGATTTGAAGTTCACGCTGCCGACCGAAATCGAACAGCCGGAAGGTCGCGTCGCTCCGCTGCTGGAGTTCTGCAATGACGAGACCCGCGCCAATCGCGTAAATCGTTCCTGCAGGCACGAAAATGACGTCGTTTGCCGACACTGGGTGCCAGACGACGAGATCAGAGATCGAGCCATCGTCGATGGCTTCACGTAATTGCTGCGGGGTTAGACGTCGACTGAGGCCGAGAGCAACCTTGGCTTGCGGAGCAGCATTCAGAACGTACCAAGCTTCGGTCTTGCCGCGTGGCAGACCCATCGACTGCGCAACCGCATCGTCCGGATGAACCTGGATCGAAAGTGGCTGGCTCGTGAACAGCAACTTGAGCAAGAGCGAGGGATCTTCTGCCGCGATACCGGGTCGCTCGTACCAAATCTCGCCGATTGCATTGCCGTCGCGGTGTGCCGTACTCCAAGGATGCAGGTCTTCAACGCCCCAGGGCTTTGGTAAGGCACGCGCGCGCGCATGTTCAATCGCCATAAACCCTATCCGATGTTCGACTTATTTCGGTCGCAGCGACACGCTCACGACGCTACCGCGCCAAAAACAGCTATGATTGGATGTTATTGTGCTGACCGACGGCACCAGAGCTGCCAGTGTGGCATCGGAGACTTCGGTACGTCGCCGATTTTTGTGCGGCTCTCGGACAAGTCGTTGCTTGCCAGTATTCCATTAATTGGGGTGTCGTGACCTAAATCACAATGGTCGACCGAGAGATTGTGCGCTGATTCAATTCGATGATGTCGCGGTGCGCCACGGCTCGATCCACACCGTCGCGGTGACTTCCGCTTCCAGCTAGCCGGACGGTGTTTTCGCTAGCCAACTTTGCGCAGCACCAGATTGACCCAGGGTGAAATCATCACGCTTGTCGTTTGCTCCAACAAACGCAGCGCTTGATAGGTGAGTTTTTTCATGCGCGTTTTGCGGATTTCACCACGCCACCACACCTCCAGCATATCTCGAGCGTCAGCCGCGCTGGGCTGGACGCGTTCTATGGCGTCATCGCTGCCGCCAATGCTTGCGATGATTTCTTTAACCGTAGCGCCCCGCACGCCGTACTTGAGGGCATCGTTCCAGCCGAGAGATTTCGAATGTCGATACCGCACGGCTGCAAGAGCAAGCCGGTCGGGCATGTAGTTGACGAACGGCAGACCGGTGGTGTGGGTCTCGATCGGGAACCAACGCCACGGCGTTTCGGTAAGGACAAGATATCCACCTAAACGGAGCCGTTGCCAAAGATCGGGCATCAGCTTTTGCCTTTCTGCGGGAACAAGATGCTCGAACACGGCGTTAAGTTGAATCACATTAAACTCCGATCCAAAGTCGTCGGTCGCCATTGGATTTGTCATCTCGATAAGGGTCACGCGGGGATTACTGCCGAAATGCGCCCGGCAGGTGGCGAGCAGTCCCCGGTCAATGTCTGCACCGACAAAACGGGCGTTCGGATACATCTCGAGCAACACATCCAGAGCGTGTCCTTCTCCAGAACCAAAATCCAAAATCTTCCAATCGCGGTCGCGTGACAAATCGACGAACCGTTCGAACATAAAACCGGTACGAAACCGGACGAACCGATTTCGCTCTAGCTGGTGCGGTTCCCACGCTGGCCGTCCCGGCATTTCCGTTATCCTTGAAAGAGCATCGGGATTATAGCAGGAGCCGAAGAGCACTTAGAGAAGTCAGCGCGTATGAACCAGATAAGGCGCGTAAGTTGGTCCGAGCGTCCGGTCCCGGCTCAAAGCTGATGCGCAAATCCCGTCGATCCATGGCTGCGTCGAGGGGGAAGACCGGTGTGCCGCGGGGGTGAGCGTGTGTCCGCGGGGGTGAGCGATTGTGCAAAAGCAGAAACGCGAACTCTTGAGACGGCGCTCCACTCTGCTGGTGCGGCCCAGCAGATCACGGATATGGGTCCCAAACTTCAAAGGAGATTCAACAGCTATTTAGCAGCTGAATCCTTATTCAACATGGCGATGGCTTCCTGCACGGTCGTCATAAATTGTGCGGGAAAGATGATGGTCGAGTTCTTTTCAGTCGCAATTTCGGCCATCGTCTGCAGTGTGCGAAGCTGAAGCGCTACGGGATGCTGGGTGATGATGTCGGCGGCTTGGCCGAGCTTCACCGAGGCTTGGTATTCGCCTTCGGCGGCTACGATCTTCGCCCGACGCTCGCGTTCGGCCTCGGCTTCCTTCGCCATGGCGCGCTGCGTATTCTCGGGGAGGGTAATGTCTTTTATTTCAACTGCCGTCACCTGCGTGCCCCACGGCTCAGTGTGACCGTCGATCACATTCTTGATCTGCTCGTTGATGCTCGCGGTGTCTGAAAGCAGCTGGTCAAGGCTAAATCGTCCGACAACGTTGCGCACCGTTGTTTGGCTGATTTGATTGATCGCGTTGTAGACGTTCTCGATGGCGATCACCGCTTTCTCCGGGTCCGAAATGTGATAGTAAGCGACAGCCGCAATGTCGATCGAGACATTGTCCTTTGTGATTATTTTTTGTGAGGGGATTTGCATCGTGACGGTGCGCAGCGATACCCGCACCATCTGCTGGATGGGAACGAAGACAAGGGTGAGGCCCGCGCCGCGAACGCCCGCAAACTTTCCGAGCAGAAACACCACGCCACGTTCGTACTGTCGCAACACCCGAATCGAGCCAAGGACATACACAATTGCCGCAAGCGCCAGGATAGAAAGCCAATACATATGGACACCCTTGCACACATTGTAATGGTGGTCGAGCCGGTGCGCTGTGGCCGTATTGCGGAGTCGCGCGCCCTCACAATTCCTTGTTCAGCGCTAGTCTAAACCCTTCGGCCGCTCTTGGGCCATCGCGACATGCGGCGCTGAAACGGTTGTTGGTTGCCTTGGTGGCGTAGCGGACCTCGCAAGTCTTCCGCCTCGGCGCGTGTATGAGTTCACGCCCTAATCCGGCGCGCGCGGTTCCGATCTCGCGCCGCTTCGGTAGTATTCCAGCGTGAAGCGATGAAAGGGTGACAGGATTACCGCAAGCGCTTCCGCCACCAGCGCGCCGCGGAAGATGAAATAATATCGCCAGCGGTCGCCGTCGTGCCAGGCGCGCGGCCGCCCTGCCTGGTCGACACGGGTGTCGACGCGATAGTCGCCGAGGAAACGCTGCCGGGCCACCATCGGAAAAAGCGCATACATCCCGGGCAGGTTGAGCATCGCGCCATCGATCGAACCGCCAATTCGCGGCCAGGTGGCGACCTCGGCGCTCAACGGCTCGGTGTCGGCCAGCCATGTCAACAGCCGCGGGCTGGCAACGTAGGCATGAGCACAGCCGGAACGCACGCGCAGAACGTTTGAGCGGACAAAATGGGCCTGCAGCGGAACGTGGCCGAGATAGAAGCACCACCAATCCGAGGGCAGCGCGGTGATGGCGCGGCCGATCCTGGGCGCCAGGTTGTGCCAGGGTCGCCGAAAGAACACGTCATCTTCGAGCATCAGCGCGTGCGAGCGGCCGCTAGCCAAGGCGTGCCGCGCCAGCGCCTGATGTGACTCCCAAATGGCGCGTTCGCCGTTCTCGCCCCGCACCGGGCGATAGAACGTCACATGCCGGCAGATTCCGACGCGATGAAAATGCGCCTCGGCGTTGCTGGTGCGGTGCGGCTGTTCCTGCAGCGAAATGCAGTAGATTGCATCGAGCGGATACGGCAACGGGCTCGCCTGACGGCGCCCAGTGCAATAGTCGCAAGAATCGTCATGCGAGACCGACTCGAAATACGGCGGCATGTCAGGGATGTGCGCTAATAGCTGCTAATCCGTCGGACTGCAGCCGCGGCAAATCGCGGCGTCACGACACCGGTCGGATCCAAACTGAACCGAAATCAAAAGCCCCAACCCTTCCGTTAACGACTTTGTCGACGGCGCTGACCCCCGAGTCTGTAATCGTAACCATGACAACGAGTCGGTCAAATCCTTTCGGCATGGCCGGCGTAACGTTTGCCTTGCACGCGAAGCGTCAGGTACAAAATGTCGCGGAGTGCGCAAGTTCAGAGTTCATGTTCGCGGACACCTCGCGAATATCGCTTGACGGTTTGGTCGCTCAGTCGACTTCGACGAACCGCGGCAGGCGGCGGCAGCAAACGATGCCATCGCCCGTCACTTGACGGTTGGGGCGCCTGCCCGCCCCAGCCCATCGACCTTATACGATCGATAACAGCACCCGATGTGTTGTCATTGTCACAGGCCGAGTCCTTGCCGACAGCACGCCGTTATGGATAGATTTGCCTACCGACACGGGTGGCGTGGTCTCACACGCACATCTGGCACAACGTTCACAATTAATGGGGAGGAAAACATGGCCGATCGGATTCTGACGACGCATGTGGGTAGCCTGCCGCGCCCGCAGAAACTGCTCGAATTGAGCCAAAAGAAGACCCTGGGCGAGAAGTTCGACGAGGCCGCCTACGACCGCGAACTCAAGAATGCAGTCGGCGAGGTCGTGCAAAAGCAGAAAGACGCCGGCGTCGATCTCATCAATGACGGCGAACTCGGCCACACCGTGGGGTGGGCCTACGATTACGGCGCTTGGTGGTCGTACATCATCCCGCGGCTCGGCGGTGTTGAGGTCGTCAAGCAAGGGCTCTGGTTCACGAAGCTGTCGGCGCATACCAAGACGCCGATGGCGCCCAAGGATTTCATCGTCGGCGACTGGGGCGAGCGCCGTGACATGTCCAAGTTTCAGGAGGCGTATCTCGACCCACAGTCCGGCTGCGGGTTGCCCGTGCAGTTCATGACCGAGCACAGTCCGCTGGTCAAAGGCCCGGTCAAGTACAAGGGCCAGGATTTGATCCAGCGCGACATCGCCAACTTCAAGGCCGGTCTCAAGGCGGCCGGGCTGCCCACCGAAGGGGCCTGGATGAATGCGATCGCGCCGGCGAGCTGCGCGCGCATGCCGAATGAATATTACAAAAGCGAAGAGGAGCTGCTGTACGCCTGCGCCGACGCCATGCACGAAGAGTACAAGGCGATCATCGACGCCGGACTGATTGTTCAACTCGACGATCCGGCGATCGGCGAGAACTGGGATCAGCAGAAGCACGAACCGAGCGTCGAAGGCTATCGGCGCTACACCAAGATGCAGATCGACGCGCTCAATCACTCGATCAAAGGGCTGCCGCCGAGCAAAATCCGCTTCCACCTGTGCTGGGGCAGCTGGCACGGCCCGCACACCACCGACATCCCGATGAAGCACCTCGTCGACCTGATGCTGGCGGTCAATTGCGACTACTACTCCTTCGAGGCCGCCAACGCGCGCCACGAGCATGAGTGGAAGCTGTGGAAGACTATCAAGCTGCCGCCCGGCAAAAAGATCCTGCCCGGCGTGGTCACCCACTCGACCAACCTGATCGAAGACCCCGAACTTGTCGCCGACCGGATCATCCGTTTCGCCGAGGCGGTCGGCCGCGAAAACGTCATCGCCTCGACCGATTGCGGTCTCGGCGGCCGCGTGCATCCGCAGATCGCCTGGGCCAAGCTCAAGGCGCTCTCGGAAGGCGCCGCGCTTGCCAGCACACATCTCTGGAAGCGCGCGGCGGCGTAATCGCCGAAATCTTGCGGGTCGGCGCGATGCGCCGGCCCGCTCTCTCCGCGCAAACCGCTAAATTGCAGAACTTCGCCCGGACCGAATAATCTCTGTCCGGGCACACCACCGCCGTTCTTGCGTGGTCACAGGTCGCCGAGCGTCGCATGAAGACTTCGACCGACCGCATCCTGACAACGCATTCCGGCAGCCTGCCGCGCCCGAAGCCGCTGATTGACGTTATTCTCCGTCGGGAAGCCGGCGAGGCGATCGACGCGCAGGCATTCGAAGCCGAGGCGGCGATTGCGGTTGACGATGTGGTCGCGCGGCAGGTCGCAGCCGGCATCGACGTCATCAGCGACGGCGAGATGAGCAAGCCGTCCTACACGACCTACATCCGTCATCGCGTCAGCGGCATCGAACCCGACCCGCGGGCCGCCGAGAAGGGCCGCGATATCATGCTGGGGCGCGATTTGCTGGCGCATCCGGACTTCGGCGGCCCGCACCGCAATTTCTCGGCCGGCCCGTTTCCCGGCTGCGTCGGCGAATTGCGCTACCGGGGTCAAGCGCGCTCGACCGCGACATCGCGCGCCTCAAAGCCGCCGCCGACGAAATCGCGGCCGGCCGAAGTTTTCATGACCGCGCCGTCGCCGGGAATTTTGACGCGCTTCATCATCAACCTGCATTACCCGAACGAAGACGCCTATGTCGCGGCGTTGGCCGACGTGATGCGGCATGAATACACCGCCATCGTCGAAGCGGGATTTCTGCTGCAGATCGACGCCCCCGACCTCGGCTCGGCGCGCAACAATCAGTATCGGCATCTCACCGACGACGAATTCCGGGAAAAAATCGCCGAGCGCAACATCGCCGCTCTCAATGCGGCGACTGCCGGTCTGCCGGCCGACCGCATGCGGCTGCACATCTGCTGGGGCAATTACGAAGGCCCGCACACCCACGATCTGCCGCTCCTGAAAATCATCGACATAGCTTTCAAGGCGCGGCCGCAGGCAATCAGCATCGAGGCCGCCAACCCGCGGCACGATCACGAATGGGAGGACCTCAAGGAAATAAAAATTCCCGACGACAAGATCCTTATTCCCGGCGTCATCGACTCCACCACGAACTTCGTCGAACATCCGCGGCTGGTGGCCCAGCGCATCGGCCGCTACGCCACGGTTATCGACCGCGAACGCCTGATCGCCGGCGTCGATTGCGGCTTCGGGACCGCCGTGCGCAGCCGAACCGGCGGTGGCCGACAGCATCGTCTGGGCCAAGTTGCGGGCGCTCAGCGAAGGCGCCGCCATCGCCAGCAAGCAGCTATGGGAACACCGACGGTAATCACGCCGCCCATTCATGCCGTCCAGTGCACGCCGAAGCGCCTTCAAGCTCCGGCAGCTGCGCGTCCCTGGCGCGATCGACCAGGAAGAACGCCGCCAGGACACCGAGCGCGGCGCCGAACATCACGTAAAACGACGGCGCTATTGGCGAGCCGGTAACCTCGATCAGCCAGGTCACGAAAAACTGCGCGAAGCCGCCAAAAATCATCACCGCCATGTTGTAGGCGATGCCAAGTCCGGTGGAACGCGCTTGAGCCTCAAACTGCTCCGCAACAGCCGTCGCGCTCGGACCAAAAAAAGCCCCCAGCAGGGAACAGAATACAATTTGTACAATCACCAAACTGCCGAATGAGGGATTGTGATAAAGCCAGCTGAATAGCGGGTAGGTAAGGATGAGATAAAAAGCCAGCGAAACGATCATGACCGGCTTGCGCCCAATGCGATCGGACAGCGCGCCGAACAACGGCGTGAGCACGATCATACAAACAAGGCCGATCGATTGGGCGATGAAGGCCTGGGCCAGCGGTAAATGCAATTGCAGCAGCGCAAAAGTCGGCATGTAGAGCAGAATGACGTAAAATGAAATGGTTCCCGCAGTGACGATCCCGACGCTGACCAATGCTCCCCGTAAATGCGTGGTGAGCGCGGTAACGAAACCTGGCCGCAGTACCTTGGCGCTGCGCGCCGCCAGGAATGCTTGCGTCTCTTCCAGATGGCGCCTGATAAATAGCCCGACCGGACCTATCGCCAGTCCGACCAGAAATGGTATGCGCCAACCCCAACTGTCGAGCGCTTCCGGCGAGAGGCTCCGCGCCACCAGCGTTCCGAGAAGTGCCCCGATCAGTGCGGCCGAGCCCTGCCCCACCATTTGCCAGGAGCCGTAGAGGCCACGGCGGCGCGGCGGTGCGCTTTCGATGAGGAAGGCGGTCGAGATGGCGAACTCGCCGCCAGTGGCAAATCCCTGCAACAGCCGCGCCGCCACAATCAGCATGGGCGCCGCGACACCGATCGTCCGATAGGTCGGCGCAAAGCCGATCATGGCCATGGCCACCGTCATCAGGACGATGATGAGAATTAAAGCGGCCTTGCGGCCGCTGCGGTCGGCGTAGATTCCAAGCAGAATGCCGCCGACCGGCCGCATGAAAAAACCGACGCCGAACGTTGCCGTGGTCAACAATAGTGACGCATATTGACTCTCTGCCGGAAAAAACAGCCGCGAAATAATCACGGTCAGGAGGCCGAACACGATGAAATCGTACCACTCGAGCGCATTGCCAATAACGGCTGCGGCGATCTGGACCGGTTTTGGTGCGGCGTTGTTGTTAGGCATTGATGCAGCGGTCATAAGCGGTTGCAGTTCCGAAGCGGCCCGGCGTCAAAGCAGTTTCGACGCGCTGTGCGGAGCTAACGGGCGCTCCACGACTAGTATTGTTGTGATGTCGCACACCCGAGCACTGTTGCGGTCGACTTCCCGCACAACTTCCGCATGTAACGCGCCGGGAACTGTGATGTTCTCAACTATATAAATCCCTGTGGAACCGCAAATTTCATTTGGCTCTCGCCAAAGTAGTGTGCGGCTTTTACTGCTGATTCGAACGATCCTTGGTGGCTAGATAACAGAAATACTTGTGCAAAATCTTAAGCAACCGGGCTGCCGAACGGCGACATTGGGCCCCGCCGGGAGCTTTGCGGAACACCTTGAGCCGAAATTGCTCATTCCCGCATTCGCCAATTTTGACTGCGATTCCCGACATCCGGTTCCGACGATTCGTGTCACCGTCAGCGCGGTATTTGCCGGTGCGCAGCGGTTTATGAGCGTCCCATCGTTCCCTCGGATGCGCTCATCGTCATCCCGCGCGGCGGCGCTTCTCGTCTACCAGCCGATATGCCGCCTCGCGCTAAAGCATCAGAGCAATCCGAGGCGCACCGCAATCGCCGCCAGCCAAACCAGCCCCGAGAGGCAGATCGCGCAGAACACCGCCGCGGAGCCGAAATCTTTGATCCTGCGGATTTCGACGTGCCGCTCGCGGGTGATGTAATCGGCGAGCTTCTCAATCGCGGTGTTAAGAAGCTCCACCGCGAGCAGGATCAGCAACGATCCGATCATAACGACGTACCAGCCGACGCTCGGCGCAACGACGAGGCCGAGGAGAACTCCGGCGGCAAGCAGCACCATCTCCTCACGCAGCGCGGCTTCGGTGCGAAAGCCGTAGCCGAGGCCGTGCAGCGAATTGATGGTCGCGCTGAAAAGCCGTTTCACGGAAAATCCGATTGGGCGGGCGGCGAACAGGAAGAATCGAACCTCTATACGTCGTCGCGGCCTCGTGGGCGAGCGCAAGTTGCAGCTGGTCGCTTGTGCGGCAGAAGGCCGCTAACTATAGTCCGGCCATCACGGAGCGTAGCGCAGCCCGGTTAGCGCACCAGTCTGGGGGACTGGGGGTCCCGAGTTCAAATCTCGGCGCTCCGACCAACAACCCGGCTGGTCGATTAACGGATATAAAGATTTCGGGCTACGCTTTGTTGGAAATTCCAGCTTTTCCCCGTTTGCCCCGGAGGATCTTCGGACTAGGTGGAAGTTTCCATGCGTGCGTCTCTCTATTTGTTGATTGGCGTGGTCGTGCAGACCCTGGCGGGTTGCTCGCAATTAGCGACCCAAGAGGCGGCGAAACAGGCTCGGAATCAGTTTGCGAAGAATGCGGCGAACAAAGCACAGGGACAATCGGGCGCAACGCCGGAAGGTCAAATTACTTGCCGGGCGTCTGTGGACGGGCGATGGCACCGACACCGGCCGCCAAATTGCGTCGGACCCCTACCCGCTCACGCCGGCGGAACGCGCTGCCCTGGTCGCAAATGCACGGCAGTGCCGTGCAATGCCGGACAAATCATCATGGCGCGTGTGCGACACAATCCGCGGCGTGGCAATTGCCGTCGATCTGCTAACGAGGAAGATACGTGCAGCGATCGGATCAAGTGTTCGATCAAGACTCTCGACCGGCGAACTACCCGTTGGCGTGGTAGCGAACAAGCTATCCATCGAAAGCGACCGCAAGCTGGAGCTCGATCTGGCGAGCGGCACAATATCGAGGCGGCGGTCCACGTCGAGGAATCGACCGACCGGTGCGTCGTCTTGAGCGCCGAGTGCTCTCGGAAACCGCCAGACTGCCTCATGCGGGTCCGTGGACTCCCTGAGCGAGCAGGGCGTACCAGAATCCGGCTGGGGGTAACTACCCACACCGTCGCGGCAGAAGTGCCGCCGACGTCATATGTTCAGCTGGCTGCGGGTAACAACGCATACCTTGAATTGCGCCAGTCTGCGTTAGTTTGGAGCTGCGGGTCGGCCACCTGCGTTAACATTTCATTCACCATGGTCGTCTAGCCGAGTGCAGTCGGGGTGTCGTCACGCTTACCCGCGATTTTGGCGCGCGCGCATTAGGACAGCACCCGTGGCGAATAGCCTACCGGCGATGCCGGCCCAACATTCGAAGAATTTGGCTCCCGCCACACACGCCGACAAACTGTCGGCCCTTTGCGGCGAGGCCTTAGCGCTCCACCAGGCCGGGCGGCTCGGCGAGGCGATCGCGCTTTACGAACAAATTCTCGCGCTGCGGCCAAACTTCTCGGAGGTCCACAATAATCGCGGCCTTGCACTGGCCGAACTGGACCGGTTCGACGAGGCCGTTGCCTCATATGCGCGGGCGGTAGCGATCAAACCGGACAATCCGGAGACACTCTGCAACTGGGGTCTCGCACTGGCGCAACTCGAACGCTGGGACGAGGCAGAAGCGAAATTCCGCTGCGCCATTGCGACCAATCCGGGCTTCGCCGGAGCCTACAACAACCTCGGTCTGATCTTGAAGGAACGCGGGCGGATGGCTGAAGCCCGGAGCGCCGTCGAGGAGGCGATCCGGCTCTCGCCTGAAGATGCTTCCTACTACGACAATCTCGCCGCCATGCGATCATTCAGCGCCGGCGACCGCCATCTCACGGCGCTCGAGAGCCTGGCCGCGGATGCCGCTTCTCTGTCCGCCGTGAACCGGATGCACCTGCATTTCGCGCTCGCCAAAATTAATGAACAGCTCGGCAATCCGGACAATGTTTTTCGCCAGTTGCTGGCTGCCAATGCCCTCAAACGCCAGCAGGTTACTTACAACGAAGCCGCCGCGCTCGCGCAAATGACCCGTACGCGCGAACTGTTCACGCGCGAGTTCGTCAGGGATCGGGAAGGCAAAGGCTTGCGGTCGCCGATTCCGCTGTTCATCATCGGGATGCCCCGTTCGGGCACGACCCTCATCGAGCAGATATTGGCAAGTCATCCGGCAATATTCGGGGCCGGCGAACTCACCCTGTTCGAAGAAACAACCGATGCCATCGGCCGCACGACGCCGCTATCGCTGCCGTTTCCGGAGTTCATGCCGGACATGAGGGCACAACAGTTTCGCGACCTGGGCGCGCTCTATCTCGATAAGCTGGTTGCGCGAGCGCCCGGCGCGGCGCGAATTGTCGACAAAATGCCGGCGAACTTTCGGTTTGCCGGCCTGATCCATCTGGCGCTCCCCGGCGCCACCATCATTCACGCGATCCGCGATCCGGTGGACACCTGCGTGTCCTGCTTCGCCGTGCATTTCACCAAGGGGCAGTCACACACCTACGACCTCGCCGAACTGGGCTGCTACCATCGGCACTATCAAGAGCTCATGGCGCATTGGCGCCGTGTGCTGCCGCCGCGGCGCATCATAGACGTGCGTTACGAGGACCTCGTTGACGATCTGGAAGGCGCCGCGCGACGCATGATTGCCCGTTGCGGTCTACCATGGGATCCGCGCTGCCTCGACTTTCACCGCAACGAACGGCCGGTCCGCACTGCAAGCGCGATCCAAGTGCGCCAGCCTATTTACCGGAGTTCGGTAGGACGCTGGCGCCGGTATCAGAACTACCTCGGACCGCTGTTTGCTGAACTTGCGCCGACAAACGGCGCGGACGTGCTCCAAATGCGCAAGGCAGGCTGATAAGGCGGGTCAATCATGCGACGACAAGCTTGCAACTGGTTTGTCCGATCTGCTCACCAGCGCGGCGGGCAGATACTCGCTCCGATCTCACACTCCGGTCTTGGCGTCTTTTTGCGTTTGCGTACCGCGCGTGCGTTCATCCCACCCACATCGCTTCTTACATCATGAGGATACCCATGCGAGCGACCCTGCTCACGGCTCTTGCTGCCGCGACCATTCTTTCCGGCGGATTTTTTGGCAACCAGGCCAACGCATTCACGCCACCGTCAACGCGCGGCGTTGCGCCGATGCCGCTTATGCAGCACGTTGCGAATGTCTGCGGCCCCGTTGGCTGCGCGCCGGTGCAAACCAAGAAGATACGACATTTCAAGAATGGCAGTGCCGTCGGCCAGCATATCTAATCGCAAGACGGGGCGTGAAACGCCGCGCTGCGAGCATGAACTCGGGTCGCTCTCGGGCTCGGATCGCAGCGCTAGTCTTGCGAGACGGACGTTTCCGACAACGCGGCGTCAAGCAGGCCGCGGCAGGCGATCAGTTCGTCAAGCGCCGTCTGCAGCTTGCGCCGTTCCTCGACGCCCAGCCGCTGCGGCGCTGGCACGGCGCCGACTGGCGACATTATTTTCGGTTCACGCCGCTCATTTGAACGGGCGCCTGCCGGAAGGTTCGGTGCACTCTCGACATGAGAGAACTCCTCGACCGCACTGACGCCGGCCTGATCTTCGACGTCGCTACCGCCGTCCTCGTCCGATGCGGGCGGCAGCGTCTCGGCTCCAGCGCGCCAGACCCCCTGAACGAACGACTGGCCTTGCTCGCGCAGCAGGCGCTGGACGCCGCGGATCGTGTAACCCTCGCCGTAAAGCAGGTGGCGCACGCCGCGGAGGAGATCGACGTCGTTCGGGCGGTAGTAGCGCCGGCCCCCGCCCCGCTTCAGCGGTCGGATCTGCGTGAAACGGCTTTCCCAGAACCGCAGCACATGCTGCGGAACGTCGATTTCTTCGGCAACTTCACTGATCGTGCGGAACGCGTCTGGCGCTTTTTCCAATGCCTTGCCCCGCCGGCTGTTATTCCTCGATTTCGTTGCCGCCGCCATCGGACCCGGAATTGATCCGCTGCTTGAGGATGGCGGAGGGTTTGAACACCATGACCCGGCGCGGCGAGATCGGGACTTCCTTGCCGGTCTTCGGATTGCGCCCGATGCGCTGGCCCTTCTTGCGCACCACAAACGACCCGAACGACGACAACTTTACCGTTTCGCCGCGCTCGAGGCAGTCGGTAATCTCTTTCAGAACCAGCTCGACGAGCGTGGCGGATTCAGTTCGTGACAGGCCGACCTTCTGATAGACCGCCTCGCATAGATCAGCCCGCGTGATCGTCTTTCTCGCCATCGCCAGCCCCGCTCTCGGCGATCAATACTAACCGATCATGGTATCGTACTGAATTATCAACGTTATCAACGTTATTAACTTATCAGCGAACGGTCAACGGCCTTTGCGGCTCCCCTTTCACCAGCGGACCAACGCCGCCCCCCAGGTGAAACCGCCGCCCATTGCCTCAAGCAGCAAGAGATCGCCGCGCTTGATGCGGCGATCGGCGACCGCGTCACTGAGCGCCAGCGGTATCGACGCCGCCGAGGTGTTGCCGTGTCGATCGACGGTACTGACGACCTTGATCGGCGGGATGCCGAGCTTGTGCGCCGATCCATCGATAATGCGTTTGTTCGCTTGGTGCGGGATAAACCAGTCGATATCGGCAACGGTAAACCCGGTCGCTTGAAAGGCGTCGTGCACCACGTCGGTGATCATCGCCACGGCGTGCCGAAACACTTCACGACCTTCCATCCGCAAATGACCGACGGTGCCGGTCGATGATGGTCCGCCATCGACATAGAGCTTCGATTTGTACCGGCCGTCGGAACGCAGCCGCGTGGTAAGAACGCCGCGATCCTCGCGCGTGCCCGGTTGATCCTGGGCCTCGAGTACGACGGCGCCGGCGCCATCGCCGAACAGGACGCAGGTCGTGCGATCCGTCCAATCGAGCAGGCGTGAGAATGTCTCCGCGCCGATCACCAGCGCGCGCGAGAAGGCCCCCGATTTGAGGAGCGCGTCAGTGGTCGCCAGCGCGTACAGGAATCCGGAACACACCGCCTGCACGTCGAAGGCAGCGCCGTGCGTAATGCCAAGATCAGCCTGCACCGACACTGCGGCGGCCGGAAACGTATTATCGGGCGTCGAGGTCGCCAGCACGATAAGGTCGATCGACTGCGCTTCGACGTGGGCGTGGGCAAGTGCGGCGCGCGCGGCGCGCGTCGCCATCTGCGAGGTCAGTTCACCCGGCGCGGCGATCCGGCGTTCATGAATGCCGGTGCGCTGAACAATCCATTCGTCGGAGGTGTCGACCTTGAGCGCGAGATCGGCGTTGGTGAGAACCTGGTTCGGCAGATAACTGCCGCAGCCGAGAACAACAGAACGGCGAACCATCACACGGCGACTCCGCCGACAAATTCGGGAATCGCTTTATCGGCTTCGTGTCGGTGCCGTCCGAGTGCCGCCGTGATCTTGGCCAGAAGTTCGTCGCGCACGATGCCGTAGCCGAGGTCGATGGCGGCGGCGAAACCTTCGGCATCGGTTCCGCCGTGACTCTTGATGACGATGCCGTTGAGCCCAAGAAACACGCCGCCATTGGAGCGGCGCGGGTCCATCCGCTGGCGCAGCTGCCGGAACGCCGAGCGGGCGAACAAATATCCGATCCGGGCAGCGAGCGAATTATTCATTGCGGAGCGGAGATATTCGCCGATCTGGCGCGCGGTGCCTTCGGCGGTCTTGAGCGCGATGTTGCCGGCAAACCCCTCGGTGACGACGACATCGACGGTACCCTTGCCGATATCGTCGCCTTCGACAAAGCCGAAATACTCAAGGTCGAGGCGTTGCGTCTCGCGCAAGATCCGCCCCGCTTCACGCACCGGTTCCAAGCCTTTCACCTCTTCCACGCCGATGTTGAGGAGCCCCACTGTCGGCCGTTCAACCCGAACAGGATGCGTGCCATCGCAGCACCCATCACCGCAAGATCGACGAGATGTTCGGCATCCGCGCCAATCGACGCACCGACGTCGAGCACGATCGATTCGCCGCGCAACGTCGGCCACAACGCTGCAATCGCCGGCCGTTCGATCCCCGCCAGGGTTTTGAGCTCGAACTTCGACATCGCCATGAGCGCGCCGGTATTGCCGGCCGATACCGCCATGTCGGCCTCGTGTTTCTTGACGGCATCGATAGCCAGCCACATGGAGGATTTGCGGCGGCCGTAGCGGAGCGCCTGGCTCGGCTTGTCTTCCATGCGCACCGCGACCTCGGAGTGGATCAGCCGCGAAGCGGATTTCAAGGCCGGGCGGCCGGCCACCAGCGGCTCGACTTGCGCCCTATTGCCGAAGAACAGGAATTCACTCTCGGGGTGACGAGCCAACGCCAACTCCGCGCCGGCGACAACCACGGCAGGGCCATGATCGCCTCCCATCGCGTCGAGAGCAATACGGACCATCTGCGACATGAAATGCCCGCGGTCCTAGATCACGATCCAACCCAACGCAATCGGATCACGGTTCAGATTATGTTGTCGGCGCATGATCCTCAGGCAATGACCGGTTTCCACAATCGGGATCACGCACCTCGTCCGCACCAGGCAAGGCGAGACCGGACGGGACAATAGCGGTTCGGCGACCGGAAACAACTGCGATCAGCGGGCATCCCTATCCTTCTTCAGCGCACCGAGGGCAGCAAAGGGACCTTCATCCGGTGTTGCATCCTGCGGTGGCTGAAACACCGCTCCCGGCTTGCGCGGATAGGGATCGAGCCCAAGGATGAGAAACTCGGTGGCGAGCG
Source organism: uncultured Alphaproteobacteria bacterium (assembly GCA_963759345.1). Classification (GTDB taxonomy): domain Bacteria; phylum Pseudomonadota; class Alphaproteobacteria; order Rhizobiales; family Xanthobacteraceae; genus BOG-931. The sequence goes on from CAVWYW010000007.1 coordinate 286,006, forward strand.
CACCGAGATCGATTCGTCCATCGATCAGTGGCTCGGTATGACCGCCATGCTCGGCAAGCGGGCTGGCTTCTTCGCCCGCCTTCTCGGCGGCTGACCGCGGCGCAAACAGAAGATCGATTTCTTCATCCACCTCATTGGCGAGCGGTTCGAGTGTGACGACGCAGTTTTGACCGACGGTGGCGGAAACCCGGCCGCTTACGCGCAAGCCGGCTCCTTGTCTTCGCACTTCAAAATTAGCCTCAAGGCGCGGCAGATCGCGTAGCCCCGCCAGCCGCGCCACGGCTGTACGTATTTCCGAGTCGGCGACAAGCTCAAAGCGTTCACCCGTGTCGGGCACATCTTCGAGCGCGACAGTAAACTGCCAGGGTATGGCAGCATATTCTTCGGATCGATGCTCACGCATGTGCAAAGGCCTCTGGGCTTGGAAAAGCAGCCTTGCCGGCGGCGATAGCGTCCTCGTCCTCACCGTCCAACTGGTTCGCCGCGGCGCGAGCATAACGCGCCAGCCGCACTGCTCTTTCGTCCACGGCAACGACCCCGAAGATATTGCGCGCCAGTGCCTTCTCAAGCTCCCGTTCGTCGGTGGCGCTCATGGCCGCGTTATAGGCGGCCTGCCGGCCATAAAACGCCTCGGCGAAGTGCCGCATCCTGCGGGGAACCGCCATGTCGCCGACGCCCATCTCCCGCAGATTGTCATCGAGGTCGCGGCAAAACACATCGAACAGCCGCTGGCCAAGGTTATGGTCTTGACCGCCAGCTTGGTTCGTGCGCCCAAGCCGTTTCAGCAACAGCACCAGATGCAGCACCAGCAACTCGAACCGGCCTTCGACAGTGTCGGGCACCCCATAATCGGCATAAAAGGCGCGGCGACCGCGCCTGCGCCACGATCATGCCATAGAGCGCATGAATGTTGCGATTGTGGAACCCCCGTCGAAACGCCGTTAATATCATAGAGATAGCCTATTAATCGGCGCCGAAGTTCCAAATCGGCCCGCGCGGTAACTCGCCGCTTGGAATCTTGGGGTAAGGCAGGCGGTGCTTGGACACAAGGTGGGATGGACGGATGCGCAGGGGTGTTGTGCAGAGTAAGGGAGGGCGCGCCGCGGCCTACGTCCTCGCTCTCGCGCTGGTGCTGCCGTTGGGCGGATGCATTGGCGAGACATTTCAGCGCGGCTATGTGCTGCCGGACGGCGCCCTGGAGCAAATTCGCCTCGGCGCATCACAGGAACAGGTCCTGATCGTGCTCGGCACGCCCTCGACCGTCGCCACCGTCTCAGGCGAAGCGTTTTATTACATCTCTCAGCGTGCCGAGCGTGCGGTTTCGTTCCTGCCGACCCGCATCGTCGATCAGCGGGTGGTGGCGGTTTATTTCGACCAAAACCGACGGGTACAACGGGTTGCGTCATACGGAATTAAGGACGGCAGGGTGTTCGATTTCATCAGCCGCACGACGCCGACCGCCGGTTCCGATCTCAGTGTTGTCCAGGCTTTGTTCAACTCGCTCTCGCACGCCCGCTTGGGGCTGCCGCTATAAGATCGTAGAGGTTCGGCCGGCCAGCCGGCCCCGCTGGCCTGCCCAGTCGGCGATCGCACGTTAGTGCGCGAGCACTGCAAGCAACAGCAGCGCCACGATGTTGGTGATCTTGATCATCGGATTGACCGCCGGGCCGGCTGTATCCTTGTAGGGATCGCCGACGGTGTCACCGGTCACGGCCGCTTTGTGGGCGTCGGAGCCTTTGCCGCCGTAGTGGCCATCCTCGATATACTTCTTGGCGTTATCCCAGGCGCCGCCGCCCGACGTCATTGAAATCGCAACGAACAGACCGGTCACGATCACGCCAAGCAACATCGCGCCAAGCGCGGAGAAGGCCGCCGATTTGCCGGGCGCGCCGCCGCCGGCGATGAAATAGATGATGAAATAGCCGACGATCGGCGACAGGACCGGCAACAGCGATGGCACGATCATCTCTTTGATCGCGGCGCGCGTGAGCATGTCGACAGCGCGGCCGTAATCCGGCTTGTCCCTGCCCTGCATGATGCCGGGTTTTTCGCGGAATTGCCGCCGCACCTCCTCGACGATCGAAGCCGCGGCGCGGCCGACCGCCGTCATGCCCATGGCGCCGAACAGGTACGGCAACAGTCCGCCGAACAGGAGCCCGGCCACGACATAGGGATTAACGAGGGAAAAATCCGGCACGACGCCCTGGAAATAAGGATGCTTGTCCGCGCCGGCGATGAAGAACTTGAGATCCTGGTTATAGGCGGCAAACAGCACCAAGGCGCCGAGCCCGGCCGAGCCGATGGCGTAACCCTTGGTAACCGCCTTGGTGGTGTTGCCGACGGCGTCAAGCGCGTCGGTCGATTTGCGCACCTCTTTCGGCAGTCCGGCCATTTCGGCAATGCCGCCGGCATTGTCGGTGACCGGGCCGAACGCGTCGAGCGCGACCACGATGCCGGCGAGCGCAAGCATCGTCGTCACCGCAGTGGCAATGCCGAACAGGCCGGCAAGGTTATAGCTCACCAGAATGCCGGCGATGATGACCAGCGCCGGCAGCGCCGTCGCTTCCATCGACACGGCAAGACCCTGGATAACATTGGTGCCGTGCCCGGTCACCGAGGCCTGTGCGATCGAGTGCACCGGCCGATAATCAGTGCCGGTATAGTACTCGGTGATCACGATGATCAGCGCGGTAACGACGAGGCCGGTGATGCCGCAATAAAACAGCTCCGCGCCCGAATAGCTCACGCCGGCGAGCGGACCGAAGCCGATAAGATAATGCGTCACCCCCGCAATACCGATCAGCGACAGAATTGCGGTCGCGATCATGCCCTTGTACAGCGCGCCCATGATCGACTGACTGGCGCCGAGCCGCACGAAGAACGTGCCGATGATCGAAGCGATGATGCAAATGCCGCCGATGGCGAGCGGAAACGTCATCATCCGCATGACCATCTCAGTCGAGACCGCGCCGAAGAAGATCGCGGCCAAAACCATGGTCGCGACCGTCGTCACCGCGTAGGTCTCGAACAGGTCGGCAGCCATGCCGGCGCAGTCGCCGACATTGTCGCCGACGTTGTCGGCGATGGTTGCGGGATTGCGTGGATCGTCTTCCGGGATGCCGGCCTCGACCTTGCCGACGAGATCGCCGCCGACATCGGCGCCTTTGGTGAAGATGCCGCCGCCCAACCGGGCAAAGATCGAGATCAGCGAAGCACCGAAGCCGAGTGCCACCATGGAATCGACGACGGTGCGGTCGTTCGGCGCCAGATGCAGCGTGCCGACGAGGAAGCCGAAATAAAGCGTCACGCCGAGCAGCGCCAAGCCCGCAACCAGAAGCCCGGTGATCGCACCGGCGCGGAACGCAAGCTCAAGCCCGCCGGCGAGCGAGCCGATCGCAGCCTGCGCGGTGCGCACGTTGGCGCGCACCGAAACGTTCATGCCGATGAAGCCCGCAGCGCCCGATAGGATCGCGCCGACGGCAAAGCCGACGCCGACCAGCCAGCCGAGGAAATAGCCGACGATCAGAAAGATCACGATTCCGACGATCGCGATCGTGGTGTATTGCCGCCGCAGATAGGCTTGGGCGCCCTCGCGTATCGCCGCAGCGATCTCCTGCATCTTTTCGTTGCCGGGATCGGCCCGCATCACCGAGAATGTGGCCCAGATGGCGTAGACGAGCGCGAGAACGCCGCACAAAACGATGAGCCACAAAGTCGTCATGGAAGGTCCCCGGTTGATGGGGGCCAGCGTTAAAGCCCGGCCCGAAAGGAAAATGCCTCGCGCGATGCTCTAGAGCATGATCCGCAAAAGTGGAAGCCGTTTTCCGAAAAGATCATGCCGCATCAGGCGTCGCCCATCGCGTCATTTCCAGGCGGAAAAAACGGCGATCCGGGCAAAAAGCGCTGCTTTAATGAAGCGGCGTAAGTCGTTGATTACATGGAAAAAATCTCTTGCCATCAGGGAGCCTGCGGATGCCCGATAGGCCTGCGCTCGGGCCCTGATCAGTAGAGCTTGTTGCGGTAGCCATCCTCGACGACAGCGTCGGCCTCCTCGATGGTCAGTCGAGACGTCTTGGTCTGTTCGACGATAATCCGGCCCAGCGAGGGAAACGACTGCTTCTCAACGCGATAATCGCCGTGCCAGAGCTTTGATCGCTTGAGCGCCTTGCCGCAATGCAGGAACGCCTCGCGCACGGTCACCAGGATCACCAGGCGGGGCTCACGTCCGTTAACCGCCGCCGCAGCAAGAAGCTTTGGATCGTACGACAGCCGCGCCGTGCCGTTGATGCGCAGCGTTTCGTCGATGCCCGGAATAAAGAACAACAGCCCGACCTCGGCGTCGGTCACGATGTTCGACATCGTATCGAGCCGATTATTCCCGCGCCGGTCAGGAATGGCGATGGTGTTGTCGTCCAGCACCCGGGCGAAACCTGGAGCATCGCCGCGTGGGCTCACGTCGGTGCCGCTACCCGGCCGCGTCGAACCGATCACGGCAAACGGCGAGTGGGCGAGAAAGTTACGGCAATGAGCGTCGAGACGATCGAGCTGTTTGAGAACCGCAAGTTCCATCGGCGGTTCGTACAGGCCACGCAAAGCGGTTTCGTCGCTGACCGAATTGAGCGGTGCGGTTTGATCGTCCATGAGATTAGCCTGTATCGAGAACTTCAAAACGCGGTTGCTTTTACACCGTCTGAGGCCGGCGCACGAGCGTCCCCCATGCGAGCAGCGCGGCGGCGACAACAGCGACGGGAAACACCACATCGTTGACCGCCGACCAGCCGTAGAGGGTCAGCAACGCGCCCGAGGACAGCGAGCCGATCGCGGTCGAGCCGAACACCAGAAAGTCGTTGAACGCCTGTACCTTGTTGCGTTCGCGCGGGCCGTGACACTCGGTGACCAGCGTCGTGGCGCCGATGAAGGCAAAGTTCCAGCCGATGCCAAGGAGCGCCAGCGCGATCCAGAAATTCCATAGCGCTGTCCCGAGCAGGCCGATCGAAGCGGCAGCAACAAGCAAAAACAGGCCGATCGCGATCATGGTGCGCAGTCCGAGCCGCGCGATCAGCGTGCCGGTGAAAAAGCTCGGCGCGTACATGCCGATCACGTGCCACTGGATGCCGAGCGCGGCTTCCCCGACCGAATGATGGCACATCACCATGGCGAGCGGCGCCGCGGTCATCATCAGGTTCATCGCGCCGAAGCTGGCAACGCCGCAGGCGACAGCGACAATGAATCGCGGCTCGCGCACGATCTCGATCAGCGGCCGGCCATCGGCAAAGCTGCGAACCGCAGCGGGCGCGGGCGGCAGCTTGAGCAGCATCAGCACCGCCGCCGCGATAATCGCGCAGGCCGATTGCGCCAAAAACGTCCCGGCAAACAAATACGGCGGCCACAGGTCTTTGGTCAGGATCACGAGCTGTGGACCGATCACCGCGGCGCAGATGCCGCCGGCCAGGACCCACGCCACCGCCTTGGCGCGGAACTGCGCGCTTGCGGTATCGGCGGCGGCAAAACGATAGGATTGATGCGCGGCGGCATAGAGGCCGCCGCATAACGTTCCGGCGAGCAGAAGACCGAACGATCCTGACAGCACGGCGATGCACGAGAGCACGCCGGACGCCGCGCCAAACACCGAACCGACTTGCAGGGCAAAGCGCCGGCCGAAGGCCTTGGCCAGCATCCCGACCGGCAGCGTACCGAGCCACATGCCCACAGCCATGACGCTGATCGGCAGCGTCGCCAGCGCCGGATCGGGCGCCAGCATCGACCCGACGATGCCGCCGGTCGCCACGATCACGGTGGTATTACCGCCGGCAAGCGCCTGCGCAGCCGCGAGCACGAGCGCATTGCGAGCCGCAAGCCGGTCGTCGGTAACTTCGATGGTCGCGTCGGCCAGGAGTGCCATGGCGTAGTCCGTCGTAGGGCTTTTCTTCTAGCCCGCGGAACGAAGTAGGACTAGGGCGTCTGCCTCACGGGGCGATCTTCCGCGGCGACGTCAAAGCAAATCGCAGTCGTGCGAATAGCTCGGGTCAAGCGGCTACGACGCAGATGACAATCTGGCCTCGACGTTAAGGTGCTGGGGCGTCGGGCGCTCTCCCGGCTTTCAGAACTGCAGCGCGCCGGGATGCCGGACGGTTACCGTGCGCAGCTCATCCAGGGTGCGCGCGCCGAGCTGTCCAAGCGCGGCCTGGGTCTCGTCGATCAGAAGGTCGATGACGTAGCCAGGCCCCGTCCGTCCCCGAGCGCGCCAAGGCCCCACAGAAAAGCCTTGCCGGCGAACGCTGCCGCGGCCCCGAGCGCATAGGCGCGCACCACGTCGCTGCCGCTGCGCACGCCGGAATCCATCATCACTGTCGCGCGCGCTCCGACCTGGCGCACGATCGCCGGCAGCACGTCGATCGCCGCCGGCAGAACCTCAACCTGGCGCCCGCCGTGATTGGAGACAATGAGGCCGTCGACGCCAAGCGATACGGCTTTCTCGGCGTCCTGCGGATGCAGGATTCCTTTGACGATCAGGGTCCCTTTCCAGCGGTCGCGGTACTTGCGCACTTCGTCCCACGTAAACGCGCCGCGCTGTTCGCGCTGGGCGAAAGCGATGACCTCGTTAAGCGCCGCATTCTCGCCGACGTAGGAGCGCAAATTGGCGAACCGCGGGACGCCGTGCTTCCGCAGCGCCATGGTCCAGCCGGGCGCGCGCGCGATCTGCATCATGATGCGCAGATCGAGATTGAAGGCGCCGGCGATGCCGGTCGCCACTTCACGCGGGCGCGTGGTGCGGACCGGGACGTCGAGCGTCAGCACCAAGGTGTGGCAACCGGCGGCTTCGGCGCGCCGCACCAGGTCAAGCCCGATCGCGTGGTCGTTATTGGCCAAGCGATAAAGCTGGAACCAGAAAACATCCGGCGCGATCGCGGCGATCTCCTCGATCGTGGCGCCGCCGGCAGTGCTGAGCATGTACGGCACGCCGGCACGCTGCGCGGCGCGAGCCAGATGTTTATCGCCGCCGGGCCAAATGATCGAAGGCCCGCCCATCGGCGACACGCCGGTCGGCGCGGAATAGCGGCGGCCGAACAGTTCGACGTCGCACGGCGGCAGCGTCGGCATAACGCCATAACGAGGCACCAGTTCGACAGCATCAAGCGCCGCCCAATTTCGCCTGATCCCTGCATCGTCCTTGCCCGAGCCGCCATCCGAATACTCGAAGGCGAAATGAGGAATGTGATGGCGGGCGCGGCGGCGCAGATAATCCGTGGTCGGATAATGCCGATGCAGCTCCGCATAGTTTGGATTGCGGACTATAGTGACCGGTGGCTTCTCCTGCGAGTGTGACGATAGTCGTCGCGTCGTGCATGGCGTCCTTTGTGCGTTCATCCCGAGATGCGCAGTATAGTCCGAGCGGTCGACTCTCGGCAGCGGTGGTGACGGCGCGGATTTGTGGAAGATCTGGCCCTTACCGCCTGTTATCAGAACGACTTATAAACCAGGGAGGTGCCTGCGTGAGCGCCGACCGAGCGGCCATATCAGACAAGACCGCGCAACTTTTGCAAGCGATGCGCGCCGCGCGACCTCTCGTCCACAACATCGCCAATTATGTATCGATGGATGTCGCAGCGAATGCTTTGCTTGCGATCGGCGCCTCCCCGGCCATGGTTCACGCCCGCGAAGAGGTGGCCGAATTCGTCGCCATCTCGGCCGCGCTCGTCGTCAACATCGGCACTTTGTCGACTGCATGGGTGGAGGCGATGATCCTTGCCGCTCAAGCCGCTCGACGGCACGGCAGGCCGTGGGTGCTTGATCCGGTAGGCGCCGGCGCTACGCGGCTGCGCACCGAAACCGTGAAATCGCTTCTGCTGCACCGGCCGTCGATCATCCGGGGTAATGCATCCGAGATCATGGCGGTGGCGGGCGGCGCCGGCGTTGTGCCCAAGGGCGTCGACAGCGCCAACACAACTGAGGAGGCCCTGGCATTTGCTTTGAGTTCTTGCGAGAGCACGAAGGCTGCATCGTCATTGCCACCGGTGCGGTCGACATCATTACCGACGGTCAGCGCGTGGTGAAACTCGCAAATGGCTCGCCGATGATGGCCAAGGTGACGGCGCTCGGTTGTGCGCTTTCCGCAGTGACCGGAGCATTTGCCGCCGTCGCTACCGAAGGCATTCGAGGCGGGCGTTGCCGCGGTCGCAGTGTACGGCATTGCCGGCGAAATGGCGGCGGAAACAGCGACGGGTCCAGGCTCGTACCGTGTCGCATTTCTCGATGCGCTCGAAGTCAATCGGGCCGAGCGACATCGAAGCTCGCCTGGCGATCGCCGATTGAAGAATAACGGAAACGATAAAATACTTTGACCTGTGCCTCGTTACCGATCGTTTGCTCGCGAATGGCCGTTCTATACTTTGGATTGTCGCCGAGGCGGTGAAAGGCGGCGTCACGCTCGTCCAGCTCCGCGACAAGACTGCGTCGACGCGGGCTTTGATTGAAGAAGCTAGAGCGCTGAAAGCTCTGCTCGCGCCGCTGCGCGTGCCACTGCTGATAAACGACCGGATCGACGTCGCGCTCGCGGTCAGCGCCGACGGCGCGCATGTCGGCGAAGGTGACATGCCGATTGCGCTGGTGCGCAAGTTGCTGGGCCCCAAGGCAATCGTCGTTCTCTCAATTACCAGCTCCGCCGAGGCGCGCTCGGAGGGCGTGACACTTGCCGACTACCTCGGCGTCGGTCCGATCTTCGCTCAGTCGACCAAACCCGATGCCGCGACGCCACTCGGAGTTGAGGGATTGGCGGAGATTCGCCGCTTGACCGACAAGCCAATCGTCGCGATTGGCGGCGTGTCGGCGACAAATGCGCGCGCGCTTAGGTTAGCCGGGGCAGACGGCATCGCCGTTGTCAGCGCTATTGTGGGTGCGAAAGACCCGGCGGCAGCCGCCGCCGCTTTCAATCACGCCGGTTAAGCCTGGCAAAAACGGCTGTCGTGTCGTGCATCGGCGTTCCTCCGGGAACGCCAGTATAGCCGGTTCGGCTGGTGTTCTTCACTATCCCCGCGCGCAAGGGGAAATGTCGCTCAGCGCGAGCCGTAGGCCCAGGTGAGATAGATACCGCCCCAAGTGAAGCCGCCGCCGAACGCCGCGAGAATGAGGCGATCACCGGCTTTGAGCTTCTTCTCGTAGTCCCAAAGGCAGAGCGGGATCGTGGCGGCGGTCGTGTTGCCGTATTTGTGGATCGTTACCATCACGTGGTCAGCCGAAAGCCCCATGCGCTCGGCGGTCGCCTCGATGATGCGCTTGTTGGCCTGATGCGGCACCAGCCAATCAACCATCTCGGTGGTCAGCTTGTTGCGCCGCATCAGCTCGTTCCCAACCTCAGCCATGCGCGCGACGGCGTATTTGTACACCGCCGCGCCTTCCTGATGCACATAGTGCAGCCGCTTGGCCACGGTTTCCGCTGTCGGCGGCATACGGCTGCCGCCGGCTTTTTGATGCAGCTGCTGCACGCCCGCGCCGTCTGAACAGATCAGCGTGTCGATGATGCCATAATTGCGGTTCGGCTCGACCAGCACGGCGCCGGCGCCGTCGCCGAACAGCACGCAGGTCGCGCGATCGGTATAGTCGATAATTGCCGACATCTTGTCGGCGCCTACCACCACAATCTTGCGATACTTCCCGGTCTCGATGAATTGGGCCGCAATGCTGAGTGCATAGACAAAGCCTGAGCACGCGGCCTGTACGTCGAAGCTGCCGATGTTGCGGATATCGGCCATGTCGCAGATGAGGTTGGCGGTCGAGGGAAACACCAGGTCGGGCGTTGTGGTAGCGCAGATCAGCAACTCGACATCGCCGGGCGCCGTGCCGGTCTTCTTCAGGAGGCCAAGCACGGCCTCGGCGCCCATATGCGAGGTCCCTAGTCCCTTGCCTTTGAGGATGTGCCGTTCCTTGATACCGGTGCGTTCGACGATCCACTCATCGCTGGTATCGACCAGCCGTGCCAGCTGGGCATTGGTGAGAACATCGGGTGGCACATAGCCGTGCACCCCGGTAATCGCGGCGTGCACTGTAGGATTTTCGCGTTTTGGTCATGCGCGCGCTAATCGTAGCTGGCGTTTGAACATTTGCTGCTCGCGTTAGCAGGGGGTTAACGTTGGCGAGCGACGACAAGATCGCGGCGGCCGTGGCGCGCAACCTCGACAACAATCGCGCCGGCCTTGACGCTCGGCGCAGCATCAACCGCCATGATCCGGTCGAGCCGCCCAAAGGCCTCCAGCTGGCGCGCCCGCTCCGGAGTTTCGGACAGCAGCGGAACGAGTGCATCAGCGAGCAGTTGCGGTGTGCAATCCCGTTGCAGGAATTCCGGAACGGCGTTCTCGCCGATGACCAGATTGGCGAGGATCACGCTCGTCAGCCTTGCCCGCAGCCCGACGAGATGCGCGATGACCTCCTCGATCAGCGGGACGCGATAAGCGGCAATGGTCGGGACGCCGGCAATCGCAAGCTCGAGCGTCACCGTGCCGGAGGCCGCCAGCGCCGCGCGCGCCGAGCGAAACGCGGCCCACTTTTCCTCTTGTTCGAACACGATACGTGGCGTGACAGGCCAGCTGGCGACGCCCTGGCGCACGGCCGAAGCAAGATGCGGGAGGGTCGGCAGAACCAGCTCCATCGGCCCGACCTGCGCGGCAACGCGTGCGATAGCGGCACCAAAGATCGCGAGCAACCGGCGGATCTCGCTTGATCGGCTGCCGGGCAGCACCAGCACCAATGGCGGGTCGCTGCGGCGCCTCCGCGCCTCGTCGGCGCTCGGGCGCAGTTCGGCGATTCGCTCGATCAGCGGATGGCCCACATAAATACAGGGCGGACCGCCGAGCCGCACATGCGTCGCCGGCTCGAACGGCAGGATCGCAAACACGCAATCGACATAGCTGCGCATTGCGCGTGCGCGCCCGGGCCGCCAAGCCCAAACCGATGGCGAGACGTAATCGAGGATAGGGATCGCCGGCGCTTCGGCCCGCACCCGGCGCGCCACCCGGTGGGTGAAGTCCGGGCTGTCGATGATGACGAGAGCATCCGGCCGCGCGGCGATCACCGCGTCAGCAGTTTCGCGGATGCGGCGCAGAATTGTCGGAAGGCGGCGTGGGATTGCGGTGAAGCCGATGATCGAAAGGTCGTCGATGGCGAACGAGCTGCGAATTCCCGCCGCCGCCATGGCTCGCCCGCCGACGCCTTCGAGCTTGAGCGCTCTGCCTTCACGTGCGCGCAGCGTATTTGCCAGGGACGCGCCCAGCGCGTCACCTGACTCCTCCGCGGCAACGATGTAGATCGACAAAGGTTTGGACTGCGGGACGTAATTCATTGTCCCGCACCCTCTCCGACGCCGACAAGAAAAATCTTGGCCCGGTCGGCGGCCGCGATCACGTCCGGTACTTCGGCAATGATCGTGCTCCCGGCCGCAACGGCTAATCCGGCGAGACCTGCGCGCGCCACGTTCTCGACGGTTTGCCGGCCGATCGCCGGCAGATCGAAGCGGCGATCTTGCCCATGCTTGGGCGCCTTCACCAGCACGCCCCGGCCCGGTGCGGTCGTCACCCGGCGTTGCTGGCGCAGCTCGGCCACGCGCAGGAGCATGTTGTCGGTACCTTCCGCCGCTTCGACGGCGAGCACATGGTTGTCGGCGACGATGGCCGCCTGGCCCACATCGAACGGCCCCAATGCGGCGAGCACTTTTAGCGCGCAGCCGATATCGTCGTTGTCACGCGGCGTCGGCTGATGGCGGCCGAGCACACCTTCCGGAACAAGGATCTCCGGCGCCACCTCGTCAAGGCCGATGATCCGCATTCCGCCCTCTTCAAACAGGCTCGCGACCCCAGACAAGAGCCGGTCGTCGCCGCCGCGAAAGAAGCGCGCGACACGCGGCATCAGCCGAAGTGTCTGCCAATCAAGACGGATGCTCCAGAGCGGCGGCCGCAGCAGAGTACCGATGAACAACGCCTCGCGGCAATGCTCGGCGCGAGCCAAACGGAACAGCCGGCCGGCTTGCCCGATTGCGATCCAATGATGCGCATAGCGCTCGACAACATTGGGGTCGGCCCAGCCCCTCAATCCGAACATCACCGGCTGGCGGCCGTGCCGTACGATCGCCTCGGCAACCGCGCCAGGAAAACTGCCGCCGCCGCAGATGACCGCCACCGGCTCCGGTCCTGAAGCGGTCCACGCGGTGCTCGGCACGTCAGGACGCATCGTCCCCATGCTCGTCGGACCGCCGTGTTGCAGGCGGGTGGATCAAGGGCCGCTTGCCGCCGGCCGCAATGAAGGCCGTGATTTTTTCCACCAGCGGATCGCCGGCAAATTCGCGCGCGACCGAGCTCAGCCGCTCAGAGAATACGCCCGAAGCCAAAAAGAGTTGGCGATAGGCTTGCCGCAGCCGATGCAGCTCCGCGCGCTCCGCGCCCCGCCGCCGCAACCCGACGACATTCAGTCCGACCAGATCGGCGATCTGACCGAGCGCATAGCCGAAAGGAATGAGGTCGCCGGACGCGCCCGACAGCCCCGCCATCATGGCGCCTTCGCCGATGCGGACGAACTGATGAACCGCAGCGTGACCGCCGAGGAACGTGTGATCGCCGACGCTGACGTGCCCGCCGAGCACAACGTTATTGGCGAAGGTTACCGAGTTGCCGACGTGACAATCGTGGCCCACGTGGCAACCAACCATGAACAAACAACACTCGCCAACGCGGGTTTCTCCACCGCCATCTTCGGTCCCGGTATTCATGGTGACGCCTTCGCGCAATTCGCAGCGCGGCCCTACCACCAATCGCGTGGCGCCGCCGCGATAGTGGACCGATTGCGGCGGCGTTCCGAGCGAAGCGAACGGATAGACCACGGTCCCTTCACCAATGGTTGTTACACCGGTAATGTGAACATTGGCGATGAGGCGCACACCGCTCCCGAGCGTGACGTGGGGTCCGACAATGCAGTACGGCCCGATCTCCACGTCTTCTCCCAGGCGCGCGCCATCGGCGACGCGCGCGGTCGGATCGATCCGCGCCATCTAGTCCTCGGCCATGTAGGCGCCGAGCGTAGCCTCGGCGATCAGCGCGCCGCCGACCTTGGCCTCGCAACGATACCACCACATGCTGCGGCGGTGCGCGACCTTGTCGACGTGATATTCGAGCGTGTCGCCGGGCAGCGCCGGTTTGCGGAACTTGGCCTTGTCGATAGTCATGAAGAACATCGCGCGACGCTTTTCCGGCGAAGGCATCATCCGCAGACAAAGCACACAGGCGGTCTGCGCCATGCCCTCAATCATCAGCACGCCGGGCATGACCGGGTTATCCGGAAAATGCCCGACGAATTGCGGCTCGTTCATCGTGACGTTCTTGATTCCGACGCCGTGCTCGTCGCCGCGGATGTCCCTAATGCGATCGACCAACAAAAACGGATACCGATGCGGCAACAGGCGCAGAATTTCGTGAATGTCGGCCGCGCCGAGCGACTGTTCGTCATCCCGCCTCTCCTTCGCGCTTGCCACCTCGCGCAAGCCGCCGCAGAGCCGCGACCCCCTTCATAAAGTCTCGCACCGGCTGCGCCGGCGAGCCGATCCAGCGCGCTCCGGCAGGAACATCGCTCATCACGCCACTCTGCGCGCCAAGGCTGGCGCCGGTACCGATCGTGACGTGATCGGCGATACCGACCTTTCCACCCAGCATCACGAAATCTCCCAGGCGCGCACTGCCGGAGATGCCGACCTGCCCAGCAATCAGGCAGTGCCGCCCGATGGTTACGTTGTGCGCGATTTGCACGAGATTGTCGATCTTGGTGCCCTCGCCGATGACGGTATCGCGGGTCGAGCCGCGGTCAATCGTCACGTTGGCGCCGATTTCCACGTCATCCTGAATGATAACGCGGCGGCTCTGCGGGATTTTCACATGACCTTTCGGCGACGGCAGGTACCCGAACCCATCCTGGCCGATGCGGGCGCCTGGGTGAATGATCACGCGGTCGCCGATCAGTGCGTGAAGCAAGCTCGACGCCGGCGCCGATGCTGCAATCGCGACCGACCGCGACGCTCGGGCCGACCACGGCGCCGGCCGCGATCACCGTGCCGGCGCCAATCTCGGCGCTCGGGCCGATCACCGCGAGCGGATCGATCGTCACGCCTGCCTCGACCCGCGCCGAAGGGTGCACATGCGCACCGGCCGCGCGTCCAGTCGCGCCGAATAGGGACGACGGCCGTAGCGAGTCTGGAAAGAGCGCGCGCGCGACCGCAACGAAGGCGCGGTATGGCTCGGCAATAACCAGCACCTGCAGGCGACCCGGCGCTGCGCTCGCAAAGCGCGGCTGCAGCAGACACGCACCGGCGCGCGTGGTTGTCAGCTCATCGAGATACTTTGGATTGTCGAGGAACGTCACGTCGGACGCTTGCGCGGCGTCAAGCGGCGCAATGTTGCTGATAGGTCGGTCGAGTGGCGCACGGGCGCGCGGCTCCGCGCCGGTAAGCGCAGCAATCTCGGCGATCGTCAGCGTTCGCCTGGTTGGAAGGAAATCCGGCATACACCCAGCCTCGACGACGGCGGCAGTCCCCAATCAGAACCGCGCGCCGCCGCCGAACTGGAACCATTGGGTGCGGTCGTAAGGCTGCTTCAGGATCGGATACGCAAAATCGAATCGCAGCGGGCCGAACGGCAAATCCCAGATGATGCTGGCGCCGACGGACAGGCGCGGAGCCGCAGAATCGGAGTATTGCATCGCGCAATTGCCGCAGAAATAGCTGACGCCTGTGCTGGTCGTGATAGTGCCGTTGACTTCACCATTCGCCGGCCAAGCGGTCTCTCCCTGATAGTCCCATTCCGCACCGGAATCGATAAACACCGCGCCGCGGATGCCGGCGTCCTTTGGCAGGAAGTAGAACGGATATTGGAACTCGAGGCTGGCGCCCCAGTACCGCGTGCCGCCGAGCGCATCGTTTGACGTACCCGAGGTGGTGTCACGCGGTCCGATGCCCATTGGTTGAAAGCCTCGAACCAGGTTGGGACCCATCTTGAAGTCGTCGAGCATGCGGACGTAGCCGTCGCCGCTGCAAGCGCCGGTCGGGCACTTGTCTAATCCGATTATATCGCCGCCTTGCAGATGCAGCACGCCGACCAGATCGGAGATAACTTCGTAATAGGCGCGGATATCCACGACCGTACGAATGTAAGCCACGGCGCCGCCGAGACCGGCAAAGTCCTGACCCCAGTTGATAAGCAGACCGTTCGTCGGGCGCTTGTTGTTGTCGAGCGTATTGTAGGTCAACCCATATCCAGCCATCGAAGTCAGATAAGCGCCGTAGGAAAGTTCCTCCCGTATCGGCAGCGACGCTTCATAGATCGGCGCGGTGTTCCCCGGAGTGCTGAAAAGGCAATTGGCCTGAACGTTGGCTGCTAAATTGTTGGCATAAGTGGGATAGGCCCCGGGTAAAACGCCGGCACCTGTCGCCGCGACGATGGCATTGACCGTCGGGAATGTGGTGGCGAAATTCGGATTGATGTTGGCGCAGTCGTTCAACGTCGATAGCAGGTTGATGGACTGATCATAAATCGAATAGCGCAGCTGCAGGGAAAGGTCCTCACGCAGCGGAATGCCCAATTTCAGGGTGGTGCCGTATGTTGTGGTCCCATAAGACAGGTACGGACTGGCCAAGGTCTGGCGCGCAAACAAATCGGTGCCAAACGACATTCGGTTGTCAAGGAAATAAGGCTCGACGAAATTGAACTCGACGCCGCGAATGTATTGCCCGTAGGTAAGCGAGGCTCTGGCGTAGCGGCCGGTTCCCATCAGGTTGCGCTCGGAGATCGACACTTGGCCCATGAACCCGTCGGCCGTCGAATATCCGCCCATGACCGAGAAATCGCCGGTCGATTGTTCCTCAACGTCAACATTGACGACCACCCGATCGGGCGCCGACCCGGGCTCGTTGGTGATCTTCACGTTCTTGAAAAAGTTGAGGTTCTTGATGCGGCGCTCAGCGCGATCGATTAAGGCGCGATTGTACGGGTCGCCCTCGGAGATATCGAACTCGCGCCGGATGACATATTCGCGGGTGCGGGTGTTGCCGCGGATATTGATGCGCTCGATATAGGCGCGCACGCCCTCATCCACGACAAAGACGACACTGACAGTCCGAGTGTGGGCGTTGCGGTCACCGCGCGGCCGCACCGTGGCGAAGGGATACCCGTGCTTGGTGATTTCGACGGTGACATCTTCGACCGTTTTCTCGATAGCATCACCGTTGTAAACGTCGCCCTCCCTCATCCGTAGCGCAGACCGCAGTGTTTGCGGATCGACCGCACGGATATTGGATTGGATGTCGACCTTACCGAAATGGTAGAGCGGTCCTTCTTCGATGGTGAAAGTGATGATGAAGCCCTTCTGGGCCGGATCGTACTCGCCGGTTGCCGAGACGACTTGCACGTCGGCATAGCCGTGGGAGAGATAAAAGCGCCGGATCAGATCCCGGTCGGCTTCGATGCGATCGGGGTCGTAGACGTCCGTGGTCTGCAGAAAGCTCAAGAAGTTCGACGTAGACGTCTTAACGACCTCCTTCAGCCGAAAACTCGAGTAGGCGTGATTGCCGACGAATATGAGTGACTTGATGCCGGTCTTCTCGCCTTCGTTAATCTCGAAAACCAGGTCGACGCGGTTGTTCGGCCGCGAAATGATCTTGGGCACCACTTTGACGTCGAAACGCCCGCTACGGTGATAAATCTCGAGGATGCGCTGAACATCGGCCTGCACGGCGGCGCGCGATAGCGCACTGCGGGCCTTCGATTGGATCTCTTGCTGAAGCTGCTCGTCCTTGACCTTGTTGTTGCCCTCAAAGGCAAGTCGATCGATGACGGGAGCCTCCACCACCGTCACCACGAGCCGACCGCCCGATTGTGAAATCCGGATATCTTGAAACAGGCCGGAGGCGTACAGCGCTTTCAATGCGGCGTCGATTTTGGCTGCATCGAGCCGTTCGCCCGGGGTGAGCTTAAAGTACGAGCGAATCGTGTCGGCTTCGACGCGGCGATTGCCCTCGACCACGATCGAACTGGCCGTCGCGGCGGATTCCGCCGGCGCGCCAAATGCCGCTCCAGACGCAACGCCAAACAATACTCCGGCGAGGAGCAAGCCGGCCACGACAAGCCCTCGTCTTACCCGCACACACATGTCCATGCGCAAAGCGCCCTTAATCCCCCTTGTGGCCGCCCCCAGTTGGCGGGTTGCTCGATCTCTCCCTCAATTCAAGGTCTCAGTTCGGCGCTACCTCTCCACTTTGATTTGACACACATTTTGGGAAGCAGTGTGACACGCCCCGCCCTAGGGTGCCCACCGCCTTCAGGAGGTGGTCAGATGAACGATGTCATTGAAAGTTGCAAATATCATCAACATCAGCACGATCGCGAGGCCGATGCGAAATCCCACCTCTTGCGCCCTTTCGGAAAGCGGACGGCCGCGAACGCCCTCTATAAGGTAGAACAAAAGGTGACCGCCATCTAATAGAGGTATCGGGAACAGGTTTAGCAGTCCGATCGAAACCGACAGCATGCCAGAGAAGTGCAGCAGCACGACGAAGCCCAGGCTCGCTACCTGCCCCGACATCTGTGCGATCCGAATCGGGCCACCAAGCTGATCAGCCGATTTGCGCCCAATTATGACCCCGCCGACATAAGTCAGCGTCTGGTCGACGACATCCCAGGATTCCTGAACGCCCAGCCAGACGGCCTGCAGCGGCCCCACCGGCTGTGCTTTCAAATCCTCAGGCGCGGGCGAACGCTGGATACCAAGGATTCCGATGCGGCGAACGTTGCCGAACACGTCCTTTTTTTCCTGCAGTGCGGGCGTGGCCTTTAGCGTTTTTGTCGCGCCGTCACGACGGACGGTAATTTCAAGCGTCTCACCGGCGCTTTCACTGACGATCCGTTGCATCTGGGTGAAATTGTCGATGGCATGACCGTCGATCGATCACTACGAGGTCGCCAGGCTCGAAGCCTGCCGCTGCGGCTGCGCTGCCAGCCTGTACCGAATCCACCCGCGCGCTCATCGTCTGCTTGCCGTAGGCCATGAACACTGCGGCGAAAATGACGATGGCTAAGATGAAATTCGCCACTGGTCCGGCCACGACAATGGCCGCCCGCTTTAACACGGACTGAAACATGAAACTGTGTGCGCGCTCGCCTTCATCCATCCTCGCCAGCGCCGCATTGTCGGGCGTGCTCGCCGCACTGTCGTCGCCGAGAAATTTGACGAAGCCGCCAAGAGGGACGGCGGAGATTTTCCAGCGTGTGCCGTAGCGATCGTTGAAGCCGATGATTTCCGGGCCGAAGCCGATGGAAAACACCATCACTTGCACGCCGCACCAGCGAGCGACCAGAAAATGACCGAGCTCATGGAAAAAGACGACCAGGCTGAGGACGAAGAGGAAGGGAACGAGGTACCCGACAACGCCGCCGCCGAGTAGGTGCAAATGCGACAAAAAATATGACCCCATGACGCTTTTCTACCCCCGCCCCTGCATTATCTTGCCCCAGTCTTAACGCTTAGGATGCCATTGCGGCAATTTCGGGCAAGAGGTCGGCGGCAAGCCTTCTTGCGTTATGGTCAATAGCGATCGCGTCTTCGACGGATTGCGGCTCCGCCACGGTGCCGCGCCGTTCTGCCGCATCGAGCGTCGCCTCGACCAAAACGGGAATACCGCTGAAGCCGAGACGCCGGTTCACAAATTCCCGCACCGCGATCTCGTTTGCGGCATTGAGAATCGTTGGCGCGGCCCCGCCGGCAGCAAGTGCCCGGCGCGCGAGCGCCAGCGCCGGGAAGCGGACGGGATCCGGCTCTTCGAACGTAAGTGTAGCAAGGCGCGCGAGATCGAGGCGCGCCGCAGGCGTGCCCATGCGCACCGGCCACGCCAGACAATGGGCGATCGGGATACGCATATCCGGCGATCCGAGCTGCGCAACCACTGAGCCGTCGCGGTACTCTACCAAACCATGGACGACGGACTGCGGGTGCACCACGACATCAAGCGCGTCCGGTCCCAGCGCGAACAGATGATGCGCCTCGATGAGTTCCAGGCCCTTGTTCATCAAGGTCGCCGAATCAATCGTGACCTTCGGGCCCATCGACCAGGTCGGGTGTTTGAGCGCCTGCTCGACTGTTACCCTGCGGATCGCTTCGAGCGACCAGGTTCGAAATGGGCCACCCGATGCAGTCAGCACAATACGGCGCACGTCCTCGCGCCGGCCAGCGCCAAGCGCCTGAAAAATCGCATTGTGCTCGGAATCGACCGGAAGCACTCTGGCGCCGGCAGCGGCCGCCCGGCGCATGAACAGCGCACCGGCGCAGACGAGACATTCCTTGTTGGCGAGCGCAACCGTGGCGCCGCGTTCGGCAGCGGCGAGCGTCGGCTTCAGAACTCGTCGCGCCGGTGATCGCGGCCATCACCCAGTCGGCGGGGCGCTGCGCGGCTTCGACCACCGCCGCTGGGCCTGCCGCCGCCTCGACGCCGGCGCCCGAAAGCTCGGCTTTGAGTTCACCGTAAGCATCGGGGTCGGCCACTGCGGCATAGCGCGCGCCTAATTCGCGCGCCAGCCGCGCCAGCGCCTTGGCGTTGCGATGTGCGGTCACCGCTTCGACGCGATAGCGACCAGCTTCTTGTCTGAGCAGATCGACGGTGCTCGACCCAATCGAGCCGGTAGCGCCCAGTAGCGTCACCGAGCGCGGTACGGGTGCCAGTTCCACCCTCGCCAGCGGCTGCTTCTTTCTCATGGTGTTACCATACCAGCAAGCCGCGGGCCGGTGCAGCAGTTCCCGCACGAATAAGGCCGATAAGCAAAGCGGCGACGGCGGCGACGAGGAAGCCGTCAAGGCGGTCCATGAGGCCTCCGTGACCCGGAATGAGGTGGCTTGCGTCCTTGGCCCCGAAACGCCGCTTAACGGCAGACTCGAACAAGTCGCCGGCTTGCGCCAGGACGGACAGTAGCAGCCCCATAACCCCTACGATCCCCAACCTGCCGACACCGCTCGCATAAGCGACCCCGACGCCCGCGGCAACCCCCCCGATCAGCCCCCCTAACGCCCCGGACCAAGTCTTCTTCGGACTGATGCGCGGCCACAACAGTGGACCACCGATTGCCCGTCCACAGAAGTAGGCAAAAATATCAGTTGTCCAGACGGTTGCGAAGAGAAATAAAAGTGCCGCGAGACCCCATTCCGGATCGCGCCGTAGCAGAGCCGGCCCGAGCAGCATCGCGCCGGCATAGACCACCCCGCCCGCGCCCCAAGCCACGGTCGGTCGATCGGGAGGAACGCCAGGCCAAGCCGCGGCCGCAAGGCCCGCGAGCACCGTGCCAATCGCGATCATACCCAAGGCGGCCGTAGGCAGGTCGAGGCCAACGAGCAACATGCCGGCCAGCAAGGCCGCCAAGCCCGGCGTCAGAATTCTTGGATCGCCGCTGCCAGCGACCAACGACGTCCATTCCCAGAGAACGACGCCCGCCGCGGCGGCGCACAGGACGAAAAAGATCCACCCACCAGCATAGGTACAAGCCAGCACAGCCGGCGCGAGCACCGCCGCCGAGATGACGCGCAGCGTTAAGTTGCTGGCGGCACCGTCGGAGACACGGCTTTCGGTGCGGCCATTGCGCTGGTCAGGCTCGTTCACGATCCGGTATTACGATCCGGCACCGGCGGCCAACCCGCCGAAGCGGCGTTCGCGGCGACGATATTCCGCAATCGCACCCTCAAGTGCGGCGCGATCGAAATCGGGCCAATTGATCGGTACGAATACAAGTTCGCTGTAGGCGGCCTGCCACAGCAGAAAGTTGGAAAGCCGCTGCTCGCCGCTGGTGCGGATGATCACGTCGGGATCGGGAATATCGGGAGCGTGGAGATAGCTCGCGAGGCGCTCGGGCGTCACGTCATCACCGGAAAGACGTCCGGCTGCCACTTCGATCGCGAGGCGGCGCGCGGCTTGTGCGATTTCCTGTCGTGCCCCGTAGTTGAAGGCCACCACCAGCGTGAGGCCGGTATTGTTGCGCGTGAGATCTTCGGCCTCCTGCAGAAGCAGACAGATGTCGCGATCGAGCCCTTCTCGCTCGCCGCTGATGCGCACGCGCACATTGCTCTTGTGCAATTCGGCGAGGTCGTTGCGGATGAAGCGGCGAAGCAGACCCATCAGATCGCTGATTTCAGATAACGGACGCGACCAATTCTCCGAGCTGAATGAGAATATGGTCAGCACCGAGATGCCGAGATCGCCCGCCGCGCGCACCGTACGGCGCAACGCCTCTACGCCGCGCCGATGACCTTCGATCCGCGGCAGGCCGCGTGCGGCCGCCCATCGGCCGTTGCCGTCCATGATGATGGCGACGTGCCGGGGCGCGTCGAAGCCGTCGCTGCCCGAGGGCAGCGACTCACCCGCGCTGTCTCTCGATCGTGCGGCGTCGCTCAAACTGTCATGATCTCCTTTTCCTTGGCGGCAAGAAGCTTGTCGACCTCCGCGATGGTCGCGTCGGTCGCTTTCTGCACCTCTGCGGAGTGCCGCTCGTGTTCGTCCTCGCTGATCTTGTGGTCCTTCTCAAGCTTCTTGAGAAGGTCGAGGCCATCGCGGCGGACGTGCCGCACCGCGACACGCGCCGCCTCGGTGTACTTATGCGCGACCTTCACGATCTCCCGCCGTCGCTCTTCGTTGAGTTCAGGGACTCTCAGCTTGAGGACCTGTCCCTCGCTCGATGGGGTCAAGCCGAGATTGGCGGCGGAAATCGCCTTCTCGACCGCGTGAATCATCGATCGATCCCAGACCTGAACAAGAAGGAGCCGCGGCTCTGGAACATTGATGGTGGCGAGCTGATTGAGCGGCATATGGCTGCCATAGGCCTCGACCTGAATATGTTCGAGCAGTCCGGGCGAAGCACGCCCGGTCCGCAGCCCTGCAAGCTCCTGCTTGAGCGAGGCAATGGCTCCCGCCATCCGGCGCTTGAGGTCAGTCATGTCGAATGTCGTCGTTGCCATGGCGCCCTCCGCAGTCCGACGGTCGCTTTCGTTCGTTAGAGCAAATTCTCAGCCGACAGTCGTAAAGTGACCCTTTCCTTGCACAACAGTCGCGATTGCCCCGTTCTGCTTGATCGAAAAAACGATGATAGGCATACGGTTCTCTCGGGCAAGTGCGAAGGCCGTCGCATCCATGATTTTCAGATTGCGGTCGAGCGCTTCCTGATGGTCCAGGCGCTCGTAGCGCGTTGCCTTGGGGTCTCGCTTCGGGTCGGCAGTATAGACGCCGTCGACGTCGGTCGCCTTGAACACTGCATCGCAGCCCATCTCTGCGGCACGCAAAATGGCCGTGGTGTCGGTGGTAAAATAGGGGTTTCCTGTACCGCCGGCGAACACGATGATGCGGCCATCTTCCAGATGCCGCAGCGCGCGCTGGCGTTCGTAAGTTTCACAGACTTGCGGCATCGCTAAGGCCGACATGGTGCGGGCGCTGGCGCCGGCCCGCTCGATCGCCGCCTCGAGCACCAATCCGTTCATGACGGTCGCCAGCATCCCCATGGCATCCGCGGTGGGCCTCGACAATCCATCCTCGGAAATCTGTGCGCCGCGGAGAATGTTGCCGCCGCCGACCACAACCCCGAGCCCTATTCCCAGCTTATGAGCGGCGACGAGATCCGCGGCAAAAAGTTCGATCGTCGGCTGATGGATGCCGAAATTTTCCGGGCCGCTCAGCGCCTCGCCGGAGAGCTTGACGATCACGCGTCGGTAATTCGACTTCGGCATCGCCGAGATGATCCGCCCCTGTTGGATGGGTCAAGCGCAACGAAACCCATCGCTCTCGATATCTGCGGTGGATTTCGCCTCGCTCAACCCACCCTACACGCGATTCGGCGCTACACCCGATTCAGTGCGCACCCGCAAGCGCCGCAACTTCACCGCCGAAATCGTCGCTTGGCCGGTCGATACCCTCGCCAAGCGCATACCGCACGAAGCCGGTGATCTTGATCGGCGCGCCCACTTTGCTTTCGGCTTCCTTAACCGCCTGGCCCACGCTCTTTTTATCGTCGAAGATGAAGCCCTGATCGAGCAGGCACACTTCCTTGTAGAAGGTCTTGAGGCCCAACTCGACAATCTTCTCGATGACGTTTGCGGGCTTGCCCTGCGCCTTGAATTTCTCGGCAAGCACGTTTCTTTCGCGCTCGACGGTCGCGGCATCGAGCCCTGACGCTTCGATCGCCTGCGGGTTGGCCGAGGCCACGTGCATCGCCACCATGCGACCGAAGGCTTTCAGTTCATCCGTAGCGCCGGCCAATTCGAGCCCGACAATTACGCCGATCCTGCCAAGTCCGTCGGTGACCGAATTGTGCACGTAGCTTGCGACTACGCCTTTGCCGACCGACACCGCAGCCGCCCGCCGCAGCGTCATGTTCTCGCCGACCTTGGCGATGGTCTCGTTGATGGCATCGGCAACCGTGCGATCGCCGACGCGGCCGGCAAGGATTTTATCGACATCGGCGCCTGTGGTCAGCGCGACATCGGCGATCATCTTTACCAAGCCCTGGAACAAATCATTGCGCGCTACGAAGTCGGTTTCCGAATTGACTTCGACAACAATGCCTTTGTTCGCCGCGAGCGCAACGCCGATCAGGCCTTCTGCCGCGACCCGCCCAGCTTTCTTGGCGGCCTTTGCAAGCCCCTTTTTGCGCAGCCAGTCGACCGCGGATTCGAGATCGCCGCCGGTTTCCCCGAGCGCTGCCTTGCAGTCCATCATGCCGGCCCCGGTTTTGTCGCGGAGCTCTTTCACCATGCCTGCGGTGATGTTCGCCATTTTCGTTCGATCCTTGTCGTACCCGCATCGTCTTCCGGGCGCGCCTTAGGCGCGAGCCCGGAATCTAAGAACACGGCACCAGGAAATAAGCACTCGGAATTGAAAAATCATGTTCCGCCGTCATGGATTTCGGGCTCTACGCTTCGCGGCGCCCCGGAATGACCGTTCCCGCGGATCACTCGGCCTCAGTCGCCATCTGCTCCTTGGCGCGCGCAATCCAGCCTTCGACGCGGCCCGGAAGCCCGACTTCCTCGCCGACGTTATGAGCGGCAACGGGGGAGAACTCGGCGATCTGCCAGACGTGGAAGATCCCGAGATCGTTGAGTTGCTTTTCGATCGCCGGCGATACCCCCGGAAACTTCTTCAGATCGTCGGCCACGCCGCGCGGTCCGGATAGCGGCTGGAAGCCGAGCTTCTCGGTCTCGGGCGGCAATTCCTCAACCAGCGGTTCGGGGAGCGCACCGAGATCGATGCGTTCGCCCTGTCCGCGGGAGATGCCGTCGATCACCGCTCTGGCGACCAGGTCGCAGTAGAGCGTGATGGCGCGGCTCGCGTCATCATTGCCCGGCACGACGTAGGTGATGCCCTCCGGATCGCAATTGGTGTCAACCACCGCGGCGACCGGCACGTTCAGACGCCGTGCCTCCTTGATCGCGATGTCTTCCTTGTTGGTATCGATCACGAAAACCAAGTCAGGCAATCCGCCCATGTCCTTGATCCCGCCGAGCGCGCGGTCGAGCTTGTCGCGCTCGCGCTGCAACGTCAGCCGCTCTTTCTTGGTGTATCCCTGCGCCTCGTTGGACGAGAGCATTTCGTCAAGCGTCCGCAGCCGCTTGATCGAGTTGGATACGGTCTTCCAGTTGGTCAGCGTGCCGCCGAGCCAGCGCGAATTGACATAATACTGCGCCGACTTTTTTGCCGCTTCGGCGATCGCGTCCTGCGCCTGGCGCTTGGTGCCGACGAACAGGATTCGTCCGCCGCGCGCCACGGTATCGCTCACCGCCTGCAACGCCCGGTGCAGCATCGGCACGGTTTGGGTCAGGTCGATGATGTGGATGTTGTTGCGGGTGCCGAAGATGTACTCCGCCATCTTCGGATTCCAACGATGGGCCTGATGGCCGAAGTGGACGCCAGCCTCTAACAGCTGGCGCATGCTGTAGTCGGGCAGCGCCATATCAGTTCTCCGGTTGATCCGCCGCGGACCGATGAGCTCGCCCCCTCCTATGGGGAAGGGGTGAAGCACCGGACGGCTTTAAGGCCAAGGTCCGCGTGTGAGATTGGGCGCCTTATATAGGTAGATGCCCCGGCGACGCAACTTGAACGTTATCGCGCGGTGAACCGCCGGCCGGCGCCGGTCAATAACCCCTTCGGCGCCGCTTTTTTGCGGCCTTCTTCGCCGCCAGGCGGGCCGCTGCGGCGGCATCGAAACCCTCCAGCGCCGCCGGCTGATCGTCGGCAGCTGGCTGCGCAGGGACCGATCCCGCTTTTGTCCGGTCAAGGACGAAGCGGGCATAATCGTCCATATCTCCGGCAAATGGCTTGATGCGGCCATCGGCCGTCAGCCACAACCGGTCGGCTACAAGTTCAATCAGCGAGCGGTCGTGGGTGATCAGGATGACCGCGCCTTCGTAATCGTTTAGCGCATCGAGCAGCGCGCGGCGGCTATCGATATCGAGATGGTTGGTCGGCTCGTCGAGAATCAGCAAGTGTGGCGCCGTCATTGCGACGAGGTTGAGCAACAGCCGCGCACGCTCGCCGCCGGAAAGATTGGCGACGGTGGTTTCCTGCTTGTCGAACGACAGACCGAATTGCGCGAGCCGAGAGCGGCGCGACAACTCACTGTCGTCCGGACGCTCGCGCCGCAGGATGTCGAGCGGCGTGTCGTCCGGGTCGAGCGCTTCGATCTGGTGCTGGTGAAACCAGGCGACGCGGATGCGCTGTTCCCGCTTCATCTCGCCTGTTTGCAGTGGCAGCGCTCCGGCGATCATCTTGGCAAACGTCGACTTGCCCGCGCCGTTGACGCCCAGTAGCCCGATCCGATCGTCGACATCGAGTCGCAGATTGAGATTGCGAAGCACCGGCGCGCCGTTGTAGCCGACCGCCGCGCTTTCAAGCTGGATCAAAGGCGGCGCCAGCGGTCGCGGCGGCGACGGCAGCGTGAACGGCGCTACCCTCTCCTCGACAACTTCCGCAATCGGCTCCAGTTTGGCGAGACGCTTGATGCGCGACTGTGCCTGGGTCGCCTTGCTCGCCTTCGCCCGGAACCGGTCGATGAAGCGTTGCAGGTGAGCACGCTCGGCGTCCTGCTTCGCCTTGGTCGCTGCCTGCAGCCGCGTCTTCTCTGCGCGCCGCGTTTCGAAATCGTTGTAGCCGCCGGTGTAAAGCTCGAGCTTGCCTTGGCTCAAGTGCAAGATGGCATCGACCGAATTGTTCAGAAGCTCGCGGTCGTGGCTGATGATCAAAGCCGTATGCGGATACTTTTTCAGCCGCGCTTCCAGCCATAGCGCGCCTTCGAGGTCGAGATAGTTGGTCGGCTCGTCCAGCAGGAGTAAGTCAGGTTCAGCGAACAACGCCGCCGCCAGCGCCACGCGCATGCGCCAGCCGCCGGAAAATTCCGCCATCGGACGATGAAGGTCGGCATCGGCAAAGCCGAGGCCGCTGAGAATTTCAGCAGCGCGCGCCGGTGCGCGATCCGCGTCGATTGCGTTCAGCTGCTGGTAGATGTCGGCAAGCTCTTCCGGCTCGGCGGTCTCCAGCGCCGCGTTGAGTGCTTCGCGTTGCGTATCTGCGGCCAAAATGGTGTCGAGGAGACTCGTCGGCGTCGCCGGATGCTCCTGATCGACCGATCCGATGCGGTACGCCTTCGGCAACAGAATCTCGCCGCTGAGCGGAACGAGATTGCCGACGATGAGCTTGAACAGGGTCGATTTGCCGATGCCGTTGCGGCCGATCACGCCCACCTTCGTCCCGGACGGTATCGCCACGCTGGCAGAATCGAAGAATCGCCGCCCCCAGGCGTCAAAGATGAGGTTCTCGATCCGAAGCATGTCGCTGGCGCCGAATTGACGATGGATTGTGGTGAAAGGGGCGCTCTCTTACCGCGCCGCGCCTGAGATAGCGAGTAGAGAGATGAATTTCAAACCGCTCGGCGCTCAATTCGCGTCACGGCGGGTAACATGGCGACAAAGCAATGACGATTAAACTTACAGCGCCTCGACCGTCACCACGCCGGTCACCGCCTTGATCGCACCGGCGATCTGGGGGGACACCTTGAAGCGGCCCGGGAGCTTGACCTCGACTTCGTTGCCGTTTTCGAGCATCAGCACCATCGAGACTTCACCATCGGCGTGATGGGCGCCGTTGCGCGCGGACGGGAGCTTGATTGGCTCGAGACGCTTGGCCACGCCTTCAATCGGCGCATTGTCGCGCAAGAACACACGCAGACCCTTCTGCATTTTCGCCGCCGCCTGGTCGAGCGGCTCGACCGACTGGATACGGGCGCGCACCTCGTCGCCCTGCACCTCGGCGGTGAGAAACAACAGTACCGCCGATCCGGGTTCGAGCAGATCGCGATATTGCGCCAAGCCCTCGGCGAATAGCACCGCCTCATAGTGTCCGCTCGGATCGGACAGGCCGATGATGCCCATTTTGGTGCCGTTTCGGGTGCGCCGTTCGGTGCGCGCGACCACAGTCCCGGCCACGCGGCCGGCGCTGGCGCCTGCCTTCACAGCGCGAGCAAATTCGGACCAGGGTTGCACGCGCAGCCGCTTGAGCGCTGCGGCGTAGTCGTCCAGCGGATGACCGCTGAGGAAGAAGCCGATCGCGTCGAATTCCCGCTGCAAACGCTGCGCCGGCAGCCACGGCTCGACCGTTGGAAGTGGCATCGGCTCGGCAACCTCTGGGCCTATCGGTCTTGTCACGACGATCCCTGGGTCGTTGAAAGGAACCTCGTTGAACATAGAGGAACCGAAAAGCGCGCCACCGAACAGATCCGATTGACCGGAGGCAGCATTCTCGTGAGCGCGTTGCGCGGTGGCGAGGAGCATATCGACCGCGGCGAATACGCGCGCACGGTTCGGCTCGGTGGCGTCGAAGGCGCCGGCCGCAACGAGGCTCTCAAGTACGCGCTTATTGATAGCGCGCGGGTTGATACGGCGGGCGAAGTCGGCCAGGTCGGCAAACGGGCGTTCGCCGCGCGCTGCGATGACGCTTTCGACAGCCTGCCGGCCGACGCCGCGCAGGGCCGAAAGCGCGTAGTGGATGGTGCTGCCCGCCGGTTCGAATTCGAGGCCGGAGCGATTGATCGACGGCGGCTCGACCTTAATGCCGAGCCGCTCTGCCTCGGCGCGGAATTCCGCGAGTTTATCGGTGTTGCCCATATCGAGCGTCATCGAGGCGGCGAGGAACTCCACCGCGTAATTCGCCTTCATGTAGGCGGTCTGATAGGTCAAGAGCGCATAGGGCGCCGAATGCGATTTGTTGAATCCGTACTCGGCAAACTTGGCGCAGGTATCAAAGATCGCTTCCGCGTCGTTACGCCCGATGCCGCGCTCGACTGCTCCCGAGATGAAACTGTCGCGTTGCGACGCCATCTCCTTGCGGTCCTTCTTGCCCATCGCACGCCGCAGGATATCGGCCCTGCCAAGACTGTAGCCCGCGAGGTCGCGCGCAATTTGCTGGACCTGCTCCTGGTAGGTGATGATGCCGTACGTCGCTCGCAGGATCGGCTCGAGTTTGGGATGCAGATAATCGGTGGGCTCGTGGCCGAGTTTTCGTGCGCAATAGGTCGGGATATTCGCCATCGGGCCCGGCCGGTAGAGCGCCACCAGGACGATCAGATCCTCGAATCGGTCCGGCCGCATGTCGACCAGCGCGCGGCGCATGCCCGCGCTTTCCACCTGGAA
Organism: uncultured Alphaproteobacteria bacterium; assembly: GCA_963759345.1. Lineage (GTDB taxonomy): Bacteria > Pseudomonadota > Alphaproteobacteria > Rhizobiales > Xanthobacteraceae > BOG-931. The sequence continues at coordinate 314,728 of CAVWYW010000007.1, forward strand.
CACGCCAACCGTCTCGCCGCGCGCCAGCATGTCGTAGGTCTTGGTGTCGTCGAGCGGCAAATTGCTCAGATCGAGATCGATGCCGCGGCGCTTGACCAGCTTGACCGCTAAATCGAGCACGGTGAGCGTCTTGAGGCCGAGGAAATCGAACTTTACCAGGCCCGCGGGCTCGACCCATTTCATGTTGAACTGGGTCACCGGCATCAGCGATTTGGGATCGCGGTAGAGCGGCACCAGTTCGGTCAACGGCCGGTCGCCGATGACGATGCCGGCGGCGTGCGTTGAAGCATGCCGGGTGAGACCTTCCAGCTTCTGTGCGATGTCGAAGGCGCGCCGGGTGACGGGATCGCGATCGCGCTCGGCCTGCAATCGAGGCTCGTCCTCGATCGCGCGCTTGAGCGTGACCGGGTTCGCAGGATTTTGCGGCACCAGCTTGCAAAGTTTGTCGACCTGCCCGTAGGGCATTTGCAGCACACGCCCAACGTCGCGCAGCACGCCGCGCGCCTGAAGCGTGCCAAAGGTGATGATCTGGGCGACCTGGTCGCGGCCGTATTTCTCCTGCACATAACGGATCACTTCGTCGCGCCGATTCTGGCAGAAGTCGATGTCAAAGTCCGGCATCGAAATCCGTTCGGGATTGAGAAAGCGCTCGAACAGCAGCCCAAACCGGATCGGGTCGAGATCGGTGATGGTGAGCGCATAGGCGACAAGCGAGCCGGCGCCGGAGCCACGGCCCGGTCCGACGGGAATGCCTTGCGCCTTCGCCCATTGGATGAAATCCGCGACGATCAGAAAGTAGCCGGCGTATTTCATGCTGGCGATGACGCCGAGCTCGAACGAAAGCCGTTCGCGATAATCTTCGACGCTGTGGCCCGGCGCCAGCGGATGCCGCGCCAGCCGTTGTTCGAGCCCGGCGAAGGCGGCGCGGCGCAATTCTTCCGCCTCATTCGCCGCACCTGCCGCTTTCACCTTTTGCGCTTGATCGTCCCGCGGCCGCCCGGCTTCGCCGTCCTTGGGGCCGGTGGAGAAGCGCGGCAGGATCGGCGCCAGCGTCCGCGGCCGAAAGGCGCAGCGTTCGGCGATCTCAACGCTCGCCGCCAGCGCCTCCGGCAGATCGGCGAACAGCGCCGTCATTTCCGTGCGGCTCTTGAAGCGATGCTCGGTGGTGAGCTGGCGGCGCTCGCCTTCGGCGATGACCTTGCCCTCGGCGATGCATAACAACGCATCGTGGGCCTCGTAATCCTCGCGGCTGGCGAAGAACGGCTCGTTGGTGGCCACGAGCGAAATGCCGCGGGTGTAGGCAAGCTCGATCAGAGCAGGCTCCGCCACGCGTTCGGCGGGCATGCCGTGACGCTGCAACTCGATATAGAGGCAATCACCAAACAACCGCTGCAGGTGTTCGCAGCGCGACACCACGAGTGCGCTCTGGCCGGCGCCGATCGCCGCATCGAGCGGACCGTTGATTCCGCCACTGAGCGCAATCAATCCGTTGGTCTCGCCCGCGAGCCAATCGAGCTTAAGATGCGGCCGTTCGGTCTGTTCAGTGTCGAGGTAGGCGCGCGAGCAAAGCCGCATCAGGCTGCGATAGCCATCCTCGCGCGCGGCCAGGAGCACGATCCGCGGCCAGCCCTCGGCGAATGCCGAAGCCCGCTGGTCGTGGTCGCCAAAGTCGATACCGAGCGCGCAGCCGACGATCGGCTGGATGCCGACAGCCGCCATCTTTTCGGAGAATTCGAGCGCGCCGAACATATTGTCGGTGTCGGTGAGTGCCAGCGCCGGTTGCCGGTCTTTCTTGGCAAGTTCCGCCAACCGCGCAATAGGCAGCGCCCCTTCGAGCAGCGAGTAAGACGAATGCACATGCAGGTGCACGAAACCGGGGGTCGCGGCAGGCATATCTCTAAAGTGGTTCGCGGATGACGATTCTGGTGTGGAGGCAAGATGCGGATCGCGCGCCGCGCTGTCCACAACCCCGCGCAGCAACGTCGTCGCCGCGCACAGAAAGTTTGATCAGACGCGCTGCAGCGGCCGGAAAATCGCCGGAACTCAGACGACCCCCAGCACCTGGGCCCAGACGGCGACCATAGCCAGGAACAAAGTGATGGAGGCAAGTGCCAACGCCTCCTCCGCCACATCGCGAACCATGACTCTCTCCCCTTTTGTAGAACGAAAGAGGAACATTAGTTCTCTAATTGTTCTCAGGAGTCAAGCCGCCGTTTATCCCCTTGAAACAAGTCAAGGGCGAACCTACATGACCGTTGCGAAGCCGCAACAGCGGCCAATAATCGCCGTCTTTCGCCCTGAAAAGCTGTGGAAACGGCTAGCGGCGCAGGCGGTTCGCGGTCACACTGAACCGAAGTGGCACTTTCGGAATTGGTAAACGCATTTCACGCGCCTGATTCGGGCCGTGCAAGCGGTGCAAGTCCTTGAAAATGAAGTATAATGCACGACTAAGGTGGAAGGTCGCGGCTGGTACACGCAAGTTGTGGTTATGTCAAGAGTTGAGTACACTGTTTCTAACAAGAAAACAATTCGCGGGTGAGAGTTATGACGGAGAAGTTCAAGGCGCTGGTACACTTCATTGTGGCCTCATGTGAGGACCCGCAACGGCTTGGCGCCGTCCGTTTGAACAAGATTTGCTGGTTTGCCGATACGATCGGTTATCGCCTGAATGGCGTTCCGATCAGTGGGGAGACCTATGTCAAGCGCCAGCGCGGTCCCGTTCCCAAGAATATTCTTCGAACTATTCGGGAATTAGAGGACGAGAAGAAAATTCACGTCTTTGAGAAGGCCATGGGCCCTTACAAGATGCGACTTTTCGTGCCGCTCTCTACGCCAAATTCCAGCATGTTTTCGAAAGTCGAGTTCGAAATCATCAATTCGGTGATAGCGAACGTATGCGAGAATCATACTGCTAATTCGATTAGCGACCTGTCGCACGATCAAATATGGGATGCCGCTAACGAAGGCGAGGAAATCCCCATGTTTGCGACACTTGCGTCCACGCGGGGAGAATTGACAACTCGCGTTATACAATGGGCCGATGCTGTGGTAGCAAGGGTTGAATCGAGGAAGCTAGCATCACAAGCAGCTTAGGCCGTCGTGTGGCAAAGGTTACGCACGATTGTAGAGGATCTGCCGCCTCAGAGGCGGCAAATTCATTTTCTCAGCAATTCGATCGCTTCGACGAGGCGTGGGAAGGGCTCAAATGGCTATTGTCGCGGCAGCCTGAGACTGGATACCGCCAGACCAACGACGGCTCGCCAACTGGATTTAGACTTCATATCCAGGCGGCCGACGAGTTGGCCGGAACGCCTGAAATCTGGGTTGTGTACACCTACGACGATAACGAGGTGGTTATCCATGAAGTCAATGCAGTCCAGCCAGAACCCGAAGAAGGTCAAGTTGCCTCAACGGAAACTGACTAGTGGCGCTTCTTCGGAACATTCCGACGGCGGTTGTGACCATCCTGCCAACGACGAGAACCCCACTCACCGAGAGGATTTCAACTCTCTCGTAAACGTGGCAGTGCGAAAGCGTGAACCAAAAGGTTGAACATCGACCAGTGTGAGTGCCGCATATTTCTGCGGTAGCTAAACTCGGCGATGTATTTCCAAGCATGCTTGCTAGAAATATGAACGTGCGTGCCTTTGATGGCCCGCTTCAGCAGCGACCAATGACCTTCGATTGAATTGGTGTGATGCTCGCCGCGCACATACTCTCCAGCGCTGTGATCCACATAGCCGTGAACATAATCATCTCGCAGATCACGGTAGGCAAGGTGACCGTCGCTGCTCACAACTGTCCCCGGCTCTACGTTCTCGCGAACGATTGGCTCTAGCGTGAACTTTGTGTCGTCTGGCACTGGACCGGCGACCATGCGGCCATCGCGTTCAATGATGCCGAATACGGTTGTTTTATTGGCGCGATGCTTGCCGGGGCCATGATGGCGGACCTTGCCGCCGACTAGCGTTTCATCAACCTCGACATGCCTGCCGGGGCCGCCGATTTTTCCGCGAGCGTCCGCCGACGCCATTAGCTTCCGCAGTTCATGGCAAATCCGCCAAGCGCATTTGTAGGTGACGCCGGTCTGTCGCTCGATTTCCTTAGCCGCAACGCCGTGCCGCGTGCTGGTCATCAAATACATCGCAAAGAACCAAACTGTTAGCTTGGTGCGGCTCTTGTGAAAGATGGTCCCCGCACACGGGTAGATATGATGACCGCACCCTTGGCAGGCGTAGGCCCTACGCTTGGTCATCTGATGGAACTGCATGCTCTTGTCGCAGACAGGGCAATGCGTTTCCTCCGCACCGTACTGAATTTCCATGATGCGCTTTAGGCAAGCGCCATCCTTTGGGTACTCGGCTTGAAACTGCTTGAAGGTGTACTCGGTCATGGCTATCGCTTCCTCAGATCGGCATCAATCGCAGCAGCGGTTAATTGCGCCGCAAGTTGCCGCGCCTCATCAGGCGTCATCGGAACTTGAATTTGAACGTCGGTCGGACCTTTACCAGCAACGCCTGCGTAAACGGTCATTTCTACGCCGCCACTTGATGCGCGTGCTATCGAGCCTCGCGCTGGCGACACTCGAAATGGCGATTCGCCTTGATAAGTGACCTCGCCCATGACGCCTTCCCCTCTAGGTTGAGGGGAATAGTATAGGGCGGCTTACTTGCTGTCAAGGGATAAATGCGGTCAAGCCTGCCAGTTCGGGCCACGTTCAATTGTGGCGGTCAGGGTTAACCGCCATCATTGCGGATGGAATTATTCGTCAAACAAATCTGTGTTCGCCTCGGGGGCGACGGAGCGAGGGCGGTTCTAACCGAGCCGCAGCAAGGGGGCTAAGGTGGCCGCCCTTTAAGTTTCTTATCGACACACGCGGTCTCTCAATTGACCACACATGCATTGACCGCGCGACCAAAGGCGACATCGAAGGCTCACGATTGATCCTCATCAAAGATCGCGCGGCAAAAAGCTCGTTAGTAGCGTGCGCAACCAACGAGGCGCAGAATGGGTCACCTGACTTTTCGCTGCCCGAAAACCGGCACGGACTTTCATAGTGGTTTCCACGCGCAATCGAGCGACCTGAAGGATTTGCCAAAGGACGCCACAATAAATCTGCATTGTCAGGTTTGTGGCGAGCACCATGAGTTTAGATTGGCGGAGGCCCGGGTAGAGGATAAGGGCCGGGAGACGCCTTAGCCGCCTGCGTATAACGGCACAGCGAAAATCGGTGGCGGCGGCGTGATTAAGTCGGCAGCAAGGCCGCCTTCGGGTGGCACACTTGTTTTTTCAGTGCGGCGTCGGTCGGCCGACCGGACGGTCTCAGGTCAGCTCAACCACCACGCCGTCGCGGATGGTTACGCGACGGTCCATCTGCGCGGCGATGTCGAGATTGTGGGTGGCGACGATGGCGGCGAGGCCCGAAGCGCGAACCAACTGATCGAGCGCACCAAAGACCCGCTCCGACGTGCGCAGATCGAGGTTGCCGGTCGGCTCGTCGGCGAGCAGGATGCGCGGTGCATTCGCAACGGCGCGCGCAATGGCGACGCGCTGCTGCTCGCCGCCGGACAGTTCCGCCGGCCGGTGCGTCAGACGCTCCTTGAGACCGAGATAGCTCAATAGTTCGGTGGCGCGCGCGTTCGCTTCGGCGCGATTCAGCCCGCGGATCATCTGCGGCAGCATTACGTTCTCCACGGCGGAGAATTCCGGCAGCAGATGATGAAACTGATAGACGAAGCCGATATCGGCGCGCCGGATCCGGGTGCGCGCGGCATCGCTCATGTGCGAGGTGGCGACCGAATCCAGGTAGACCTCACCGCCGTCCGCATGTTCGAGGAGGCCGGCGATATGCAGCAGCGTCGATTTCCCCGCACCGGAAGGCGCGACCAGCGCCACCGTTTGTCCCGGCCAGACTGCAAGCTCGGCGCCTTTGAGAATCTCCAACGTGGAATCGCCCTGGCGAAACCGCCGGGCGACCTCGTGCAGGAATACGATCGGATGCTGTTCGCTGCCGGCCGCAGGCGCAGGCTCCACAATGGCGGTGCTCGCTGTGGTGTCGTCCATCGTGCGATCACTCGTAGCGCAGCGCGTCGACGGGATCGAGCCGCGCCGCCCGCCACGACGGATAGAGCGTCGCCAACAGCGATAGGCCTAGCGCCATTACGACCACGGCAGTGGTTTCGCCGGCGTTCATGTCAGCGGGAAGCCGCGACAGGAAATAGAGCTCGGGCGAGAACAGCTCGGTATTCGTGAGCCAAGACAGAAAGTGGCGGATCGATTCGATATTGAGGCAGATAATCGTGCCGAGCAGGAATCCGACCACAGTGCCGACCACGCCGATCGAAGCGCCGGTAATCAGAAAAATGCGCATGATCGCGCCTTGGGTGGCGCCCATGGTACGCAGGATGGCAATGTCGCTGCCTTTATCCTTCACCAGCATGATCATGCCGGACACGATATTGAGCGCCGCCACCAGCACGATCAGCGTCAGGATCAAGAACATGACGTTGCGCTCGACCTGCAGCGCGTTGAAGAACGTGGCGTTGCGCTGGCGCCAGTCGATCATGTAGATCGGCCGCGCCGCGGCATCGGTGATGAGCGCCCGGTAGTGGTCGACCTGATCGGGATCGTCGGTATAGACCTCGATCGCGGTCACATCGCCGGCGCGATTGAAATAGGCCTGCGCCTCCGTCAGCGGCATGAATACGAAGGCAAAATCGTATTCCGACATGCCGATCTCGAACACCGCCGCGATCTTGTAAGCTTTGATGCGCGGCGTCGTGCCCATCGGCGTGACCGCACCGCGTGGCGCCACCAGTGTGAGATTGTCGCCGGCCCGCACCGAAAGCTGCTCAGCCAGCCGGCTGCCGATCGCAACCCCCTGCCCCTGGTCAAAGCCTTCAAGCGTTCCCTGCTTGATGTTCCTGGCGATCGAGGACAGTTTCGACAGCTCGGCGGAGCGGATGCCGCGGACCAGGACGCCCGAGGCGCTGAACGGCGACGACGCCAGCGCTTGCCCCTCGACGATCGGCGCGGCGAGCCGCACGCCCGGGACTTTGGCGATGCGGTCGGCAACCGCCTGCCAATCGGTCAGCGGGGATTCGAGCGGCTGGATCAGCAGGTGACCGTTGAGGCCGAGGATCTTCTCCAGCAGCTCCTGACGGAACCCGTTCATCACCGCCATGACGATGATCAGCGTCGCCACACCGAGCATGATGCCGAGAAAGGAGAAGCCGGCGATGACCGAGATGAATCCTTCCTTGCGCCGCGCACGCAAGTAGCGCAGCGACAGCATCCACTCGAAAGGCGCGAAGGGATGAGTGCCGGTCGACTCTCGCATCAATGTGTGGTCCCCGCGGGAAACCGGAGTTTCACATGATTCTGGCGGATTCAAGCCGCCCAACATGTCGCAACGGCTCGGCGGCGCACAGCTTTGACGCCAGTCAAGCGCCGAGCCGGTTGAGTGCGTCTGCCGGCGTCATGAGTTCCCGAGAGCCATCGGAGCGGCGCTTGACCTCGACTTTGCCCTCGGCCAAGCCCCGCGGCCCGACCAGGATCTGCCAGGGGACGCCGATCAGATCGGCGGTCGCGAATTTCGATCCGGGCCGTTCGTCGAGATCGTGGTAGAGGGTATCGATTCCCCCTGCAGAGAGCGCACGGTAGAGTTCTTCGCAGGCCGGATCGGTATCAGTACCGCCCTGTTTGAGATTGAGGATCGCCACCGAGAAAGGCGCCACGGCCTCGGGCCATTTGATCCCGGCGTCGTCATGGAACACCTCGATCAGGGCAGCGACCAATCTGGTCGGCCCGATACCGTAAGATCCCATATGCACCGGCCGCTCGACCCCATCGTGACCGGCGACCAGGGCCTTCATCGGTTCGGAATATTTGGTGCCGAAGTAGAACACCTGACCGACTTCAATGCCTCGGGCCGAGATTTGCTTGTCGGGCGGGATTTTGGCGAAAGCCGCGGCGTCGTGCTTTTCTGAAGTCGCCGCATAAAGCCCCGTCCATTTGTTCACGATCTCCTGCAAACCGGAGATGCTGTTGAAATCCATATCCGCTCCGGGGACGGTGAAATCGAGATAATCGCGGTGGCAAAACACCTCGCTTTCGCCGGTGTCGGCCAGCACAATGAATTCGTGCGAGAGATTGCCGCCGATCGGGCCGCTTTCCGCCACCATCGGGATCGACTGCAATCCCATCCGCGCGAAGGTGCGCAGGTACGCGACGAACATGCGGTTGTAGGCGTGTTTGGCGCCGGCAAAATCGACGTCGAACGAATACGCGTCCTTCATCAGGAACTCACGCCCGCGCATCAGCCCGAACCGTGGCCGCACTTCGTCGCGGAACTTCCACTGCAGGTGATAGAGATTGAGCGGCAGATCCTTGTAGGACCGCACGTAAGCGCGGAAGATCTCCGTGATCATCTCCTCGTTGGTCGGCCCGTAGAGCATCTCGCGCTCGTGGCGATCGGTGATGCGCAGCATCTCCTTGCCGTAAGCCTCGTAGCGGCCGCTCTCGCGCCACAGATCCGCAGACTGGATCGTTGGCATCAACAGCTCGATGGCGCCGGAGCGGTTCTGCTCCTCGCGCACGATCCGGCACACCTTGTCGAGGACGCGCAGCCCCAGCGGCAGGAAGGCGTAAATGCCGGCCGCCTCCTGGCGGATCATGCCGGCGCGCAGCATCAAGCGGTGGGAAACGATCTCCGCTTCTTTCGGGGTTTCACGCAGGATGGGCAGGAAGTATCGGGAAAGGCGCATGAAATGTCGTTGTACCAAAGGGGCTGGAATTACAAGAGGGTGCTTCGGGCGGAGCATCAGGTCCCATAAAACGGCAGGCAATTAAATTTTTTTGTCACCGACCGCCGGTAAGATGATGACATTGGACAAAAGATCGAGTACGAAGGTCGCGCAATCCCAACGTTGGAATTTGCGTTCTGCGTCCGGGAAAGCGGTCCAAGTCTTGGGAGGATGATCCGTAGGCGCGAGTTCAACGCTGCCGCCAAGCTAAAAAGCATAAAAATTCGGGAGCAAAGGCGCGGATCAAAGATCAGGTGATCATTTTTAAGCAGGGCTTTGGCCCTGCTATTTTTTTGTGCGTCAGGGGTCAGCGCATGCCGAATGGCCTAACCAAGCCTTCGAGCGTCACCAAGTGGTCAGCATAGACGACATAGAAAGCGGCAAAAATTACCGCCGAGACAAGCGTCGTCCATAGAAGCTTACGGCCCAGGCTGGGTGCCGTCGGGGCGCCCGGGTCGGTGCCCGGGACCATCTCGCCGCCCTCGTGCTGGCTGCGAATTCCCCAGGGCAGCACCGCGAACAGCACCACCCACCAGATCAGGAAATAGACGGCGATGGCGGTCGTGACCGGCATGTCAGCGCTGTTCCAGCTCGACGAGCGTACCGGAAAAATCCTTCGGATGCAGAAACAGCACCGGCTTGCCGTGCGCGCCGGTGCGAGGTTCGCCGTCGCCAAGCACGCGCGCGCCTGAAGCCTTGAGCGCATCGCGCGCCGCGCGGATGTCGTCGACCTCATAGCAGACGTGGTGCATGCCGCCGTCGGGACTGCGCTCGAGGAATTTTGCGATCGGCGAGTTCTCGCCGAGCGGTTCGAGCAGCTCAATCTTGGTATTCGGCAGCGTGATAAATACGGTGGTCACACCGTGGTCGGGCTGCGGCACGGCTTCCGAAACATCGGCGCCGAGTATATCTCGATAAACTGCGGCCGCCTTGCCGATATCGCGCACTGCGATGGCCACGTGATTGAGCCTGCCGATCATACTTTGATCTCCTGCAACGATGGGCTTCGCCGCGCTCAGGCGATCCTACACCATGAGGACGTGGACATGGCAGATCGGCTTTTTGTTCCAGCGCTCGGCAATTGCGGAGCGCACGGCGCGCCGGACCGCCTCGGCGACCTCGTCGGCATCGCGCAGCCGCGGCTTCGGCAGCGCCGCGAACGCCTCTTTAATGGCATCGCGGGCAATCTCTTCCATCGGCCGACCGCCGGCATCAGCGTCCGGAATGCCGATCAGCTCGATCTCCGGGTCGGCCATGAGCTGGCCTTTTTCGCTCAGGGCCAGCGCGACGGAGACGACGCCGGCGAAAGAAAGCCGCCGCCGCGCCGCCACCGTCCGCACTTCGGCGTTGAGCAGCAGCGCGCCGTCCTTATAGAGCCGGCCCGACGGCACCTCGTCGATGATTTCCGCCGGCCCGGGCGCTAGCCGGACCAGGTCGCCGTTGCGGCAGACCAGGACCTGCGGAACGCCGGCGCCGCGGGCGAGCTCGGCGTGTTCGGCCAAATGCAGCGCTTCACCGTGAGCCGGGATCAGGATTTGCGGCCGCACCCAGCCGATCATGTCGCGTAGCTCATCCCGTCGCGGGTGCCCGGAGACATGCACCAGGTGATTGCGGTCGGTGATGACTTCGACGCCCTGCCCGACCAGGCCGTTGATCACGCGCGCGACCGCTTTCTCGTTGCCGGGGATGGTGCGGGCGGAAAAGATCACGCGGTCGCCGCGGGTTAGCGTGACCTCCGGATGTTCGTCCTCGGCGATGCGGGCAAGCGCCGCCCTCGACTCGCCCTGGCTACCGGTGCACAGCGCCAGAACCTTGTCGGGCGGCAAATAGCCGTAACTCTCGGCGGCGCGGAAATCCTGAACGCCGTCGAGATAGCCGGTCTCGCGCGCGACCTGGACGACGCGCTCCATGGCGCGGCCGACCACCACGACCTCGCGCTCGGCGAGCCGCGCGGCATCGGCGACGGCCCGGATCCGCCCGACATGGGAGGCGAAAGTCGTCACCGCCACGCGCGCCGGCGCAGTGCGAATGAGTTCGGTCAGCGTTTTCGCCACATCCGTTTCCGACGGCGAGCGGCCGTCGCGCACCGCGTTGGTGGAATCGCCGACCAGCGCGAGCACGCCGGCATCGCCGAGCGCGGTGAGTTTCGCCTGATCGGTCGGCGCACCGATCAGCGGGGTCGGATCGATCTTCCAGTCGCCGGTGTGGAGCACGGTGCCGAGCGGCGTGCGGATGGCGAGCGCATTCGATTCCGGGATCGAGTGCGCGACGTTGATGAAGTCGATGACGAACGACCCAAGCGTCAGGTGTCCGCCCGCCGGCACGACGTTCACCGGGATTTTCGGCGCGCCGGGCTCGGAAAGGCGGCGCGCTTCAAGCAACGCCGCCGCGAACGGCGAGGCATAAAGCGGCACGTTCAGGCGCGGCCACAGGTCGAGCAGCGCGCCCATATGGTCTTCGTGGGCGTGGGTCAGCACGAGACCGACGAGATTGCGCCGCTCCTCGATCAGAAAGCGGATGTCCGGCAGGATCAGATCGACGCCGGGCAGGTGCTCCTCGGAGGCAAACGAAACGCCGCAATCGACGATCAACCATTGCCGGCGGCGGCTGTCACCGACGCCGTAGATCGAAAGATTCATCCCGATCTCGCCGATGCCGCCGAGCGGCGCGAACACAAGCTCGCTGTCGGGCATCAGCCGGCGCGCCCGCCCGCGGGAATGCCGGCGGGCGCTGCCCCAAGCGGGAAGACCTCGCCGGCGGCGATCGCCTCCAGCCTGCCGTCGGCGAGGCGCAGCAACAGCCGGCCCTGCTCGTCGAGCGCTTCGCCGCGGCCGAGCAGCTCACGATCAGGCAGCCGCACCCGCATATCGCCGCCGATCCCGGCTGCACGAGCCATCCAGTCAGCGCGAATAGCCGCAAAGCCCGCGCCGCGGCGCCATTGCGTGATCCGTTCCTGCATGGTGAAGGATAATGTAGCAAACAACGTTTCGGCCGAAATGTCCGCGCCCGCCGCCGCGAGATCGGTTGCAGGATATGGCGTCTCCACAGGATGATGCCGACAGTTCACGCCTATACCGATGACGAGGGTAAGTGCGTCGTCCGCGCGCTCGCTTTCGATCAGGATGCCGGCGACCTTGGCGCCGCGACACAGAACATCATTCGGCCATTTCAATTTAAGTTCATCGCGCAATACCGGTGCGCTCTCGCCGAGCGCATCATGCAAGGCCAGCGCCGCAATAAATGACAATTCCGGTGCATGTTCGGCCGGCGCCGGATCGTGCAGCAGTAAAGTCGCGTAAAGATTGCCGGCCGGCGAGACCCATTCGTTGCCGCGCCGGCCGCGGCCGGCGGTTTGCCGCTGCGCCGTGATCCACAGCGGTCCGCGCTCACCGCTGCGCGCCAGCGCCAGCGCTTCGGCATTGGTCGACGCCACCGTGTCGTGATCGAGAAGGCGATAACCCGCCGCGGCCGCCGCGGAATGAAGCTGCATCAGAACAGCGAATGGGCGGCCGCGCTGGCGACGCCGACCAGCGGTCCCGGATAGAGGAAAAATAAAATATTGAACAGGCCGCAAACCGCGAGCACCACCCTGAGCTCATACGGCATACCGGCGAAGCCTTCGGCCGGCTCGTCGAAATACATGATCTTCACGATCGCCAGATAGTAATAGGCACCGATGACACTCGCCAGCACGCCGATGACGGCGAGCACATAGAGGCCGGCTTTAATGGCGGCGAGAAAGACGTAGAACTTGGCGAAGAAGCCGGCGAGCGGCGGCACGCCGGCCATCGAGAATAAGAGCATTGCCAAAAAGAACGCCATCGCCGGGCTGGTGCGGGCGAGCCCGGCAAGCTGGTCGATCGATTCCACCATCCCCCGATCGCGTCGCATCGACAGGATCACGGCAAACACGCCGAGCGTCATGGTCAAATAAATGGCCATGTAGACTAGCACGCCCTGCACGCCTTCCGAAGTCCCCGCGGCAAGCCCGATGAGCGCAAAGCCCATGTGGCCGATCGATGAATAGGCCATCAGCCGCTTGATATTGCGCTGGCCGATGGCGGCAAACGAGCCGAGCAGCATCGAGGCGATGGAAACGAAGGCGACGATCTCCTGCCATTGCCCGGTGATGCCGGGAAAGGCCGCGACCGCGACGCGCACGAACATGGCGATGCCAGCGACCTTGGGCGCGGCGGCGAAGAACGCAGTAATCGGGGTCGGCGCGCCCTCGTAGACGTCAGGCGTCCACATATGGAACGGCACCGCGGATACCTTGAAGCAGAAGCCGGCAAACAGAAACACGAGCCCAAAGATCAGCCCGGTGCCGGCATCCGCAGCCGATGAAGCGATGCCGGCGAAACTCACAGTGCCGGTGAAGCCATAGACCAGCGACGCGCCGTAGAGCAGCATTCCCGACGACAGCGCGCCAAGGACGAAATATTTGAGCCCCGCTTCGGTCGAGCGCAGCGACGTGCGGTGGCTCGCAGCGACCACGTAGAGCGGCAGGCTCATCAATTCGAGGCCGAGGTAGAGCGCGATCAGATCATTTGCCGAGATCAGCATCAGCATACCGAGCGTCGACAAGACGATCAGTACGGAATATTCGAACCGCTCCTGCTTTTGCCGCTGCGCATAATCGATCGACATCAGGATGGCGGCCGCCGAGCCGAGGATAGCGAGGATTTTGAGGAACCGGGCAAAGCCGTCGACAACGAAGCTGCCGTCGAACGTCACCAGCCTGCCCTCGGGCAGCAGCAGCACGATCACGCCGGCAGCGACGAGCAGAACGATCGACGCGGAGTCAATCAACACCACGCTGCGCTCGGCGCGAAACGCGCCGAGCATCAACAGCGCCATGGCGCCGAGGCCGAGCACGATTTCCGGCAGCAGCGGAACGAGGCTGGTAATGGTCAGAGCCGTGGTCATCGCCTACCTCGCCAGGTCAGCCGACTGCACGCTGCTGACCGCATGCTGGAAATTATCGATGAGCTGCGTCACCGACGTGGCCGACATATCGAGCACCGGCTTTGGATAAATCCCGAACACAATGGTCAGGATCACCAGCGGTGCCAGCACGACCATTTCGCGCCAGCCGATGTCCTTGATGTTGAACAGGCTCGGCTTGGTCAGCCTGCCGAAGATCACTTTGCGATAGAGCCACAGCGCGTAAGCGGCCGAGAGAATGGTGCCGAGCGTCGCCAGTGTTGCGACCCAGTTGTTGACCCGGAAGGTGCCCAGCAGCGTCAGGAATTCGCCGATAAATCCCGATGTGCCGGGCAGTCCGACATTGGCCAGTGTGAACACCATGAACGCGAAGGCATAGACCGGCATGCGGTAGACCAGACCGCCATAGGCGGCGATTTCACGGGTGTGCATGCGATCGTAGATGACGCCGACGCAGAGGAATAAGGCGGCGGAGACGATGCCATGCGAGATCATCTGGAAAATCCCGCCGGCAACACCCTGCGCCGTCATCGCGAACAGGCCCATGGTGACAAAGCCCATATGCGCCACCGAGGAATAGGCGATGAGCTTTTTCACATCCTCCTGCACCAGAGCGACCAGCGAGGTGTAGATGATGGCAACGACCGAGAGCGCGTAAATCAGCGGCGCAAGCTCGAGCGAGGCCTGCGGGAACATCGGCAGCGAGAAGCGCAGGAAACCGTAGCCGCCCAACTTCAACAAGATTGCGGCGAGGATCACCGAGCCGGCGGTCGGCGCCTCCACATGCGCATCTGGAAGCCACGTATGAACCGGCCACATCGGCAACTTGACCGCGAACGAGGCGAGAAATGCCAGGAAGGCCCAGGTTTGCAAAGAGCGCGGAAATGCGTGGTGGAGCAGCGTAGGTATGTCGGTCGTGCCGGCACTCCAGTAGAGCGCCATGATGGCGAGCAACATGAACACCGAGCCGAGAAATGTGTAGAGAAAGAACTTGAAGCTCGCATAGACGCGCCGCGGGCCGCCCCAGACGCCAATAATGAGGAACATTGGAATGAGGCCGCCCTCGAAGAAGAGATAGAACAGCACCAGATCGAGCGCGCAAAACGCGCCAACCATCAGCGTCTCGAGCACCAGGAATGCGATCATGTATTCGCGTACCCGGTTCTGGATCGAGGTCCAGCTCGCCAGAATCGAGATCGGCATCAAAGCGGTGGTGAGGATCACGAACGGCAGCGAAATGCCGTCAACGCCCAAGGAATAGGTGATGGTGCCGCCGAGCCAGGGCCGCTTTTCCAGGAACTGGAAGTCGGCGGAAGCCAGATCGAAACGCCAGACCAAAATGAGCGAAATCGCAAACGTGATGAGCGTCGTCCAAAGTGCGACCCAGCGGGCGTTGCTCGCGCCCGGTTCGTCATCGCGCAGAAAGGCGATGAACACCGCACCGACGATCGGCAGGAAAGTGACGACTGACAGGATCGGCCAACTCGTCATGGGTGCAGCCCCCCGGCGAACATGAACCAGGTGACGAAAGCTGCGACACCGATCAGCATGGCGAAAGCGTAGTGGTAGAGATAGCCGGTCTGCAGCCGTACGACGTTACGGGTGACATCGAGCACCCACGCGGAAACGCCGTCGGGCCCGAACCCGTCGATGACAAACCCATCGCCGCCCTTCCAGAACAGGCGGCCAATCCACATCGCCGGACGGACGAAAATGACATCGTAGATCCGGTCGAAGTACCAGGCGTTGAGCAGGAAGCGATAGAGCACGGCTTGGTCCCGCGCGAGCGCGGCCGGGATATCCGGCCGGCGGATATAGAACTGCCACGCCACCAGGAAGCCACCGACCATCATCACCGTGGGCGCCAGCGTCACGGTGAGCGGAAGGTGCTCCATGGCCTCCAGCACGTGGTTCGCCGGTCCGATCTTTAGCGAATCGCGGAAGAATTCCTCAGCGCCGTGGCCTTCGAAGATATGCAGGAACGGCCAACCCGCGGCGATCGAGCCAAATGCCAGAACGGCGAGAGGAATGAGCATCACCAAGGGGCTTTCACGGGCACTCTCGTAATGGTGATGATCGTGCGGTTCGCCATGAAAAGTCTTGAAGATGAGCCGCCAGGAATAGAACGAGGTAAGCGCCGCGGCGCCGACGGTCATGATGAAGCCGTAGCTCGCGACCGCGCCCGACACGACGTCGTCGGCCTCAATGATGGCGTCCTTGGAGAAAAAGCCGGCGGTGAACGGGAAGCCGGTCAGCGCGAGCGTGCCAATCACCATCGTCGCATAGGTGAACGGAATTTTGCGCCACAGGCCGCCCATTTTGCGGATGTCCTGCTCGTGGTGCATAGCGAGGATCACCGAGCCGCAGCCGAGGAACAACAGCGCTTTGAAAAAGGCATGGGTGAACAGGTGGAACATGCCAATCGAGTACGCACCCGACCCCATAGCAACGAACATGTAGCCAAGCTGTGAGCAGGTCGAGTAGGCGACGATGCGCTTGATGTCGTTCTGCACCAGCCCGATGGTGGCGGCGAAGATCGCGGTCGTCGCGCCGATAAAAATCACGAAT